>NZ_CP012719.1:282500-2001352 GCF_001697145.1 Streptococcus anginosus | reverse complement strand
CAGCCTTATTTAAAGCTGTCAATAATTCTTTGATATTCTTCTAGGTTTGAAAAATGAATACAAATTTTCCCTGATTGAGATTGTTTAGAAAATTGGAGTGAAATATCTGTACCGAATATCTTTTTTAACCTTTCTTCTTCTTCTTTGATAAAAAGTTGATTTTTATCTTTTGTTACAGTTTTTGTTCGTTTTGGGTGCAATTGTTTTTCTAGTTTTCTAACTGAAAGTTCTTGAGATAGAATTTTTTCAAACCAGTGAATTTGATCTTTTTCTGAGAGATTGATAAGCAGGCGAGCATGTCCTTGAGAGATATTTCCTTCTTTTACTGCTTCAATGATATTGGATGGTAAGTTTAATAAACGAACAGAATTTGTAATGTAAGGGCGAGATTTTCCCATTGTTAGAGCGATTTCTTTGTGTGTCAATCCCTTGTCAATTAAATATTGATAAGATTGTGCTTCTTCTATAGGATTTAAATCTTCTCGTTGTAAATTTTCAATGATAGCTTGCTTCATCATTTCATCATCTGTTACTTCTTTTATAATAGCTGGTATATTTGTTAAGCCTGCTAATTTAGCAGCTCTAAAACGCCTTTCACCAGCTAGCAATTCATAACCAATTATCGGAGATTTTCGTACAATAATGGGCTGAATAATCCCATGTTCTTTTATAGAATTAGCAAGCTCAGTAATTTTTTCTTCTGAAAATTCTTTTCTTGGTTGGTAAGGATTAGTTTGAATGTCCTTAAGTGCAATATATTGATATTTTTCCATGTTTATATAGAATAACACACCTTTACAATTCTGTAAAGATGTGTTAATAAAGTGTCAATTATTTGAATCTAAATCTTTTGTAGATTTTGTAAGCTTAATGGTAGTAGTAGTTTCTTTTCCATCACGATAGAAAGTGATTTTTATGTTGTCACCAATTGAATGTTTGTATAAAGCGGATTGTAAATCACTTGTTGAAGAAATTTCTTTATCATCTACTTTTGTAATCACATCATATTTTTGAAGTTTTCCTTCAGCTGGCATTCCAGATTGAGCTGAACGTACGACAACTCCACTAGTTATTTTTGATGGAAGTTTTAAGCGTGATAGATCTGAACTAGACAGATTAGTGATGTCAATCATTTGGATTCCTAGAGCTGGTCGTGTAACAGTTCCATTTGCTTCTAACTGGTTAATAATGTTTATAACATCATTAGATGGAATAGCAAATCCTAATCCTTCAACCGAAGTTCCGCCGTTGTTAGCTATTTTACTTGAAGTAATACCAATTACTTGTCCTTGGATATTCACAAGTGGTCCACCAGAGTTCCCTGGGTTAATAGCTGTGTCTGTTTGAATAGCTTGTGTTGAAATCGTTTGTCCGTCTTCAGATTTTAGAGAAACATTACGATTTAAACTAGAAATAATTCCTTGCGTCACAGTATTAGCATAATTTGAACCAAGTGGACTTCCAATCGCAATAGCTGTCTCACCAACAGTCAATTTGCTAGAATCTCCAAATTCAGCAACTGATTTTACTTTATCAGCACTAATGCGAACAACGGAGATATCAGAATAAGTATCTGACCCTACAATTTCTCCAGGAACTTTATTACCATCTGCTAAACGAATGTCAACTTTTTTAGCACCACTGATAACGTGAGTATTGGTTACTAAGTAAGCGTATTTTCCATCTTTTTTATAAATAACTCCAGACCCTTCGCTAGCTACTTGTTGAGAATTATCATTGTTATTATTTGAATCATCATTTCCAAACACACTGTTTTGTGAATTATTATTAGCATAGGTAATAACGGATACAACAGCATCTTTTACTTTACTCACAGCTTGTGTTGTGGAATTTGTATTTTTATAAGCAGTAGTAACTTGATTAACTTTAGTCGTTGTAGAGCTATTTGTTGATAATTTAGATGAAGTTAAGTTTCCAAGTAAACCACCAATAAAACCTATAGCTAAGACCATGAAAAGCAATAACAATTTTTTTGTGAAATTTGAAGAGTTTTTCATATCTTCCTCCTAGTTATTTCAATTACTGAAAGTATAAAGAATTTAACTTAATTATAGCTTAAATGTTTTATCTTTTCCACAAATTGTGGATAACTTTTAAAATCTGTGATTTTCTAAGTCATTTATAAGGTAATTTATTTTTTATCCTGTGAATAAGGTGTGAAATAATTGTGGATATGGTAGAATAGAGATATGAAAATAAAACTTGTAACTGTTGGAAAATTAAAAGAAAAATACCTTAAAGATGGAATAGCAGAGTATGTAAAACGTTTAGGACGCTTTACTAAATTTGATATGATTGAACTTCCAGATGAAAAAACACCCGATAAGGCAAGTCATTTAGAAAATCAACAAATTCTTGACAAAGAAGGAACTCGTATTTTATCGAAAATAACTGATAAAGAATTTATGATTGCTTTAGCTATTGAAGGGCAACAATTTCCGTCAGAAGAATTCAGTAAGAGATTAAGCGATGTGACTGTTTGTGGATTTTCGGATATTACTTTTGTGATTGGTGGGAGTCTTGGTCTGTCTACTGCTGTCAAAAAAAGAGCTAATTTGCTGATGAGTTTTGGAAAATTGACACTTCCTCATCAGTTAATGCGATTAGTTTTAGTAGAACAAATTTATCGAGCATTTATGATTCAACAAGGAAGTCCCTATCATAAGTAATCTTGACGTCATAGGCTTTTTTTGTTAAAATGATAGAGCATTGGTCTCATAGCTCAGCTGGATAGAGCATTCGCCTTCTAAGCGAACGGTCGCAGGTTCGAATCCTGCTGGGATCATATAAGAAAAGGGCACGGGAAAGCGTGCCTTTTTCTATAACTGGATAAAGAAGTCTTTTGAGATGTAAAAATGTGTCGTTTAGAGTTTTTTTCAATTTATTTATGAAGATTTTGTATAATTACCTTGTAAGATTTCTTACAAAAAACAAACATTAAGGAGAAATTATGAAAAAGTTGTTTGCTAAAAAAGAGGTAGTAAAAAAGGAAGTTGTAGAATTTAAAGAACTGAATGATGAGCAGTTAGATAAAATCATTGGTGGGGATAGTCGAATCAGAATGGGATTTGATTTTTCAAAACTTTTTGGTAAATAATTATTTAGGAGAATAATATTGTGAAAATAGAATTTATACATTGGATTATTTTCTCAATTATAGAAGCTGTTTCTGTTGTATACTGCTATAAGAAAATAAGTAGAGTGAATAAAGTGAATATTCACTTTACTTTGTTGTGTTTAGGAATTGTATTTTTAACTGATTTCACTACTTTAATACATTATTCCATTAGATATATGATGTTTTTTATTCAACCATTATTTTTTTATTTATATTTTTTTAAAGTAAAAAAAGTTAAAAAACATCTTTCTGTATTTTTAGCACTATTTTTATCTTTAGCTGTGTCAAGTTCTGAAACCTTCTTTTCAGTCATTATTTCTTCTGTTACAGGTGATAAGTTTGTTGATAGATACTGGGGATTGTTCTATATTTTTATCAATATCATTTCTTTAGTTTTTATTTTAAAAGCAATTGATTATTTTAAGTTTAATTTTAAATATTTTAAAAAGGCGGATTTTAAAGAGAATATTGTGCAATTAAACTTTTATCTCTTATTTATTCATTTTTTATTAAATTTGTCGCATTGGCTTAGTAATATGAAAAATTTAAATAGTTTTTCTAGTATGATTGCTACAATTTGCTTTTTAATGTTTATGTCAACTTTATTCTACTTACAATCTATTCGCGAAAAGTATGAAAAAGAAGAACAAATTAAACAGAAAGAACGAGAACAACTACAATTACAAAAATATACAGATGAAATTGTTAATCTGTATAATGAAATTCGAGGTTTTCGTCACGATTATGGTGGGATGTTGGCAAGTTTTCAATCAGCTATTCATACAAGTAATATAAAAGAAGTGGAGCGAATCTATCAGGAGGTTCTCGTAAATGCTAATTTACAGCTTCGTTCTGATAAATATACGTATTTTGATTTAAATAATGTTGGAGATTCAGCACTTAGAAGTGTTATGACGCAAACATTGTTTAAGGCACGAGATTACAATATAGAATTAACATTTGAAGTAAAAGATTTTGTTAAACCTTTGCCAATTAAATTGTTAGATTTGGTTAGAATGACAAGTGTTCTTTTGAATAATGCCATAGAAGGATCAGCAGAAAGTTATCAAAAAACGATGAATGTTTCTTTGGTGGATTTAGATACAGAAACAATCTTAGTCATTCAAAATTCACGTAAGAAAAGACCGCTAGATTTAGAAGAGATTTACCAAACTGATTTTTCAACAAAGGGTGAAGGACGCGGTTTAGGCTTAAGCAATATCAAAGAAATTATTAACAACTATGAAGGAATTATCCTCGATACTAAAATTGAGGATGAATATTTTACACAAGTAATGAGAGTGCGGAAAGAAGGTTTATAATGAAAGTATTAGTATTAGAAGATGAAATTTCACATCAAGTAAGAATGGAAACAACTTTGGCAGAGATTGCGAAAGAAATGGGAATTACGATAAAAGTTAAAGTAACTGGCAAAGTAAGAGAATTTAAAGAATATATTGAAAATGATGAGGTGAATCAATTATATTTTTTAGATATTGATATCAAAGGAGAGGAAACAAAAGGTTTAGAAATAGCAAAATTTATATGTCATCACAATCCGTATGCTATTATTGTTTTTGTTACAACGAAATCAGAATTTGCTACGATGACATTTAAATATAAAGTATCTGCACTGGATTTTGTTGATAAAAATTTGAGTGATATTGCTTTTAAAAAACATATAAAAGACAGCATTGAGTATACAAAAGCGACATTGATTGAAAATAAAGATATGGTGGATTATTTTGAATATAGCTTTCGTGGCGGAGAGGTTAGAATGCCTTTTAATGACATTTTATATATTGAAACGACAGGCTCTTCTCATAAATTAAGAATTGTCGGTAAAAACTTTTTTAAAGAATTTTATGGTACTATTGCAGATATTCAAGAAAAAGATAAAGAAACAAGACGTTTCTTTTCACCTCATAAATCTTATCTAGTCAATATTGGAAACATCAAAGGTTATGACAAAAAAATGCGAGAAATAATTTTTTATGAAGATCATCGTTGTCCGATTACTCGAATGAAAATTGGAAAGTTAAAGGCTATTTTAGAGGAATTAAAAGGATAAATAGAATAGGCAAATGAAATAGCAAATATAGTTAAATTTTTAAATAAAAACTATTGACAAAGTTTTCCAAACTGGTATAATAGTATATGTTCTGTGAAAGAACATATATGGTCCGTTGGTCAAGGGGTTAAGACACCGCCTTTTCACGGCGGTAACACGGGTTCGAATCCCGTACGGACTATATCATCCGGCATAGCTCAGTTGGTAGTAGCGCATGACTGTTAATCATGATGTCGTAGGTTCGAGTCCTACTGCCGGAGCTACTAAGCATTCATAAAGAATGCTTTTTTATATAACTAAAGAATACTAAAAGCCAAACTGTCTTATTGTTCAGCTTGGCTTTTTGGCTCTATAATTTCTGTAGTGGGTAAAACTACCGCAGAGGTTATGGAGCTATTTTTGTGTATACAAAAAGTCCCATATGACCTATAATGAAAAGCGACGAAACAACTCATTAGAAAGAATCATATGGAACAACTCGATTTTATCACAAAACTTCTTGGAATTGAAGACAAAAATATCAAAATAGACAATCTTTTTGATGCCGATACTCACAAAGAAATCATAGCCCACCTTGACTATGATGCCCCTTCATGCCCTGCCTGTAAGGGACAGATGGCCAAATACGACTTCCAGAAACCTTCTAAAATTCCTTATCTGGAGACAGCAGGATACAAAACCCTTATCCGACTTAAAAAGCGGCGCTTTCGCTGTAAGAACTGTGGGAAAATGGCTGTCGCCGAAACCTCCCTCGTCCAGAAAAATCATCAGATTGCCGTCGCAGTCAAACAGAAAATCGCTCAATTATTAGTTGAGAAGCAAGTCATGACTGATATTGCGCACAGGCTCTCGATCTCAACTTCAACCGTCATTCGCAAGCTCAGCCATAAGCGTTTTTACAGACCGGCCTTCCGCTCTCATTTAACCAATCAGGAGATTCTCCATCAGCTACTCAGCTATTCGGACCAACTTCGACAGCACTATGAGCTTTACCAGCTTCTGCTCTTTCACTTTCAGGAAAAGCAAACTAATCATTTCTTTGACCTAATTGAGGAGGTTATTTCGGATATTCACCCGATTTTTCAAACCGTCTTTCGGACTTTCCTGAAGGACAGAAACAAGACTACCAACGCCTTGGAACTCCCCTACTCCAACGCCAAGCTGGAAGCGACTAACAATCTCATCAAGGTCATCAAGCGCAACGCTTTTGGATTCAGGAACTTTGACAACTTTAAGAAACGCATTCTCATCGCTTTGAACATCAAAAGAGAGAGAACGAATCTCGTCCTCTCTAAAGCTTAGCTGACATCAACCCACTACAGTTGACAAAGAGTCGGCTTTTTAACTATAACAATTTTTTCTTACGTATCTTATTGTAAATTATAAATAACGCGATTCCAGATAAAAATGCTATACTACCTTCTTTAAGACCATTTGGGATAAATGTCAGTTTTATTTTTCCAGCGCCTTTTTTGACATCAATTTTCATAAAGCCATTTTGTGCTCTTGAAATTTTAATTGATTTTCCGTTTTGTGTGGCAGTCCAACCTTTATCATAAGGAATTGTGAAGAATAAAGAACTATCTCGTTGAGCTTGATAATGTGCTGTTATTGTATTATGTTTTGTTGTCACAGATACTTTTTGTCGTTGAATCTTGTTTATCGCTTGTTGAAAATGACTGGTGTCAAGCTTATAAAATTCAGGACTATCAAATGAAACTTTTGAATTATCTGGGAAAGATATTTTAACGGTTATGATTTGTTTTTGCTTAAAATAACCAAGATTAAAAAATGGAAAGACATTGTTGGTACCATAATGCATTTTTTGATTGTTATTTACAGTTATGTCAACTGATTTTTGGTTATCATTTGAGAAAGTTAAGTTTGGCAGAGTTAAATAAACTTGACTATTTGCTGGAACTTCTAAAGTGTAAGTGATGCTGGCAAAAGAGTCATAACTTTCTTTATCTACTTCTGCAGCTATTCTATTTCCAACTTTCTTAACATTATGATTACTTGTAGGAGGTAATCTGTGATAGTATTTTAAATTTAATCCAGAAAGCTGATTGAGAAAACGAGTTTGATTATCTAATGTTAAGTGATTAAACTTTACATCTCTGTAAATTGAATTTGTTAAAAATGCTAGTGAATTAGCATTTTTATTTTCATAAAGTGTTAAATTATCTTTCGTTTTAATGGAAGTAAAACCATATTTTTGAGGATTGTTTGTTGAAATATTATATTTTACACCCAATAAGCTATCCATAAGGATACTATTGTTTTGGTAACGTAAATTTAAATTAGTTCCAGATGACTTAAAACCTAATTTATCAAGAATAGAACTAGCTGCAGTATTGCGGACAGAAGAAAATTGTGAGATACCATTATAATTGTATTTCATACTGTCATTTCCAGTTTGAATAGCTAATTTTTCAGTTCTAAAGAAATTGGAATTTTTCTTTTTACTGTAGTTGACGAGTAAATCAATAGCTGTTAAATCTTGTTCATAAGCATTTCTACTTGCAAAGACCCATTCTTTTGCAATTCCTTCCATTTGATAAAAACTATTTAAACTTAGTTCAAAGCAAACAAATAATAAAGTAGAAATAGTAAATATTTTAACAGAAATATATTTTTTCGTATAAGTCCAAGAAATTAAAAGATAAGCAATCAAAAACTCTAATGTTAAGATGAAATTAACAGAACCTAAAAATTTGTAATGATTCTTAAAAATAAAAGCAGCAATAAAACCAAGTCCTAAGATAGAAAAACTGGCTAGAATGTTTGTCAATTTAATCTCTTTTAGACGCTCCAAGCTTTCAGCAGATAAGAAAATAATGACAATAGAAAAAGTCCAAGAGTAACGATGTAGGAACATATTTGGTGTGTGCATACCTTGCCAAAGCAGATCCAAAGGCTGTAAGTAAAAACTAGCTACTAAGAATATAATTAAAATAACATAGGAAAGTTTCACGTGAAACTTAATAGACTTTAAAGTGAAGAAGAGAATTGCTAGTAATAATGGAACAAGCCCAACATAAATCATCGGAATAGATCCATATTTAGTTGTGTCAAAAGCTCCAATAAAGTTTTTGGCAAAGATATCCAAATACCAACTTTTTTCAGTCAGTAAGGTTGTTACTTTTGTTAATTTCTCACCATGCGTTTTTAAATCTAGAAAAGTTGGTAGAATCATAATGAGACTAGTTATCCCAGCTGAAATTGACACAACGGTAAAGTCTATGAAAGATTTAATCCTAATTTTAAAATCCCATGAAGTTTGAACAAAGAACCACAATACAAGAAAGATTGCCATCATATACCCAAAATAATAATTTTGAATAAAAAGAATTGACAAAGCTGTAAAGTAAAGAACACGTTTTTTTTGAGTAATCAACTGGTGTAAACCAAGTAAAATAAGTGGAATAATAATGAAGATATCTAGCCAAGTTTTTATTTCAAGTTGACTAACTGCAAAACTCATTAGAGCGTAGGAAGTTGACAGTATTAATATAAGATAAGGAGAAATTTTTTTAAAGATACCTTTAATACTGATGAAACAAGTTAATCCCATCAAACCAAACTTTATCAAAGTAAATAAGTATACTTCATCTGGCATATTTTTTAGATTGAAAAAATAAACTAAAGGTGATAAAAAACTCCCTAGATAATAGCTAGATAAGGCATAAAAGTTCAAACCGAGTCCACTTGTAAACGTATAAAAGATGTTATCTGTACCATGCAAAATATTCCTTAAAGTGACATCAAAAATAACATATTGATGAAATCCGTCTCCTAATAGCGGAGAAGTGTCACTTTTCCAATAGATTCCATTTATAAGGTAAGTTATAAACAGAATCAAAAATGGAATAAAAAAGGCTATCAAATAATAATTTTTGAAGAGTTTTTTGATTTTTTTCATAAGCTATCGTAAAATACTAAAATTTAAGGAACTGAATCTTTCATCAGCTCCTATTTTTTGAAAAGTCTAATCTTTCCAAAGACTATTGACTTTTTCTTGTACTTCTTGATTTTCTAAAAATTCATCATAGGTTTCGTCAATACGATCAATGACACCATTTTTAGAAAGAACAATAATGTGATTAGCAAGTGTCTGGATAAATTCATGATCGTGGCTAGCAAAAATAATAGATTCTTTAAAGTTTTTCAGACCGTCATTTAGGCTAGAAATAGATTCTAAGTCTAAGTGATTGGTTGGATCATCTAGTACTAAAACGTTTGATTTGAGCAACATGAGCTTTGACAGCATGACACGAACCTTTTCACCACCTGACAAGACGTTGACAGACTTGTTAACCTCATCACCAGAGAAAAGCATGCGACCTAGAAATCCTCGAAGGAAGGTGTTGTCATCTTCTTCTTTACTTGCAAATTGACGGAGCCAGTCAAGAATAGATTCACCGCTGGCAAAATCTTTGCTATTGTCTTTTGGTAAATAAGATTGACTAGTTGTAATACCCCACTTGACAGTTCCTTCATAGTCAATATCTCCCATAATAGCTCGAATCAAAGCGGTTGTTTGAATGTCATTTTGTCCAATCAAAGCTGTCTTGTCACCCGGACGCAAGATAAAGCTGATGTTGTCAAGGATGACTTCGCCGTCAATCTTGACAGAAAGGTTTTCGACTGTCAAGAGGTCATTTCCGATTTCGCGTTCGGCTTTGAAGTTAATAAATGGATATTTACGGCTTGATGGGACAATTTCTTCCAGCTCAATTTTGTCAAGCATTTTTTTACGAGAAGTTGCTTGCTTAGATTTTGAAGCATTAGCAGAGAAGCGAGCAACAAATTCTTGCAGTTGCTTGATTTTTTCTTCAGCTTTAGCATTACGATCTGCTAAGAGTTTAGCAGCTAACTCACTAGATTCTTTCCAGAAATCATAGTTACCAACATAGAGTTTGATTTTGCCAAAGTCTAAATCAGCCATGTGTGTACATACTTTATTGAGGAAGTGACGGTCGTGGGATACAACGATAACGGTATTTTCAAAATCAACTAAAAAATCTTCTAACCAAGAGATAGATTGAATGTCAAGACCGTTGGTCGGTTCGTCTAGCAGCAGAATATCTGGTTGACCAAATAGAGCTTTTGCAAGGAGTACTTTTACTTTATCTCCATTGGATAATTCACTCATATTTTGATAGTGAAGATTTTCTGGGATATTCAAGTTCTGGAGGAGTTGAGAGGCTTCACTTTCAGCCTCCCAACCACCTAACTCAGCAAATTCACCTTCTAATTCAGCTGCTCGGACACCGTCTTTATCAGAAAAATCAGGTTTCATGTAAATGGCATCTTTTTCTTTCATAATGTTATAAAGATGCTCATTTCCCATGATAACTACATCAATCACTCGTTCTTCTTCATAATCAAAGTGATTTTGCCGAAGGACTGAGAGACGTTCGTCTGGTCCGAGTGAGATATTTCCAGTCGTTGGTTCGATATCTCCAGCTAGGATTTTTAAAAAAGTTGATTTTCCTGCACCATTAGCACCAATTAAACCATAAGTATTTCCTTTTGTAAATTTGATATTCACATCATCAAATAATTTTCGATCACTAAAGCGTAGTGAGACATCTGATACTGTAAGCAATATTTTTCTCCTAATTCTGTAATCTGTAATTAGTTTCATTTTACTAGAAAATTTGACTTTTTTCAAATGATTCGGGGATAAAATATGACATTTTAGAATATTGATAAGTAAGAGAAATTTCAAAAATTTATAATGAATTTAGAATATTTTTAGGAGGAGAAAATGAAAATTTTATTGGTAAATGGTTATCAAAAACATGATTTTTGTAAAGGAGAATTAAATTTTAGTTTGTATAATATTATGTTGGATAAATTACGTCACAATCATGATGTGCAATTATCGTCAGTTGAGAACTATAATGTAATAGACGAGAGAAATAAGTTTTTGTGGGCAGATTTGATTATTTTTCAATTTCCTATTTATTGGTTTAATGTACCTGGGAAGTTGAAATTATATATGGATGAAGTCTTTGAATATGGTCAATTTTATTCATTTGCAGATACTTATGGACAAGGTGGTTTAATGAAAAATAAAGAATATATCTTATCCACAACTTGGAATGCACCAGAAGAAGTTTTTAATAATCCGGCTGCATTTTTTGATGGAAAAAATGTAGATGATGTTTTGATTTCATTCCATAAAACCATGGAATTTTGTGGTTTAAAGAAAAGAAAAACACTATCTTTTCATAATGTTGTGAAAAATCCTCAATTTAAATTTTATAAACAGACAATAGAAGATTATTTTTTAAAAGAGTTGTAAATAGTGTAAAGGGGGCGTAAAGTGTTAGTTGTTTTTAATTTTAAAAATCAGATGTCAATCAAGCAACAATTAGAATTGTTAGAGAAGTTCAATCAACCAATAAGCAAGCAACATCAATTGATTATTGCTCCTATCATACCGGATTATAATGTATATCATTTTGACATTGCAGTTCAAAATTTGTCAATTAAAGGAAGAAATGTAGGTGATTTATCGCCTCAACATTTAAAACATTATAATATAAATTATGCTTTTGTAGGTCATTTAGAAAGGCAAAAGTATTTAAATGAAACAACAAGAATGATTCGCTCAAAGATTGACAATGCTTTACAGAAAGATATTATTCCTATTATTTGTGTAGGAAATCATGAAAATCCTATTTTTGAATGCGCAACATATTTAGATGATCTAGATCTTCAGGATAAACATATTATTGTAGCTTACGAAATATTGAGTGCAACATTAAAAGGAAAAAAAGATTATTCCTTTATAGATGTTGAAGAAAGTTTTCAAGATTTAAAAGATTATTTGGATAATTTAAGTGTAAAGTTTGGGTTTACATATCAGTTGATTTTTGGTGGTGGTGTAAACTGTGAAGATATTGAACAGATTTTAAATATTGGATTTGATGGGATTCTTATTGGAGATAGAATTGAAAGTTTGGTTGAAACCTACCAATACTTACTAAAAGATACTCTTGTATTGATGTAGAAAGACAAGGAGAAGAAAAAATGAAATCAATTTTAGTAACAGGTGGAGCTGGATATATTGGCTCTCATACTGTAAAGGCACTTTTAGATGCTGATTATGATGTGCATGTTTTGGATAATCTAGCATCAGGTGTCAGGGATGCGGTGGATGTAAGAGCGCACTTTAAAGAACTGGATGTTTATGATGAGCTGGCATTAAAAGATTATTTACAATCTCATAAAATTGATGCTGTATTGCACTGTGCAGGGGAAATCGTTGTTAGTGAAAGTATTGAAAATCCTAGTAAATATTTTGCAGCAAATGTAGCTGGTATGAATCGTGTGTTAAAAGTATTATCAGAAGTAGGAATTGATAAAATTATATTTTCTTCTACAGCTTCAGTTTATGGCAATAATTGTATGGATAAACCTGCAAATGAAGATACGCTATTAAATCCAGTAAATCCTTATGCAGAGACAAAACTGATGGGAGAACGCATGATTTATTGGATGGCCAACCGCTATAGTTGGAAATATGTCATTTTTCGTTATTTTAATGTTGCTGGTGCTGCTATGGATACTTCAAATGGTTTGAGGGTTAAAAATCCGACACATATTATCCCTAATATTAATAAAACGGCTCTTGGACAAAATGATGCTTTAAAAATTTATGGCGATGATTATGAAACGCGAGATGGCTCATGCATTCGTGATTATATTCATGTTTTAGATTTAGCGCAGGCACATGTAAAGGGATTTGACTATTTGTTTACATATTCGTCAACTTCACAGATTTTCAATTTAGGAACAGAACAAGGTTATACTGTCAAGGAAATATACAATACTGCAGAGCAAATTTTACAGCAAAAAATTCCTCATGAAATTGTGGCACGTCGTTCTGGTGATCCAGCAAGTGTGTTAGCAAATGCTTCTAAAGCAAAAGAATTTTTAAATTGGCAAGCAACTTATTCTTTGAAAGATATTATATTATCTGATTATAAATGGCGTGTGAAAGCTGGTAATTCAATTGTCAAATAATTTTAAGAAGTGTAGAAATAGTTTCTACACATTTTTCTTGAAAATGGTATAATATTATCAAGAAAATTCAAGGAGAATGTGATGTCAAAACCTATTATTTTAACAGGAGATCGTCCAACAGGAAAATTACATATTGGTCATTATGTAGGAAGTTTGCGAAATCGTGTTTTATTACAAGATGAAGGAAAATATGAATTATTTGTATTTTTAGCTGATCAGCAAGCCTTGACAGATCATGCTAAGGATCCTAAGACAATTGTAGAGTCAATTGGAAATGTAGCATTAGACTATTTAGCTGCTGGATTAGATCCTGAAAAGACAACCCTTTTTATTCAAAGTCAAATTCCTGAGTTGTCAGAGTTGTCAATGTATTATATGAATTTGGTGTCATTAGCGCGTTTGGAACGTAACCCAACTGTCAAGTCAGAAATTGCCCAAAAAGGATTCGGTGAAAGTATTCCAACTGGTTTTTTAGTTTATCCAATTGCACAAGCAGCAGATATTACTGCTTTTAAAGCGAATTATGTTCCAGTAGGAAATGATCAGAAACCAATGATTGAACAAACTCGTGAAATTGTACGTTCTTTTAACCATACTTATAATTGTGATGTCTTGGTAGAGCCTGAGGGCATTTATCCTCAAAATGAAGCAGCAGGACGTTTGCCGGGGCTTGACGGGAATGCAAAAATGTCTAAATCTTTAAATAATGGCATCTATTTATCTGATGATATGGATACTTTACAAAAGAAAGTGATGAGCATGTATACTGATCCTGACCATATCAAGATTGAAGATCCTGGTAAAATAGAAGGCAATATGGTTTTCCATTATTTAGATGTGTTTGGTCGTCCAGAAGATGCGCGAAAAATTACAGCCATGAAGGAACACTATCAACGAGGTGGACTGGGAGATGTGAAAACAAAACGCTATTTATTGGAAATTTTAGAGCGTGAGTTAGGACCGATTCGTGAACGTCGTGTTGAATTTTCAAAAGATATGGGAGCAGTCTACACTATGCTACAAAAAGGTAGCGAAAAAGCACGTCAAGTAGCTAGTCAGACTCTTTCTGATGTAAAATCTGCTATGGGAATTAATTATTTCAAATAAATTAAGAAAGACTGTCACTAAAAGTGATGGTTTTTTAGATAATAGTGATTGACAAATACAGATAGAATGGTATCATATTAACAATAAATACGAGCTGTGCTCAATCAATAAAGAAAAGAGGAATTGTGGATGTCTAACTGGGACACTAAATTTTTGAAAAAAGGTTTTACTTTTGATGATGTATTACTCATTCCTGCAGAGAGTCATATTTTGCCAAATGATGCGAATTTACAAACAAAATTGGCTAAAAATTTGACACTCAATATTCCAATTATCACCGCAGCAATGGATACTGTTACAGAAAGTAAAATGGCCATTGCTATTGCTCGTGCTGGAGGTCTTGGTGTTATTCACAAAAATATGTCTATTGAGCAACAAGCAGATGAAGTTCGGAAAGTTAAACGATCAGAAAATGGGGTTATCATTGATCCATTCTTCTTGACTCCGATTCATACGGTATCAGATGCAGAAGAATTGATGGAACGTTATCGTATCAGTGGTGTTCCTGTTGTTGAAACGCTTGAAAATCGCAAATTAGTTGGGATTATTACAAATCGTGATATGCGATTTATTACGGATTATAATCAACCTATCTCAGCGCATATGACGAGTAAAAATCTTGTGACAGCTCCTGTTGGAACAGATCTTGAAACGGCAGAGCGGATACTTCATGAGCATCGCATTGAAAAATTACCATTGGTTGATGACTACGGTCGTTTATCTGGTCTGATTACAATTAAAGATATTGAAAAAGTAATTGAATTTCCAAATGCAGCTAAAGATGAATATGGTCGTCTTTTGGTTGCTGGTGCAGTAGGAGTTACTTCTGATACATTTGAGCGTGCAGAAGCTTTATTTGAAGCAGGTGCAGATGCTATTGTCATTGATACAGCACATGGACATTCAGCGGGAGTACTTCGGAAGATTGCTGAGATTCGTGAACATTTTCCAGAACGAACGTTGATTGCAGGGAATATTGCTACAGCAGAAGGTGCCCGTGCATTATATGATGCCGGAGTTGATGTTGTAAAAGTCGGGATTGGTCCAGGTTCAATTTGTACCACTCGTGTTATTGCTGGAGTTGGTGTACCTCAAGTGACGGCAATTTATGATGCTGCACAAGTTGCGCGTGAATACGGGAAAACAATTATTGCAGATGGTGGGATTCAGTATTCAGGAGATATCGTGAAAGCACTTGCTGCAGGAGGAAATGCAGTGATGCTTGGTTCAATGTTTGCTGGTACAGATGAGGCACCAGGTGAAACAGAAATTTTCCAAGGCCGTAAGTTTAAAACATATCGTGGGATGGGGTCCATTGCTGCTATGAAGAAAGGGTCCAGCGATCGTTATTTCCAGGGTTCTGTCAATGAGGCGAACAAGCTAGTTCCAGAAGGAATTGAAGGTCGTGTAGCTTATAAAGGTGCAGCAGCAGATATCGTTTTCCAAATGATTGGAGGAGTTCGTTCTGGTATGGGATATTGTGGAGCAGCCAATCTCCAAGAACTACATGACAAAGCTCAATTTATTGAAATGAGTGGAGCTGGTTTGAAAGAAAGCCACCCTCATGATGTTCAAATTACGAATGAAGCTCCAAACTATTCTGTACAATGAGATTTATTATAAAAGCTCTGCAGTAGATAATGCAGAGCTTTTATAATTAACACACTTTACAAACATGTAAAGCGTGTTAATATCTAGTTTACACCTTATCTTCAGTTAAATGTCCTTCATGAATTGAGAAAATTTTAATATTAGAAGGCACGTTTTGTAGATGTTCTAGAGTTGTTGTTGTCATAAATGTTTGGATATTTTGAGAAATAGTTTCAAGTAAATTAAGTTGACGACTATTGTCAAGTTCACTCATAACATCGTCAAGTAGAAGAATTGGTTTTTCTTTAGTAACAGTTTCCATGAGCTCAATTTCTGCCAGTTTGAGAGATAAAACCACACTTCGATGTTGTCCTTGACTACCAAAATTGGCATTCATGTCATTGATACAAAAAGCAATATCATCTCGATGGGGACCAACTCCAGTATTTTTTTTAAATAAATCTCTACTACGGCTTTGCTTTAATGCAATTTGGAAGGATTCTTTTAACTTATTGGAATCTGAAAGTGGAACAGAAGAGCAGTACTTAATGGTTAAGTTTTCTAAATGACTTGAGAGTTCCAAATGTTTTTGTTGACCAAAGTGCTCTAATTTTTTGAGAAATTCTATCCGATGCTGCATAACACGACAACCAAATTCCACTAGTTGATCATCTAAAACTGCTAAAAAAGTCTCATCTATTGTTTTTGCTGTTTTTAAATAAGTATTTCTTTGTTTTAAAACATGGTGGTAATGTGATAAATCAGATAAATAGATTGGCTTAATTTGCCCCAATTCTATATCAATAAATTTTCGTCTAAGGGCTGGAGCTCCTTTAATCAACTGTAAATCTTCTGGAGCAAATAAAATAACATTCATATTTCCAACATAATCAGATAGTTTGCTTTGTTTTAGATGATTAACCTTTGTAATTCTTCCTTTAGGTGTCAAGTCAATCTCTAAAGAGATTTTCCCCGTTTGCTTGACAAGTTGTCCAGATATTTTTAGGGTGTCTTTGGAGAAATAAATTAAATCTTTGTCTGAACGAGTTCGATGACTTCGTGTCAATGCAAGAAAATAGATGGCTTCCAAGATATTTGTTTTTCCTTGAGCATTTTGGCCTAGAAAAATATTGAGACCAGAATGAAAATCTATTTCAGTTGCTTCATAATTACGAAAATGTTGAATTTGTAACTTTTTTAACCACATATTAAATACCTGGGAAGCGGATAGGAGTCTTTTTATCCGATTTATTGGTTCTCAGACTTGTTGTCGATTTACTTTTTTTGATATTTTTGTTCATTTCTTTTACAAGGGTGGCAACTCGTCTTTTTTCTAAAAGCTCTTTTTCATGCTCCCCCCTTTCCTCTTCATTTGGTGCAGTCAGCAGTATTTCTAATTTTTGATTTGGGAGAGTAATAGTATCGCCAATGCGAATTTTCTTTCCGCGGCGAGTTTCGAGCTCTCCATTAAAATAAACTTGATTTTCTTGAAGAAAACTTTTAATAGCACCACCACTTTGAATGATTCCGACTTCTTTTAATAAAGCTTGTAGGGTGATGTAGTCATCAAATAATTTATATTTCATAATTCACCTCGATCTTTGTCATTATATCATAATTAGATGAAAAGATGATATTAGAATTATCACAATCACACCATTAAGAAAACGTTTTAAGTTGAAAGAATAAAGCTTGAAGGAGAAATTAGGAGTCGTTTCGTGATATAATAGAAGTCAATATTAAAAGAACATGAGGGACACTATGGAGCTGGTTTCTGGAGTAGATCTCCATTTTATAACATCCAAAAAATTTAAAACGAATCGAATAAAAATGAGGTTTTCAGCTCCGATGTCTACGGATACGATAGCGGGGCGCGTGCTGGTTGCAAGTATGCTTGAAACAGCTAATGAAATCTATCCAACTTCGCAGATTTTTCGTGAACGATTAGCAACTCTTTATGGTGCCAACTTTTCAACGGGATTATCACGCAGAGGACTAATACATTACGTGGATTTAAATATCTCTTTTGTTAGCGATGCATTTTTAAGTCGAAAAAATACACTAACAGGAGAGATACTTGATTTTTTAAAGGATAGCTTGTTAAAACCTTTAGCGAATGAAGGAGCTTTTAATCAGGCTGTTTTTGAAATTGAAAAAAAGAATGTACTCAATGATTTAAAAGCTGAAATTGAAGATCATTTTTATCACGCGCATCAAGAGCTGAATAAATTATTTTATACAGAAAAGGAAATGAAAACTCCTCGTTTAGCTACGCCAGACTTAGTTGACAAGGAAACACCAGAAAGTAGTTTTGCTATTTTTCAAAAAATGCTTCAAAATGATAAAATTGACATCTTTTTTATGGGTGATTTTAATGAGATTGAAGTCTGTGAACATATTAAAACCTTTGGTTTACAGCCGCGTCAACTTAGTTTGCAACTGCATTATCATCAAAAATTTTCGAATGTTTTAAAAGAATCATTGGAGCGAAAAGATGCTCATCAATCTATTGTTGAATTAGGATATCATTTTTCTGCTCAATATGGTGATAAGACTCATATCCCTCTTATTGTATTGAACGGACTTTTAGGTGGCTTTGCTCATTCAAAATTATTTGTTAATGTTCGGGAAAAAGAGGGTCTAGCTTATACAATTTCAAGTAGTATTGATATTTTTTCGGGTATGATGCGTATTTATGCTGGAATTGATAGGAAAAATCGAACAAAAACAGTGAGTTTAATTTATCGACAAATTGCAGATTTAAAAAACGGACATTTTACTGATGAGGCGTTAAATCAGACCAAAAAAATGCTACGAAATACGATGCTCCTTTCTTTAGATAGGCAAAATACGTTGATAGAACAAGCTTATATGGCATCTGTTTTGCAGAAAATATTTATGCCAATTGCTGTTTGGCTAAATGCTTTAGAAGCAGTCAGCCGAGAAGATATCATTGTTGCTGCAACACAACTCAGGCTACAAGCGATTTATTTTATGGAAGGAAAATAATGCAAACTTTAAAAATGGAGAGGAAGGATTATCCAGCAGTTGGAGAAGCAGTCTATCAGACTACTTTACGAAATGGTCTAAAAGTATTTCTTTTACCCAAACGAGATTTCAATGAAACTTATGGGATTATGACAGCAAATTTTGGCTCAATTGATACTTCTTTTATTCCGCGTGGTTCTAATCAAGCTGTTCAATACCCTGCAGGAGTTGCACATTTTTTGGAACATAAATTATTTGAGGATGAAAATGGTCAAGATCTTTTACAACAATTTGTTGAATTAGGTGCTGAGAGCAATGCCTTTACAAGTTTTACTAAGACCAGTTATCTTTTTTCGGCGACGGACAATGTTTTAGAAAATGTGAGATTGTTGCAAAGTTTACTAGAAAATGCTTATTTCACAGAAGAATCTGTTCAACGTGAACAGGGAATTATCCAGCAAGAAATTGATATGTACAAAGACAATCCAGATTATTACCTGTTTTTTCACACTTTAGCAAATCTTTATCCAGACACTCCATTGGCAGAAGATATTGCAGGAAGCGTTGAATCAATTGCAGAAATAACTGTTGAGGATTTGGATGAAAACTTTGAAACCTTTTACCATCCATCTAATATGAGTTTACTGCTGATTGGTAATTTTGACTTAGAAAAGACCATTGCTGTTATTCAGGAACAACACGAATCTTTGAAGGGGATTGATGAAGCAAGTTTGATTAGACGTTTTCCCCTTGCGTTAAATCCTGTTATTTCTACTGGGAGTGTTCGAATGGAAGTGGCAAGTTCTAAACTAGCAATCGGGTTACGTGGAAATCAATCGTTAGCGGAAGTTGATTTATTTCGTTATAAAATTGGTTTAAAACTGCTATTTGCAATGATGTTTGGCTGGACATCTAAAAGATTTCAAGAGCTTTACGAAGTTGGAAAAATAGACAACTCTCTATCGTTAGAAGTTGAGGTAGAAAAAGATTTTCACTTTGTGATGTTGACAATGGATACTAGTGAACCAGTTACTCTATCTCACCAATTTCGTTCTGCGATTCGTAATTTTGAAAAAGACCCTGATGTAACAGAAGAGCATCTTGATATTATAAAAAGTGAAATGTTTGGTGATTTTTTACATGGACTGAACTCATTAGAATATATTGCCACTCAATACGAAACCTTTTCAGAAGGGGATAATCTATTTGATTTACCAAAATTATTACAGACAATTAGTTTAGTTGATGTGATTGAAATAGGACATCATTTTATTGATTCTTGTGAAATGATTGATTTTACTATTTTTCCAAAATAATTTCATGTTTTGATGAAATTTGGTAAAATAGTGTTTAATAGAAAGAAGGCTAGTGTGTATGAGAAAGAAAACAATCGGTGAAGTCCTGAGGTTAGCTCGTATTAATCAAGGAATGAGCTTGGAAGATTTACAAAAGAAAACAGATATTCAGTTAGAGCTACTGGAAGCTATGGAAGCTGATGATTTTGATCGTCTTCCCAGTCCCTTCTATGCTCGTTCTTTTCTAAGAAAATATGCTTGGGCTGTTGATTTAGATGAGCGAATTATTCTTGATGCTTATGAAGAAGGAAACATGATTACTTATGATGAAGTGGATGTTGATGAGGAAGAGAATTTTAGAAGTCGAAGAACAAAAAAACAACAAACTTCTTTTTTACCATTATTTTATCTGACGATTCTTGCATTAGCTATTTTATCTTTTGTTAGTTATTATGTTTGGACATACGTTCACCATAACTCATTAACAACCACTCCTTCATCAAGTTATAGTGTTGTAAACAAACAGACAACTACTTCTTCTAGTTCGACTAGTGAGGCAACTTCTAGTGAATCTTCTGGCAGTTCAAATACAAATTTGACTGTATCAGGAAATGGTAACAACTTGACAGCAACCTTGACAGGTGCAACCACCTCTGTCAATTTAAAACTATCAGTTACTGATGCAACTAGTTGGGTAAGTGTTACAGGTACAGACTTAGAAGGTGGGGCAACATTAAGTCCTGAGAATCAAAGTGTGTCAACTACAATCTCTCCAGGGACCACTTCAACAATTACTCTTGGTGTAGTTCAAGGTGTGACCATTACAATTGATAATCAACAGATTGATACGTCAGGCTTGACAAGTTTGACAGGTACAATTACACTTATAATAAACAATTAAGGAAAAGAAAATGAAAAAAGAAAATATTCCTAATGCTTTAACTTTGTTACGGATTGCTTTAATTCCAATTTTTATTTTAGTACTATCCTTGGGTCACTCTGTTGGAATGCATGTCTTTGCAGCGATTATTTTTGCAGTAGCCAGCATTACAGATTATTTGGATGGATATTTGGCTCGTAAATGGAAGGTTGTAACAAATTTTGGGAAATTTGCTGATCCGATGGCAGATAAGTTATTGGTCATGTCAGCTTTTATTATGTTGATTGAAATGAATATAGCACCTGCTTGGGTTGTTGCAGTTATCATCTGTCGTGAGTTAGCTGTGACAGGTTTGCGGCTATTGTTGGTTGAAACTGGAGGGACAGTCTTAGCTGCTGCTATGCCAGGGAAAATAAAAACATTTACGCAGATGTTTTCCATTATTTTTCTGTTATTGCACTGGACACTGCTAGGACAAGTTTTGCTATATATTGCATTGATTTTTACGATTTATTCGGGTTATGACTACTTCAAAGGAAGTGCCTATCTTTTTAAAGATACATTTAGATAATATGAAAAATATCATTGAAGTTCAGCATTTAAAGTATAAATACGATCATCATGCAGATGATTATATTCTCAAGGATGTGACGTTTCACGTGAAACAAGGAGAGTGGCTGTCTATTGTGGGGCATAATGGCAGTGGCAAGTCTACGACGATTCGTTTAATAGATGGCTTGTTGGAGGCAGAAAGTGGCGAGATTATCATTGATGGAGATAAATTAACTCTTGAAAATGTATGGGAAAAGCGCCAGCATATTGGGATGGTTTTTCAAAATCCAGATAATCAATTTGTGGGGGCGACTGTTGAGGATGATGTTGCCTTTGGTTTGGAAAATCAAGGAATGGATTACCAAATAATGTTTGACAGAGTTCAAGAAGCATTAGACATTGTTGGAATGCAAGATTTTAAAGAGCGTGAACCTGCAAGACTTTCAGGTGGGCAAAAGCAGCGTGTGGCTATTGCTGGTGTGGTTGCTTTGCGTCCTGACATCATTATTTTAGATGAAGCAACTAGTATGTTGGATCCGGAAGGGCGTTTAGAGTTGATCCAGACAGTTAAAAAGATTAAAGATCGACATGGAATGACTGTTATTTCTATCACGCATGATTTGGATGAGGTGGCTCTTAGTGACCGAGTTTTGGTGATGAAGGAAGGTCAGGTGGAATCAACCAGCACACCAAGTGAGCTTTTCTCACGAGTGGATTTAGAAGATTTAGGTTTAGATGAACCTTTTACAAATCAAGTAAAAGCAACTTTGCTGAATTCAGGCTTTCAATTGCCAGAGCGCTATTTAACAGAAAAAGAATTGCAGGATTATTTATGGGAATCACTTTAGAAAATGTAAGTTATACTTATCAAGCAGGCACTCCCTTTGAGGGTCCTGCCCTTTTTGAAGTCAATTTAGAAATAAAAGATGGCTCATATACTGCTTTGGTTGGTCATACAGGTAGTGGAAAATCAACTATTTTACAATTGCTGAATGGGCTTTTAGTCCCAACTGAAGGAAGTGTTGTGATTGATGATGTCAAAATTACTTCCACATCTGTAAACAAAGATATTAAACAAGTACGTAGAAAAGTAGGCCTAGTTTTTCAGTTTGCTGAAAGTCAGATTTTTGATGAGACCGTTTTAAAAGATGTTGCTTTTGGTCCACAAAATTTTGGAATATCAAAGGAAGACGCTGAACGTGTAGCACGTGAAAAATTAACTCTTGTCGGAATTTCAGAAGAATTATTTGAACGAAGCCCGTTTGAACTGTCTGGGGGACAAATGCGTCGAGTAGCCATAGCTGGTATCCTAGCCATGGAGCCAGATATTCTTGTATTGGATGAGCCAACAGCAGGCTTAGATCCTGCTGGACGAAAAGAATTGATGAGTTTATTTAAACGATTACATGAAGCAGGAATGACCATTGTTTTGGTAACGCATTTGATGGATGATGTTGCTAATTTTGCAGATACGGTTTATGTGATGGAAAAAGGAAGATTAGTCAAAAGCGGAGAGCCTCGGCAAGTTTTTCAAGATGTAGCATTTATGGAAAGTATTCAACTAGGAGTCCCTAAAATTACAAAATTTGTACAAGAATTAAAAAATAGAGGGTTAACTCTTCCGTATTTACCTATCACCATAGAAGAATTTAAGGAGTTACTACATGGATAGTATGATTTTGGGGCGATATGTTTCTGGAAATTCAATCATTCATCGATTAGATCCTCGCAGCAAACTTTTGTCAATGTTTCTCTTTATTTTAATTATCTTTTTGGCAAATAATATTGTAACAAATGGACTATTATTCGTCTTTACAATATTATTAGTTGGACTTTCCAAGATTCCTTTAGGCTTTTTCCTTAAAGGATTAAGATCTATGGTCTTTTTGATTGCTTTTACTACTTTGTTTCAACTACTTTTTACATCTGGTGGCACGACTTTATTTCAATTTGGCTTTATTAGAATTACTGAAGTAGGTCTGGCTCAGGCGGGTATCATTTTTAGTCGTTTTCTTTTAATTATTATATTCTCTACCTTATTGACTTTAACAACAATGCCACTTAGTTTGGCAGACGCAGTTGAATCATTATTGCAGCCTTTAGTATCATTAAAGGTACCCGTTCATGAAATAGGGTTGATGTTATCAATGAGTTTACGTTTCGTTCCTACTTTGATGGATGATACGACACGGATTATGAATGCTCAAAGGGCGCGTGGGGTTGATTTTGGTGAAGGAAATATTGTTCAAAAAGTAAAATCAATTATTCCGATTTTAATTCCGTTATTTGCTTCTAGCTTTAAACGTGCGGATGCTTTGGCAACTGCTATGGAAGCGAGAGGTTATCAAGGTGGTGTAGGAAGAAGTCGTTATCGTCAATTGAGGTGGAAAAAAGCAGATACCCTTTCTATTTTTATCATGTTTGCTTTAGGTTTGATGTTATTTTTCTTAAAAAGTTAAAAAACTTATATTATTGTTAGCTAAAAAACGCCTTGAAGGGCGTTTTTTGCGTATAAAATCAATATTTCTGTAATCTTTGTAATACAATTATAAGATTAAAGTAATATTTTATGTGTAATATAGTATTATACGAAAAAAGGAGAAATTGATATATACATGAATACAAAATCAATGAAATGGACTTTATCAGGACTTTTTACGGCAGTTGCTTTTTTTGCAACGGGAGCTATTGCAAGTGCTGAATCTTATACTGTTAAATCAGGTGACACTTTATCAGAAATCGCTAAAGAAAAAAACACATCAGTTGAAAAAATTGTTGAGCTCAATAAAATTGAAAATCCTGACTTGATTAAAGTTGGGCAAATTTTAGAACTTGATGAAGAGAAAAATTCAGAAGTTTCAACAGAAACTACAACAGAAGAAGCTGTAACTTATGAAGATGTGACATATAACGCACCTGCTGCTTCCACTACCTATTCGCAACCGGCTGCAAACACTTCTTCAAATGTTGTTCTTCCTAATGGAAATACTGCTGGTGCTACGGGATCTTATGCAGCTGCTCGTATGGCAGAATTGACAGGTGTCCCAGCATCAACTTGGGAACATATCATTGCTCGTGAGTCAAACGGACAAGTAAATGCTTATAACCCATCAGGAGCTAGTGGTCTTTTCCAAACTATGCCAGGTTGGGGGTCAACAGCAACAGTAGATGATCAGATTCAATCTGCTTACCGTGCTTATAATGCTCAAGGTCTTTCAGCTTGGAACTATTAAGCAAAATTTTATGATAAATGAGTAAACAAAAAGACGAATCATTGAGTAAAAAATGATTCGTCTTTTTCTATGAGTGATTGGCTTAGTAAACATAGTTGTTTGTTTTAGAATCTTTGATTGTATATTGTAAAGATGGTTTACAATTCATGTAAAGTATTATTTACCAAAGCTGTTAAAATTTTCTGAGGCGAATCTGAGATAAAATCTGCCCCATTGTCAGTTAATTCTTTCTTGTTTCCAAATCCCCACAGAACTCCTAAAGTAGCAATTCCGACTGATTTTCCACCAATCATATCAAATTTTGTATCCCCAACAATAATAGATTGCTTAAGATTAGCATGAGAATTATTTAAAGCACGAGTTATAACATCTGCTTTATGATAAGAATTTGGAAGAGAGCCGAAGATACCATTAAAATGTTTATCAATTTCTAGGTATTGTGCCATTTTATGGGCCATTGGTTCATTTTTACTAGTGGTAATATAGACATGGTAATCCGAATGTTCTAATTCTAACAACAGTTCTTTTATACCCTTGTAAAGTTGAGCTTCAAAAACACCGTTATTTTTATAGTATTCTCTAAAGAAAGCAATAGCTTGATTGACGTTGGTCTCTGGCACTACAGAAGCGAAACTAACTTCTAAAGGTGGTCCAATGAAAGTATCCAGCTCTTTGCTATCAGGGGCTTTGATATTTAGTGAAGTAAATGCGTGCTGGAAAGCATTCTTGATTCCTACAGAACTGTCAACAAGTGTTCCATCTAAATCGAAAAAAATATATTTAAAATTTTGCATAGTCTAAATTCATGTTTACAGAGTTGTAAACTTTTTCCTTTTTTGGAGAAAGTTACTCTCCAAAAATTTCTTTGGACAATCTACGACCAGTAGGTGTAGCTGCCAATCCACCTTCAGCAGTCTCACGGAAGGCAGTTGGCATACTTGCTCCAACTTGATACATAGCGTCAACTACTTCGTCAACGGGAATTTTTGATTCAATACCTGCTAAAGCCATATCAGCGGCAATGAAAGCGTAGCTAGCTCCCATAGCATTTCGTTTGACACAGGGAACTTCTACTAATCCTGCAACGGGGTCACAGATTAATCCAAGCATATTCTTAATCACAAAACAAATCGCCTGGCTGGCTTGAAATGGGGTACCACCTGCTGCCAAAACAAGTGCTGCTGAACTCATGGCTGAGGCTGATCCAACTTCTGCTTGACAGCCCCCTTCAGCTCCTGAAATAGAAGCATTATTAGCGATGACTAGACCGAAAGCTCCAGCTGTTAATAAAAAGTCTAGTTGTTGTTTTTCAGTAAGATTTAATTTTTCGATAGCAGATGTAAGGACAGCGGGTAAACAACCAGCACTTCCTGCTGTTGGTGTTGCACAG
This sequence comes from Streptococcus anginosus, assembly GCF_001697145.1. Classification (GTDB taxonomy): domain Bacteria; phylum Bacillota; class Bacilli; order Lactobacillales; family Streptococcaceae; genus Streptococcus; species Streptococcus hominis. The sequence continues at coordinate 1,975,067 of NZ_CP012719.1, read as the reverse complement.
ACCAACCCCATTTTAGCATTGTATTCATTGACAGCAATAGCATTTTTAGCTGCCGTCAAGACAGTATAGTCCGAAAGAGTTTTTCCTGATTGAATATATTTGTGGAGTTTGGCTGCATCGCCACCTGTTAAACCACTCCGAGATTTACTTTCATCTAATCCCATAACGACAGAAGCTTTCATAACTTCTAGATTTCTAGTCATCAAGCGTAAGACTTCATCTCGTTCACGACCTGTCAGTTCGTATTCAGTAGCAATCATAAGTTCGGCAACGCTACCCTGAAAGTCTAAATCTGCTTGCTCCACTAATTCTTTGATTGAATAAAACATAAACTCTCCTATTTAAAGAAATTGACATTATGAAGTTTAGGAATTTTCTTGATTTCCTCAATAGCTCCATCACAGCTGCGACTGTCAACTTCAATGATCATAATTGCTTTTTCACCTGCTTTTTCTCTTGTGACATTCATCTGTGCGATATTGATGTTATAACGAGAAAGTGCTTCAGTAACATGAGCAATCATTCCAGGTACGTCCTGGTGAACGATAATGATTGTTGGAGTGTTCATGCTGAGTGAAATAGAAAAACCATTTAATTCAGTTACCTGAATATTTCCACCACCAATAGAAATACCAGTAACACTAATCGTTTTGTGGTCGTTTTTTACGGTGATTTTAGCTGTATTTGGGTGTGGAGCATTGCTATCTTTTTGAATAGTCCAGACAATTTTAATCCCTCTTTTATGAGCAATTTCTAGGCTATTTGGAATATCAGAGTCATCTGTATCCATTCCGAGAATCCCAGCTACAAGAGCCAGGTCTGTACCATGTCCCCGATAAGTTTTCGCAAAAGAATTAAATAGTTGGAATTCAACTTCTGTTGGTTCGTCATCAAAGATAGACGAGACAATTTTTCCGATACGAACAGCTCCTGCAGTATGACTACTAGATGGACCAATCATAACAGGTCCAATAATATCAAAAACAGATTGAAATTTTAGTGAGTTCATTGTAATTCCTTATAAGTTCATTAGCTTCATTATATCAAAATTCAGTATTTTTTGTTTGATAAAATAGATGTGATATAAATTCTAGACCATCTTTAAGGTCACTTTTCTTATAGTAACCTTAAAGCAAAGAAATATAGGGTGAATTTTAGTCTCTCTTCAATTTGCCTGTAATATTTTTAATGAAAGGTAAAAACAATAGTAATAATTAAGGTATATGATAGTTCTATCACAGAAAAGGAGAATTTAAATGATTTTGAATTTAAAGAATACAAATAAAAAAATGAAAGTAGGTTTAATGAGCTTAGCAGCAACAGCGCTGTTCTTTCTTCCTACACTTGCAAACGCGGATAGTTATACAGTGAAATCTGGAGATACACTTTCAGCTATTGCTGCATCACATCATACAACAGTTGATAAAATTGCTCAGAAGAATAAAATTAGCAATATTCATCTGATTAGTGTTGGGCAGGTATTGGAGTTAGATGACACCACTACAAGCACTGCAACTGCGGAGTCAAGTAATTCGGCAACTACCACATCTGGTCTGAGTGCTGAAGATGCAGCTGCAAAAGAATGGATTGCGCAAAAAGAATCAAGTGGCAGTTACACAGCCCAAAATGGACAATATTATGGTCGTTACCAATTGAGTTTATCTTACTTAAATGGTGATTTGTCAGCAGAAAATCAAGAAAAAGTAGCTGATGCTTATGTAGCAAGTCGTTATGGTTCTTGGTCAGCTGCAAAGACTTTCTGGTTAGCAAATGGCTGGTATTGATGAATACAAAAAATGATTGAGGTTGGGACAAGATGTCTCAACCTTTTTGTGATGAAAGCAAGGTTTTAATATAGTAGTTTACGACTAAAAGCACCATTTTCAGACTGTAGATAGAGGCTGAAAGTTGCTCATTAGATTCGCCCTTTTGATAGAATCTCTATTGTTTCATTCACTGATTTAATAGTTTATCCACTGAATTTTTAGTTTACAGTAGTGTAAAGTTATTGATGTCTGGTTATTGAAATTTGTTCTTAAGGTTATTTCGTGTTATAATAAACCTTGCTCTAAGCGACCTTCAATCGTTGAAAGCAAAACACGACCTTCAATCGTGAAATAACGAAAAGATGGGAGAACACTATGAGTGATCATTCTAAAACACGTGTCGTTGTCGGAATGAGTGGCGGTGTGGATTCGTCAGTTACGGCTCTTTTGTTAAAGGAGCAGGGCTATGACGTGATCGGCATTTTCATGAAAAATTGGGACGACACTGACGAAAATGGGGTCTGTACGGCTACAGAGGACTATAAAGACGTAGCAGCTGTGGCAGACCAAATTGGCATTCCCTATTATTCTGTCAACTTTGAAAAAGAGTATTGGGATCGCGTTTTTGAATATTTCTTAGCTGAATATCGAGCTGGTAGAACCCCGAATCCAGATGTCATGTGCAACAAAGAAATTAAGTTCAAAGCTTTTTTGGACTATGCTATGACATTGGGAGCGGATTATGTGGCAACAGGTCACTATGCGCGTGCAAAGCGCGATGAAGACGGAATTGTTCATATGCTGCGAGGAGTGGATAATGGCAAAGATCAGACTTATTTCCTTAGTCAGTTATCACAAGAGCAGCTGCAAAAAACGATGTTCCCTTTGGGACATTTAGAAAAGTCTGAAGTTCGAGCTATTGCAGAGAAAGCAGGATTAGCTACTGCTAAGAAAAAAGATTCAACTGGCATCTGCTTTATTGGTGAGAAAAACTTTAAAGAATTCCTAGGAAACTATTTACCGGCTCAACCTGGTCGCATGATGACAGTTGATGGTCGAGATATGGGTGAACATGCTGGTTTAATGTATTATACAATTGGTCAGCGTGGTGGCCTTGGCATTGGTGGTCAGCATGGCGGGGATAATGAACCTTGGTTTGTAGTGGGTAAGGATCTCAGTCAAAATATTCTTTATGTTGGTCAAGGTTTTTACCATGACAACTTGATGTCAACGAGTCTTGACGCTAGTCAAGTACATTTTACAAGAGAAATACCAGCTGAGTTTACTATGGAATGTACAGCTAAGTTTCGTTATCGTCAGCCAGATTCTAAGGTTACAGTAACTGTAAAGGGTGACAAGGCAATTGTCAACTTTGCAGAACCTCAACGTGCTATTACACCTGGACAAGCCGTTGTATTTTATGATGAAGAAGAGTGTCTTGGTGGTGGCTTGATTGACAATGCCTATAAAGATGGTAAACTTCAACAGTATATTTAGATTGACATTTTTTAGCAATCTGCTAAAATGGATATAGCAATAACTATGATGGTCAAAGCTCATGGATGTTGCAGGCTTTTTGTCCTGCACTTCTAGAGGTTTGACTTTTTTGGTGAAAAAATAAGGAAAGAAAAGATGACACACAATTTTACTGAAAGTTATGATATTGTCGTAATTGGCGCAGGGCATGCGGGTGTTGAGGCTTCGTTAGCAGCAAGCCGGATGGGCTGTAAAGTTTTGCTTGCGACAATCAATATTGAAATGCTAGCTTTTATGCCTTGTAATCCGTCTATTGGAGGATCTGCTAAGGGGATCGTTGTACGTGAAGTGGATGCTCTAGGTGGAGAGATGGCTAAGAATATAGATAAAACTTATATTCAAATGAAGATGCTCAATACTGGGAAAGGTCCAGCAGTTCGTGCTCTTCGTGCCCAAGCAGATAAGGAACTTTATTCTAAAGAAATGCGCAAGACGGTTCAACATCAAGAAAATCTCACTTTGCGTCAAACTATTATAGATGAGATTCTAGTTGAGAACGGGAAAGTCGTTGGTGTGAAAACAGCCACGCACCAAGAGTTTGCTGCACAGGCAGTTGTCGTAACAACCGGTACAGCTCTGCGTGGAGAAATTATTATTGGAGATTTGAAGTATTCTTCTGGCCCTAATCATAGTTTAGCTGCAATTAACTTAGCAGACAATTTACGTGATTTAGGGTTTGAAATTGGGCGTTTTAAAACAGGGACTCCACCACGTGTGAAAGCCTCTTCTATCAATTATGAAGAAACGGATATTCAGCCTGGAGACGAAAAAGCGAACCACTTTTCCTATACTTCTCACGATGAGGATTACCTCAAAGATCAGATTCCTTGTTGGCTAACTTATACTAATGGAAGAAGTCATGAAATTATTCAAAACAACCTTTACCGTGCACCAATGTTTTCAGGAATGGTGAAAGGTGTAGGACCACGTTACTGCCCGTCAATTGAAGACAAAATTGTTCGTTTTGCAGATAAAGAGCGTCACCAACTTTTCTTGGAGCCAGAAGGGCGAGATACAGAAGAAGTTTATATTCAGGGGTTGTCAACGAGTTTGCCAGAAGATGTTCAAAAAGATTTAGTGCATTCTATTAAGGGACTTGAAAATGCTGAATTGATGCGAACTGGCTATGCGATTGAATATGATATGATTATGCCACATCAGCTTCGTGCTACTCTAGAAACTAAGAAAATCTCAGGTTTGTTTACAGCTGGGCAAACGAATGGGACGTCTGGTTATGAAGAAGCAGCGGGACAAGGCATTGTTGCAGGAATCAATGCAGCTCTAAAAGTTCAAGGAAAACCGGAACTGATTTTGAAACGCAGTGATGGTTATATTGGGGTCATGATTGATGACTTGGTCACTAAGGGAACGGTAGAGCCGTATCGTCTTTTGACTAGTCGAGCCGAATATCGTCTCATTTTACGTCATGACAATGCGGATATGCGATTGACTGAAATTGGACGTAAAGTAGGATTGGTTGATGATGAGCGCTGGCTGCGTTTTGAAATTAAGAAACATCAATATGAAACTGAAATGAAGCGTTTGAATTCTATTAAATTAAAGCCAATTAAAGAAACGAATGAAATGGTTGAAAAATTAGGCTTTAAACCATTGACAGACGCAGTTACAGCGAAAGAATTTTTGCGTCGTCCAGAAGTTTCGTATGAAGATGTTATCAATTTTATTGGTCCAGCAGCTGAAGTTTTAGATGAAAAGATTATTGAATTGATTGAAACTGAAGTTAAATATGAAGGCTATATTTCTAAAGCATTGGATCAGGTTGAAAAAATGAAGCGCATGGAAGAAAAACGCATTCCAGCAACTATAGATTGGGATGATATTGATTCTATTGCTACAGAAGCTCGTCAGAAGTTTAAGAAAATAAATCCAGAAACTATTGGTCAGGCTAGCCGGATTTCTGGTGTCAATCCTGCAGATATTTCTATTTTGATGGTTTATTTGGAAGGTAAATCACGAAGTATTTCGAAAAACCAGGAAAAAACAAAAAAATAATGATGAAGATACTTGTTCAATAGTATGAACAAGTATCTTTTTCGTGAAAAATGTTTGACAAGTTTGTAAACTATTGAGTTAGTAAAGTTGAGAAAACAGTGACAGAACTTATTTTTCCTTGTAAAGTAGACCAAGTGGTAATAGAAAGATTGATGTCTAACAAGATATTTGGCTTGCTTTATACAGGGAAAACTCGCTTTTTTAGAGTTTTTGTGGTAAAATGGCGGTTAAGAGGTTTGTGATGAAAAAATTTCGTTTTACTCCAATTCATTTTGTAATCATGGGCGTTATTTCCTTTGGAATTTTAGCTATTTTATTACGAGTTTTTGGTAGCAGCATTCTGATGTTATCTGCACTTTTTTTGGTGCTTGCTCTTTTGATTTTTCTATTGATTTACCAACAAAAAAGTTATGAAATTGATGAAGTGGAACAAATCCAGTATGTGAATGATCAAGCAGAAAATAGTTTGGCATCATTGCTTGAAAGAATGCCGGTTGGTGTTGTAAAAGTTGATCAAACATCTGGAAATGTAGAATGGTTTAATCCTTACGCAGAGTTGATTCTTACCAATGAAGACGGTGAATTTGATGTGGATTTGCTGCAAAAAATTACCAAAACACCATCTGAGGGTGCTGGGTCGTATGCAACAATTGGGGATACAAAATATTCGGTCTACTTAGATCATGCTTCAAGTGTGTTTTACTTTTTTGATGCATCTAATGAGTATGAAGCAACTTCAGAATTAGTAACGACGAGACCAGTTATTGGTATTATTTCAGTCGATAATTATGATGATTTAGAGGACGTCGTCTCAGATTCAGATATTAGCCACATTAATAGCTTTATTGCAAATTTTGTCTCTGAATTTGCAGGAAAATATGCTATGTTTTCTCGTCGTGTTGGAATGGATCGTTTCTATATTTTTACGGATTACACGGTGCTAGATCGGTTAATGCAAAATAAGTTTGCAGTTATTGATCAGTTTAGAGAAGAAGCTAAAAAGCGGGAAATTCCTCTCACATTGAGTATGGGCTTCTCTTATGGTGATAGTAATCATGAGCAAATTGGTAAAGTGGCTCTCTTAAACTTGAATCTTGCTGAAGTTCGTGGTGGTGATCAGGCTGTTGTTAAAGAAAATGATGAGTCAAAGAATCCTGTTTACTTTGGTGGTGGCTCAGCTGCATCGGTGAAACGGACACGTACTCGCACGCGCGCTATGATGACTGCTATTTCGGATAAGATTAAAAGTGTGGACCAAGTTTTTGTAGTTGGGCACAAAAATTTGGATATGGATGCGCTTGGTTCTGCTGTGGGAATGCAAGTATTTGCTAGTAATATTATTGATCAGACTTATGCTGTTTATGATCCTCATCAAATGGCTGCGGATATTGATCGAGCAGTTCGCAGACTGCAGGATGAAGGGGAGACCAATCTTCTTTCGGTCGCTGATGCGATGACAATGGTGACCAATCGTTCTCTGTTGATTATGGTGGATCATTCAAAAACAGCTCTGACTTTATCAAAAGAATTTTATGATTTGTTTAACCAAATTATTGTCATTGATCACCACAGAAGAGATCAAGATTTTCCGGAAAATGCTGTTATCACTTATATCGAAAGTGGAGCAAGCAGTGCCTGTGAATTGGTAACAGAGTTGATTCAATTCCAAAATTCTAAGACAAAACGCTTGAGTAAAATGCAGGCTAGTGTGTTGATGGCTGGGATTATGCTGGATACGAAGAAGTTTTCTTCTCGTGTAACGAGTCGGACGTTTGATGTAGCGAGCTATTTGCGCACGCGCGGAAGTGATAGCGTAGCCATTCAAGATATTTCTGCCACAGACTTTGATGAGTACCGTGAAGTGAATGAGCTAATTTTAAATGGTAAGAAAATCTTGCCAAATGTACTTGTAGCCACTGGAGCAGAAGAAAAATGCTATGATACAGTTGTTATTAGTAAAGCTGCAGATGCTATGCTAGCTATGTCAGGGATTGAAGCTAGTTTTGTTGTCAGCAAAAATAAACAAAATAGTATATCGATATCTGCTCGTAGTCGTAGTAAAATCAATGTCCAACGTATCATGGAAGAACTGGGCGGCGGCGGTCATTTTAATTTGGCGGCAGCGCAAATTCCTGACCAGACAATTGCTCAGGTGGTTCATAGCCTGAATGAAATTATTGTTCGTGAAGTACTAAAAGATAAGGAGTTAGAAGAATGAAAGTAATCTTTTTAGCAGATGTAAAAGGTAAAGGAAAAAAAGGTGAAATTAAAGAAGTGCCTACTGGCTATGCACAGAATTTTCTGATTAAGAAAAATCTTGCAAAAGAGGCGACTGCAGCAGCTATCGGCGAGCTTCGCGGAAAACAAAAATCAGAAGAAAAAGCACACGCTGAAATGCTAGCTGAAGCGCAAGCCATTAAGGAAAAGTTGGAAGCAGAAAGTACAATTGTCGAATTTACTGAAAAAGTGGGACCAGATGGACGGACTTTTGGTTCTATTACCAGTAAAAAAATTGCTGAAGAGTTGCAGAAGCAATTTGGAATTAAGATTGATAAACGATTGATTCAAGTCAAGAGTCCTATTCGTTCTGTTGGTTTGATTGATGTGCCAGTGAAAATTTATCAAGATGTGACGAGTGTGATTAACTTACGTGTAAAAGAAGGTTAATTGAAGAATATTTTTTGAGAGAGGAGGTCTTATGGCAGATATTGATGAATTGCGAGCACAACCGCAGGATATTTTAGCAGAGCAATCTGTTTTAGGTGCGATTTTTATTGATGAAAGTAAGCTAGTTTTTGTTCGTGAATATATCGAGCCAACTGACTTCTTTAAATATGCTAATCGGTTAATTTTTAAAGCGATGATTGACTTGGTAGATCGAGGCGATGCCATTGATGCGACAACTGTTCGTAATATTTTAGACAGTCAGGGTGATTTGCAAAATATCGGTGGCTTGTCTTACTTGGTTGAAGTGGTCAATTCAGTTCCGACTTCTGCCAATGCTGAATATTATGCTAAGATTGTCGCAGAAAAAGCTGTTCTGCGTCGGTTGATTTCGCGGCTGACAGACTCTATCAATCTAGCTTATGATGGCTCTAGTCCTGCAGATGAAATCATTGCTGGGGCTGAAAAAGCGCTGATCGATGTTAGTGAAAATGCTAGTCGAAGCGGCTTTAAAAATATTAAAGAGATTTTGAATCTTAACTTTGGCAGCTTGGAAACGCGGTCTCAGCAAACTTCTGATATTACAGGGATTGCGACAGGTTATCAAGATTTAGATCATATGACGACTGGTCTCCATGAAGAAGAGCTCATCATTGTGGCAGCTCGTCCTGCGGTTGGTAAGACTGCTTTTGCCCTCAATATTGCACAAAATATTGGAACCAAGTTAGATAAAACAGTTGCTATTTTTTCTCTAGAAATGGGTGCCGAGAGCTTAGTAGACCGGATGTTGGCGGCTGAGGGTTTGATTGAATCGCATTCAATCCGAACGGGACAATTGACAGATGAAGAATGGAGCAAGTATGCGATTGCACAAGGAAATTTAGCAGAAGCTAGCATTTACATTGACGATACACCAGGAATTCGGATTACAGAGATTCGTTCACGTGCTCGAAAATTAGCGCAAGAAACAGGAAATCTTGGCTTGATTTTAATTGATTACTTGCAATTAATTACAGGGACTGGTCGAGAAAATCGTCAACAGGAAGTTTCTGAAATTTCTCGTCAATTAAAGATTTTAGCAAAAGAGTTGAAAGTGCCTGTTATTGCGCTGAGCCAGCTTTCGCGTAGTGTGGAGCAACGTCAGGATAAGAGACCAGTTTTGTCAGATATTCGTGAGTCTGGTTCAATTGAGCAGGATGCAGATATTGTAGCTTTTCTTTACCGTGATGACTATTATGAACGGGGCGGTGAAGAAACTGAAGGGATTCCAAACAACAAAGTCGAAGTGATTATCGAAAAGAACCGTAGCGGTGCACGTGGTACGGTGGAATTGATTTTTCAAAAAGAATACAATAAGTTTTCAAGTATTTCTAAGAGAGAGGAATAGATAATGAGTGATGCATTTACAGATGTTGCAAAAATGAGAAAAATCAAAGAAGAAATCAAAGCCCATGAGGGCAAAATGGTAGAAATGACTCTTGAAAATGGTCGTAAACGTCAAAAAAATAAGCAAGGGCGCTTGATTGAAGTTTATCCTTCTTTGTTTATCGTTGAATATACAAGTAATGGAGGTCAACCAGGTGAGATTGAAAACACTTATGTCGAATCTTATACTTATTCAGATATTTTAACAGAGAAAAATCTCATTCATTATTTGGATTGAGAATAAATTTGTTTTAATGACGAAAAACTGCTTTGATGTGATGTAGCTGGAGTGAAAAATGATTAAAAATCTAGTTTTTGATTTTGGCAATGTTTTAATTGAATGGAATCCCGCTAAGATTTTAGCTACTTTTGTAGAAGATGAAGAAGACCGGAAGTGCGTCAAAGCTGCTATTTTTGATTCGGGGTTCTGGGCTCAGACAGATACTGGACAATTAACTTTGGAAGTAGCCATTCAGGCAGCTCAAACATTGCTAGATAGTTCTTACTCTGCTACTGTTGAAGCCATTTTTACTCATTGGTATGAGACAGTGGATGTTTATTATCAGCTACAAGAGAAAATTTTTGAATGGGCTCAGCTGGGATATGGCATTTATATTTTGTCTACTACAAGTGAGATATTTTATGCAGTTGAAAATGCAGATTTATTACCGATGACGAAAGTGTTGACTGGTAAAATCCTTTCTTACGAAGTAGGGTGTGCAAAGCCAGATAAAAGTATCTATCAAAAGTTACTAGCTCAATACGCATTACAAGCTAATCAATGTGTGTTTATAGATGATCTACAGGTTAATTTAGATGTCGCTAAAAGTCTAGGATTTGAAACTATTTTAGCAACATCTGAACAGCAAAATATAATTGCGATAGAAGAATTGTTGAAAAAGAAAGGTTATTTTCATAGAAAGAAATAATCTGGTAAAATCCGTCTTTACAGATAGGATTTTTTTTGATATAATGGCTTTTGTGTGAAATAGCAGCAGGGGAGCATGAAGCTCGTCAACAGAACATTAGCTATAAAAGTAGCCTTGGCTGTTTAGGCGAAAATGTTCTGCACGAATCAGGGCTTTCTAAGTGACTATTTCCTCAAATTATTATTTTTACAGGAGGACATTTTTATGTCACGTTATACAGGACCATCTTGGAAACAAGCTCGTCGTTTGGGTCTTTCACTTACAGGTACAGGTAAAGAATTAGCACGTCGTAACTACGTACCAGGTCAACATGGACCAAACAACCGTAGTAAATTGTCAGAATACGGTTTGCAATTGGCTGAAAAACAAAAACTTCGCTTCACTTACGGTGTAGGTGAAAAACAATTCCGTAACTTGTTCGTACAAGCAACTAAAATCAAAGGCGGAATCCTTGGTTTTAACTTCATGCTTCTTTTGGAACGCCGTTTGGATAACGTTGTTTATCGTCTTGGACTTGCAACAACTCGTCGTCAAGCTCGTCAATTCGTAAACCATGGTCATATCCTTGTTGACGGAAAACGTGTAGATATTCCTAGCTACCGCGTATCTGTTGGACAAGTGATTTCAGTTCGTGAAAAGTCACTTAAAGTACCTGCAATCCTCGAAGCTGTTGAAGCAACTCTTGGACGTCCAGCGTTCGTATCGTTTGATGCTGAAAAATTAGAAGGTTCATTGACTCGCCTTCCAGAACGCGATGAAATCAACCCAGAAATCAACGAAGCACTTGTCGTTGAATACTACAACAAACAACTTTAATCAATGGATTATCAGAAGTTGGGATTTCCCCAGCTTCTTTTTTGTTATAAAGATTACGAAAAAAGTCCTAGAGACCTTGTGTGTGCTACTAGGGCAGGTATAGGAAATATTCTAATACAGCATTTTTAAAAGGAAATCTGCCATTTGTTCGGGGCTTTCTTTTTTTCCTCTGGAAATCCACATTTGACAGACACCAAAAAAGGCATTTGTGAGATAAACATAACTGTACTCTTTTTCTAATTGGCTCAGCAATTTGCTATTGAAGTGATCTTGTAGGTCTTCAGCTAGCATAATTTGGAATTTATGGCGTAAAAAAGTTTGGATTTCTTTGGTTCCGTTTTCTGTCAATAGGGCAGAAAGGAGAGATTCACGTGTGAGAAAATCAAAAACTTCTATAATGGCACTGCGCTTATTTTGGGCATACTTATCAAAAATGTATTCTAACTTATGAAAAAGTTTTTGCTGATAATGCTCAATCATGTCATATTTATCTTTGTAGTGTGTATAAAAACTGCTGCGACTGATACCAGCCGTTTTTGTCAACTTGACAGTGCTAATCTGATCGAATGATTCGTGTTCCAGTAGCTCTACCATAGCGTTTTCAATAATCATTTTTGTTTTTTGACGTTTGTTACTTTCTACCATTTTACCTTCCTCTTTTGAACAATTTTATACAACGTGTCTAAAAATGAAATTTTTCTCTTGTGAAAAATTTCAGAAACTGTATAATCTATTATATCAAATATTTAGACAATGTGTATAAAAATATTTCAAAAATTAAAATTTTTATACAGAGTGTCTAAGATAGAGGAGAAAAAATGTTCAAAGAATGGAAAGCAATTTTCAAAAAACCAATTTTTGTGATTGTCATGATTGGTGTTTCCTTGATTCCTGCTCTTTATAATGTAATCTTTTTGAGCTCCATGTGGAATCCTTATGGTAAAGTTTCAGAATTGCCAGTAGCGGTTGTGAATAAAGACCAACATGCGACATTTAACAACAACACCTTATCTGTTGGCGATGATATGGTGAAAAGTCTTAAAAAGAATGATGCTTTGGACTTTCATTTTGTATCTGAAGGAAAGGCTAAGAAGGGATTGGAGAAAGGTGATTATTATATGATAATCACGCTTCCAAGTGATTTGTCTCAAAAGGCTGCTAGTATTCTGGATAATAAGCCGCAAAAGATGCAGATTGATTATCAAACATCTAGCGGACACAGCTTTATTGCCAGCAAGATGAGTGACTCAGCTATGACGCGGCTTCAACAAACTGTCGCTAACAATGTGACAAATACATACACGACATCTCTCTTCAAGAGTATGAATAGCTTGAGGAAAGGCATGACAACAGCTGCTTCTGGTAGTGGTCAACTCGCTTCTGGCGGTCAACAATTAAAAGACGGTAGTCAAACCTTGACAGATAATTTGAATACTTTATCTAGCTCTAGTATGACGTTTGCAGACGGCGCTAATACATTGACGACAGGTTTGGGGACCTATACGCTTGGTGTGCGTCAGCTTTCAGACGGAATTGGTACGCTATCGACACGCCTTTCAGCTTATACGTCAGGTGTCGGTCAATTGGCTTATGGGTCAGATACGCTTTCAAAAGGTCTGACAGACTATACAAATGCTGTTGGTCAATTAGCTTCTGGGTCAGATATATTATCAAAAGGTCTGATAGACTATACAAGTGCTGTTGGTCAATTGGCTGACGGCTCAGGGCAATTATCAGATGGCTTAACTACCTATACCAATGGTGTGGCCAATCTTGCAGGTGGTGCAAATCAATTAAACAGTCAATCGCAAAACTTATTGGCTGGTGTTAATCAATTGAGTGCTTCTAATGAAGAAATTCAAAAATTATCAAGCGGTGCGCATCAATTAGCTACGGGTCTGAACACGTTAATGACGACTGTTCAACAATCTGGCATGACTGCTGAACAAGTTCAAAAGCTACAGGATTTGCAAGCAGGTTTAACTGCTGTGCAAACCGCTCTTTCAACTGGATCAGACTTATCAGCTGCCAAAGCAAGCATGACAACTGCTTTAAGCGATATGGAAACGGCTGTGAACACGCTTGCCAATAGTGCGACGACAGACAAGACTACGATTGCAACTAACGTGGCTGCTACAGCTGCTTATCAAAAGTTAAGTGCTAGTGAGCAGGCAGAAATCAATGCTGCGATTTCGCAAACTCCAAGTCAAACTGCTACGACTGCGGCAAGTCTATTGACAAATATTCAAGCGCTCAAGACGCAAGTGACGAACTTGCCAGAGCAATCTTCTAATCAACAAAGCGCAGCTGTCATCGGACAAGCAAAAGGTGCGCTTTCAGAGCTTCAAACGAGCGCACAACAATCCCAAGCAAAAATCCTTGCAGCTTTGCAACAATCAAATGCGGGTGCTAATCAAGTAGCAGCAGGTATTGACCAATTGCAAACGAGCTTAGCAACAGGTGCTGGTCAATTGGCAAAAGGTGTAACCGACTACACCAATGGGGTTGCGCAGATAACAGCAGGAGCTAATACCTTATCTAGTAAGAATAGTCAATTAACATCCGGCATGGCGAAAATCAGTTCAGGTTCTAAGACCTTGGCTGGTAAGAATGAGCAGTTGACGTCTGGCATGGCGAAAATCAGTTCAGGTTCTAAGACTTTGGCTGGTAAAAATAGTCAATTGACATCTGGTATGGCAAAAATCAATTTCGGAGCTAATCAATTGGCGGCTAATAATGGTCAAATTGACGCCGGCTTGGCAAAATTGGCAGACGGAGCTAGTCAATTAGTGAACAATTCTGCTACACTCGTGTCAGGAGCAGGCAAACTGTCTGACGGTGCTAGTCAAATTGCGAATGGTTCTACGAAGCTGGCAGACGGCAGCTCAACTATCACGTCTAATCTGGGAGCACTTGTGTCGGGTGCGGACAGCTTAACAGCCGGTTTGACAGACGCCAAAGAGCAATTATCCACGGTGATAACCAATAAAGCCAATGCTAAAGCTCTCGCAAATCCATTAACAACGAAGAAAACAGATAAAGACCATGTTGGTAAAAATGGTATCGGTATGGCTCCATATATGATTTCTGTGGCACTTTTTGTAGCAGCGATTTCAACCAATATCATCTTTAGCACGTTGCCTTCTGGTAAGAAACCTGAGACACGTATGGAATGGCTGAAAGCACGTATTCAGGTCAATGGCGTTATTTCTCTCTTGGCAGGTTTATTGGTATATGGTGCGGTACACATGATTGGCTTAACCGCAAACCACGAATGGGCAACGCTTGGTATCATTCTTTTGACCAGCATGTGCTTCATGGCGGTGGTGACGGCTCTGGTAACGTGGGACACCAAGCTTGGAGCTTTCATTTCCTTGATCTTGTTGTTGCTGCAACTCGCCTCTAGTGCGGGTACTTACCCATTGCCATTGACGGATAAGATTTTCCAAGATGTCAATCCTTGGATGCCAATGAGTTACTCTGTTTCGGCTTTGCGTCAAACAATTTCGATAACAGGGCAAGTCGGTGGACAAGTTGCCTTCATGACAGTTGTTCTGCTGCTCTTTGTCGGTCTTGGTTTCTTGGTTTACAATCCAAATAAAAAAGAATTAGTCTAATCTAAAAGCTCTTGTATCTTGAATACAGGAGCTTCTTTTTCAAATTAAACCAAAGTGAGCAAGGGCGTACGGAATACCGTTTTCATCATTGGAGCGCGTGATGAAAGTGGCTGCTTCTTTGACGGCTGTTTGGCTATTGCCCATTGCAATGGGATAATCTACTGTTTCAAACATGGTCAGGTCATTGAGTCCGTCTCCGAATGCGTAAGTCGGTGCTTCGTCTGCCAGCAAGGTCAGCAGGTGCTGAATCCCAGAGCCTTTGTTACAACCGTGCGGCGTGATGTCTATCGAGTAGGGGCTGTTACGGAAAAAGTGAAGTTCAGGGATTTCTGCTTGATATTGGGTGTCTTTTTCAGGCTTCTCACTAAAAATGAGCAACATCTGACAAGGCTGGTTTTGATAAATGGTCGGACCGACTTGGGGCAGGTCTTGATGAAAATAGCGGAAATTCTGCTGAACGGTCAGACTGAGCGCTGTCACACGCATTTCTCCTTGCGAATAAAAACCGAGGTCATGCTCATTTTCCTTTGCCAGTTGCAGGAGCTTGAGAATGCTGTTTTGTGCAATTCGTCCTTCAAACAGGAATTGCTTTTCATGGAGGATTTCCATGCCATTTAGCAAGATAGCGGAATGAATCCCAGCGTCTTCCAGAACCGTCCCCATTTCTCCGCGACCGCGTCCCGTACAGACAATAGGCAGAAAGCCGTTGGCTCGTAGTTGAGCAATGGCTGTTTTGTTGTCTGCTGGGACTTGTCCTTGGCTATCAACCAAGGTGCCGTCAATATCAAAAAATACAAATCCGTTGTAAGTCATTTGCTTCTCTGTCTCCTTTAAGATGCTGAAGTTCCACGTGAAACGTGAGAGAAAGGGGAAGTACGATGTTGTTTGACTTCTTCTTTCAAGTTTTCGAGCAAGGTCGTTTCTTCTGTCAGCTCAAGCAACTGGAGCCCCTTCTGGACAAGGGCATCGTCTCCTTGGCAAATACCCAGGCGAACCTGAGCAAAGCCGAGCTTGTCGTATCGTTTTGTTTGCTTGGCGAGCGGTAAGATCATCTCGGTGATACGCTGGCAATCGTCAAGGCGGTTATTGAGAAAATAAACGGTGGAAAGATTGAATAAAATAGAGGCTTGAGTTCCTTTGATGTTTTTATAATCATTATATTTTTCAAGATTGGTGAGAATTTTTTCGGTAATCTCCTGAATGGTTTCAATTGGAAAGAAGAAGAGAATAACACCTAACAGGCGAAAGTCACTTTCGTACCAGACATCTCGCTTTTCTAAATCTGTCCAAATTTGCTCTGCCAATTGTTTTGCTTTATCGCTAAAGTTATGCTCTCGTACTTCCATAATAATATTGATTGTGGAGAGAATATTTTGGATTGGCAAATCATGTTTGACTTTTTTAAGATGTTCTTCGCATAGATGAGCAATTTTTTTAAGTTCTGTATTATTAACAATAGATAAGTGGTTTGACATTTGATTGATAATCACTTGTCTTGTCCGCGGTTTATAATAATTACAAATATATTCAAATTCCCCAAAGCTCATGTCAATCTGGTGGAGCAGAAATTCCATAGTTTCATAGCTGGGAACGGATTGGTTGCTTTCAAACTTGGAAAGATTGGAGCGCGAAATCCAATCTCCGCAAATCTCTTGCTGGGTGATTCCCTTTGCTTTTCGAATTGTCTTGTAAACTGTTCCAATATCCCAACGCATAGGCGACTCCTTGTGTAAAATATGAAATGTGAAAATAGTGGGCATTTTGTGAATGCCTTTTCATCATATTATATCATATAGATGAAAGGAGAAAAAGTGATGAAGAAAAATACCTTTTCTGCTTCTGCGTTCCATTAAGGACTGTGTGTTCAAACTGTTTTGAAAGTGGTTAATCCTCTTTTTCAGAAAATTTCCTATAATTTCCCATTCATGTTATACTAAATGAGATGATTTTTCTGGATTTCGTTGGCTGATGAGGTGAGGCGAGACAATTTTACTTCGTCCACGCGGCTGACAAGGCAAACTGATTGTCGTTCAGACCGTCGACCGGGTCGAAAGAGTGAACGAAAAGTAGTTTAGACTGTCGACTGGGTCGAAAGAAAGAATGCAAAGTAGTTTAGACCGTCGACTGGGTCGAAAGAATGAATGAAAAGTAGTTTAGACTGTCGACCGAGTCGAAAGAGTGAATCCAAAGTAGTTTAAGTTGTCGCCCCAGTCGATAGAAAAAAGGAGAAGTCATTGAAACGGTCGCTTTAAGTGACAAGTAAAAAAGGAAAGAAGGAATTTATGAAGCAAGAAAAGCTCATTGGACTTAAAATTAGTAATCTCCGCCATGCGGAATTCACGCAGTTTATCACTCGTTTTTTAGACGATGTGGAGAAAGAAGCGCTCGACTTTAAAAATGAGGACGTCATTACCGCTCTCGTCAAGAAGATCAAGGCAGCCTTGCCTGCTTATCAAGCCTCTCTCGGTCAGATTCGGGCGAGTGAAAAGTCAGCTTCGATTAGTGCGGCTGACGAATTGCGCGACGCTGATTTGCAAGCTCTTCGCGATGCGCTGAAACCGTATCGGGCAGCCAAGCGGGAAGAGGAAAAGGCGGCTTATGCCAGCTTGAAACGCTTGTTTGACCAATACAAAGACGCTCATCAGAAGCATTACGAGGAAGAAACCGCCCTCGTTGTCAGCTTACTGGACAAGCTAAAAACAGCCCCATATAAGGAGCAGGTGGGGACTTTAGCGCTTGGAAAATTCGTTGAAAATCTGACCGAAAGTCACTCAGCTTTTGAACAACTCTTTGCCTCTCGCTCCCAAGAGAAATTGCAAAAAGTGAGCTATGATGTCAAGCGATTGCGCAAAGAAGTGGCGACGCCTTACCAACAGTTGGCGGACTATGTGGTGATTTTGCACCAAGTCAAAGACGATAGCTTTTATGCGACCTTCCTTTCCGTGCTCAATAACAGCCGCAAGCACTATGCAGATGTCCTTGCCCGTCGCAAGGGTAAAGAGCCTAAAGCAGAAGCAGGAAAAGTAGCAGAAATCAACTAACATTTCTCCTTCATCTTACTTGAAGTTTGTCTGTCAGAGTGGTAGGATAAAGACGAAGAGGAACGAGCAGAAAATTAGAAAGTGTGATGGGATGATACGATTTCATTTTAATAACGAATTTTGGTTTCGGTGGCGGTTTTATCTGTTGAGCATGATGATATTCGTTTCCTTGGTTGTTGAACCTTATGCGAAATTAGACGTGTTCAATGTGATTTATTTTGCTGTGTTGGGAACATTTTTGCTTTTGCAGATCTTTGTGCCAGAGTGTTCGCATAAGCGGTCCTATCCAGTAGGCAGCTATCACTTTAACTGGGAATTTTATAATGAAACTTCCTTGTATCTGATGATTTATTTTTCACGTTCCCTCTACTCTGGTCCGAGAAGCAGCCATGATGTGTGGTACTGGATTTTTCTGGTAGCAGCTATTCTGATTATTTTCAGTTTTCTTATCAAAAAAGAAAAAGAAGAGAAGAGTGAAGAATAAGATTGCGGTAGCTTCTAGTTTCTATTTCATTCTACAGACATTTATTAAACACCTCCAGAAAATGGGGGTGTTTTGTTTTCTTTAAGTTTTTTTTAGCTTTCTTTTAAGGATTTGCCCGTAAACTACGTAGATAAAGAACGACAAAGGAGAGCAATCTCATGGCTAAAAAAACATTTAAAGATAAATTTCAACGGATAGAAACCAAGTACGTCATCTCAAAGGAAACGTTGGCAGATTTGCTACAGGAGTTTGAAGCGTATATGGCAGAAGATGAGCACGTCTATTCAACGATTGGCAACCTCTACTATGATACACCGACCTATCAGATGATTCGGGAGTCTTTGGAGAAGCCTTATTTCAAGGAAAAATTGCGCGTGCGCACTTATGATGCTAGCCCTCAGGCTGATAGCCAAGTCTTTTTGGAAATCAAGAAAAAAGTGCGCAAGGTCGTGTATAAACGTCGGATTGCGACTGAGTTGTTGACAGCAGAGCAGTATCTCGCAGGGGAATGCCAGCTTGAGGATTCGCAGATTAAACAGGAAATCGAATGGCTTTGTGAGCGTTACGGTGGCGTACAGCCCATGATGTATATCTACTACAACCGCTACTCTCTAAAAGGCTTAGAAAACTCCAATGTGCGGATTACCATTGACTATGATGTGGCTTATCGGACGAAAAATTTGAGTTTACTGGCAGGAAAAGACGGCAAGAACCTTCTTCCTGACAACCATGTCATCATGGAAATCAAAGTGCCGGGGGCGTATCCGCTCTGGCTAGCAGAGATTTTGGATCGCCACCACGTTTTTCCAAAGTCTTTCTCAAAATACGGGGTTGCCTACAAGAAAACAACCGACTACAAAGGAGTAATCAATCATGTTCGATCAGCTATTTAGTGATGTCTTTACGGGGACAACGGTCAATCCAGCCAGTATGTTTGGTGCGATTGGTATCGCCCTTGTGCTGGGGCTGATATTAGCTAAGGTCTATCAATACAAAACCATTTACAGCAAGTCCTTTATGATGACCTTGGTTATGCTGCCGACTTTGATTGCCATTGTCATTTTCCTAGTCAATGGCAGTCTGGGTGCAGGGGTTGCGGTCATGGGGGCTTTCGGCTTGATTCGCTTTCGTTCAGCACCGGGTGGTGCTAAGGAATTGCTGGCGATTTTCCTTGCGATGACGATTGGGATTGCTGTCGGTATGGGCTATCTTGTCTTTGCCAGCGTCTTTACGATCATCATGTCGGTTGTCATGTTGTTGCTGGAAACGGTGAATTTCGGGCAGATGAAGCATTCTATGCGTCAAGTGACCGTTGTCATTCCAGAAAGTTTGGACTATGAGACGGTCTTTGATGACATCTTTCAAAAGGCGGCCAACTATGTTGAATTAGCAAATGTCAAAACGTCTGATATGGGAAGTCTGTTCAAGATTAAGTATATTGTCCAATTAAATGGTACGATGACAGAGAAAGAGTTAATGGACGCTTTGCGGACGCGAAATGGGAATTTAGAGATTGCCATTAGCCGCTATGTCACAAAAGAAAATGAACTATAAAAGGAGGACAGCCATGAGAAGATCAACCTCAAAACGAAAACAGTTCAAACGTTTGATTCCACTTGTCCTATTGACAGTTGCTTTAGGGGCGTGCAGTATGACAAACACCAACTCAACCGGCACTAGCTCTTCTAGCACAAGTAAGACAACAACCACCAAGATATCTGATTACTTTACTAAGCGTGACCAAGATGCTTCTTATGATGAATCAAAAGCAACTAAGATTAGCTTGAGTGGGTCATCTGCCAAGACTTCTGGTTCTGGTGCGGAAGTGTCCGGCTCTACAGTGACGATTACCAAAGCTGGGACTTATGTCTTATCTGGTTCAAGTAAAAATGTCCAAGTTGTCGTTAAAGTTGGCGACCAAGACAAGGTTCAGCTCGTGCTGAATGGGGTCAGGATGACTGGAACAGATGCTGCAATTGTCGTAGAAAATGCAGATAAGACTTTTATCACGCTTGCAAAAGGTAGCAAGAACACGATTTCGGATTCTGCCAATCACAAGAATACAGACTATGACGCTGCGATTTACAGCAAGGATGATCTCACTTTCAACGGTTCTGGTAGTCTGACGGTAGAAGGCAAGTATGGCAATGCTATTGAGTCCAATGATGATTTGCGCATTACAGGCGGAACCTACACGATTAAAGGTTATAAAAACGCTCTTTCAGCGAATGACGCAATCAATATTAAAGACGCGACAATGAATTTGACTGCAACGGAAGATGCCATTCATGCGGATAATGATGAAGATACATCATTAGGCAATTTCTATATCCAGTCTGGAAAGATTACCATTAACGCTGGAGATGATGGTATTCACGCTTCTAATACGGCTCTTATTGACGGCGGTACGATTAAGGTAGAAAAGAGCGAAGAAGCGCTGGAAGGCAAAACCGTCACCATTAACGGTGGGGATTTAGACCTGACAGCCAATGACGACGGAATCAATGCAGCAGACGGTAGCAGTAGCGAGAGCGCTCCGGGACAAGCAACCGCTGGTGTCAGTCTGACCATCACAGGTGGTAAAGTCAAGGTTAATGCCCAAGGTGACGGATTGGATTCTAACGGGGATTTGACCATTTCAGGTGGTGAAGTCTATGTGGACGGGCCGACAAATGGTGGCAATGGCGCTCTTGACTATGACGGAAATGGCACCATTACTGGCGGAACCGTTGTAATGGTCGGCAGCAATGGCATGGCAATGGGCTTTGGCTCAAATTCTAAGCAAGCTTCCATCCTTGCGAATGTGTCTGGTAGTGCTGGGGACAAGGTGACGATTACCGATTCGTCAGGCAAAGAAATCCTCAGCTATACCGCTGCTAAAAATTTCCAATCCGTTCTCGCTAGCTCAGCTGCTATCAAAGACGGTGAAAGCTACACCATTACAGTCAATGGACAAAGCACGACCGCAACAGCTAGCCTGACTACCCAAAATGGAAACGGCATGGGCGGAGGTCCTGGCGTACGGTGACGATAGACAAAAGAGGCTGGAAAACCCAACCTCTTTCGTTTGACCTTTGCTTAATCGTCAAGGTGTGATAGTGTTTTAATCGCTAACCATTGTGATAGGATTAAAACTAAGAAAAATATATGAAATAATAAATCACGTATAATTGGCATATTTCTACAAATAAATAAAGAAATGAAAGGGGAACAAACAAACCAAATAGCTTGAAAAATAACAATCTTTTTTTTCATACTTAATAACTCCTATTTCCATGATAATATAATGGACTGTGGTAACTAGATGTATCAGCAACTCCGACATTAAAGCTACCAACCTGACCAATACCAATTCCAGCTCCGATTGAAGTGGTTGTTGATGTATTTCTATACAAATGACCGTTTAAAGTAAAGTGTATTCTATTGGCATCGGGTAAAGCGTATTGAAAATTTCCTTGGAATATTAAACTTCCAGAATAATAACCTGCATAAACAATTCGTTTTATTCCTCTAAACCAACCGCTTTTACTAACTTCACAATAAAAATAGACATGTCCTGCATTATTTGGAATATAAGAAATTAACGTATCATCTTGATATGTAGCACCACGTAACACTACATATGAAGTTTCTTCATTTAGCTGAGCATTTCTAGCTTGAGAAGTGCTCTTATTGGGGAATAAAGTACGTTCAGCTTCTGCAAAACTAACGCCTGTATTACTAACATAATTGGCTAAGATTTCATCTTTAGTAACTGTTACAACATCAAAATTTTTAACAGTAGTTTCATCAGCTTTTACAGTCGTTCCAATGCCAAAGGCTAGAACTAAGAAACTTAAAAAGCTAATAAACATTAAACCTAAACGCCTCATAGTGTTTCCTCCTTTTTATAAAATCAAATTGATAAAACTACAGCTCTAATTATAAATCCTCCCTTCTGACGAACTGCTTAAAGAATTCCCCTTTTTTCACTTTCAATATATCACAAAAATAAGAAGAAACAAGTCTATTTTTGAAAAAAATTTATGATATAATAAAGTTGATAACGTTAAAAAAACTAGAGCGAAACAACTCTAGTTTTTTGCATGCTCAGCCTAAAATCTCTAGAATCTCTGTCAAATTATCAACAGTCCAATCTGGTGCTTCTGCTGGATTCGTTACGTGGGTCAAGCGGCTAAATCTCTGTCGGATCCAAATGGTTTGCATTCCAAGTTGTTTAGCCGGAAGAATATCATTGTACAAACGGTCGCCAATCATCACAGCGCCTTCAGCTAAGCAGTTCGCTTGTTGGAGAGCTAACTCAAAAATAGCGAGATCAGGTTTTGCCAAGCCAACATCGGCAGAGGAAATCACCAGATCAATCCAAGAATCAATACCAAATCTTCCCAATCTTGCTTGCAAGTTCGGTAACTGGTTGGCAATAATCCCAATCTTGTAGTGCTGGTGGAGAGTTTTCAGCGCTTGCTTGCAGTCAGGATACAGCACCTCTAAATCAGACCTCCAAGACGGACGCTTCAGACCATAATCGTTCAGAGCCTCCGCATCGCCCTTTTTGTTTTCCTTAAAATAGTGAATCATAGTTTGATAAAATGCTGCATAAGAAATGTGAGTATCCGCAATAGCCTGCTCAATCCGATCTTGGTAGGCTTTTTCTTCATTTACCAAAGTTGAGCCAACATCAAAGAATAACCAATGAATCTGTTTCATGCGAAACCTCTAATAAAGATTGATGTCTCCGCTGACAGCTTGGATAGTAAGAGAATCTGTAGAAGTTGATACTTTATGACGGATTGTGTTGCCAACGATTTGGTGGCTCGGCTGGAGCTGATCAGAGATAGAAATGTCTCCGTGCACTGTTTCAAGATCATAGCTGAAATCATGGTGCAGCAGATGAAGTGAAATATCTCCGCTTGTTGTTTGAATAGAGGTTTTACCAGCAATTTCTAAAGAATGCGTGTCGAGATCCCCTGACACGAGAGATAGCTTACAATCCGTTAATTTGACATGTGCTAGATGAATATCACCACTGATAAGGGTAACATTGGTCTGTTGCAAATGGCAATGACGCATGGTCAAATCACCACTTGAAAGCTCAATCGTTCCTTTTTGTGTTTGAAGATGAGATACAGCTACATCACCAGAAGTTGCTTGAAGTGAGAATGACTGAAGAATCTTGCCATTCGGGATTTGAATGCAAATAGGATGATTATCAAAACCGTTTTTCATGACGTTAATAATCCAGTCCAAACCACTATAATGCGTGTTGCCTTTTTCTGTAATGTGCCACTTCTCGTTTTGAACAGTAGAAATGATTTGATTGTTGCCTTTTCCATTATAGTATTTGATGTGGAAAAAATCATCAGGTGAAGGCTCAATCAGAATATCTTGCGTGGTGACATCAATATGTAATTCAGAGATTGTTGCATAGTCTTCAAAGATATAAGCATTGTCGGTATATGATTGGTGATTGTGTGCAGATGACTGGTGTTGAGGACGAGTTGACATTTCTTCTGCTTGATTTGATGAAAGTGAGCGAATAATCTCTTCTGCTGCGTCTTTGGGATCTCCCAACTCCTCAATGACTTGTGCTTCATTTTCAGGTCCGGCTTCTTCAAAGTATTCCGTAAAATAATCCATTGCTTCTTTATAATCTGCTTCTGGCAATGTTTTCAAGTATTTCTCTAGTGCGGCTAAATAGTCAGTTTTTGTCATGGCGAATGTTCCCTTCTATGATACCGTTGACTGTCGCTGTATATAACTCCCACTCCCTTTTAAGGGTGTTTAACTGCTTTCGCCCTTCTGGAGTAAGGGAGTAATACTTCCGTTTTCGACCTTGATATTCTTGCGAGTAAGTCGTTAAATAACGATTTTTTTCTAACTTTTTCAAAATAGGATATAAGGTTGATTCCTTGATATTGGCAATCAATTTAATCGTTTGGCTAACCTCATAGCCATAGGAATCTTCGCTTTCCAAAATCGCTAGAATGAGAAATTCAATCAAGGTAGAAGATGTTGGAAAATACATGAGCACCTCCTATATATAATATTTTTATATATAATTTTTCTATACATAGTATAGTTCTTTTTCTTTTTAAAGTCAAGAAAATATATAAAATTTTTATATATTATCAAAAGTTGCTGTTAGTAGACGTATTTTTTCAGCTAACTGTGTCAAGAAGTATCTGTAATTTGTCTAGGTTTGTTGTAAATAAACCTTAATTCTAACTGAATTCCTCAATTAAAGAATGTTTTGTATTGAAAAATAGCGTTAGAAAATGGTAAAATATACTAAGTCTTATCTAGAAGTAAGACAAAAGTGATGAATATGATGAAAAAACATAAAATAATTTTTAAATTTTTTGGACAGACGCTGCTTTATTTTGTGATATTTCTAGCGTTGCTTTATTTCTTTAATTATCTTGGTCAAGGCCAAGGTGGTTTTATCTATAATGAATTTTAGGAGCAGACTGTGACCAATTCAGTAATTAACGACATGATTGAAACGATTGAGCGCTTTGCTCAGTCTCAACCAGATTTTCCAGTTTACAATGTCCTCGGAGAAGCTCATACTTATCATGATTTGAAAGTGGACTCGGATTCGCTCGCTGCAAAGATTGATAGTCTTGCGCTTCCTGAAAAGTCACCAGTGGTGGTGTTTGGTGGACAAGAATACGACATGTTAGCAACCTTTGTAGCTTTGACGAAGTCAGGACATGCTTATATTCCGATTGATAGTCATTCAGCTCTGGAGCGCGTGACAGCGATTGTGGAAGTGGCACAGCCTAGTCTCATTATTGCAATCAATGACTTTCCGCTGAAAGATGTGACGATTCCGATTCTTGATGTAACAACAGTTCAAGTAGCTTTTGCAGCCAAACATCCTTACGAAATTACACACCCTGTTAAAGGTGATGCGAATTACTATATCATTTTCACCTCAGGAACGACTGGAAAGCCAAAGGGTGTGCAAATCTCGCACGATAATTTGCTTAGCTTTACCAACTGGATGATTACAGATAAGGAATTTGCGACTCCAGCTCGTCCGCAAATGTTGGCGCAGCCACCTTACTCTTTTGATTTATCGGTTATGTACTGGGCGCCAACCTTGGCACTTGGAGGAACACTTTTTGCAGTTCCGTCTGCCATTACGCAAGATTTCAAGCAGCTGTTTGAGACTATTTTGAACTTGCCAATCGCTATTTGGACATCCACGCCGTCTTTTGCAGACATGGCAATGCTGTCTGAAGATTTCAATGCTGAAAAAATGCCAGGCATTACACATTTCTACTTTGACGGAGAAGAATTGACGGTTAAAACGGCTCAAAAATTGCGTGACCGTTTTCCAAATGCACGTATTATCAATGCTTACGGTCCGACAGAAGCAACTGTGGCTCTATCTGCCGTTGCTATAACGGATGATATGCTGACAAATATGAAACGCTTGCCGATTGGCTATACCAAAGCAGATTCTCCAACTTTTGTGATTGATGAAGACGGAAACAAATTGCCAAATGGTGAGCAAGGAGAAATCATTATATCTGGACCAGCTGTATCAAAAGGCTATATGAACAATCCAGAGAAAACAGCCGAAGCATTCTTTGAATTTGAAGGGTTACCAGCTTATCATACAGGTGATGTTGGTACTATGACAGATGAAGGTTTACTGCTTTATGGCGGTCGTATGGATTTCCAAATCAAGTTCAACGGTTTTCGTATTGAATTAGAAGATGTTTCCCAAAACCTGAACAAGTCTCAATATGTGGACTCAGCTGTGGCTGTACCGCGTTACAATAAAGATCATAAAGTACAAAACCTTCTAGCCTATGTCATCCTGAAGGACGGGGTTAAGGAACAATTTGAGCGTGAGATTGACATCACCAAAGCTATCAAAGAAGATTTGCAAGATATTATGATGTCTTATATGATGCCTTCCAAATTCCTTTATCGGGATTCCTTGCCATTGACACCAAATGGTAAGATTGATATTAAAGGTTTGATTAGCGAGGTCAACAACCGATGATGGATTTCATAAGACAGCTTCCTCACTTGGAACCGTACGGGGATCCGCAGTATTTTGTTTATATCATTTTAGCCGTTTTGCCAATCTTTGTTGGTTTATTCTTCAAAAAAAGATTTCCCATTTACGAAGCTCTGGTCAGCTTTGCTTTTATCATTTTTATGCTGACTGGACCGAAGTTAACGCAAATTTATGCGCTACTGTTTTACGTTATTTGGCAGATGATTTGGGTTTGGTCTTACAAAATTTATCGAAAAGCAAGAGACGGCAAGTGGATATTCTACTTGCACATTGCTCTCTCTATCTTGCCGCTTTTCCTTGTAAAAGTGATGCCAGCGATTTATGGACATCAATCACTCTTAGGCTTTTTGGGAATTTCTTATTTGACTTTTCGTTCAGTAGGAATGATTATTGAGCTGCGAGATGGCGTACTAAAAGACTTTAGCTTATGGGAATTTCTACGTTTTATGCTCTTTATGCCGACTTTTTCAAGTGGACCGATTGATCGTTTTAAGCGGTTCAATCAAGATTATGAAAATATCCCTGAGCGTGATGAACTGCTAGATATGTTGGAGCAATCCGTTCAATACATAATGCTTGGCTTTCTATACAAGTTTATCTTGGCACATATTTTAGGCTCAATGATTTTGCCTCCTCTCAAGCAATATGCAGTGCAAATGGGTGGTATCTTCAACCTGCCAACTCTAGGAGTGATGTATGTATTTGGATTGGATTTATTTTTTGACTTTGCGGGTTATTCCATGTTTGCCCTCGCTATTTCCAATCTAATGGGCATTAAAAGTCCGATTAACTTTAATAAACCTTTCGTTTCGCGCGATTTGAAAGAGTTTTGGAATCGTTGGCACATGAGTCTGTCTTTCTGGTTCCGTGATTTTGTATTTATGCGGCTGGTCACAGTACTTATCCGAAATAAAGTATTTAAAAATCGGAACACCACTTCAAGCGTAGCTTATATCATCAACATGCTAGTCATGGGCTTTTGGCACGGTGTGACTTGGTATTACATTGCTTATGGACTCTTTCATGGTCTAGGGCTCGTTATCAATGACGCTTGGGTGCGAAAGAAGAAGACCGTCAATAAAGAACGGAAAAAGAAGAATTTGCCACCATTGCCAGATAACAAATGGACACAAGCAGTGGGGATGTTTATCACTTTTAATGTTGTAATGTTTTCATTCTTAATCTTCTCAGGATTTTTGAATGACTTATGGTTTAAAAAATAAAAAAGGAGTTCTCTAATGGACGTAAAAGCAGAAGTATTAGAAATTATTGATGATTTGTTTATGGAAGATGTATCAGACATGATGGACGAAGATTTGTTTGATGCAGGAGTCCTGGACAGTATGGGTACTGTGGAATTGATTGTTGAGCTAGAAAACCATTTTGACATCCATGTTCCCGTCTCAGAATTTGGTCGTGATGATTGGAATACGGCTAATAAAATTATTGAAGGTGTAACGGAGCTTCGCAATGCTTAAACGATTGTGGCTCATTTTAGGTCCAGTTTTCTGCGCCCTTTTGATGGTGGTGGCTTTACTATTTTTCTACCCAACCAAGCAACAACATGATTACCAAGCTGAAAAGCGCTCAGCCGTTACTTTGACGGCGGGAAGTTTCAAGGGAAGAACACAAAAAGTACGTACTTTGACAGATAAAAAGCACCGCTTTGTTCCTTACTTTGGTTCAAGTGAATGGCTGCGCTTTGACAGTATGCATCCTGCGGTTTTGTCAGAAAAATACAACCGCAATTACCGTCCGTATTTTTTGGGGCAACGTGCCGCAGCGTCTCTTACACAATATTTTGGTATGCAGCAGCTGCTTCCTCAACTGAAAAATAAAACAGTCGTGTATGTGGTCTCTCCTCAATGGTTTACCAAAAAAGGCTACAGTCCAGCAGCATTTCAACAATATTTTAATAGTGATCAATTGACCAGTTTCTTGCGTCAGCAAGAAGGAGATATTGCTGCTCAGTATGCGGCTAAGCGTCTCTTACAACTGTATCCGACAGTGGCTATGAAAGACAATGTAAAAAAAGTCGCTGCTAATCAGAAACTGTCAAATTTTGACAAGCAATATATTCGTCTTATTAGTCGTTTGAATCAGCGGGAGGATGCTCTTTTTAGCTCACTATTTGCCGAACGCAATGCAAATTATGAAAAATTGGTTCAGCCTCAAGTCAAGCGTTTACCAAATAAATTTTCCTACGAGGATTTAGAAAAATTTGCTATTAAAGATGCACAAAAAAACACTAACAATAATAACTTGGGAATTGATAATAAGTTCTATCGTCGCCGTTTGCGAAAGCATTTAAAGAAGCTCAAAGGTGCGCAGGAAAAGCTATCCTATGTCAAGTCTCCTGAGTATAATGACTTACAGCTTGTTTTGAAGCAATTTGCCAAGTCAAAAACGAATCCAATCTTTGTTATTCCCCCTGTCAATGCAAAGTGGATGGCCTATACTGGTTTGAGTCAAGAAAAGTATCAACAAGCGGTGAAGAAAATTCGTTATCAGTTGGAAAGCCAAGGTTTTACCAATATTGCAGACTTTTCAAACGATGGTGGGAAACCTTATTTTATGCAGGACACCATTCACATGGGCTGGCTTGGCTGGCTGGCGTTTGATAAGGCTGTCAATCCTTTTATTTCCAATCCAAAGCCTGCTCCGACTTACCGGATGAATGATCGATTCTTCAGCAAAGAATGGGCAAATTATGACGGAGCAATTGAGAATTTTAAATAAGAAAAATAAAACACGAACACAAATTAACTAGTTGGTTGCTAGTTTGCTTGTCCGTGTTTTATTTTTGGGAACTATATAGCAGTTTACACCAATTACAATATGTAGTATTTTAAAACAAGATTTTGTAAATTTGACAACTATACTTTGCGGTTGTGTAAACAGGTACATAATTCCCTTAATTTTTATATGGAGAACTAGAGAATTTTATGAATCTGTTCGTTTTTCTATTGTATTTTGGAAAGATAGCTGTTAATCCAAGACGTATTGCTCTATTGCTTGAGCGACTCCTCCCTCATTGTTTGTCAGAGTGACTATAGTAGCTTGCTCTTTGACTGCTTTAGGAGCATTTCCCATAGCCACTCCTAAACCGGCCAATTTCAGCATGGGGAGATCGTTGAAGTTATCACCGATTGCCATGACTTGCTGGAGAGGGATTTGGTAAAAATGAGCAATCTCTTGAAGAGCATTTTCCTTAGAAACCTGTTTAGCTGTAACTTCTAGATAATTCTCTTTTGAAAGATAAAAGGCTGTTTTAGGAAAATCTGTGTTTTGCAGATAGTCGTGAAGATTTTGAATGATGACTGTTTCACCTATCAGAAGAAGTTTGTGAATAGAAGCATAATGTTCTACAACAGAAACTAGAGATTGAAGGATAGGATTTTCACCGGTAATATCTGCTTCTTCCTGAACCCATTTGTCAATCTGTTCAGCAAACCAATCCTTTCCTGTATAGAGATTGATAGCTACAGCTGGAAACTTCTCTTGGACGAGCTCTAGCAGACAACGAACTTCTTTTTTATCCAAAGCGTGTTCCATTAAAATATCATAATTCTGAGGATTTCCTTTGATGACAAGAGCGCCATTGTAGCAAGCCAATGGATTGTCAATGAGACCAAGCTGCTGTGCGATTGGCTCCATGCCAAGTGGTGAACGTGCAGATGCCAACACAAAAGGGATTCCTTTTTCCTGCAAAAGAGGAAGCTGTGTTTTTAGCTGATAATCAACTTGGTGTTGGTCATTTAAAATAGTACCGTCAATATCGCTTATGACAAGGCGGATAGGTCGTTTGTTCATAAAATTTCTTCTTTATAAGCATGATATCATTGTGGGGTGATAATCAGAATGTTCATTTTTCTTCTTTGTTATTATTTTAACACAAAAAAGAATTTTTGAAAGCGGTTTAACTGTTTTCTATTAAGACAAATTTAAGCAACACAAGGTATCTTATAACTAATCCTAAAAAAAACTTTTTTCATCATAATCTCCTAAACAAAAAAAGCAGTCTTTCTCGATTGCTTTTTTGTATGGAATTCATGTTATAATGAAATCATGTTATCAAAAGAATTTAAACATATCATGCAGACAGATACAGTCGCAACGGCTAAGTCCTTGTTAGGTATGCAATTGTGCTTAGACGGACAAGTGTTGGGACGAATTGTTGAGACAGAAGCCTATTTGGGAGCTAAAGATAGTGCTTGTCATAGTGCGCATGGCAAACGAACACCGAAAAACGAGTCTATGTATTTATCTGCTGGACACTGGTATGTCTATCAAATCTACGGACATCAAATGTTGAATTTAGTCACAAGAGCTGAGAATGTTGCAGAAGCTGTCTTGATTCGAGCCTTGGAATTGCCAGACGGGACATTGATTGCCAACGGCCCAGGAAAATTAACTAAATTTGCAGGGATTACCAAGGAATTTGATGGTCAAGGTTTGACCACTTCAAGATTGCAATTGGTAGAAAATGCTGTCCCGTTTCAAATTGGCTCGCGCTCTCGAATTGGCGTGACTTGCACAGATGAATGGCGAGCTGTGCCTCTAGGCTTTTATGTTATGGGCAATCGGCACGTTTCTAAAATTTCGAAGGTAGGTTTATTGCCAGATGCTAAGACATGGAAAATAGATAATTAAAAAAAACAGAGTGGAGAAAAGAGTCCAACAACTGAAAAAGGTTCACTCTCCATTCTGTTTTTGATTTTTATAAAATTTTATCAGATTTCTCTACATAAAAGAGGGCAATAATCATAATGATTGTAAGAATGAGCAAGACATATACAGCAGGTAGCCAAGAATGGAAGAAATCGGCACTATAACCAAATAGAGCTGGTCCAAAAGCAGCTAGTAAATAACCACCTGTTTGTGCTAAGCCAGATAGCTGAGCAGTTTGTTCAGGGCTACTCGTTTTTGTTGAAAAAGTAACCATAAGATATGGGAAAAGAGCACTCACAGCTGACCCAATGAGGATATTGGCAATAAGCCAATAAAAGAAATCATTCGTTTGAATTAAGAGCATGCTAATACCAAGGATACCCGCAGCAGAGATAATTGCTAACATTATCATACGATGACGAGGAGACAGCCGTGTTGTCAAGCTAGGAATGGTCATTGAAAAAGGTAGACTAATCAAGTTAAAGACAGAGGCTAAAACTCCAGCAGAAGCATTTGAAATGCCGGCTTGTGTTGCCATAGTTGGTAGCCAGGTTAGGCAAGTATAAAAAAGCAATGATTGCAAGCCACCAAAAATAATAATAGCCCAAACTTTTTTATTTTTCCAGATAGAGTTACCTTGTTGCTCTTTATTTTTGTTCATTAAGAAATGGTTATAAGATGTATTTGGTAGCCAAATCAAAAATGCTAAAAGACAAACCATTGTCAAAAAAAGAACAAGACCTTGCCATGAAGTTGCTTTTGTTATCGGCACTGCAATAGAAGAAGCAATAGCGGTTGATAGCCCCATAGAGGTTACATACATGGTTGTCAAGAGTCCAATCCGATGCGGTTGATTGGCTTGGATGACACTTGGAAGTAAAACATTAAGTACTGCAATGGAAACTCCAATGAGAATCGTCCCCACATAAAGAAGTGGTAGATTAAAAATCCGAATGAAAGATCCAATGGTAAGCAGAGCAAGGACAAGAGTAAAAAGCCGTTCGAGCCCAATTTTGCTCGCTAAATGCGCCGAAAATGAAGAACAGAGAGCAAACATGATTAAGGGCAGACTGGTCAAAAGACCGAGGGAACTAACTGAAACATGAAGTCCGTTGGCAATGTCTGTTAAGACAGTTGGAAGCGTTGTAAAGGGCGTCCGCAAAGCGACACCCACCATGATAATTCCTGGTAATAAAAAGATAGAATGTTGTTTTTTCATAAATTCTCCTAGAAGGGTTCTTAAAAAAAATTATACCATAGAGATAGTCAAAATTATAGCCCTATATTAGTGCATTAGCTCAAGATAGTAGGCTGTAATAGTGGCTTCATCGATTTTATTTCGTTGTCCCAACCACCAAGTAACTGTTTCAATAAAAGTTGTCGTGACATAGTTTTTTAAAAATGGTTCTGGTAAATCAGACTTTTGTATCAATAGCTTTTCGCGAATGAGAGGAAAAAGATAATGCTCTAGTTCTAATTTTAAACGATTGATAAAATAAATATTTTTAGACAATAATAAAGTAGCTATTTTATCTTGGTTTTTCCTGAAATGGTAAAAAATATGAGCTGTTGCGTCAAAAAGTTCACTTGCTTGGTAGCGCTCAACAAACGTATGCTGGAACAAATCTTGGCACATTTCTTCAAGTAGTGCCTCTTTCGTCTCAAAATGAGCATAGAAAGTCGACCGACCGACATCTGCAAGGTCAATGATTTCTTGAACTGTGAGGGACTCATAGCTTTTTTGATTCAAAAGAGTGAGAAAAGCCTGATAAATGGCTGCGCGTGATTTTTTAACTCGTCTATCCATCGTTTCCGAACAAATCTCCTTAAATGTACACTATCAAACGAAGCATTAGATTTGTTTCTTGTTTCCTCCGTTAAAATAGTAGATAATATAATTGAACAAAGTGTTTTGTTTTGAATACATTATACAATAAATAAAATCAAATCTCAATGTGCGATTAGAAGGAGACAATAATGAAATCAAGTAAAAATGTCTGGATTGCATTTCTGTTAAATTTTTCGTTTGCAATTATTGAATTTATCTTTGGAGCTCTATTTAATTCTAGTGCTGTACTGGCAGATGCGGTACATGATACAGGAGATGCCTTAGCGATTGGCTTGTCGGCGTTTTTTGAAAAAATTTCCAATAGACGAGATGATAGAAACTATACATTAGGCTATAAACGGTATAGTTTGCTGGGAGCTATGTTGACTTCTACCATTTTAATAGTAGGTTCTATTCTCATTCTGGTTGAAAATGTTCCCAAGCTGTTTGCGCCTGAACGGGTAAATTACGATGGTATGCTTATTTTGGGAATTTTTGCAATTGTAATCAACTTTGCAGCCAGCAGAGTGGTTAGCCATGGACATACACACAATGAATCCATTCTGAGTCTGCATTTTCTAGAAGATATTTTAGGCTGGTTGGCTGTGATCTTTGTATCCTTCATTCTTCGTTTTACAAATTGGTATTTCCTTGACCCATTGCTTTCGCTCATCATTTCGACTTTTATCTTGAGTAAAGCACTGCCAAAGTTTTGGGAAAATGTTCAAATCTTTCTTGATCACGTACCGAGTGATGTGAACTTGAATGATCTTTATGCAGAGATTCAAACAATCGAGAATATCCAAACAATCACTCAGCTAAATGTTTGGACAACTGATGGGCTAGAAAAATTTGCGATGATTCATATTTGCATGAAACATCCCGAACAACAAGCAGAAACTCAGCAGCTCATTCGCCAACATCTCAAAATGTATGGAATTACAAAAGTCACCATTCAGACAGACGAAAGTTTAGATGAGCACGAAGAATGCTGTATTGGCGAGCAACAGTGAGAAATAAAGAGTTTAAGACAGATGTTTTAAACTCTTTATTTCTATGTTTTCTTTTTTATGATTGTTGAAAATTCTACTTTCATAAGATGGTTGATTATTTTACTTATAAATTAAAATATGGAAACTAGTATCACGTATATTAAATGTAAGAATCAGCAAGGTAGCTCATTGTATCATACAGAAATTTCAATGTTCCTGCAAGGTGGTTCAAGTCAGTCTGCGAAATACAACAAAAAAGTGGAAAACCTTATAAAGATATTGATGACTTAGTTGATTTTGGCAGACCTGTTCACATAGTTCCTCACATGTTTCGACATAGCTTTGTTTCAGTTATGGCAGATAAAAATGTAAGTCTAAACGTGATTCGAAAATTTGTAGGACATTCAGAGGATAGTAGAGAGATAGAAAAAATCTATCTTCATGTTATGCAAAAAGGAAAGGATAAGATTGAACAAGCCATGATAGATTTGGCTGAAATGATTTCTTGATGATTATAAATATTTGATATTTAGTTTGAGATATAAGAAAAAAGCCTTTGAAAGATTGATTTCATCGACTTTAAATATCATTTGCGATTTCTATAAATGAGTATTCCAACAGACAAAGAGATAGTAATCAAAGCACTTATTGATAAAATTTTAATATTATCAGTAAAAATATCTACAACTTCAAGAACAGAGACAGAACCGACAAGGAACAATATGATTTCCATCATTTTATTTTTTTGTAAATCATTAAACTGGTTTCGATCTTTTAATAAGGCAAATTCTTCTTGTTTAATTTTCTCTATATATTCATCGTGCTTAAAATAAGAATTTTGTTGCAAATGGGTAAATAAATCAAAAACTGCTCGATGATTGATTCGATAGATAAAAAGAGAAGATCTTTTATAGTTGTGAATCCACTCATTAAATTTAATCAGTTGTTTATCATTTGAAAGTTTAAATTTTTCGAGTCCATCCATAATAGTTTCATCTAAACACACTAATTGAAAGAACGGAGTAGCAGAAGCTAAAAATAGACCGGCTTGTTGTAGAAAATTAGATTCAAAATCATTAGACTTGTCATCATTCCAAATGATATAATTTGCTCCTTTGTTTATGTAGTTGATAGAATCTAAATCAAAATAGTTTGTTAAATAGTATTTTGATTTCTCTTTAGAAGATAGAGATCATAAAATCCAAGTAATTTGTTGAGGAGTGTGGGAGAATCATTTCGTTATCTTTAGCTAGTAGAATTTCTTATGAAGACAAATTTGTTCTTTTTAGGTTTATAAATAATAATCAGTAGAAATACATGTTATTGGATTGAAAAATATATCGTAGATATAGGAATTCCTTAATAGAGTAAGCAATATAATGATTATCTTAAGCAACACTCTATTAAATATTGAGTTGTCTAAACGATAATAACTGTAATAGATTATTTTGTTCTATAATAAAAGAGAGTATCTTTACACTGAAATAACTGTTGAGCATAACTATTATCACACCCACCTTCGGTATATTTCTAAACAGGCCTAAGATGAAATTATCAAGACGACACATTAAACTAAATTGGCTTCGTTTGAATGAATCTAAAAAACATATTCCTAGTTATTAGCATCTCCTAAAACATTTTTTAATAATATTAAGAGAGTTCAACAAGTTATCTCTTAAAAATGATATAATTCTTGTAAGGACTTTTGATTGTAATGATTACATATCAAATTTTTATGTATAGGGATTGCAAATTCATTTTAATCAAGTTGAGTTCGACCATAATTTAAACATTTATTTTTTATGGAGCATTTTATGAAAAAAACAAAATACAGGAAATATCTGATTATAGCAACGGTAGTTGTAGCTTTAATTTTTATAGCTGAAGGGTGTCTTTATTATAGTGCAGTTGATAATGTTTTTTTTAGATTTTCTCTAAATTTTCAAAATGTTATAAAGGCATATAAACTTGATTCAGATATCAGTCAGGCAGATGCTATAAAATTTTTAGATGAAAATCAACACTTACATGTGGCGATTATAACGTATATTTATTGCCTTGCAGTGATAGCAGCACCTTTTTGTACAATTGGAGCTCTAATTATTTTTGCCAGAACCCCATATTCATATTTTATGTATCTTTTGAAAAGAAAAAAACCAATATCATTTTTAATTTTAGGTAAAGGCGAAAACAGAGATAAGTTTGTCAAATCATTATCCAAAGAGTGCAAAATTACCTTAATTGAAGAAGAAATTCTACAAGGAGATACTAAAAATAGCCTGAGAGAAATGGGAGTTTCGATCATTCAAAAATATCAAGATGAAGGATATGAGAAACTACTTAGAAAAATTCACTTGGAAAAATTTGATTATATTTTACTTTGCGATCAGAACGTACATACTAATTGTGCCTTTTTAAAAAATATAAAAGAGATTCAAAAGAATACTAGTCATTCCAAGAATAGCTCTTCTCACCAAACGATTTATTTCACTTGTAATGACCCCGCTTTCGAAAAAGTAATTTTTCAAAATAATAGTCAGGATAATTTGGATTTCAAGAATGTTCAATTATTAAATATTCAAAGGAAAGCTGTTGAAAATATGTTTGAGAAGTATCCCATTTTTCAACAGTCGAATGGTGATTATCAAACATCAGATGATGTTCATATTGGTATTATAGGATTTGGTGAGATTGGTCAACATACGTTGACTGAAGCATTATCTTTATCGGTTTTATCAGCAGACTCTACAATAATATTTGATGTCTTTGATAAAAATATGAAGAGTAAAATAGGGATTTTTCTCAATAATTTTCACCCAGATATTATTAATGAAGTATCTTATAAAGATCTTAAAATTATTAAAGGGGAAAAAATTAAACAGTATACATTATCGCTATCGAGTAAAGATGACCCTACTGAATCTTCACGCACGTTTGAAGTAGATGGAAAAATGAAAATTAGGTTTTGGGATATCGATGTGGAATCAGTGCAATTTAGAAAAATACTTTCCGACTGCCACCTGGAAGATATCTTTACTTATTTCGTAATTTCTACAGGAAACAATCATAATAAGGTAGGACTGTTAGAAAGTATACGTAAAATAAATACTAATAGTCAATCTCAAGAATTTAAAGGACAAATAATTGTTTTTGGACAACCTCTGTATTTGCAAGATGATGTATTATTCATAGAACCCGAAGAAGATATATTTTCGTATGAAGCCATTCGAAATGAAGATATCCTGAATCAAGCAAAACTTTTCAACTACAATTATACTTGCGTCCAAAATACAGGAAACCATTTGGATTCTTCTCTTGAAAATTCCAATAATATCAACGTAGAATGGGATAAGCTAGAACTGTTCCATAAAGAATCATCTATAAGACAATCAATGCATCAATCTACAAAAAGAAATTATATACTAGCAAAAAAAGAATTTTCTGACATAAATAATATCAGTGTTAAAGAAAAATTGGAGAAAATTGAACATCGTCGATGGAGTCTATTCATGATATCGAGCGGTTATAAATGGGATGCAATTAAAGATCGTTCTAAACAGACACATGATTGTATTACAAATTGGGAACATTTAAAAAAAGAACAAGATGTAAAAATATTAGAATATGATTTTACACCTTATATCATCATCCTCAAAGAAAGTAATAATAGTTAAGTGAGATTTTTTATTTCTCATATTATCTCATTTTTGTGAACAAAAAGCAGGCGATTTATAATCGTCTGCTTTTTTATGAGTTGTTTTCGTCAATAAGAAACTGAGTATAGCCATGTTTCACAAGAAAATCATATGAATTTAAAATCTCTTGTGGAATAGTAACAGGAATTTGAAATCCAAAATTAGGATAAATCATCAATCTTTGGATATCTCCTACCAATAGATTTATCATTCTGTCAATATTTGATTCGTTTTTAATATATTCATCAAAGGAAAGATTAGGAGTCTCTATAAACCATTCTACCTCTGGCCACTGTTTTTTTGCGGTTGCCAATGCTCGGCGGCTTAAGTAGTTTTTACATACAATAGTCCCCGTCGAAACCTTTATATTGCGAGATTCTAGTAATTTTTTTGTAAAATTAAAATTTTCACCTGAATTAGTCGATTTGTTTTCGATTAAGATTTTATCTTTAGGGACACCATTTTCAATACATATTTGAGCGTAAGTTTCAGCTTCAGTATTGTTCCATAACGATTTTGTTATTTTCCCATATCCTCCGCTACAGACTAAAAAGGGAGCTTTACCTTGTAGAAAAAGACTTGCAGCATGATTTGCTACACGTAGATCATGAGAGCCCATTATTAACATGAAGTCAGTACTTATCGTAGTCCTATTTTGATTATGAAAATCATATAAAACTTTAGCATTTTGTAATATTTTTTCCTGCATAATACACCTCTTATAATTCTATTAGCACAGCACTAACATCATCATGTTGTTTAACATCTATATTTTTAGATGACTTTTCCCAATTTCTAAGAGAATGAAGTGCTGAGTAGAGAGTCACTTTACTATCCAGAATATCGGAAATGGAACACAAAGAATTGCTGAAAACTCGTTCGAAACCATCTGAAAAAAGCAAACATTTATTGATTTCTTCAGTTTTATACTGGCACTCGAGAAATTGCGTTTGAAATGCCCCTGTTAGTGCTACTGTCCAGAAACCATCAGTCGTATTCATCATTTTTCGGTTTTGTGTCATTTGATTTTTGACAGCTTTCGCACTATCATTTCCTGATAATAAAGCCTCATTTCTAATTATCCTTGTTAAATTCGAAAAATGTCTAATTCTATTATCGGTTAAAATTTTTATTTCACCTGTATGAAATTGAATGATAAGAGTACAATCTCCAATTACATACCCATGGAGATAATCATCAATCATTTGAATTCCTGCTAAGACAGCACATGGCAAAGTTGCTTCATTAAACTTCTTTAAAACACTAGAGTGAGAAGCATTTAACTGATTTGTAATGTTTTTACAAATATCAGGCAAGCAAGCATTACCGTATAAAGGAATTTTTTGAGCAAGATTCTCTGAAAGCCACTCTGCTTGGGAATGATAAGGCGAAATCGGAATGACGCTGATTGGGCTTGAACCATCAATAACTCCAACAAGATTATTGCCAATAAATATTCTATCTTCACCCCATGATTTATTTGGGAAATGAAGAATTTGATCTATAATTTTCATTTTATTACCTAAAATACACAATTAAACAACATAAAATAATTATAAAAGCTATAAGAAATAAGCTGTTAAGAATGATATATCTTTTTAACCGTTCTTCTAACTTTTTATTCTCCATTTTGTAAATGATTGATTCTTTTGAAGTACTATATTGGAGAATTCTAATGAAAGAATCTGTATTTTCTCTGTCTTCCAAATCAATTGCTCTTTTTATGAAGTTAATTCCATTTGTATAATCACCAGAAAAAGCTAGAAGTTTCCCATGAATATAATGATTTTTAGGATAGTCTTCATTTAGTTGATTTGCTTTATCAATTGATTTTATAGCTTCTTGCACATGTTTCCTATATCTTAAATAATTGTTTTCTAGCCCAATTGCAACAAGCTCTGAATATGTAATGTATACTCCATAATTATTTTGGATCTGCATCCTAGTCTCATTCGCAAAACAAATCGCCTTGTCCAAACTTTCAAAATCATCTATATTTTCATCATATTTAAATTTATAGTACTGAGATAATACGATATTGTTAAAAGGATAATCCTCGAAATATGAGCTGTATTTTTCGATAAAATTATAAATTTTAGACTTTTCTTCTCGTCTGCGATAGAAGGTGAAAATAGTATAGTATGCTAGAAATTTAATGTCATTTGATTCATCAGAATTTAATAATGGGATTAACTGTTTATTGATTTTTTCTTCATTTAGCTTTTTGCAAACGTTTTTGATTTCGTCCGTAAAATGATTTTTTTTATTTTGGGAAATGGTATTAAAAATTTTAACATATTGTCCAAATTTCATATGAGTTTGGGTATTTTGAGAGAGTGAATTTTTAATTTTATTCATTAAAAAATCCCAATCATCGTCATTAGAAACTTTTATATATTGTTTCTTTAGAACAGCTCTAATATCATCAGGAATATATGAAGCCTCAGGAAGTGAGACACCGTTAAATAATATAGGAATAATAGTCTTATTTTGAGAAAGTGCTAGGGCAATTTCTTTTCTAACCCAGTCAGAATCTTGATGTATCATCAGTTGATGATTCAAGTCTTTCTTCCCAAAATAGGATTTAGTTACCACTAAAAGAACATCGTTACATTGTTCAAGATGTGTTTTAATAGCATGATCAAAATCAGCACCAGGAGGTATATTTTTTTTATCAAAAAAAACGCGACAACCAGAATTAGTTAACTTTTCTGAAAGAAAGTCAGCATTTGCTAGACCATCTTCCCGTCTGTAACTAATAAAAA
Source organism: Streptococcus anginosus (assembly GCF_001697145.1). Lineage (GTDB taxonomy): Bacteria > Bacillota > Bacilli > Lactobacillales > Streptococcaceae > Streptococcus > Streptococcus hominis. The sequence goes on along the minus strand of NZ_CP012719.1, from coordinate 1,934,787 downwards.
CATCTGTCATAAATGAATACCTCTTTTGAAACCTTTAACCATATACCATTATATCAAGAAAAGTGACAATAGAAAAGTTTTATAATCATCTTGTTATCTATTATGCTCGTAAGATTATTTAAATTTGATACTAGTAAGATTTTATGAATTTCTTTTTGACGGAATATCAGCTAATTAAAATTTCGGTACCAACAATCTATTAATATACTAGTATCATCTATATATAAGTAAGTATCGTTTTAAAAATTCAACTTAAACAAATACAATTCGTTAAAAATATCACAAACCAAAATAATTCCACTATCAGATATATACTTTCGCTTTTCTGGATTTTGTCCCTCGCTTGAATCATATAGTGTCAAACTATTTATCTGCTTAGAAATCCATTTAGGAAGTTGCTCTTCTTTAATTCCAAATCGTTCATTAGCTCTTTGAATAAAATGATCTGTCCATACATAGTCTGGTGCATATGAAAGTCCCATGACAATACTCCTCTTTAAAACTTGCGAAAAATACCTATTCTAATTGAGTCTGAAAGTTTTAAATTTCTACTTCAGCAATTGGTTTGCGATAGTTAGGCGCTTGAGCATAGTGACAATAAAGCTTCCCTAGTTCGAGTCTTGGTTGAAATACCTCAAAGTCACTAGCAAGGATATAGCAAGGTTTGTAAGTGCAACTAATTGTGATTGCTACTTCCTCTTTTAGATCCTCTAAGAATAGGTCGAGTGTTTCGTATTCATAGATACGCTCTATCTCTCCCTTACCCTCAAATAATGCCTTGACTAGAATGGATGTTCCATTACCGTAAAAGACGGTGTTAGACGCTATGCTTTCGTAGTTTCTCATTTCCATACGATAGTATCTATCTGCTCTGGTATCTCCGATTTCAATTTCTTTAGGCACGGTATAAAAATATCTGTCTTGGTTTACTGCCAGCGTGAATCGTCTGCGGACTTCAATCTGTTTTAAGTATTCGTCAACCCCACTACCGATAGTTAATACACTTCGGATAATCGAGGATTTATCTGAAGAGTGGTTTTTATCTAGCCATTGTCCTAAAAATCTGTGAAGATATACCATAATTTTTCTCTCCTTCTTATTTGTCTATATTTATATTGTAGACTATTTTTTTAAAAAAGCACAGCTCTCTACTCAATATTAACATTTTGTTATATTCAGTTAAATAGACATTGGGATAAAATTAATTATTCCATACGTTTTACTCTAAGTAATTTTGAAAAACCTAAGTATTAATTATAGTATTCATGTTTTTTCTTCATGGTAGAAACAAAAGCTAACTTTACCGGAACTGCATTTGCTCTTGAATGTTTAAAACTTAAATCTTTTGATTGTGGGATAAATCTTAATTCATTCTCCAAATACTTATACACTCTTTCAGGAATTACTAAATTACAGATGTACTTAGCTTGATCATTGTTTCGAAACATTCGTAGGTAGTACTTCTTATCAGTCTTTCCTATAAACACCTTACACTCTCCATAGTACATAGTCAGATGGTCAGAAACTTCTAATTCATTTAGGAGGAGGGATCTGCGAGGTAAATATTTTCTGATACCATCTTTATTTTCTAGAACAAATTTTAAATCAGAACCCTGGTTATTATCTTTCGAAGAGTTGGCATTCCCTATCCGAGTTGCTCTAATAGTCTTTTCTTCCAAAATACGTTCTAACAATTGCACAGCTAAGTCTGCATCAATTTTCTCATAGTATTCTTTCAACTCCATTTTCGAAGCAGAATCCAGAGTATATTCACATCCGTCACCATGAGGCGATTTGGGATGAGTCGATAAGTAGATTTTCCCTTTTTTCTCATTTATGATTAAATCCACTTTGCAACAACCAGGGCAAAATAATTGGTTTTCATATTTAAGTTTTGTGCTAACTTTATCATTTTGATACTCCTTTTGTAGTTCATGAAGTTCTAGTCTTTCATGATTGTAAATACAGTATTGAAATTTATTTTTTGTAAACGATAAATTGTAAAATATAGTGCAACAAAAAAACTCATAGTGTTTCATTGGTGTAAACTGTAAGTAACCACACAAACAGAACCCGAGGAAAAACTATGAGCTACTTCCATCTTACCATAACTGACCGAATAAAGATAGAAACCTACTTGGAATTAGGTTTGAAACCTTGCCAAATTGCAAGTAAACTTGGCGTCCATAAGTCTACCATTTCAAGAGAGTTAAGACGATGCCAAAATGGTTATTCCGCAACCTCAGCACAGGAACAGTACGATCACAGGGCTAAGCAAAAAGGTCGGAAGTCTTGTTTGACACCAAAGTTGAAAAAGGAAATTGAGAACGGTTTAAAATCCTCCTGGTCGCCTGAACAGATTTGTGGCCGCTATCAGCTTGAACAAAAGCCAATGGTAGCTTTTAAAACCATCTATAACTGGCTCTATGCTGGTTTGATTGATCTGGATTTGAGCGTCCTTCGTCGTAAAGGAAAAACTCGACAACCCAAAGAAACACGTGGAAGATTTAGGATTGGTACGCCAATTTCCAAACGTCCTAAAGAGGTCCGTAATCGTGAAACTTTTGGGCACTGGGAGCTTGATACTGTGGTGTCTTCCAGAGGCAAAAGCAAGGGGTGTTTAGCGACCTTTCTAGAGCGAAAAACTCGTTTTTACTTAGCTTTCAAGATACCAGATAGAACAGCCAAAGCCATGTTTTCAGCCATCGAAAAACTTTGTAGGCTATTTCCAAAAGAGGCTCTTAAAACCTTCACTTCAGACAGGGGAAAAGAGTTTGCCTGCTATCCTCTGGTAGAGAATTTAGGAATTTCCTTTTTCTTTGCGGATGCCTATTCATCCTGGCAGAGAGGAAGCAATGAAAACGCAAATGGCTTACTAAGAGAATATTTCCCAAAGAAAACAGATTTAGCCACTATCTCTGATGAGGATTTGAACAAGGCTTTATATGATATCAATCACCGACCACGAAAATGTTTAGGTTACAGAACTTCTTGTGAAGCTCTAGAGGATGAGTTCGAATAAATGTTGCACTTATTCTTGCAATTTATAAAACATAATAATCCTTTCTAGTTTTCATCGATTCAATCTTATTTAAAGAATACTGGAATGTGTAGTTATCTAAAGCCGCCATCTAAATTTCTTAAACAACACAAAAACGCTCTAGACAGTATGACTAGAGCGTTTTCTATATATCCGAACATCTAATTTATTTCACAAAAAATGTAGTCATCCGGTTGATTTTTATTGCAATACATTGAATTTTGAAAATTCAAGAATCGCGTTAAATCAAGTTTTTTTCGTTTCCACTGAAACGTAATGACCCACTATTTCACTTCTGTAAACACTACATGTTTACGTAATTTTGGTGAGTATTTTTTCAATTGAAGACGGTCTGGAGTGTTACGTTTGTTTTTAGAAGTAAGGTACAAGCGTTCACCAGATGCTTTGTGTTCAAGTGTGATATTTACGCGCATGATAGCTCCCTTCTATTATTCTGCTGCTGCAGCTTTGGCGATTTTACGTCCTTTGTAGTATCCTTTGAGGGATACACGGTGAGAACGTGAGTAATCTCCAGTAGTTTCGTCAAAATGTACAGATGGAGCTGTAATTTTGTAGTGAGTGCGGCGTTTGTTTTTCTTCGCTTTTGAAGTGCGACGTGCAGGTACTGCCATTTTCTTTATTCTCCTTTTAATATAAGTTCGATTCAATCTCTTTGATTTTCATCAACTGTAATAGTATATCAAAAAAATTTTGTAAAGTAAAGTTACTTGACAGATTTTCTTTTATTTTTTGGAAAATAGCAGAGCGTGCTAGCTTTTTAGAGAAAATATACTGAAACTGTCCTCAAAATCTGCTACTTGTGGTAAAATAATTATATTATATGAATGAAGAGGAAAGCTATGAAATTACAAAAACCGAAAGGGACTCAGGATATTCTCCCTCAAGAGTCTGTCAAATGGCAATATGTAGAAGAATTTGCTCGCAAAACATTTAAAAAATATCATTACGCAGAAATTCGCACCCCACTATTTGAGCATTATGAAGTGATTAGTCGTTCTGTTGGAGACACGACTGACATTGTAACCAAAGAAATGTATGATTTTTATGACAAAGGCGACCGTCATATCACATTACGCCCAGAAGGAACAGCACCAGTTGTACGTTCTTATGTGGAAAATAAGCTCTTTGCACCAGAAGTCCAAAAGCCGGTGAAACTTTATTATATGGGCTCTATGTTTCGTTATGAGCGTCCTCAGGCTGGACGTTTGCGTGAGTTTCATCAGATTGGTGTAGAGTGTTTTGGTTCCAATAATCCTGCGACAGATGTAGAGACAATCGCCATGGCAGCTCAATTTTTCAATGAAATTGGTATTCAAGGTGTAACGTTGCAGTTGAATAGTTTGGGGAATGCAGAGAGTCGCGCCGCTTACCGTCAAGCATTGATTGATTATTTGACGCCGCTGAAAGACAGTCTTTCTAAAGATAGCCAGCGTCGTCTAGAAGAAAATCCTCTCCGTGTGCTAGACAGTAAGGAAAAAGAAGATAAACTCGCTGTTGAAAATGCACCCTCTATTTTGGATTATCTAGATGAAGAAAGCCAAACTCATTTTCAAGCTGTGCGTTCGATGTTGGAAGCACTAAAAATTCCTTATGTTATCAATACCAACATGGTTCGCGGATTGGATTATTACAATCATACGATTTTTGAATTTACCGCAGCTGTGGCGGGTAATGAATTGACAATCTGTGCAGGTGGTCGCTATGATAGCCTTGTTGCTTATTTTGGTGGCCCAGAGACGGCTGGTTTTGGCTTTGGAATGGGCGTGGAGCGCCTGCTTCTTGTTCTTGAAAAGCAGGGTGTGGCATTGCCGCTGGAGGATAGCTTAGACGTTTATGTTGCAGTTTTGGGAGAAGGTGCTAATAACAAAGCGTTGGAAATTGTACAAGCACTTCGTAAGCAAGGATTTACAGCTGAACGTGATTATTTAAACCGTAAGTTGAAAGCGCAATTCAAGTCAGCAGATACTTTTTCTGCTAAAGTGTTGATAACTCTTGGCGAAAGTGAAATTGAAAGTAACCAAGTTACCGTCAAAAACAATCACACTCGTGAAGAATTAACGGTTGATTTAAATCAGATCCAAGAAGATTTTCAAACAATTTTTGAACAACTGGGGTTTTAATTTAAAAAGGGAGAAAGCCGGTCAAATGGCTTTTTTTCTCATAACTATAGTAGAATGTTGAAGTAGAAGTGGAGAGAACAATGAAAAAAATAATCATTCCGTCTGTAATTCAGTTTCTAATTGTTTTTTTGATTATAGGAGGAATTGCCTATTTTGTGAGAGGGGATTTCTTTTTTCGGTTTTTAGCACCGATTTTTGGCTTAGCAGCAGGGCTATTGCGCTTAGCATCAAGTTATGTGGTCAAGGTTTTGCATCCTGAATTATATGACAAAGAAAGTAAGAGGTGAGTCGTCATCTTCTTTTGTGAAATATTACGTTAAGATATGAAGATTTTGAAAAGCATGTCTTCTTTTTCATCGCTTTTGTGGTAAAATAGTAAAAGAATTAAAAGTTTGGAGAATAAAAATGAAACGTTCAATGTATGCTGGGCGTGTTCGTAGTGAACATGTTGGTCAAGAAATCACTTTGAAAGGTTGGGTGTCCCGTCGTCGTGACTTGGGAGGGTTGATTTTCATTGATTTGCGCGACCGTGAAGGCATCATGCAGCTAGTTATCAATCCTGAAAATGTGGATAAAGAAGTCATGGAAATCGCTGAAAGTTTACGAAGCGAATATGTGATTGAAGTGACTGGAAAAGTAGAAGCCCGTACGCAGGCGAATGATAAATTGGCAACGGGAACTGTTGAACTACACGTGGAGAATCTGACAGTTCTCAATACGGCCAAAACGACTCCATTTGAAATCAAAGACGGTATTGAAGCGAATGATGATACCCGTCTCCGTTACCGTTATTTAGACCTTCGTCGTCCTGAAATGTTGGCAAATTTGAAATTGCGAGCTAAGGTAACACATTCTATCCGCAATTACTTAGATGAGCTTGAATTTATTGATGTGGAAACGCCGTTTCTTACTAAGTCAACTCCAGAAGGGGCGCGTGATTATTTGGTACCAAGTCGAGTGAACCAAGGTCATTTCTATGCTCTGCCACAAAGCCCTCAAATTACCAAGCAACTGTTGATGAATGCTGGATTTGATCGGTATTATCAAATTGTAAAATGCTTCCGTGATGAGGATTTGCGCGGAGACCGTCAACCAGAGTTTACACAAGTTGACTTAGAAACTTCTTTCCTATCTGATCAAGAAATTCAAGATATTACAGAAGGCTTGATTGCTCGAGTGATGAAAGAAACGAAGGGGATTGAGGTTACACTACCATTCCCACGAATGAAATATGATGATGCAATGGCTTTGTATGGAAGTGATAAACCAGATACACGTTTTGAGATGCTATTGCAAGACTTGACAGATCTTGTCAAGGGAATTGACTTCAAAGTTTTCTCAGAAGCACCAGCTGTTAAAGCTATTGTTGTGAAAAATGCAGCTGACAGCTATTCGCGAAAAGATATAGATAAGTTGACAGAGCAAGCAAAACAGTATGGAGCAAAAGGACTTGCTTGGGTGAAAGTGGCATCAGGTGAACTAAATGGACCAGTTGCTAAGTTTTTGAAAGGCTTGACAAGTGACTTGACAGATGCTTTACAGCTTGAAGACAATGATTTGGTTCTTTTTGTAGCGGATACACTGGAAATTGCCAATGCAGCACTAGGTGCTTTGCGTATACGTTTGGCAAAAGAGTTGGGCTTGATTGATGAATCGAAATTTAATTACCTTTGGGTTGTGGATTGGCCAATGTTTGAATGGTCGGAAGAAGAAGGTCGTTATATGAGTGCACACCATCCCTTCACTCTTCCACAAGCGGACACAGCCCATGAATTAGAAGGTGATTTGAGCAGGGTTCGTGCTATTGCTTATGATATTGTCTTGAATGGTTATGAATTGGGTGGTGGAAGTCTTCGTATTAACCACAAAGATTTGCAAGAACGAATGTTTAAAGCCCTTGGTTTTTCTGAAGAAGAAGCTACTGATCAATTTGGTTTCTTGCTAGAAGCAATGGATTATGGTTTCCCGCCACATGGTGGACTGGCAATTGGCCTCGATCGCTTTGTCATGTTGCTGGCTGGTGAGGAAAATATCCGCGAAGTGATTGCTTTCCCTAAAAACAACAAAGCAAGTGATCCAATGACTCAGGCACCAAGCATAGTTGACGCCAAACAACTTGAAGAATTAAGTTTACAAGTAGAAACTCATGAAGAAAAGTAAGATTTACAAACGATTGCGTTATTATTTGCGCCGTCTAGCCTATGATTTTAAGTTGATACGAGTACTTAAGAGTATTTCTCGTGAGAAATACGATGAAAAGATTTCTGCTTCGCTCATTTATGGTTTTCTATCTGCGGTTGCAGTGAATCTTTTCTTTCAACCGGGACATGTTTATTCAAGTGGTGCGACTGGATTGGCACAGATTTTAGCTGCTTTAAGTACACGTTTTTTAGGATTTACTATTCCTGTTTCTGTGACTTTCTACCTCATCAATATCCCGCTGATGATTTTGGCTTGGTATCAAATTGGGCACAAGTTTACGGTATTTACTTTTATAACCGTTTCCATGAGCTCGCTGTTTATCCAGTTTGTTCCTGAAGTGAGTTTAACAAATGACCCGATTATCAATGCCTTGTTTGGTGGGGTCATCATGGGAATGGGAATCGGCTTTGCTTTGCGTTCCAATATTTCCAGTGGGGGGACGGATATTGTCAGCTTGACGGTTCGGAAGAAAACCGGCAGAAATGTGGGAAATATTTCCTTTATGGTTAATGGCATGATTATGATCATTGCCGGTGTGACTTTCGGCTGGAAATATGCACTATATTCGATGATTACGATTTTTGTGTCAAGCCGTGTGACAGATGCAGTCTTTACTAAGCAAAAGAAGATGCAGGCGATGATTATTACCAGTCATCCCGAAGAAGTTGTTGATAAAATTCATAACAAATTGCATCGTGGTGCAACCATGGTTAATGGTGCAGAAGGAACTTACAATCATGAGAAAAAGACTGTTTTGATTACAGTCATTACGCGTGCTGAATTTAATGAATTTAAACATATTATGCGTAAAACCGATCCGCATGCTTTTGTATCGGTAGCAGATAATGTTCACATTCTTGGACGTTTCGTAGAAGAATAAAATATCAGATTGGTTTGTTTAGCCAATCTGATGTTTTTTGTTATATGACTTTCAGTCTGTCTCGTGGTTTTTAGTGCGAGACAAATAAAACAGATGTTACGATTATTTAAGTACGAGAACTTGTTTTGCAGGGACAGTACAGGAATCTTTGTTAGTATTGAGAGGAACGTCAAGGCTGATCTCTGGGTAGTTGATAAAAATAGCTTGTTTATCCTGATTTGGATAGCTAAATGCTTCGTTTCCAAAGTTAATGAGGATTGTGATTTGATCTTCTTTTTCTTTAATTTTATATTCAACCACAGAATCAGTTAGCCATTCGATAGAACAGTAATCTTTAATTTCTGTTCTTGTTTCCAAACTGAGGAGCGGATTTGCTTTTCTGAATTGGACTAACTGGCGAATAAAATCTACGTCTTTCTCATATTCAATGGAGCGTAGCCAATCAAGACGGTTGATGGTGTCTGGAGCATTATAAGTATTATCCATGAGGTTTTTACTGCGGAAAAACTCTTGCCCGCTATGGATGAATGGTACTCCCTGAGCTAACAAAGTAATATGCAAAGCGAGTCGTGCATCTGCTAACCGCTCATTTAGAGAGATATCTGGCTTTTTAATTGTAAAATAATCAAAAGCCGTTGCATCATCATGGCATTCTACGTAGTTGATAGCTTGCTGGGGTGCAATAAAATGTGCTGTTTCCGTTAATCCAACATTAGCCGTCAATACATTTTCTATTGTATCTATTGGTTTAGGATCTTGGATTTGACTGCCTTCTAAAATCGTTTCTTTGATTGTATTGCGGAAGTGGTCGCTGAAAAAACCATAGTTTGGTAATTGAGCGGCGTTGAATTGATGTGCAAGCCGATTGCTATCCAGTCCGGTAGCCATACGCCACCCTTCTCCATACAAATAAACATTTGGATAAAGAAACTTCAATTCCTCTGCAATCTGCTTCATGGTTTCCATATCTAGAATGCCCATGAGGTCAAAGCGGAAGCCATCCATTCCATAAAGAGTTAGCCATTGTTTGAGGGAATGCTTAATATAGCTACGAACCATTGCCCGCTCACTTGCCACATCGTTCCCACAGAAAGTCCCATTTGTCAAATTGCCGTTGTGATCGTAGCGGAAGAAATAGCCTGGGACGATTTTTTCAAAAGCATAGGCTTTAGGATCGTAGACATGATTGTAAACGACGTCCATGATAACACTAATGTCGGCTTGATGATAAGTAGCGATTGCTTCTTGCAATTCAACGATTCTTGTATAAGGATCATGTGGATTCGTTGCAAAGCTACCGTCAGGAAGATTGTATTGCATAGGGTCGTAGCCCCAGTTATACACGAGTTCTGTATGATTTTCATCAACGCTGCCAAAATCATACAAAGGCATGAGCTGAATGTGGGTTACTCCAAGCTGTTTGATGTAATCCATTCCTAAAGTATGCTCTTGCAATTGCGGAGACTCTGTTAGGGATTTGAATTTACCAGGGTAAGAAAACTCAGCTTCTTTTTGCATGGAAAAATCTCGCACACTCATCTCGTAGATAACAGCTTTTGTTATTGGAATTTGTGTTGCTGCTCGGTGAATTGGGCGAGTAATTTTCTCTGGATTGACAACATAACTAACGCCAGAATTGCTTTCTGAAGATAAGGCATAAGGATCGTGTACTTCCACCCAATGACCATTCACTTTGTGTAGATAGTAATAAGCCGCCCCATCAAAATCTCCAGAGACTTCTGCTTGCCAAACTCCTTTTTCTCCGAGCATCATTGGGTAAATGTCATTTTGCAAATGAAGCAATACTTGTTCAGAAATTGGTGCCCAAAGCTTAAAAATAGTTGCTTGTGGAGTATAATGAGCCCCTAAATCGCTTCCGTTGTAGGTAAATGTTTGGTCAAAAATCGGTTTTCTCACAATATGGCGAAATTGTAAGAAAGTTTTATTGCGATCTTGGTCGTAAATCCAATAATGACTGGTTAAATCTAACGGCTCAAGAGGAGCAAGACGGTATTGCACGAAGTTGTCATGTTCTCCTACAGCTCTTATCCGTAAAGTTTCTGCACGATCAACCGTTTCAATTGTAAATTGTAATGGTTCGGCATAAAATTGTTTTTCTAACTCAATAGTGATGAGACTTTGGTCATCTAAATAGGCTTGGAATGTTCGGAAAGTCATAAACTTCCTTTCTTTATCGTTCGATAATGCGATGTGGAATCAATTGGCGATAGCAAATTTGTCGATTTTCTTTGGTATCATTGATAATTTGTAGAATAGTCTTGAACGAAACCCGCCCTAGCTCTAATGTGTTAATGTCTACATAAGCTGTTAAATCAAGTTTGGGTTTAATAGAGTCAAAGGCTAGAGTGGGAACAGACAATTGATTTTCATTTAAATAATTACAAACTCCTTCTGCCAGCATACTGTCTGTTGTGATAATAGCATCAATTTTTGTATCATGACTGAGAAGGCGCTTGGTAAATTGATATCCTTTGTCTTCCAAAAATTCATTTGCAAAGGCTGTATTTTGAGGGTCAAGCTCTAAGTGATAATCCTCTAGTGCTTTTTGATACCCTTTATAGCGATCTTGCGTTACAAATAGTCTTTTGCTACCACCAATAAAAGCAATATTGTGGCAGTCTTTTTTGATAAAATATTCTGTTGCGTCATATCCAGCTTGGATATTGTCATTATCCACCAAAGGAATAAACGGAGAAAGCGATTTTCCTAAAATTAAGAAAGGAAATTGTTCTTCACTGACCATTTTCACTAGTGGATCATTTTCTTGAGAGTAGAGAAAGATGAGTCCGTCTACTCGTTTGCCAAGAACCATTTGGGAAATGGCTTCCATGCGCTCTTTTTCATTTTTCCCGGTTGCAATTTGGATAGCGTAGTGATGCTCGGAAGCCACCTGAGCAATTCCGCGGAAAACAGAAGGAAAGAACGGATTTTGATAAAAAGTGTCTGAATCATCAGGTAAAACAATCCCAATGACTTGTGTGTAACTGCTAACAAGACTACGTGCATTGAGATTAGGGTGATAATTCAATTCTTTCATAGCCTTGCGGACTCTTTTTTTTGTTTCATCGCTAATGCTGGATTTGTTTTGAATCACACGGGTAACGGTAGAAGGCGAAACTCCTGCCAATTTAGCAACTTCTTTAATAGTAACTCGCATAAAAAACCTCCTACTTTTTCATTTTTTCATCACGGAAATGTGTCCGATAGAAAATAATGACGAGATAAAGAACAAAAAGAATGTTTTGAATGGTAATCATAGTGGTCATGGCTTGACCGAACAATAACCCTACTGCAACAGCAATCAAAGTTGGCAATCCCAAACAGTTCAAAGCAAAGTGATAGCATTCTTTGACTGTTTTAAAGGAGAAGAGACGGGATTTTTTCGTTAAATAAAGGAAAAAAGTAGCACCTAGAAGGATAATAAAGAAGTTTAATGCCAATAGAAATCCTGAAATCAGAATCAAAAATAGACTGACTGTCACACGATTTTGTTGGAACCAGTCTTGAGAAATGGCAGCACTCAGAGCGGCTTTATCTTTCAAAGTAGCTTGATTAATATGCTGGTATTGAATTTCTGCTAGTTTTCTTCCTTTTTTACTAATAACCAATTGCTTTGGCTCAAAAGCAAGCGTTAACTTTTCTTCTAAGGTTGTATTCTCTTTTCCAAGAATGACAGTTCCCGTTTTGCTATTGTGAGTTGCTTGCTGGCCAGAATAGCTAAATTGATGATTTTCTATTTTAGCGTTCTCTGCAATATCAGCCATTGTTTCTTTTGTTAGCGAGTCAAAAACACCGTCTACAAAAGTGGTGAGTGGGTAACTTTTGAGTGAAGAATTTTGAATCGCAATTGGTATCATGGATAAGGAAATTAAAAAGACACTAGTGAAAATCAGCTGAAACCATGTCAGCAATTTCCGATTAGCAAAAGGCTTTTTAAAACCATAAATACTGGAAAAATAATTAAATGGATAAGGTAACATAAGCATTTCTTTCTAAAATTTATAATCAGGTGACGACCAATAAACTGTGTTTATTGGCTATCATACAACTATAAATAAAAGAGGGTGGGACAAGATTATCCCTTGTCGCCACCACTTGTTAAACCAGATACAAAGTTCTTTTGTAGGAAGAAGAATAAGATACAGATTGGCAAGGCAATCAAGATAGCACCTGCTGAGAAGTAGGCAATCTTCAAATTCTTCACATCACTAACAAAGGTTTGTAAACCAACAGCAACTGTATAGAATTCTTTTTCACGAAGTAAGAAACTAGATAAGATGTAGTCTCCGAATGGTCCCATGAAAGCCCAGAGAGCTTGTACAGCAATCATTGGACGAACGAGTGGCAGTACAATTTGCCAGAAGCGTCTGAAGTGACCAGCACCGTCCAATTTAGCGGACTCATCAAGCGAGATAGGCACAGTATCAAAATATCCTTTCATGAGCCAAGCGTTCATTGGGATACCACCGCCGACATAAAGGAAGATGAGGAACCAACTGTGGTTGAGCGCATTTAACATCAAAGCCATAACGAAGAAGGCGGTCAGGGCAGCCATTGTTGGCACCATTTGAATGATTAAGAAGAAGACCAGACTTTGTTTTCTAGCTAGGAAATTATAACGACTATAAGCGTAACCAGCTAGTACAACTATACTTGTTTGGATAATCATTGTCAAGATAGCAATGATTAAAGTGTTAAAGTACCAAGTCCCATAAAGAGTTTCAGTAAAAAGCTTGCTAAAGTTTTCTAGGCTAAAATTAATATCTGTATCTAGCTTAAACGCAAGGACATTCCCTGTCTTGAAAGCAGACATAATCGTAATCAAGAGAGGATAGATAATGATAATAGATAAAGCCACTAGATAGAAATAAGTTAAAAAGTGGTTTAAACGGCGTTTAAATTTAATAGAATTATTCATCTTACACATCCTCCATATCAAATGCATGTAGTTTCTTGAACGCAATCATGGAGATTGAAATCACAATAAGAGAAATGATAAGTGTTACCGCAGCAGCCATTGAGTATTGAGGAGCTGCACCTGTTGTTAAACGATAAATCCATGAAATGAGGATGTCAGTCGAACCTGCACCACCACCAACCGTACCAGGACCGCCATCATTAAAGAGGTACATGATAGAGAAGTTGTTGAAGTTGAAAGTATACTGACTGATGAGTGTAGGAGCAGCAACTGCTAAAATCATTGGGAAAGTGATATTGCGGAATTTTTGCCATGCATTTGCACCATCAATGTAAGCTGCTTCGTAAAGATCGTTTGGAATGGATTGCAAGATACCAAGTGTCAATACATAAATGTAAGGGAAACCAAGCCAACCTTGCATCATAATTAGAGCAATTTTAGTCCAGGTTGGATCTGTTTTCCAAGGAATCAGATGTCCATTTAAGAATGGCAATAGTTTACCAAGAAGCGGAATGACTTGGGTATTGATCGCACCGATACTATCGTTGAACATGTTACTGAAAGTTAAGATAGTGATAAATGCTGGGACAGCCCAAGGCAGTAGGAAGATAACGCCGAAAATGCGTTTTCCTTTAATAAATGGTTGGTTTGCAATAATAGCGGTAAAAATACCAATAACGATTTGGACAGTTGAGGCAGTCAGTGCCCAGATAATAGTCCAACCAAGAACGGCTCCAAAAGCAGAGCGGAAAGTGCTAAGTCGCCAAATATTAGTGAAGTTTGTCACGCCAACCCAATCCAAGAGCTTGGTTGGAGGCAAATGTTGGAAATCATAGTTTGTAAAGGCGATTAAAAGAGTGACCAATACAGGGAAAATGATAGCAAAAGTCATTGCAATATATGAAGGAATAATCAATAGGTAAGGAAAACCATTAGCGTAAATTCCTTTTAACATATCTTTGAAAGTCGTAGGAACTGGATAATCATTATTCCAACGTTTCGCAATAGTATAAGCATCTTTTAGATTGAGAGCATAAAAGATGAAATAAACAATGACAAGAATAAAGTGGAATGCACCACGAATCAGCATGAAAAGAGAGTTATCGCGTCCAGGCACCTCACCGAGAGTAAATAAGTTTCCTAACTCAGGAGCAGCAATGGCGAAAAAGTAAATCAAAAATAAGATGGTAACTCCTAAAAAGATAGCCCCTTTTGCTTTTTGTTTATTATAAATTTGCCCAAGTCCTGGGATGAGGGAGAGCAGCAATGCTTTACGTGGCTGTTGTTGTGTAGTCATCAGAGTCTCCTTTTTCTAAAATATAGAACTCGACTGGTGCTGCCAATCGAGTTCTATCCTACCTCAATCTGTTTTATTTTTTACCAAATTTTTGATTGATAGTATCTTTAATCAATTTAACGGCATCATTTACAGCGGTTTTAGTATCTTTTTTACCACTTACAGCATCAAAGAGCATACTTGCTGCTGGATCCCATACAGTACTCATTTCAGAGATATTTGGCATAGGTTGAGCAGATTGGAATTGTTTAATAACAGCTGAAGTCAATTCATCATTTTTTCCTTCAGCGTATTTACGAGCCTCTGTGTTTGCAGGTACTTCGTTTGTAGCATCATAGAAAGCTTTTTGTTGTTCAGTCGAAGTCAAGAAGTTAACAAACTTTTGAGCTGCTTTGGCATTTTTAGATCCTGCAGGGATGACCCAAGCTTTACCACCACCAAAGGTTTGATAGTTTTTACCATTTGGAAGTGTAGGAATAGTGGCAACACCATAGTTCACTTTAGCTTCTTTGAATGATGCGGCTTTCCAAGGGCCTTCAATGATAGCAGCTGTTTTACCTGATTGGAATTGAGTTTGAATTAAGTTTGCGGCACCTTTAGTATCTTGCATTCCTTTTGGCCATTTTGCATACCAAGTTTTAGCGTATTCAACACCTTTGATAGAACCGTCATTTGCAAGTCCAATGTCTTTAGGATCAGTACCGTTCTTACCAAAGACGTATCCACCATTACCCGCTAACAGACCATAAGTATAATAGAAGTTTGTCCAGTCAGCAAGGAAACCAGTTGTTTTGCCATTTTCGCTAGCAAAAGCATATTTGCTGTCTTTTGCAAGTTCTTCTAATTCAGCAAATGTAGTTGGAGCTTTAGAAACAAGGTCTTTATTGTAGTACATTACTAATGTTTCGATAACGGCAGGTGCGCCATAAGTCTTACCTTTTGTAGTTACGAGTGCTTTTGTTGTGCCATCAGTCATTGAACCTTTGTCAAGTTTCACTTCTGAAAGTTGACCGTCCGAACCGAGACTACCTACGCGGTCATATGGAGACATCATAACGTCTGGAGCCTTGCCAGATTGGTTGTCAAGTGAAAGATTTTCAAGACCTTTAAGTTGGTCACCTGTCTTAATAGTAACTTTTGTACCAGTTTCTTTTTCAAAAGCAGCAGCAGCTTTCTTCATGTAGCCTTCGTATTGTTTTTCTACGTAGGCTGTAATGTTCTTGCCGTCGCTAGAAGAAGAATTACTTGTTTTACTTCCGCAAGCTACTAAAAGCAAGCTAGCCAACCCTACAGTTCCAAGAACTGCAGCACTTTTCAACATTTTACGTTTCATGATTTATTCCTCCTAAAGAATAAAATAATAAGATAACAATTTAAAATAGTTTACGCAAACGTTTTCTTAAACTATACTTAGTATACCACAAACAGAAAACGGTTGCAACACTTTTTTTAAAAATCTTGAAAATTTTTTATTTTCCACTCCAAAAATCTTGATAAAATATAGAAGAAAATGATTCAATTGTCCAAAATATTTTAAAAATTTACAAAAAAACTAGAAAAATGGTTGCACACAGACCGGAATTAAGTTATAATCAAATCAACGCAAACGTTTTCGTTAAATGAATGCAAAATTTAACAGAAAAATTTATTGAGGTGATAAGATGAAAGAGCGTCAAAGTGGTGTTCTCATGCATATTTCTTCTCTTCCAGGAAAATACGGAATCGGCTCATTTGGGAAAAGTGCTTACGATTTTGTGGATTTCTTGGTAAGAACAAAGCAACGCTACTGGCAAATTTTGCCTTTAGGCACGACCAGTTATGGAGATTCTCCTTACCAATCATTCTCTGCATTTGCGGGAAATACACATTTTATTGATTTTGACCGACTGATTGAAGAGGGTCTACTTACTGAAAGTGATCTTGACGGTTTAGACTTTGGACAAGATCCAAGAAAAGTAGATTATGCGAAAGTTTTCAACAATCGTAGACCGGTTTTAGAAAAAGCTGTGAAACGTTTCTTAGAACGCGGAGATTTAGCGGCTTATGAAAAATTTGTAGCAGATAATGCGTCTTGGCTTGAAGTATTTGTTGAATACATGGCGATTAAAGAGCATTTCGACTTGAAAGCTTGGACGGAATGGCCAGATGCAGCGGTACGTCGTCGTGAAGCGTCTAGCTTGGCAACTTATCGCGAAAAGCTAGCTGATCGATTGACCTATCATCGTGTTACGCAATATCTCTTCTTCAAACAATGGTTAGAATTGAAAAATTATGCTAACGAACATCATATTGAAATCGTTGGCGATATGCCAATCTATGTGGCAGCTGATAGTTGTGATGTGTGGGCACAACCTCATTTCTTTAAAACAGATGCACTAGGTCAACCAACATGTGTAGCAGGATGCCCGCCAGATGAATTTTCTGCAACCGGTCAGCTTTGGGGAAATCCAATTTATGACTGGAAAGCAATGGACGAGGACGGATACAGTTGGTGGATTGAACGGTTACGTGAAAGTTTCAAGATTTATGATGTAGTTCGCATTGACCACTTCCGTGGCTTTGAATCTTACTGGGAAATCCCTGCTGGCTCCGATACAGCCGCTCTTGGTAAATGGGTTAAGGGACCTGACTATGCTTTGTTTAAAGCTGTGAAGGAAGAATTGGGTGAACTAAACATCATCGCCGAGGACTTGGGCTTTATGACCGACGAAGTAATTGTTTTACGTGAAAAAACTGGTTTCCCTGGTATGAAAGTGACTCAATTTGCCTTTAATCCAAATGCTGAAAGCATTGATAGCCCACATCTTGCTCCGAATAATTCTGTTATGTACACAGGGACACACGACAACAATACTGTTCTTGGTTGGTATCGTGATGAGATTGATGATGCTACACGTGAGTATATGGCTCAATACACCAATCGCAAGGAATATGAAACAGTTCCTCATGCAATGTTACGAACTATCTTTGCTTCTGTTAGCTTTATGGCAATTGCAACCATGCAAGATTTACTAGAGTTAGATGGTTCAGCTCGCATGAATTACCCATCAACTATCGGTGGCAATTGGTCATGGCGTATGACAGCAGATGAATTGGACCCTGTGATTGAAGCGGAGTTATACAGCTTGACGAAAACATATCGTCGTTTAAATAAAAAATTATTAAAGAAAGAGAATGAATTGTAACGTTCTTTTCTAGGTAGGAGAAAAAATGTCAAATTTACAAGAATTTATCCAACAAACTTATCAAAAGGAAATTGCTGAATGTAGCAATGAAGAATTGTATATTGCCCTTTTAAACTATACAAAATTGGCTAGTGCACAAAAGCCAGTTAATACTGATAAAAAGAAATTATATTACATTTCAGCAGAATTTTTGATTGGAAAACTGTTGTCAAACAACCTCATTAATCTTGGCCTTTATGATGATGTCAAAAAAGAGTTGGCAGATGCTGGTAAAGACTTGATTGAAGTGGAAGAAGTAGAATTAGAACCTTCACTTGGTAATGGTGGTTTAGGACGTCTGGCTGCTTGTTTCCTTGATTCTATCGCAACACTTGGTTTGAATGGAGACGGTGTGGGCCTGAACTATCACTTTGGTCTTTTCCAACAAGTCTTGAAAAATAATGAGCAAACAACAGTACCAAACTTCTGGTTGACAGAGCAAAATTGGTTAGTAAAATCAAGCCGTAGCTATCAAGTACCATTTGCTGATTTCACTTTAACATCAACTCTTTACGATATTGATGTGCCTGGTTACAAAACAGCTACTAAAAACCGTCTTCGTCTGTTCGACCTTGACTCAGTAGATGCAAGTATCATTGAAGATGGGATTGACTTTGATAAGACAGATATTGCTCGTAATTTGACTCTATTCCTTTATCCAGATGATAGCAATAAGCAAGGTGAATTGCTCCGTATCTTCCAACAATACTTTATGGTGTCAAATGGCGCACAATTGATTATTGATGAAGCGATTGAAAAAGGTAGCAATCTTCATGACTTGGCTGACTATGCTGTTATCCAAATCAACGATACACACCCATCTATGGTCATTCCAGAGATGATTCGTCTCTTGACAGAACGTGGCATTTCTCTTGATGAAGCAATCAATATCGTTAAGAATATGACGGCTTATACAAACCACACAATTCTTGCTGAAGCGCTTGAAAAATGGCCACTTGAATTCTTGGAAGAAGTTGTTCCACACTTGGTTCCAATCATCAAAGAATTGGATAAGCGCGTGAAGGCTGAATACGCAGATCCAGCTGTTCAAATCATTGATGAACACGATCGTGTGCACATGGCTCACATGGATATTCACTATGGATATAGTGTCAATGGGGTTGCTGCTCTTCATACAGAAATCTTGAAAAACTCAGAACTCAAAGCCTTTTACGACATTTATCCAGAAAAATTCAACAATAAAACAAACGGAATCACCTTCCGTCGCTGGCTCATGCATGCAAATCCACGCTTGTCAAATTACATTGATAGCTTGATTGGCCGCGATTGGCACCATGATGCTTCAAAATTAGAAGACTTACTTGAATTTTCTGGTAAGGCTGATGTGAAAGCTGAACTTGAAAAAATCAAAGCTCACAACAAACGGAAATTAGCTCGTCACTTGAAAGAGCACCAAGGTGTTGAAATCAATCCTGAATCAATCTTTGATATCCAAATCAAACGTCTTCACGAGTATAAACGCCAACAAATGAATGCTCTTTATGTCATTCACAAATACTTGGATATCAAGGCCGGAAACATTCCTGCGCGTCCAATTACAGTCTTCTTTGGTGGGAAAGCTGCTCCAGCATACACGATTGCGCAAGATATTATTCATTTAATCCTTTGCTTGTCAGAAGTAATTGCTAACGACCCAGAAGTTTCTCCGTACTTGCAAGTCGTTATGGTTGAAAACTATAATGTAACAGCAGCTAGCTTCTTAATTGCAGCCGGTGACATTTCTGAGCAAATTTCCCTTGCTTCTAAAGAAGCTTCAGGTACTGGTAACATGAAATTCATGCTAAATGGTGCTTTAACGCTTGGTACGTCAGACGGTGCGAATGTTGAAATTCATGAATTAGTTGGCGATGACAATATTTATATCTTCGGTGAAGATTCTGAAACAGTTATTGATTTGTATGCCAAAGAAGCTTATAAGTCAAGTGAATTCTATGCTCGTAAAGCAATCAAACCGCTGGTTGATTTCATTGTCAGCGATGCTGTTCTTGCAGTTGGTAAGAAAGAGCGCTTGGAACGACTTTACAATGAATTGATCAACAAAGACTGGTTCATGACGCTTCTTGACTTGGAAGATTATATCGAAACAAAAGAACGCATGTTTGCGGATTATGAAGACCGTGATGTTTGGCTTGAAAAAGTTCTTGTCAATATTGCAAAAGCAGGCTTCTTCTCTGCTGACCGTACGATTGCTCAATATAACGATGAAATTTGGCATTTGAACTAGTTCAATAGCGAATAGGCCCCTTGATTGGTAGTTGAGGGGCTTTTGTTTGAAAAAAATAAAGGACACTAGTGAAACTTTTGTTTATTTTTGTTGCCATTTTTGACTGCGTACGTTATAATAAATAAAACTGAAAACTTTTTCACAACGAGGAGGATTATTGTGAAAAAACGACCAATTTATCTATATGTCTTGCTGACACTATCAGCCATTCTATCATCTTTTACATTTGTAGGAACCTTTTTTGGCAGTGAAAAAATAACGAATACAAGTTCTTATAAAGGACTGTCTGAAACGGTTGTGAAGCAAATCGTGGAAGTAACTGAAAGAAGTCTTGTCTTTCTTCATAATATTCCGCATAAAATATTAGTTGTCCTTTCAATTTTATTGTTGATTGCTGCTATTGTGTTTATCGTCAAGAAAAACATTTTATACGCTAATTTTGCCTATATTGCTTATGTGTTATTAGGAATTATTGGGACAATTTACAATTATATCGGTGGTATGCCACTCAACAATCTTTATAAGGATCAAACGATGCGTGCCACAGCAATCTCATCGACAAGAGTTTTGACCATTATTTATTTTGCATTTAATATTCTTTTCCTTGTTATTGTCTTTTTCAAGATGAAACGGCAGCAACAAGACTTAGCAAAAGAAGAATTACAATAGTTGACAAAACATATCTATCAGCTTAAAATTTTAAGAGAATGATAGATGTGTTTTATTTTTAGAAAGTGAGAAAATATGAAGATTTCCTTAGTTTATATTAGCTTAAGTGGCAACACAGCGAGTTTTATCAAACGTTTGTCTGCTTTTTTGCAAGAGCGACATGAAAATGTTGAGATTGAGCAGGTGGATATAAAAGATATGGTGAAAGAGGAGCGACCATTTTACGCCATGTCTCAGCCCTTTGTAGCCTTTTTGCCAACCTACTTAGAAGGTGGGAATGGTTTGGATAATGGAGATGTGGAGATTCTTACCAATGATTTAGGTGACTTTATCGCTTTTGAAGAAAATTACAAACGCTGTTTTGGCATTGTTGGTAGTGGTAATCGTAATTTTAACAACCAATATTGTTTAACAGCTAAGCAATATGCAGAGCGATTTGACTTTCCAGTCTTGGACACATTTGAACTTCGTGGCTTGAATGAAGATGTCAAACGAATTGGTCTGAAAATTGAAGAATTATACGGAATGTAATAAAAAATCCTATCGTTGTAAATACCGATAGGATTTTTTGATAGGGTTAGAAAATTACATTTTTTCTGGAGCATCAATGCCGAGAAGACGAAGAGATTCTTTTAGAACAACAGCTGTTGCGTAGCTGAGAGCCAGACGGCTGTCACGTTCAGGGCTTTCGTCCAAGATACGAGTGTGTGCGTAGAATTTGTTAAATGCTTGTGCAAGACTGATCGCATATTTTGCAATGAGTGATGGGTCATAATTGTCAGCTGCACGTTTGACAACACGGGCAAAATCTTGTAGCAGTTTAATGATTTCCCAACTTTCAGCATCATCTAGGCTGTATGTTGCTTCAGCACTTGGCCTGAAGTCAGCTTTGCGAAGGATTGATTGGATACGTGCATAAGCGTATTGGATGTATGGACCTGTTTCTCCTTCAAAGGATACCATGGCTTCCAAATCAAAGTCGTAACCGTTGCGACGGTCTGTTTTTAAATCGTAGAATTTAACAGCTCCTACCCCGACAGCACGAGCAACAGCCTCTTTGTTTTCAAGGTCAGGATTTTTGGCTTCAATTTGTGATTTAGCACGACTGATAGCCTCTTGGAGAGTTGGCTCAAGAAGGATGATATTTCCTTTACGTGTAGACAATTTTTGGCGGTTCTTTGTTACCAATCCAAAGTCTACGTGAATCATATCATCGCTCCAGTCAAATCCCATCTTCTTCAAAACGGCTTTTAATTGTCTGAAGTGATTAGCTTGTTCTTGACCTACAGCATAAATGTTTTTAACGAAGTTGTAAGTGCGAGCACGGTACATAGCTGTCGCAATATCACGTGTAATGTAAAGTGTTGCTCCGTCAGATTTCTTAATCATAGCTGGTGGCAGATTAACATCATCAAGGTTGACAATGCTAGCTCCTTTAGACTCTTCCAACAATCCTTTTTCTTCAAGGATTTTGATGCCTTCGTCCATCTTGTCATTATAGAAGGCTTCACCAGCCAGACTATCGAATTCAACGCCAAGCAATTTGTAGATACGGTTAAATTCTTTCAGGCTTTCGTCGCGGAACCATTGCCATAATTCAGTAGCTTCAGGATCACCGTCTTCTAATTTTTTGAACCAGAGGCGACCTTCGTCATCAAGTTCAGGATCTGTTTCGATTTCCGCATTGATACGAACGTACAGTTTTAGTAATTCATCAATTGGATTTGCTTCGACGGCTTCTTTGCTGCCCCATTTTTTATAAGCCACCATTAAAAGACCGAATTGTTTTCCCCAGTCACCTAAGTGATTGATTTTAATGGTGTTGTAACCCAATTTACGGAAAATATTAGAAAGAGCATCACCGATAACGGTTGAGCGCAAATGACCAACTGAAAATGGTTTTGCAATGTTTGGACTGGAGAGGTCAATGGTGATGTTTTCTCCATTTCCTTCATTTTGCTGACCATAGTTATTTCCTTCTTTTACAATTTCTTTGATAACTTGAGCTGAAATTTTTGATTTATCAAGGAAGAAATTAACATAAGGACCAGTTGCCACTACTTTTTCAAAGTTTGTTGAGTCAATTTTTTCTGCAATATCTGTTGCAATCGCTTGAGGCGCTTTTCGTTCTACTTTCGCTAAAGAAAAGGCAGGAAAAGCAATATCACCTAAATCTGAGCTTTTGGGTTTTTCTAGTAAATTTAAAATAGCGTCTTGGTCTAAGCTGTCAATGACCTTAGCCAGTTCACTTGCAATCAATTGTTTATTATCCATGGTTTCTCCTTTGGTCTTTTACTAGTATTTTAACATATTTTTTGACGAATCTTCAATTTTTTTGGTATAATTTTGAGTATAAATATACATTATTGAGGATAAAATGAAAAAGAGTGAACGTCATAAACTAATTAAGCGAATGATTAAGGAAGAAAAACTGAGTACACAAAAAGATATTCAGGATCGTTTAAAGGCACAAGGCATCATTGTAACACAGACAACCCTCTCTCGGGACTTACGTGAAATTGGATTGACGAAAGCCAAGAAAAACAATGAAGTTTATTATGTTTTAGCAGATGAAACAAATAAAATCGATTTGGTTGAGTTCTTGTCTTATCATGTAGAGGGTGTTTCTCGGGCGGAATTTTCCTTGGTTCTTCATACTCGCTTAGGAGATGCTTCTATTCTGGCTAACTTTGTGGATGCCAATAAAGGTGAGCTGATTTTAGGAACGGTAGCAGGGGCTAACACGCTCTTAGTTATCTGTCGTGATACAGCAGCTGCAAAACAAATGGAAGAGCAGCTCCTTGAGAAAATGGATTAAGAGAATGAATGATGAGGCTGGGACAAAGAGCTCAGCTTCCTTTGTTTATGTAGTCAACAAGACGCAGTAGCTGATTGCTCAACAGTCTCCCAGACTGTTGAGCAACCCTGCGGAGGTGAGACTACGAACTGAAAATTTTCAAGATGAGTTCTGTCCCACTCCCAGCTATGCGGATGTGGGACGATGAAATCAAGTTTCTATGCAACTATTGATTTCTATCCCACTCTTATCACTATTAACCAACAGAAAGGATGAGAATGACAAAAGAAAAACTATCTCCAGGAATGCAACAGTATTTAGATATAAAAAAAGATTATCCAGATGCTTTTCTGTTGTTTCGCATGGGAGATTTTTATGAATTATTCTATGATGATGCGACCAATGCGGCACAGATTTTAGAGATTGCTCTGACTAGCCGCAATAAAAACTCGGAGAATCCAATCCCAATGGCAGGAGTTCCTTATCATTCGGTGCAGCAATACATTGATGTCTTAATTGAAGCAGGCTATAAAGTTGCGATTGCAGAGCAAATGGAAGATCCTAAAAAAGCGGTTGGAGTAGTCAAACGCGAAGTAGTACAGGTGATTACGCCGGGGACAGTAGTTGATTCTTCAAAACCAGACAGTCAGAACAACTTTTTAGTGGCTTTGGATAAGCTGGCAGGTATATATGGGCTGGCTTATATGGATGTGGGAACAGGTGAATTTCAAGTTACAACTCTCAGTGATTTTAACATGGTCTGTGGAGAAATCCGAAACCTACGAGCGCGTGAAGTGGTCATAGGGTATGAATTGCCTGAAATGGAGCGTCAAGTATTGGAGACTCAAATGAATCTCCTTTTATCGCAAGTAGAAACTACATTTGATGATGTTCAGCTACTAGGAAAGGACTTGTCGCCGCTAGAGCACCAAGTAGCTGGAAAGTTATTAGAGTATGTTCATAAAACGCAGCTACGTGAGCTTAGTCATTTGAAACAAGTTCATCATTATGAAATCAAAGATTTCTTGCAGATGGACTACTCAACTATGGCAAGTCTGGATTTAACAGAGAATGCTCGGACAGGAAAGAAGCACGGTAGCCTTTATTGGTTGATGGATGAGACCAAGACAGCTATGGGAACGCGATTGTTGAGAGCGTGGATTCAACGTCCGTTGATTGATAAAGAGCGAATCGTCAAGCGGCAGGATGTAGTGCAAGTCTTTTTAGATCATTTCTTTGAGCGCAGTGACTTATCAGACAGTCTCAAAGGAGTGTATGATATTGAGCGTTTAGCCAGTCGGGTTTCATTTGGCAAGACCAATCCGAAAGATTTATTACAACTTGCTGCGACATTGAGTCATGTACCACAAATTAAGGGAATTTTAAAAGGAATTGACAGCCCAGTTTTGGAAGATTTGATTGCTAAATTGGATGAAATTCCTGAATTGGCGGCCTTGATTCAGTCGGCAATTTCATCGGATGCTCCAAATGTCATTACAGAGGGTAATATTATTAAAACAGGTTTTGATGAAACTTTGGACAAGTATCGAGTGGTCATGCGAGATGGAACGAGTTGGATTGCAGATATTGAGGCGAAAGAAAGAGAAACTAGTGGAATTAACAACCTGAAGATTGATTACAATAAAAAAGATGGTTATTATTTCCATGTCACCAATTCCCAGCTTGAACACGTTCCCAGTCATTTTTTCCGCAAGGCAACTTTGAAAAATTCGGAGCGTTTTGGTACGGAAGAACTGGCTCGTATTGAAGGCGAGATGTTGGAAGCGCGTGAAAAATCAGCTAATTTGGAATACGAGATTTTTATGCGCATTCGTGAGGAAGCTGGTAAATATATCAAACGCCTGCAATTCTTGGCGCAAACTCTGGCAACAGTTGATGTGCTGCAAAGCTTTGCAACTGTAGCTGAAAAGCAACACTTTGTGAGACCAGAATTTATTGAGCAGCGCTCTATCCAAATTGATAAAGGGCGGCATGCGGTTGTAGAAAAAGTTATGGGTGCACAAACCTATATTCCTAACAGCATTTCAATGGACGAGAATGTTAATGTTCAGCTAATTACAGGTCCAAATATGAGTGGGAAGTCAACTTATATGCGGCAGTTAGCAATCATTGTGATTATGGCTCAAATGGGCTCTTATGTTTCAGCTGAAAGCGCTCAATTGCCGATTTTTGATGCAATCTTTACTCGAATTGGTGCAGCGGATGACTTGGTTTCTGGACAATCAACCTTTATGGTTGAAATGATGGAAGCGAACCATGCTATTTCTCAAGCAACAGAAAATTCACTCATTCTTTTCGATGAGTTAGGAAGAGGAACAGCGACCTATGATGGTATGGCGCTTGCTCAGGCGATTATTGAGTATATTCACAATCGGACAGGCTCCAAGACACTTTTTGCGACTCACTATCACGAGTTGACAGAACTGTCAACTAGCTTGACACAACTAGAAAATGTCCATGTAGCAACCCTAGAAAAAGATGGTCAAGTAACATTTCTTCATAAGATTGAAGTTGGACCTGCTGATAAATCTTATGGGATTCATGTAGCAAAAATTGCAGGTTTGCCAAATGATTTGTTGACAAGAGCGGATCAAATATTGACACGATTAGAAAGCCAAGCAAATGAGAAGTCATCTCTTGGCATCTCTAATACATTGCCTGCGGATGCTCGTGAAAAAAATCAAGTGGCTGAGCAGATGTCTTTATTTCCAGAAATAACCGAATCACCTATTTTAGACGAGTTACGTCAGTTGGACATCTATAACATGACTCCAATGGAAGTGATGTTGGCTGTGGCAGAGATGAAGAAGAAACTTTAAAATGTTGAAGCTATAGTGGGTGTGGCTGGCTAACAGTCTACTTTGCTGAAATGTCATACCAGAATTGCAGCTAGGGTCTAATCTTCAAACCACAACAATTTAGTAAGCTATGATTGTTTTCTATCAATCTGCATTTTTAGTTGGGTTCAAATAACCGCCGTGAGTTTTTTCACAGCGGTTATTTCTTGCTATTTGCATTGTTCCTTTAAGTGATGATTGATTTTCTCAATTTTCTTTTTAGTCAGATAAGACAGGATTGCCCAAAGGATAAGATAAACAACAGTAAATTCCAAAATCAACTGTAAGATGAAAATGGGTTCACTTGGAAACCAGCCAGCTAAAAGAGCTAAGGGAATGAATCCTAGAATCATAAGCCCATAGTGACAGATAGTTGCTTTGAGGATGCTCCAATCTTTTTTGAAAAGCTCTTTTCCTAAGCTAAAGAGCAAGCCGATTAGACCCCATATTACTGCGCAATAGAGAACGACTAAGGCGCCGTGAATATGATGCTGTTCCATCCAAAGACCAACTGCTGAATAAGGGTTGAGCGGATGATAGACAGGTGCAAAAAAGTAAGAAAAGATGACGGATAAGAGGAGTCCGATAACAATGCCTCCTAGAGCATCTCTGAATAATGTTTTTTTCATAGTTGTAATTTCTCCTTTATAGCTTTGAGATAACGGCGAGATGAATACGTTATCTGACCGTTTTTCATTGCAATCTGAATCAGACCGCTGCCAGTCAATTTCAGATGATCAATCTGTTTGATATTGATGATTTCAGATTGGGAAATCTGTAGAAAATCAGTGGGAAGCAATTCCAAAACTTGATAAAGCGGAAGCCCTAAGAGATAATTGCCTGTCGCTGTTTCAGCCCAAACTTGGCGGTTTTCAATATAAACCCGCTGAATTTCAGCAGTATCTAATAGGTAAATCTCTTCCTCTTTTTTGGCTCGAATAACTTTGTTTTTACCGAGTTGTTGAGCAAATTTCATCAATTGCTGAATGGCATCTGACAAAGCCGGTGCTTCGATAATGACTTTTTCCTCTGAAAACTTTTCGTCAATATACAATTGCACTTTCATAAACATCCCTTCTTTCCAGATGTTGGTTTGTTGCTGATTTTCGTTCATACCAAGAGGTCACTAACTACCTCCCTCTTCCTAAATCTATTAAACATTATTTTGACGAGGAAAACAAGGGCTTTTACCTAAGTGGTTGCTTTACTTGTCTATTTGGTCTTTTCGAGGAAACGATGTGTGTTCCCCTCACACCAGACTTCTGATAGAAAAACAGCTTTATGTTATAATGATAGCTAGAATACTTACGGAGAAAACTATGTCAAAAATTATAGAACTAGGAAATAGATAGTTTTACAACTCATTGACAGCTCTTAACCGTTGGTATTTCTGGGTTTTATCAATATTATGTAATATTAGAAGTTGTTAGAAAATCCTTAAAAGTCCACAAAAAGGTGAACAAAAAATGGCCTTTACAGGTCATTTACAATATGAGTTCAGCAGGCAAGAACTGGCGTAGTGAATAGCTACGCTTTTTAGTTGCTTGTAGCCTTGCTGATAAGATTATTATACCATGTTATCATGCGCATTTCTGTCGCTGCGCATGCTGACTGTATCTAGGCTTGTAATTTTGTTTCTAGGGCTTGAGTTAGCACTTCAGAATAATTTACTTTTTCACGATCTGCTAATCTTACTAACCATTCAGGGACAGTCACATTCTTTCTAATGGCTTTATTGTTGCGAATAAAAGGGGTGGGGTCTGCTTGTATCATGCTAACAAAGCCGCCTTTAACGGTTAAAGTCATGATGTCACTAGGTTTTGGCATATCTAATCCTTCGTCTATGTAAGCAGCTAAAACACTCTCAAGCATTTCACGGGCATTTTTCAAGGCTTCTTCAACATTTGCTCCTTGTGTGCCTCCTCCGAACTCTGGAAATTCTACCCAATAAGAACCGTCTTCCTCTTTATGAAAAATTGCTGGATATGATTTTAACATAGTCTGTTACCTCCAAAAATGAAAGATAAGGGGGATTATTTCAGCCCCAAATCTTTCAGGATTTTGCTTTCTAGCCCTTTCCCTAAATCCTGGTTTCCATGAATTGGGATAGTCACTATATAATCAAAATCTTTATGTTTGAAATGGTGATGACTGCCGTTCTGTCGGATTTCTACCCAACCATTTTTCTCGGCTAGCTTTGCCATTTCTTTTCCTGTAAGTGGCATAGTGTACGTTACCTCCTTACATTTTCTATTATACACATTATGCGCATTGAAAGCAAGTGGAAAGAAAAAGTTTTTTAACTGATAGCATGTATAAAATACTGCAGTTTAGCATTTGGCTATAGATTGATAATAAGGTTCTAAAAACGGAACGATTTTGCGCCAAGTCTCCCTCGCGACTGTTCCCAAATAGTTCGGCGGGTCGCTGGGTAAACGCCCTTTGTTCTGCCGATAGTAAGGATTTTTAACCAAGCAACTTCACCTCCTAATCCGTCCTCCATGACACCCCTTAAAGATCTGAAAAATTAGCGCGTGATGTAAGATGATATCTTGTCGCGGCTCTCTTGCTCTCGCAAGGGTGCGGGGGGTGTTTTAAAAATTATTCTCTCTTTCCTATTGCATTCAAAAATTTCAAAAAGGGAATTTTTTGCACAGAAGAGGGCAGCGTTCTTTCATTCCGAATAAACCCTACCCCGTTCAAAAAAATAGGGGGCAAATAGCCCCTGTATCTTGGTTTGTATAAATACTGTTTCAACCCGTTACGTAAGGTTTAAAGACAAGTAATTCACCAGCTTTATACCATTCTGCAAACTCTAATAATGCCTTGCTTTGTTCTCTGTAAAATTCCGATTCAGACAAATCTAATTCCATGTATATACAGATATTGCTACACTGTCTTGCTTTGCAAAATCTTCTAATCAATATTTCTTTGTACACATCACTAGAAAGCAAACTAATAGCATTGTCTATCTCTGCTATCTCTCTTTCTGCGTCTAGCTTTTTTACTACAAAGGTTTCAAGTCCGTTGCTTGGCTGATTGTTCTTGCTACGTGGTTGGTCTGAAAAAGCACTGGCGCTCCGCAAAGTGTATTCACTCCCAGCAATTCGACACAAACGGCGATAAGCCTGTAAAATCTTTTTAGCCTTGGCTTGAGTTGCTTTTTCGTCAATCTCTCTAAACAATTCCAGCATGTTTAATATCTCCTGTGGTATAATAGTACTATCAAACATTTACCAAAAGGAGCTAGCACAAGCTGGCTTTTTTTGCCATTTTCTGCGCGTGTTCTTTGGATTATCCATAACTCAAATAGTTATTTTCCCTTTGTTCGTTCTTTGTTCAATCACGCGCTATCTTGTTAGATCCTATATTCAATACCTTACCAAAAGCCCGTTTAATTTTCAAGTCTAGCTAAACAATAAAAGAGGCACGCGCCTCTTTGTTATTTCTTAACTTGTTTAGTCTTTAATTGTCGAATTGAATACCGCTTATCTTTGATACTGTAAATCCTGAACGAATTCCCCTCTAAGCCTTTGAGAATGCGGCTATAGTTACGTTCGTTATACACTGTTTTTAATTCATCACCGCTTAGATTGGTATTGATAATTGTATTCTCACGATTGTTAAGTATATCAAATAATAAATCCTGCTCCCAATCATTCTTAGGTTTAATAACCGCATTCTTTGCTCCTAAGTCATCAATGATAAGATAGTCAGGCTTTTTCAAGAGTTCCACGGCATCAAACTTAGTAAAAGCTGCATTCTTACCATAAGTCCAACCATCTTGAATTTTATTAACAATATCTGTAAAGGTTACAAACAGAACGCTTTTAGGCTCATTTTTAGCCTTGCAGTCCTCGTTGATAGCTTTAGCCATAGCGACACTTAGATGACTTTTCCCAACGCCTGTAGAGCCTGTAATCAGCGTATTTCCATTCATACCTTCTAGGTACTTCTTTACCTGATTTTGAGCAAAGGCTAATAGCTGTTTCTCCTCTTGGGTCTCGACTATGAAATTGTCAAATGTTGCTGTTTTTAACTCATCAGGGATTACACTATCACGCATTAGGACATGATAGGTTTTTTGATAGACTTGTTGGTTTGTGGCTTCGTTAGCTAACTCTTGTTCTTCGCGCTGTATATTCTCTCTGACACATTCAGGGCAAAACTCTTGCAACTTACGTTCATCACTTCCCCTAATAGGTGTTGATATTTGCCAATAGTTCACGTTATGAATTGAGCAGACCTTATCAAGTATTTTTCTATTTTGATACTCTTTGAACTGTTCCTCCATGTTTTCACCTCCTTCTAAAACGGGACATCAGGGAAGTTGTCCTGTGTTGGTTGTGCTAATGGCTGTTTCTTAGCCTCGTAAGCTGCTTGATTTTGTTTGACTTGCTCGATAGTCTTTAATCCTTGACCTTGCCAGCGTTCAAGGATTGAGCGCGTGTATCTAATAGACCTACCGTTGTTCAATATGGTTTGTTCAAGAGCATAAAGTAACAAAGTCTGGCCGTGAGTAGCTAGTAAGTCTTCAGCCTCTGTCACCATTGTGCCACTAACAGACATTTCACCAAAAGCCTCTTTTAGTTTTTCAAAGATAATATTTTTACCAACTTCACCAGCTTTTTCTTGCTTTAGCTGTTGCTCTATCTCTTTCTCTATATCTATCTTTATCTCTGTTGGACATGAGTTGGAATTTGTCAAACTTTTTTGGACTTCTTCCAATCCCTCTTTTTTTCTCTGTTCTCGTTTATAACTTGCCCAGTTGGTCTCACTCATTACCATAGCCTTTGCCTGAGGCATTTCTGCATTTTTATCCTTATCAATTTGAATTAAACCGCATTTTGTAAAATATGCTATAGTCATTTCAATATCATCTTCTGAAACATCTAGCTTTAAGGCTAATTCTGCTTTTAAACTATCAAAGTATCCCTCGTAGTAAAGAATGCAGTCACTATCAAGACTTTCAAGCATAAGTCTGATATATATAACTGTCATAGTGTAACCACCCGGTAAAGTTTTAAGTTTTTTGATAAAGATATTATCAAAAAACTTTTTATCAATTTTTAGCCAAAAATAAACTTTTGTTTTTGCCATTGTTCCCCCTAATCTACTCCCAAAAATATCAGAATATCACTTACTTTATAAAAGACTTTGCGAGTGTCTTCTAGTGGTGGGCGATATCGTTTTAAGCCTGCTTTTTCCCAACGTGCCAAGGTTTTGGATTTTATCCCTAGTTCCTCCTTAACCTGTTGGGCTGTCATTAGTCCAAGCTGTCTTGGCTTTGGCTGCGTGTAAGACTGCAGAAAGTTAGAAAGCAAGGTTAGGGCTTCTGCCTTTAGTTGTGTTTCTGTATCTAAGCTAAATAATGCCATACTAACTGCCTTTCAAATATTTGTCTTGTTCGTTCAAGTCCCCATACATGAGGGCGCTGATTCGCTTTTGCTCATCTTGTCGCTGCCTATCTAGTGCTCTGATACCTGCCAGACGTTCGCTGTCATTTGCTGGGATATAGTAACCGCCTGCTAGGTCACGGCTTCCACAAATAGCGATATGATACTTAATTACTAAACCGCGGATAATGCCTCGAACGGTTCGGATATCTAACCCTGTGAGCTTGACAATCTCTTTGCCTGCGCGTGGTCTTTCTGCTCCCTGCGGGATAAGAGCAAGCACGCGTTTATAATTCTCTGGTAAAATTGGAAGCTTCATTCAATCGTCTCTCTTTCTTTGCTGGCTAGGATAATCTGCCCTCTTTCCCACATATCGCAAAAATCCATTAAAGTTTCTAAAACTCGTTCTAGTTGGTTTCGTTCCTCAATACTGTAACAGTCAAATTTATCTTCTAGAGAAAAATCTAACATAGTCTGATAGGCTTCTTCTAGCCAAATACCAAAGTTCTTAGCTCTTTCATTTGCAAGGTCAAACTCTTTTTTATCTGCCATGTTCTGCCTCCATAACCTCTAGCCATTTTTCAATTTTTCTGAGTTGCTTTTTAGTGATATAGCCCCTCCGCTTGTAAGCAATCGCCCAAGCATTAAACAGTTGAGTACAAATACCAGCAAGAAAGAAAAGTAGTAGCGTTAAAATTGCGCCTAGTAGTTCGCTCATTTGTTTAATGCCTCCAGTTCCTTGGGTTTGTCATTGTTTAATAGCAGAAAGGCAATTTTGTCTAGTCTTTGGCAAAGTTTTTCGTTTTGTGCATAAGCAGTCTCAATATATTTCTTAGCTATCCAGTTAAAGGTCGCTGTATCCACTTTTTGCGTTATCTCTAAGGCTTCTAGAGTTAAGTTATTCATTTCTAAGCTGTTCATGATGTCAGTTAGTTCACTACCTAAGTCGATTAGTTTTTCAGTGCTCAATAATACTGTTGTTGTTTTCGTCATGGTGTTTTACCTCGTTTAAATTTTCTTGTATTTATGCCCTTTTTAAGGGGTAGCGCCCTCCGTATGGTCAAAATGTCCTAGATATGGTATAATCTAGCTATAAATCTTTACTAAAACCCTTACGGCTTGCCTGCTGTATTGTTTTAGTATTTGTGTGAAAGGGCTTCCTACTTGGTCGGTTGGTTAAGCCTTTTTGTTTTATTCTGTTTTTAAGCACTCTAATAGGCGTTTTGAGCGGTTGAAACGGTTAGGGATATAATTATATCCTTGAGACATTTCAAGTTGATTTTGGCTATATCTTATTGGCGAAAATCAGCTTAAAATCGATTCTAGCGCTTGCTGCTTATTCAGCTTTTGAGTTATCGTTGTCATTTAAAATATATTCAAGCCCTGTTTTGATAAAATAAAGGCTAGTTAGTGCTTGTTTTTTATCACCTTGTAAAATAGCATTGTTTGCAAGGTCGATCATAGCGTATAGATGAGCTTTTTCTTGTTCGTTTGATAGATACATTTTTTTATCCTCCTTGTTGTGGTCTAAAGACCATGGATTTTATTTCCTGATAAGTCATGCCTAGCTTAATCATAGCAATAGCCATATCTTCTAAGTCTTGAAATCTGGCTAGCTCGGTACTGGTTAGGCTATCAATGCCATTATAGCCACCACGCGCCGCCATCAGTTGGCGCTTATTCATACCGCTAGCACCTTTCAGTAAAAGATTGTTCATTGTACTGTGAGCATGGTTAGGAGCAACCAGCCATATCTCTATACTGTCGTGTAAGGTTTTGCGTTTAGGTCGCTCTAAAGCACGCTGCAGCTTAAACTCTGCCACCTCGTCCCGCATTTCAAAGAATGCTTTGACAAGATTTTCTTTAAAGTTTGCGACTTGCTTGGTGTTTTTTAAGAATGTAATCAGCAAAGTTGCTTGTTGCTCGTTCAGTCGGTAAAGCTTTTCGGGTCTACCCCGCCCATTTAATTTACGCATTTCAAATGCGATTATTCCGTATCTTTCTAAGCGGTCTTTACGCTTTCTAATATGCTCTTATATAGCGTGATGACTAATAGCAGCACATTCAGCAACTATCTCGCTAGTAGTGTACGGCTCTTTCTTGCCGTCCATGTAAACTAATTCCATTGTTTGGCTCCTTTTTATTCTGGTCGGAAATTTCTTCCGAGTAGTTCAATCCCCAGTGGTGAAGCGCCACTTAAGAAATCTGTAAATGTAGTGTAGTATTGCGATTGTGTCTCTCCTTCCTATGTGTTTAAAATACTTTTGCATACTTTTTCTCAAAAAAATATGTCTTCAATGGTTATGTCAGGAAACAATGGTAATAACAAAGTTTTAAACTTTAACTTTTCAGAATCAGAAAAAGAATTTTTTCCACTCTCTTTATTGTAATAAGCTTGCTTACTTATGCCCAATTGTTTTCCTAATTGTTCTTGAGATAAACCCAACATATTTCGATAACCTTTTATCTTATTTACCATTTCACACCTCCTTTACTTTTGCATACCTTGATTGTAACCAATATTTTTTAAAAAGTCAATACTTTTCTTTACTTAAAAACAAAAAATAGTTATAATTTAAATACGAGGTAAAAAAATGGAAGTGAATAATATTGAAGTAGGAAACCGAATTAAAAGTATTAGACTTGACCAAGGTGCAACTATGGAGGAATTTGGCAAAGCATTTAATACCAGTAAGGGGACTGTTAATAATTGGGAAAAGGGGCGTAATTTGCCTAACAAAGAAAATTTGTTAAAAATAGCAAAACTAGGAAATCTCAGCGTTGAGCAGCTATTATATGGCAGTTCTGCTAGAAGTCGATATAACTGGGACTATATCCTAGATTACATGGAAAAAACTAAAGAAGAACTAGATGAAGAAGCTTTTGAAAATACCAAACAAGCTATCGATAGTGCATTTTTTATCAGATCAGACTTGAATGATATTATAAATCTATATAACTATAATCTCCGAAATCCTATTCCTGCTAAGGATTTAAACGGTATGAAAAAATTCTACGAATCACAGGCCAATCTCTTAGAGGAATATATTTCTAGTCTTGACTATACAGAGAATAATATGGATATGATCATGGATTTGGAGATTGAAGCTAACTTTAATCGGAGATATATAGACAGAATTGACCGATATCAAAAAACTGGGATTTGGGCAGAAGACTATCTTGAAGAGTTAGAAAAATTCAAGAAAAGTCAAGAGAATTGAATAATAGCAACAAAAAAGACAAGCTAGTTTAATAGTACCTAACTGAAAATAAGCGAAAAGTTTAGGCAATTACATAACCATTATATCACTTTGGAGTTTAAAAACGATTGATAGCTTACCCACGCACCACACGGGAAAGGAACTGAATCAGCATAAAATTTTACAAAATAAACGCAAAAATATTGACGAAAACATAAAAATATTTTACAATGGAGATACTTAAGGAATAGCTTTCGGAAAAACCTACGGGTCCCGATTGCGGAAGGCATCTCCAGTATAAGGAGGTGTCTTTTTTGGTTCGTCCATTCAAAAACGTACATGAACAACTAAATATTTTACACAATAGAGGACTTAAGCTAACGGATTACCAAAATAATAAACTTTATCTAATGACCAATAATTACTATTCAATTATCAATGGATATAGTCGATATTTTTGGCAAACAACAAATAAGTATTTCCTTGGTACCACCTTCGATGATATTTCCATGTTGTATTTTCTAGATAGAGAGCTTAAGTTTATTTTCTTAAAGGCTATTTTGGAAGCTGAAAAACATATAAAATCAATAACTGCATATACATTAGCAGAAAAGTATAAGGATAATCCCACGGATTATCTATCCACGGACTTCTATACTTACGACTCCAATAGTAGAAACCAAAGTCGAGATGTTACATTTTTGGTAAACAGATTTCAAAAAATCATTTCAAAATATAATAGACAACTTGGAAACAACCCAATAAAGAACCATCAAAGAAATCATGGCGGAATCCCCTTCTGGGTTATGGTGGAACATCTTACATTTGGAGAGCTAAAACTTGTAATCAAATATCTTCCAGCAATTCAAAATACAATTGCCAAACGTCATTACACCTTTATTTCTGAAAAAATGGCAATACAATCATTTTTTACCGGAAATGTACTCTTGTCCTTTATTGAAAACATTTTTGAAATTCGTAATATTTGCGCCCATGATTCACGACTTTTAGATTTCAAATGTAAAAATAACCTTGTTTATTTTCCAACTTTACATGACCGCTACGGAATTCTTCCTAACTCCCCTAGAAGTGACGTATATAATACATTCTTAACATTACAATGTTTTTTAAGTAAAACACAATATGCAATCTTACATAATACGGTATTGAAACGCCTTTTTTATCTGGACAACTACCTTTCAAAAAGAGGGTACCCAATCCATACAAATACTATTCTGAGTACGCTCGGTTTTCCTGATAATTGGCATGTCATCACTATGAAACTACCACAATAATAAACCACAGAAAGGAAGCCATGAACGAATTACAATTTTTAATCTATTCAGCAGATAACAACCAAGAAACAGCTAGCGTTATTATACGCGGGGAAACTATCTGGGCTAGTCAGAAAGAAATGGCTAGGCTGTTTGGTGTTGGTGTCCCTGCCATTAGTAAACACTTAAAAAATATCTTTGAAGAGGGAGAATTAGAAGAAAAAGTGGTTGTTTCCAAAATGGAAATAACCACAAAACACGGTGCAATTGCTGATAAAACCCAAACTAAGGATGTCAGCTATTACAATCTTGACGCCATTATCTCCGTAGGTTATCGGGTCAACTCTCAAAAAGCCACGCGCTTTTATATTTTAAAACGTTAGCAAATGTTAACATTCTATATAGCTCAAGCCTCAACACTCCTCAACAATTAGAAAACACGACCCCTTATGGCATGAAATTAGAATTAAGCAGGCGCATGATTGCTTTTTTGAAAATTTACACAAAATAATTAATCTTCTGGACAAGTTCTTAAAATAAACTGTCGTATGTTGTGCGTCTGTTTAGTTGTGATTTTACTATTCCAATTTAATGCAAACAGAAAGTGTGAAAATATGGATGAATTAATGCAACAAATGGCTGACAAGTTCGGTGATATGGTCCAAGCTGTAATCATTGAAAAGACAAAAGCCATTGATATTGATCAAACACTTCCCTTAGAACTAAATCAAAAGCAGCTAATAAAATTGCTTGGTTGCTCTACCAGTACTCTGGGGCGTTTCTTGCAGTTTAAAGATTTTCCACGAATCGACAGAGGCAGAGGAACACAAATACGCTATCCACGCGACGCTGTGCGAGATTGGTATAACAACAACTGGCATAAGTTATAATTAAAATGTGAAACAAAGCAACTCAAAAAGTTTTAAAATTTCCTGCGCGTGTGCGAATGTGTGTGCGAATAACCTGTTATTAATAAAACCTTTAATAACGCCGTTTCCTAATAGGAGATAAACTTATTTTTCCGCGCGTGTGCGAATGTGTGTGCGAATTGATTGGAGTAAAAATGATAGAATACGATATACAAAAATTGTTATTATCAGGGGAAAGCCAAAGCGTTGAATTTAAAGAAGCTAAAAATTCTTTCCCTAAAGACGGCATGAAAACAATTTGTTCATTTGCTAATACAAATAATGGTCTGCTAATTTTAGGTGTCTCAGAAAACACCAAGAATAAAGATTTTTATATTTCTGGTGTTAATAATTCCGATAAGGTATTGGATGAATTATATAGTTTACTTAATAACCCTAAAAAAATTAATAGAAATGTGGTTAATGAGGAAAGCGTCCAAATCACAAATATAAAAGGAAAAGATATCATCATTATCCCTGTTAATAAAGTAAACTACAAGGAGAAACCAATACATCTCAACGAAAATATAGCATCTACCTATTTTCGTCAAGGAACTGGTGATTTTAGGTGTTCACAAGAACAAATCAATGCGATGTTAAGAGATTCTGCAAAAGAAAGTTTTGATAGTACACTTGTTCAGGATTTCTCTATTTTAGATTTAGATAAAGAAACAATAAATCGATATAGAGAAAAGTTCGACAATATTAATGCTGAGCATCCTTTTTCAAAATTAGATAACGAGCAATTTCTTTTAAAAATAAATGCTTTACGAAGAGATCGTTCAGACAACAAAGTAAAACCTACAGTAGCTGGATTATTGATTTTTGGAACGCATACTGCGATAAAAGAGTTTATTCCTCACTATAATGTAGAATATGTTTTAAAAGAGTTTACCGAAAATAATCGTTTTAAAGACCGAGTAATTTATGACGGTACTTGGGGAGAAGATAATCTTTTTAATTTTTTCTACCTTGTTATTGAAAAATTATATCTAACTTTAAATGATAACTCGAACATTCAAGAAAATTCCATAAATCGAATTGGAATTTCAAAATTACGAATTGCTATTCGTGAAGCATTTGTTAATAGCCTTATTCATAGTGATTATAAGAGTGAAAAAGGGATAATGGTAATTAGATATTCCGACAGATATATATTCACAAATGGTGGAACACTTAGAATTGACCTAAGGGACTTTTTTAGTGGAGCGCATTCTGATCCAAGGAACTATCTAATTCAAGAAATCTTTAGGTTTTTAAATTTATGTGAAAAGGCTGGAACTGGCATACCTAAAATAATGGAAGCAGTTAAGGAAAGTCATTTAAAATATCCCAAATTACAGACTAAATTAGACTCTGTTGAATTTACATTATGGGATACTTCTCTTATAGATAACCTAGATATTGATAATGAATATGAAAAAAAAATATTAGAGTTAATAATTGAAAATCGTTTCGTAACAAGAGAGATCTTGGAAGAAAAATTAAAAATCCATAAAAATACAATTTTAAAATATTTGAAAAAGTTAGTGGAAAAACAAGCCATTGATAAATTCAGATCTGGTAGACAATATGTATATTTTATTGCACAAAACCAGGATCCTGAATTTCAAAAATATAATCATATTGATGCCATGTATTCTCTACTGGAAGAAATGAAACGAAAATAGGGGCGTTCTCGTAGCTCCTAGCATGATATAAACCCAATCTAAAACTTTTACGGCTTGCCTGCTGATAGAAAGGGATATCATGAGAATAACAGAAGTCAAAAAGAAAAACGGTACAACTGTATACCGTGCTAGTGTTTATCTCGGTGTTGACCAGGTAACAGGTAAGAAAGTAAAAACCAGCGTAACAGGACGGACAAGAAAAGAGGTTAAATCAAAAGCTCAACAAGCCCAGATAGATTTTAAACTGAATGGCTCAACCATTCAAAAGGCAGTCATGGTCAAGAATTTTCAAGAGCTGGCTGATATATGGCTAGAAAGCTATAAGCTGACCGTTAAGCCACAAACCTATGAGGCAACATTGAGCAATCTAAGAACCCATATTTACCCAGTTTTTGGGAACAGACAACTAGACAAGATAACGGCTAGTGATATACAAGTTTTTATCAATCAGTTATCAAGATATTTTGAAAACTTTGTGACAATACGGTCAATCATCAGGAGGATTTTTCAGCAAGGAATATTGCTGCAACTTGTCACCAATAACCCAGCTAGAGATATTATACTTCCTAGAAGACAAAAGAAGGCTGATGATAACAAGGTAAAGTTTATTGCTCCAGATGATTTGAAGGCTTTTCTTGATAATCTAGAAAAGAAGCAGTACAAGCGTTATGGTTTGTATTATGAGTATGTCCTTTATCATTTGCTCTTGTCTACAGGGTTACGGATTGGTGAAGTCTGCGCCTTAGAATGGACTGACATAGACCTTGATAAGAGTACAATCACCGTAAATAAAACGTATAACAAAGGCTTAAAGGCGGTTAGTACAGCTAAGACCAAGTCAGCCAATCGAACCATTAGCATAGACAAGAAAACAGTCAATATGTTGCGTCTATACAAGAATAGGCAACGCCAGCTATTTTTCGAGACCGGGGCGCGTGCTCCGTCTGTAGTCTTTGCCACCCCTACAAGAGAATATTTTGATTTGGCAATTAGGCAAAGCGCTTTAGATACCCGTTGTAAAGAAGCAGGTATCCCTCGCTTTACCTTTCACGCTTTCCGCCATACTCACGCTAGTTTATTGCTGAATGCTGGTATCTCATACAAAGAATTACAATATCGCTTAGGTCATGCCAATATTACAATGACCTTAGACATCTACAGCCACCTATCAAGAGACAAAGAAAAAGAAGCAGTAGCTTACTTTGAGAAAGCCATTAGCTCCCTTTAGTCCACAAAAAGGTGAACAAATTGAGTTTTTGATAGCTGTAAACATCATCAGAACCTTATTAAATCAACGTTTAGAAAGGGTAAAACCAAAAACTATGTCAAAAATTATAGAATTACCAGAAAATCTTGCCAATCAGATTGCGGCAGGTGAGGTCATTGAGCGACCTAGCAGCGTTGTCAAAGAGTTGATAGAAAACTCTATTGATGCTGGTGCCACTCAGATTATAGTTGAGATTGAAGAAGCAGGACTCAGGAGCATTCAAGTCATTGATAATGGTGAAGGAATTGAGCCTGAGGAGGTTTCCTTGGCTTTGCGGCGGCATGCTACTAGTAAAATCAAGAAACAAGCCGACCTTTTTCGAATTCGGACATTAGGCTTTCGCGGTGAGGCGCTTCCGTCGATTGCTTCTGTTTCACGCTTGACGATTGAAACTGCGACAAATGGTGGAACACATGGAACGCTTCTGATTGCGCAAGGTGGAGAAATTGAAACTATAGAACCAAGTAGCTGTCCTAGAGGCACCAAAATCAAGGTGGAAGATCTCTTTTTCAACACACCTGCTCGCTTAAAATATATGAAAAGTCAACAAGCAGAACTGTCTCACATTGTAGATGTAATGAACCGTTTGAGTCTAGCACATCCAGAGGTTGCTTTTATCTTGCTCAATGATGGTAAAGAGTTGACTCGGACGGCAGGAACAGGAAATCTGCGTCAAGCAATTGCTGGCATTTATGGACTGACAACAGCCAAAAAAATGATTGAAATTTCAGCATCTGATTTGGATTTTGAAGTATCAGGCTATATTAGTTTGCCAGAATTAACAAGGGCTAATCGGAATTACATTACTATCCTCATCAATGGTCGTTACATCAAGAATTTCCTGCTCAATCGAGCTATTCTTGATGGTTACAGTAGTAAGCTCATGGTTGGGCGATTCCCGATTGCTGTGATTGCTATCCAGATTGATCCTTACCTTGCGGATGTTAATGTTCATCCGACCAAGCAAGAAGTGCGGATTTCAAAAGAGAGAGAACTGATGGCCTTGATTTCGCAAGCCATTTCTGCGAGTTTAAAAGAGCAGGATTTGATTCCGGACGCTTTGGAAAATTTAGCAAAATCAACCATTAACCGAGCAAATAAGCCTGAGCAGACGAGTCTCCCACTCAAAGAAAACCGACTCTATTACGATAAAGAAAGAAATGACTTCTTTGTGAAACCACAAGTGTCAGAAGCTCAACCTTCTTTTGAGGAATCTGACCGATTAGACCAACAATCTGCTGATACAGATAAACTCAATTCAAAAGCTGCTTCTGTCAAATTTGCAGAAAGGCAATCTCCTTCTTACAATCAACTAGATCATCCAGAGCTGGATCAGGCGAGCTTAGAGAGAGCTTTAGATAAGTTGGGTGGAGAAGAAACTTCAACTTTTCCAGAATTGGAATATTTCGGGCAAATGCACGGCACCTACCTTTTTGCTCAAGGAAACGGTGGCCTTTATATTATTGATCAACATGCAGCTCAAGAGCGAGTAAAGTACGAATATTACCGCGAAAAAATCGGAGATGTAGATGCTAGTCAGCAACAGCTTTTGGTTCCCTATATCTTTGAATTTCCAGCCGATGATATGCTACGTCTGAAACAACGAATGTCTCTTTTAGAAGAAGTGGGGATTTTCCTAGAAGAATATGGGGCTAATCAATTTATTCTTCGTGAACATCCCATTTGGCTTAAGGAAGAGGAGATCGAATCAGGTATTTATGAGATGTGCGATATGCTGCTTCTAACCAAGGAAGTCTCTATCAAGAAATATCGCGCTGAGCTAGCTATTATGATGAGTTGCAAACGCTCTATTAAAGCCAATCACAGTTTGGATGACTATTCAGCGCGTGATTTGATTTTTCAGTTATCACAATGTGACAATCCCTACAATTGTCCACATGGTCGTCCCGTTTTGGTCAACTTTACCAAATCTGATATGGAAAAAATGTTCCGTCGGATTCAGGAAAATCATACCAGTCTGAGAGAATTGGGGAAATACTAAATATCCTGAAAACAGAGAGTTACCATATTCTCTGTTTTTTAGCTTTTTTCTATCCAATGTGAGGTTTTTCCAACAGCTTCAATTTTTTCTAGTTGAAAATATGATATACTAAAAGGGTTGAAAAGGAGAAGTCATGTACGAATATTTTAAAGGAATTTTAAGTAAAATCACAGCCAAATATATTGTAGTGGAGGTGGGGCAAATTGGCTATATCCTGCATGTGGCAAATCCCTATGCCTATTCAGGTCAGGTCAATCAGGAGCTTCAAGTTTTTGTTCATCAGGTGGTCAGAGAGGATGCTCAGCTCCTCTACGGTTTTCGCACAGAGGATGAAAAGCAGCTTTTTCTCAATTTGATTTCGGTTTCTGGTATTGGCCCCGTTTCTGCTCTTGCGATAATCGCAGCTGATGATAATGCTGGATTAGTGCAAGCCATTGAGCAGAAAAACATCACCTATCTGACCAAGTTTCCCAAGATAGGCAAAAAGACAGCCCAGCAGATGGTGCTGGACTTAGAAGGAAAGGTTGTGGCAACAGGTGTTGCTCCTAAGCAAGTTGCTGTTGCAGCTACTAGTGACAATCAAGAATTGGAAGAAGCCATGGAAGCCATGTTGGCTTTGGGCTACAAGGCTGCTG
This sequence comes from Streptococcus anginosus, assembly GCF_001697145.1. Classification (GTDB taxonomy): domain Bacteria; phylum Bacillota; class Bacilli; order Lactobacillales; family Streptococcaceae; genus Streptococcus; species Streptococcus hominis. The sequence goes on along the minus strand of NZ_CP012719.1, from coordinate 1,892,143 downwards.
AGCTTAAGAAAATCAAGAAATTCTTTGAAGGCACAACAGACACTGCTGAAAACTATATCAAGTCAGCTCTCAAGATGTTGGTGAAATAGGAGGAAGCTATGACCAAACGCTGCGGCTGGGTAAAAATGAACAACCCCTTGTATGTAGCCTATCATGATGAGGAGTGGGGCAAGCCCCTCCATGATGATCAGAAGTTATTTGAATTGCTTTGCATGGAGACCTATCAGGCTGGACTTTCTTGGGAGACCATTCTGAATAAACGCCAGGCTTTTCGGGAAGCTTTTCATTTCTATGATGCTCAGAAAATTGCTCAGATGACGGATGCAGATCTGGATGGTTTGTTGGACAATCCTGACATCATCCGTAACAAGATGAAAATTTATGCGACTAGGGCTAATGCCCAAGCTTTTTTGGCTGTTCAAAAGCAGTTTGGCTCTTTTAATGACTATATCTGGTCCTTTGTCGGTTTCAAAACGATTGACAATGAAATTACGAACTACAAGGAAGCGCCAGCCAAGACAGAGCTGTCAGAAAGCATGTCTAAGGCGCTGAAAAAACAAGGCTTCAAATTTGTCGGTCCTGTTTGTGTCTATTCATTCCTAGAAGCAGCTGGACTTGTCAATGACCATGAAAATGATTGTGATTGGAAGTAGAACAATGAAAACAAGAAAATTTCTCCTCATTTTTATAAGCCTCTATACGATCTTCTTTCTAGGTAGAGGCTTGCAACTGCTTGGGATAAATTGGTTGATTTACCCCGTTTATTTCCTTTTATTTATCTTGGGAATCTTATCTTATTGGGAAGAATTAAAGGAGCAGCTAGCCCTGATTCTGACTAAAAAGAAGGAATTTCTAAAAACGATTTCCCTGTATATGGTTTTCGTTTTTCTCCTGTCCATTGCCTGCAACCTGCTTTCAGTTCTGATTAAACACAGTTTGGGCTTCCACTGCAGGGACAGAATGACGCCAATATTCAAGGTGCCTTGTTGAAAAATCCCTTTCTAATCCTTTTGATCGGCTGCTTGATTGGGCCGATTGTTGAAGAGTTTTTCTTCCGTCGCTTTTTCCTAGGCAGCTTCTTGGCAAAATTCTCTAACTGGTTAGGTATTGTGTTAACCACCTTTCTATTTGCCACCCTTCATATGCACAGCTGGGCCCTGTCAGAGTGGGTGACAGCCATTTCCTATGTTGCCGGAGGTCTTCTTCTCTCGCTCCTATATCTGAGAAAGGACAAAAATATCTGGTATCCAATTGCCCTCCATTGTTGTAACAATATTATTGCTTTCATCATTACTTTATTGTCTATAAACAAATGAAAACCTAGAAGTTCCAGACCTCTAGGTTTTTTGTTATTCTCTTTATATCCTTACTCTCCTTTCTGCATCCAAATCTTTTCCTTGATAAAGATGCGTAATTCATAGAAAAGCATAAAGAGGGTAGATATGAGGAAGCCAGCCATAAAGATATGATGCAAATAGGTAAAAATAGCAATCTCAACCAAAACGGAGAAGAGATAGAAAATGACTAAATAATGCCATTTCTTGGCCTTACTGTCTTCGATAACCTTTTTCTCCAAGCGCTCATCCTCCTTGATGAGTGTGTCCAGACTGATATCGAACTCCCGACTGATAGCGATGAGATTTCCAATATCAGGGATACCTTTTTCGCTTTCCCAGCGGGCAATGGTGGAGCGGGAAACCTTGAGTCTTTCTGCCAAAGTCTCCTGAGTGAGTTGATTTTGTTGACGAATATCTTTGAGAACTTGTGAAATTTTCATGATGCTCTCCTTTCTTCAAATAAAAATATTTAGATGATTTCCTTTTTCATCTTTATTATAAAAATAATGAAACCATTTACCAATAGCATTTCCCTAACAATCCAGTTATTCTGCATAACACCAGTCATTCTTAAAAGTTTTCCACAGCATGTTGACAAGTTTGTCAAGGAACTTGACAGCTCTTTTTATTTCCTGAAATGAAAATCAACTTTTTTAAGATTTTTTGTGATAAAATAAAATCAATTGCGAATAGTAAGGTAGGAGGTTTTATGAAAGCAGAAATTATTGCTGTGGGTACTGAAATTCTGACAGGTCAAATTGTCAATACAAACGCCCAATTTTTATCTGAAAAATTAGCGAGTCTGGGAGTAGATGTGTATTTCCAAACAGCGGTCGGAGATAATGAAGCTCGTCTGTTATCCATTTTAGAAATCGCTCGAAATCGTAGTAATTTGATCATCTTAACTGGAGGATTAGGTCCAACAGAAGATGACTTGACTAAGCAGACTTTGTCAAAATTCTTAAATCGTAGGTTGGTATTTGACCGAATGGCTACGGAGAAATTGGATCGCTTCTTCGCAAGTCGACCGGACTATGTGCGAACACCCAATAATGAGCGACAAGCTCAGATAGTGGAAGGCTCGACCTCTCTCCAAAACGAAACCGGACTTGCAGTGGGGGGCGTGATTGAAGTCAGTGGGGTGACTTATGTCGTTCTGCCTGGACCGCCTAGTGAATTAAAACCTATGGTAAATAATGAGCTGGTTCCGCTCTTAGCAACTGGTCAAAAATTGTATTCAAGAGTTTTGCGTTTCTTTGGTATTGGTGAAAGTCAATTAGTAACCCTTTTAGGGGATTTAATTGATACTCAAACGGATCCGACCATTGCTCCTTATGCTAAGACGGGAGAAGTAACTTTGCGATTGTCCACCAAGGCTACTAGTCAAAAGGAAGCGGATGTTAAGTTTACTCGTTTAGAAAAGAAAATTTTAGCAGTACAAACTTTTGAGAAACAACATTTAGCTGATCTTTTCTACGCTTATGGAGATGATAATTCTCTGGGACAAACAGCTTTTGAACTGCTGAGAAGAGCAGGAAAGACCGTCACAGCAGCTGAAAGTTTGACTGCAGGACTTTTTCAAGCAACTTTAGCAAACTTTGCTGGTGCCTCCAATGTTTTTAGTGGTGGCTTTGTTACCTACAGTATGGAGGAAAAGAGCCGAATGCTGGGCATTCCCTTGGCAGACTTGGAAAAGCATGGGGTGGTTTCAGCTTTTACAGCAGAGAAAATGGCTGAGCAGGCAAGAAAATTGACCGCTAGTGACTATGCGGTGAGCTTGACAGGTGTGGCAGGTCCAGATAGCTTAGAAGGACATCCAGCAGGGACAGTTTATATCGGCTTAGCAACCACAGAGGATGTTCAGTCTATTAAGGTTAATATTGCGGGTCGCAGTCGGACAGATGTACGTAAAATAGCCGTTCTGCATGCTTTCAATCTGCTGCGAAAAACTTTATCAAAAAACGAAAATATGCTATAATGATTAACTAGGCAAAAAAATAATTTATCACTATACAGGAGAAATAAATGGCAAAAAAACAAAAAAAATTAGAAGAAATTTCAAAGAAATTTGGCGAGGAACGTCAAAAAGCGCTAGATACTGCACTTAAAAATATTGAAAAAGATTTTGGTAAAGGAGCGATTATGCGCCTAGGTGAGCGCGCTGAACAAAAAGTTCAAGTCATGAGTTCAGGTAGCTTGGCGCTAGATATCGCTCTTGGTGCAGGAGGGTATCCAAAGGGGCGGATTATTGAAATCTATGGACCAGAGTCTTCTGGTAAGACGACCGTAGCTCTTCATGCAGTAGCGCAGGCTCAAAAAGAAGGCGGTATCGCAGCTTTTATTGATGCAGAACACGCTCTTGACCCGGCTTATGCACAAGCCCTTGGAGTTAATATTGATGAACTCTTACTTTCTCAGCCAGACTCTGGTGAGCAAGGTCTTGAGATTGCTGGGAAATTGATTGACTCTGGTGCGGTAGATTTGGTAGTTATTGACTCCGTGGCAGCCCTCGTACCACGTGCTGAGATTGATGGAGACATTGGAGATAGTCACGTTGGTTTGCAAGCGCGGATGATGAGTCAAGCTATGCGTAAATTGTCTGCTTCTATTAACAAAACGAAGACAATTGCGATTTTCATCAACCAATTGCGTGAAAAAGTTGGTATTATGTTTGGAAATCCAGAAACAACACCTGGTGGTCGTGCCTTGAAATTCTATGCGTCTGTTCGTTTGGATGTTCGCGGAAATACCCAAATCAAGGGAACTGGTGATGAAAAAGATACCAATGTTGGTAAGGAAACTAAGATTAAGGTTGTGAAGAATAAGGTTGCTCCGCCATTCAAGGAAGCTTTCGTAGAAATCATGTATGGCGAAGGAATTTCTAAAACAGGCGAGTTGATTAAAATTGCGACAGACCTTGATATTATCAAAAAAGCGGGTGCTTGGTATTCTTATAATGATGAAAAGATTGGTCAAGGGTCTGAAAATGCTAAGAAATACTTGGCGGATCATCCAGAAATTTTTGATGAAATTGATCATAAAGTTCGAGTGCATTACGGTTTGATTGAGGATGATGCCGAAGATGAAAAAAATTCAGAAGCAACTAAATCAGCAAACAAGGTGGAGGAAGTAACGCTAGACTTGGATGACGCGATTGAGATTGAGGAATAATTTTTTAAAAATAGGTCGCAAGACGGAGGGATTTTGTGGTATAATATAGTATGATAATAGTACCGTGTGGCGAAAGGAGTACTTACATGATTACAATTTATACTGTCTCAAGTTGCACTAGTTGTAAAAAAGCAAAAACATGGCTCAATGCTCACCAGTTAACTTATAAAGAACAAAATCTTGGTAAAGAAGGAATTACAAAAGAAGAGTTATTAGATATTCTAACAAAAACTGAAAATGGGGTTGCAAGCATTGTTTCTTCAAAAAATCGTTATGCAAAAGGCTTAGGTGTAGATATTGAAGAATTAAGTGTGAATGAAGTGATTGACTTGATTATGGAAACTCCACGCATCTTGAAAAGCCCTATTTTAGTAGATGACAAGCGCCTACAAGTGGGCTACAAAGAAGATGATATTCGTGCATTCTTGCCTCGTTCAGTTCGTAACGTTGAAAATACAGAAGCACGCTTACGTGCAGCCTTGTAAAGAGTGGAATTTCCGCTCTTTTTATTTTACAGTTTGTTATGTTTGGAAATGTGGTAAAATAAAAAACGAGGAGGAGTTTAATTATGAAAAGAAGCTTGATTCTATTAACCATTATTCTTACTATCTTAGCTGGATGTAGTCAAAAGAAGGAAACAAAATCAAAAACAAGCAAGCAATCAATTGATAATATGTTGCCGGTTATTGCAAGTGCTGAAAAAGAAACCGTTGTGACAAAAAACTTATCATTCCCTAAAACAGCTGAAGGGGTTCAACAAACACAAACAATTACTTACAAAGGCGATCAATTTTTAAGTTTAACGATTGAGCAAATCATGCCGATGAAAGAAGAAATGAAAAAAGTAGTTGCGGAAGTTGGAGTTGCTGAGGCGCAAAAATTATTGGAGAAATCTTTGTCTGAAGATGAAAAATTTACACAAGCAAAAAGTTTGGAAGGTTTTTCGACCTCTTTGGAAATTATAAATGAGCAAGAATTGAAGCGAATTCATACTTTTGATTTTCAAGTTTTGGATGTTAATAAAGCCGCAAATACTGAGTATTTAAAGAATATGAAATTAAAAGAATTTTTAAAAATGAAACCAAAAGAATATGTTGAAGATCAGATTGCCAGTGGTGCAACGGAAGTCAATCAATAACTTGTTAAACACGAATTGATTTTTTAGACGGCTCTTTTTGACAACGCTTACAAAAGATGGTATACTATTCTTATAAAGCTCTAAAATACAAGGAGGATATTTTTATGAGAAAATCGGTTGTTTTGTTAGGAGCAAGTTTGTTGCTACTCACAGCTTGTGGTCAAAAATCCGGTCAGAATCAGTCGGGGGATAGTAAGACTGGTTCGAGTGTTGTGAAAAAGGATTCTGTTGTGACCAAGTCTTTTCAACAAAAACAGACTGTCCAAGGGATTGAACAAACACTTACGCAAACTATTTCTTATGAAGGAAAAACCTTTAAGAAGTTTGTGATAAATCTTGAACAAATACTTCCTGAAAATATGAAGAGTGCATTAGCGGGTCAAGATTTAGAAAGCACTAAGCCGTACTTGATTTCTGCTTTTGAAAAGGCTGCAGGATTGGATAAATTTAAGTCTTTGGGCGGTGTTGATATTAAAACAGACATTACAAAAGACTATATTATTAAAGTTGCAATCAATATTGATATGAGCAAAATCAACCTTGATGAAGCATCAAAACTGGATACATATGGCTCTATGTTTTCAACTATCAAAAATTTAACACCCAAACAATATATTGAATCTGTCAAAGCAGCTGGTGCTAAAGAAGTTGCAAATCCATGATTTTATAGGTGTATATGAAACAAAAAAAGCTGAATTTATTCAGCTTTTTTCAACCCCTTTCATTTGTGAAAAGCCTTGAAATGTGCTATAATATAGGTATTCTAGTGAAAGAAGGTGTAATTGTGGGATTTACAGATGAGACAGTACGTTTTAATCTTGATGATTCAAACAAAAAAGAGATTAGTGAAACATTGAAAGATGTCTATGTGTCGCTGAATGAAAAGGGCTATAACCCAATCAACCAAATCGTAGGATACGTGCTTAGTGGTGATCCTGCGTATGTACCTCGCTATAATAATGCACGAAATCAAATTCGTAAATATGAACGTGATGAGATTGTAGAAGAATTAGTTCGTTATTATTTGAAAGGGCAAGGCATTGATCTCTAATGAGAATTATGGGGTTAGATGTTGGTTCAAAAACGGTTGGTGTCGCGGTTAGTGATCCACTTGGTTTTACAGCTCAAGGACTTGAAATTATTCCTATTGATGAAGAAAAAGGGGAATTTGGTTTTGATCGTTTGAATGGGCTTGTCCAAGAATATAAGGTTGACAAGTTCGTTGTAGGACTCCCAAAAAATATGAACAATACAAGTGGTCCGCGTGTCGAAGCAAGTCAGGCTTATGGGACTAAGATTGAGCAGCTATTTCATTTGCCAGTTGAATACCAAGATGAGCGCCTAACAACAGTAGCTGCGGAGAGAATGTTGATTGAGCAGGCAGATGTGAGCAGAAAGAAGCGGAAAAAAGTGATTGATAAGCTCGCAGCGCAGCTCATTTTACAAAATTATTTAGATCGAAATTTTTAATAAATAAAGGAGAAAACATGGCACACGATCATAACCATGACCATGAACACGAAGAACGTGAACTAATTACTTTAGTGGATGAGCAAGGAAACGAAACTTTGTTTGAAATTCTCTTGACCATTGATGGAAAAGAAGAATTTGGGAAAAACTACGTTCTATTGATTCCAGCTAGCGCAGAAGAAGATGAAAATGGTGAGGTAGAAATTCAAGCCTACTCGTTTACTGAAAATGAGGACGGAACAGAAGGCGATCTGCAACCAATCCCAGAAGATTCAGATGCTGAATGGGACATGATTGAAGAAGTTTTCAATAGCTTTATGGAAGAATAAAAAATGCGTACACTAGCTTTTCGTATTACAAACAATGAAGAGATTGAAAGGCTGTGTGAATCGTTATTTTATGGTATACGAATGAGTGGTTGGTTTAATTCCTATGTGGGGCAAGAGTGCTAACTATTCAAGTGAGTTGTGGGGTGTGACATGAACCAAAATCTGGTTCTGTTTCACTCCCTTTTTGCTGGGAGAAGAATATGAATGAAATTGAAATGTGGTTGGAAAGTCGCATTGGACTAAACTTTCGCTCTGGTTTAGAGCGAATGAGACAGGCTATAAGTCTTTTGGATCATCCGGAAGAAAATTATCCCATTATTCATGTGACAGGAACGAACGGGAAAGGCTCAACGATTGCGTTTATGAGTCAGCTATTCGTGCAGCACGAAAAGAAAGTGGGAACTTTTACGTCACCTCACATGGCAAGTGTTCACGATCGGATTTGTATCAACCATGAACCCATTTCTGATGAAGATTTCGTTCGACTGGGACGCCAAGTTCGGAAAATGGAAAGACAGCTTCGACAAACACATGCCCCACTTTCTTATTTTGAAATTTTAACCCTTATGGCTTTATTGTATTTCAAAGAAGAGCAAGTAGATGTGGCTTTAATTGAAGTGGGCATTGGTGGGCTTTTAGACACGACAAATGTAGTGGCAGGAGATATTGCGGTGGTGACGTCTGTGGGTTTGGATCATCAAGAAACCTTAGGAGACTCCATAGCCGCCATTGCGGAGCAGAAAGCAGGGATTTTTAAGGAGAAAAAAGTGGCTGTCATCGGACCACTGGCTGAAGAAGCGAGAAGGATCTGTGAACTGCGTGCGAAAAAGCTAGATGTTGTTTTGTACGAATATGGCAGAGATTTTTCGTTTTCAAAAGGACAATTTTTCAGCCCAGATGTGAATATTCCTCATCTAAAGTTAAGCCTAGCAGGTACTTATCAAGAAGAAAATGCCGCTGTTGCTTTACAAAGTTTTCTTTTGTTTATGGGGCAACACAGCTGGCAAGTGCAGATAGAGCTAGTACGAAAAGCTCTGCAAGAGACACATTGGGCAGGGCGGCTGGAATATTTTGAGCGAGGAATTTATCTGGACGGGGCTCACAATTTACCAGCTTTGTCCCGTTTAGTGGAGTTTATTCGTCAGCAAGAACGGAAAGAAATTTTTCTCTTATTCGGTGCTTTGAAACGCAAAAATTATCAGGGGATGCTGTCTTATCTAAAACAAGAATTGCCTCATGTGCAGTTATTCGTAACGACATTTGAGGATGACGGTGCAATAGATAAGCAGAATCTTACAACCGAAACCTACGTTTCCTCTTATCGGGAGTTTATTGAACAATTCATTAAAAATTCTACTGATAATCAGCTTCTTTTTGTGACAGGTTCTCTTTATTTCATTGCGGAAGTTCGTGCTTTTCTTTTGGAGAAAGAAATTGACTGATTAGAATGGTGGATAGTATAATAGAAATGTAAGCAAAGGAGGATAAAAATGGTACAATTAAAGAAATTCAGCTACATCGCATTTTTTCTGATAGGACTTATCATTTTGGCATCATGCGCCAAGTCTAACCAAACTTCACCGTCTTCTCAATCTGTCTCAAGCAGCCAATCAACTACAGTCTCAAGTGAGAGTAGTGCTTCGTCAACTATTGCGGAAAATTCGTCAGAAAAATTAGACGGTACTTATAAAGGTATGGACGAAGAAGATGAGATTACTTTGGTTATCAAAGGAAATAGTGGTACGTGGACAGAAAAAGAGCCAAACGGTAAAGAGAAAGTAAAACAAGTAAGCATTGATTCGACAAATCAGAGAATGACGATTGGTGATGACATTGATCGTTATATGATTGATGGCGATCGGTTAACGATTGAGGATATTGAGCAAGAAAATGGAGAAAATGATACAGTCGTTTTAACGAAGCAATAACCTGTCTAATGTTGGTGCAAAATTTCTTGATCAAAATTTGATATGATCTTGTGAAAACTAGGACGCGTTTGATTTAAGTTTATTGATTCATACAAGTCGATAGGAGAAGTTGCATTTGTTTTAGCGAATTATTCACAAAGGGGCTTGCTTCATGAACTTTATCTGTTGCCTTTAACTGCTTTCTAAATTGGTAGTGGACAACAATCAGTATTCTAGTTAAAATGTAGAAATAGGGAGTAGGAGAGAAAGTTGATGGTTACGAATCACAACTTTGCTTTTACTCTTTTTTGCTCTAATGAAAAAATACTTTGAATATAGAAGAATGAGTGATTCTGGCTTGATTTATTAGGAAATCCCCGTTATACTAGTACTAAGTAAAAGCAGGGGGAGAAAATGAATCTTAGGAAATTTCAGCTATTGATGTCAAAATATGGTTTTAGTATTATTATCATGGTACTAGAACTTGCACTCATTTTTTGGTTTTTCTTTTGGCTTGGTCGCTGGACACCTACTTTATGGATTGTCTTTGTGATTTTATTCAGCTTGGCAACGATTTTAGCGATTGTCAATCGCTCAATGACACCAGAAAGCAAAGTAACTTGGCTCTTGGTAGCGTTTGTTCCAGTCATTGGTCCCTTGCTTTATTTGATGTTTGGTGAGCGCCGATTGTCCAGAAGTGAGCTGAAACAGTTGAAAAATATGGATCAGATGAAATTTCGTGAGGACAATAGTTATGAGTTGCGGTTAGACTTGAAAAAGACAGATAAATCAGCTTACGGGATTATCAAGTCGCTTCTCAGCATGGATCATAATGCGGATATTTACGACGGCACGGAATCGCAATTTTTCCCTTTGGGAGAAGCGATGTTCCAGAAAATGCTGGAAGATTTACGCAATGCAGAAAAATTTATTTTTTTGGAATATTACATTGTAGAAGAAGGTATCATGTGGAATAGTATCTTGGATATTCTGCGTGAAAAGGCAGCCCAAGGTGTTGAAGTGAAGATGCTCTATGATGACATTGGCTGTATGGCAACTCTTCCGGGAGATTATACCAGCCGATTGCAGGCTATGGGGATTGACGCTCATAAGTTTAACAAAGTGATTCCGCGGATGACGGTGGCTTATAATAATCGAGATCATCGGAAAATCCTCGTCGTTGACGGGCAGATTGGCTATACTGGTGGCATCAATCTGGCAGATGAATACATCAATCACATCGAGCGATTTGGTCACTGGAAAGACGGCGGGATTCGTCTGAATGGGCGCGCTGTAAAAGCCTTGACACGGCTGTTTCTGATGAACTGGGATATCAACCGTGGGAAAATCAGTGATTTCGATCGCTATCATTTGGATAACAAAGCTGTAGATGCGCCAGGGCTCTATATTCCGTACGGAAGTGGACCGAAGCCCATGTACAAAGCTCAAGTGGGTAAAAATGTCTATCAAAATATAATCAGTCAGGCGACAGATTATGTGTATATTGCCACGCCGTATTTAATCATTGATTATGATTTGACGGAAGACATCAAAAATGCTGCTATGCGGGGGGTAGATGTCCGCATTGTGACACCTTATATTCCAGATAAAAAAATCATTCAGCTCATTACGCGAGGAGCTTATCCAGATTTAATGGCGGCTGGGGTTCGGATTTACGAATATACACCGGGCTTTATTCACAGTAAGCATGTAGTGGCTGATGATGACTTTGGTGTTGTCGGAACAATCAATTTTGATTACCGCAGCTTAGTTCATCACTATGAAAATGCTGTTTTGATGTATAAAACGCCTTCTATGTTTGACTTGAAGCGAGATTTTGAGGAGTTGTTTGAAACCTCACAAGAAATACATGAAGATACCATTAAAAATACCTGGTATCAACGCTTGATTAAAGAAATTGTCGAATTATTTGCACCGATGCTATAAAATTCTTCTTGCAATGAGAGGAATTTTTTCTTTTTTACGAATAATCTAGTAAAAGGAGGCAGAATGGTTATAGGTTTATCACGTGAAGAAAAGGAATTTTTGAAAGAGTATGTGGCTGTAAGTTATCATCGTTTTCGAGAATTGGAATACTATACTTTACTTTTGCAAAAGATGCAGAACTTGTCAGAATCAAGCTGACAGATAAGGAAGATTTTGATATACTAGATAAGACTGATATCAAGGAGAATCTTTATGTATGATACAACGCCTGAACAAGAGATGAAAGAGACAGTAGCAGAGACGCTTCACGAAGAGAACGAGAAAAAATCGATTTTTATAGAGCCAACGTCGACTCCTTTTGTCGTTTTATTTTTGTGGAGCTTATTATTGAGCGTTTTGAGTGTCGCTAATCCATTGCTAACTAATCTTGCCACAAACCTGCAATCTCAAAATTTATATGCAGGTTGGGCAATGGCGCAAGGGCAGGTTATTTATGGAAATATCTATGGAACAAGTGGTCTGCTTTATTATCTAGCTAATTGGGCGGGGGGTCTCTTCATTGGCAATATTTTCTTTGCGGTGATGCAATGCTTGGCTTTGTTTGTTGCAGGAATTTATCTGTTTAAAATCGTATATCAATTAACGGCTGTAAAAAACACTTCTATCAAAATCCTTTCTTTATTCTATTGTTTGACGCTCGCTTTAGGCTGGGGCGGCTTATACTCTAGTATTTTTGCTTTTCCTTTTGTATTTGGTGCGCTATACTTTCTGATGCGCTACGTGGCAGGAGAAGCTAGTGACAGAGGCTTTATTGGTTTTGGTGCTCTTGGTGCGCTGATGTTTATGACGGACCCAATGACAAGTCTTGTGTTTTATCTGATGGCTTTCATTGCTTTGTTAGTCTATAATATTGGGGCAAAGAAAAAAGCACGTGGTCTTTATCAATTTTTAGCTACACTTGTAGGCTTTTCGCTTGTGTTTTATCCTTTGGGATATTATACAGTTTTAAATGGTAGTTTTGGTCTCGCCATTAGTCAGATTCTTTATCCGTTGGAAAGTCTGCATTTTTCAGGGCAGCACTTGTTGTATAATGGTTTGCTTTATGGTGGACTCATTATTGGGCTTGGCGTAGTTGTGACTTGGGTGAGAAGTTTTTCATTGCCAGCGAATTCTTTGGAGCGATTTCTACAACTCTTTAGTTTTTTAGCCTCTCTCTTTCTTGTTATGTTTGTTTTCTTTTTGCCAGATCGGGGAGCTTATCAACTGTTGCCGATTTTGCCATTTTTTATGGTTCTAGTCAGTATGTGGCTTGGGAAACAGTCGTTCAATAGAGGTGGAAGGCACAGTAGAGCTCAAAAATCTTCGTCTGCTTTCGGAACTTATATCACAAAGAATGCTTTTTTACCGCTTCTAGCAATGATTTATTTAATTGGTTTTCCATTTGTCAATCAGTATGTTTTATCGATAGGTGAAACAAGTGAACGTGTTTCTGCGGCAAATTATATCAAAGATAAAGCGAAGAAGACTGATAAAATCTATGCTTGGGATAAAACAGCAGCGCTTTATCAGGCGAGTAGACACTTATCTGCAGTACCAATTTTAACACCTAGCTTGTACCAAGGAACCGATGAAAACAAAATGGCGCTAGCTAGGAGTCTGAAAGAAAATGCACCAACTTATATTTTAGTGAATAATCAAGTGCCTGTTCTTCAAGATGTGCAAAAACAAATTCAGAAAAATTATGAGAAAACTGACCTGGAACTTCATCATTTCAAGCTTTATAAATTAAAATGATTTAATCAATATCTTGTGTTTAAAATAAAATTTTAAGTTTTTTACCACAAGATATTGATTTTTTTTATGAGAGTGATATAATATGATTTATACGAATGGAGGAGCTCATGATAGCATTAAAAGAAGAAACAGTACAAGGTTTTGCTGATATTTATGTTGAAAAACGTGACGGTCGTCGTGTGGCTTTTGACGCAGATAAGATTTATAAAGCGCTTGTCAAAGCTAGTCAAGAAGTAACGACGATGACGCCGTTGTTAGAAGCAAAACTTGAAGGGATTACCAATAAAATTGTAGCAGAGGTGATTGAACGCTTCCCTGCTGGTGTTAAAATTTATGAAATTCAAAATATCGTTGAGCATGAATTGTTGCAAGCCAATGAATATGCTATTGCGGAAAGTTATATTACTTACCGTACCCAACGCGATTTTGCGCGTTCAAAAGCAACAGATATCAACTTCACAATCGGCAAATTGCTGAATAAAGATCAAGCGGTTGTCAATGAAAATGCCAACAAGGACAGTGATGTTTTCAATACTCAACGTGATTTGACAGCGGGGATTGTTGGGAAATCAATTGGTTTGCAAATGCTGCCGCCGCATGTAGCAAACGCCCATCAAAAAGGGGATATTCATTATCATGATTTGGACTATAGCCCATATACGCCGATGACCAACTGCTGCTTGATTGATTTCAAAGGCATGTTGAAAAATGGTTTTAAGATTGGAAATGCAGAGGTAGAAAGTCCAAAGTCGATTCAAACCGCGACTGCACAAATTTCTCAAATCATTGCGAATGTCGCCTCTAGTCAATATGGTGGTTGTTCAGCTGATCGAATTGATGAAGTTTTAGCGCCTTATGCTGAAAAGAATTACGAAAAGCATTTGAAGGATGCGCGTGAATGGGTCGTTCTTGAAAAACAGGAAGAGTTTGCTTGGGAAAAGACGAAAAAAGACATTTACGATGCCATGCAGTCTTTGGAATATGAAATCAATACCTTGTTTACGTCAAATGGACAAACCCCATTTACATCGCTTGGTTTTGGTCTTGGCACCAATCGTTTTGAAAGAGAAATTCAAAAAGCGATTCTTCAAATTCGTATTAAAGGTCTGGGGTCTGAACATCGGACAGCTATTTTTCCTAAATTGATTTTCACGTTGAAGCGCGGATTGAACTTAGAACCGGATAGCCCAAACTATGATATTAAACAGCTGGCTTTGGAATGCGCTACGAAACGGATGTACCCAGATGTCTTGTCTTACGACAAAATTGTGGAATTAACAGGTTCTTTTAAAGTTCCAATGGGCTGCCGTTCTTTCTTACAAGGCTGGAAAGATGAAAACGGTCAAGAAGTCAATTCTGGTCGGATGAATCTTGGCGTTGTGACGGTCAACCTTCCACGAATTGCTCTTGAATCTGAAGGCAACATGGAGAAATTCTGGGAAATTTTTAATGAGCGGATGAATATTGCTGAAGATGCGCTCGTCTACCGTGTCGAACGCACCAAAGAAGCGACTCCAGCTAATGCTCCTATTCTTTATCAATATGGTGCTTTTGGAAAACGTCTAGGTAAATATGATAAGGTGGATCAACTCTTTAAGCATCGTAGAGCCACGGTTTCTCTTGGCTATATTGGTCTGTATGAAGTGGCTACAGTCTTTTATGGTGGTGAATGGGAGCACAATCCAGAAGCCAAGAAATTCACAGTCGATATCGTTCGTGAAATGAAACGCCGTGTAGAAGAATGGTCTGACCAATATGACTACCACTTCTCTGTTTATTCTACACCGTCTGAAAGTCTGACCGACCGCTTCTGCCGTCTGGATACAGAAAAATTTGGTCTTGTAAAAGATATTACAGATAAGGAATACTATACGAATAGTTTCCACTATGATGTCCGTAAAAATCCGACACCGTTTGAAAAATTAGATTTTGAAAAAGATTATCCAGCAGCGGGTGCGTCGGGAGGCTTTATCCACTATTGTGAATACCCTGTTTTGCAACAGAATCCAAAGGCGCTTGAAGCTGTTTGGGACTACGCTTATGACCGTGTGGGCTATCTAGGAACCAATACGCCGATTGACCATTGCTACAAATGCGATTTTGAAGGAGATTTCACACCAACAGAGCGCGGATTTACTTGTCCAAACTGTGGCAATAGCGATCCTAAGACAGTTGATGTTGTCAAGCGGACTTGTGGTTATCTTGGCAATCCTCAAGCTCGTCCAATGGTGAATGGTCGCCACAAGGAAATTTCAGCTCGTGTTAAACACATGAACGGCTCGACGATTAAATTTGAAGGGCATCATGTAGAAAAGTAGGAATTCTAATGGGAAAATATCAATTAGACGATAAGGGCAAAGCGCAGGTGGCACGCTATCATGAAAAGCATTCCAAAGGCGGAGTCAATAAAAAAGATCGTGTTGCAAATTTGCGAGAACAATTCTTACAAAAAACAAAGAAAAAATAGGAGAAAGAGTGAGGTTTGCATGAAGCTAGTCTCACTCTCTTTCTATCAAGGTGAGAAAAATGGAATTAAGACGACCAAGATTAGAAGATAAAGAGGCGGTGATAGACCTCATACTAGAATTTGAAAGGTCGAATGCTGCACACGATGGCGGTTTTTGGGACAAGGAAAATTTCGTTTATGAAGATTGGATTGCTGGAAACCAAGATGCGGAAATGGGTCTCTATATTCCTAATACATGGGTGCCGGCTATACAGTTTGTTGCCTTTGATAAAGGACAGGCTGTTGGCTTTCTAAATTTACGCTTGCGTCTGAATGAACATTTACGCGGACATGGCGGTCATATTGGTTATAGCGTTCGTCCAACTATGCAGGGGAAGGGCTATGCGACCGCTATGTTGAAAGAAGGGCTTCTTGTCGCTGCTTCAAAGAATATCCACCGAGTGCTAGTTACTTGTGCGGAGGACAATTCTGCTAGTAGGGCAGTTATTTTAAAAAACGGGGGCATATTAGAAGACATCCGACAGGGCACCGAACGCTATTGGATAGATTTGAATTAGGAGTAATTTATGGAATTACGAAGACCAGAATTGGCAGATAAAGAAGCGATACTTGAAATGATTGCAGAATACAAAGAGCAGGAGCTTCTCATGAATGGCGGTGTAGAAAGCACTTGGGCATGTGCAGAAAATTACGAAGATTGGTTGCAAATCAATCGTGATCAAGAGGCAGGACTGAATTTGAAAGAAGGGCGTGTTCCAGCTATTTTGTTTGCTTCCTTTGCAGATGATCGTGCATTAGGTTTTTTAGGGCTTCGTATGACACTAAATGATTTTTACTTAGAGTTGGGCGGGCATATTGGCTATGGCATTCGGCCTAGTGAGCGGGGGAAAGGGTATGGTAAACAACAATTAGCCTTGGCTTTACTTGAAGCCAAAAAATTAGCGCTCTCTCCCGTTCTGATTACTTGCGATATGGATAATGCTGCTAGTCGAGCAGTGATTTTGGCCAATGGTGGAGTGTTGGAAGATGTACGAGCTGGGAAAGAGCGCTATTGGATAGATTTGGGGTAGAAAAATGACATGGAATACACCGAAGCCAGGTGAGTGGAAAAGCGAAGAGTTAAGCAAGGGTCGCATTATTGACTACAAAGCCTTTAATTTTGTAGATGGCGAAGGGGTGCGTAATTCCCTCTATGTTAGCGGCTGCATGTTCCATTGCGAGGGCTGCTACAATGTAGCAACTTGGTCTTTTAATGCAGGGATTCCTTATACGCAGGAGCTTGAAGAGCAAATCATGAAAGATTTGGCAGAGCCCTATGTTCAAGGTTTGACCTTGCTTGGCGGAGAGCCTTTTCTCAATACAGGTATTCTCATTCCCTTGGTTAAGCGGATTCGTAAGGAATTGCCAAATAAAGATATTTGGTCTTGGACGGGCTACACATGGGAAGAAATGATGTTGGAAACACCCGATAAGCTGGAACTGCTGAGTCTTATTGATATCCTTGTTGATGGACGGTTTGACAAAGCCAAGAAAAATCTCATGCTGCAATTTCGCGGTTCTTCTAATCAACGAATCATTGATGTGCAAAAGTCTCTCAAAGCTGGGAAAGTGATCATTTGGGATAGACTGAATGATGGCACAGAAAGTTTTGAACAAGTTAATCGAGATAAAACAGAATAATGAACAAGTGAGAGGTTGGACTTGATTCCAGCCTCTTTTTGAGTTAGTAAAAAATATCAATGGTTGCTTGGTATCTTTGCTCGTATTTTATACTTCATAGACATCTAGGCAATTGTGTGAGAGTACGATTGACGATGGTTTCGACCAGAAATAAGAAAGTGAGAAACGCTTCTTTTAATGTTTTTGAGTTCTCTCTCACTTTCTTTTGCTTGCATAATAACTAAAGCGCTTAGAGAAAACGCATTTATCATTTAAAGTTTTTGTAATTCTTAAAGAATGTTTAACTTTCAGTTATTTTATGCTATAATAGGGATAATAAAATGGATATTTTTGCATAGGAGTTTCAAATGGCCAAAAAAAGATCGCGCTCTTCTAAGAAGAAAAGCAATCGGATCTTAAATATTGCTTTACTAGTCATCTTTGCATTGTTAGCAGCATTGTTGATTTTTTCAATGTTCCGATATAACATTTTAGCCTTTCGGTACATGAATGTTTTGGTATCAATCTTGCTAGCAGTTGTAGCACTAGGGACTGGCTTTTTAATTTTTAAAAACAAAGCGCGTGTCACAACGACGATTATACTTATTTTAGCGATTCTGGCAAGTTCAGGTGCGATGTATGCGGTTAAAGAAGTGCTAGATTTGTCTAATGGCTTAAATTCAACTTCCAACTACTCTGAATATGAAATGAGTGTGGTAGTACCGAAAAATAGCGATATCAAAGATATTAGTCAGGTCAAAAACATCCTCGCTCCGACAGCAAATGACGAAAAAAATATCAAGGCATTGACAGATAACTTAGCGCAAACAAAAAAAGTCAATCTAACAGTTAATCAGTCTTCGTCTTATCTGGCAGCTTATAAGTCTTTGATGAATGGCGAAGCGAAGGCTATGGTGTTAAATAGCGTCTTTGAAAGTGTGATCGAAAATGAATATCCAGATTATGCTTCAAAAATTAAGAAAATCTATACCTACAAGATTAGTAAAAAAATAGATAATGCTCAATCACCAACGACAAATAACGATGTATTCAATATTTATGTTAGTGGCATTGATACCTATGGTCCTGTTTCGTCTGTATCTCGCTCGGATGTAAATATCATCATGACGGTGAATCGCAAGACGAAAAAAGTGTTGTTAACAACAACACCGCGTGATGCTTACGTACCGATTGCTGATGGCGGCAACAATCAAAACGATAAATTGACGCACGCTGGTATTTATGGGGTGGAAGCATCCATTCACACATTGGAAAATCTCTACGGCATCAAAACTAACTATTACATCCGACTTAATTTCACTTCTTTCCTCAAATTGGTGGACCTGCTAGGTGGAATTGATGTTTATAATGACCAAGAATTTACAAGCCTGCACGGGAATTATCATTTTGGCGTAGGAGATGTTCATCTAAATTCTGAGCAGGCTCTAGGCTTTGTGCGAGAACGCTATTCATTGAGCGGTGGAGACAACGACCGTGGTAAAAATCAAGAAAAGGTCATTGCGGCTATTATTAAAAAATTAACTTCGACAAGTGCTTTGAAAAATTACAATGCTATCATTTCAGGACTGCAAGATTCAGTTCAAACCAATATGAGTCTTGAAACCATGATGAGTCTAATCAACACGCAGCTGGAATCTGGTGGTAGTTATACCGTGACTTCTCAGGCGGTTACAGGAGAAGGTCGGACGGACCTTCCGTCTTATGCCATGCCGGATGCCAATCTTTACATGATGGAGTTAAATCAAGATAGCTTGAATGCAGCCAAAGCGGCAATTCAGAAAGTGATGGAAGGGAAATAAGATTGATCGATATTCATTCGCATATTGTGTTTGATGTGGATGACGGTCCCAAGACACGTCAGGACACACGAGAGCTTTTGACAGAGAGTTATCGTCAAGGAGTTCGAACGATTGTTTCAACGTCTCATCGTAGAAAAGGGATGTTTGAAACGCCTGAAGAAAAAATCGCAGCAAACTTTCATGAAGTTCAGCAAATCGCTAAAGAAGTAGCAGACGATCTCACTATTTTGTATGGTGCTGAAATTTATTATACCAGCGATATTTTAGAAAAACTCGATAAGAAAATCATCCCAACTTTAGGCGGAACGAGTTATGCTTTAATTGAATTTAGTATGACGACACCATATAGGGAAATCCACAGCGCTTTAAACAATGTGCTCCGTTTGGGAATTACACCAGTTGTAGCCCATATTGAGCGCTATCATTGCTTGGAGAATGAGACGAAAAAAGTGCAGGATTTGATCAACATGGGCTGTTACATGCAAATCAATAGCTCTAGTGTACTAAAACCCAAGCTTTTTGGCGAAAAATATAAATTCATGAAGAAGCGGGCACAATTCTTTATGGAGCAGGATTTAGTGCACTTTGTGGCGAGTGATATGCACAATTTAGGTCCACGTCCTCCTTATATGCAGGAAGCCTACCAAATTATCTCTAAAAAGTATGGCAAAGCATATGCTGATGCACTATTTCGCGAAAATCAAGAAATATTATTAAAAGACGAATTAATTTAGGAGAAGAAATGAAAAATCAAGATAATCAGACGGTTGAAATTGATGTTCTATCATTAGTTAAGACCTTGTGGAGGCGAAAATTTCTCATCGTTGTGACAGCTTTTGTAATAGCTATTATCGCTTTAGGATATAGCACCTTTATTATAAAACCTACCTACACTAGTTCTACAAGGATTTATGTAGTAAATCGGCAACCCGGTGATAATTCCACATTGACAAACCAAGATTTGCAAGCTGGGTCCTACTTGGTAAAAGACTATAAGGAAATTATTTTATCGCAAGATGTATTAGCTAAAGTGATTTCTGACTTGAAATTAAATATGCAGCCAAGTGCACTAGCTAAAAAGATCACAGTTACTGTTCCGACCGATACACGTATTGTCTCAATAGCTGTTTCAGATGGCGATGCAAAAGAAGCTGCTCGTATTGCCAATAGTCTTCGTCAAGTTGCAGCTGAAAAAATTATAGCTGTTACCAAAGTATCCGATGTAACAACGTTAGAAGAAGCAGAAATTCCAAATGCTCCGTCTTCACCAAATATTAGACGCAATACCTTGATTGGTTTTCTTGCAGGCGGGGTTTTAATCTCAGTTGTGATTCTTGTCGTTGAAGTGTTAGATGACCGAGTGAAAAAGCCAGAAGATGTGGAAGAAGCGTTGGGAATTACTCTTCTTGGAGTTGTGCCAAATATGAATAAACTATAAGAGGGGAAAACAATGCCGAGTTTAGAATTAGCTAAAAATAAAGAAAAAACGATAAAGAAAACAGAAGAATACTACAATGCCTTAAGAACCAATATTCAGCTTAGTGGGGATAATATTAAGGTCATTGCTGTCACTTCTGTACAGTCTGGTGAAGGGAAGTCAACGACTTCTACAAATCTAGCCATTGCTTTTGCACGTTCAGGCTATAATACCTTACTAATTGACGCAGATATTCGTAACTCTGTCATGTCAGGAATTTTTAAAACGCGTGATAAAATCACAGGCCTGACAGATTATCTAGCTGGTGCGACAGATTTGTCAAATGGTTTATGCGAAACAAATATTGACAATCTATTTGTGATTGAAGCTGGACAAGTCTCACCCAATCCAACAGCTTTATTGCAAAGTAAAAACTTTGGAATCATGATTGATATTCTCAGAAACCATTATGATTATATCGTTGTTGATACACCACCGATTGGACTGGTCATTGATGCGGCTATCATTGCTCAAAAATGTGATGCTAGCGTTTTAGTCGTTGAGTCAGGAAATGTAAAACGGAAAACATTGCAAAAGGCAAAAGAACAATTAGAACAAACTGGGACGCCATTTTTGGGAGTTATTCTAAATAAATATGATACACAGTTAGAAAAATATGGCTCTTACGGAAACTATGGCAATTATGGGAATTACGGAAAGAAAAAGTAGAGATTAGCATTTAGGAGTAGGGATGTTTGAAAATAGAAATGAGTTGCAAAAAACAGGAATTGCTTTTATTCAACTAATTGCAGTTTTTGTTGTGATTACGATTATAAATTTAATTTCAAACTTTAGTCTAACTAATAAAGATATTGTGATGTTAATGTTGCTACATATTGTTGCTTTTTATATTAGCAATTATAACTATCATTTTTTTCAACGTGGCTATTTAATTGAATTTACCGAGACACTGAAATACAGTGCTTTTTATGCAGTCATTATCACATTCTCTTCTTTTATGCTGGGAGGCAACTTTTCATTATCCCGTAGCAATCTCATCTTTTTTATCTTGTTGAATGCTTTGGGTGTTTATTGCATTAATCTATTGATCAAGCAATATTATGCACAAGTACATCCAAGATTAAAAAGTAGTAAAAAAGTACTCATCATTACGGTTTCCAATCGTTTAGACAGAATTTTAGAGCAATTAACCGAAGCGCGCACATTTAATGAATGTATAGTAGCAATCTCAGTATTTGATAACTCGCGTTACCAACATCCGACAATCCAAACGATACCAAGAGAACGTCTCATCGAATTTGCAACTCGCTCTGTTGTAGATGAAGTTTTTATTAGCTTGCCGAGCGATTACTATTCCATTGAAGATTTGGTTATTCAGTTTGAGAATATGGGAATCACCGTTAATGTGAATATTAACGCCTTGGATTTTCAAATTGGTGAGAAGAAGCTTCAAGAAATTGCTGGTTTTAGCGTGGTCACTTTTTCAACAAATTTCTACAATTATAGCCACATCATTGCCAAAAGAGTTTTGGATGTCATTGGTTCTCTCTTTGGACTTCTTATATGTGGAATTGCAGCGCTTTTCCTAGTTCCAATGATTCGTAAGGATGGTGGACCAGCAATTTTTGTTCAAGAACGTGTTGGAAAGAACGGTCGGATTTTTAAATTTTACAAATTTCGTTCCATGTATGTAGATGCTGAAGAGCGCAAAAAAGAGCTGATGGCACATAATACCATGAGTGGTGGGATGTTCAAAATGGATGATGACCCACGAATTACGCCTATTGGAAAATTTATTCGGAAGACAAGCTTGGATGAGTTACCACAATTTTACAATGTCCTCAAAGGCGACATGAGCCTTGTTGGAACACGACCACCAACTAAAGATGAATATGAGCAATACACACCGGAGCAAAAGCGGCGATTGAGCTTTAAACCAGGAATTACTGGCTTATGGCAAATCAGCGGTCGTAGTAGCATTACGGATTTTAACGAAGTTGTCAAATTAGATGTCGCTTATATTGACGGTTGGACCATTTGGTCTGATATTAAAATCTTACTTAAAACAATTAAAGTTGTGTTGATGAAAGACGGAGCGAAGTAGTTCTACTTCCTCCTCTCTATTTATGATGGAAGAGAGAATGGCAAAAACAGTTTATATTATCGGTTCTAAAGGAATACCAGCTAAATATGGCGGTTTTGAAACTTTTGTAGAGAAATTAACAGAGTTTCAAAAGGATAAAGACATTCAATATTATGTTGCTTGCATGAGGGAAAATTCAGCAAAGTCTGGCATTACAGAAGATTTTTTTGAGCATAATGGAGCAATTTGTTTCAATATTGATGTTCCAAACATTGGTCCAGCTCGCGCCATTTCCTATGATATTGCTGCTCTAAATAAGGCGATTGAAATAGCAAAAACGAACAGGGACGAAGCACCGATATTTTATATTTTAGCCTGCCGAATTGGTCCGTTTATTTCAAGTATAAAAAGAAAAATCAAAGCTCTTGGAGGAACTCTGATGGTTAATCCGGACGGGCACGAATGGCTACGAGCTAAGTGGAGTTTGCCTGTTCGTAAATATTGGAAATACTCTGAGCGATTGATGGTGAAACATGCGGATCTATTAATTTGTGATAGTAAAAATATTGAAAAATATATTCACAAAGACTATAATCGTTATCAACCCAAGACAACCTATATTGCTTATGGGACTGATACAACTAGATCACAACTAACATTCTCAGATGAAAAAGTGCGTTCTTGGTATGGAGAAAAGAATATCCGTGAGAATGAGTATTATCTTGTAGTTGGTCGCTTTGTCCCTGAAAATAATTATGAAGCCATGATTCGTGGCTTTATGAAGTCTAGCTCTAAGAAAGATTTTGTATTGATTACCAATGTTGAGCAAAATAAGTTTTATGAGAAACTGCGTCAAGAGACTAGTTTTGACAAAGACCCACGTGTCAAGTTTGTTGGGACGGTTTATGACCAAGAGTTGCTCAAGTATATCCGTGAGCATGCTTTTGCTTACCTTCATGGTCATGAGGTTGGTGGAACTAACCCGTCTTTGTTAGAAGCACTGTCTTCAACAAAGCTCAATCTTCTACTTGATGTTGGATTTAATCGGGAAGTAGGTGAAGCTGGAGCGGTTTATTGGAGAAAAGATGAGCTTACGCGTGTGATTGAAGAAGTGGAACGATTTGATGAAGATGCCGTTTCTGAATTGGACGAGAAATCTAGCCAAAGAATTGCGAATGCTTTTACGTGGGAAAAGATTGTTAAAAGCTATGAGAGAATATTCACAAAGGAGAAGAAATGACAACAGTGCTTGTAATGATGTCAACTTATAATGGCGAGAAGTTTTTACAAGAGCAAGTTGATAGCATTTTAAACCAAGAGGACTGTGAAGTTCGATTATTGATAAGAGATGATGGTTCAAAAGATAGAACTATCAAAATATTGGAAGATTATAGCAATAAAGATTCTCGAGTTTCTTGGTATACAGGAGAAAATTTAAGGTCTGCAAAATCATTCATGCATTTATTGATTCACTGTGAAAAATTTTACGATTATTATGCCTTCGCAGATCAGGACGATGTGTGGGATGTAGACAAACTCAGTGTAGCTATTGAAAGTCTCGAGCAACAGGAAGATCCAGCTATATATTGTAGTAACTCTATGTTGGTCGATGAGGAATTAAAAGGTGACGGAGAGTATTTGTATAAGCATGTTCCTAAATTCACTCTTAGTAGAGTACTAATTGCTGGGCAGATTCAAGGGGCTACCATGGTTTTGAATAGGGCTTTTGCTAATTATTTTGAACATAAAGAAATTCCAAATTATATTCCAATGCACGATTATTATGTTTCGGCAGTATGTTTAGCAGTTAGTGGAAAAATCTTTTATGATTCTGATAGCCATATGAAGTATAGACAGCATGGAAATAATGTTTTTGGAATTGATACCTCTTTTTTAGGGAAAGTTAAGAGAAATTTCAATACGGTTTTTCAAACAAATGACTTCTTTGACTTGCAGAGATTTAGTCAAGAACTTATAAATTTAAACCAAGCTTCCCTAGACAGTGATTCAAAAATTTTACTGAATTTGGCGAAAGATTATAAAAAAAGTTTCACAAACCGACTTAAATTGGCTTTTTACAAAGGATTAAGTTTTGGACGACTAAATCAAGCTATTAGTTTTAGGTTAGCTATTCTCTTGGGAAGATTATAAATATAGATGATGGAGATGGATAGATGTCACTAGTGCAGATAGGAATTGCTTTCTGTTTTATTGTTGCTCTAGTAGCGATGAGGGAAGAGAGAACGGTCATCAACCCTCTTTCTGTTTTTTGTTTTGTTTGGATGGCAGTTTTGTTTTTCTCGACAAATACAATGAGATTAGATTATCCTCAGAATGAAACTATAGGATGGATTATAATAGGTGTTGGTGCATATACTTTAGGTTATATCTTTCAAAGAATCTTGAAAATTCGTTTTACTTTTGGGAGTTGGACTACATTAAGAGATCAAGTAGCCATTCCTAGATACAAACTATTATTGTTTTGTGCCAGTGTGTGCATGTTGTTTTTTTTAAGAGATTTGATACTAGTTTTTTTGAATGGTGGGAGTTTTAATTTACGATATATTCAACAGTTTCTGCGTTCAAGTGATTACACTATTGTGAGTAATCCCATTGAAAATGCAATAAATTTATTATTTATCCAGCCGATTGCCTTTGCATTACCAGCTATTTGTGCAGTAGATATCTTTTATGGAGAAAAAAATAAGCACTTAATAACGATAACGGTTCTGATGCTTCTTTTTAAAATGATGTCTACAGCCAATAGAAGTGGCTTCTTATTGTTATTCATATATATATTGATAGTAGGATTGATATTTATTAGAAATAGTCGTTCTTTGAGTTTCAAAAATAATAGATTATTGAAAAGGTATAAATATTTGTTGCTTGCCATCGTAATCATAGCTAGTTTAGTACTTGTTATCACAACAATATCACGCGGAGTTGATTTGTCAACCAATATCTATTTAAATTTAACCATTCCACCTAGAATGTTTGAAATTTGGAGTAAAACAGTTCAAGAAGTAGAGCTACATGGCTATGGTGAGGCCTCATTGATGGGCTTTCTTTTCCCCATTAAGTATATCTTTAACAATATTTTGAAAATATGGGGTGCTACCAATATAAACGCTGTTTATAATATGATTCAACTGACGGATGTTCAATGGGTTTGGCCAGGTCCGAAAATTACGGCAAATGCTTATGTTTCTATGTTTTGGAATTTATACACGGATTTCCGTTATGGCGGTATCCTAGTCGGTAGTTTCTTATATGGAACAATCTCTGCGCAAAGTTTCTGGAATGCCATAAGAACTAATAATCCAAGAATGCTTAGCGTATTTTGTCTCATATTGTACTCAGTATTATATTCTTTTGTTCGTTTCCAATTTTCAGATAGTAGATTTGTATTGGCTATTATATTTATAAGTTTTTTTGCTTATAAAAAAGACTATAAATTATAAGTTGTTTAGGAGAGAAATGAAAGTATTATTTATTGAAAATGCAGGGCACAAGACAGCAGGTGCTTTTAGGAGTTTGGTATCCCTTGCTATTATGTTGAAAAAGCATGGTGTTGAGGCACACGTAGCTTTACCCAAAACGGCAGACGGAGTCTCTTTGTTAGAGGAAAATCATATTCCGTTTATTCAATTGCAAAGCTGTGCATACTCTAGAATGATGTTAGCAGAACCAAGTCTTATTGAGCAAATAAAGATGCCTGTAAAGGATCTTATATTGAAATTTTCTGCTAGAAAAATCGCAAAATATTTGAAAGACAATCAGATAGATATAGTTCATGATAATACTTCGGTTAGTTATATAGGTATGTACGCTGCTAAGTATGCCAAAGTGAAGCATGTTTGGCATATCAGAGAATTCATGGAGGAAGATTTCAATCGAAGATTTTGGAGGAGAACAGCATATTTGCAATTGATGAATAAGTCAGATGCAATTGTTGCAGTTTCTCAGGCTGTTTATGACAAATATAAAGATGAGATAGATAATAATAAGTTTAGCTTGATTTACAATGGTATAGATATTGAAAAGTTTCTCAATACAGATAGAGAGATTTTTAAATCAAATCCCATTAGTGTTCTATGTGTTGGACGCATTAGTCCAGGTAAAGGTCAAGAATTACTTATTAGAGCGGCTGGTCGTTTAAAAACAGAGTATGATAAGTCTATTACACTAAATTTAGCAGGTTCCTATCAAGAAACTCAATATAATCAGATATTGGATCTTGCTCGTTCTTACGGCATCGAAAAGTATGTGAATCTTTTAGGTCAATGTGATGATATGAGTGAAGTCTATAGCAGGAACGATGTGTTTTGTATGGCTTCGAAATGCGAGGCATTCGGCAGAGTCACCATAGAAGCAATGTTAGCAGGTTGTGCAGCACTTGGAAGTAATAGTGGTGGAACGGCAGAAATCCTAACAACGGAGACCGGACTGACTTTTTGTCCAAATGATGAAGCGGACTTGGCAAAAAAACTGAACTATATTATTGAAAATCAATCCTTAATGAAAGTAAAAGCAAAAAATGGTCAAGAATTTGCAATGAAGAATTTCACTTCTAAAAAAAATGCAGAGGAAATTTATCATCTGTACTGCAAGTTATTAGATAATTGTGAGGAAAAAACTAATTAATGTCGAATGTTAAGAAAAATTTTGCATACCAAAGTATATATCAAGTTGCAAACATCATCCTACCTTTGGTTACTTCCCCTTATGTAGCACGTGTTTTAGG
The DNA here is from genome assembly GCF_001697145.1 of Streptococcus anginosus. Lineage (GTDB taxonomy): Bacteria > Bacillota > Bacilli > Lactobacillales > Streptococcaceae > Streptococcus > Streptococcus hominis. Next base: position 1,864,839 of record NZ_CP012719.1, on the reverse strand, counting down.
AGCAAAGGGAGTAGGGGTTTACTCTTATACTTATGCTATTGCCTACTATTTTTCATTAGTTGCACTACTTGGAATTGCTAATCACGGTAATCGAGTAATAGCGGGTGTTCGCGATAATAAAAAAAAGTTAACTAAAACATTTTCTGAGTTGTTATTAGTTCATTGTATTATTGCCTTTATGGCTGTTGTAGCTTATTATATCTATTTTCTTTTTTTTGTAAAAGAGGATTATTTGTCAGCCTTTATCCAAGGGATATGGGTACTGGCATCATTCTTTGATGTCAGTTGGTTCTTTTTTGGATTAGAAAAATTTAAGCTGACAGTGACAATTAATTTAATTGTCAAGTTTGTGACTACAATATGTGTTTTTCTTTTTGTTCATCAACCACAGGATATTTGGCTTTACTGTCTTATTATGGCAGCTGGTTCCTTATTCAGTCAACTTGCCTTATGGCCATATATTCGGCAATATTTTAATCTTAGACTAGTAACATGGCAAGGTATGAGAACCCATATTATGCCATTACTTACCTTGTTTATTCCAGCGATAGCAGTTAGTTTGTATAAGTATATGGATAAGATTATGTTAGGATTGCTGACGACTAAAGCACAAGTTGGTTTTTTTGAAAATGCTGAACGTGCAATCAATATTCCAATTAGTGTAATAGCTTCTTTTGGGACGGTAATGCTTCCTAAAATGTCTAATCTTGTCACTAAAGGAGATACGGAACGCGAGAGGCATTACATAGGCCTTTCTATGGAATTCATAATGTGCCTTACCAGTGCTATGTCTTTTGGAATATTTGCAGTAGCTCACAATTTTGCGGTTGTATTTTGGGGGGATGAGTTCATTGCTTCGGGGAATCTCATTCAAGTTCTATCGATATCCATTATCTTTGTAGCTTTTGCTAATATTATTAGGATGCAATATCTGATTCCTAAAAGATTAGATGTTCCTTATATCATTTCTATTTTTGCAGGAGCGGTTATTAATTTAGTAACAAATGCCCTATTAATTAGCAGATTTGCAGCATTAGGTGCGGCTGTAGGAACTGCTGTTGCTGAATTTACTGTCTGTGCTGTCCAGGCATTCTATGTTAGAAAGCAGTTAGACATTAAACAATATATTTCAAAAACACTCCTATTCTGTGCTTTTGGTTTATTGATGGCCACTATTGTCTCTCTGGTTGGAGAATTTATTCCAAGCAGAACAGTTGGCTTATTGATGCAGATTATTGTTGGAGCGGTTGTTTACTCTATCTGTTCCTTGTTTTATTTTCGGAAAACTCAAAATAAATATATTAGGTCCTTTATTGAAAAAGTGGGGAAAAGATTTTTAAAAAGTTAAGAGGAATTTTGATAGCAATGAGCGATATTTCTAAAAAGAAGGAAAAGTTTAGATTAGATTACATAGATATTTGCAAGGGTTTCGGTATTCTTTTGATGGTTTTAGGACACATTCCTGTCTCTAAAACACCAATGATTTTGATTTATTCTTTTCATATGCCCTTATTTTTTATTTTGTCGGGCTTGTTAGTGAAGTCAGAGAGTAATTTATTAACATTCATCTCTATCAAAAGGAAATTTCAAAAATTGTTAATTCCTTATGCTTTTTTCTTTGTACCAGCTTATGTCTTATGGTTTATAGAATTAAAGCCCCAAACATTGAATCATGCTATGAAGCCACTAGTTGCTGCTATGTGGGACAATACGAATAACATGCCTATTGCTGGTGCGTTATGGTTTTTACCCTCGTTATTGTGGTGCAGCTTGCTATTTGCAATTATTCATCAAAAGCATAAGAATCCGTATGTAATTGCCATTCAAGTAATGCCTTTTGTGCTTTTTGGTTTTTTTATGGAAGTTCATTATAAAGGAGTTTTACCTTGGGCTTTTGGGATTTCAAGCATAGGCTTGCTGTTCTATTTTTATGGTTACCTATTAAAACATTATTTACAGCTTCTATCTGATAAATATAGTTTGTTTTTGCTTTTGCTTTCCTGTTTAACTGCACCATTAATACTGTCTAATGGTTTGGTTAGCATGCGTACAGGAACCTTTCATAATATTTTTCTATTTATTTACGGTTCTGTCTTATTTGGAACAACTGTAATTGTATTTTCCTATAAGTTGAGCAATAGTTTCCTGAATCAAACCTTTGTGATAAAGTTAGTAAAACAGATAGGTGAGGGGTCTATTGTTTATCTCTGCTTAAATGAAATATTTATAAATATCTATAAAGCAATTTTTAATAAATTGGGCTTGTCTTCGCAACTGATTTTATTGTTCGCTTTTGCAGGTACAATAATCTCACTATTTATATGTGAGAGAATTTTTATGAAGACCAAATTAAAAGTAGTTTTAGGAAAAAAATAAGAATAGCACAAGTGGTTACAGTCCAAAATCTATTTTGCAAGAAGCTGATAATATTTTAGATTACTTGGTAGAAAAGATTGTCGTTATTCAATATGGAAAGGAATTTTTTTATGAGCGTTTTTGCAAAATTGATAAAGACAAAAGGTGGAGATATTCTAAAAGATTTAATCAGATCAAGAGTTCTTTTTAGGACGATAGCTCTTTTACCGTTGGTTGGTTTTTCAAAAAAATCTTTAGAAATAGTTCGTCTAAATAATAGTAATGTGGTTCTTTCAAGATTGAGAAGGAAATATAGGTTAACTATTAAAAAATTTAGGGAAGAAAATCAGTATTCACTTGTGTATCATCAACAACATAGAAGTTCTTCCAAAAAGATATGGATTTGTTGGTTTCAAGGTTTAAATGATGCACCCCATGTAGTTCAAGAGTGTATTGCTTCGGTACGAAAACATCTGGTTGATAGAGAAGTGGTTGTTTTAACAGATGAAAATTACCACCAGTATGTAACTTTTCCAGACTATATAACAGAAAAAATAGAACAGGGGTCTATTTTAAAGGCGCACCTTTCAGATTTATTAAGATTGGAATTGCTAACCAAATATGGTGGAACTTGGATTGATGGGACAGTATTTTGTTCGAGTTCAGACATTCCTTCCTATATGCTAGATTCTGATTTATTTTTATTTCAAAACTTAAAACCTGGTCTTGATGGGCAAGTCTTGGCAATCTCCAATTGGTTTATTACTGCTAGCTATTCTAATCATCCTCTTTTGAATATAACAAAAGATTTGCTTTATGATTATTGGAGGAATCATAATAGTGCCATTGATTATTTTATTTTTCATCACTTCTTTCAAATAGCAATTGAAGAGTTTCCTGAATACTGGAATCAAGTAGTTCCTTTCAACAACTCAACTCCTCATATTTTACAGTTGCGTATGTTTGAGGAGTACGATGAAAAAATATATCGTGCGATTATTGAGCAAACACCATTTCATAAGTTAACTTATAAATTTGAAGACGAAAAGTTGGAAATACCGAACACCTATTATAAAAACTTATTTTGACAAAAATGATAATAGCTATTTTGGAATTGTTAGCAAGAATAGAATCTTATTAAGATATTATAGAAAAGGTATAAAATGAAAGAATTAACTACTCGCGAGATGCAAGAAGTATCATTGGAAATTTTACATATAATTGCTGGCATCTGTGAAAAGCAACATTTTCGTTATGCTTTGATTTATGGGACTTTAATTGGGGCAGTTAGACATAAAGGTTACATCCCTTGGGATGATGATGTTGATATCATGATGCCACGACCAGATTATGATCGCCTATTACATTATTTGAAGGAAAACATAGCTGATTATCCACATTTAAAAGTATTTAATCGTGAAGAGTGCCTAGAATATCCGTATATGATTACTCGAATCAGTGATCAAAGATATCGAATTAAGATGGAAAATGAGAAATCGTTCGGATTGGGAGTTTTTATCGATATATATCCTTATGACGGATTGGGAGATACTAAACAGGAGGCGGTTGCCTTTGGCATGAAGGGAGATCGTTTATCCTCGTTTTGCTACCAAGCGACTAGGGAACATTTTGCTATTGAAACGACAACATCAACTGTTAGGAAGGTTATTAAATATCCAGTTTATCTTTTCTCTAAAATGATTGGGAAAAATTACTTTCAAAATCAATTAGATAAGTTAGCGAGAGTTAAAAATTATGACAACAGTAAATTTGTTGGTTGTGTGATTTGGCTGTCATGGGGAGAAAAAGATATCTTTCCGCGTGAGTGGTTTGATGAGACTATTTTGGTTCCTTTTGAGAAATATGAATTTAGAATTCCTAAAGAGTTTGATAAGGTTCTTCGGCATGAATATGGAGATTATATGACCTTACCTCCAGAAAAGGATAGAGTAGGGCATCACTATTTTAAAGCTTATAAAAAATGATGGTTTACTAGGCAAAGAAAGAAGAAATTATGAGATTATTTTATTTTATATATAATTGGAGTAGGAAATTAAAGGGTGGAGTTTTTCTACTTAGAGTTTTGTATGGTTTTGAGTGTCCACGTAAAGCTAAAATAGGGAAAAATGTAAATTTTGAACATCGTGGGTTAGGAACAGTTGTAAGTAGCAATGCTATAATTGAAGACAATGTGACTATACAACATCATGTAACATTAGGGATTAAAGATGTTGATGATAGAATTATCATAGGTGAAAACTGCTTTATAGGGGCTCATGCATTTATTTTAGGAAATGTGAAAATTGGTGCTAATTCTAAGATTGGAGCAGGAACCATGGTTTTACATGATGTTCCAGCGGGCAGTACAGTGGTTAATCCTGTGGAACTAAAAGTACTAAATTCAAAAGCAATCATTCGTTAATAGAGTAAATTTAAAATCGGCTATTTAGAACAGTTTTTAAGTAGATAAGAATAGTAAGTTAAATAGAAGATAATAAGTAACTTACTACTCCATCAAAGTTTTTGTTCGGTCCTTTCTTGAAAATGAAAAAGGAGTTATTATTAGGTTTCGTAATGATAACGAAGTTCATTGAGCATTGGGGAATTCTTTGAATCAGCTTTCTAAGAATTTAGAGGCTGTTTCACTGTGTGTGAATAAAAGAGTGATCATGAACTTCCACTTATTCTTTTGCGGGAATTTCCAGTGATTTTTCATAGCACGATATTCAATAGAATTCTTGTCAAAGATTTTCACAATGATAATTCTGTGGTATTCTTAAGTTGTTCTATATGAATCCTTTTAATGATGGTTTAGGCACTTTTCATTATAAGTCATATAGGGCTTTTTTTATACACTCAAAAAGCTCCATAACTCCTCATGGATTTATCCACTACAGTAATTACAGAGCTTTATAAATTTAATCAATCTCTCTTAAAGATATCTCTGGTGTAAACTTTTTCTTTTACATCTTCTAAGGTTTCATCAAAACGATTGGCAATAATCACTTGACTAAGGTCTTTAAATCTTTTAAAATCATTGACTATCTGACTGCCAAAGAAAGTAACACCATCCTCAAGCGTCGGTTCATAAATAATAATTGTAACTCCTTTAGCTTTTAAACGTTTCATAACCCCCTGAATAGAGGATTGTCTAAAATTATCTGAGTCGCTTTTCATTGTCAAACGGTAAACACCTACCGTAATCTCTCGTTCCTTAGCTGGCTCATAGGATTCATTACCAACATAAGCTCCTGCAAGCTCTAAAATTCGATCTGCAATATAATCTTTTCTTGTACGATTGCTTTGTACAATCGCTGTCATCATATCCTGAGGAACGTCAGAATAGTTTGCAAGAAGTTGCTTGGTATCTTTTGGAAGGCAATAACCACCATAGCCAAAAGAAGGATTGTTGTAATGGTCACCAATACGAGGGTCTAAACTCACCCCCTTAATAATCGCTTGAGTGTCCAAATTCTTCATCTCAGAATAGGTATCTAACTCATTGAAATAAGATACACGCAGGGCAAGATAAGTATTCGCAAAAAGCTTTACCGCTTCAGCTTCTGTAAAGCCCATATACAATGTCTCAATATCCTTCTTTAAAGCGCCTTCCTGAAGCAAAACCGCAAAAGTTTTAGCAGCACTTATCAAACGCTCATTGCTTTTATCTGTTCCTAAAATAATTCGACTTGGGTACAAGTTATCATAAAGTGCTTTTGACTCACGCAAAAATTCAGGACTAAATAAGATGTTTTCAGTCTGAAATTTTTTCCTTGCTGACTCGGTATAGCCCACAGGAACGGTACTTTTAATCACCATGATGGCCTCAGGGTTGTATTTTAGCACTGTTTTAATGACAGACTCTACAGCAGATGTATCAAAAAAATTCTTTTTTGGATCATAATTCGTCGGAGCTGCAATGACCACAAAGTCTGCATTCTGATAAGCTTTTTCTGCATTTAATGTAGCCAAAAGGTTCAATTCTTTTTCTGCCAGATATTTCTCTATATAATCATCTTGGATAGGTGACTGTTTCTGATTGATCAATTCAACCTTCTTAGGAATGATATCCACTGCTACTACTTGATGATGCTGAGCTAACAAAACTGCGATAGATAAACCAACATAACCTGTACCTGCTACTGCTATTTTCATATAAGTATCCTCTCCATTTGCTTAATCAATTATAATTATACATTATTTATAAGAAAAAAAATAGTTTGCTGGTCAACATCACTTTAGGATTTTTGATTATTTAGATTTTCAAGTTATTGACAAGCGTAAAAAATTAGAGTACAATCATATTGTTCAAAAAATGAACAAAGGAGTGCGCCATGAATGACTTGTTTACTGTTTTATACGAACTCAATCAAAATAGATACTTGTCTCAACGAGAAATATCAGATAAAACTAATATTTCTCTGGGAAAAATTAACAATATCCTTAAATTATTAGAAGAAGAAAACTACTTGTTAATCGAAAAGAGAAAAAAGAATATTTATCATTTGACTGAAGCTGGCTTACAGCTATTGGAACGTTTCTTAAGAGAAGAACAGCAAAAAAAAATTTCATTGAGCAATGATAAAAAAGTTATCACGAATGCTGTCATCCTATTAGCTGGACAAGCACAAGAAATTAATATTCCTGTTGGATTACTACCTCTAGATAATGAAACCATTTTAGATAGAAGTATTCAATTATTGATTTCATCAGGTATTACCAATATCGTATTAGTTGTAGGTTTTGCCAAAGAAATGCTAATTCCGATTGAAAAAAAATATCCTCAGATACACATAGTTGTTAATCAACAATTTAAAACGACCGGAACAATGGCCTCTTTAGCAAAAGCAAAATCCTTTATAAATGATGATTTTTTACTGATTGAAGGAGATCTAGTATTTGAAGAACGTGGGTTAACACAACTCCTTCACTCTAACGATACTAGTAGTATTTTAATTACTAGTGTGCGTGAAAACTATGATGAAGCCATGGTTGAAATTCAAGGAGAACAAATTTCTAAGATAAGCAAAGATATCCATCAATTTAATCATATTGATGGAGAGATGATTGGAATGTCTAAATTCTCTTTTCCTTTTTTTGAAAAAATGTTAACTATTTTTTCAAAAAATGAAAATCCTCTTGTTAATTATGAGTATATCATGATGGATGTTGCTAGAGATTATCGTTTAGGATATGTCCGCGTAGATGATTTTATCTGGGGAGAAATTGATGATCAATCACAGATAAAATCTGTCACACAAATCATTTACCCACGCATTCTTCAAAAAGAAAAACGATTAGAAATTGACACTGTTCGCACGTTCATAAAAGATAAACTAGATGTTACAGATAAAGATATTGATTTATTAGAAAGTGCCGGTGGCATGACCAATAAAAATTATAAGGTCATTCTAAATGGACAATCCTTTATCGTCCGAATTGCTGGAAATGGGACTGATCGCTTTATTGATCGTACAGCTGAAAAAGAAAACAGCATCATTGCTCAAATTTTGGGACTTGATGTCGAGACAACTTATTTTGATGCTGAGACAGGAACTAAAATTAGTCAATTTATCACAGGTGCAGAAACACTGAATCCAGTAACAGCGGCTTATCCTAAAAATATGAAATTAACAACTAATTTATTGAGAAAACTACATCATTCTGGTTTAGAGTTCAGCAATGAATTTAATGTATTTAGAGAAATTGAAAAATATGAGCATTTAGCAGATGAAATGGCTGCCACTTATTATGAAGGATACCAGGTCTTACGGCCTCTCGTTTTATCCTTGGAAAAAGATTTATTAAAAATGGGAATTGAAAAAACCCCATGCCATATTGATACTGTACCAGAAAATTTTGTTAAAGATAGTCAAGGAAAAACTTTTTTAATTGACTGGGAATACTCTGGAATGAATGACCCTGTATGGGACTTAGCGAACCATAGTATTGAATGTAATTTTACAAATGCTCAGGAGCAACAGTTACTAGAAACTTACTATCAAACCAAAGAACTTCCTCCACTGATTGAATTAAAAGTTCTTGCTTATAAAATTTGTTCTGATTTTGTCTGGTCAGCTTGGACAATTTTTAAAGAAAGTAGAGGTGATAACTTTGGTAGTTATGGAAAAGACCGTCTGGAGCGCGCTTGGAAAAATATGACCTTGTATCAGGAAAAAAGAGAGGATTATCATGAACTCTTATCGTAAAGGAATTTTCAGTGGTTTATTATCGGGACTACTATGGGGAGCAGATACAGCCTTTAATGGATGGGTGTTACTCGCCGTTCCATTTTCATTGGTTGACAAACGTTTAGTGGCTGCATCGTTACTTCTAGCTTTTTTCCATGATCTATTTTCTGCTTTATATTTAACAATTTTGCAGGGTATAAAAGGTGAACTACGAACGACTATTTCAAAATTCAAACTCAAAAGTGCTTTATTTGTAATGTTTGCTGCTTTATTTGGCGGTCCTATTGGCATGCGTGCTTATTTATATGCCATTGATACAATTGGAGCTGGATATACTGCAAGTATCTCCGCTCTATATCCAGTTGTAGCTGCCGTTTTAGGAGCTCTATTTTTAAAGGATTATTTAACCAAAAAAGGATGGATAGGACTGCTTCTATCTGTACTAGCTATCAGTATATTAGGATATTCTCAGCTTAACTCTTTAAATGAACAAGCAGTTTGGGGTTTCATCGCGGCCTGTATTTGTGCTGGCGGTTGGGCATCAGAAAGCGTTATTTGCGCCTATGGTATGAAAGATGATATTACTCCAAAAGAAGCACTGTTCATACGGCAATGGGTATCCAGTATCGTTTACTTTTTCTTTATCGTTTTTGAAGGGCATGCTTTGTTTAATTTTTACAGCGTATTAAGTCGTCCTATTACTTTTGCTATCATCGCCTTAGCGCTTATCGGTACTACATCCTACCTTTTCTACTATCAAGCTATTGATACAATCGGACCCGTCAAAGCAACAGGAATGAATGTCACCTACTCTATCTGGGCTATTATTTTTAGTATCTTACTAATTGGTGGACATTTTGACATAAAGTTGATTTTATGTAGTATCATGATTATCATCGGTACTCTTTTCATCTCAAAAGAGTGAACCATAACATTGTATAAATCAGAAAGTAGGTTATTATGAGAGCTATTATTTTAGCTGCTGGCATGGGAACTCGTCTCCGACCAATTACTCTAACGACTCCCAAATCTTTAATCAAGATAGGAGACGAAACCTTGATTGAACGACAAATCCATTTCTTACGAGAAAAAGGCATAGATGAAATTATTATTGTTACAGGTCACTTAGCCGAAAAATTTGAATTTTTAAAAGATAAATATCAAGTAACTTTAGTACATAATGACAAATATGCTATTTATAATAATTTTTATACAATGTATTTAGTCAAACAGTATCTATCAAATACTTATGTTATTGATGCCGATAATTATTTAGTTGATAATTTTTTATCAAACAATCTAGAAACTTCTACTTATTTTTCTGCTTATAAAACAAATTTTAAGCAAGAATGGGTTCTTCACACCAATAGTGATTCTTTTGTGACAGATATCACTATTGAAGATGGAGAAGGACCTATTATGTGCGGAGTTTCCTATTGGAATTCTACAGATGGTGCTTTATTACAAGAAGCAATTGAAAAAAAATTTGAGTTAGGAAATTATGCAGATATTTATTGGGATAATATCGTTCTAGATCAGCTCCCTAACTTAAACGTTAAAATCCAATCTATTTCCCATAACAGTATTTTTGAAATTGATAGTCTAGAAGATTTGCAACATCTACATAATGTATTAGGATACTCCCAATATCAAAGTGATAAATAACGAATTCTTACAGAAAAAGAAGCAGAAAACTGTGTGCTGACTCCAAAATAATTGTTGAAAGGATTTGGTTTTGTATTGAACAGGACTCAATCCTTTTAATTTTGTTTTGATTCGCTTGTGATTGTAAGAATCAGCTTTAAAATAATAGTCATCATCGAAAAGCATCCTCATTACCAAACAACTATAGATTTGATTAAAAATTCTCGTCTTAGCTAAATATAATTTTTACATATAACTTACAAAAAATGCAAAAAACAAATTGAAACACATGATATAATAAATTATATTATAAATTCAAAGGAAATGTTACTATGTCTAAAATGAAAAAAGCTACACTTATCATTGGTGGAGTCGGCTTAGCATTTTTAATGTCTGCAACTCCTGTATCAGCAATCACATCTTCAAACACTTCAAAGTTGTTGCAACATAAACAAAACAACATAAACAAAGATATCACTATCAAAGTTTGGAAAACAGAAGATGAAGTTAAGTCTGGAAAGCCTTTATTTACTTATAGAACAACATTCAAAGGACAATTAGGGCAAAATTATATCACTGAAATTTTAAAAAATATGAAAGGTGATATCTTATCCAAAAAATTGATACGAACTTATGGATATAATGAAGAAACTAAAGATTTCCACTTTTTTCTTGCTGACCTAGGTGGTTTAAATATTGGTGATAATGAGCGTACCCCTTATAAAATTGAAATAAAAACAAATAAGGACGGTACAAAATATCAAGAAGTGAGTTATACCACCCCTACAACATCCCCTCACTATTATTATACTGATAAAACAGGGAAAGAAGTAAGCGGCAAAACAATAGTCTCTCCAGATGATGCTATTTATGATACCTATCTTAATAAAAAACCTGTTCTCTTAACCAAGGATAGCAATCTTGTGGAACCAACTTCAGTTCTAAAAGAAAATCAACAAAAAACTTTCAATCTTAAGCGCGGGAAAGACTTTTCAATCTATTTAGGGTATGGAAAAGATGTTCAAATAGACTGGGAGCAAGTTCGAAAACAGCTACCAGAAGGCTTAACAGTAAAAGTTACGAAAAATGGTGGTGGTTCACAAATAACCGGTTCTCCTAAAAAAATAGGAAACTACACTGTTCCAATTACACTAAGATTACCGAAAAAAAATAAAGTTACCGAAAATACTACTGTCAAACTCGTTTTCAATATTCAAGGAAAAAAGAATAGTTGGGGACAGGATGCTAAAGGTGATTGGTTCTATTACAAAGCAGATGGCACTCTAGCGAAAAACCAATGGATTAACAATACCTATTGGGTCGGGCAAGATGGAAAAATGGCGAGAAATTCTTGGGTTGACAACGGAAAATACTATGTAGGAGCTGATGGTAAATGGGTGAAAGACGCTCATAAACCTGGTTGGCATAAGGATGCCAAAGGTGATTGGTTCTACTACAAAGCAGACGGCACTCCAGCGAAAAATCAATGGATTGACAATACCTATTGGGTCGGGCAAGATGGAAAAATGGCGAGAAACGCTTGGGTTGACAACGGGAAATACTATGTAGGAGCTGATGGTAAATGGGTGAAAGACGCTCATAAACCTGGTTGGCATAAGGATGCCAAAGGTGATTGGTTCTACTACAAAGCAGACGGCACTCCAGCAAAAAACCAATGGATTGACAATACCTATTGGGTCGGGCAAGATGGTAAAATGGCTAGAAACGCTTGGGTAGACAATGGAAAATACTATGTAGGCGCCGATGGTAAATGGATTCCTAACCATCTTAAAAGATCTTAATAATATTAAATAAGATTTACTTTTTTTGCAATATCATAAGCATTCCCTTAGTAGTATTGGTACTTTGTCAATTGTAATGAGTGGCTTATAATGAAACCTTAGAGAGAATCAATCTGATTCTCTCTTTTTGTCTTGCGAAAACCACTAGCTATGCTAGTGGTTCCGTGGAGCTTCCAGCGAGGTAATAAAAATCCCTCCCCAAATGATAAGTATAGAAGTGGTTTCCCCACCACCCCATCAGATCATAAAGGAGGTACCTCATGAGAGAGGATAATGAAAGTTTATCACATAATCGTTGGAATTGTAGTTATCATATCGTTTTCGCACCCAAATATAGTCGCTAAATTATATATGGCAGATACAAGTCCAGTATCGGCAAGATTATTTGTGATTTGTGTGAGCGTAAGGGAGTGACGATTCATGAAGCGAATGTAAGTTCGGATCATATTTACATGTTAGTGAGTATTCCTCCGAAACTCAGAGTTGCAAGTTGTATGGGTTATTTAAACGGTAAGAGCAGTCTCATAATTTGATGTTCAAAACGATGAGAATTTTAGTTGATTTTCTTTCTCTATATTTTTCCGATAGGGAGTTATCTTCTCGTCCGGAAAACAGAACATGAAACGATTTATTATTCAACGACATCTTTGAAGATATTTGAAGGAAGGAAAATGTTGTATCGGCAACGATTGTTGTATTTGGTAGATAGTTGGGTGGTTAAGCAAGGAGTTCATTATTTATGTTATCGGTTGGTGGAGACAGGGGATTTTTATTACTTTATCTGGCAACCTCATACGAACTTATTACGATTAAATGGTGAGTCACCGCAAGACTTTATTCGAGACAGAACCAAGGCTTACATTCGGAACTTAGCCAAAAATTCAGTTACGAGTTTGGAGGGGAGCGGTTTTGAGAATCAAGAGCAGACCAAAGGAGAGCAAGAACCATTTTCATGGAAGAAACGAACGCGAAAGAAACTGTATAAGGACTTGAGGTGATTTGGAAAATCATTTGTCAAATAAAAATTCCTAAACTAAATAGGAATAGTTTAGGAGTTTCACTAGTGAAAAAATAATTTGTGACTGATAGATAAAGTTAATTCAAATCTTACTACAAGTATACTTTTTCATCTTTTAATATCAAAATAGCGGGCATGGGCAGTTGTTTCCAAAAATCATAATGGATTTGTCCATCAAAATAGCTGAGCAGGATACAAATCAGATTGCCGTGAGAACTGATGATGATGTGTTCATCTTAGTGATTTTCTTCTAATTCTTGCAGAAATGATAGAGCTCGGTTTTGAGCTATGAGATTTGATTCGCCACCCGGTAGAGAACTGTCAGGATTTTGCCAAAGTTGCTTGAGTGTAGTTTCAAATGTTTGGTCGGAAACCTGCTGACTGCTTAGTTTTCGTTCAATCAATCGCTTATCAAGTTGAATCGGAAGCCCAAAGGTTAGTGCCAAAGGCTCAATCGTTTCAACTGCTCGTTGGTAAGGACTAGAATAAATAGCAGAGATTGGCTTATTCTCTAGTATTTTTAATTGTGAGAGGGAAGTGAGTCCCTTTTGTGACAAAGGGCGTGTCCATTCGTCAGGTGTGTAAGTTGAGTGCGCGTGACGGACAAAATAATAAATGTTGTTCATGTAATCTAGTATATCACAACATGTGAAAATTCTATAAATAAGCAAGAAATAATGCTTATTTAAGAAAAACTTTAACTTTGTCTTACGGATAGTTAATAAGAGCTTGGTAAACTTTAATCAACCATTAAAAATAATCAAAGGAGTAAATAATATGGTTGACAAAAATCATCGTCCAAATCATGAAAGATATACCAAATGGTCTATTCGCCGCCTGAGTGTGGGTGTAGCTTCGGTTGTTGTAGCAAGTGGGTTCTTTATTCTCATTAGTAATCCTGTAAATGCACAAGTTGGTACGCAAAACAAGGTGGTCACGACAGCCCCGTCAAATAGTCCAACAGAATCTGGGAAATCCATACTTGATTCGAAAGTAGGACAATCTGAAAAACCAACAGCTGACAAGAAAGAAACGCCAGATGCAACTAAGCCCTCACAAGATTTGTCTGGCAGAACAACTCAAACACCAGATAAAAAGGTGCAAGAAAAACAAGAAGTTACAAAAGAAAACAAAGTAGGCAAATCCATTGCAGAAGCTGCGAAAAAAATCCAAAAGGCGTCAGAAACAGTTGTAAAAGAAGCAACTCCAAAAGCGCAAGAAGATCCATCTCTTGCTCAAGCTAAGCAATCTGTAACGGACAATATCAAGGGCAGTACAGATGTTCCTGCTTCCTTCTTACAAAACGCGACCCACCCCGGTCCCTTTACGGCAGGCGTGAACGAAGTCATTCCGTATGAACTCTTCGGTGGTGATGGTATGCTGACACGTCTCTTGTTGAAATCTTCAAATGGCGCCCCATGGTCAGATAACGGCACGGCAAAACACGCTGGCTTACTACCTTTTGCCAACATTCCAAAAGGTAAATATTTCTATCAAGTGTCACTCAATGGTAATGCGGCCGGCAAACAAGGCAAAGTTCTCTTGGATCAACTGAAAGCGAACGGCACACACAGTTATACCGCAACCGTCACAGTTTACGGTGCAACTAAGGATGGTAAGGCAGACTTGAACAATGTTATCGCAACACGTCAAGTAAATCTGAATTTGAATGGTCAAAAAGCGCAAGAAGATCCATCTCTTGCTCAAGCTAAGCAATCTGTAGCGGATAATATCAAGGGCAGTACAGATGTTCCGGCTTCTTTCCTAGCCAATGCGACCCACCCTGGTCCCTTTACGGCAGGCGTGAATGAAGTCATTCCGTACGAACTCTTCGGTGGTGACGGGATGTTAACACGTCTCTTGTTGAAATCTTCAAATGGCGCCCCATGGTCAGATAACGGCACGGCAAAACACGCTGGCTTACTACCCTTTGCCAACATTCCAAAAGGTAAATATTTCTATCAAGTGTCACTCAATGGTAATGCGGCCGGCAAACAAGGCAAGGCCCTCTTGGATCAATTGAAAGCGAATGGCACACACAGTTATACCGCAACCGTCACAGTTTACGGTGCAACTAAGGATGGTAAGGCAGACTTGAACAATGTTATCGCAACACGTCAAGTAAATCTGAATTTGAATGGTCAAAAAGCGCAAGAAGATCCATCTCTTGCTCAAGCTAAGCAATCTGTAGCGGATAATATCAAGGGCAGTACAGATGTACCAGCTTCCTTCTTACAAAACGCGAACCACCCTGGTCCCTTTACGGCAGGCGTGAACGAAGTCATTCCGTATGAACTCTTCGGTGGTGATGGGATGTTAACACGTCTCTTGTTGAAATCTTCAAATGGCGCCCCATGGTCAGATAACGGCACGGCAAAACACGCTGGCTTACTACCCTTTGCCAACATTCCAAAAGGCAAATATTTCTACCAAGTGTCACTCAATGGTAATGTAGCCGGCAAACAAGGCAAAGCTCTCTTGGATCAACTGAAAGCGAACGGCACACACAGTTATACCGCAACGGTAACGGTTTATGGTGCAACCAAAGATGGTAAAGCAGACTTGAACAATGTCATCGCAACACGTCAAGTGAACTTGAATCTGAACGGTACTACGACTGCTGACCAAGTGAAAAAATCCGTAGCAGATAACATCAAAGATAAAATTGATGTTCCTGCAAGTTATTTGACAAATGCAGTCTATCCAGGACCATTTACAGCTGGTGTCAACCAAGTCATTCCGTATGAGCTCTTCGGTGGTGACGGTATGTTAACACGTCTCTTGTTGAAATCCTCAGATGGCGCACCGTGGTCAGATAATGGTAAAGCAAACCATGCAGGTCTCCTACCACTTGTAGGTTTAGAAAAAGGCAAATATTTCTATCAAGTTGCTTTAAACGGTAATACGACTGGCAAAGAAAATCAAGCACTTTTAGATCAATTAAAGGCTAATGGAACGCATTCTTATAAAGCAACAGTCACAGTTTATGGTGCAACTAAAGACGGTAAAGCAGACTTGAACAATGTCATTGCGACGAAATCTGTGACCATTAACCTAAAAGCTGAAAAGAAAGCGGACTCTAATGGGCAATCTCAACAAGATCAAAATGGTCAGGCACAAAACCAAGGTAAAAAAGCAGATCATGACGGAAGCAAACATTCAAATAAAGGTGGCACACCTTCTGCAACAACTTCAAAAGGTGGACAAGCTAGGGCAAGTAAAAAATCGCTTCCTAATACAGGTCAAAAATCTTCTCTTGCTTTAACAGTTTTAGGACTTCTTGGCCTAAGTGCAGCAGCTATTTTAGCACTTGTTGGCATGAAACGCAGAGAAAAGAAGTAATTCTCGCATTTGTGAGCAATAACGCTTGAATCAAGTATAGAAATAGTGTTATACTTTTTCGTGGTATAACACTATTTTTCACAATAGAGGTAAGAAAATGGCAAAGAGAATTTTATTAGTAGATGATGAAGTAGAGATTACCGAGATTAACAAACGTTATTTAATACAGGCTGGTTATGAAGTGAATGTAGCGCATGATGGTCAGGAAGCCTTAGAGATTTTTCAGAAATATTCGATTGATTTGATTATTACAGATATTATGATGCCCAATATGGATGGCTATGATCTGATTGGGGAAGTACAATACCTTTCTCCAGAGCAGCCTTTCCTTTTTATCACGGCTAAAACATCTGAGCCAGATAAGATTTATTCTCTCAGTATGGGGGCAGATGATTTTATCACCAAACCTTTTAGTCCGCGAGAGTTGGTGTTGCGAGTCAATAATATCCTACGTCGCATTCACCGTAGTATGGGAACGGAAGAAACACTACAGCTGGGTGATCTGGTGATGAATCACGAAACGCGCGAAGTAAGTGTTCATGATCGTCCGCTAGATATCACCATCAAATCGTTTGAGTTGCTATGGATTCTTGCTAATAATCCTCAACGTGTTTTTTCTAAAACAGAGCTTTATGAAAAGGTGTGGCAAGAGGACTTTGTGGATGACACAAATACGCTCAATGTTCATATCCATGCTTTGCGGCAGGATTTAGCGAAGTATAGTACTGAAAAAACGCCCACTATTAAGACTGTTTGGGGGTTGGGCTATAAGATAGAGGTTTAAAATGAAATTAAAACACTTTATTATTGTGGGTTACCTCATTTCCACAACCATCACAGTTGTTGCCATTATCTGGTCTGTCAACACCATGCTAATTTCAAAAAGTGATATTTATTTTATTATTGGGATTAGTATTCTAGCAAGTATTACAGGTGCATTGGTCAGTCTTTTACTGTTGAGCCGCGTTTTTCTCTCTTTGGATAAATTAAAACAGCTCATCAAAGGTATTTCAGATAAGAAGTTTGAAACGGTCAATACAATTAAAAATCCAACAGAGTTTAAAGAATTAGCAGATGCTTTCAACGAAATGTCAACGGATTTACAAGATACTTTTGCTTCTTTAGAAGAAAGCGAGAAAGAAAAGGGCTTGATGATTGCTCAGCTCTCACACGATATTAAAACGCCTTTGACATCTATTCAAGCGACGGTGGAGGGAATGTTAGATGGTGTGATTGCAGCTGATGAGCAGCAGTATTATCTCAAAACCATCAGTCGGCAGACCGATCGCCTAAATAAACTGGTGGAAGAGTTGAGCTTCATTACGTTAAATACCATGCATGAACCAGATACACCGATAGAAAAAGAGGAGATTTTTCTTGATAAGCTCTTGATTGATATTATGTCGGAGTTCCAATTGGTGATTGATAGAGAAGGCCGAGATATTCGAATTTCGGTGCAGCCAGAATCAGCAAAAATTATTAGCAATTATGATAAACTTTCACGGATTATTCTCAATCTTGTGAGCAATGCTTTTAAGTATTCGGAAGCAGGCACTAAGCTTACTATTGATGCGGTGGTTGAAAATAAGCGCTTGATTTTAACGGTGGCAGATGAAGGTCAGGGAATTAAGTCAGAAGATTTGGATAAGATTTTTAAACGACTTTATCGGGTGGAATCTTCTCGCAATATGAAAACTGGCGGGCACGGTCTAGGACTCTATATCGCACGTGAATTGGCACGCCAATTGGGTGGTGATATTTTCGTGCAAAGTGAGTATGGACAAGGTAGCAGTTTTTCGCTTGTATTAGATTTATAAAATGAAAGTGAGATAGACTAGAAAAATGAACATTTCGGGTTATCTCATTCTTTATTTTTATTAGTTAGTTTGCAGTCTTTGAAAAATCCGATATTTCCTACTGTATGGCGCATGCTCCGAAGGCCGTCCAAGAAGCAGCTACGTATGTAGTACTTTGCAGATGCAGTGAAACATTTGGAGAAGTTGTTGTATCAAAATAGTATAAAGGCTTAAGAAAATTTTCTTAGGCTTTTTGTGTGCTGCCATTATCCTTAATCAAAAAATTTTTTTGGTTTCATGTTATAATAAACCTATGGAAAACAAGAATAAATTACTGTTGATTGACGGTTCGTCCGTCGCTTTTCGTGCTTTTTTTGCACTTTACAATCAAATTGATCGATTCAAGAGTCCGTTCGGACTTCATACCAATGCTATTTATGGCTTTCACCTTATGCTCAATCATTTAATGGAGCGGGTGCAGCCGACTCATATCTTGGTGGCTTTTGATGCGGGGAAGACCACCTTTCGGACAGAGATGTATGCTGATTACAAAGGTGGTCGGGCTAAAACGCCGGAGGAATTTCGTGAGCAGCTTCCTTTTATCCGAGAAATGCTGGATAAGTTAGGTATTCGCTATTACGACTTGGATCAGTATGAAGCTGATGATATTATTGGAACTCTGGATAAAATGGCTGAAAACACGCCTGTACCCTACGATGTGACGATCGTGAGCGGAGATAAGGATCTAATCCAGCTGACCGATGATAATACTATTGTGGAAATTTCTAAAAAAGGTGTGGCAGAATTTGAGGAATTTACACCAGCCTATCTAATGGAAAAAATGGGAATTACACCAGCCCAGTTCATTGATCTCAAAGCTCTTATGGGTGATTCTTCGGACAATATCCCTGGTGTGACGAAAATCGGTGAGAAAACGGGACTCAAGCTTCTCTTGGAATACGGCTCTCTGGAAGGCATTTATGACAACATTGACCAAATGAAGCAGTCTAAGATGAAGGAAAATCTCATCAATGACAAGGACATTGCTTTCTTGTCTAGAACACTTGTTACCATTGATACCCAAGCTCCCATCGAAATCGGTTTGGAAGATATCCTCTATCAAGGTCCGAATATCAAACAATTAAGCAGATTCTATGATGAAATGGGCTTTAAACAATTTAAGCAAGCGCTGGAAGCGGAAGTAGAGCCAGAAGAGGCGGCCGACATTGCTTTTGAGGAAGTGACGGAAGTCCGTCCAGAAATGCTCAGTAAAGATGATTTTTTCTACTTTGAAATGTTGGGGGACAATTACCACATAGACGAGATGGTGGGCTTTGCGTGGGGAAATGCACAGCAGATTTATGCCAGTCAGGACATCAACCTTTTGCAGCAACCAGCTTTCAAAGAATTTCTGGGAAACACAGCCCTCAAGGTTTATGATTTTAAACGCTCCAAGGTCTTACTCAGTCGCTTAGGTATTGAGCTTTCGCAACCATCGTTTGACAGCCGTTTAGCTAAGTACCTTCTTTCAACCGTTGATAACAATGAAATTGCAACGATTGCTAATCTTTATGGCAAGACTAGACTCGTTGAAGATGAAGTGGTTTATGGAAAAGGAGCTAAGCGGGCACTGCCTGAAAAAGCTATTTTATTGAGCCATTTAGCCAGAAAAGTCACAGTTCTCGTTGAAACGGAAAAGCCTATGACGGACTTGCTACGTCAGCACGATCAACTTAATCTCCTGTACGAAATGGAGCAGCCGCTAGCTTTTGTCCTTGCTAAGATGGAAATTGCTGGTATCAAGGTAGAGCGCGAAACATTGCAAACGATGCAGACTGAAAATGAGGAAGTTTTAGCTCGACTAACTCAGGAAATTTATGACTTAGCAGGGGAAGAGTTTAATATCAATTCGCCTAAACAGTTGGGAGGCATTCTCTTTGAAAAACTGGGTCTGCCAACATCTTTCACTAAGAAAACCAAAACAGGCTACTCTACGGCAGTAGATGTATTGGAACGTTTGGCACCGATTGCACCGATTGTGGAGAAGATTTTGGACTATCGGCAAATTGCTAAAATTCAATCAACCTATGTTATGGGGCTACAGGATTGGATTTTAGCAGATGGAAAGATTCATACTCGTTATCTTCAAGATTTGACCCAGACAGGAAGACTATCTAGCGTGGATCCCAATCTGCAAAATATTCCAATTCGTTTGGAGCAAGGACGCTTAATTCGGAAAGCTTTTGTGCCGGAGTGGAAGGATAGTGTCTTGCTCAGTTCCGACTACTCACAAATTGAGCTGCGCGTTTTGGCGCATATTTCGGGTGATGAACATTTAATTGAAGCATTCAGACATGGAGCTGATATTCACACTTCGACAGCTATGCGGGTTTTTGGTATTGAAAAGCCAGAGGATGTGACACCAAATGATCGCCGTAATGCTAAAGCTGTCAACTTTGGTGTTGTTTACGGGATTTCTGATTTTGGACTTGCCAACAATCTGGGGATTAGCCGTAAAGAAGCTAAATCTTATATTGATACTTATTTTGAACGCTATCCTGGAATTAAGAATTATATGGAAAATGTGGTACGAGAGGCTCGAGATAAAGGCTATGTAGAAACTCTCTTCCACCGTCGTCGGGAGATTCCAGATATTAATTCTCGTAATTTCAATGTCCGAGGATTTGCAGAACGAACAGCAATCAATTCGCCGATTCAGGGCAGTGCAGCTGATATTCTCAAAATTGCTATGATTCGGCTGGATCAAGCTCTGACAGATGGGAATTTTAAAACTAGGATGTTGCTGCAAGTTCATGACGAAATTGTGCTGGAAGTACCTGAAAACGAACTGACCGCTATCAAAACGCTGGTCAAAGACATCATGGAATCTGCCATTGAACTTGTTGTACCCTTGAAAGCGGACGAAAGTGCTGGCAAGACCTGGTATGAAGCGAAGTAGAATCAAAAGTACCCCAAAGAGCTATATCATTCTGATTTTTTAGCTGTGTTCAGTTCAGATCAGAAACTTTCAAGGCAAATACATCAACTTTATAAAATATTTGTGTTTCTGGTTCAAAAAGGGACGGTATGGCTCGTTATACATGAAAGATTACGGAGAAAATTTTATGACCTATCATTTCCAAAATCCCAGCGATGGGGTTATCAAACAGTATTTAAAAAATAGCAAGGTGATTGCGGTTGTTGGCTTGTCGGATCGCGAGGAGGCAACTAGCCATCGTGTATCCAAAGAGATGCAAGAGAGAGGCTATCGGATTATTCCGATTAATCCACGAGCAGCTGGTAGGAAAATTCTAGGCGAGACTGTGTATGCCAGTCTAAAGGACATTCCTTTTTCTATTGACATTGTAGATATTTATCGTCGCAGTGAATTTCTGCCAGATGTGGCGCGTGATTTTCTGGAAGCAGATGCTACAATTTTCTGGGCGCAGTTGGGTCTGGAGAATGAAGAAGCGGAGCAGATTCTGCGGGCAGCTGGTCGGGATGATATTGTCATGGATCGCTGTATCAAGCAGGAGCACACCCGTCTAATTTTCGGAGAATAAATGGCAACATTGGTGATTATCAGAGGTAATTCTGGTTCAGGAAAAACGAGTTTGGCAAAAAAATTGCAAGAATACTATGGCCGAAAGACGCTGCTCATCTCACAAGATATCGTTCGTCGTGATATGCTGAAAGAAAAGGTCAAGCCGGAAAATCTATCAATCTCTTTGACAGAAACGATCGCCCGCTATGGCTATGAGCGAGATTTGTTGGTTATCGTTGAAGGTTTTTATGAAACAGATATTTATGGGCAGATGCTAGAAGAACTGCGTGACCTCTTTTATCCAAAAGTTCTGTCTTACTATTATGATTTGACTTTTGAAGAAGCGGTTCGCCACCATCAAACAAGGAGCAAGAAAGCAGATTTCAGTCCAGCTGATATGAAACGTTGGTGGAAAGAATGTGATTTCTTGGGTTGGGAG
This sequence comes from Streptococcus anginosus, assembly GCF_001697145.1. Lineage (GTDB taxonomy): Bacteria > Bacillota > Bacilli > Lactobacillales > Streptococcaceae > Streptococcus > Streptococcus hominis. The sequence goes on along the minus strand of NZ_CP012719.1, from coordinate 1,842,708 downwards.
GAAGCGATATTTACAGATCAAGTTTCGCTGGAAGATGCTTTTCAAAAAATTTCCAAAAATATCAATTTGTTATAAAAAATTAAGGTTGATTTAAGCTAACTTGGTTATACTATATTTATCAAATGAAGACCTCCTAACTTTGTTTGATAGAAATCCTAAACTTTTTCATAATAATCTCCCTAATAAAGTCACCCAATTGGTGGCTTTTTTGTGTAGAGTTTATGGTATTTCCTGAGGGCAACTTATGTAAAGTGAATTGAAAGCAACTTAAAAGACCTGAACAACTGTCCAAGTCTTTGTAAGGTTAATTTTATTTTTCAGAGTTAGAAAAATTAAGAAAAAATCGGAGTTTGTTCTTTTTCCTTTCTGACAGCTTCATAGAAAAGAGTCTGAGCTGTATAAATGTAGGGATAAACATAAATAGAAGCAATTCCAAAAGTAAGGGCACTTAGCAAGTACCAGCCAATAAAAGTTAAATCAAGTACAAATCGCTTGCCTTTATATCCTTTCATCATCTGGCGGCTTGTACGAATAATTTTAAAGGCGCTCTCATAGCTCTGGTTTTCTAATGTATCACAAAGAATAAATTCTACTTGCGAATAAGCGTAATATTGAGGAAGTGCAATAATAATACCGATTACCATCAAAATAAAACCGATGAGAATATAAAGTAACAATGTCCCAACAGTTGTTTGAAGTGCAGTATTTTGTGAGAGAGCTTGAGAATTGGGGAGGAGTTTTATGACACTAAAACTAGCCAGAATCATCATGCCGCTTCCAATCCAGACGAAAATATTCCACAGAAATAGTAATACACGTTTGAGCAAAAGTGTCATGAAAACAGGACCAATTACTTTACTATCAAAAGTCCGAACTGAATCTGTAAAATGTACCTCTTGCCGTTTTACACGAATGACTTCCAGTAAGGTCCAAAAAGTAGCCGTCAAAAAGAAGGATACGATAAAACTAATCGCGATTGGGAAAAGAGAACGATTGATTCCGTGGACAATCGTCTTTTGAATGCCATATTGTAAGATATTATTGGAAAAGGTATCTGAAGAATAATTGTAAACAACGGAAATAATCGCCGTTAGAATTGGTACTAAAAAGAGTGCATAGATACCTTTGGTTTGACGTTGGATACGACGAGCCTCTGCCCGCAATTCACTTAAATTCATATTTGCCTCCTAATTTGAAACATATTATACCATATTTTGGAGTCAAGTTAATCATAGCTGGCAGAAAACCTTTTGAAATTAAACATTTTTGACTTGTCTTAATTAAAGAAATGTGCTACAATCTGACTAGAGTTATATTTATCAAGATTTCACACTTGTATAAGTATGTAACACAACCAATGATTGAAAGTGCCCAGTGCTAAGAAAGCGTTAACTTGTTTCAGCTAACAAACACCATGAGGGACTCTCGTTTGTTGGGATTTTCTTTTGGGCTTCGTTAAATCAAGGTCCTGAAGGGAATAGCATGACTTCCATACAGAAATAAATTTCATAAAAAGCTGTTTTATGAAATGTTTTAATATATATATATATATATATATTAAATTTTGTCCGGAATATAAAATAAATTTGGAAAAGGAGAGGCAATGAAGAAAAAAGGCAGTATATTTTTAGTTCTGATTCTGCTTATGAACACAATTTTACAAGGAGTGAGTGGTGCTTCTCTTGCCTTCGCACAAGAACAGACTAGCCCGCCTTCTGCTCTAGTAAGTAATCCTGCTGAAACTGCCAAAAAAGAAGACTCAGAAAGTTCTAGTAGTGAAACTCAGAAAAGCACTGTCAACGAGGGTCAGGGACCCCCTAGTAGCTCTTCTAGTCAAGAAAGTAGCAGCTCAACGAGCCAAACGACTCCAGCTGCGACTACATCAGAAGATGATGATGACGAATTGCCGCCGGGACCTCCTCCTACACCGACGGCAATATCGGGTGCTCCCAAAATAACAATAACTCCTAACTCTCAGTCAGCCTATCGAACAGGTGAGGCAATTACCTCTTATGTTAACATTGATGGCTCTACGATAGGCTCCTCAACACCGTTAGAGGGGGCTTACCTAGATATTGAGATTCCAACAGCTCTGTATCAGGGCGGCAAGGTGTTAGAGACCAATGCTTATATAGAGGATATTGCTATAGGAGAACTTAAGAGCGGGAATGCAGCTGACCCGGGTCTGGTGAAAACGACAGAACTGATTAAGAAAAACGACAAAACTATTTTTCGTGTTTATTTCAACACGATCTCCTCAACTGCTCAAATCAATATGCCCTATGTTTTCAGATTTACTAAAGGCCTAGTTCCAAAAGACTATAAACTGCAACCTAAAGTTACGCTGAAGGACAAGGATGGTAATACTTTAGATACGGCAACGGATAAAGAGTATACTCCAACCTATCCAGATATGAACCTAAGGAAGGTGGTTGGTGTTAGCGATCGAGATGGTCAACTTCTCTATGGTGGGACGGCTAAGACTGGGGATCCAACTAGGATTTCTGAAACAGGCGCAGAACCAGTAGCATTCAATTTTACTTACACCGTGCAGCCAAACTCAGGTCAGCAGCGGATGATGCAAAAAGTCGTCATCAAGGACAAGTTGCCGACTTATACGAACAGTAAAGGTCAAACGGTTACTGCTAAATTTGACCAAGCTCTTAATCCTGATTGGACAGATAACGGTGATGGGACAGTCACTTATACAAAGACTTTTTCAGAAAGTGAATTTGATACGGACTTCCGTCATAATATTGATGTCAGCAAGGCTACATTGTACCTGTCTTTCCCAGATGCTCAATACAAAAAGGATAATGGAGACAAACCTGATTTTACAAATAAGGCAGAGATTACAGCAACTCCTTTCAATCCGTCAGCAAATGAGCAATATACTACTAATGACGACATCACTTTTAATCTCATTGCGGATAATTTTGATGGAACAGGAATTCTTGCAAAAAGAACAGAACATGAAACAGTAAACTATGATGTGCCGGGACTTTATGCACAGCGACTAGACTATACAGTTAAGGTAGAAAATAAGTTATCAAAACCACTTAAAGAAATTGTGCTGACTGAAGATGCTAGTAAATTCGACCCAAGGCTGTATTTCACTAGCGTCGGTTCTTTCTTTGAAAGACAAGGCTCAAATAGTAAACCTATCAATGACAAGATAGAAATCCGTGCCTATAAGAGCAATGGTAAGTTTGATACTTTTACGCCAGGACAGCAGATTAATGAAGAAGCACAAAATGAGCTAAATGCCGCTGCCGAAAAGATCCGAAATGGAGAAATGACAGAATCGGCAGCGCCGGCTGTCACTCCAAAATACACTAAAATAACTATCCACTTTATTAACGGATATGAATTACCAGTTGGGAAGTACATTGATGGTTTCGTCTATATGGCTTTCAAAGACCCTTATCATGTTCCCTACTCTCCTGAAAAAAACATTAAAAATGTGGTAAGCCTTGATGCTAAAGTAACGAACTTTAAAAATCAAGATGTTTCAATTAATACATCCGCTGAATGGAGTAAGCAATTCGTACCGTTTCAAGAAAAGATTAGACTTTCAAAAACGACTGACCAAACAGGTAAAACAGGTTTAGTAGGAGAATCACTTTTCTTCTTCTTAGGGTTACATCTTGAACAACTTTCCAAAGCACGCTATCTGAAGAATCCAACGCTTGTTGATCTCCTTCCTAAAGGAGTTAGTATTGCACCAGGTGTAGACAAAACAAAAGCGGAAGATATGCTTGAAGCAATTGGGCTAGCAAATCTGGACATGATTGATAAATTTTCAGTCATTGAAAACTATCGTGGTACTGGTCGTACAGCTATAAAGATAAGGCTAAAATCAGGTTTAGTAAAAGACTTAAATAATGGTGCGGGTTATAGCTTTAAATTAAAGAATTTTGTCATTAATGATGAAATTATCAAATCCACATCGGAGACACCAACTTTTAACAACGATAATGAACTTTATTTTTACCAAGACAATGGGCAACCGTTCCCAGATGCCATTCAAGCAGATTCGGGTCAGATTGTGAATGATGACAAAGATATCAACATGAATGGCGAAACGACGGATAAAATTGTAAAAACAACTTCAAAAGTTTTGGGAAATACAGTATCAAGTCGACAAAGTTTCAAATATATCCGTAGTACGGAACCTCTGGTTGAAGGTGGAGCTTTGTACTATGGCAGGTCTTTCAGCAAGGCTGAGATTGAAACAGATTACAGTGGTGTGACTACTAATTCAGGTCACTTCCAATATGACCTACAAATTCAAAATTATATCAATCAACCTTTGAATAAAGTTGAGCTCTATGATGTTCTTCCCCACGTCGGTGACGGTAGAACGAAGGGAGCTGAAAGTACGGCTTTCTCCAATACCTTGACTGGACCGGTCAAGATGGAAATGGCAGGAAACGACGTAACAGATCAGTTTGATATTTATTACCGGACGGATAAGTATCCAACCATGGACGCCGCTACGGAGATGAATAGTCCAAATTGGACAAAGGCCCCAAGCAACTACAAAGATGTCACAGCAATCAAGATTGTTTCTAAAACGGGTACTGTTATTCCTCAAGATAAATTGCTCCATGCTCTTCTTGATATGAAAGTTCCGGCTTATGATAAGGATAATAATATCGGTGGCAAAATTGCTATCAATACTTTCCACGTAAGATATAATGGCGGGACAAACTTTGGTGAGTCCAATGAGGTTACCAACAGAGTCAACAAGCGGATTACCATTCCGGTTGAGAAGAAGTGGCATGATTCTGAAACAACACATTCTAAAATAACGGCACAGCTCTACGCTACTTGGAAGGAAGACGGTGTTGCAAAAGAAGAGCTTAAAGAAGAAAAAGAGCTCTCTGACAGCAATCACTGGAAAGATTCTTTTGGGCCACATTTAGATGAAGAATTTGCAACTAAGTATCTTCAAAAAAAGGTAGGTGGTAAAAAAATCACCGACTTTAAGTACGTGGTCAGGGAAAAGGTGATTCCGTCTGGATATGATGTCGATTATAGTGGTGACGCTCAGAATGGCTTTGTCATCACCAACACGAGGCATCCGTCGATTAAAATTAGGAAACTCTGGTATGACAAGGACGGCAATCAGATTGCGAATGACCAGCTACCTAAGAAACTAGAGGTTAAGTTGTACCGGACAACGAACGGACAAACTCAAAATGGAGAGCTTGTTGAGACGATTCAGTTAGAGCGGACTGCGACTGCTCCATATCTCTGGGAATCTACAAAACGCTACCCACCTAAGGACAAGACCACCGGTAAGTACTACACCTACTACATTGAAGAGGTTGTTCCAAAGTATTATTTGGAAATCAGTGATGCGTCTGAAAAGAAAGTTACCTTTACGGATGCAAATATCGGAGAAACAGCAACTTTGACGGTGAAGAACAAGGTGAACCCGACTTATCCAAATACGGGTGGCTCAGGTATCCTACCATATATCTTGATGGGAACTTTAACATTAACATTGGCAGTAATTTTACATTATATGCAAAAAAATAGAAAGGCTTTTTAGGAGGCAACACAATGAAAAACGTAAAACGATATTTCCTCTCGTTTTTAGCAGCTCTTAGTATCGTGCTTTTAGCATTTGGGGCAGATAAAACTTTTGCGACTACGGAAGAAACATATGACATCGTCTTGACTAAGGTTAAAATGGCGAACTTAAATGATTGGCCAAAACAAACTGGTGCAGATGGTACAAAATATACAGGGCAACAGTTAAACATCCAAAATTATTTTGGTGCAGGTTCAGAGACACTTGAAGGTGTTTGGTTTGAAGTTCATGAATATGATGAAAGTGCGCCCGGCCATGTTGGTGCAATGGCTACGGGGACTAAAGTTGAAGGCTTGACAGATTCTAATGGTCAGATTACTTTCACAGGTCTTAGAGCTGGCAAGTATATGATTGTTGAGAAGAAAGAAAAATCAACCCTTGCTTCAAAGGAACAACTTGCAAAATCTGCTGCGGTTCCAATGGAAATTGAGTTACCAGTCTTTAAGGCTACCGGTGGATGGTACACAACTGGTAATGATGCTGTTCACGTTTATCCCAAAAATACCGTTGACAAACCAAGTATTGACAAAGTAGTTAGCGAAGACGCTAAACACGATACTGCTCTTGTTGGTGAAACAAAGATCTTCAAGGTCACTTCTACAATGCCAGAAGGTATTAAAGACTATAAAGTTTTAACATTCACCGATAAGTTCTCAGCAGGTTTGACTTACACAGGCAACCTTGTTGTTAAAAATGGTGGCACTGTTGTAGATCCTTCTAACTATTCAACTACTGGTACAGATGCAGTTGGTACAAAAGGAGCAACAATTAGCATTGCTTTCAATGAAAATTACATCAAAACATTAAATCCAAAAGATGTTATCACTATTACTTATGACGCAGTCATCAATGAAGAAGCGGTTATGGGTGCAGCCAACCCCAATGATGTTAAGTTGACTTATGGTACTAACCCTAATTCAACGAAAAAGGTTGAACCAACTACTCCTCCAGAACTCCACACTGGTGGTGCTAAGTTTGAAAAAGTTGACAAAGCGACATCAGCTAAACTTGCAGGGGCTAAGTTTGTTGTTACAAATGAAGCTGGTGACAAGTATTTGAAACAAACAGCTGCATCAGGAACAACTCCTGCTAAAAATGAGTGGGTTGCTAATAAAGCAGATGCAACTGTCATCACGTCAGCTTCTGATGGTACTTTTGAAGTTAAGGGGCTTCCTTATGGTAAAAAAGGAGATGACAACGCCACTGGTGAAACTAAGTACAAATTGGTCGAAGTTGAAGCACCAACTGGTTATGCTTTGTTGCAACAACCAGTTGAGTTCACCATCTCATCAACAACTTACACAGGTAGAATTAACCAAGTTAACAACAACAAAGTCACTATCCCACAAACGGGTGGTATCGGTTCAGCTCTCGTGATTGCAGCCGGTGTCTTGGTTGTTGGTTTAGGTTTCATTGCGAAACGTCGTTCAGCTAAGTAATAAAATGAAGAAGTAAGGACAATCCTTACCTCTTCACTAGGGTATTTAAAACAGTTGAATATCCTAGTGAAGAGTGCAAGTACTATGTTTTAGGAGGATACTATGACAAGAAAAAGAATATTGAGCAGTCTGCTATCCATACTTACGGTCATTATTATTTTGGTAACTTTGCGGCCATTTACAACCGTCTCATCTCAGGAAAATCAAGCCTCATCAGATGCAACCTACGATATTGTTTTAACCTTGGTTAAGTTAAAAGATTTGAATGGTTGGCCCAAAGGTGGAGGAAAAGATAGTTATTCTGGGCAGCCTTTAGATATTGAGAATTATTTTGGCAGTGAAGCCTCAACCATTGATGGCGTTGCTTTTGACATCCACAAGGATAAGGCGGATGGAGAGCTTGTTCAAACAAAGATAACTGAAAATGGCGGTCGACTCACCTTTAGTGGTTTGAAGGCAGGTAAGTACTATATTGTTGTCAATAAAGAAAAATCAAAGTTAGCAGGAAATCAGACGTTGGGTGATGCGACACCAGTTCCATTAGAAGTGGAACTGCCTGTGACAAAACCCGATGGCAGCTATTTCACGGTAGGAAATGACGCCGTTCATGTCTATCCCAAGCAGGTTTTAAAACAGAGAGAGGACAAGACAAGCTTTAAAGTTCGGAAAGAATGGAAAGGTAAAAAGTTAAACAGTATCACTGTTCATCTCAAACAAAATGGGCAAGTCATTGATGAAATTGAGCTGAGTGACAGCAATAACTGGGAACATACCTTTATGAACTTGGAAAAAGCAGATGCGACAGGGAAAGACTACACCTACACAGCTGAAGAAGATGTTCCTAATGGCTATACAGCAACTTATCAAAACATGGCAGATAAAACTGGCACGGTGATTACCAATACTCTGGTGCCACCGACTACGCCAAGAACACCGATTATCAAAACGGGAACCTTAGCCATTTATTGGTTTTTAGGATTTGCCGTCGTTTTAATCGGACTAGGATATAAGCTTTATAAAAGCGAGAAAAAACACTGATTCATCAGTGTTTTTTTATGATATTCCATAGTCGCTTGGTGAAAAAGAGAAAAATCGCTGTTCCGACAATCACAATCAAATAAGGGGCAAGCCTTTGTAATTTGAAACCAAGTTTGATATGTTGGTTGCTAACAAAGGAAATCAAGGGATTAGCAGATACGTTTTGCTTTTTTTCGCTATCTGAAACAATCCTTTTTGCATTGACAAGCAGACGTTTGTCATAGCTTGGTTCGTTCACACAGGTCATAAGCGTGACCATATCCTCGTTTTCAATCGGTTTGAGTTTTTCGCTCTCGTATTCATCGATGACCTCGCTATCGGTCACTTCGTATTCTAAATTTTTCCCAAGAATATCGAAATAAATTCTATCTCCCTTTTTGAGGGAGGGGAGGAAGTAGAAAGACATGCCATTGTAATTAATTCTATGTCCTGCAATAATCGGTCGCTGTCCTTTTATACCCAAGGGGGCAGATGTTCCGACAAGGGTCGCTACTCCCTTTAGGAGCTTATCATAGTCGGCGTCAAGATAAAGGTCGAAATGTTGTCCTAAAGCAGGAATGCTCATGCGTCCCGCAACTTGATTGGTATCTAGCAGATCTGAGTAGGGCGTCTTTTGCTTGGCGTCGGTCTCTTTTTTTGTTAGGAAAATATCTTGGATAGCTCCGGTGACAGTGGTTTGTTCTAAGGCTGTTCGTTGTTTTTGGAATGTTTTCTCGCTGGTCTGCTGATAGGTGCGCTGAGCATTGGATTGCCAAATGTCCTCTTTAATCATAGATAAAAAAGGAAAGAGGAAGAGCGCAATTCCAATTAACAGGAGGCTCAGCCCAAGTAATTGTTTTTTCTTTTTCATGAAAGTGATGTTTCTTTTCCTTTCTTTCTTAACATTTTAAAGAGTAGATAGCCTAAGAGTAGGAGGATGAGTCCGGCAGCAAGAAGGATAAACCATTTGTATTGGGCAAAAAAGTCAATCTTTGTTTTTTCCTTCTTTTCAGCTTCGTGGAAAGGAATGCGCTTGCCTTGAACGAGTAGGCGATGAGAATTGATCATATAAGGCGTGCAAGTCAAAAGAGTGGCACGATCTTCGCCCCCTTTAACCAGTATTGGTTTGAAATCAGTGGGCTCAACGGTTAAAATCTTATCCACCTGATAAGCCAAGGTTTCCTTGAGATTAGTGATGTAAAAGACATCTCCAACCTTCACCTTATCCAGGTCAGTGAAAAGTCTGGCTGTGGGCAGTCCCCTGTGGGCGGTGATGACCGTATGGGTGCTAACTCCACCGACAGGGAGGCTAGTTCCTTCTAAGTGGCCTGCTCCATTTTGCAAGACATTCTCAGATGAACCTGCTCGGATGGGAATTTTTTGATTGATAGAAGGAATCGTGACATAGCCAATTTTTTCTTGCAGTTGCAACATGCGAGCATATTCGGCTACACCTTCCTCTTTTTTTCTGCTTGAGAAAGGGTCTCCTATTTTTTCTGGGGACAAGGTGCTGTTATAGGCTTTAGCGAGTTCAATGCGTTTTTCAACATCTTGATCAGCTAATTTACCTTTCTCGTCGTCAAATTGCTTTGTTTCCTGCATAGTCACATATTGGTAATAAATCTGACTGACAAAGGGATAACAGATCATCAAGCAACCCAGAATGGTAAGTATCTTATAGGTTAGTTGTAACCATTTTTTGTTTTTCTTTTTTCTTGACATGATAGTTCTTTCTATGCTTTTTTCGATTTCCACTTATTCCAAGCCAAAATAATGAAAATGAGGAATAGAATTGCGAAAACGACTAGATAAAGCGGTGGAATAGAGATATGACTAATCGGACTTTTCACTTTTTCTTCACTTGGTTTGTAAGGGATACGGTGGCCTCGCACAAGTAAACGGTGTGAATTGATCATATAAGGAGTACAGGTCAGCAAAGTCACGTAGTCTTTGTCAGGTACAATATTTAGAGAGTCAAACTGGGTCGGCTCGATCACCGTTATGGAATCAACCTCGTAGGCAAGTGTTTCAGCGATATTTTGAATGAAAAATTTATCGCCTACCTTCATTTTATCCAAGTCGGTAAAAAGGCGATTATTGGGCAAGCCCGTGTGGGCAGTTAGAACAGTGTGGGCGTTCTGACCACCAATCGGCAAACTGGTTCCTTCGAGGTGCCCCACCCCTTTTTGTAAGACTTCTTCACTTGAACCGGCATAAATTGGCAGGTCAACATCAATTTTAGGAATGGAGATTCTACCTATTTTTTCATGAACAGTCAGCATTCGAGCATATTCTGCTTGCCCTTTAGCGTTTTCTTCTTTGGTATAGGGATCTGTTATTGTCAAATTTTGTAAAGAGCGGTTGTAAGCAGTAGCTAGTTTTATCCGTTCCGTCACGTCTTCAGAAGTTAATTTTTGTGCAGACGAATCAAAGTCCTTAACCTCTTGTTTGGTCTGGTAATTGTAATAAATTTGGCTAATAACAGGGTAACTGATGATGAGGATACCGGCTATAATCGTTAAGTTTGTCAATAAATTAAAAAATTTTTTCATTATATTCCTTTGATGTTAGCAATTATTTTTGTCGCTGGTAAGACTATTATATTTTTATCTATCTAACCATTATATCATAATTGGCAGCTATATTTGCTGATTCGTTCCTAAAAAAATCCTAGCCCCAATTTCTGCCTCCTTTTTCAAAAAATGCTATACTGGTCATAAGGAAATAAGTGAGGTATTTTATGTACGAATTTCAAAATCCTAGTGATTACATGATTCAGACCTATTTGGAGACGAGTAAAGTGATTGCAGTAGTCGGACTTTCTGACCGCGAGGAAACGACTAGCAATCGTATTTCAAAGATCATGCAGGAGCTGGGTTATCAGATCATTCCAGTCAATCCCAAGTTAGCGGGTCAAAAGATTTTAGGCGAGACGGCTTATGCGCGTTTGCAGGATATTCCTGTTTTCGTGGATATTGTCAATATCTTTCGGCGGAGCGAATTTTTACCGGGTGTGGCGCGTGATTTTATTGAGACAAATGCTAAGATTTTTTGGGCGCAGTTGGGACTTCAAAGTCAAGAGGCGGAAGAGCTTTTGAGGGTGGCAGGTTGTGATCATATCGTTATGAACCGTTGCATCAAGCGTGAGTACAATCGTCTGGTGAAGGAGATTGACTAATGGCGCAACTAGTCATCATTCGGGGGAATTCTGGTTCTGGGAAAACCAGCCTAGCTAAAAAATTACAAAATCATTTTGGTCGTAGGACGCTTGTGATTTCGCAAGACCTTGTCCGGCGTGATATGCTCAAGGAAAAAGTAGAACCAGATAATTTATCCATTTCTCTAACAGAAACGATTGCTCGTTATGGATATGAGCATGATTTGCTGGTGATTGTTGAAGGTTTTTATGAAACGGATATTTATGGTGACATGTTGGAGCACTTGCGTCAGCTTTTTGACAACAAGGTTTTAGCCTACTACTATGACTTGTCTTTTGAGGAGACAGTTCGTCGGCATATGACGCGTTCAAAAGTATCCGAATTTAGCCCTGCTGACATGAAGCGTTGGTGGCTTGATAAAGACATTCTCGGTTGGAAAGAGGAAATCCTGTTTACAGATGATGTGACTTTGAAACAAGCTTTTGAGCAGATATGTTGGCAGCTAGAACGATAAAAAGAGGTTACGAAGTAACCTCTCAGATTGAAGACAAACTGGAATTTTAATCCAGTTTGTCTTTTCTTTTACTATTGTTATCACAATTGGTCTTGATAGGATTACTTTTATGCAAAATAAAAAGACTATTCCAGCCATTATCTTACTATATTTTTTCATATTCAAGCACGCTAAAGTAAGCCCAAGGGTTGCCTCCATTTTGGACTTTCCTTTTAGTCTCGTATAACGTAAGTTGGGATATTCTTTAGCTGTTCCAAACAAGTGCTCAATGGTTTCTTTGCGCTGTTGATAGCGTTCCTTCATCTCTCTTTGGTGTCGGATGTCTTCACAAACCTCTAAATCATCTTTCCATAGATGACGAGTGATTACTTTTTGATGATTTTTTGATTGGGTACAAACCGATAATAAGGGACAATACTGGCATACAGCTGGATTACTTTTATACTCACGATAGCCGTCTCGAGTAGTCGTTGAATAGGATAAGGGGTGATTTTCTGGACAGAGGTAAACATCATAGTACTCATCATACATAAATTCTTTTGGCCGAAGCATGTCTTTTTTATTACGAGGTCTTGTATAAGGAAAAACGGGTATGACACCTAGTGTTAAGAAGTAAGGAGCGATGCTTGGGGTTTTATAGCCAGAATCAGCGATAAGATAGTGAGGATTCAATGCTTTAATCTTGTCAAAGAGTTCAGGAAATGCCTGACTATCATGGATATTCCTAGCGTGGATACTATAGCCTAGTGCCCAGCCATGTTTATCGCAAGCTACTTGAGCATTGTAAGCAAAAACCTCTTTATGGTCACCCTTATGAAACCAGCCACTATCTGGGGCGGTTGGAGAGATTTTCTTACTGATGGGCTCTTTTTCTTTGGCGAGCCCTAGCGACTTTTTTCCCTGTTTGTCCCTGTCTTTGGCAATTTCTTTTTCCAATTGGTCACTCATAAATTTAGCTTGCGCATCAACTTCTTGATTGATGTATTTGTGATTGTTCGCTGCTGCCTTGATATGAGTCCCATCCACAAAGATTTCAGTGGGGTCAATCAAACCAGCATTGAGGCAGAGCCCTAAGATATGAGCAAAAATTGCTTCAATGACTTGTTTATCCTGGAAACGACGACTGTAGTTCTTGCCGTATGTTGTGAAATGAGGCACCTTATCTTCTAAAGTTAACCCAAGAAACCAGCGGTAAGCCACATTGACTTCAATTTCTTTGATGGTTTGACGCATGGAACGAATACCAAAGAGACATTGAATCATTGGAATTTTGACTAACATGACTGGGTCTAAGCTAGGACGACCATTATCCGCACAATAACTGTTTTCAACCAATTGATAAATAAATGAGAAATCAACTGCACGATCCATTTGACGTAAGAGATGATCTTTAGGAACCAACTCATCTAGGCTGTAGAACCCGACTTGATTTCGATTATAGTCAGGATTTTCTTTGTGGAACATAGCAATACCTCCCAGAATACCTTACCTTTATTATAACTCTAGATAAACAGAAAAGTCCTTAGAAAAGTGAATTTCTAGGACTTTGTCTTCAATCTGAGAGGTTACGAAGTAACCTCTTTGTTTTACTGCTCAATCGAACTACTTATTGTATTATCACTGTTAGACTCAAGTGCAGGTTCTATTCCTTTTGTTGAACGTAATTTTTCATAAAATACGGTCGCAGCAAGTGTTTGATAAGGAATGACATAAATTCCCACTAAACCTAAGGTCAGCCCTGTCAAAATGTCCCAACCGATAAAACTAAAGTCTAACTTGAACCGTTTCTACTTGTAGCCTTTCATTAATGACTTACTTTCGCGAATAACCCCAAGCGGTCCTGCATAACGTCCCTCGGAAATCTGATCGTAAAGCACCCACTCTGTTTGAGAATAAGCATAATATTTAGGTAGGTAGATGGCTAGCCCAATCATGGCGAGTGGGATACTAACAATAATTATAATTATCGCTAAAGCAATCAGCCCATTATTTAGAAGGTAATCGTTGTTTAATGCGTTGGGAACTTGTTCAAAAGATTGACGAACTATGCTGCCCCAATGTTCAATTCCTCCATTAGCCGCAACGATAAACCACATCAATACATAGATGAATACCCCAAGGGTAAAAGCTGAGATTGACACTGTCCATACTAGACTCCAGAGAAAAAGTAATACTTATTTAACAAGTACTGTTACAAAGATCTTTCCAATCAAATCACTTTGAAAACCACGAAGAGAATCTTTAAAGCTAACAATTTCTGTCTGCTTACGGACTAGCTTAATTGTTTGGAAAATAATAGACGCCAGTGCAATCGCTAGAACAAAATTGAGGACAATAGAAAAACTAGTGGCACTAGAAAACAGAGCATATAGTTGTCCTGGATTCATAATACTTGTAGGATTCCCTGCCTCTGCCCGACTGTTCATAATTGCAATGGTCACATTTAATAGAGAGACTGCGATTGGTATTAGAAAGAGGGCGTAAATTCCGGGTGTCTCGCTCAATAGTTGTCGTGCTTTAGCACGAATCATTTTACTTGTTGGGAATGGCATTAAAGGTTTCATATTATCTCCTCACTATAAAATCTTTTTTCTAGTATAGCATAATTTACTGACAGCGAGTGTATTTTTTGGTAAAATAGGCTGTTAACACAAACTAGGACTGTCTTTCCTAGTCTCGGAGGTAAAAAATGTCAGATTCGCCGATTCAATATCGCCTAATCAAAAAAGAAAAGCACACAGGAGCTCGTCTGGGTGAGATTATCACGCCGCACGGCACCTTTCCCACGCCTATGTTCATGCCGGTCGGTACCCAAGCCACGGTCAAGACCCAGTCGCCTGAAGAATTAAAAGAAATGGGCTCAGGGGTTATCTTGTCCAATACCTATCATCTCTGGCTGCGTCCGGGAGATGAGCTGATTGCGCGGGCAGGTGGTCTGCACAAGTTTATGAATTGGGACCAAGCTATTTTGACCGATAGCGGTGGTTTTCAGGTCTATTCCTTGGCGGATAGTCGCAACATCACGGAAGAGGGTGTGACTTTCAAAAATCACCTCAATGGCTCCAAGATGTTTTTGTCACCAGAAAAAGCGATTTCCATTCAAAATAATCTGGGCTCAGACATTATGATGTCTTTTGATGAGTGTCCACAGTTTTATCAGCCTTATGACTACGTCAAAAAGTCTATCGAGCGCACCAGCCGTTGGGCAGAGCGAGGACTCAAAGCTCATCGTCGTCCGCATGATCAAGGTCTCTTTGGCATTGTGCAGGGAGCTGGTTTTGAGGATTTGCGTCGCCAATCTGCGCAGGACTTGGTCAGTATGGACTTCCCCGGCTACTCCATCGGCGGTCTAGCTGTCGGAGAGTCTCACGAGGAGATGAATGCGGTGCTGGACTTTACGACGCCCATGTTGCCCGAAAATAAACCGCGCTATCTGATGGGTGTAGGGGCACCAGACAGCCTGATTGATGGCGTCATTCGTGGGATTGATATGTTTGACTGTGTATTGCCGACCCGCATTGCTCGAAACGGCACCTGCATGACCAGCGAGGGACGTTTGGTTATTAAAAATGCCCAATATGCCGAAGACTTTACGGCTCTTGACCATGACTGCGACTGCTATACCTGTCAGAATTACAGCCGCGCCTATATCCGCCACTTGCTCAAGGCAGACGAGACCTTCGGTCTGCGCCTGACCAGCTACCACAATCTCTATTTCCTTGTCAATCTAATGAAGAAAGTGCGCCAGGCTATTCTCGATGACAATCTCTTGGAATTCCGCGAAGACTTCGTCGAGCGTTACGGTTACAATTCATCTAAGAGGAATTTTTAGGATATAAAATAAACTCGTTAAGTCAAGCTTAACGAGTTTTCTTCAAATTACTTATTTTTGGGGAAAAGTTAAAAAATCTTCCTAAACCCCTTGCAATATTGCCGCGCGTGTGGTATCATACTATGGTGCTGTGAAAAACAGTCTATAGCTTTGATGCAAGAGGTTGCGACACGCTCGGTTGCATTGCCACGTGATCGCCTGTCGGTTTTCTTGTGGAGCTAGCCTATTATCTTAAATAGACGAAAAAGGAGAAAAAGATGGCAAACAAAAAAATCCGCATCCGTTTGAAAGCTTACGAACATCGTACACTTGACACAGCGGCTGCAAAAATCGTAGAAACTGCTACTCGTACAGGTGCTGAAGTTGCAGGTCCAATCCCACTTCCAACTGAACGCAGCCTCTACACAATCATTCGTGCGACTCATAAATATAAAGATTCTCGCGAACAATTTGAAATGCGTACGCATAAACGTTTGATCGACATCATTAACCCAACTCAAAAAACAGTTGACGCTTTGATGAAATTGGATCTTCCAAGTGGTGTGAACGTAGAGATTAAACTTTAATCACAAGCAAACAAAAAGCTGAGAAGCTGGTGTTCGATGAAATTGAACACGGGCTAAACTCTGTGTGAAAAAGATAAAATTGTCTAGGCTCGTCGAGCCGTCACCGATTTTCCTATTTTCACTTTGAGTTTGACGCCCTTTGTATCTTGGTTTGAGCATAAAAAACGCTCGTTAAAAACTTTTTGAAAAAACTATAGAAAAGGAAACATTTTCTCATGACAAAAGGAATCTTAGGGAAAAAAGTGGGAATGACTCAAATCTTCACTGAAGCTGGCGAATTAATCCCTGTGACTGTTGTTGAAGCAGCTCCAAACGTTGTTCTTCAAGTGAAAACAGTTGAAACAGATGGTTACAACGCAGTTCAAGTTGGTTTTGACGATCTTCGTGACGTATTGAGCAACAAACCTGCTAAAGGACATGTAGCAAAAGCTAACACGGCTCCTAAGCGCTTCATTCGTGAATTCAAAAACATTGAAGGCTTAGAAGTTGGTGCAGAAATTACAGTTGACACTTTCGCAGCCGGCGATGTTGTTGATGTAACAGGAACTTCAAAAGGTAAAGGTTTCCAAGGTGTTATCAAACGCCACGGTCAATCTCGTGGGCCAATGGCTCATGGTTCTCGTTATCACCGTCGTCCTGGTTCAATGGGACCAGTTGCGCCTAACCGTGTTTTCAAAAATAAACACTTGGCAGGTCGTATGGGGGGCAACCGTGTGACGATTCAAAATCTTGAGATCGCACAAGTTGTTCCAGAGAAAAACGTTATCCTTATCAAAGGTAACGTACCTGGTGCTAAGAAATCTCTTATCACGATCAAATCAGCAGTTAAAGCTGGTAAATAATAAGGAAAGGGGAAATCAGTCACAATGGCAAACGTAAAATTATTTGACCAAACTGGTAAAGAAGCTGGTGAAGTAGTTCTTAATGATGCAGTGTTTGGTATCGAACCAAATGAATCAGTTGTATTTGATGTTGTCATCAGTCAACGTGCAAGTCTTCGTCAAGGAACTCACGCTGTTAAAAACCGCTCTGCAGTATCAGGTGGCGGACGCAAACCATGGCGTCAAAAAGGAACTGGACGTGCGCGTCAAGGTTCTATTCGCTCTCCACAATGGCGTGGTGGTGGTACCGTATTTGGTCCAACTCCTCGTTCATATGCCTACAAACTTCCACAAAAAGTTCGTAGATTGGCACTTAAATCAGTTTATTCTGAAAAAGTTGCTGAAAACAAATTCGTAGCTGTAGACAGCCTTTCATTTACAGCTCCAAAAACTGCTGAGTTTGCGAAAGTACTTGCTGCGCTTAGCATTGATTCAAAAGTACTTGTAATTCTTGAAGAAGGAAATGAATTTGCTGCACTTTCAGCTCGTAACCTTCCAAATGTGAAAGTTGCAACTGCAACAACTGCAAGTGTTCTTGACATCGTAAATAGCGACAAACTTCTTGTTACTAAAGAAGCTATCTCTACAATCGAGGAGGTTCTTGCATAATGAATTTGTATGACGTAATCAAAAAGCCTATCATTACAGAAAGCTCAATGGCTCTTCTTGAAGAGGGTAAATACGTATTTGAGGTGGACACTCGTGCTCATAAGCTTCTTATCAAACAAGCAGTTGAAGCTGCTTTTGATGGAGTGAAGGTTGCAAACGTGAACACAATCAATGTAAAACCAAAAGCAAAACGTGTAGGGCGTTATACTGGTTTTACAAATAAAACTAAAAAAGCTATCATCACTCTTACAGCTGATTCAAAAGCAATCGAGTTGTTTGGTGCTGAAACAGAATAATCTAAGGAGGAAATATCGTGGGAATCAGAGTTTATAAACCAACTACAAATGGTCGCCGTAATATGACTTCTTTGGATTTTGCCGAAATCACAACGAGCACTCCAGAAAAAACTTTGCTTGTTTCTTTGAACAACAAAGCCGGTCGTAACAACAACGGTCGTATCACTGTTCGTCACCAAGGCGGCGGACACAAACGCCACTATCGTTTAATTGACTTCAAACGCAATAAAGATGGTGTTGAAGCAGTTGTTAAAACAATTGAATACGATCCAAATCGTTCAGCGAATATCGCTCTTGTACATTACACTGATGGTGTAAAAGCTTATATCATCGCTCCTAAGGGCCTTGAAGTTGGCCAACGCATCGTTTCTGGACCAGAAGCAGATATCAAAGTCGGAAACGCTCTTCCACTCGCTAATATCCCAGTCGGTACATTGATTCATAATATTGAATTGAAACCAGGTCATGGCGGTGAATTAGTACGTGCTGCCGGAGCTTCTGCTCAAGTGTTGGGACAAGAAGGGAAATACGTCCTTGTTCGTCTTCAATCTGGTGAAGTTCGTATGATTCTTGGCACTTGCCGTGCCACAGTTGGTGTTGTCGGAAATGAACAACACGGTTTGGTTAATCTTGGTAAAGCAGGACGTAGCCGTTGGAAAGGTATTCGCCCAACAGTCCGCGGTTCTGTAATGAACCCGAACGATCACCCACACGGTGGTGGTGAAGGTAAAGCACCAGTTGGTCGTAAAGCACCATCTACTCCATGGGGCAAACCTGCTCTTGGACTTAAAACTCGTAACAAGAAAGCGAAATCCGACAAACTTATCGTTCGTCGTCGCAACGAGAAATAATCTAAAACAATCTATCCGCCAGCTCGGTAGCGCTGATTGTCAGTGCAAGCCGTTGTGGTACATATTTTAAAGGAGAAAACATAAAAATGGGACGCAGTCTTAAAAAAGGACCTTTCGTCGATGAGCATTTGATGAAAAAAGTTGAAGCTCAAGCCAACGACGAAAAGAAAAAAGTCATCAAAACTTGGTCACGTCGTTCAACGATTTTCCCAAGTTTCATCGGATATACAATTGCAGTTTATGATGGACGTAAACATGTTCCTGTTTACATCCAAGAAGACATGGTAGGGCACAAGCTTGGTGAATTTGCACCAACTCGTACTTACAAAGGTCACGCTGCTGACGACAAGAAAACACGTAGATAAGAGAGGAGAAAAACATGGCAGAAATTACTTCAGCTAAAGCAATGGCTCGTACAGTGCGCGTTTCACCTCGTAAATCTCGTCTAGTTCTTGACAATATCCGCGGGAAAGACGTCGCTGACGCAATCGCAATCTTGAAATTCACACCAAACAAAGCTGCTGGCATTGTCGAAAAAGTGTTGAACTCAGCAATCGCTAATGCAGAAAACAACTTTGGTTTGGAAAAAGCAAACTTGGTAGTATCTGAAGCTTACGCAAACGAAGGACCAACAATGAAACGTTTCCGTCCACGTGCAAAAGGTTCAGCTTCACCAATCAACAAACGCACTAGCCACATCACAGTGGTCGTTGCAGAAAAATAAGGAGGTAAAATCGTGGGTCAAAAAGTACATCCAATAGGTATGCGTGTCGGTATCATCCGTGACTGGGATGCCAAATGGTATGCTGAAAAAGAATACGCGGATTACCTTCATGAAGATCTTGCAATCCGTAAATTCGTTCAAAAAGAATTAGCTGACGCAGCTGTTTCAACTATTGAAATCGAACGCGCAGTAAATAAAGTAAACGTTTCTCTTCACACTGCTAAACCAGGTATGGTTATCGGTAAAGGTGGAGCAAACGTTGATGCACTTCGTGCAAAGCTTAACAAATTGACTAGTAAACAAGTCCACATCAACATCATTGAAATCAAATCACCAGATTTGGATGCTCATCTTGTTGGTGAAGGAATTGCTCGCCAATTAGAACAACGTGTTGCTTTCCGTCGTGCTCAAAAACAAGCAATCCAACGTACCATGCGTGCGGGAGCTAAAGGAATTAAAACTCAAGTATCTGGCCGCTTGAATGGTGCTGATATCGCTCGTAGTGAAGGGTATTCTGAAGGAACTGTTCCGCTTCATACGCTTCGCGCAGATATTGATTACGCTTGGGAAGAAGCAGATACTACTTACGGTAAACTTGGTGTTAAAGTATGGATTTACCGCGGAGAAGTTCTTCCAGCTCGTAAAAACACTAAAGGAGGTAAATAACCAATGTTAGTACCTAAACGTGTTAAACACCGTCGCGAATTTCGTGGTAAAATGCGCGGTGAAGCTAAAGGTGGTAAAGAAGTAGCATTTGGAGAATATGGTCTTCAAGCGACTACTAGCCATTGGATCACAAACCGCCAAATCGAAGCTGCTCGTATCGCTATGACGCGTTACATGAAACGTGGTGGTAAAGTTTGGATTAAAATCTTCCCACACAAATCATACACTGCCAAAGCTATCGGGGTTCGTATGGGATCTGGGAAAGGTGCTCCAGAAGGTTGGGTTGCACCCGTTAAACGTGGTAAAGTGATGTTTGAAATCGCTGGTGTGCCTGAGGAAGTTGCTCGTGAAGCGCTTCGTCTTGCAAGCCACAAATTACCAGTTAAAACAAAATTCGTGAAACGTGAAGCTGAATAAGGAGAAGGCATGAAACTTAATGAAGTAAAAGAATTTGTTAAAGAACTTCGTGGTCTTTCTCAAGAAGAACTCGCGAAGCGTGAAAGAGAATTGAAGAAAGAATTGTTTGATCTTCGTTTCCAAGCAGCAACAGGTCAATTAGAACAAACTGCACGCTTGAAAGAAGTGAAAAAGCAAATCGCTCGTATCAAAACTGTTCAATCAGAAATGAAATAATAGACTTGGGAAAGGAGAAATTCTAAAATGGAACGTAATCAACGTAAAACGCTTGTTGGACGCGTCGTTTCTGACAAGATGGATAAAACAATCACAGTTGTAGTTGAAACAAAACGTAACCACCCAGTCTATGGTAAGCGTATTAACTACTCTAAAAAATACAAAGCGCATGATGAAAATAACATCGCTAAAGAAGGCGATATTGTTCGTATCATGGAAACTCGTCCGCTTTCAGCTACAAAACGCTTCCGTCTTGTAGAAATTGTAGAAGAAGCAGTTATCATCTAATCAAACCAGAAAGGAGAAAACTTAAATGATTCAAACAGAAACTCGTTTGAAAGTTGCTGACAACAGCGGTGCCCGCGAAATCTTGACAATCAAAGTTCTTGGTGGTTCAAAGCGTAAATTCGCTAGCATTGGTGATGTCATCGTTGCATCTGTAAAACAAGCTACTCCTGGTGGTGCGGTTAAAAAAGGTGACGTTGTAAAAGCGGTTATCGTTCGTACTAAATCAGGTGCTCGTCGCAAAGATGGTTCATACATCAAATTTGACGAAAATGCTGCAGTGATTATCCGTGATGATAAAACTCCTCGCGGAACACGTATCTTTGGTCCAGTTGCACGTGAATTGCGTGAAGATGGATTCATGAAGATTGTTTCACTTGCTCCAGAAGTACTTTAATCAAAAACAAACTAAGTCCCCTATCTTCGACAGATAGGGTGCCCTTCAGGGCGTAAGAAATCAAAGGAGAAACCAATGTTTGTAAAAACTGGCGACAAAGTTCGCGTGATTGCTGGTAAAGACAAAGGTGTTGAAGCCAAAGTCGTTGCCGCACTTCCAAAAGTAAATAAAGTTGTTGTTGAAGGTGTAAATATCATCAGGAAACACCAAAAACCTAATAACGAAAACCCTCAAGGTGCTATCGTAGAAAAAGAAGCACCAATCCATGTGTCTAATGTTCAAGTGTTGGACAAAAATGGTGTTGCAGGACGTGTTGGCTACAAGTTTGTAGATGGCAAAAAAGTTCGTTACAATAAAAAATCAGGCGAAGTGCTTGACTAATCACGAAGGAAAGGAGAAGTATAATGGCTAATCGTTTAAAAGAAAAATATCTTAAAGAAGTAGTTCCTGCTTTGACTGAAAAGTTTAACTACTCATCTGTTATGGCTGTGCCAAAAGTGGATAAAATCGTTTTGAACATGGGTGTTGGTGACGCTGTTTCAAATGCTAAAAATCTTGAAAAAGCTGCTGAAGAGCTTGCTCTTATCTCAGGTCAAAAACCACTTATCACTAAAGCTAAAAAATCTATCGCCGGCTTCCGTCTTCGTGAAGGTGTAGCGATCGGTGCTAAGGTAACTCTTCGTGGTGAACGCATGTATGAATTCTTGGATAAATTAGTTACTGTATCACTTCCACGTGTTCGTGACTTCCACGGTGTTCCAACAAAATCATTTGATGGACGCGGAAACTACACACTTGGTGTGAAAGAACAATTGATTTTCCCAGAAATCAACTTTGATGATGTTGACAAGACTCGCGGTCTTGACATTGTTATTGTAACAACTGCTAACACGGATGAAGAATCACGTGAATTGCTTACAGGCCTTGGAATGCCTTTTGCAAAATAATCTAGGAGGTAAATAAATTGGCTAAAAAATCAATGATTGCTAAGAACAAACGCCCTGCGAAGTTCTCTACGCAAGCTTACACTCGTTGCGAACGTTGTGGCCGTCCACATTCAGTTTACCGCAAGTTTAAACTTTGCCGTGTTTGCTTCCGCGAGTTAGCATACAAAGGACAAATTCCGGGCGTTACCAAAGCTTCTTGGTAATTATAGCTTCCATTTTCGTCATGAGTCGTTGTTATTCGCTCTTACTTAACTCAAGTTATGCCTACGAGCGAATGCCTAGACTTATCTAAGAAATGAAATCTATAAACAAAACTTATGAGCCTAGCTCAATCATTAACTAGCAAGTGAATTATCAAACTACTAGTAAGAGGAGAAAAATAAAATGGTTATGACTGACCCAATTGCAGACTTTTTGACACGTATTCGTAATGCGAATCAAGCAAAACATGAAGTGCTAGAAGTACCTGCATCAAATATCAAAAAAGGGATTGCTGAAATCCTTAAACGCGAAGGTTTTGTGAAGAACGTTGAGTACATTGAAGATGATAAACAAGGCGTTATTCGTGTATTCCTTAAATACGGTCAAAACGGTGAAAAAGTTATCACTGGTTTGAAACGTGTTTCAACACCAGGACTTCGTGTTTACAAAAAATGTGAAGATCTTCCAAAAGTCTTGAATGGACTTGGAATTGCGATTATCTCAACATCTGAAGGCTTGTTGACTGACAAAGAAGCACGCCAAAAGAATGTTGGTGGGGAAGTAATCGCCTACGTTTGGTAATTGCATGATACAAAGAGCGTGACGGACAAAGTGAAAATAGGAAATCTAGCGATGAATGTCCGCATTCAAGATAGATTTATCTTTTTCACACAGGCCGTAGCTCGTGTTCAGATTGGCAAAACTGATTTGAATGATATATTTGAATAAAACGTTAGAACTATCATACAAACTGTGATAGTTCCCCCGTGAAAACTGGCCGTCCTTGGACGACCTGACAATTTAACAGGAGAAAGAATAACATGTCACGTATTGGTAATAAAGTTATTGTATTGCCTGCTGGTGTCGAATTGACAAACAAAGACAATGTAGTAACTGTAAAAGGACCTAAAGGAGAACTCACTCGTACGTTCTCTAAAGATATTGATATTCGTGTGGAAGGAACTGAAGTAACTCTTCACCGTCCAAACGATACAAAAGAAATGAAAACAATCCACGGAACAACTCGTGCTCTTTTGAACAACATGGTTCATGGTGTATCAGAAGGATTCAAGAAAGAACTTGAAATGCGTGGGGTTGGATACCGTGCTCAACTTCAAGGTAAAAAATTGGTACTTTCAGTTGGTAAATCTCATCCAGATGAAGTGGAAGCTCCTGAAGGTATTACTTTTGAACTTCCAAATCCAACGACTATTGTTGTGAACGGAATCTCAAAAGAAGTAGTTGGACAAACTGCTGCTTATATCCGTAGCTTGCGTGCTCCTGAACCATATAAAGGGAAAGGTATCCGCTACGTTGGTGAATTCGTTCGCCGTAAAGAAGGTAAAACAGGTAAATAATGTTAAACGGTTGTTCTTCAACCGAAATAATTATTTCCAATTTTGTGCTTAGGCACACAATAAAATTAAGAGGTGAAAATTGTGATTTCGAAACCAGATAAAAACAAAGTCCGCCAAAAACGCCATCGTCGCGTTCGCGGAAAACTCTCTGGAACTGCTGATCGCCCACGTTTGAACGTTTTTCGTTCTAATACAGGCATCTACGCTCAAGTAATTGATGACGTAGCGGGTGTAACGCTCGCAAGCGCTTCAACTCTTGACAAAGAAGTTTCAAAAGGAACTAAGACTGAACAAGCCGTTGTTGTTGGAAAACTCGTTGCTGAACGTGCAGTTGCTAAAGGTATTTCTGAAGTGGTGTTTGACCGCGGTGGATATCTATATCACGGACGTGTAAAAGCTTTGGCTGATGCAGCTCGTGAAAACGGATTGAAATTCTAATAGGGAGGACACTAAAAAATGGCATTTAAAGACAATGCAGTTGAACTTGAAGAACGCGTGGTTGCGATTAACCGTGTTACAAAAGTTGTTAAAGGTGGACGTCGTCTTCGTTTTGCAGCTCTTGTAGTTGTTGGTGACCGTAATGGTCGTGTTGGCTTTGGTACTGGTAAAGCTCAAGAAGTACCAGAAGCAATTCGCAAAGCCGTTGAAGATGCAAAGAAAAACCTAATTGAGGTACCAATGGTTGGTACAACAATTCCTCACGAAGTAACATCTGAATTTGGTGGAGCTCGTGTCTTGTTGAAACCAGCTGTAGAAGGTGCTGGAGTAGCTGCTGGTGGTGCTGTTCGTGCCGTCATTGAATTGGCAGGTGTAGCAGATGTAACATCTAAATCACTTGGTTCTAACACTCCAATCAACATCGTTCGCGCAACTGTTGAAGGTTTAAAACAATTAAAACGCGCTGAAGAAGTTGCTGCCCTTCGTGGTATTTCAGTTTCTGACTTAGCATAAGAAAGGAGATTCACATGGCTCAAATTAAAATCACTTTGACAAAGTCTCCAATCGGACGCATTCCGTCACAACGTAAAACTGTTGTAGCACTTGGACTTGGCAAATTAAATAGCTCAGTTATCAAAGAAGATAATGCTGCTGTTCGTGGTATGATTACAGCAGTATCACACTTGGTAACTGTTGAAGAAGTTAAGTAAGCAATCATTTTGCTAACAAAACTTTAAATTGAAATAAACTAGGGGATGAGAGGATTTTCTCAGCCCCTTAAACTAAATATATGTATAGGCGAGTTTATACTGAGGACACCTTTTTCTCAGTATAAGCGCTAGCATTTTACAAAAGAGGAGAAAAAATATAATGAAACTTCATGAATTACAACCTGCTACAGGTTCTCGTAAAGTCCGCAACCGTGTTGGACGTGGTACTTCATCTGGTAATGGTAAAACAGCTGGACGTGGTCAAAAAGGTCAAAAAGCTCGTAGTGGTGGTAAAGTTCGTCTTGGTTTTGAAGGTGGACAAACACCATTGTTCCGTCGTATGCCAAAACGCGGTTTCTTGAATATCAATCGTAAAGAATATGCAATTGTAAATCTTGATCAATTGAATATTTTTGAAGACGGGGCAGAAGTAACTCCAGTTGTCCTTATCGAAGCAGGGATTGTAAAAGCTGAAAAATCTGGTGTTAAGATTCTTGGTAACGGCGAATTGACAAAGAAATTGACTGTGAAAGCAGCTAAATTCTCTAAATCAGCCGAAGAAGCTATCACTGCTAAAGGTGGTTCAGTGGAAGTCATCTAAGCGAGGTGACCTATGTTTTTTAAACTATTAAAAGAAGCATTAAAAATCAAACAGGTTCGTTCAAAAATTCTCTTTACAATTTTTATTGTATTAGTATTTCGAATTGGTACGACGATTACTGTTCCAGGTGTTAATGCAAAAAGCTTGGAAGCTCTTAATGGGCTTTCATTTCTAAACATGCTCAGCCTTGTGTCAGGTAATGCTTTGCGGAATTTCTCAGTATTTGCATTAGGAGTTAGTCCGTATATTACCGCCTCTATTGTTGTTCAATTGCTACAAATGGATATTTTACCTAAGTTTGTAGAATGGGGCAAGCAAGGTGAAGTTGGACGAAGAAAGTTAAATCAAGCAACGCGCTATATTGCCTTAGTCTTGGCGTTTGTTCAATCTATCGGTATTACAGCAGGTTTCCATACCTTGTCTAGTGCTAAGTTGGTGGCAACACCTAACTGGCAAACTTATTTGCTGATTGGATTCCTTTTGACAACAGGTTCTATGATTGTGACTTGGTTAGGGGAACAAATCACGGATAAAGGCTATGGTAATGGCGTTTCTATGATTATCTTTGCAGGTATCGTAGCAGCAATTCCAGGAATGATTAAGAGTATATATGTAGACTACTTTGTCAATGTACCAAGCAGCCGTATTACTTCATCTATCATTTTTGTGACTATTCTGATTATAGCTGTTTTACTCATTGTTTACTTTACAACCTTCGTTCAACAAGCAGAATACAAAATTCCAATCCAGTATACAAAGATTGCGCAAGGTGCGCCTTCTAGCTCATACCTTCCTTTGAAGGTCAATCCAGCAGGTGTTATTCCGGTTATCTTTGCAAGTTCAATTACTGCCGCACCCGCAGCTATTTTCCAATTCTTGACAGCTACAGGTCATAATGCACAGTGGGTTCGAGTGGCCCAGTCCTTGTTTGCAACAACAACCGCAAGCGGAATTGTGATGTACGCACTCTTGATTATTTTGTTTACATTTTTCTATACATTTGTACAAATCAATCCAGAGAAAACTGCAGAGAATTTGCAAAAGAGTGGTGCTTATATTCATGGTGTACGTCCTGGTAAAGGAACAGAAGAGTATATGTCTAAGCTGCTTCGTCGCCTGGCGACAGTTGGTTCACTTTTCTTAGGCTTTATTTCGATTTTACCGATTTTAGCAAAAGATTTGTTTGGATTGACAGATGCTGTTGCTTTAGGTGGTACTAGTTTGCTGATTATTATTGCAACTGGTATTGAAGGAATGAAACAGCTTGAAGGTTACCTTCTGAAGAGAAAATATACTGGCTTTATGAATACAACAGAATAGAAACAGAGTAAAGAAAGATATTCTATACTTTAAAAGCAATTTGCGTTAAAGTACGAACGCAGTGGTTGATGATGAAAATGAGCTTTTGTTTTCATCCTAAATCAACTATGTTGCGGGGTGGGAGAGCAAATCGAAAATCATAGATTTTCTGAAGTCTGTCCCACTCTTTCTATTTTGTTTTTAAACAAGTTTACTAAGAATTTGTAATAGATTTATTTAAAAACAAAAAAGGAGAAGGATCATGAATCTTTTGATTATGGGCTTGCCAGGTGCAGGCAAGGGGACTCAAGCGACCAAAATCGTGGAGGAATTTGGTGTTGCGCATATCTCAACAGGGGATATGTTCCGTGCAGCCATGGCAAACCAAACTGAAATGGGTGTGCTTGCGAAATCATATATTGACAAAGGTGAATTAGTGCCAGATGAAGTGACCAATGGAATTGTCAAAGAACGTTTAGCACAAGATGATATTAAAGAAAAAGGCTTTTTATTAGATGGCTACCCACGCACCATTGAGCAAGCTCACGCACTGGATCAGACACTTGCTGAACTTGGTCTTGCTTTGGATGGGGTTGTCAATATCGAAGTGGATCCTAACAGCTTGCTAGAGCGCTTGAGCGGACGGATTATTCACAAAAAAACGGGAGAAACTTTTCATAAAGTCTTCAATCCACCAGCAGATTATAATGAAGAGGATTATTACCAACGTGAGGATGATAAACCAGAAACCGTGAAACGCCGTTTAGATGTCAATATCGCTCAAGGAGCACCAATTATTGAGCACTATCGTTCTCAAAGCTTGGTTTATGATATTCAAGGAAATCAAGAGATTGATGATGTATTTAAAGACATTGAAAAAGTCTTGTTAAAGTTAAAATAAAAGCGTTTTTTACACTTGCAATATTTGACAAGTAGTGATACAATAAATTAGTCTGACTTATAATTGTTACCTCTGTGCTCAGAGGAATGAATCGAAATTTAGGGGGTGCTTTTGCGTGGCAAAAGACGATGTGATTGAAGTTGAAGGCAAAGTAGTTGATACAATGCCGAATGCAATGTTTACGGTTGAACTTGAAAATGGACATCAGATTTTAGCAACAGTTTCTGGTAAAATTCGTAAAAACTATATTCGTATTTTAGCGGGAGACCGTGTTACTGTCGAGATGAGTCCTTATGATTTGACACGTGGACGGATCACTTACCGCTTTAAATAATCGAAATACTTGGAGGGATAAGAAATGAAAGTAAGACCATCGGTCAAACCAATTTGCGAATACTGCAAAGTTATTCGTCGTAATGGTCGTGTTATGGTGATTTGCCCAGCAAATCCAAAACACAAACAACGTCAAGGATAATAGAAAGGAGAAAAAATGGCTCGTATTGCTGGAGTTGATATTCCAAATGACAAACGTGTAGTTGTTTCACTGACTTATGTATACGGTATTGGTCTTCCAACATCTAAGAAAATTTTAGCAGCTGCTGGAGTTTCAGAAGATATTCGTGTGAAAGATTTAACATCTGATCAAGAAGACGCTATCCGTCGTGAAGTGGATGCCATCAAAGTTGAAGGTGACCTTCGTCGTGAAGTAAACTTAAACATCAAACGTTTGATGGAAATCGGTTCATATCGTGGAATCCGTCATCGTCGTGGACTTCCTGTACGTGGACAAAACACTAAGAACAACGCTCGCACTCGTAAAGGTAAAGCTGTTGCGATTGCTGGTAAGAAAAAATAATATAAGGAGGTAAAAAGTCTTGGCTAAACCAACACGTAAACGTCGTGTAAAGAAAAATATCGAATCTGGTATTGCTCATATTCACGCTACATTTAACAACACTATTGTTATGATTACTGATGTGCATGGTAACGCAATTGCTTGGTCATCTGCTGGAGCTCTTGGATTTAAAGGTTCTCGTAAATCTACACCATTTGCTGCCCAAATGGCATCTGAAGCTGCTGCAAAGTCTGCACAAGAACACGGTCTTAAATCAGTTGAAGTTACTGTTAAAGGTCCAGGTTCTGGTCGTGAGTCAGCTATTCGTGCGCTTGCTGCCGCTGGTCTTGAAGTAACAGCTATTCGTGATGTGACTCCTGTGCCACACAATGGTGCTCGTCCTCCAAAACGTCGCCGTGTATAATCATAAACCATTACACTGCTTTTCGTTTAAGAGGGAGTAACTAAATGATTGAGTTTGAAAAACCAAATATAACAAAAATTGATGAAAATAAAAACTACGGCATATTTGTAGTAGAACCACTAGAACGTGGTTATGGTACAACGCTTGGGAACTCACTTCGTCGTGTACTTCTTGCATCTCTACCAGGTGCTGCTGTAACATCTATCAATATTGAAGGTGTATTACACGAATTTGATACAGTTCCAGGTGTCCGTGAAGACGTGATGCAGATTATTTTGAACGTCAAAGGGATTGCTGTAAAATCTTACGTCGAAGACGAAAAGACAATTGAGCTTGATGTTGAAGGTCCTGCAGAAATCACTGCTGGTGATATTTTGACAGATAGTGATATTGAAATTGTAAACCCTGATCATTATCTCTTTACAATTGGTGAAGGTGCTAGCTTAAAAGCTATTATGACTGTAAATACAGGTCGTGGTTATGTACCAGCTGATGAAAATAAAAAAGATGATGCACCAGTAGGAACACTTGCGGTAGATTCAATCTATACGCCGGTTAAAAAAGTTAATTATCAAGTGGAACCAGCTCGCGTTGGTAGCAATGATGGTTTTGATAAATTAACTCTTGAAATCATGACAGATGGGACGATTATTCCAGAAGATGCTCTAGGTCTTTCTGCGCGCATTTTAACGGAACATTTAGACCTGTTTACTAACTTAACTGAAGTAGCAAAATCTACTGATGTAATGAAAGAAACAGAAAAAGTTTCAGATGACCGTGTGTTGGATCGTACAATTGAAGAATTAGATTTGTCAGTTCGTTCGTACAACTGTTTGAAACGTGCTGGTATCAATACTGTATTTGATTTGACAGAAAAAACCGAACCTGAAATGATGAAAGTAAGAAATCTAGGACGTAAGAGTCTTGAAGAAGTGAAAGTAAAACTTGCTGATCTCGGTCTTGGATTAAAAAACGATAAATAAAGGAGGAAAACATGGCTTACCGTAAACTAGGACGCACTAGCTCACAACGTAAAGCAATGCTTCGCGACTTAACCACTGACTTGATTATCAACGAATCAATTGTGACAACAGAAGCTCGTGCTAAAGAAATCCGTAAAACAGTTGAAAAAATGATTACTTTGGGTAAACGTGGTGATTTGCATGCTCGTCGTCAAGCAGCAGCTTTTGTTCGTAACGAAATTGCATCAGAAAACTATGATGAAGAAACAGAAAAGTATACTTCAACTACTGCTCTTCAAAAATTATTCTCTGATTTAGCTCCTCGTTATGCAGAACGTAACGGTGGATATACTCGTATCCTTAAAACTGAACCACGTCGTGGTGATGCTGCTCCAATGGCAATCATTGAATTAGTATAATTTTTATCAATTTTGTTGAGTGTTATGATGATGGAGTAATGTTACTCTTAGTCTAGCTCTGGTCTACCGCTAGGATTTTTCCTAGCGGGAACACTCATCTTATGATAAGAAACGTAGACGCTTGTTTACGAAATTGCTTTTACAAAAAAACAATTTCGTAAGCAGGCGTT
Organism: Streptococcus anginosus; assembly: GCF_001697145.1. GTDB lineage: Bacteria > Bacillota > Bacilli > Lactobacillales > Streptococcaceae > Streptococcus > Streptococcus hominis. The sequence goes on along the minus strand of NZ_CP012719.1, from coordinate 1,811,973 downwards.
TTTTAGAATTTCATAATCGATGACTCACTACAGAACTTATAGAATTATCATGCTGAATTTATCACAGCTACTAGTTTTAACTTTATCTGCTGAAAAGTATGTAAAAGTACCTGAAGAGATAGATAGGTGTATTAAGAAGTACGAAATAGAAACCAAAAAGAGTAGAATAGCTACCAGAAAACAAAAGGTTTCTCCTTCATGCTATCCTTAAAAGGTAAGAGCAAGGAAGGAGAAGGAAATGGAGTTCAAGGAGTTGTATGGGAAGGTAAGGGGGAGTGTATTAAAGTGCCGTCGGGATTATTATGTTCACCTGTGGGAATTAAGCGATTGGGACCAAGAGGGCATGTTAGTACTCTATCAGTTGGTGAGTCGCTATCCGCAGCTGGTAGAGTCAGAAAGTCAGCTCTATGTTTACTATAAGACCAAGTTCCGCAATCATATCCTGGACATCCTCCGTAAACAGGAAAGCCAAAAACGCAAACTGGACCGTCAAGCTTATGAAGAAGTGAGCGAGATTGGTCACAAGCTCAGTCTAAAAGAACTGTATTTGGATGAATTGGTGATTCTCCGAGACCAGCTAAAGAGCTATCAAGCTCAACTGAGCCTAGAGAAACAAGAGCAGTACGAGCGCTTACTAGCTGATGAACGGTTCAAAGGCCGCCAAGCTATGATTCGAGAATTAAGGGTCTACTTAAAGGACTATAGCGATTAAGATAAGTCAGAACTTTCCCCTTTTCAAAGGTTATAAATTTCGAATGATTTTCTTCGTGCATTTGGCATGAAAAAACAGAAATTCTCTTGTAAAATGGAAGAAATTTTGATATGATAGTAGATGTCGTGTAATCGGCAAATACTCATTTCAGATGAATTGTGAAGCCGTTGCCTACGGGTGGTCTTGCGAGTTGAAATCTGGGAGAGGAAAAAACAAAAAAAGGAGACATTACTCATGGCAGTAATTTCAATGAAACAACTTCTTGAGGCTGGTGTACACTTTGGTCACCAAACTCGTCGCTGGAACCCTAAGATGTCGAAGTATATCTTCACAGAACGTAACGGTATCCACGTTATCGACTTGCAACAAACTGTAAAATTTGCAGATCAAGCATACGACTTTATGCGTGACGCAGCTGCTAATGATGCAGTTATCTTGTTTGTTGGTACAAAAAAACAAGCTGCTGATGCTGTAAAAGAAGAAGCAGAACGTGCTGGTCAATACTACATCAACCACCGTTGGTTGGGTGGAACACTTACAAACTGGGAAACGATTCAAAAACGTGTTGCTCGTTTGAAAGAAATCAAACGTATGGAAGAAGACGGAATTTTTGATGTTCTTCCTAAAAAGGAAGTCGCTCTTCTTAACAAACAACGCGCTCGTCTTGAAAAATTCTTGGGTGGTATCGAAGAAATGCCACGTATTCCAGATGTGATGTATGTTGTGGATCCACATAAAGAACAAATCGCTGTTAAAGAAGCTAAGAAATTAGGTATTCCAGTTGTAGCGATGGTGGATACAAATACAGATCCAGATGACATTGATGTGATTATCCCAGCTAACGATGATGCTATTCGTGCTGTTAAGTTAATCACTGCGAAAATGGCTGATGCGATTATCGAAGGCCGTCAAGGAGAAGACAACGTTGAATCAGTAGAAGCAGAATTAGCTGCAGCTGATTCACAAGCAGATTCTATCGAAGAAATCGTTGAAGTTGTCGAAGGCTCAAACGAATAATCAAGTAACGAACCTATGGGGCGGGGCCTAGCCCTCCCCTTTTTATTAATAAAATCGTAATATCTTAATTGGAGGATCAAAATGGCAGAAATTACAGCTAAGCTTGTAAAAGAATTGCGCGAAAAATCTGGTGCTGGTGTCATGGACGCTAAAAAAGCACTTGTAGAAGTAGATGGCGATATCGAAAAAGCAATTGAATTGCTTCGTGAAAAAGGTATGGCAAAAGCTGCTAAAAAAGCAGACCGTGTTGCTGCTGAAGGATTGACGGGTGTCTATGTAAACGGCAATGTTGCCGCTATCGTTGAAGTGAACTCAGAAACAGACTTTGTAGCAAAAAATGCTCAATTCGTTGAATTGGTAAACGAAACAGCTAAAGTAATCGCAGAAGGCAAACCAGCAAACAATGAAGAAGCACTTGCTTTGACAATGCCTTCAGGTGAAACACTTGAAGCTGCTTATGTTAGTGCAACTGCTACCATCGGAGAAAAAATCTCATTCCGTCGTTTTGCAGTTGTTGAAAAAGCAGATGATCAAGTATTTGGAGCTTACCAACACAATGGTGGACGTATCGGCGTTATCACAGTTCTTTCAGGCAGTGACGAAGATCTTGCAAAACACGTGGCAATGCATGTTGCAGCTATGAAGCCTTCTGTTCTTTCATACAAAGAATTGAGCGAAGAATTTATCCATGATGAATTGGCTCAAATGAACCACAAAATTGATCAAGACAACGAAAGTCGTGCAATGGTTGGTAAACCAGCGCTTCCACACTACAAATTTGGTTCTAAACTTCAATTGACGGATGAAGTGATTGCACAAGCTGAAGAAGACATCAAAGCTGGTCTTGCGGCTGAAGGCAAGCCAGAAAAAATCTGGGACAAAATTATTCCTGGTAAAATGGATCGCTTTATGTTAGATAATACAAAAGTTGACCAAGCTTACACATTACTTGCGCAAGTTTACATCATGGACGACAGCAAGACTGTTGAAGCATTCCTTGAAAGTCAAGGTGTGACAATTGCAAGCTTCACTCGTTTTGAAGTAGGTGACGGTATTGAAAAAGCTGCCAACGATTTTGAATCAGAAGTAGCTGCAACTATGGCTGCTGCACTTGGACAAAACTAAGAATAAAAAAACAAACATATAAAATAACATGAGATAGGATTCCTGCTTTTCCCTGTTTTGTGGTATTTATAAGAAGTCTCATATGAATCTTTCCAAAGCTTTGTTGCTTTTAATGGTGATTCGTATGAGGCTTTTTCTAAATTTGGAATATGTGATAGATTCCTCATTGTCCAGAGCCTTTCGTTTTAATAAAATACTAAGAGTTCTGGGATTAGGGAACCTATTTTAGAAAACTGAAGTTTACATTGTGTCAAAAAAACACTTACGAATATATGGGCTTTCTATTTATTTGAGGTATAATAGTAATTGTAGTATAATATTGATATTTATGCTCTAAGCTTATAAAAAAATTAGAAGAAGGAGAAATTTGTAATGAAGGCAAAGAGATGGATAGGCTTCTTTTTATCTTTACTAACGATTTTTACTGTTTTAGGATTTTGGAACGTCCAGCGGGTTTCTGCTGCTGACGTTACCAATAAAGCCCATTTCGAGAATTTGAAAGTCACAGTTGCTGAAACTGGGAGTGACTCACACATTATTATCGGTCCAAGCACAAAAACTGTTGAACTAAAATACTCGGGCGACTTCTCATTTCCTAATGTAGAGGTAAATGACATCAAGCCGGGAGATTACTTTATAGTAAAAGCTCCTGACAATTTGGATTTACAAGATCAGACGCTAGATCTCATCGATAAAAATTCAAATACAAAGATGGGAACTGTACAGGTAGATAGCAAGAAACACCAGTTGCTTTTTACTTTCAATGACAAAGTCAAGGACAAGCAAAACATCCGTGGGAGCTTTGTTGCGACTGCGCAGCAAACAGTTGAAGGAGTAACTAAGAAGGTCACCTACACTTTGCCAGGAGGCGTGACGCAAGAAATCGAATTTGAGGTGAAAAAGCATCCTGTATTACCCCATACCGGCGAATTGATTCATAAACAACCTCAGAATGATCCGAAATCGCCTAAAATTATATGGAGTGTACGGATTAACCGTTCTAAGACAGATATGGGGAACCACACTATTAAGATTACAGATAATATCGGCTTAGGAGCCTTTGCGTCTTATATTGAGAAAAGCTTTGAGCTATCTGAAGTAGTGTACGAGACGACAGATACCAACTATGCTGGTATAAAGAGTAGAATTAAAGAGTATAAAATAACAATGGATCCTGAGGAGTATAAAAAGGATTCAGACAACACGGCCCTGCTGACTTTTGTCAATGGTAAACGTGGATTTGAATTGCTTATGCCGACCAATATGGGGACCAAGAGTTTTTACCTAAGATATCTCACCACCTCGCCAGCAGACGAATCAGAGGTAAAAAACTCCATTCAGTACTTGCGAGATAACGAACCTCAATTAATTTGGAAACAACGGGAAGACTCAATCAATACAAAAACCTCGCACGATATAACTATTAAAACTGTTAAGTCCGTAGGTGCCAACGTTACTGCTGATATTGCTGGAAAGATCAAAATCACTAAATTCGATGAAGCGGATGCAGATGTTAAGTTGGCAGGCGTTGTCTTTGAAATCCGTGAGAAAACCACTAATAATTTGGTTGATACCGTTACAACAAATGCGGATGGAATTGCTCTTTCAAAGGCTCTCAGTGATGGTAAGTATATTGTTAAGGAAAAAACTCCGAAATCAGGCTATCAGGTAAATAGTCAAGAGTTTGAAGTGGAGATGAAAGATGGAAAAGGTGTTCCCCTTAATATCTCTAACAAACGTGTGACAGTTGACTTTGAAGCAACCAAGACTTGGAAAAACGGAAAAGCAACTGACTACAAAGAAGTCAAACTCGGTTTGTATGTGCACAAAGAAGGACAAACTGTTGCAGATGCAAAACCTGTCTCAGGGAACTATACTCCTGAAGTGACAGAGTCTAACGGTGTCTACACTTATAAGTGGAAAAATCAACTTCCTGAACGTGATGTTGATGGAAGCAAGCTAGTTTATTCTGTTCGAGAACTTGAAGATCAGACGGGTCTTCCTCTGAAAGAAGGAGAGAAAGTCAAAGCAGGAGAGAACAACTACCTTGTATCTTACAATGCAGACAAGACTCAAGTAACCAATACTTACGAAGTTCCAAAGATAAACGTGACGGCTAAGAAAGTCTGGGTTGGCGGTCAGGAACGTGTTCGCCCAACTACCTACTTCAAACTTTACCGCACACTAGAAGGTGGAACTGAAGAAGCAGCACCTAATGCTGAACTTAAAAAAGTTCCTACAACAGATGGTACGGTTAAATGGACAGGTCTTCCGGCTACAGATCAAAACGCTAAGAAGTACACCTATAGCGTGAAAGAAGTTGATGACAAAGGTGAACTGATCACTAAAGTGGATGGTTATACTCCTAGCCAAATAGACCCTCTTACTATCAAAAATACCTATAGCGCTTCACCAGCTGAGGCTGTAATTGAAGCTAAGAAAAAATTGGAAGGTCGTCCAACAGAGCTTCAAGACGAAGAATTTGAATTTATCTTGAAAGATAATGATGGAAAAGAAGTTCAAAGAATCAAGAATAAAGGTACTAATGCTGATGGAACTGGTTGCGTAGTCTTCAATCCTATTAAATTTACAAAAGAAGGACATTATCAGTACACCATTGTGGAAGCAAAAGCAGGTGAAACTGAAAATGGTATCACCTATGATAATAGAACAGTTCCTGTAATTGTACACGTCTATGATAATGGAAGAGGTCAACTGGTTGCTTGGGTTGAGAAATTCGAAATTTCTCAAGTAGCACTTCCAGCAGCTGATTTTTCAACTTCAGCACCTGGTTCTAATCTTGTACCACCAATCTCTGGTGCCATCAACACCATTACAGATGCCGGAATTCAAACATTCACAAATACGTACAAAGCTACCAAGGTCAAAGTGCCTGTTGCTGCGACGAAATCATTCATCAACAAGAACACTGATAAGCCAATTCAGCTTCAAGGTGGGGAATTCGAATTTGCCTTGTTCGAGAAAAATGGTACAGATCCAATTCAAACAACAACAAATGATGCAACTGGAAACATTAAGTTTGAAGATTTAGAATTCAATAAAGCTGACACTTATCATTACACCATCGTTGAAAAGAATGCTGGGACAACTGATAAAGGAATCACTTATTCTAACAAGACTATCGAAGTAACGATCAAAGTTGTTGACAACGGTAAGGGAGCGCTTGAAGCAACTGTTACCTATGACAATAACGACAGCACTTTCGAAAACACCTATAAGGCTGAAAATGCCAAAGCTGTTCTTGAAGTAGATAAGAAACTAAGTAATCGCAATCTCGAAGCTAACATGTTCGAATTTACATTGACAGACCAAGTTGGTAACGTTGAAAAAGCGAAGAATGGTGCTGACGGAAAAGTTAAATTCTCAGAGTTGACATTTGATGAAGCAGGTACTTACACTTACACCATCAAGGAAGTAAACGCTGGCACAACGGAGAATGGTATCACCTACGATGCTAAGACCGTCACAGCTAAAGTAACTGTAACCGATGATGGTCAAGGTAAATTGCATGCGGCTGTTGAATACAGCAGTGATGGTACAGCTAATAGCACAACCTTCACTAATGTCTACACCCCAGCAGGTGACACATCCGTTACTCTTGGTGCGAAAAAAGTTCTTGAAGGTAAAACTCTTGAAGCAGGTAAATACAGCTTTGTCTTGAAGAAAGCAGATGGAACTGTTGTCGAAACAGTAACCAACGCTGCAGATGGAACAGGGACCTTATCAACAATCGCATCTAATGAGAGCGAAGTAGGAACTCACAAGTACACTATCTCAGAAGTTGCTGGATCTGAAACAGGAATCACTTACGATAAGACCGTTCAAGAAGTTGAAGTAACGGTTGAAAAAGTAAGCGCAACTGAATTGAAAGCAACTGCCTCAAAAGAAGCAAAAGATCTTGTATTTACAAACAAATACACCCCAGCAGGTGACACATCCATTACTCTCGGAGCTAAGAAAGTTCTTGAAGGTAAAACTCTTGAAGCAGGTAAATACAGCTTTGTCTTGAAGAAAGCAGACGGAACTGTTGTCGAAACAGTGACAAACGCTACAGATGGAACAGTGACCTTCTCACCAATCTCATATAATGAGAGCCAAGTGGGAACTCACAAGTATACCATCTCAGAAGTTGCTGGATCTGAAGCAGGAATCACTTATGATAAGACTGTTCGAGAAGTAGAAGTCAAGGTTGAAAAAATCAGTGCTACTGAATTAAAAGCAACGGTTTCGAAAGAAGCGAAAGATCTTGTCTTCACTAACAAATACACACCAGCACCAGCAACCAAAGTAAAAATTGCTGGTAAGAAAGTGCTAGAAGGTAAAACACTGGAAGCAGGCAAATATAACTTTGCCCTGAAAAAGACAGATGGCAGTGTCGTTCAAACTGTTACTAATGATGTGGACGGAAACTTTGCTTTTGACGAATTGACTTACGATGAAAACCAAGTAGGAACGCATAAGTATACTATCTCAGAAGTTGAAGGAACAGAAACTGGGGTAACTTATGATAAGACTGTTCGAGAAGTAGAAGTCAAGGTTGAAAAAATTAGTGCTACTGAATTAAAAGCAACGGTTTCGAAAGAAGCGAAAGATCTTGTCTTCACTAACAAATACACACCAGCACCAGCAACCAAAGTAAAAATTGCTGGTAAGAAAGTGCTAGAAGGTAAAACACTGGAAGCAGGTAAATATAACTTTGCCCTGAAAAAGACAGATGGCAGCGTCGTTCAAACTGTTACTAATGATGTGGACGGAAACTTTGCTTTTGACGAATTGACTTATGATGAAAACCAAGTAGGAACGCATAAGTATACTATCTCAGAAGTTGAAGGAACAGAAACTGGGGTAACTTATGATAAGACTGTTCGAGAAGTAGAAGTCAAGGTTGAAAAAATCAGTGCTACTGAATTAAAAGCAACGGTTTCGAAAGAAGCGAAAGATCTTGTCTTCACGAACAAATACACACCAGCTAAAATGCAAATTCCAGTGAAAAAAATCTGGGATGATGCCGATAACCAAGATGGCAAACGTCCAACTAAGATTACTGTTAAACTCTTGGCAGACGGTCAAGATACAGATAAAACCCTTGAACTATCAGAAGCCAATGGCTGGGCAGGTAACTTCACGGATTTAGATGCAGATAAAGGCGGAGCTCCGATTGATTACAAAGTAGTTGAAGTGAGTTCAGTAGCTGGTTATACAAGTGAAATCAGCGGAGATGCTAAGACAGGCTTTACTATTACTAATAAATACACACCAGAAACAATTGATATTAAAGCCACAAAGAACTGGGATGACGCTAATAACCAAGATGGTAAACGTCCGAAATATATTACGGTTAATCTCTTGGCAGATGGTGAAAAAGTAGCTTCCAAAGAAGTGAAAGCGGCAGCTGACGGAACGTGGTCTACAGTCTTTACAAAACTTCCTAAATTCAAAGCAGGCAAGGTTATTAAATATAGCCTGACCGAAGAAGTCGTTTCTGAATATACTAGCGAAATCAATGATTTCAATATTACCAACAAATACACACCAAAAATGATTGATTATCAAGTGACGAAAACTTGGAATGACAATAATAACCAAGATGGCAAACGTCCAGACCATATCACGGTTCACTTGATGAAGACAATTGGTGGTGTGACTACCGAAGTTGAGAAATATGATATCAAAGTCGCTGAAGCAGACCCAGCGAATGGCAATGTTTGGAAACATACCTTTACTAATCTTCCAAAATACGAAGCAGGTCAAGAAATTGTCTATTCTGTCAAGGAAGATGCTGTAGCAGGATATGAAACATCTATCAAGGGTCAAGAAATCACAAACACCCATGAACCAGAAACAATCGTCATTTCTGGTAAGAAAGTCTGGGAAGATGCTAACAACCAAGACGGCAAGCGAACCAAAACAGTCAAGGTTCAAATTCTGAAAGGCGGCACAATCGTTGATGAAATTGAAACTTCAGAAGAAAAAGGTTGGGCCTTTGAGTCAAAACCATTACCGAAGTATGAAAACGGTAAAGAAATCAAATATGATGTCAAAGAAGTTGCCGTAGAATCTTACGAAAAGCCAATAGTTGAAAAATCTCAAGATGGCAAATACACAATTACCAACAAGCGTACACCAGAAAAGGTAAACTTAACGGGTCAAAAGACTTGGAATGACGCCAATAACCAAGATAATATTCGTCCTACTGAAATCAAAGTTCGTTTATTGGCAGATGGCAAAGATACTGGCAAAATGGCGACAGCGAGTGCAGCAACTGGATGGAAATACAGCTTTGAAGGTTTGGATCGTTACAAGGATGGCAAAGAAATTGTTTACTCTGTTGAGGAAGTAGATGTACCAAAAGGTTATCAATCTAAAGTGAATGGAATGAATTTGGTCAATAGCCACACTCCAGAGGTGACTTCAGTCAGCGGTCAAAAGACTTGGGACGATGATAATGACAAAGACGGTCTTCGTCCAAAAGAGATTCAAGTAAGATTGCTTGCAAATGGCAAAGATACGGGCAAAGTAGTGACAGCAGGCGAAGCAACTGGATGGAAATATAGCTTTGAAAAACTTGCCAAATATGAAGCAGGTAAGGAAATCACTTATACGGTGGAAGAAGTTTCGGTACCAGAAGGTTACACACCGAAGGTAGATGGTATGAATATCACGAATCGTCATACACCAGAGAAGCCACAAATTCCACAAACCCCACCAAGTACACCAGAGAAGTCGAAGAAGAAAATTCTCCCTTCAACAGGTAGTCAAAATTCATTCTTTGCATTACTTGCAGGTCTGTTCACCTTAAGTGGAGTTGCTTACTTGTTAAAGAAGAAGGCGTAATTCTATCATCAGATAGATCGAGTAAAGTCCACTAGATAAATCTAGTGGACTTTTAAGGGTTCTTTGTCAATTGAAGTAGGTGACGGTATTGAAAAAGCTGCCAATGATTTTGAATCAGAAGTAGCTGCTACAATGGCTGCAGCTCTTGGTCAAAACTAAGGCAATCAATAGTTAGTGTTTAAATCATAAATAAAAAGGTTAGAGAGCTGATATAACTCTCTAGCCTTTTCTAATAGTGCCTGCGATTATTTTACAATTTTTTTCGTGAATCCCTTGTGAGAAATCACAGAGTCTACAAAGATTAAAACGATTAAAGAAATTAGTAGATAGGTAATTTCGGAGTAGGTAAAAGCGATTCGATATGTTTGTGTAAAGAGAATAGCACAGACACTTACAGCAATGATGGCTAAATCAATTGTCCATTTTGTTTTAGGGTTTATTGAAGACGGTTCAAATAAAAATGGAGCAAATAAGCAGATGACTAACGGGACGACTTGGACATCCACATAATCAGCAGAAATAACTGTAAAAAAGAATAAAGTTGAAACCAACCAAACCAGTACATGACGTGTATATTTGAACCAATCCATTTTCATTCATTTGGCCTCCTTTTATTATTATCGTCAAATTTTCATCTATATTATAACGCTTTAAAATTAAAAGGCAAGCGTTTACACTCGAATTATTCCTATTCTATAAGCTTTTTCACTTGCTTGAATAATCAGACTTTTCAGTTTTTCATTTAGGTCTTTTTCTTTCAAAAACAAGAGATTTTCGGTATAATATTAGTCAAAGATAGTCAATGTCAGTTGCTCATTTATGGAGCAAAAGAAAGAACTGGAAGAAAGGGTTGTCATGAGCCATAAGAATACGTCAGACAGTATTGAGGAATATATCAAAGCGCTTTTAGCTCAAGCTGGGATTGCAGAGTTGAAGCGCAGTGAAATTGCAGATGTTTTTCAGGTTGTTCCAAGTCAGATAAATTATGTCATCAAGACACGTTTTACGGAAAGTCGTGGCTATGTTGTTGAAAGCAAGCGCGGTGGAGGCGGCTACATTCGGATTGGTCGGATTGAATTTTCCAATCACCATGAGCTGCTTTGTGATTTGCTGCATAGCGTTGGAGAGCAAATCAGTCAACAGGTCTTTACAGATATCATTCAGTTATTGTTTGATGAAAAAATCATGACAGAACGAGAAGGGAATCTTCTTTTAGCGACGACAACAGATAGAATATTGGGAACAGATGCTGCACGAATTCGTGCGCGGATGTTGAAGAAAATTTTACAACAAGTTGATAGAAAAGGGAAAAACTAATATATGAAATATTCAAAAGCTTTGACAGAAAGTATTGAGTCGGCGCAGCTGCTAGCAAGCCATTTTGAAACAGATTATTTGGAGTCTTGGCATTTGTTGATTGCCATGGCGAATAATCCTTATAGTGTTGCGGGTTCTGTTTTAAATGATTATCCGCTTGAAATTGATGATTTTGAGAAAGCAGCCTTTCATATCACAGGAAAGATTTATCAACAAGAGGGAAGCTTTACCATTTGGCCATTTTCTCATCGTATGAAAGTGTTGTTTTTGACAGCTAAGCGAATTGCAGAGGCTGTGCATGCTAAGAATCTTGGGACAGAGCATGTGTTGTTAGCTATGCTGTTTGACCGAGGAAGTTTGGCGGCACGTCTCCTTGAATTTACAGGCTTTAGCTATGAGGATAAAGAAGGCGTTTTGCGCATGACCGATCTTCGGAAAAACTTAGAGCATAAGGCTAGCTGGGGTAAAGAAGATATAAAGGCTATTCGCCACTTAAATAAAAATACTGCCGCAGCAAAACAAACGATGGCCAATATGATGGGTATGCCTCCTTCTACCAGCGGCGGGCTAGAAGACTATACCCGTGATTTAACCGAAATGGCTCGTGCTGGTCTTTTAGAACCGGTCGTTGGGCGTGATGAAGAAATTTCGCGTATGCTTCAGATTTTAAGTCGCAAGACGAAAAACAATCCAGTTTTGGTAGGAGATGCAGGAGTTGGGAAGACAGCATTGGCCCTTGGTTTGGCACAGCGTGTGGCTGCTGGTCAAGTGCCAAATGAGCTTGCAAAGATGAGAGTTCTGGAGCTGGATTTGATGAATGTGGTAGCTGGAACTCGTTTTCGCGGCGATTTTGAAGAGCGAATGAACAATATTATCAATGATATTGAAACAGACGGGCATGTGATTCTCTTCATTGATGAGCTTCATACCATTATGGGTTCTGGCAGTGGGATTGATTCGACATTAGATGCAGCGAACATTCTCAAGCCAGCTTTGGCTAGAGGAACACTTAGAACGGTTGGCGCAACGACACAAGAAGAGTACCAGAAATATATTGAAAAGGACGCAGCTCTTTCACGGCGATTTGCCAAAATTACTATTGAAGAGCCGACGGTAGCCGATAGTATTGCGATTTTACAGGGGCTCAAGAAAAGTTATGAAGAACACCACAAGGTGGTGATTACAGATTCAGCGATTGAGACAGCTGTTAAGTATGCTCATCGTTATCTAACAAGCAAACATCTACCTGACTCGGCGATTGATTTGTTAGATGAAGCTGCTGCAACGGTACAAAATAAAGGTCCGCAAAATCATGTAAAAGCAGAATTGAGTGCAGCAGACACGGCTTTAATGGCAGGCGATTGGGAAAAGGTTGGCGCTTTGTTGGAGAAAGAAAGTCAGCCAATTGTCTACAAACTAAAGGTTAAAGACGAGGATATTTTGGTAACACTCAGCGGTTTATCGGGCATTCCTGTGCAAAAGTTGACGCAAACAGATGCGAAGAAATACCTCCATTTAGAAAAGGAACTGCACAAACGGGTCATTGGGCAAAATGAAGCAATTTCTGCTATCAGTCGAGCGATTCGGCGCAATCAATCCGGCATCCGCACCAGCAAACGTCCAATTGGTTCCTTTATGTTCTTGGGCCCAACCGGGGTTGGAAAAACTGAGCTGGCTAAGGCTTTGGCGGAAGTCCTCTTTGATGATGAGTCAGCGCTGATTCGCTTTGATATGTCCGAATATATGGAGAAATTTGCTGCCAGTCGTCTCAATGGAGCGCCTCCAGGTTATGTCGGTTATGAAGAAGGGGGTGAATTGACTGAAAAAGTTCGCAATCGTCCTTATTCGGTGCTCCTCTTTGACGAGGTGGAAAAAGCTCATCCTGATATTTTCAATGTGCTTCTTCAAGTCTTAGATGACGGGGTGCTGACCGACAGCAAGGGACGTAAGGTGGATTTTTCTAATACCATTATCATTATGACCAGCAATCTTGGTGCGACAAGTTTGCGGGACGATAAGACGGTCGGTTTTGGAGCGCGTGATGACCGCTTTGATCATGAAAACATGGAAAAACGGATGATGGAAGAGCTCAAGAAAAGTTATCGTCCGGAATTTATCAACCGGATTGATGAAAAGGTTGTTTTCCATAGCTTGACTAGCGAAGACATGCAAGAAGTGGTAAAAATTATGGTGAAACCACTCATTGTCAGTCTCGCTGAAAAAGGAATTGAGCTGAAATTCCAACCTAGTGCTTTGAAACTTCTGGCTAAAAAAGGTTACGATCCTGAAATGGGAGCAAGGCCACTTCGCAGAACTCTACAAACTCAGGTGGAAGACCATTTATCAGAATTACTTTTAGCAGGTGAGCTAAAAACGGGACAAAGCTTGAAAGTCGGTGTCAAGGCTGGAAAATTGAAGTTTGAAGTGCTCTGAGTTTCTATTCGAAGCATTCATCAGAAAGTAGATAAGGTATTTTAATATGAACATTCGTGAAATGGTAGAAGAAGATTACGACCAAGTTTACCAATTATGGCTGTCATGTGCAGGCATGGGATTGAATGATTTAGATGATTCAAAAGAGGGAATTGCTCGGTTTTTGCAGAGAAATCCTCAAACTTGTCTGGTGGCAGTAGAAAATCAAACGATTATCGGAGCGATTTTAGTTGGTTCGGACGGACGAAGAGCCTATATCTACCATACAGCTGTTCATCCGAACTATCGCAGGAGAGGGATTGCTAGACAGCTGGTTGAGACAGTTTTAACCGTCTTAGATGATTTGAAAATTCATAAGGTTGCCTTGGTTGTTTTTAAAAGAAATACAGAAGGAAACCAGTTCTGGGAAAGATTAGGTTTCTCTGTTCGAGAAGATCTCATTTACCGCAATCAAGCAAGGACTGAAATGACTCGGATAGATACCTAGTAGAAATTGCTCTTTAAATAAAAAGCACCAACCATTTGGAAATAATCTTCCAGATAATTGGTGTTTTTTGATGTTTAAATTTGCAGCAACTCTTCAATTTCTGCAAGACTGTTGGCTTGGGAAATAGCACCGCGGAGTTTGGCAGCACCAGCTGTTCCGCGGAGGTAATGAGGTGCTAAGCCACGAAATTCTCTAATGGCGATATGCTCGCCCTTGAGGTCAATTAGACGTTTCAAATGATCGTAAGCGACTTGCATTTTATCCTCAAAGCTGAGATCAGGCAGGATTTCTCCTGTTTCAAAATAGTGGTTAATCTGATGAAAAAGATACGGATTGCCCATAGCAGCGCGCCCAATCATGACAGCATCTGCCCCCACTTCTTCTATACGCTGTTGAGCATCTTGGACAGTACGAATATCGCCATTGGCAATAAAAGGAATCTTGGTTAAGGCTTGCGCAACATTGTGGAGGGTTTCAAGATCAGCGTGCCCAGTGTACATTTGTTCGCGTGTACGACCGTGCATAGCAAGAGCCGCCACACCAGCAGCTTCAGCTGCAAGAGCATTTTCCACAGCTAGTGAGGCATCTGCCCAACCAGTACGCATTTTCACGGTTAACGGAATATCTAGAACAGAACGAACTTTATTGATAATGGAATAGATTTTTTCTGGATCTTTGAGCCATTTTGCCCCAGCTTCGTTTTTAACAATTTTATTGACGGGACAGCCCATATTGATGTCCACAATATCTGTTTGGGTATTTTCTTGGATAAACTCGGCTGCGCGCGCCAAACTATCTTCGTCACTGCCAAACAACTGAATGGAAACGGGATGTTCTCCTTCATCAATATGCAGCATGTGAAGTGTCTTTTCGTTGTTGTACTGAATGCCCTTGTCTGAGACCATTTCCATGACGACAAGTCCTGCGCCAAGCTCTTTTGCAATCGTCCGAAAAGCCGAATTGGTCACACCTGCCATAGGAGCGAGAACCGTTCGGTTGGGAATTTTCACATCGCCAATCAGAAAAGAGGTGTTAAGATTTGTCACGAATGAGTTCCTCCAAGTCTTTTTCGTCAAAATGATATGTGCTTTGGCAGAATTGGCAAGTGATTTCAGCACCGTGGTCTTCATCTCGCATTTCTTCAAGATCTGACTTAGGTAGACTTGAGAGGGCATTTAAAAACCGATCTTTGCTGCAATCACATTGGAAGCGGAGTTCTTCTTCTGACAATCGTTTGTAAGGTTCGTTGCCGTAGATAGCTGAAAGCAAGGCTTCAATATGGTTTTCAGATTCCAAAAGTGTTGAAATAGCAGGCATTTCTTGGATTCGTTTTTCAAAGCGGGTGATTTCTTCTTCTTTGGCACCTGGAAGGACTTGCAAGAGGAAACCACCAGCAACCTTGACCTTGTCATTGGCATCTAGTAGAACATTCAACCCGACGGCTGACGGAGTTTGCTGGCTTTCTGTTAGATAGAATGCTAAATCTTCGCCAATTTCACCGGATACAAGCGGAGTCATAGAATGATAAGGATTTCCAGTTCCATAGTCTGTAATGACGAGGAATTCGCCATTTCCAACGAATGGTCCGACCAACACTTCACCTGTTGCAGTTTTTTTAATGTCCACACCGGAATTTTGCACATAGCCTTTGACAGTACCTTTTGTATCTGCGACGGTGATAATCGCACCGAGAGAGCTTGTCCCTAGTACTTTGACGGTGATTTTTGTATCTCCTTTTTCGTTTGCGGCAAGGATTTGACTGGCAATGAGTGTGCGGCCTAACGCTACGGTTGAGCTAGCAAGGGTCTGGTGTTTTTCCTGAGCCGTTCGAACAGTTTCGGTACTATCTAGTACATAAGCTCGGAAAGCTCCGTTTTCTGAAATAGTTTTAATAATCTTATCCATACCTTTTATTGTAACATAAAAAAGAAAAGGGAGCGGGACAAAAATCGGTATTTCGTAAGAAAGTGATTTTGTTGTCCTGCCCCACATAATTGACGAGGTTGGTCATTATTTACATGGCAAAGAGTTAGTGCTATATACTGTTACTTTGTTTGGATGAAACAGCATACCACAAGAGTTTATTTTTGTCTTACTTCCATGTTTCAGCCCGTTATTTCTCACTTGTAGTCGGTTCATCCACTTCTTTTTGGATTTCTTTTCCCTGATCTAGCAGAGCCTGGATAATTTTTTGGTCGCGTAGTTTAACAGAGTCATTAATGGTTTCAGCGGATTTGATTACAGTTGCTTCAAGGAGAGCGCGTTTTTCCCGTCCTTTATCAATGGCAGAGATGATTCCTTGGTTTTGAGCGACTAAGCTTTCAGCTAATTTGGTGACGGATTCGACAGCGATTGTTGGATTTTGGGAAATCCTCTCCATTTGTGGAATGACTTCTTTGCTGGTTTCAGCTAGCATTTGCAGCGCTGCATTGTTGGCATTAGAAATAGCGTCTGCTACTTGACCAGATTTCATTGATTGCTGCAGGATTCCTAGTTGAGCGATAGAGAGCTTCATAGTCGGAATGGTATTGCGACGGAGCATGCCAAGTTTTTGGCGCATATCAGAAGATACTTTTACGAGATTACGCATTTGCGGGGTAGTGGCCCAAGCGACATATAGACGGCTGATGTATTCTGTATGTTGTTGTTCTAATGTATTAACAACCTCAGTTAAGCGAGCCAATTCTTGTGATTTGGTTTGGTAATCGAGAGTGGCAGTATCTAATTGTGCCACCTCATTTTGAAGAGTCGAGGCACGCGCACCAGCTTCTTTTTGAGTGGCTTCGATAAAGGAAATGACACCGACTAGATTTTCAATGGATTTGGTGTTGTCTTCAATTAACATTTCGGCAGAAACGATATTGCGTGCGAGCAGATCTTCTTGCTTGACGACAGTGGCAGCCATACTATCCATTTTTTGCTCAATATTTTGTGAATCAAAATAGAACTCTTGCAAGGTGTTCTTACTTTGTTTAAAGAGTTTTTCTAAAAAATTTGGCTTTTTATCTAGTTCTGCAATTTGAGTATCCTTATATTTAGCAACAAAACCATTTAACTCTTTATTAGTATTTTTTAGCAATTCATCGACTTGTGGGATTTGAAGTTTCTTTTGCTCGGCTAAAATGCGATTAACAGTATTATTAACTTCTTCGACTGCAGCCTGCCCAAAATCTAAAAGAGTATTTTGATCGGAAATAAAGTTATCTACCAGCTGAGGGGCTTTTGCTATAATCGCATCTTGTTGTTCAGGAGTTAATTTCTCCAAAAAAGTTAACTGCCCATTTGCTTGAGTTCTGGTTGATTCAATGATTTCGGTGGTTTTATCCGTTTTCGTAATGGCATTGTTAGCGATTTTGTCAATGTCGAAGTTAAATTCTTGGCTCATAAGGTCTCCTTTTGATGTTATAGTTCTGTGTTCGTTTCTTTTTTAGTTAAAATCCGCAAGCTGATGTCAAAATCTCGTAGATCAGCTTCGTTGAGCTGACGGAGTGTTTCGTCCAAGTCTAAATCAAACTGCTCAATAGCCGCTTTGGCGCTGGACAGTCGTTCTTCGGCATTGTAAAAATCTTTCGGGGAAGCCTTGATTTTTAGGTAGCCTTCCAAAATATCCTCATAATGCTCCATTTGAGATTGATGAATAGCGGTTAATTCTTCCTTGTTGTTGCTTTCTGATTGAGAAATTTTCTTGAGAATAGCTTCATGGTCGGTTTGGATATTGTGAATGGTTTCGAGCAATTCTGGTGCTAATTCTTCAAGGCTTGACTTTGTACTCTCAGCATTTTGCGTGCGGAGGTTGTAAAGTTGAGCATGAATGTCTGCTGTTACGTCTTGCACTTTCCGTTGAATCCGCTGGTAAATCTCAGGTGAGATATGTTTTTTCAAAGTATCAGCCCGTCCTTGAATATAGCTTAATTGAGGCAAGAGCTGTTCAGCCAACTGTTGGTATTTTTCATAAGCCTTTTCTTCTAGATAAGCATCTAATTGTTTGATTCGACTATCTGCGGCACCGATTTCCTCTTTCAAATCTTCAATTTGCTGACTGGCGCTAGGTCCTGTGATTTTTTTCGGCTGATGGGTTGCATAGTAGTAAATTCCGTAGCTTACACCGACAGCAAAGAGGATCGGGATGAGGTACTGCATAATAATACCAACTGCGATAAAAATAAGCAATATACCAATCCATCTTCTAGAACGTACATTTCTATAATCTCTTCTGGACATAAATTATCTAATCCCGTTTCTTCTGAAATTTCTAAGTCTATTTTAGCATAAAAAAGCATCAAAGACGGGACTGAACGATATTTTTAATAAAAAGTTTGGCTGAAAATAATCATGGACTGCTCAGATTTTTCAAAAATATCTTGACTTAGAGTGCACTCCAAGGTATATAATAAAAGTGTAAATATTTTATCTTTTTGATGAATGTGGAGCATCATCTTTTTAATAGAGAAAGGAGCAATAAGATGAAAGCAGCAGTTTTTGTAGAATCAGGAAAAATGGAGGTAAGAGAGGTTGCGCGTCCAGGTGCTGTTGTCGGACGCGTCGGTGTGCCACATACAGGAGACATCAATATCGGTGACTACTGGATGGTCAACTTGGCAATGGCTGGTGGATCAGCTTCTTGTACAACTTATGACAAAGAAATCTTGCTAAAAGCAGTTCTAGACGGTCAAATCAATCCTGGTAAAGTTTTCACTCAATCTTACAAATTGGAAAATATTGACCAAGCGTACAAAAATATGGCTGACAGAAAAACAATTAAAGCGATGATTGTGATGAATTAAGAACTCCGAAAGAGGTTGGTAGAATCCGACCTCTTTTATGGTTGTGAATGTTAGTCCAATAGTTCTCAAATACCTTCATTTTTGATAAAATAAAAGAAAAGCAGTTAAAAGGGGAGAAAATCATGTCTTTAACTAGTCAGATTGTTACAGCTGAATTTCCGGATTTAGAAAAAGTAGAACAACTCAATACAGAAGCCTTTCCTGAGGAGGAGCGTGCACCGCTATCCGAGTTGCTACGCTATGGAGATGGGGAATATTCTCATTTTTTTGCCTTTTATGATGGCAATGAATTTGTCGGTTTTGCCTTTTCAGTTTACAATGAAAGAGCCTTTTATATCAGTTTTTTTGCGATTATGCCTCATTTGCGTAGTCATGGTTATGGCGGGAAGATTATTGATAAGTTGGTGGATTTTTATCAAAGAACCATGGTTTTAGAAGTAGAACGGCTGGATGAGCCTTGTGATAATCTAGAACAACGAAAAGCTCGAATGGATTTCTACAAGAGAAATGGTTTTCGCTCTTCGCACGCCTACTTAGAATACGACGGTTTAAGTTTTGAAATTCTTTATAAAGGACCGTTTTTTGATGAAAAAGCCTATCGGGACATTTTCAAAAAGATTCAAGAAGATGGTTATTTTGAATTTGAAATCAAGCATGGACATGGCAGGGACTGGGAATAAACTAAGAATCACTATCGAATATTTCTATTTTTCGTTGATCTACCTAAAAACGAGCTGTTGTTTTCGGCTCGTTTTACAGTGTATCTAGTGTTTAATGGATTTCTGGGAAAAGTTTAGCCAATATTTTAGGTGTAATGCTTTGACCGGGACCTTCTGCACAATAAGTATGCATATACATAGAAGGATTGAAATTGAGCTCAATGCAGGTACAGTTAGGATTGTTTTTGCTGGCTGGAAGTGGGCTATCTGGGATAATTAAATCCACACCGCAGACCCAAGCTCCCATAGCAGTTGCCATTTCTGCTGCCAGTTCCTTATAGGAGGTGTGCATGGTTTCAGTCACATCTACTGAGTCTCCACCAGTGGATATATTAGAATTGCGACGGAGAAAGACTTGAACCCCTTGCGGTAGGATATCATCTGCTTTATAACCTTGCTGGGCTAGCATGAGCAGCTCAATCTCACCAAGCTCAATCATTTCCAGTGGAGAGCGATGGTCGCGCCCTCGTAGGGGATTGGTATTTTTAAAAGCTACCAGTTCTCGAATGGTGTGCCGACCGTCTCCTACAACATTGGCTGCTAAGCGCAGAAGCACCGCCTCACATTTGCCGTCTAGGACAAAGAAACGGTACTCGGTTCCTGCGATAAATTTTTCGACAAGGACAGAGCTGTCCTCTGAAAAGGCAATTTCCAATGCTTTTTGGTAACTGTTTCTGCTGGCTGGTTCCTGAAAAATAGAAATTCCTAACCCGAAGTTGGTGGATTTGGGTTTGACAACAATCGGCATATTTTTGATAAGGGGATAGTAAGCTAGCCCTTCTTCCAGAGTGGAGAATTCAGCTCCAGCAGGAACAGGAAAACCAGCAGCAGATAAAATTTTCTTAGTCACCGTCTTATTTGCCATCGCAAGAGGCACGATATAGTTGTCCTTTGAGGTCATATTGCCATTTTTGACATACTCGATGTGATCTTTATGTTGAAGTTTTAAAAACTGGTCACTTTCGTCCAATATTTCGACCTGCAACCCTTTTTGAATCGCATCAAAGAGCAGCATCTGGGTAGAGAGCTCCATTTCCTCGTAGCCTTTCAGAGCGTATGGAGCAGTCCAGGCGTAGTGGTGATATTCTTTAGCTTTTTCCAAACCAAAGGCTTCTAAGGATTGGTTATAAATATAAGGCAAGAGCTGGGCAGAAAGGGTCAGACTGGGATTAGCAACTGCATCTTTCACATGATGAAGCAGGTCTTGATAATAGGAGCTTAATCCGAACTGGTGGATGACAGCTTGCATGGCTCTAAGGAGCAGATTACTATCAGCTTCAACAGGCAAAGGAGTCAGAGGGTGGCTAAGAGCGATTTTTTCATTTAGATCATGAGCTTGCTCTAGGATTTCATCAGGGTCTGCTATATCATCTAGCCAGAGCAAGGCAAGCAAAAAGAGATGAACCGTGTCCATAGTTTCTTGGCTGATTCCCAGCACCTCAAAAGGATTGAGGTCAAAGCAGCGGAATTCCAAATAGGTAATGCCTTTTTCCAAGTAACGCCGATTTTCTTTTTGCCCACGGAAGCGGACGGGTGTGTAGCATTCTTTCTCGGCAATTAAATCGCCTTGTGCCACGTATTTCTCTATATCGCTCACATAAGACTCTAGTGAAGCATAGGAAATGTGAATCTTTTTATCATTTACATATCCCGAATCACTGTTGCGGATAGAGCGTACAGGCTGAGAAATCTTTCTCGTCAAAACCCCTTCTTCAGCAATTGGTGCTGCCCCGTATAAATAAGTCAGAAACCAGCGGAACCGTAAAAAGTTTCGAGCCAATTTAAGATAGAGGTCATTTTTAAAAAGACGGATATTTTGGTAATCACTGACCTTGAAAAGAGCTTGAATCAAGTCTGGTCCCAACTCCATGTTGTAGTGAATGCCTGAGATAGCTTGTAGTGTTTTTCCATATTTTTTCGCCAACCCCTCTCGATAATGGTGCTCAAAATCATTTTCTAAATGAGCGATTTGAATTTCTGCTGGTGACAATTTTGGAGGCATAGAGAGCGGCCAGATTGCTTCGCTTTTGGAAATGGTGCGTCCAGCTACATCAGTAATGGCAGTGAGAAAACGCCTTGCTTCTTTTGTAGAAGGAGCAATTGGAGTGATGAGTTCTAACTGCTGCTCGCTAAAATCTGTCTGAATCGTTGGATGAAAATTGCGACTGCCAAATGCTTTTGGATGAGAAGTTTGTGCTAATTTCCCGTCTTGATTGACGCGCAAGCCCTCCCTTTCCAACCCGAAAGTAGCTTGTAAAATAGGTGCATCTGCTGCTAATTTTTCGAATAAGTGATTGATGTTCATGGGAAATACCTGTTTGTTTTCTAATACTTTTAGTCTATTATAAAAATGCTCAGAAAACAAATTTCTACTACGTTTTCCGAACCTTTTTTAAAAGAAAACGATTCTATTTTAGATAGGATAAGAATTTTCCAAAAGAGGGGGCCTCAAACTTCGTCATTTGCAAACAACTGCGATAGTCTTATCTTGAAAAAAGAAGGAATTTTTCTTATAATAGAGTGTAAGACATAATTGCAGGTGAAACTCCTGCCATGTAGACAAGAAAGGACGAGCGCTTAGCTCAGACAAGATTATGACATCAGTTGTAGTTGTAGGAACCCAGTGGGGAGATGAAGGAAAAGGAAAGATTACAGATTTCCTTTCAGCTAATGCCGAAGTGATTGCCCGTTATCAAGGCGGAGACAATGCCGGTCACACCATTGTAATTGACGGTAAAAAGTATAAATTGCACTTGATTCCGTCAGGTATTTTCTTCCCAGAGAAAATCTCTGTTATCGGAAATGGAATGGTAGTCAATCCAAAATCTTTGGTAAATGAATTAGCTTATTTGCATGGCGAAGGTGTCACAACAGATAATCTGCGCATTTCAGATCGTGCACATGTGATTCTTCCTTATCATATCGAGTTGGACCGTCTGCAAGAAGAAGCCAAAGGCGATCACAAAATCGGAACGACTATCAAGGGGATTGGTCCAGCTTATATGGACAAAGCAGCTCGCGTGGGAATCCGCATTGCGGATTTGTTGGATAAAGATATTTTCAGAGAACGTTTGGAGCGTAACTTGGCTGAAAAAAATCGTCTCTTTGAAAAACTCTACGACAGCACAGCTATCCAATTTGACGATATTTTTGAAGAATACTACGCTTATGGTCAGCAGATTAAACAATACGTGACAGATACGTCGGTTATCTTGAACGATGCTCTTGATCAAGGTAAACGTGTCCTTTTTGAAGGAGCGCAGGGAGTTATGCTAGATATTGACCAGGGCACTTATCCATTTGTTACCTCTTCCAATCCTGTTGCAGGTGGTGTGACGATTGGTTCCGGTGTGGGTCCAAGCAAAATTGACAAGGTTGTTGGGGTTTGCAAAGCCTATACCAGTCGTGTTGGTGACGGGCCATTTCCTACAGAACTGTTTGATGAAGTAGGCAACCGCATTCGTGAAGTCGGACATGAATATGGAACGACCACAGGGCGTCCTCGTCGTGTTGGTTGGTTTGATTCGGTTGTTATGCGTCACAGTCGCCGTGTGTCTGGGATTACCAACCTTTCTCTCAATTCAATTGACGTTTTGACGGGACTGGATATAGTTAAAATCTGTGTAGCTTACGACCTAGACGGGGAACGTATTGACCATTACCCAGCTAGTTTAGAGCAGCTCAAACGCTGCAAACCAATCTATGAAGAATTACCAGGCTGGTCAGAGGACATTACAGGCGTTCGCAGTTTAGAAGAGTTGCCAGAAAACGCCCGCAACTACGTCCGCCGTGTGAGTGAACTTGTTGGTGTTCGCATTTCCACTTTCTCTGTTGGACCAGGTCGTGAACAAACTAATATTTTAGAAAGCGTTTGGTCAAGTTTGTAATAGAAATTATAGTCGGAAGCGAGTTCAAGCTCGCTTTTTATGCGTAAAAAACAAAGAATTTAAAAAATTTTAAATAATACATCTCTTCTTAAGTTAATTTTAAGCTAGCGGGTTTATACTAACATCATCAGATGAAGACCTCCTAACTTTATTTGATAGAAATCCTAAACTTTTTCATAATAATCTCCTGAAAGTCGCTGTAAGGTGGCTTTTTTTCTTTCTCTTTGTCTTATGATATAATGGAAAGCAGAGTGAAAATGAACTGAAGAAGAGATGAGAAGATGGAATATACTCGCGAAGAAAAAGAAGAATTCATGCTAGAAGCCTTGAAAGAAGCAGAGATTGCGCTTGCTAATGATGAAATTCCGATTGGTTGTGTTATTGTCAAGGACGGGAAGATTATCGGTCATGGGCACAATGCGCGTGAGGAATTGCAGCGAGCGGTCATGCATGCTGAGGTGATGGCGATTGAAGAAGCCAACGCTTATGAAAAAAGCTGGCGCTTGTTAGACACGACTCTTTTTGTCACCATTGAGCCTTGTGTCATGTGTAGCGGTGCTATTGGTCTAGCTCGCATTCCGCAGGTTATTTACGGAGCAAAAAATCAAAAATTTGGTGCTGCCGGTAGCCTCTATGATATTCTAACAGATGAGCGACTTAATCACCGAGTTGAGCTTGAAAATGGGATTTTGGAAGCAGAATGTGCTCAGATGATGCAAGATTTTTTTAGAAAGAGGAGACAAAAATGAAGCGTTTTGTTAAGAAGGCTATGCTCTTATCCAGATAGTAGCAGAGTTAATGTTATTATTGGTAGATTAGCAATTTTTCGCTCTGAACATCTATTCTTTTTTGAGAAAAAGAAAATCTTGATTGGCACAAAAACAAATTTATGGTATAATACTTATCGGAGCAACAATTCTGCGTGAAGCGGGTCAGGGGAGGAATCCAGCAGCCCTAAGCGAGTGTGAATTGTGTGCTCTTTTTATAGTATGAAGAATAGGAACAATTGCTAAAGTGTGTGTTGAAAGAATTTTTCAAAAGACAACATTCAGTGATGAATCAATATCATTTTTCAGTAAAGGAAAGACATATGTATTACATGGGTGAAATTTTTAGAGAATTGCGAACAGGTCGGCACATCTCTCTTAAAGCCGCAACAGGAGAAGAATTTTCCTACTCCATGCTTAGTAAATTTGAAAATGGGACGTCAGATATTTCGGCTTCAAAACTGTTAATTGGTCTAGAGAATATCAGAACAGAATTAGAAGAATTTGTCTATTTGGTGCGTGGCTTCCAGCCCACTTCCTATACTTTGTTAAAAAATAAACTGTGGCAAGCTCAAGAAAAGAAGGATATGAATACATTATGGGAAATGTACCACAATGAAATGATTCAATATCAGTCTGAACAGGAAGAAAAGTATATCCTAAATGCGATTGTCATCAAAGGTCACATGTTTTTCTTAGATGAAACCATTCAAGCAACAGAGATTGAGTTGAATTTTTTATATGATTATTTATTTTCTGTTGAAATTTGGGGAGAGTATGAATTACACTTGTTTTCAGATATTGCCGCCTTGCTCCCTCTTGATCTTTACTTTCGATATGTTCGAGAAATGCTTCAAAAGGTTGATTATTTAGGAGATTTACAGAAGAACAAAAACTATATTTACACGATTCTTTTAAATGGTTTGTTTAAATCCATTGCAGAAAAAAGTTTAACAAAAGCTGCTTATTTTGATAAAAAAATCAAAGAAAAATTTTTTGATGAAAATGATGCATACCTGAGAATTGTCTATTTATTTGCAGATGGACAGCATGATTATATTTTGGGAAAGAGAGATGGAGGTCTTACAAAAATGAAAAATGCTATATCAACTCTTGAAATCATAGGTTGCAAGCAGAGTGCTGATTATTACTCCAAAAATATGTCTGATTGGTTAAAAGAATGTGAATAAATGACAATCGGAACTTTTTTGCAAAAAAAATTAAAGTGAGGAAATGAGTCTATGGAATAAAAAAATAGACTGCTTTCCTTATTTTTTTGCCCAAAAATAGAGTTGAATATATGACAATTTTGTTTTGGAAGTCGCTTTTCAAGTTATACTTAGTGCAACAAAAGTTTGAAAGGAAACTTGATATGAAATTATTCTTCTCAAATGCATTATATAGAAGTATTACGCTCTCTCGGATGCTTAACCTAATGGGGTCTTATTTATACAATATTGTGTTTGTGATTTATGCTGCTAGTCTGCCTTATGCCAATACAGCTGTGTTTATTGCAAATATCATTACAATTATTCCTACACTTTTCACATTTTGGATAGGAGTACAAGCTGATAGGACAGGTAGAAAAGGCGATTTCATGATTGTTATCGGCTTTGTTCAGGCACTTCTATTTACAGGAGTAGCTTTTCTGATTTCTAATAAGACATTTCTTATTTTTGCAATCATCTGTTTGTTGAATGTGATAACAGATATGTTAAGTGACTATGCTGGTGGGTTAAGAATGCCGATTTTGCAAAAGAATTTAGAAAAAGATGATTTATTTGAAGCCTATTCCTTTACGCAATTTATCACTTATTTATGCAGCATTACTGGACAAACAGTAGGGGTCTGGTTGCTCGCAACTTCAGACAATAATTTTGCACTAGTTGCCATAATTAATGCGCTGTCATTTTTAGCTTCTTCTTTAGTGCTTTTGCACAAGCGTCGTCAATTAACTCATGAAGCTGTGGTAGCAACTCCTGAAAAAACTTCTCTTTTTACGCAATTTAAAATGCTTTATCAAAATATGGAGTTGATTTTTCAAGAATCCGAAAATGCTTCATTCATTCACTTGTTACTTGCAATTTTAACCCTGAATATGATAGGAGGAGCTGTTAATAGTATTTACAATTTTTATTTTTTAAAACATGCCATTTTTCACCTGACTTATGCACAATCTCTCCTAATCGTAGAAGTCGTTTTGCTGGTTGGCGCCATTTTAGGAAGTTTAACACCTCACGATTATTTTTCAAAAAAATCATTTTCCTTTCTGCTCATAATGAATAGTTCTTCATTTGGACTAGTTGGTATCAGCAACTTAGTAGGACTGCCACCAATCATTGGGATTATTATCTTAGCTTTTTCCGCTTACATAATAGGGAAATCCACGCCTAAACTGGATGCTATGTTAATGGCAAATCTACCGTCTGATGTCTTGGCTCAAAGCAATAACTTTCTCGGATTGTTGTTTACCTTCTCTTTGCCTTTAGGAACAGTCCTCTTTTCAGTTCTCTCTGCCTACAATATCTACTTGTGCTGGTTTATTTTTGTTGTCTTTTCACTGTTGGCACTTTTGCTGTCTCTGCAAAATAATCGACTCAAAAAAGGAAACATTAGTTAAACTCTAGAACCTAAGATTAGGCTACTATTTATTTTCCTCTATTTTTTATTTTAGAAGTATTCTGTGGGTGATTATTTTTTGATTTACGCAAACGATTGCTTTAAAGGTTGGTATGAGATTGCGATTTTTGAAAGTTAATTATAAAAAAACAATTTGGAAACGTTTTAGTCAAGAAAATTGCTTGATAAAAAAGTAGTAAAGCGGTATCATAGTAGAGAAGAAAAATTGGAGGACTATAATGACACATATTCAGTTTAATTACTCAAACGTGCTTGGAAAATTTGTTGCACCGCATGAAGTAGATTACATGCAAACACAAGTTTCTGCGGCAGATGAACTGTTGCGCAAAGGAACTGGTGCAGGAAGTGACTTCCGTGGCTGGCTTGACCTTCCAGAAAACTATGACAAAGAAGAATTCGCTCGCATTTTGAAAGCGGCAGAACAAATCAAATCAGACAGCGATGTTTTGGTCGTGATTGGGATTGGTGGGTCATACCTTGGAGCAAAAGCAGCGATTGATTTCTTGAGCAATCATTTTGCAAACTTGCAAACCAAAGAAGAACGCAAAGCTCCACAAATCCTTTATGCTGGAAATTCTATTTCATCTACTTACCTTGCAGACTTGGTAGAATACGTTTCAGATAAAGATTTCTCAGTTAATGTGATTTCTAAATCAGGGACAACGACAGAACCTGCTATTGCTTTCCGCGTCTTCAAAGAACTTTTGATTAAAAAATATGGTGAAGCTGAAGCTAACAAACGTATCTATGCGACAACTGACCGCCAAAAAGGTGCAGTTAAGGTGGAAGCAGATGCCAATGGTTGGGAAACATTTGTGGTGCCAGATGACATTGGCGGACGTTTCTCTGTATTGACAGCAGTAGGACTTCTACCAATTGCAGCATCAGGCGCAGACATCAAAGCCCTTATGGAAGGTGCTAATGCTGCTCGTAAGGACTACACTTCAGACAAGATTGCAGAAAACGAAGCTTATCAGTACGCAGCTCTTCGTAATATCCTTTATCGCAAAGGCTATGCGACTGAAATTTTGGTTAACTACGAACCATCTCTGCAATACTTCTCAGAATGGTGGAAACAATTAGCTGGTGAGTCAGAAGGAAAAGACCAAAAAGGTATTTATCCAACATCTGCTAATTTCTCAACAGACCTTCACTCTCTTGGGCAATTCATCCAAGAAGGTGCGCGTATTATGTTTGAAACAGTTGTCCGTGTGGACAAACCACGCAAAAACGTGACGATTCCTGAATTGGCAGAAGACTTAGACGGACTTGGATATCTTCAAGGAAAAGATGTTGACTTTGTTAACAAGAAAGCGACAGACGGTGTACTTCTGGCTCATACTGACGGTGACGTGCCAAATATGTATGTCACTCTTCCAGAGCAAGACGCCTTTACTCTTGGTTACACTATTTACTTCTTTGAGCTTGCTATCGCTATTTCTGGTTACTTAAATGCTATTAACCCATTTGACCAACCAGGTGTAGAAGCATATAAGAAAAATATGTTTGCTCTTCTTGGAAAACCAGGATTTGAAGAATTGAGCAAAGAATTGAACGCTCGTTTGTAATTTGTATACAATGGAACGACTTCTGAAAAGGAGTCGTTTTTTATACGCCAAGCATATAATTGAGTGAAATTTTCACAAAAACAGAAGAAAAAGATAGAAAGAAAGCGCTTTATTGTGTATAATAAAAGCAGATTATACAACGGAGGCGCTTTATGTCACAAGAAACTTATATCATGGCGATTGACCAAGGAACAACCAGCTCACGGGCGATTATTTTCAATAAGAAAGGTGAGAAGGTTGCTACGAGTCAAAAAGAGTTTACTCAGATTTTTCCACAGGCGGGCTGGGTTGAGCACAATGCAAATGAGATTTGGAATTCTGTGCAGTCGGTCATTGCAAATGCTTTTATTGAAAGTGGCATCAAGCCCACAGAGATTGAAGCAATTGGCATTACCAATCAACGGGAGACAACAGTTGTGTGGGATAAGAAAACGGGTTTGCCCATTTACAATGCCATTGTCTGGCAGTCTCGGCAAACAGCTCCTTTAGCAGAAAAGCTCAAGCAAGATGGATATGTAGATTTCTTTCATCAAAAAACAGGTTTAATCATAGATGCTTATTTCTCTGCGACCAAGGTACGCTGGATTTTAGATCAGGTAGAGGGCGCGCAGGAACGTGCAGAGCGAGGAGAATTGCTTTTTGGTACGATTGATACCTGGTTGGTTTGGAAATTAACGGATGGTGCGGCTCATGTGACAGATTATTCAAATGCAGCGCGGACCATGCTATACAATATCAAAGAGTTACAATGGGATGATGAGATTTTATCCTTGCTCAATATTCCTAAGGCTATGTTGCCAGAAGTTCGCTCGAATTCAGAAATTTATGGCAAAACAGCACCCTATCATTTTTATGGTGGAGAGGTACCAATTGCAGGAATGGCGGGCGATCAGCAGGCAGCTCTCTTTGGGCAATTAGCATTTGAGCCAGGAATGGTGAAGAATACTTATGGGACGGGCTCTTTCATCATTATGAATACTGGTCAGGAATGCAATTTATCAAAAAATAATCTTTTGACGACTATTGGTTATGGGATAAATGGCAAAGTGACTTATGCTTTGGAGGGTTCGATTTTTATTGCGGGTAGTGCCATTCAGTGGCTTCGTGATGGGCTTCGTATGATTGCTAGCTCACCTGAGTCTGAGCGATATGCAAAAAATTCCACCAATGAAAATGAAGTGTATGTTGTTCCAGCTTTTACGGGACTTGGAGCGCCTTATTGGGATCCAGAAGCAAGAGGTTCTATTTTTGGCTTGACACGTGGAACGAGTAAAGAAGATTTTATCAAAGCAACTTTGCAATCCATTGCTTATCAAGTGCGCGATATTATTGACACCATGCAAATGGACACAGGTACAGCAATCCAAGTTCTGAAGGTAGATGGTGGTGCTGCCATGAATGATTTTCTCATGCAGTTCCAAGCAGATATTTTGGGAATTGAATTAGCGCGTGCGGCAAATTTGGAAACAACAGCTCTTGGAGCAGCTTTTCTGGCAGGTCTTGCAGTTGGCTATTGGAAAGATATGGAAGAACTCAAAACATTAAATGCAGTTGTGGAAACGTTCCAACCTGCTATGCTAGAAGCAGAGCGCCAAAAATTGTACAAAGGCTGGAAAGCAGCAGTTGCAGCTACGCAATTTTTTGCAAAAGAATCTAGCAAATAGTTGAAAAATATAACTATGAGTTACAAGTGTCGGTAATCATTTAGTATAAGATACAAGAGGAGGGACTAGGAGACAATCTTAGTCGCTCTTCTTTACTTTACTAACTCTTTTAGCATTAAATTTTCAGAATAAAAGTGAATTACATGCGTTCTTGTATCAGTTGGATAGAGTAAAACGGTGAATATGCCTGCTCTTATTGGTTTTTTTGAAAATTATGGTATAATAGATATAATTTTGGTAGATGGAGTTGAGTTTTGAAGAAAAGCTATCGCGTCAAGAGCGAGAAAGATTTTAATGCGATTTTCAAAAGTGGGCAAAGTTTTGCCAATAGAAAATTCGTCATTTATACATTAGAAAAGAAGCAAAAACACTTTCGAGTTGGAATATCCGTCAGTAAAAAGCTAGGAAATGCGGTAATGCGCAATAAGATTAAACGCCGTATTCGACACGTTTTGATAGTTCATCAAGCAGAGTTAGCAACGCTTGATTTTGTCGTTATTGCACGAAAAGGTGTGGAAATTCTGACTTATCAAGAATTAGAGCAAAATTTGCTTCATGTACTAAAAATAGCAAAAATTTATCAGGAAGGTTTGAGTAGTGAAAAAGAAAAGTAAACTGGTGGGGCTTTTAATTTTAGCTTCGCTCATCTTAACAGCGTGTGGGACGAGTGAGGTTACAGCGAGTTCGCCGGATTTATGGGAGAGATTTGTCTATTTCTTCGCCGTAACGATTCGTTTTCTGTCATTCAATGGAAGTACAGGAATTGGGATTATCCTTTTCACATTGATTATTCGGACAGTTCTTTTGCCTGTTTTCCAATTGCAGATTAATGCTTCTCGGAAAATGCAGGAAGCGCAGCCGTTAGTGAAAGAATTGCAGGCGAAGTATCCAGGACGCGACATGGAAAGTCGCAGTCGTTTGGCAGAAGAAACACAAAAGCTGTATAAGGAATTAGGAGTAAAGCCATCGGCATCATTTTGGCCCTTGCTCATTCAAATGCCTGTGTTGATTGCCTTGTATCATGCCTTGACACGCGTTGAATTTCTCAAAGTAGGGCATTTTCTCTGGCTGAATCTGGGCGCGACAGACCCCTATTATATTTTGCCGGTTTTAGCAGCCGTTTTCACCTTTTTGAGTACTTGGTTGAGCAATAAAGGAATGGCGGAACGCAATGGCTTGATGACAGGAATGATGTTTGTCATGCCGCTGTTTGTCTTCTTCTTTGCCATGAGTGTAGCGAGTGGGGTTGCTTTGTATTGGAGCACATCGTACGCGTATCAAGTGTTCCAAACGCTTTTACTGAGCAATCCATATAAAATCATTGCAGAAAGAGAAGCGAAAGCGACTGCTGAGCGAGAACGTGAAGAAAAGAAAAAACGTGCTTATCGTAAAGCACAAAAAAAGAAAAAGTAAGGAGGCGCTTGTATGGTATTATTTACAGGAGCGAGTGTTGAAGAAGCCATTCAAAATGGCTTGCGCGAGTTAGATATTCCACGGATGAAAGCACATATCAAAGTGATTTCTCGTGAGAAAAAAGGATTTTTAGGATTATTTGGCAAGAAATTAGCCCAAGTTGATGTGGAGCCCATTAACGAAACGACGGTGGTAAAGGCAAATCAAAAGGCTGTCAAAGGTGTTCCGGAAGCAATCAATGCTCAAAATGAGCCCGTTAAAAGCGTGAGTGAAGCAACTGTTGACTTAGGACATGTTGTTGCAGCCATTAAAAAAATCGAAGAAGAAGGCAAGGAAATCTCAGATGATGTGAAAGCTGAAATTTTGAAGCACGAAAAAGAAGCCAGCACGATTCTTGAAGAAACAGGCACAATTGACTTATTGAAAGATAGTGACATCGTAAATTTTCAAAAATCGGTCGCTCAAGAAGAAAAGCCAACTGACAAGATTATTGCTTTTGGGCAGGCTGTAGAAAAGCACTCGGAAGTCCAACCGATAGCTGAGGAGCCGGCTGATTTTGAAGATTTGGGCATTCAAGTGGAAGAAGATTATGATGTTGAAGAAGTTGTTGCGAGTGTGACAGGTTATGTGCAAAACATCGTGGACGAAATGGACGTTGAAGCTAGCATTGCAAGTGCTCATAATCGTCGGACAATCAATATGCAGATTGATACCAATGAGCCTGGTCGCATTATCGGCTATCACGGAAAAGTGCTGAAAGCTCTTCAATTGTTGGCACAGAATTATCTTTATAATCGCTATTCTAAGAGTTTTTACATTTCTATCAATGTTAATGATTATGTAGAACATCGAGCAGAAGTTCTACAAAGCTACGCTCAAAAATTGGCTGACCGTGTGTTGGAATACCAGCATAGTCAAAAAACCGACCCAATGTCCAACAATGAGCGGAAAATTATCCACCGTATCATTTCTAAAATGGACGGACTTACCAGCTATTCAGAAGGTGATGAGCCAAATCGTTATGTTGTCGTGGATATTGACAGTGAATAATAAACTGAGGACTGGGAAGAATTTCTTTTCAGTCTTTCTTTCCGCTTGATCTGCTATTTGCGGCACTTGGGATTGAGAAGAAGGGAGCTTATATGTCTATTTTTCTAGCTATTGAAACATACTTAGCATTACAAGGAAATAAATATATTTCTCCTGATAAAGCGGGAGAATTGAGAGAAATGATGCTTGATTTTAAACGGAAAGGTCAGGCAGCACGCGCGGAATTTTCGGACTTGGTTAAGCAATTTCAAAGATTTTATCCAAAATTAACTCTGGAGCGTACCAGCAACTGGATGAATCAAGCACAAATTTTGCGTCCCCATTTTTGGAACTATTTGTGTGGTTATGGCGATATCACAGAACCAATGTTTGCTCTGCGTTTATATGGGAAACCAGGAGATTTTGGAGTATCGTTAGAAGTTAGCTTTATCGAGCGCAAGAAAGATGAAACCAGTCTGACGAAGCAAAATCGAGTGTTGCAGGTGCCAATCACAGCTCCAGTTTATTACTTGACTCAAATAAATGGTATCAGTCAACGATTTGCTGGGGCAGAAGAGAATCGGCAGTATTTGAGCCGACAAGTAAAAATAGGGCAAGTTCGTAAAGTCTTAGTAAAATACGATGTAGATTTAGCCCAAGCCACATCGGTAAGACAAGTGTTGGAGCAACTCCAGAAGGCTATGACAACTCTCATTCCTTTTTATGAGGCAACCAGAGAATTATAAGAGGTTTAAGCAACCTTTTTTTAGATTTAGCAAAAACAATTTCGCGCTGCTATTGACAAAAGGCTTAGAATCATATAGAATAGTAAAGTATGTTTAGTAACTGATCACAATAGCCGGCTAAACGAATACAAGAATCTAAGAGGAGGTATTCAAAGTGAAACGTACTTATCAA
Organism: Streptococcus anginosus; assembly: GCF_001697145.1. Lineage (GTDB taxonomy): Bacteria > Bacillota > Bacilli > Lactobacillales > Streptococcaceae > Streptococcus > Streptococcus hominis. The sequence continues at coordinate 1,778,638 of NZ_CP012719.1, read as the reverse complement.
CCAAGTAAAATCCGTCGTGCGCGCAAACACGGTTTCCGTCATCGTATGGCAACTAAAAACGGTCGTCGCGTGCTTGCTAGCCGTCGTCGTAAAGGACGCAAAGTTTTGGCTGCATAATCCAAACGAATACAAGATGAAGAACCAACGGAAACTCGAGACCGCTGGTTTTTTTGTTGGAGAACAAAGGGACAATCTGCATTTGCTCAGAGATTTTGATATAATAGAAACTGATATAAAGAGGAATGAATGATGAACATTTTTGACACACATACACACCTCAACGTGGACAATTTTGCAGGCAAAGAAGCTGAAGAAATTGTTTTTGCACGCGAGTTAGGTGTTACCAAGATGAATATTGTGGGTTTTGATGCAGAAACCATTGAAAAGTCGCTAGCGCTGTCTCGTCAATATGATGAGCTTTACAGTACGATTGGCTGGCATCCGACGGAGGCAGGTTCTTACACGCAGGAAGTGGAGGACATGCTTGTCAGTCATTTGCATGCTCCCAAAGTTATTGCCCTTGGTGAAATTGGATTGGATTATCATTGGATGACAGCACCGAAAGAGATGCAAGAGCGAGTTTTTCGGCGGCAGATTCAATTATCAAAAGATCTTGACTTGCCTTTTGTAGTGCACACTCGTGATGCCTTGGACGACACATATGAGATTATTAAAAGTGAAGGTGTTGGTCCTCGTGGCGGCATTATGCACTCTTATTCAGGTTCTTTGGAAATGGCAGAGCGTTTTATCCAGCTTGGTATGATGATTTCATTTTCGGGTGTGGTCACGTTTAAGAAGGCTGTAGATGTGCAGGAAGCTGCGCAAAACCTCCCTTTGGATAAAATCCTAGTTGAAACTGATGCACCTTACTTAGCTCCTGTTCCAAAACGTGGTCGTGAAAACCGGACGGCTTATACTCGCTATGTTGTAGACAAGATTGCAGAACTTCGTAGTTTGACTGTCGGAGAAGTTGCGCAAGCGACCTATGAAAATGCGCTGCGAATATTTAATTTGAAAGAAGATTGATGAAAGAAAAAATTTCTCAAGTCATCGTTGTAGAAGGTCGAGATGATACAGCTAACCTTAAAAGATACTTTGACGTAGAAACTTATGAAACGAGAGGGTCTGCGATTTGTCAAAAAGACATTCAACGCATCAAACATCTCCATAACTTGCATGGAGTGATCGTTTTTACCGATCCAGATGTCAATGGCGAGCGGATTCGTAGAATGATTATGACCGCTATTCCTAGTGTTCAACATGCTTTTTTAAGGCGTGATGAGGCAGCTCCCAAGTCTAAAAGTAAAGGAAAATCATTAGGTATTGAGCATGCTTCTTATGAAGATTTGAGGACAGCTCTTTCGCAGGTGACTAAGAATTTTGGGAAAACGACTGATTTTGACATTACGCGCTCAGATTTGATTCGTTTAGGATTTCTAGCTGGAAATGATAGCCGCAAACGTCGTGAGTTTTTAGGGAAAGAACTCCGTATTGGCTATTCAAATGGGAAACAATTGCTTAAACGCTTGGAATTATTTGGGATAAATTTAGCAAAAGTTGAGAGCGTGATGGCGCATTATCAAGAAAGTGAAAAGTAAAGGAATAGTATGAAAAAATGTATCATAACAGGTGGAAATAGCGGGATAGGTTATCAAGCAGCTAAACAGCTAGCTGATAAAGGCTGGCAGGTAACGATTTTTTGTCGTAGTAAAGAGAGAGCTGAGAGCGCCTGTGAGACAATCATTAGTGAAACTGGTAATTCTCATGTCAGCTACCTATTAGCAGATCTTTCTGACTTAACGAGTACCAAAACAGCTATTGAAAATTATATCCAGACTCAAGGAGCGCTTGATGTCTTGATAAATAATGCTGCTGACTTTGATTTATCAATTAAGCAACCAGTTTTAACCAAAGATGGATTGGAAAAGCAGTTTGCGACCAATGTTGTAGCTCCTTTTTTGCTATCCCAGTCTTTTATTCCCTTATTGAAAGAGTCCGAGAGTGGTCGCATTCTCAATATTTCATCGCAAGGTTTACAAGCCTATCCTTTTATTAAATTGAATTTTGATAATCTAAAGGGCGAACAATCTTACACCCATTCAAAAACTTATTACCAGAACAAATTAGCGCTTCTGATGCTGACCTTAGCGATGAGAGCAAGGTACAAAGACGTTACAATTCAGGCTATCAGAGTACCTAGTGTTAAGGTAGATATGAAGCGTTATAGTCACCTTTCTTCCTTTATGAAAAACCTATACAAACTGAAATCTCGATTCTCAATTTCGCCTGAAGAAATGGCACAAACCTATGTCGCTCTCGCCACGGGAAACAGCTATAACGGCTTTTTATACAATGAAAAATGCCAAGAGGTCAAAGCCAATCGCTCGGTTTATGATCAAGAGGCACAAGAGAAACTCTACCGAATTTTGACGCAACTAACCACAGAGAAGACCGGAGAATGATAGTCGAATATTATAGCGTTTAGTATGTTTTTTAAGCATGATGAGTGGTAAGAGGGATTTAGCTGGCGATAATATGTCAACTTTGATATTTACAAAAGATTATGTTTGAAGTGCTTGACAGTGATGATGACTGATGTCACTAATGAAACATTATGTACTACTGGTTTCACATGAAGTTGATGTCCAAAAATGTTGTGAATTCTGAGTTGAAGAATTCTGCATGGGCTATCCAAATGAGAAACAATTGCTCAAACGACTAGAATTATTTGAGATTGGATTGACAGATGTTGAGATGGAATGAAAAAAATACGAAAGGAAGCGAGATGGCAAATAGAAGCTATATTTATTTAAAAAACGGAGATGAGGCACGTGTTTTAGCGGAGGGAATTTATACGATTCCTTATTTCTGGCAACTATTTTGGGGTGAAGAAGAACTGCAAGCAGCCATTGATTTGTGGCAAAAAGCAGAAGAGCTTGAAAAAAAAGATAAAGAGAAGGCAGAAGAATTTTATCGGACACAGGATATGGGGATTGCTCTTTCTGTTGAAAATTTTCATCAGAATGCTCGTCGCAATCGCTCCTTTTTAGAGCAGCATGCTCCACAGACTTTGCAACTGTACGATGACTTTGTGTGTTACATTACTGTAAATATCAAAGAGGGTGATACGCTAGGATTTGACGTTTTAGAAATTATTTCTATGGACGAGTTGCCTATTGCTTCTGACAAACTTTTAAAAAATGTCCGTGCTATTCAGCAAAATCAACCGAAAGATTTGGATTTTTCTTTAACAGATAAAGATTTGCTTGGGATAGCTATGGGTTTCCCAGATGATTATGCTTCAGACATGTTGCCAGTAGATAATATTCTAAATTCGGTTGCCTACCAAGATGAGTTGAAGAAAGGTAAAAATCAAAAAAACAAGCAAATGACTGATGTGACTGAATCTACTTCAACAGAAACTAAACGCCGTATTCATCCGGCATTTTGGATTTTGCTTGTGCTGGGAATTATGCGAATTTTATATATTTTATTCAGATAACAGATAGAAAAGAGATTTATGAGAATTGCGGATTATAGTGTGACGCGGGCTGTGCTTGAGCGTCATGGCTTTACTTTTAAAAAATCGTTCGGTCAGAATTTCTTGACTGATACCAATATTTTACAAAAAATTGTGGACACAGCTGAGATTGATGAGAATGTTAATGTTATCGAAATCGGACCAGGCATCGGGGCACTGACTGAGTTTTTGGCGGAAAATACAGCCGAAGTTATGGCTTTTGAAATTGATGATCGCTTGGTGCCGATTTTGGCAGATACTCTGCGGGATTTTGACAATGTGCGCGTGGTCAATGAAGATATTCTTAAGTCAGACTTGCAAGCCCGAATCAAGGAATTTGCTAATCCAAATCTTCCTATCAAAGTGGTGGCCAACCTGCCCTACTATATTACTACTCCTATCCTCATGCACTTGATTGAGAGTGGCATTCCTTTTAGTGAATTTGTCGTGATGATGCAGCGAGAAGTGGCTGATCGTATCTCGGCGCAGCCCAATAGTAAATCTTATGGCAGTTTGTCAATAGCGGTGCAGTATTATATGACCGCAAAGGTTGCTTTTATCGTACCACGGACGGTCTTTGTTCCCGCTCCAAATGTGGATTCGGCTATCCTCAAGATGGTCCGCAGAGACCAGCCAGCAGTTGGGGTCAAGGATGAAGCCTTCTTCTTCAAAGTCTCAAAAGCTAGTTTTACCCACCGCCGGAAAACCCTCTGGAATAATCTGACCAGTTATTTTGGGAAGTCTAATGAAGTCAAAACAAAGCTAGAGTCCGCTTTGGACAATGCTGAGTTATCTCCAAGTGTACGAGGAGAAGCGCTTGATTTGCAAGAATTTGCGCATTTAGCAGACAGCTTATATGACGAGGGATTCAGATAAGTTGGATAATATTGTAAACAAAAAGCCTCACTAAGTTCATTTTAGTGAGGTTCTTTATAAGGAAAGGACGGGATTTGAACCCGCGCATGAATAAAATCCATTTGCCGGATTTCGAGTCCGGTGCCGTACCAAGCTGGGCCACCTTTCCAAAATTTAGAATAAGGAATTTTTGAATGGGCTCGATAGAAGCATTCAAAATAGGGTATTTCGTTTTAGGAGAGAAAGCAAAGCGCAGCATAAGCTGCAATACCAAAACACCTAACAAAATAAAAATGCGGAAAAAGGGATTTGAACCCTCACGTCCGAATGGACACATGCGCCTGAAGCATGCGCGTCTGCCGTTCCGCCATTTCCGCTCGGTATCTATTATACCACATTGGCAACGTTTTTCATCATTTTTTTGCACTAAAAAGCAAAATACTTGTTTTTTTGATATAATGAACTTATTAAGGTTAAAGGAGTTCATTTGAAAGGAACAATTGTGAAAGCCTTGGCTGGCTTCTATTATGTAGAGTCAGAAGGCAAGGTGTATCAGACCAGAGCAAGAGGGAATTTTCGCAAGAAAGGTCAAACTCCCTATGTGGGAGATGAGGTCGAATTTTCTGCTGAGAAAGATTCTGAAGGATACATTTTAAAAATAGCAGAGCGAAAAAACAGTCTGGTACGCCCACCTATTGTTAATATCGATCAGGCTGTCGTGATAATGAGTGCCAAAGAGCCAGATTTTAATCCCAATCTTTTGGATCGGTTCTTAGTTCTTTTGGAGCAGAAAGCCATTCATCCGATTATTTATATCAGTAAATTGGATTTGTTGGAGGACGACAAGGAGCTAGATGTTTTCCTTGAGGTTTACCAAGCTATTGGTTATGATACTGCCAAAACAGTAGAAGAACTATTGCAGTTTTTAATCAGAAAAAAGACGGTCTTTATGGGGCAGACAGGAGTTGGTAAGTCCACTTTGCTTAATAAAATTGCACCGGATCTGAAATTGGAAACAGGGGAGATTTCAGAAAGCCTTGGTCGCGGTCGTCATACGACACGAGCTGTCAGTTTTTACAATCTTAATGGAGGAAAAATTGCGGATACGCCGGGGTTTTCTTCCTTGGATTACGAAGTGGACAATGCGGAGGATTTAAACCAAGCATTTCCTGAAATTGCTGAAGTCAGTCGCAGCTGTAAATTCCGAACCTGTACCCATACGCATGAGCCAAACTGTGCGGTGAAACCTGCCGTTGAAAATGGAACAATTGCAGCCTTTCGATTTGAAGATTACTTGCAATTTTTGAGTGAAATTGAACATCGTCGTGAAATCTATAAAAAAGCAGTTAAAAAGCAACCTAAATGAGGAGGAAGCCAAATGAAATCTTATAAAATTGCACCGTCTATTTTAAGTGCAGACTATGCAAACTTTGAATCAGAATTGAAAAAATTAGAAGCCGCAGGGGCAGAGTACGCTCATATTGATATTATGGACGGACATTTTGTTCCCAATATCAGCTTCGGTGCGGGTGTGGTAGCGAGCATGCGACCACACAGTAGATTGGTATTTGATTGTCATCTTATGGTCTCCAATCCAGAACACCATATTAAAGATTTTGCTCGTGCGGGTGCAGATATTATCAGCATCCACGCTGAAGCAACACCACATATTCACGGAGCTTTGCAAAAGATTCGGGCAGCTGGTGTCAAGGCAAGTGTTGTTATCAATCCGGGAACGCCTGTTGAAGCGGTGAAAAACGTACTTAATCTAGTTGACCAAGTCTTAGTAATGACTGTCAATCCGGGCTTCGGTGGACAAGCTTTTCTACCAGAAACAATGGATAAAGTACGCGAATTAGTCGTTTTGAGAGAAGTGAACCAACTAGACTTTGATATTGAAGTAGACGGTGGTATTGATGATGAAACCATTCGCATTGCCAAAGAGGCCGGTGCTAATGTCTTTGTGGCAGGTAGTTATGTGTTCAAAGGTGATGTAGCTCGTCAGGTTCAAACCTTGAAAGAAGCATTGCATGATTAAAATTGCTCTCTTTGCTGGTGGGACGATAGATAGCTTTCAAATGGATTTTGACCTCTTTATCGGAGTAGATAGGGGAAGCCTGTTTCTCATTGAACAAGGCATTTGCCCAGATTTAGCGGTCGGTGATTTTGATTCCGTTTCGGAGAAAGAGTTGGCTTTGATTTGTTCTCAATCTAAAGAGGTACTTCAAGCACAACCTGAAAAAGATGATACGGATTTAGAGTTGGCAGTTAAAGCTGTTTTTGCACGTTATCCACAGGCGCAAGTGACAATTTTTGGTGCTTTTGGCGGGCGCTTGGATCATACTTTGGCAAATATTTTCTTGCCAAGTAATCCAGAAATTACTCCTTATATGCAGCAAATTCGACTGTGCAATGCACAAAATGAGCTCCGCTATTGCCCTCAAGGGCGTCACGAGATAAAGCCAGTAGCTGGTATGAACTATTTAGCTTTTATGCCTGTGGACGACGGTCGTTTGACCATTGAAGGCGCCAAATATCCTTTAAACGAATCCAATTATTTTTTTAAAAAAGTGTATGCTTCTAACGAATTTATAGATGAGCCCGTTTTTTTAGAGTGCCAATCAGATTATGTTATTGTCATTTATAGCAAAGACAGGAGTTAGTATGGAGTTTATAATTATCCTCTTATTGCTGGGAGATCTTATTGTGACCTTTCTTTTGTGGCAAAAGAATCAGCAACAGACAGACCAAGCGAAGAAGATTTTTGAAGATCAAGCCGATCAATTATCTGATCAGTTGGATTACCGTTTTGAGCAGGAGCGGCAGCAACGCCTTCTAGCACAGCAACAACTGGAATTGGCTCTGGGAGATCGTTTGGGTGAGGCGCGTACGGATTTACATCGAAATTTAACGGAAATGCGGTTAGAGATAAGCGAGAATCTAACTAAAAATCGTGATAAGACAGACGAACGAATGCGTCAGATTCAAGAGTCAAATGACCGTCGTTTAGAGCAAATGCGCCAAACAGTGGAAGAAAAATTAGAGAAAACGTTGCAGGCGAGATTGCAAACGTCTTTTGAAACAGTTTCAAAACAATTAGAGTCGGTCAATCGTGGCTTGGGAGAAATGCAAAATGTAGCGCGTGATGTTGGCACTCTAAATAAGGTGCTCTCCAATACTAAAACGCGTGGAATTTTAGGCGAGTTGCAACTTGGTCAAATCATTGAAGACATTCTGACACCGAGCCAGTATGAACGCGAATTTGCGACGGTTGCAGGATCCAGTGAGCGCGTAGAGTATGCGATTAAATTACCGGGACAAGTGGAAAAAGAATATATCTATTTGCCGATTGATTCCAAGTTTCCGCTTGCTGACTACTATCGCTTGGAGGATGCTTACGAATCAGGAAACAAAGAAGAGATTGATTTGTATCGTAAGTCTTTGCTAGCGAGCGTCAAACGTTTTGCCAAGGACATCAATAAGAAATACTTAGCGCCTCCTGCAACAACAAACTTTGGCGTGATGTTTTTACCAACGGAAGGGCTTTATTCAGAAGTCGTTCGCAATCCGGAATTCTTTGACAGTTTGCGTCGAGACGAGCAGATTGTGGTCGCAGGACCGTCTACGTTGTCTGCCCTACTCAATTCGCTTTCGGTTGGTTTTAAAACGCTCAACATTCAACGAAGTGCAGATGACATCAGTAAGGTTTTGGGCAATGTCAAATCAGAATTTAATAAATTTGGTGGCATTTTGCTCAAGGCACAAAAACATCTGCAACATGCTTCTGGCAATATTGATGAATTGCTGACGCGCAGAACCAATGCTATCGAGCGAACTTTGCGCCATATTGAAATTTCGGACAAATCGGACTTCAACGGTCTACTAGATTTCCAAGATGAAGAGGAAGAATATGAAGATTAACCAAATGAAAAAAGACGAGCTGTTTGAAGGGTTTTATCTCATCAAATCTGCTGAACTTCGTCAAACAAGGGCAGGGAAAAACTATTTGGCATTCACCTTTCAAGATGACACTGGAACGATTGAAGGGAAATTGTGGGATGCACAACCGCACAATGTGGAAGAGTTTACTGCTGGGAAAGTCGTTCACATGCAAGGGCGCAGAGAAGTGTATAACAACACCCCTCAAGTCAATCAAATTACCTTGCGATTGCCTAAAGTTGGCGAACCAAACAATCCGGCTGATTTTAAGGAAAAACCACCGGTTGATGTCCAGGAGTTACGTGACTATCTCTCGCAAATGATTTTTAAAATTGAAAATCCAGTTTGGCAGCGTGTGGTACGGGCTTTGTATGCTAAATACGATAAAGAATTTTACTCCTATCCAGCAGCGAAAACCAATCACCACGCTTTTGAGGCAGGACTTGCTTTTCATACTGCGACTATGGTGCGGCTAGCAAATGCTATTGGTGAGATTTACCCGCAACTAAATAAGAGTTTACTTTATGCAGGAATTATGCTCCATGATTTAGCAAAGGTACTGGAATTGACAGGCCCAGAGCAAACAGAATACACTGTTCGAGGCAATCTCATCGGACACATCGCTTTGATTGATGAAGAAATAACAAAGGTGTTGGCAGAATTAAAAATTGACGACACTAGAGAAGAGGTCATTATTCTCCGTCATGTTTTGCTAAGTCATCACGGCCTGTTGGAATACGGTAGTCCAGTGCGTCCGAAAATCATGGAAGCTGAAATTATCCACATGATTGATAATTTAGATGCGGAAATGATGATGATGACTTCGGCTCTAGCCTTGGTTGGCAAGGGGGAGATGACCAATCGAATCTTTGCTATGGACAACCGCTCTTTCTATAAGCCTAATTTTGATAAGTAAAAAACGAAAAACGAATGTTATTGCAAAAATAATGTTCGTTTTTTGGACTGATTATGATATAATGAAGAAAATAAAATAAATTGGTGAAAAAATGAAATTAAGAAGAAGTGAACGCATGGTAGTTATTTCTAACTACCTAATCAATCATCCGTACGAATTAACAAGTCTCAATACATTTGCTGAAAAGTATGAGTCCGCAAAATCTTCCATTTCCGAAGATATTGTCATTATCAAACGTGCTTTTGAAGAAATGGAAATTGGGCACATCGAAACCATTACAGGAGCAGGAGGAGGCGTTATTTTTACTCCCTCTATCTCGGATAAAGAAGCTAGAGCAATGGTGGAAGACCTCCGCACGAAATTGTCTGAAAGCAATCGAATTTTACCCGGTGGCTACATTTACTTATCGGATTTGCTGAGTACGCCTTCTATTTTAAACAACATTGGGCGCATTATTGCCAAGACGTTTCGAAATCAAAAAATTGATGCCGTAATGACTGTTGCCACAAAAGGAGTGCCGTTGGCAAATGCAGTGGCAAATGTGTTAAATGTTCCATTTGTCATTGTCCGTCGCGACTTGAAAATCACAGAGGGCTCGACGGTTAGCGTCAATTATGTGTCAGGTTCGAGCGGTGACCGTATTGAGAAGATGTTCTTGTCGAAACGCAGCCTGAAAGCTGGAAGCCGTGTTTTAATCGTAGATGATTTCTTAAAAGGTGGTGGGACAGTCAATGGCATGATTAGTCTTTTACGAGAATTTGATTCAGAGTTAGCTGGTGTAGCGGTCTTTGCGGAAAATGCACAGACAGAACGTGAACATTTGGATTACAAATCATTGTTGAAAGTGACAGCTATTGATGTGAAGTCCAACAAAATTAGCGTAAAAGTTGGCAATATTTTTGACAAATAGATGAGGTGAGAATTTGAAAAATATATTGGATAAATTGGATCAAAGCTCTTTGTGGCTAAGAATTTCGATTGTTACAGCTTTGGCGCTTATTCTTGCTGCTGGATTGTTTTTCGTTAAAAAGCAAGATGACGCGACGCGTGCAGCTGCTCCGACTGTAAGGCAAACCATTTCAACATCAAAATCTTCAGAATCGAAAGCAGAAAAAGAGAAAAAAGAGCAAGCCAAAATTGCACAAGAGGCAGAAGAGGCTGTTAAAAAACTGGAAGCGGAGCAGATGACAGCTAATGTAACGCCTGCTCAAGAAAAAGTGGACAAGTTGAAAGACGAAGCTCAAAAAGCTCAACTTCAACAACGGATTAAGGCAGTTAGTGACGCGATTGCTGCGCGTGCAGCCAGCGAAGCAGCTGCTACAGAAAGTCAAAATGCTGTAACGCCTCAAACAGATACAGGGCAAACGTACCAACAAACTTATCCTCAAACCTATCAAGCTCCAGCAACTTCAGCTACCACAGGACAGGCTGAGACCAATTCAGCTCAAACTCCAACGACTAACGGAAACGGAGCAAGTGTCCCAACCACAAATACTACTGGACAATAGCTGGGATTTCAATAGGAAAACTATAAAAAATATATTGACAAAGAAAGTGCCGTCGTGTTATACTAATAGACGGTACTTTTTACTTTTGGTCTCTCAAAAGTGTACAGAGACGTGCTGACAAATGTTGCAAAAGTACACACAGATGATAGCTGTCACCAAGTGTATCATCACCAAAATTAAAAAAATACAGGAGAAATGTAGATGCCTACAATTAACCAATTGGTTCGCAAACCGCGTAAATCAAAAGTAGAAAAATCTAAATCACCAGCTTTAAACGTTGGTTATAATAGTTTGAAGCGTGTACCTACTCGTGAAAACTCACCACAAAAACGTGGTGTAGCAACTCGTGTTGGTACTATGACACCTAAAAAACCGAACTCAGCTCTTCGTAAGTTTGCTCGTGTACGTTTGAGCAATCTGATCGAAGTAACTGCATATATCCCAGGTATCGGACATAACTTGCAAGAACACAGCGTTGTGCTTCTTCGTGGTGGACGTGTAAAAGACCTTCCAGGGGTACGTTACCATATCGTTCGTGGTGCACTTGATACTGCAGGTGTAACTGATCGTAAACAAGGCCGTTCTAAATACGGTACGAAAAAACCAAAAGCATAAGGAAAGGGGATAAAGATCAATGAGTCGTAAAAACCGTGCGCCTAAGCGCGAAGTATTGCCAGATCCGCTCTACAATTCAAAATTAGTGACACGTCTTATCAACCGCGTTATGCTTGATGGTAAACGTGGTACAGCAGCTTCAATCGTATATGGTGCTTTTGAGCAAATCAAAGAAGCTACTGGAAATGATGCACTTGAAGTATTTGAAACAGCTATGGAAAACATCATGCCTGTACTTGAAGTACGTGCTCGCCGTGTCGGTGGTTCTAACTACCAAGTCCCAGTTGAAGTTCGTCCAGAACGTCGTACAACTCTTGGACTTCGTTGGTTGGTAACTATTTCACGTTCACGTGGAGAACACACTATGCAAGATCGCCTTGCAAAAGAAATCATGGATGCAGCTAACAATACTGGTGCAGCTGTTAAAAAACGTGAAGATACTCACCGTATGGCTGAAGCTAACCGTGCTTTTGCTCACTTCCGCTGGTAAGATTGCTTCTCTTTTTAGAGAATTGCAAAAGCTCTTTCAAAGGCTTAGTACTCTTACTAATTAGCATGAGTAATCAACAAGCGGGTAGGATTTGCCTACTCGCTTTTCTTAAAATATGTTATAATAAACTGTAAATAAAATAATAGGAGAAACAACCAAATGGCTCGCGAATTTTCACTTGAAAAAACTCGTAACATCGGTATCATGGCTCACGTCGATGCTGGTAAAACAACAACGACTGAACGTATTCTTTACTATACCGGTAAAATCCATAAAATTGGTGAAACACACGAAGGTGCTTCACAAATGGACTGGATGGAACAAGAACAAGAACGTGGTATCACCATCACATCTGCTGCAACAACAGCACAATGGAAAGATTACCGTGTCAATATTATCGACACACCAGGACACGTGGACTTCACTATTGAAGTACAACGTTCACTTCGTGTATTGGACGGTGCTGTAACTGTTCTTGATTCACAATCAGGTGTTGAACCTCAAACGGAAACAGTTTGGCGCCAAGCAACTGAATATGGCGTTCCACGTATCGTATTTGCTAACAAAATGGATAAAATCGGTGCAGACTTCCTTTACTCAGTAAGCACTCTTCACGATCGCCTTCAAGCAAATGCTCATCCAATTCAATTACCAATCGGTGCAGAAGATGATTTCCGTGGTATCATTGACTTGGTTCGCATGAAAGCTGAAATCTATACAAATGACCTTGGAACAGATATTCTTGAAGAAGATATTCCGGCTGATTATCTTGAACAAGCCCAAGAATGGCGTGAAAAATTGGTAGAAGCAGTTGCTGAAACTGATGAAGACTTGATGATGAAATACCTTGAAGGGGAAGAAATTACTGAAGCAGAACTAAAAGCTGCCATCCGTAAAGCAACTATCAATGTTGAATTCTTCCCAGTCCTTGCTGGTTCTGCTTTCAAGAACAAAGGTGTTCAAATGATGCTTGATGCAGTTATTGACTACCTTCCAAGCCCACTTGACATTCCAGCTATCAAGGGTGTAAATCCAGATACTGAAGAAGAAGAAACTCGTCCTGCATCTGATGACGAACCATTTGCAGCACTTGCTTTCAAGATTATGACAGACCCATTTGTTGGTCGTTTGACTTTCTTCCGTGTGTACTCAGGTGTCTTGAACTCAGGTTCATACGTTTTGAATACCTCTAAAGGAAAACGTGAACGTATCGGACGTATCTTGCAGATGCACGCTAACCACCGTAACGAAATCGAAACTGTTTACGCAGGTGATATCGCTGCAGCTGTTGGTTTGAAAGATACTACAACTGGTGACTCATTGACAGATGAAAAGGCAAAAATTATCCTTGAATCGATTGAAGTTCCAGAACCAGTTATCCAATTGATGGTTGAACCTAAGTCAAAAGCTGACCAAGACAAGATGGGTATTGCCCTTCAAAAATTGGCTGAAGAAGACCCAACTTTCCGCGTTGAAACTAACGTTGAAACTGGTGAAACAGTTATCTCTGGTATGGGTGAACTTCACTTGGATGTCCTTGTAGACCGTATGCGTCGTGAATTCAAAGTGGAAGCAAACGTAGGTGCTCCTCAAGTATCTTATCGTGAAACCTTCCGTGCCCAAACATCAGCACGTGGATTCTTCAAACGTCAATCTGGTGGTAAAGGTCAATTCGGTGATGTTTGGATTGAATTTACTCCAAACGAAGAAGGAAAAGGCTTTGAATTTGAAAATGCTATCGTTGGTGGTGTCGTTCCACGTGAATTCATCCCAGCTGTAGAAAAAGGTTTGATTGAGTCAATGGCAAATGGTGTTCTTGCTGGTTACCCAATCGTTGACGTGAAAGCAAAACTGTATGATGGTTCATACCACGATGTCGACTCATCAGAAACAGCCTTCAAAGTTGCTGCCTCTCTTGCTCTTAAAGAAGCTGCTAAGACTGCGCAACCAGCCATTCTTGAACCAATGATGCTTGTTACCATTACTGTACCAGAAGAAAACCTCGGTGATGTTATGGGACACGTAACAGCTCGTCGTGGACGTGTTGATGGTATGGAAGCTCATGGTAACAGCCAAATCGTTCGTGCTTATGTTCCACTTGCTGAAATGTTCGGTTATGCAACAGTTCTTCGTTCAGCATCACAAGGACGCGGTACTTTCATGATGGTATTTGACCACTACGAAGATGTACCGAAGTCAGTACAAGAAGAAATTATTAAGAAAAACAAAGGTGAGGCTTAATCAAGTCAAGCCCATACGTCCGCACCGTAATTGCGGGCGTTTTTTATAAACAAAGGAAGCTGGGACAATGTACTCAGCTTCCTTTGTTTATATAGTCAGAATTATAAAACGCAGTAGTTTGGAGAAGCTCTATTGACTTTAGTCAATGTAGAGTTTCCCATGCACAGTTGATTAGGCGCTTTAGCGCCAATCAATCACTGCTGAGTGGGACTCTAATACGTTGATAAATCAACTTGTACAGCCCTACTCAACCGTACAGAGGTGGGACGATGAAATCAAGTTTCTACGAAACTACTGATTTCTGTCCCACTCTCTTTTTGCATATCTTCCACTTAGCTTCCGGAAATGAAAGAGAAATGAAAATCTTTGAAAGAAATGATATTCCTTGTTAATAATGCTGAAATCAGTTGCAATTTTAAGGGATAAAGTATATAATAGATATGTTGAAAGGTGATTTGTAGCAACTCAAGTTACTCTTTTCACATAAAAATTTTTTGATTTTCATAAGGAGGAAATCACGAATGGTAGTTAAAGTTGGTATTAACGGTTTCGGTCGTATCGGTCGTCTTGCATTCCGTCGTATCCAAAACGTAGAAGGTGTTGAAGTTACTCGTATCAACGACCTTACAGATCCAGTTATGCTTGCACATTTGTTGAAATATGACACAACTCAAGGTCGTTTCGACGGTACTGTGGAAGTTAAAGAAGGTGGATTCGAAGTTAACGGTAAATTCGTTAAAGTTTCTGCTGAACGTGACCCAGAACAAATCGACTGGGCTACTGACGGTGTAGAAATCGTTTTGGAAGCAACTGGTTTCTTTGCTAAGAAAGATGCAGCTGAAAAACACCTTAAAGGTGGAGCTAAGAAAGTTGTTATCACTGCTCCTGGCGGAAACGATGTTAAAACAATCGTATTTAACACTAACCACGATGTTCTTGATGGTACTGAAACAGTTATCTCAGGTGCTTCATGTACTACAAACTGCTTGGCTCCAATGGCTAAAGCACTTCAAGACAACTTCGGTATCGTTGAAGGTTTGATGACAACAATCCACGCTTACACTGGTGACCAAATGATCCTTGATGGTCCACATCGTAAAGGTGACCTTCGCCGTGCTCGTGCTGGTGCTGCAAACATCGTTCCTAACTCAACTGGTGCTGCTAAAGCTATCGGTCTTGTTATCCCAGAATTGAACGGTAAACTTGATGGTTCAGCTCAACGTGTTCCAACTCCAACTGGATCAGTTACTGAATTGGTTGCTGTTCTTGAAAAGAATGTTACTGTTGATGAAGTAAATGCAGCTATGAAAGCAGCAGCTAACGAATCATACGGTTACACAGAAGATCCAATCGTATCTTCAGATATCGTAGGTATGTCATTTGGTTCATTGTTTGATGCAACTCAAACTAAAGTTCTTGATGTTGACGGAAAACAATTGGTGAAAGTTGTATCTTGGTACGATAACGAAATGTCATACACTGCACAACTTGTACGTACTCTTGAATACTTTGCAAAAATCGCTAAATAATTCATCAGTATAGAGAAGAGGGGTTCGCCTCTCTTTTTTGTTGTCATTCGCTCCTCGGTTCAGACTTGTGGAAGTTGGGAGTTGAATATATATAAAAATCAAATTAGAATGTTGATAAAACTCCAGAGTTTCCACTCGTTTGGTCGTTATGACCAAGCTACAATAAAAACAACTTGACTTTACCTAAATCAAGTTGTTTTTTTTACTATGTAAGGATTGTATTGTTAGATTTCTTCATCTGGTGTTAAAATCATTGGGATGATAATGGGCTCACGCTCCGTGTTTTCATATAAAAATGGTCTGAGAGCATTTACGATAGCACCATTGACTGACTGAATGCTAGCATCTTTATTTTTTAATGCAATACGAATCGCATTGAAAAGAATACGCTGGCTGTGACGAATGAGATCGCCTGATTCACGCATATAGATAAAACCGCGACTAAGGATATCGGGACCAGCCAAAATCATTTTTGATTTAAAGTCAACGGTAGCTACTGCAAGGACAACGCCATCTTCGGAAAGGTCACGTCTGTCGCGGAGGACTGCAGCACCGATTTCTCCGATACGATTACCGTCAACATAAATATCTTGGGCATTGAAACTTCCTGCGATGCGAGCCGAATTGGCAGTTAAAGCAAGGACGTCTCCATTACTCATGATAAAGATATTCTTTTTAGGGATGCCTGTATCCATTGCAAGTCCAGCATGAACTTTTTGCATGCGGTATTCACCATGGACTGGCATGAAATACTTAGGTTTTATCAAACGGAGCATCAATTTTTGCTCTTGTTGTCCACCGTGTCCAGATGTATGGATGTTATTGATTTTTCCATGGATAACATCAACGCCAGCTTCTGAAATGGTGTTGATGAGCTTATTGACACTAGTAGTATTTCCGGGGATAGGACTAGAAGAGAAAATCACTGTATCACCTGGTTGGAGTTGGACTTGACGATGGGTTCCATTCGCAATGCGTGAAAGGGCTGCCATCGGTTCCCCCTGACTTCCTGTACACATGATTAGGATTTCGTTTGCGGGATAGTCTTTAATTTCATTTGGTTCAATGAACGTCCCTTTTGGGGTTTTGATATAACCTAGTTCAATTCCGTTGACAATGGCTTTTTCCATTGAACGTCCAAAAACAGCAATTTTCCGGCCAGTTTTAACCGCAGCATCCGCAGCTTGTTGGAGACGGAAGATATTTGAGGCAAAGGAGGCAAAAATAATCCGCCCGTGAATGCCTTCAATGATTTTCATGATAGACTGACCAACGACTTTTTCGGAATTTGTGAAAGTTGGAATTTCTGCATTGGTGGAGTCAGAAAGAAGTGCTAAAACACCATCTTCACCAAGTGCTGCCATTCGATGCAAATCTGCTGGCTCGCCAACAGGTGTAAAGTCAAACTTGAAGTCACCCGTACAAACAATTTTCCCTTGAGGTGTGTGGATGACAATTCCCAAAGGCTCTGGGATGGAGTGAGTTGTGCGGAAGAAGGTTGCTTTTAAATTTTTAAATTGAAGTTCGGTATTTTGATTGATTTCGTAGAGTTTAGCGTCACGTAAAAGTCCGTGCTCTTCCAATTTACCACGAATCAGTGCAAGGGCAAGTGGTCCAGCATAAATAGGAACATTTGCTTGCTTGAGAAGGAAGGGAATCCCTCCGATGTGGTCTTCATGACCGTGAGTAATTAACACTCCTTTGATACGGTCAATATTTTCTACGATATAAGAATAGTCAGGAATGACATAATCAATCCCTAAGAGGTCATCTTCAGGAAATTTAATCCCTGCATCAACGATGATAATCTCATCTTGGTATTCAATCCCGTAGGTATTTTTCCCGATTTCTCCTAAACCACCAATGGCAAATACACCGACTTCTTCGGATTTTAAAGTATATGACATGGTTTAGAGCTCCGTAATTGTAAAGTTGCCTGATTCTTTTTCGTATTCTAAATGTTTGTCAGACAAAAGTGTAATCAATTCAACATTGTAAGGTGTTTTTTCTTCGACGAGTTTCCGGGCTTTGATGCGTCCTTCTAATTCGTTTTTGGCGTCAATATCCAAGTAGAGAGAATGCGTGTTTTCCCGACGTGGATTGCGTTCTTTTGTTTCTTGATAAAAAACTTTGTAAATCATTTCAATTCCTTTCTCATTCATGATCAATCTACCAGAAAATAGCCACCTTATTTTCAAGGGCGGTCTTCATCTATTTGATTTTCCGAGTAATAGATTGATTTTGATACGTTACAATTACAATCATTATATCATAAAAAGGTTATTTAGTAAAAGAAAGAAGTGAGAAAATCTAGGAAAGCGATTTTCAAAAGGTCTTGTTTTTTTGGAAATCATATTAAGGAAATCCGTATTTTTTGTAGTATAATAGAAAGTAGATTGTCACAAAGGAAAGATAAGAATGAAAGTTTTAGCTTTTGACACATCCAGCAAAGCCTTAGCAATTGCGATTTTAGAAGATGATAAGTTGCTTGCTGAGATGACGATAAATATTAAGAAAAATCATAGCGTTACATTGATGCCGGCTATTGATTTTTTAATGGAAAGTTTGGATTTGAAACCAAGTGACTTAGGTCGCATTGTAGTTGCAGAAGGTCCTGGTAGTTATACAGGTTTGCGAATTGCTGTGGCAACGGCCAAAACGTTAGCACATACGCTTAAAATAGATTTGGTGGGAGTTTCTAGCTTGCGGATTCTGGTGCCAGAGGACATTGACGGCTTGGTCATTCCTCTCATGGATGCTAGACGAAACAATGTCTATGCTGGTTTTTATGAAAATGGCAGAGCAACTCAGCCGGAAGCTCATTTATCTTTTGAAGAAGTTTTAGAAAAAGCCAAGTCTGCTTCTCAGGTAACTTTTGTAGGAGAAGTGGAAAATTTTGTGGAGCAGATTCAATCCGCTTTGCCAGCAGCTCTTATCAAAGCAACCCTGCCAAGCACTGTGCTCCTTGCTAAAATCGGTCTGCAACTATCAGCTCGTTCTGTTCATGATTTCGTGCCGAATTACCTCAAGCGAGTGGAAGCAGAAGAGAATTGGCTCAAAAACCATCAAGAAACGAACGATTCTTACATCAAGCGCTTATGATTGAGATTAAAAAAGATGAAAAAAAGCGGGTTGCTAATTTAGCGGAGCAAATTTACCAAGTATTGAAAGATGTGTATGCTGTCAGTCCTTGGAATATAGAGCAGATTGAGAAAGATTTACAAAATCCTTTGTCGGTTTATGTTTTGGCTTTAGAAGCCCAAAATTTAATCGGGTTTCTGGCTTTTCAAGAGTCGGACTTTGAAGCAGAAGTTTTACAAATTGCGGTTAAGAAAGCCTATCAAGGACAAAAAATTGCGACCGCTTTGTTTGAACATCTGCCAATTGACAAAGAGATTTTCCTCGAAGTGCGAGAATCCAACAAAGCAGCTCTGCTATTTTACAAAAAAGAGAAATTTATAGAAATCGCTCGGCGTAAGAATTACTATCATGAGCCAATGGAAGATGCGATCGTAATGAAAAGAGAAAACAATGAATGATAAATATATTTTAGCTTTTGAGACCTCCTGCGATGAGACTAGCGTAGCGGTTTTAAAGAATGACGCTGAACTCTTATCCAATGTTATTGCGAGCCAGATTGAGAGCCATAAACGTTTTGGTGGCGTGGTACCGGAAGTGGCTAGCCGTCACCATGTGGAAGTTATCACGGCTTGCATTGAGGAGGCTCTTGCGGAGGCTAGGATTACAGAAAAAGAAGTGACTGCAGTAGCAGTAACTTATGGACCGGGACTAGTCGGTGCTCTTTTGGTCGGGCTGGCAGCTGCCAAGTCTTTTGCGTGGGCACATCATTTACCGCTTATTCCTGTCAATCATATGGCAGGTCATCTGATGGCAGCCCAGAGCGTGGAGCCTTTGGAATTTCCCTTGCTGGCTCTCTTGGTCAGCGGCGGTCATACTGAGCTGGTCTATGTCAGTCGGGCTGGTGATTATCAGATTGTCGGGGAAACACGCGATGATGCAGTTGGAGAAGCTTATGATAAAGTTGGTCGTGTGATGGGATTGACTTATCCAGCAGGGCGTGAGATAGATGAATTGGCCCATAAAGGACAGGATATTTATGATTTTCCGCGGGCCATGATCAAGGAAGACAATCTGGAATTTTCTTTTTCCGGTCTCAAGTCGGCCTTTATCAACCTGCACCACAATGCCCAGCAAAAGGGAGAAGTCTTGTCTAATCAAGACTTGTCAGCAAGTTTTCAGGCAGCGGTCATGGATATTCTCATGGCCAAGACTAAGAAAGCTCTGGAAAAATATCCAGTCAAGACTCTGGTCGTTGCGGGAGGTGTTGCTGCTAATCAAGGTTTACGTGAACGTTTAGTAGCTGAAATGACAGATATCAAGGTAATCATACCGCCTTTGCGTCTCTGTGGGGACAATGCAGGAATGATTGCTTATGCGAGCGTCAGTGAGTGGAACAAAGGGAATCTTGCAACATTGAGCTTGAATGCTAAGCCAAGTCTGGCATTTGACACAATGGAAGAATAAATATGATTGGAAAAAGTTTTAAGGATGGGGCTAAGGCAGCGATGCCAACGGCTCTTGGGTATATTAGTATTGGACTAGCTTGTGGAATTATTGGTGCCTCTTATGTCAGTCCTCTTGAAATGGCACTCATGAGCAGTTTAGTCTATGCAGGAAGTGCTCAGTTTGCTATGCTAGCACTTCTTGCGATTCACGCACCGGTAACAGCTATTGCTCTGACAGTTTTTTTAATCAATTTGCGGTTGTTTTTGCTGAGCCTTCATACATCAACCTTTTTTCGGCATGCCGGTCTATTGCAAAATATCGGTATCGGAATACTCTTGACAGATGAAACATACGGCGTTTTACTAAGTGAGCGTGTCCATACAAAGGATATTTCGCTTCAGTGGATGTACGGCAATAACATTACGAGCTACCTTGCTTGGATTGTCGGATCTGTGGTCGGAACGACATTAGGAAGTCTTTTGCCAAATCCAGAAATGTTTGGCTTGGATTTTGCGCTGGTGGGCATGTTTATTGGGATTTTTTCTTCCCAATTTTTAGTGATGCTCCATAAAACAAAACTTCAAAAACTTTTGGTGATTTTAGTTGTGGTCACTTTGTCATTCTTTGCTCTGATAATGGTAATCTCTTCTTCATTAGCTGTGTTATTTTCAACCTTATTAGGCTGTGCTGTGGGGGTAATACTAGATGATAAATAATTATATATTTGTCGCCATTCTTCTCTCAGCCTTGGTGACGTGGCTAGCGCGGGTGACTCCTTTTATCTTGGTAAAATATCGCGGCTTACCTAAAGTTGTAGAACGATTTTTACAGTATTTACCAGTCTCTATTATTTTTGCATTGATTTTATCCAGCCTTACAAATGGGAAGATAGGGCAGTTGCCAACCTTTAAATGGCTAGATTTAATAGCTGTCTTTCCAACAATTTATATTGCTTTTCGCTATCGTAACTTAGTAGTGACCGTGATTTTTGGTGTGATATTGGTAGCTATTCTGCGATTTATCTTTTAACTTTATAGAAATAACTCTGTCTTAGAAAATCACTAAAGCGGAGTTTTAGTTAAAAATGACCGTTTAAGACCTAAAACAGACCATTCAGAATTTTAATGAGTTTTTTATTTAGATTGGGTACAATGAGAGTTTGTTGTAAAGTAGATTTGCGGTTACTATTTTCATTTCCAAAGGTTTTTTTCCCGAGTCTGCCAAAAGCAGTATTGAGACTTACTTCGCAAACTCTATCTATAACCTCAAGTCAGTGCTTTGAGCAATTATCTACTTCGTTAAGAATTTTGGATATCAAAAAGTAAGGCAGGGATTATATTTTCCCTGCCTTTTACAAGCTATTGTTTTCCCAACAAATATAGTGATTGGAAAAGCGCTTTTGATTTTAATCAATTAGAGTTCCTTGGAACAATTGATTAGGAATAGGTGCCACCCATCACAGCTATCTGTTAGTTTTCTTTTTTGTCTAATTTCTTGCCTAACTCAATAATGTATTGCTTCATATCGTCTTTGACTTGAGGATGTTTGAGGGCATAGTCAATAGATGTTTTCATAAAGCCAAATTTGTCGCCGACATCATAACGGTCACCTGTGAACTCACGAGCGAATACTCTTTGTGTTTTGTTGAGAGTATCAATAGCATCTGTCAGCTGGATTTCATTTCCGGCACCTGGCTTTTGTGTTTCTAAGATGGAGAAGATTTCAGGCGTCAGTAGGTAGCGTCCGATAATGGCGAGATCACTTGGTGCGTCTTCTGGTTTTGGCTTTTCAACAAAAGTTTCAACGCTGTAGAGCCCATTTACTCCTTCACCTTGTGGATCAATAACACCGTAAGAAGAAACTTCGTCGTGTGGCACTTTCATGACAGCAATAGTTGAAGCGTGTGTTTCTTCGTAATCGTTCATCAATTGCTTGGTAAGTGGTACTGCTTTGTCATTTGTAATGTCCATTAGGTCATCACCTAGCATGACAACGAAAGGTTCATTCCCAACGAAAGCTTTGGCTTGTAAAACAGCGTCTCCAAGCCCACGTGGATGGCTTTGCCGAATGAAATGAAGACCGATACCAGTCGTTTCATCTACGAGTTTTAAAAGATCAGATTTACCTTTTTCTTTGAGGTTGTACTCCAATTCAAAATTTGAATCAAAGTGGTCTTCAATGGAGCGTTTGGATTTTCCAGTTACAACCAGAATGTCTTTGATACCGGATTTTAACGCTTCTTCAACGATAAATTGAATAGTTGGTTTGTCAACAATAGGCAGCATTTCTTTTGCGAGCGCTTTTGTGGCTGGCAAGAAACGAGTTCCAAGTCCAGCAGCAGGGATAACAGCTTTTCTTACTTGAGTCATATGACCCTCCTTTTTTGTAGTAGCTAATTACGACCATTCGTTTTCAGCTTTGAATTCATTATTCATTATATCATAAATGGCGTCTTTTATGTTAAGGCTTTCATAAATCACGTGATAGATTGCTTGAGTAATTGGCATATAGACACCCAGTTCTTGTGCGAGTTCGTAAGCAGCTTTGGTGGTGGAAATGCCTTCGATAACCATGCCCATGTTGGCTTCAATATCTTCTAACTTTTCGCCACGACCAAGAGCATCACCAGCGCGCCAATTACGTGAGTGAACGGAGGTTCCTGTGACAATTAAATCTCCTACTCCGGATAAGCCACTATATGTTAAGGGACTAGCACCAAGTTTGACGCCAAGACGAGTAATTTCTGCTAAGCCGCGTGTGATAATCGCAGCTTTTGCATTATCACCGTAACCGAGACCATGAAGGGCACCTGCTCCGACAGCAATGATATTTTTTAGTGCGCCGGCTGTTTCTACGCCGATGACATCTGTATTAGTGTAGAGACGGAAGTAGTGATTGCTGAAAAGTTCTTGAACATATTTTGCTGCTTCTAAGTCTTTTGAAGCTGCTGTGATAAGAGTAATATCACGAACGATAGTTTCTTCAGCATGGCTTGGTCCAGATACGACAACCACTTCGCTTCGTAAATTTGGAGATAATTCTTCTTCTAAAATTATGGAAAGTCGTTTGTGAGTATCGGGTTCGAGTCCTTTTGAAGCGTGCATGATTTTAACTGGATGATCAAGCACCTCGGCGACTTGTTTGGCTACAAGACGTGTAACCTTGGTTGGAACGACGAAAAGGATAGCATCCACGCCATCAAGGGTTTCTTTTAAGTCGTAATACGCTGTAATCTTTTCATCAAGAACAATATCTTTAAAATAACGTTTGTTAGTGTGGTGCTCGTTGATTTCAGTAATTTGTTCAGCAATATTGCCCCAAATGCGAACTTCATGTCCATTGTCATTTAATACTTGTGCCAAGGCAGTACCCCATGAACCAGGGCCTAAAACAGCAACTGTTTGTTTTTTCATGTTCTTCTCCTTATAGAGTTTTCTAATTTCATTTTACCATAGAAAGCGATAAATTTCTTGTTTAGTAGCAGCTTGTTTTTATAAGTTATTATTTTATAAGAATAAAGTCTGATTAAAGTGCATAAAAAGAGTGTAATGAGGCAGGAATTGTAGCTAGTATAAAAACTATTTATCACAACCTTTAAAAAAATCAATTGGACGACTAGCTGAGGAAGTGGTAAGCTTGTGTATATCAATGAGGAGGGAATCGTATGAGCAGACCGATAGTTGGAGTGACCGCTAATCTTTGTCCTGTTGATAAGGAAGGTAAAAATATTCACTCGTCCGTTTCTAGTAAATTTGCTGAGAGTATCAGAATCGCTGGCGGATTGCCTATGATTATCCCTGTTGGTGACAAAAATTTGGTGAGGGATTATGTTGAAAGTATTGATAAATTGATTTTGTCTGGCGGACAACATGTGCACTCCACTTTTTACGGAGAAAAGCAGACGATTGAGAGTGATGATTACAATATGGTGCGAGACGAGTTTGAGCTGGCTCTGTTAGCAGAAACTATTCGACAGGAAAAACCAATTATGGCGATTTGTCGAGGCTTGCAGCTAGTCAATGTTGCTTTTGGTGGAACGCTGAATCAGCATATTGACAACCATTGGCAGGGCTTACCTTTTGGAACTTCTCACTCTATTCAAACTGATAAAGGCAGCATTGTTGAAGAATTGTTCGGTCGTGCTAGTCAGATTAACTCTGTCCACCGACAAAGTATTAAAGATTTGGCGCCTAATTTTCGCGCAACAGCTTTTGATCCTAGGGATAGAACCATTGAAGCGATTGAGTCGCTAGATGATAGTCGCATCATTGGGCTTCAATGGCACCCAGAGTTTTTAGTCAATGAAGAAAAAGGAAATCTAGAACTTTTTCAGTATCTTTTGCAGAAATTGTAAATTTAAAATACGGCTTAAGCTTCATTTAAGAAAATCATTTTATAATAACATCATCAAATGAAGACCTCCTAACTTTATTTGATAGAAATCCTAAACTTTTTCATAATAATCTCCCTATAAGGGCCACCAAAGAGGTGGTCTTTTTTCTACCATTTGTCAAGCAATTCAATGTTTTTCAGTCAAAGAATTGATGATTGATTTGATTTTAATAGTTTATCCTAGCCCTTTTCGGCTCTTTTGATTGGAAAAAGAGTACACAAAAACAACACCTTATCTAGCTATTTTTTTCATAAGGTGTTACAATGATAGAGCATAGACGGCTTTAATGATTTTGGGTTAAAGTGTAATCGTAAAGTTTGTTATGCGTAATGAGGTAATACATTGTCCTTATGAGGCGATGCATTGAGGCAATCGTATGAGGCTTAGTTGAAGTCGTCTGCGATTGTCTTTTTCGTTTCTCATAAAAGTCCGCAATGTGGCAAGGATTGGTATGACTGGCCGAAGCAATGTTGTGAATGGTCTTGAAGAGAATCTTTCTGGCATAAGGATTGCCCCGCTTGGTGATATGTTCTTGAGCCAGAAAGTTTCCAGATTCGTAGTGTCTCAGATCAATTCCAATAAAGGCGTTGATTTGATTGGGAGACTGAAAACGGCGAATATCTCCTAATTCGCCTATGATAGAGGTGGCGGTTGTTTCAGCGATACCAGGGATGGAGAGAAGAATCTCGTATTCTGGTAGAGGTTTGGCCAGCTCTACCATTTTGTCTAAGATAGTCTGTCTGCGTTCGGTCAATCGTTGGAGTTCTCCTGCATAGTAACGAACCTCTTCAATCATTGGAGAGTTTTTCTTGGCAGCACAATAAGACTGTTTGGCTAACCCAATCAGTTTATCAACGAGATATTCCACTCGTTTATCAGAAATCCGCTTTGAAGTGGATTGGTGGATGATTTCGGCTAAGTCCTCCTCGGACAAGTCTAAGACGAAAGCTTTGCATGGGAATGCCCTCACCAGCTGCCAGTATTGTTCACCTGTTGGCGCTGATAAAATAGACTCTATTTCTGGGAAGGTCACTTGCAGTACTTTGTGAAGGCGGTTCTTAGTACGAACGGTATCCTCTGTCAGATTCTGATAGAAACGACTCAAATCCCGCAAGTCTTGATAAACCTCCTCTTGAACATAGGTCGGTTTACGATTGAGCACAAATTGAGATTGTGCTAGTTTTTCAGCGTCAATCTTATCTGTTTTACGAACTCGCAGGCTATCCAGTTGCTTCTTAGTTTCCAAAGGATTGAGCCGTGTATAAGTGTAGCCCTTTTCCTCCAGAAAAGCTTGGAGCCGCTCCTGTAGCTTCAAAAACAATCTCTGGTGTTTGGACTTGCTTCAGGTCTTCCAAGAGACGGCGGAATCCAATGGTATCGTTGGGCATGGTGTAGCCATGAACCGTCTCACTGTTGACTAAAATAGCCACCTCTGAACTTGCCTTGCTCATATCAATTCCAAACACAGTCCGCATGATAATTCCCTCTTTGTCTTGAATGATACCTTATTTTAGTGATGTCATTTTCAATACACGACGTCAAGCGTCCCACATACTTTGAACAGATTCCCACTAAAACAGGTGTCTTGCTAGTTTTTTGTACGACGTCTAGCGTCAAAAACACCCACGACTTAACAAGACACCTCTACTTTAACATAAAGAAAAAGCAGTGAGTACCATCTCCCGTCGGAGATTTCCTCACTACTAATCTTAGTATGTTTTATGTAGAAAAAAAGTCCCATATGACCTATAATGAAAAGCGACGAAACTACTCATTAGAAAGACTCATATGGAACAACTCGATTTTATCACAAAACTTCTTGGAATTGAAGACCAAAATATCAAAATAGACAATCTTTTTGATGCCGGTACTCACAAAGAAATCCTGGCCCACCTTGACTATGATGCCCCTCCATGCCCTGCCTGCAAGGGACAGATGACCAAATACGACTTCCAGAAACCTTCTAAAATCCCTTATCTGGAGACAGCAGGATACAAAACCCTTATCCGACTCAAAAAGCGGCGCTTTCGCTGTAAAAACTGTGGAAAAATGGCCGTCGCTGAAACCTCCCTCGTCCAGAAAAATCACCAGATTGCCGCTGCAGTCAAACAAAAAATCGCTCAATTATTGGTTGAGAAGCAAGCCATGACTGATATTGCGCACAGGCTCTCGATCTCAACTTCAACCGTCATTCGCAAGCTCAAGGAATTCAAATTTGAAACCAACTGGCAGAAACTGCCAGAAATTATGAGCTGGGATGAGTATAGCTTCAAGAAAGGGAAGATGAGCTTTATCGCTCAGGATTTTAATACCAATGAGGTCCTAACCATCCTGGACGGCAGAACCCAAGCGGTCATTAGAAACCATTTTCTACGCTATCCTAGACAGGTTCGTATGAGGGTCAAAGTGATGACCATGGACATGTTCAGTCCTTACTATCAGCTGGCCAAGCAGCTTTTCCCGCATGCCCAAATTGTTCTCGATCGTTTCCACATTATCCAGCACCTCAGCCGAGCTATGAACCGTGTCCGCATCCAAATCATGAACCCATTCGACCGAAAATCTCAGGAATACCGAGCCCTCAAACGCTATTGGAAACTCCTCCAGCAGGACAGCCGCAAGCTCAGCCATAAGCGTTTTTACAGGCCAGCTTTTCGGGCGCATTTAACCAATCAGGAGATTCTCCATCAGCTGCTCAGCTATTCGGACCAACTTCGACAGCACTATGAGCTTTATCAGCTTCTGCTCTTTCACTTTCAGGAAAAGCAAACTAATCATTTCTTTGACCTAATTGAGGAGAATCTTTCAGCTGTTCACCCAATTTTTCAAACCGTCTGTCGGACTTTCCTGAAGGACAGAGACAAGATTACCAACGCCTTGGAACTACCCTACTCCAACGCTAAGCTGGAAGCACTAAACAATCTCATCAAGGTCATTAAGCGCAACGCTTTTGGATTCAGGAACTTTGACAACTTTAAGAAACGCATTCTCATCGCTTTGAACATCAAAAGAGAGAGAACGAATCTCGTCCTCTCTAAAGCTTAGCTGACATCAACCCACTACAGTTGACAAAGAGCTACTTTTTTCTATCATTCTCCAAAAACATTTTGAATATCCTCATCCGTTATTCCAATCATAGGGTTGATTTTCAAGAAATTTTCCTCAGTCAAGATATATTTTTCCACAGTTGTTTCCAAATTATTCACAGAAGTGTGTATAACTTTTTCATCAGTTAGGAGGTCTGAAAAGCGTTGGATTAGATAGGTATTGCGAGCTGTGCCAGTGTTTTTGACAGCAAAGTCAAAGGCAGACTTTTCCCCAAGAAGAATCAATTTGCTCTTGGCACGGGTGATAGCAGTATAGATAAGATTGCGTTGCAGCATACGGTGGCTGCTGGATGTAATCGGTAAAATGACTACAGGAAATTCACTACCCTGAGATTTGTGGATACTCATAGCGTATGCCAGACGAATTTTATACCATTCGCTGCGTGGGTAAATGACTTCATTGCCATCAAAGTTGATAGTCAGCTCGTCCTGTTTAGAGTCCGTATATTTTGCTGGCAGCAAATCAGTGATATAACCCAAATCGCCGTTAAAGACATTGCTTTCCGCATCATTGACCAGATGAATCACCTTGTCGCCTTGTCGATATTGACAATCAGTTGCTTCAAAAATGATTTGTTCTGTTTCGACAGGATTGATTAGATTTTGCATGAGTTGATTGATGTGGTCAATCCCAGCCTGTCCGCGGTACATAGGCGCAAGCACCTGCACATCTTGAGCTGGAATGCCGCTGCGGAGAGCAGCCTCTACGATGCGCTCGATCATCTGTGGAATATGCTCGTTGCGCGCTTCAAAATAAGAACGGTCAGCTTTTTTTTCTATAAAATCAGGTGGCAGAATGCCTTTTTGAATCTGACTGGCTAAGGTGACGATAGTAGAGTCTTTGCTTTGTCGATAAATTTTTTCTAATTTGGTCTGCGGAAGAAGAGGGATTTTCAGCAAATCTGCTAACACTTGTCCAGGACTGACAGAGGGTAGTTGGTCGGCATCTCCGACGATTAGGAGTTTGGTGTTTGATGAAATGTTGCTGAGGAGTTGATTGGCTAACCAAGTATCTACCATTGAAAATTCGTCCACAATAATAAAGTCTGCGTCCAAATAATCGTCTAAATGGCTGGTGTCGTCGTCTCCTGTCATGCCTAAATGCCGATGAATTGTAGCGCTTGGAAGCCCTGTTAATTCATTCATGCGTCTGGCAGCACGCCCAGTAGGAGCTGCTAGCAGGATAGGCAAATCCTGAGATTTGCGCAAATCCAACCCATTCAGCAGAGCATAAACAGCAATGATTCCATTGATGACGGTCGTTTTTCCTGTTCCAGGGCCACCCGTTAGGATAAAAATTTTGTGATTGATAGCGTCACAAATTGCTTGTTTTTGAGTCACATCATAGGAAATGGCAAACTCATTTTCGATTTGAGCAATAGCAGCTTCGATCTTTTTCGGTTCAAACTTGTTTTGCTTCCCTTTTTCTAAAATGCGCAAGAGATTGCTACGAATCCCTTCTTCGGCAAAAAAGAGACTGTTTTCAAAAATCTTTGTATCAATATTTTGAACTTTATCTTCTTCAATCAAATGTGCCAGCTCATCCGCAACAGAACTTGGGTCTAACTCAATCTGACGGGAACTTTCGAGGAGTTCAATCGTATGTTCCAGAAGTTCTTTTGCTTCAAGATAGGTGTCGCCTTTTTCCATAGATTGAGTGAGGAGCGTGTGAAGCAACCCAGCACGAAAACGCTCTGGAGCGGTACCTTCAATCCCTAAGCTTTGTGCCAGTTGGTCGGCAATTTTAAAACCAATTCCTTGAATGTCTTCTACCAATTGGTAAGGATAGTGTTCCACGATTTCTAAGGTTTCTTCCTTGTAGAAATCTTGCACTTGAAAAGCTAGTTTGTTGGGGATACCGTATTCAGATAGCTTGGCAAGGATTCTCTCGGTACCGTAATTTTGTCTTAGTTTCGTGAGAAAGGCTTCGCGATTTTTGGCAGAAAGACCTGCAATATCCTTTAATTTTTCTGGCTCTGCTAAAACTTTGTCAATCGTGTTATCGCCATAGAGATCCACGATTTTTTGCGCTGTTTTTACACCAATCCCTTTAAAATGGTCGCTTGAAAAATATTTGACTAAGCCTTTGCTGGTTGGCTTTGCCCGCTCATAGCGTGTTATTTTGAGCTGTTCCCCATATTTAGGGTGTTGCACGAGGTTTCCCCAAAAAGTATAGTCTTCGCCCTCCATAATATCCGCCATGGTGCCTGTGACAATAATCTCAAAATCATCAAAATCTGCATCGGTGTCGTCAATATCTAACAGCAGAATCCGAAAGAAACTGCTGGGATTTTCAAAAATAATGCGTTCAATAGTGCCTGAAAAGTAAAATTCCATCATCTTCCTGTATCAATGTTAAAAGAATGGGAGTGGAACAGAACTAAAAATCAAAAATTTTTAGTTCGTAGTCCCACCCCCACAAGGTGCTTAAACAGTTGTCAAGCTGTTTAAGGTTGCAAATGAAGAAAACGAAGTTTTCGTCAAAGGTGCTCTTCCAAGCTTGAAAAGCGAACAGCTTTGATACTTGCTTCGCAAGTTTTATCTGCCACCTCAAAGCAGTGCTTTGAGCAATCACGGTGGCTTGCTTCACAAGTCTGATTTCCAACCTTCAACAATTCACTAGATTGTTGAAGCTGCGTTATTCGTTTATTCCTAAATCTGATAGAAGCTGGAACACTTTTTGTCCACCTCCAACGAATCAAAATAGACTTGTTTGGGATTAAAAAGTGCCAATTCTATTCAAAGGCCAGAAGCGGAATTTTGCTTCGCCCTGCAATTGACTGGCTTTAAAGGTTCCTACCTGACGGCTGTCTTTTGAAACAAGACGGTCGTCTCCTAAGAGCAGGTATTCGCCTTTTGGAACTTCAATAGTGAAACTAGTGTTGCCGTTTGCGTCCTGCGTAAAGGCTTGAGCTTTGTCTGCTAAAGATTGGAAGAAACTATTGTAGGAATAGGTTTTCTGCAATTTATCATCTTTAAACTTCGTGAGGTAATTGTTAAGATAAGATTCGTTGGTCTTTTTGCCATTTACATACAATTGGTCGTTTTCGTAGCGGATAGTGTCTCCAGGAAGACCGATCACCCGCTTGACAATTTGCTTGGTTTTTCCATCTTCGTCTTTTTCACTTGCAACGACAATATCAAAGCGATTGACAGGCAGGTGTTTGACAACAAATAAATACTCTCCATTAGCTAAGGTTGGATCCATTGAATGCCCGTCTACCTTGACAGGAACCCAGAAAAAGGCGCGTGATAAGAAAAGAACGGCCATAAAGAGGATAAAAAATCCCCATTCTTTCATAAATTTTGAAAAAGTAGTTGATTTTGCTTGCATAACTTACCTTTCTAGAAGTTTTTTTGCTTTTTCAGTATTTTTAAAATGTAGTTTCGCACTCACTTCTAAACTCTTCATACCATAGGCTTGAAGAAGCTGACTTGCGACTTTATCGGACTTTGCTCCTGCTCCGCTAGGCAATTCGTAGCCGAGCTCTTGGCTTAAATTTTCAAGATTTTCTAAAAAGAGGTCGCGTGCAATCATGGAACTGACTGCTACGGCTAAGTATTTCCCTTCTGCTTTTTTCTCTAATGTAATAGGATTTGAAAAGCGATTGCTTTCCTGCTGGAGATATTTTTGATAATTTTTGTCGCTCGTGAAGGCATCAATGACAATTTTTTCTGGTTGCACTCCCGTTTGTAGTAACAGATAAATAGCTTGATTGTGAAGGGCAACCTTGACAGACACCGCATTGTAGCCAGAAGCGATAACTTGGTTGTATTTTTTCGGGGACAATAGCAGAGCTTGGTGCTGGATTTTTTCTTTCAACAGAGGAACGATTTGCCTGATTTTCTGGTCTGTTAAGGTTTTAGAATCGCCAACGCCCAATTTTCGTAAAAAATCATGCTGCTCTGGTGTGACAAAAGAAGCCACAACAGCGAGCCCGCCAAAATAAGAGCCATTTCCCACCTCATCTGTTCCAATCAGAGGACAATTTTGCCGATGAGATGTCGTTTTTTCTTTGGACGCTTGATAGCCAAAAAATTCTGCTGCCTGTCCGGCTGTTTCCCCTTGAAAGAGGACTTTTCCTGAAGTATAGACGGAGACAGTTGCCTTATCAAGCTTAAAAAGATAGCGAATGTAGGGATTTTTGCTAGCGACAAGCTGTGTCTGATATTGTGTGACAAAATCTTGAATTTGTCTCTCGCTTGGTTGCAAGGTAATACTTTCCATATTGTTATTGTACCATAAAAGTTATAAATTTCTTTAAAAACTGACAAAATCTCTTCCTTTTGGTATAATATTTTGAGGTGATTTTATGGCAAACTTAAATCGATACAAATTTACTTTCGGAAAGAAGAGTGTAACCTTAACAACAGAACACGATAATTTATTCATGGAAGAAGTTGAAAAGGTTGCGACAGAAAAATATCACGCAATTAAAGAGAAGATGCCTGCGGCAGATGATGAAACATTAGCTATTTTGCTGGCGGTTAATAGTTTAGCGACGCAATTGTCACGTGAGATTGAGTTCGATGACAAGGAGCAAGAGCTGGAAGAACTTCGTAAAAAAGTGCTAGAAGCCAACAAGCAAAAGGTAAGTGAGCAAGAGGGCGCCCTATGATTTCATTAGTAATTTTGCTGATTTTAGCTTGGAGTTTTTACATTGGCTATTCGCGCGGAATTGTTTTGCAGGCTTATTATACTGTTTCGGCGGTTATTTCAGCAATTATTGCAGGGCAACTGTACCAATCTCTGGGTGAACAAATCAATCTTTTAGTTCCCTACGCCAGTGCACAGGAAGGAACATTTACCTATTTCTTTCCCAGCAGCCAATTGTTCCAGTTGGATAAGGTTTTTTATGCCGGTCTGGCTTATTTAGCAGTTTATACGATTGTTTATAGCATAGCCCGTTTTATTGGGATTTTTATTCACTTGGTGCCAAACAAGAAAGCCAATGAGCGTTGGTACAATGTTGCTAGTGGTGCTTTAGCTGTTTGCGTCACTTTATTTGGAATTCAAATGCTGCTGACCGTTTTAGCAACGATTCCCTTACCACTTGTTCAAAATCATCTCAATGCCAGTGGTTTAGCTCGTTTTATCATCAGTCACACACCAATTACTTCAGGAATGTTGAAACAACTCTGGGTGACCAAAATCATCGGATAAATACAAAGACTCAGTTGGTGGTGCTAGCTGAGTTTCTTTTTCATCAGGAAAGATAAGAATATGAATAGAAAAATTTTAGAAACATTAGAATTTGGGAAAATCAAGGCGCTCTTTGAACCCTATCTTCTGACAGAACAAGGGTGCTTGGAATTGCAGCAGCTGTTCCCATCCAATAAACAGGAAAGGCTGGAGACAGCATTCTTAGAAATGACGGACATGCAGCAGATTTTTGTACAGCATCCGCATTTTAGTCTAGCTGCGACCCAAGACATTACGGGCTTGACCAAGCGCTTGGAGCTGGAAGGCGACTTAAACATTGAAGAATTTCTCGCTCTGAAGCGGGTTCTGGCTGTCACGCAAGAATTGACTGATTTTTATGAGGATTTGGAAAATGTTGAGTTGCAAAGATTGAACCGACTTTTTGAAAATCTGGTTCCTTTTCCGAGCCTGCAAGGAGCGCTGCAAGCGATCAATGAAGGCGGATTTGTTGAAAGTTTTGCGAGTGATACTTTGGCTCGCATTCGCCGAAAAATTCAAGAAAATGAAGTTCAAGTGAGAGATATTTTGCAAGATATTCTCAAAACCAAGGGCGATATGTTAGCAGATCAAGTAGTAGCCAGTCGAAACGGTCGCAATGTTTTGCCGGTCAAAAATACATTCCGCCATCGTATCTCAGGCGTGGTGCATGATATTTCTGCCAGTGGAAACACGGTGTATATTGAGCCGCGGGCAGTGGTCAATCTCAATGAAGAAATCACCAATGCACGTGCAGACGAGCGCTATGAGATTTTGCGGATTCTGCAAGAGTTATCAGAACGCATTCGTCCGCATGCTGCTGAAATTACCAATAATGCTTGGATTATCGGACATCTAGACTTTGTTCGAGCTAAGGTGCGTTTTATGCAGGAGAGAGGAGCGGTAGTACCCAAGCTGTCTGACCGTCAGAATATTCGACTGCTCCATGTTGCTCATCCCCTGATAGAAAATGCAGTAGCCAATGACCTGTACTTTGCGGCGGATTTGACTGAGATTGTCATCACGGGACCCAATACAGGCGGAAAGACGATTATGCTCAAAACCCTAGGCTTGGCTCAGCTTATGGCGCAGTCCGGTCTGCCTATTTTGGCAGATGAAGGGAGCCGAGTGGGGATTTTTGACCAAATCTTTGCGGACATTGGAGATGAGCAGTCTATTGAGCAGAGCTTATCGACTTTCTCTAGCCACATGACCAATATTGTTGCCATTTTAGAGCAGTCAGACGAAAATTCTTTGGTGCTTTTGGACGAGCTGGGAGCTGGAACCGATCCGCAGGAAGGAGCAGCTCTTGCTATGGCAATTCTTGAGGACTTGCGGCTACGACAGGTCAAGACAATGGCGACGACCCACTACCCAGAGCTCAAAGCCTATGGGATTGAGACTGAGGGAGTGCAAAATGCCAGCATGGAGTTTGATACAGATAGCCTAAGACCGACTTATCGTTTTATGCAGGGAGTGCCGGGTCGCTCCAATGCTTTTGAGATTGCAAGGCGTTTAGGTCTGTCTGATAGAGTGGTCAAGGATGCTCAAGAATTGACTGACACGGACAGCGATGTCAATCGCGTTATTGAGCGCTTGGAAGAGCAGACCTTGGAAAGCCGTAAGCGCTTAGACAATATCCGTGAGGTGGAGCAAGAAAATCTCAAATTTAACCGAGCACTCAAAAAACTTTACAATGAGTTTAACCGAGAGAAAGAAACCGAACTCAATAAGGCAAGATTGGAAGCGCAGGAAATCATTGATGTGGCGCTGACCGAGAGTGATACGATTCTCAAAAATCTCCATGATAAGTCTAGTCTCAAACCGCATGAGATTATCGAAGCTAAAAGCCAGCTGAAAAAATTAGCTCCGGAAACGGTGGACTTGTCACAGAATAAAGTGCTGAAACAAGCTAAAAAAGCACGGAAACCAAAGGTGGGAGACGATATTCTGGTAATTAGCTACGGTCAGAGAGGGACGCTTGTCAATCAGCTCAAGGACGGCCGCTGGGAAGCACAAGTTGGGCTCATTAAAATGACTTTGGAGGAAGCAGAGTTTAACCTGCTCAAAGCTGAAAAAGAACAGCCCAAGAAAAAGCAGGTCAATGTGGTGAAACGAACGACAACAAGTGGGCCAAGAGCCAGACTGGATTTGCGAGGCAAGCGCTACGAAGAAGCTATGCAAGAGTTGGACGCTTTTATTGACCAAGCCTTGCTCAACAATATGGCTCAGGTGGACATTATTCACGGGATTGGGACTGGCGTCATTCGCGAAGGCGTCACCAAATATCTCCGCCGCAATAAGCATGTCAAGAGTTTTGGTTATGCACCGCAAAATGCTGGTGGCAGCGGAGCGACGATTGTGGTGTTTAAGTAATGCAGAGTTGGTGAACAAAACTGTTCATGGTAAAGAAGAAAGATTGAAAAGAGGAAACATTTATGAGACAAAAAGGAATACAAGATTCTTGTACAACGATTCTGGTTGGGAAAAAAGCGAGTTATGATGGTTCAACTATGATTGCACGTACAGAGGATTCGCAAAATGGTGTGTTTACGCCCAAGAAATTTATTGTTGTTAACCCAGAAGATCAGCCGCGGCATTATAAATCAGTGCTGTCAAGTTTTGAGATAGATTTGCCGGACAATCCAGTTCGCTACACCAGTGTACCGGACGCTCTTGCAAAAGACGGGATTTGGGGTGAAGCTGGTATCAATGTCTACAATGTAGCCATGAGCGAGACCGAGACGATTACCACCAATAGCCGAGTGCTGGGAGCAGATCCTTTGGTGGCGACTGGTATCGGAGAAGAAGATATGCTGACCTTGGTGCTGCCTTATATCAAAACGGCACGTGAGGGTGTGTTGCGCTTAGGGAAGATTCTTGAAGAATACGGCACCTATGAGTCAAACGGGATTGCCTTTTCTGACGTGGATGAAATTTGGTGGTTGGAGACAATCGGCGGACATCATTGGATAGCTCGCCGTGTGCCAGATGACGCCTATGTGACCAATCCAAACCAGCTGGGAATGGATTATTTTGAGTTTGACAATCCAGAATATTTCCTCTGTGATTCTGATTTGAAAGACTTTATTCGTCGCAATCATTTGAATCTCAACTATGACGGGGAATCTTTCAATCCGCGCTATGCTTTTGGCAGCCAGCGTGACAAAGACCGTCATTACAATACACCGCGTGCTTGGGATATTCAGCGTTTTCTCAATCCAGAAATCGAGCAAGACCCGCGCTCCTTTTTCCTTCCTTGGTGTCAAAAACCCTACCGCAAAATCACGATTGAAGATGTCAAGTATGTCCTTAGCAGCCATTACCAAGACTCTCCTTATGACCCTTATGGCTTAGAAGGCACACCTCACAGCCAGCGGACTTTCCGCACGATTGGGATTAACCGCACAAGTCAAACATCTATCTTGCAGTTGAGACCCAATAAACCCCAGGAAACGACGGGTATTCAATGGTTGTCCTATGGCTCTATGCCTTACAATACAGCCGTTCCTTTCTTTACTCAAATTTCTACGACGCCGACTTATTTTGCGAATACAGGTGAGAAAGTCTCTACGGATTCGTTCTATTGGACAAATCGCTTAATCGCTGCTTTGGCTGACGCGCATTTTTCTAGTCATCTGGGAGATTTGGATGATTATCAGGAAACGACTATGGCTTTGGGACATGAAATGTTAGGGCGCGTGGATTGTGCCTTGGAAAAGGGAGAAATAGTTGATTTTGAAGCAGAAAATCAAGCCCTAAGCGATAAGATTCAAGAAGCAACGGACCAACTTCTGAATAAAATCTTGCTAGACGCCAGCAATCTGATGACCAATCATTTTTCTTTGAGCGACTAACCTATGGAATGAGAGGAGTTAGCTTTTCACTCCGTAGTAAATTCTGATATTACAGAAGATTTGTCTCAGGTAATTTCCAACGGATAGAAGTTTATTTTCGGAATGATTGAACGCTAATCTGCGGAGGAGCTTTTCGCTCCGTAGCAAATATTTTGCAAATGCTTCCTTTTAGTGTAGAATGATGTCAAGAAATGAAATAGAGCGATGACATCGGTCATCGTCAGAGGAGAATAATATGGTAGCAGCAGTTACAGATGCAAACTTTGCAGAAAAAACAAAAGACGGACTTGTCCTCATTGACTTTTGGGCAGCATGGTGTGGTCCTTGCCGCATGCAGGCACCGATTTTGGAAAAATTAGCCGAAGAAGTGCATGAAGACGAATTGAAGATTTTCAAAATGGACGTGGACGCCAACCCAAATACACCAAGTGAATTTGGAATCATGTCAATCCCGACCCTCATCTTCAAGAAAGACGGGCAAGTGGTGAAGCAAGTTGTCGGTGTTCATACCAAAGAACAATTAAAAGCTATTGTAGCCGAATTAAGTTAAAAAAGAAAAGGCTTGAACGAAAGTTTCAAGTCTTTTCTCTTTTTAAGATTAGAAGAGTATTTTTGACGTAAATTCACTTTCGTCATCCACACCCTTTTGCCAATAGAAAAATGCACAAATCGATGCTATAATGAAAATGAAGAAAGATTGTTTCAATCAGAAGGGGCGGTCAAATTATGGGAACGTTTGGAATAGTAGCTGTATTCGTCATTATTGTACTTTTATTCATTTGTATCTACCTTCTTTTCAAAGTTATCTTCAAAAAATAAAGTTAGAAGTTAAGCAGGAAATAATTGCAAACAAGACAATTTCATTTCGTCCGCGCGGCTGACAAGGCAAACTGATTGTCGTTCACTCCGTCCGCTCGGCGGACGAGATAAACTTCTTTTGATTCATGCTGTCCGCCGGGCGGACGGAGCAAACCAAAAGTAAGGGAGACTTTCCGCCGGGCGGACGAAGCAAACGAAAAGTAGTTGAGGTCATCCGCCGCGCTGACGGAAAAAGGAGAAGTCATTGAAACGGTCGCTTTAAGTGATAAGTAAAAAAGGAAAGAAGGAATTTATGAAGCAAGAAAAGCTCATTGGACTTAAGATTAGTAATCTTCCTTTCCGTGCTCAATAACAGCCGCAAGCACTATGCGGATATTTTTGCCCGCCGCAAGGGGAAAGTGCCTAAGGCAGAATTGGGTTAATTAAAAAATGAGGCTGGGACATTTCCAATCTCATTGTATTACGTTTTTTTCCTTTTTCTCCAAGTACTTTTTTCTGCAACTGCGGTAAAGAGGGCATCCGTTGAGGAATTGAGCGCCGTTTCACAGGAATCTTGGATAACTCCAATGATGAATCCTACCCCAACGACTTGCATGGCAACATCATTTGAAATCCCGAAGAGACTACAAGCAACAGGAATGAGCAAAAGAGAGCCACCTGCCACTCCGGAAGCGCCACAAGCAGAGATAGCGGCGACAATGCTGAGGATTAATGCTGTCGCAAAGTCAATCGAAATGCCTAATGTATTGACTGCAGCAAGGGTGAGCACATTGATGGTAATAGCTGCTCCAGCCATGTTAATAGTGGCACCAAGTGGGATAGAAACGGAATAGGTATCTTTGTTGAGTCCTAGTTCTTCACAAAGTTTCATGTTGACAGGAATATTAGCAGCTGAACTACGTGTGAAGAAAGCTGTTACACCACTGACTTTTAAACACCGCCAAACAAGTGGGTAGGGATTTTTTCTCATCAGAACAAAAGCAATGAAAGGGTTGACGACCAGAGCTACAAAAAGCATGATAGCGATTAAAACTGCTAACAAGCTGCCATAGTTAGCCAACACTGCCAACCCTTTGTCAGAAATCGTTTTAAAGACTAAACCAAGAATTCCAAAAGGAGCCAAATTGATAATCCATTCAACGACCTTAGAGGTTACACTTGCCATAGTTTGCAAAAGCTCTTTACTGCTTTTGCTGGCTTCACGCATGGCAAGTCCAAATACCACAGCCCAAGATAATATTCCAATATAGTTTGCGGTGATGAGAGCATTGACTGGATTGTCCACTACTTTGAGCAACAAATTACTGAGGACTTGCCCAATCCCATCTGGTGGTGTAATCTTGGTCTTTGACGCTGTGAGTGTGATGTGTAAAGGAAAAAGGTAGTTAGCTAGCACTGCGACTAAAGCTGCTGAGAATGTTCCCAAAAGATACAAGATAATGATAGTTTTCATGTTGGTTTCTTGCCCTTTTCGATGTTGTGATAGAGCATTGGTCACCAAAGCAAAAACCAACAGTGGAGCAATGCCTTTTAAGCCACCAACAAATATATCTCCTAATAACCCAATTGCTGATAGCTTAGGAAAGGTCAAGCCAAGGACAGCCCCTAATGCAATCCCGATAGCAATACGCTTAATCAAACTAGATTTTTTCCAAGCTAAAACTATTCTTTTCATATCATATAATCCCTTCATGATCATAATGTCTCCCATTATAGTATAAATATTCTGAAAAATCAATCTGTTTTAGATAGAATACACTGGGGGGAGTTAGCATTCCCCTGATTCAATTAGGCTCAGATATGGTATAATAGAGATAAATACGAGGAGGTGAAGTATGCTCTCAGTAAACAAGAATGTATTCTATCGCTACTTTGAAAAACTCAACTGGTCTCATTTGGTAGATGATGTCTTTAGCAAGCTCGTTTCACTTTTGCTCTTGCTAGCTCTCTTTTACCTTGCTAAAAAGCTGGTACATGTACTCGTAAGAAAGATTATCTCACCCTCTTTGAAACTCTCCAGTCAAGACGAAGGGCGGCAAAAGACCCTCACTCGTTTGATTGAAAATTTGCTGAATTACACTCTTTACTTTTTTTTGATTTATTGGATATTGGCGATTTTAGGCTTGCCGGTGTCAAGTTTACTGGCAGGAGCTGGGATTGCTGGGGTGGCAATCGGGATGGGAGCGCAAGGCTTCTTGTCTGATTTAGTCAATGGTTTCTTTATTTTGTTGGAGCGGCAGTTGGATGTCGGAGACAGCGTTCGTCTGACTAATGGCTCGATTAAAATCGCAGGAACAGTCGTGAGCGTCGGGATTCGGACGACACAAGTGCGCGATGCAGATGGCACTTTGCATTACGTTCCTAATCGCAACATTACCGTCGTCAGCAATCTCTCACGCGGCAATATGCGAGCGCTCATTGATATTCCATTATACGCTCAGACGGATTTGGAGAAGGTCACTCGGATTATCCAGCAGGTCAATCAAGAATATGCGGGCGATCAAGTAGAAATTTTGCAGGAACCAGTGATTCTAGGCCCTCAACTCGCAGACAATGGACAATTTTATTTTCGTATTAGTATCACCGTCCAAAGCGGTAGCCAAAGCACCGTTTATCATCAATTTTACAGACTGTATCATGACGCTCTATTAAAGGGAGGAATTGATTTGCCAACGATTTATGCGCCAGCATAGGCAGAAAGGAGATTACTATGGAAGAACAAGTACCGCATGAAATAACGACCCCTGACGGTCATGTCTATCGCTTGAAACAGCCTTTGTATAAACAGCCTTTGTTTTGGACGACAATCATTAGCTGTGTCATGCTCTTTTGCATCACCCTCATGGTGGCTGGTTTAAGTATTGTCAACCTTGCTTTTCTAGGACATGGCACTCGAACTGAAATGTATCAAGATAATTACAAACATCATCGCCTGGGAGATAGCGTTCGTTTTGAAAATGGTCTGAAAGTTACTGTCCAGTACATTCACGTGGATTCTAAAGAGCGAATGGAAGGTCAAGCAACAGGTGCGATGATTACGGCTAAGGTTATTATCGAAAATACCTCTAGCGAAAAGCTCCCACTCAATGTTTATGACTTTGATTTACAAGACGAAATGGGCGAATCCTATGTAATGGATGATGCCATTTTTGAGGCCAACAAAATCAAAGAGGAACTCGTAGCGGGTGAAAAGGTAGAATGGAAGCTGATGTATGACGGTGAGGACGGCGCGCAGCAGCCTTACACTCTCACTTATGACAATGTCAAGTGGGGAGAAACCCAAAGCGTGAAGTTTTAGAAATTTTCAGCAGAAGAACAATAAAAGGCTGTGGACAAATTCGTCCACAGCCTTTTATCCTGTATATTCGTTTAAACAATTCCTTGAGCAATCATAGCGTTGGCGATATTTTCAAAAGCAGCAATGTTTGCTCCTGCTAGATAGTCTTTGCCAAGATTGTAGTTTTCAGCAGTTGTCTTAGCAGTGTTGAAGATGTTGGTCATGATGTCTTTCAGACGAGTATCTACTTCTTCACGCGTCCATGAGAGACGGAGACTATTTTGGCTCATTTCAAGAGCAGATACAGCCACCCCACCGGCATTGGCAGCCTTGGCAGGACCATAAAGGAGACCATTTTCTTTGTAAACGACAATGGCGTCAAGATTACTTGGCATGTTAGCACCTTCTGATACACAGAATACGCCTTGCGCTACCAAGCGTTTTGCTGCTTCACCATCGATTTCATTTTGAGTGGCACATGGCAGGGCAATGTCAAATGCACCTTCGTAAGTCCAGACAGAGCCTTCGTGATAAGTAGCACTAGCTCTGTCAGCAGCGTATTCTGTCAGACGAGCACGACGTTTTTCTTTCACATCTACCAGAAGATCAAAGTCAATTCCGTCCTTGTCAATGATATAACCATTTGAATCAGACACAGAAATGACTTTAGCACCAAGAGCTGTTGCTTTTTGCACAGCATATTGGGCGACATTTCCGGCACCGGATACAACAACGGTCTTTCCGTCAAAACTTTCACCGTTTGCTTTAAGCATTTCTTGCGTATAGTAAACAAGACCGTAACCAGTTGCTTCTGGGCGAATCAGAGAACCTCCAAAACCAAGTGGTTTACCAGTCAAGACACCAGCATCAAATTGGCGTAGGCGTTTGTACTGACCGTAAAGATAGCCAATCTCGCGTCCGCCAACCCCAATATCACCAGCAGGAACGTCAAGAGAAGGACCGATGTATTTTTGCAATTCTGTCATGAAGCTTTGGCAGAAACGCATCACTTCAGCATCTGTCTTGCCTTTCGGATCAAAGTCAGATCCACCTTTACCACCGCCGATTGGCAGTCCAGTCAAAACATTTTTAAAGATTTGTTCAAATCCAAGAAATTTCAAAATCCCTTGATTAACCGTTGGGTGGAAACGAAGACCGCCCTTATATGGCCCAACTGCGGAATTAAATTGTACGCGGTAACCGCGATTGACTTGAACCTTGCCGTCGCGATCAACCCAAGGAACACGGAAACTAATCACACGTTCTGGCTCGGTAATGCGCGCCAAAATGTTTTCTTCAATGTATTCAGGAT
This sequence comes from Streptococcus anginosus, assembly GCF_001697145.1. Lineage (GTDB taxonomy): Bacteria > Bacillota > Bacilli > Lactobacillales > Streptococcaceae > Streptococcus > Streptococcus hominis. The sequence continues at coordinate 1,736,554 of NZ_CP012719.1, read as the reverse complement.
GTTTTTCAAAAACTGGTTCAAGCGTGTTTAAAAATTCTTCTACCGCTTGCAGAAATTCTGCTTCGTGAGCATTGCGAGCTTTCACAGCTTCAAAAGTGCTTTGGATATATTCTTTAGCAGTTGTCATAGATTTCTCCTTAAATAAGATACGAGGACGAGTAAAAGTCGTACAAAAATAGGAGGCTAACGCCGTGTTTGATAAACACAAGGAAACCTATCTTTTTTGCTAGACTTTCCATCCGAGTTCAGTTGCAATAAGATACTAAGACTGTAAAAAAACAAAAGCAATCACGTCGCTATGCTCCTTAATATCCACGTCCGTAATTCCCTATGCTCGAACGGTCATGGGAAAAAGAGGTAGCTCAACAAAAGTTGCTTTGCAAGATTTGTTAGACTTGTCTGTTCTAGCTATCAATGGTCTTAGCCCAATCACAGAACGAGACTTTCGTCCTAGTTCTGTGTGTGTTATCTTTTGTTACATGTGCCATTATAACAGAAAACAAAAGAGCTGTAAAGAAAAAAGTTGAATTTTCTGAAAATTCCGACTTAATATTCAAAACAAACTCTTGCTCAGCAAAGATTCAGTTGTTTATCCCGAACGTTTCTTCTTTCTATTCCGTTAAAAGAGTCATATTTCTGCTTTTAGTGGTACAATAGAAAAAATGAAAGGAGCATTTCATGCTATCAACTCAAACACAAATTGCTGGTTTTTCTTTTGACAACTGCCTGATGAATGCGGCTGGCGTTGCCTGCATGACGATTGAAGAACTAGAAGAAGTTAAAAACTCAGCTGCGGGAACTTTTGTGACTAAGACAGCAACCTTGCAAGCGCGAGCAGGAAATCCTGAACCTCGTTACCAAGATGTACCACTAGGTTCAATCAATTCAATGGGACTACCCAATCATGGATTGGATTATTATTTGGAGTATTTGTTAGACCTACAAAAAACAGAGTCCAATCGAACCTTCTTTTTGTCGCTGGTAGGTCTGTCGCTAGAAGAAACCCACATCCTTTTGAAAAAGGTGCAGGATAGTAACTTTAAAGGCTTGACTGAGCTCAATCTATCTTGTCCAAATGTTCCTGGAAAGCCACAAATCGCTTATGATTTTGAGGCGACAGAGAAGATTTTGAGTGAAGTATTTGCCTATTTCACTAAACCGCTGGGCATTAAATTGCCACCATATTTTGATATGGCACATTTTGATCAAGCGGCAGCAATTTTTAACAAATTTCCTCTTTCTTTTGTCAACTGTGTTAACTCAATCGGAAATGGTCTTTATATTGACGATGAAACAGTTGTTATTCGTCCGAAAAATGGCTTTGGCGGAATTGGTGGTGAATACATCAAACCGACTGCCCTTGCTAATGTTCATGCTTTTTATCAACGGCTCAATCCTACAATCCAAATCATCGGTACAGGTGGTGTGTTGACGGGTCGAGATGCTTTTGAGCATATTCTCTGTGGAGCTAGTATGGTGCAAGTCGGAACAACGCTGCACAAAGAAGGTGTAGGAGCTTTTGAGCGTATTACTGAGGAGCTGAAAGCAATCATGTTAGAAAAAGGCTATGAAAGCATAGAAGATTTTCGTGGGAAGTTGAACTATCTGGATTAAACCAGAGTGGTATTTAACAGTTCATTGCCATATCATTCTCAAGAAAGTTCTAATCAAATTCTTATAACATTTTAGGAATTTGTGAGAAAATAAGAACAAAGAAATGAGGTGTTTTTATGGCTGAAATTTATCTAGCAGGTGGCTGCTTTTGGGGCTTGGAAGAATATTTTTCCCGTATCACAGGTGTGACTGATACAACTGTCGGCTATGCCAATGGGCAGGTGGAATCTACCAATTACCAGTTGATTCATCAAACCGACCATGCTGAAACAGTTCATGTGACTTATGATGAAAATTTGGTTAGCTTACGAGAAATTTTGCTCTATTATTTTCGGGTGATTGATCCGCTGTCTATCAATAAGCAAGGAAATGATGTCGGACGTCAGTACCGCACAGGGATTTATTACATAAACGATACGGATGTGTCAGTCATTAGCGAAGTCGTAAAAGAGCAAGAACGGCAATTTGGCCAGAAGATTGCGGTGGAGGTAGAACCGCTGCGCCATTATGTATTGGCAGAGGATTATCATCAAGATTACCTCAAGAAGAATCCTAGTGGTTATTGCCATATCAATGTCAATGATGCCTACCAGCCTCTAGTAGATCCAGGACAATATGAGAAACCGAACGAAGCAGCTTTAAAGGCAGATTTGTCTGAAGAATCCTACCAAGTCACTCAACATGCCGCAACCGAACGACCATTTCATAACGAATATTTTGCAACGTTTGAAGAAGGCATCTATGTAGATGTGACAACGGGAGAGCCACTATTCTTTGCCAGTGATAAGTTTGATGCTGGTTGTGGTTGGCCGAGTTTTACAAGACCGATTGCCAAAGATGTGATCAAGTATTATCAAGATAAGAGTCACGGCATGGAGCGAATTGAAGTGCGATCGCGCTCAGGAAATGCGCATTTAGGCCACGTTTTCACAGACGGTCCACAGGAACAAGGCGGACTTCGCTACTGTATCAATTCAGCAGCGCTACGCTTTATTAAAAAAGAAGACATGGAAGCTGCAGGATATGGCTACTTGCTTTCATATATGAAGTAAGATCAGTAGAGTAAACAGGGACTGAGCTAGACGGCTCTGCTTATTTCGCAACTACTCATAAATGTGTGGATAGAGCGACTAGCAGTTTCAAAACTAATTACAGACTAAACAAATGTTGTAGTGATTGATTGCTCAAAGTATTGCAGATAGGATTTGCGGAGTAAATTTCAATGTTTTTCCTATTTTTTAAAGCTTGCTATTTGGTGTGGATTTTGCTACAATAACTAAAAAATTCAATGAAAACATATAATCTCCATAATAGGGTTGGAGAGTTTCTACCGTCTTACCGTAAATAAGCGTGGCTTTGTCCTTAGTTATGTTGTCAGATACAAATAGAGCATAGGGTAATGTGAAATGATCGTCCCATACGACTTTTGTTTTTGCGATTGCTACGCTGACAAATGCATAGTAATTGAATGCCTTGTGACTCTTATTTAAAGGAGAAGCGATGAAAGCATTTAAACAGGTGAATTTGGTGACATGTGACGTAGATTTTCATGTCTATCGAAATGGGCTGCTGGTGGTAAACGGGGACAAGATTGTTTATTGTGGGAATGAGGACGCTACTTGGGAAGCGCGGGCAGATGAGACAGTAGATTGTGAGGGAGCTTGGCTTATGCCTGGTCTAGTCAATTGCCATACCCACTCTGCTATGACCACACTGCGTGGCATTCGAGACGACAGCAATCTCCACGAATGGCTAGAAGATTATATCTGGCCGGCAGAAAGCGAGTTTACACCAGAGGTCACAACAAGAGCTGTCAAGCTGGCACTTACAGAAATGCTTCAGACTGGGACGACGACTTTTAATGATATGTACAATCCCAATGGTGTTGAAATTGGGCAGATTCATGAAGTGGTGGCACGCTCTAAAATGCGTTGTTATTTTTCACCGACTTTGTTTAGCTCCGATATGGAGACGACGGAAGAAACCTTGGCGCGTACTCGGACTATTATTGAGGAAATTCTGTCCTACAACGATGACCGCTTTAAAGTAATGGTAGCACCACATGCGCCATATAGTTGCAGTAAGGAGTTGCTAAAAGGAAGTTTGGAGCTGGCGCGTGAATTACAGCTGAAATTGCATATCCATGTGGCAGAAACACAAGCAGAAAATGGCATAATTTTAGAGCGCTATGGAAAACGCCCACTTGCTTTCTTGAAAGAATTAGGCTATCTGGAACATGAGGGGATTTTTGCCCACGGTGTGGAGTTAAATGAGCGAGAAATTGCAGAACTAACAGCCTCTAAGATTCATATCGCCCACAACCCCATCAGCAATCTCAAATTAGCATCTGGCATTGCTCCCGTAACACACTTGGTTCAGGCTGGCGTGACAGTCGGACTTGCAACGGACTCGGTCGCTTCTAATAATAATTTGGATATGTTTGAAGAAAGTCGTACCGCTGCTCTTTTACAAAAAATGCGCACAGGTGACGCCACTCAATTTACCATTGAGCAGGCTTTGAAAACAATGACAATTGAAGGTGCCAAAGCACTCGGCATGGATGATCAAATCGGCAGCCTAGAAGTTGGCAAACAAGCAGATTTTTTAATCATTCAGCCAAAAGGAAAAGTGCACTTGTACCCAGAGGAAAATATGCTCTCCCACCTTGTCTATGCTGTCAAGGGAAATGATGTTAAAGATGTCTATATAGCAGGTGAGCAAGTTGTAAAAGACGGACAAGTCCTGACGATGGATGTAGTTATGTAAAAATGAAAGTTCTAAAGGAATCTTTGAAGAACCTCTTTGACACAATAGAGGTTCTTTCTTTATAAATATTTCAGACAAGTTAGTAAGTCCATCTTGTATTGTATAGTAAAAATTAGAGGTTCGTGACAATTGTTTTGACCTCTAATTTTTGTAATAAGTATAACAAGTTTATGAGCCATAATGAAGCTAAATGGATAAAAACTCCTTTTGCAAACAAAGAGCAACGCCAGCGACTGCGCCAGTAAAATCACTATAAGGCTCGATAATGAGTTCAGGCAAGTCTTTGAAGAGTAGTTTTGGTTGTTGTGAGATTTCTTGATAGAAAGCTGCAATGACTTTGTCATCAGTCAAGATGGGACTGTGCAGATAAATTTTCTTTGCATCAATCATCATGCTAAGGTTTAGCAGGGATTGTGCTAAATACTTAAATGCCAAATGAAGGAGATTGAGAATAGCTTGGTCTCCTAGCTTGTAGGCTGTGAGAATGGTTTGAATCGTGATCTCTTCTTTATCTGTGACAAGCGATTTTAAATAGGTCAACTCGGCAGTTTCAAAGATGATTTTTGCTTTTTTTATCAGCCAACTTTCACTAGCATAAGTCTGCAAACAGCCTCTGCGTCCGCAACCACAGACTTCTCCGTCAGGACAAACGACGGTATGACCAATTTCACCGATGACAATATTGCTTTTGCCGTAGATTTTGCCATTGTACATGTAAGAGCAGTGCATACCCCGTGCAAAATGAAAATAGATAAAATTCTCATCCAGCTGGTAAGCAGAAAAAAGGCGCTTTGCTAGTGCCATGCAATTGACATTATTAGAAAAGTAAATTGGAAAAGAAAACTCGTTTTTAATCTTTGCTAGATCAAATTGTTTCCATGTTTGATTGTTTGTTGTAATCAAGTCATTGTGCAAATAGCGTCCAGGGATAGCTACTCCCACGGCTTGAATTGTATAGGAATTGTTCCGAAAAATGAATTGTTCAAGTAAATGACAAAACAAATCAGCGCCTTCTGCTAGAATTTTTTCCGAGGTGACGGTTGCTTTATCTTTATCAATCACATTTCCTGTATTATCACTCAACACAAAAGAAAAGTATTTTTCAGACAGTTCACAGCCGATGAAATAAGAGTGCTGTTTTTTAATACCCAAGAGGATTTTCTTGCGTCCGACTTTTGCGTGTTCTTCATCTTCCCCCAGCTCATACAGCAGTTTTTCTTGGATCAAACTTCCTGTAATCGCACTAACTGTGGCAGGAGTAATGCCAGTCTCTTTTGAAATATCAATGCGAGAAATTGGCCCCTTGGCGTAAATTTTATCTAAAATAATCGCTCGTAACTCAGCTTGTTTTTTTGTTTGATTCATTATCTACCATCCTTCCCTGCATCTATTATATATTGATTATAAAAAATTATCAAATATAAGTGAAAGCGCTTGACTTTCACGGAAAATCGTTTTAAAATATAATTAAAAAGCGAGATAAAGTTGGTTTTGTCTGCTATTTAATAATATATTATAACCAAAGGAGATTGTAAAGATGGACAAATTTTTACAAAAGAAGTTAATGCCCATTGCCATTAAGCTGGGAAATAATAAAGGCTTAGTGGCAATTCGGGATGGAATTACGCTTGCAGTACCATTATTGTTGATTGGTTCTTTGTTTATGGTTATTGCTAGTTTTCCTGTTCCAGGATGGGAAGCGTATTTGACAAAAATTGGGGTTTCTGCCTATCTATGGAAAGGCGTGGATAGTAGTTTTGGTCTGATTGGTTTGGTAGCCAGTTTTGGGATTGCCTACTATATGAGCCGCCAATACAAAGTGGATGGGATTCCTTCTGGGATTATCTCGCTTGCTGCCTTTATCACAGTGACACCATTCCTTGCTACTAAAACAGGAAACGGTGTTCCTACAGCATTTTTAGCTTCACAAGGCCTTTTTGTAGCAATTATTCTTGGTTTGGTAAATGGTTACATCTATCAATGGTTTATCAATCATAATGTCCAAATTAAGATGCCTGATGGTGTTCCGCCAGCAGTTTCAAAAAGTTTCAGTGCGATTATTCCAGGAGCAGTGATTATCACAGGTTGGTTGCTGGTTTATGCCCTCTTGGCTAGCCTAAAACTGCCAAACCTGCATGCTGTAGCGCAGACTGTCTTAGGAAAACCGCTAGGTCTACTAGGTAATAATTTATTTGGTTTGATGATTCTAGTTGCTTTAAATAGTTCATTTTGGTTTGTTGGACTTCATGGAGGCAATGTTGTCAATGCGGTTATGAAACCATTGTGGCTTTCGAATCTCGATGCCAATAAAGTTGCTTATCAAGCAGGGGAAAAACTACCGCATATCTTTACCAGTGTCTTTATGGATAACTTTGTCTTTATTGGTGGCGGAGGTGCTACCATTGGACTTGTATTGGCACTTGGTTATTTAGCGAAAAAGAAAAAATCAAGCAAACAAATCAAAGCACTGGCACCTATTACGGTAGTTCCAGGCTTGTTCAATATCAATGAGCCAACCATGTTTGGTGTGCCAATTGTATTAAATATCTTGCTTCTGTTTCCATTCATTTTGGCACCGATTGCGAATCTCATCGTTGCGTGGTCATCCATGGCAAGTGGTCTTGTACCGTTAACATATACTGACCCAGGTTGGACAACTCCTCCGATTATTAGTGGCTTGTTGGCAACGGGAAGTTTTAAAGCGTCTATTTTACAAGTTGTTCTTATTGTAATTGATATTTTAATCTATATTCCATTTGTAATTGCTATTGAAAACCGCTTTAAAGCAGAAGAAAATCAGTAGGGAGATGAGAATATGAAACGATTAATTAGTGCAAATCCTTCGGAAATTTTGAATATGACAGCCCAAGAGCTCAAGCAAAGCATTCAAGCGAGTGAAGGGCGGGTTGTCTTATCTGAAAATGTGGTCATTCGTGAAACCTTTGTCGGAGACATTACCAATGCTGAAATTGCAAAAGCTTTCGGTGCAGATATGATTTTACTGAATTGTTTAGATGTTTTTCAGCCAGAAATATTTGGCTTAGATTGTAAAAAAGAGCAAATTGTTCACGAATTGCATCGCTTGGTGGGAGCTCCGATTGGAGTGAATTTAGAACCTGTTGATTTGGAAGCTGATATGTTGGAAGAAGTACAAGTGATTGCTGCCGGTCGGCAAGCTAGTCAGACTTCTTTTGAACAAATTGAAAAATTAGGCTTTGATTTTGTCTGCTTAACAGGTAATCCAGGAACAGGAGTTAGCAATAAAGAAATTATTGATGCAGTAAAATTAGCTAAGCAGCATTTTTCAGGTTTGATTATAGCTGGGAAAATGCACGGTGCAGGGGTATCCGAGCCGGTTGCAGATCTTCAGACAGCTGAGAAATTATTAGACGCGGGTGCAGATGTGATTTTGGTGCCAGCCGTTGGAACGGTTCCTGCTTTCAGCGATGAGGAAATGAGAGCTGTCGTAGATTTAGTACATAGTAAAAAAGGTTTAGTTTTAAGTGCTATTGGCACTAGCCAAGAGACATCAGATGTGGATACGATTAAACAAATCGCACTTCGTAATAAAATTTGTGGTGTGGATATTCAACATATTGGGGATGCAGGCTATGGTGGTTTGGCAGTAGTGGATAATATTTATGCACTAAGTAATGCTATTCGAGGGCTTCGGCATACAGTGTCTCGTCTAGCAAGGTCTGTCAATCGATAGGAAGTAATTATTTGATAAAATAGAAGGAGTAAACATGGCTAAAACAACCATTATGTTAGCATGTGCTGCGGGCATGAGTACCAGCTTGCTTGTGACAAAAATGCAAGCTGCGGCAGATGAAAAAGGATTAGATGCAGAGATTTTTGCAGTCCCAGCTCAAGAAGTGGACGATATAATTTTGGAGAAAAAAGTAGATGTTTTGTTATTAGGACCGCAAGTTCGGTATCTATTAGAGCAATTTACGGAAAAATTGAAGGATAAAAACATTCCAATTGGAGTTATCCCAATGGTGGATTATGGCATGATGAATGGTTCAAAGGTATTGGCATTAGCTGAGGAACTGATCGGAGGCTAGAGGTTCGATATGGAAAATTCAAATTTAGAAAGTATCATGTCCCTCATTATGTATGGTGGCGAGGCAAAGAGCAATGCTTTTGAAGCGATTCAAAAAGCTAAAAAAGGCTGTTTTGAAGAAGCGCGTGAAAAATTAAAATTAGCTAACAAGGATTTAATATCAGCTCATAAATCTCAAACCGAAATGCTGACACAGGAAGCTCAAGGTGAAAAGATTGAGCTTAGTCTTTTGATGGTGCATGCTCAGGATCATTTGATGACAAGTTTGACTTTCATTGACTTGGCAAAAGAAGTCGTTGATGTGTACGAGCGGCTGGCAAATGAGATGAAGTAAAAAAACGGTTTTACACATTCTTATAAATCAAAACTTTGGTTGGTGATAATCCAATCAAAGTTTCAGACTGAAGACAAGGCTCTTAGAATTCATTTTCTAAGGGCTTTTCTTCTCGATTTGTGTTACGATAAAGAAAACGCTCGCGAGGTGCTGTTATGTTTCACAAAGAAAGACCAGATTATAACCGTAACCAATATGGTTTTATACGCTTGACCAGCTCGTCCCAGAAGACCACTTTCTTCGTAAGATTGAGGCTGTGATTGATTTTGACTTCATCTATGATTTAGTGGAAGATAGCTATAGTTCTGATAATGGTCGTCCCAGTCTTGACCCTGTTATGTTGGTCAAGATTCCTCTGATTCAATGCTTCTATGGGATTCGTTCTATGCGCCAAACCATTAAAGAGATTGAGGTGAATACGGCTTATCGCTGGTTTCTTGGTTTGACTTTGGATGATAAGGTGCCTCATTTCACAACCTATGGTAAGAATTACAGTCGGCGTTTCCAAGACAAACAGGTCATTTCTGAGATTTTTAATCAGGTGTTGCATCAAGCTCTGATGGCCGGTTTAATTGACCCAAGTGAGATTTTTGTAGATGGCACGCACATTAAGGCAGCCGCTAACAATCACAAGTACCGCAAGGAAATGGTGGTACAACAGGCTAAATTTATGAGTGACCAACTGGAATTTGAGATTGATTGTGATAGGAAAAAACACGCAAAAAAGTTGCTAAAGCCCGCCATAAAAAGCGAAGCTAAGGAGAAGAAAATCTCTACGACTGATCCAGAAAGCGGCTGGTTTCACAAGGGTGACCATAAAGAAGTCTTTGCTTATTACACTGCCCAAGTCGCTTGTGATAAGCATGGCTGGGTACTCGCTTATAGTGTGGAGGCAGGCAATGTCCATGACAGTCAGGCTTTTCCTGCGCTCTTTACCAAACTTGAGCTCTTCAGTCCACAATTTCTTATCGCTGATTCAGGTTACAAGACGCCAAGTATTGCCAAGTTTTTGTTAGAAAAGACCATCACTCCTGTTTTTCCTTACACCAGACCAAGAGGCATCAAAGGGAAGCTTCGCCCTAAAGATTTTGTTTACGATGAGTATTATGATTGTTATCTTTGTCCTGAAAACCATGAATTAACTTACCGAACTACAACTCGGGATGGCTATCGCGAGTACAAGAGTGATCCCCAAATTTGTGTTACCTGCCCTCTATTATCCATCTGTACAGAGAGTCAAAACCATCAGAAAGTTGTCACCCGTCATATTTGGAAGGACGAGATGGAAATCTGTGAAGATATCCGCCACCGTAGGGGGATGAAAGAGCTATATCAGAAACGCAAAGAAACGATTGAGCGACTCTTTGGAACAGCCAAGGAGTATCACAATTTACGTTATACACGAGAAAAAGGCAAGCCCAAAATGGAAGATAAGGTTGGGCTGACTTTGGCATGCTTAAATATCAAAAAATTGGTTAAAATAATGGCGGGTAAGCCTTTTTATTTTTGGAAAATTTGGTTTTATCCCCATTTTTTACTGCAAAGATTAGGAACATCAAAAAAGACAAACCACAAAAGCAAGTTTGTCTTCAGTCTGAAACTTTGGTTGGTGATAATCCAATCAAAGTTTTTTAATTGTCTTACTTCGTTATTGAATGGTAGCTCTATCTCTAGTTTGATAACGATTTTTTCAAATTTTAAAAAAACTTTTAGAAACCGCTTGCATTTTTAGAAACTTGTGTTATACTTAATTCATGGATTGTTACTGGTCATGCAGGCAAAACCTAGACAAATACGAGATATGAAGTAGGGGAACTACTTTCTATTTGGTATGTGTTTAGGTTTTTTTGTTATCGTTGTTCTATATTTATATGTGCAACAACACAGCTGACCTAAAAAATAAAGGAGGTCCATTATGGCAAAAGATTATACTGACTTAGCTCAGGATATTGTTGCTCACGTTGGTGGCAAGGAAAATATCATCAAGTTAGTGCACTGTGTGACGCGTTTGCGTTTTTCTCTGAAAGATGAGAGCAAGGCAGACACGAAATACTTGAAAAATAGAGACGGTATTGTAACGGTTGTAAAAGCTGGTGGACAATACCAAGTGGTGATTGGGAACCATGTGCCAGATGTGTATGCGGCGGTCATTAAGGAAGCAGGCATTTTTGGTGAGGGAAGTATTGATGTGGATGAGGGAGATGTTCCGCAAGGAAATCTATTTGACCGATTTATCGCTTTGGTGTCAGGACTTTTCCAACCAATGCTGGGAGCTCTTTCTGCAGCTGGTATGATCAAAGGTGTAGTTGCCATTATGGCAGCTTGTGGTGTTAAGTCGACAGACGGTGCTTATGTCATCTTAAATGCCGCTGGTGACGGATTCTTCCAATTCTTACCATTGATTCTGGCTTTGACTGCTGCTAAGCGGTTTAAAATGGAAAAATTCACAGCGCTTGCAATTGGCTTTGCCTTGGTCTATCCAAATATCGCAGCTAGCTTTACAGCTGCTAAACCACTCTACACGCTATTTGCAGGAACTTTTATTGAGTCAAAAATCTACGCAACTTTCTTAGGTTTGCCGATTATCTTCCCTGCTTCTAGTTATCTATCAACTGTATTGCCAATCATTCTAGCAATTTGGGTCGGCTCAAAAATTGAAAAATTCTTTAAACGAATTATTCCAGATGTTGTCAAAGTCTTTGTTGTTCCATTCTTTGTTATCTTAATCACGGTACCGTTATCATTTCTTGTCATTGGACCAGTCATGACATGGGCTTCTGATATAGTCGGTGCTATTTTCACAGGTATTTATAGCTTCAGCCCAATTATTTATGGAATTATTCTGGGTGCTTTGTGGCAAGTGCTGGTTATGTTCGGTCTCCACTGGGGATTGGTGCCGCTTGCAATTTTGGAATTACAAAAAGGACCAGGTGTCATTCTTGTAGCTTCTATTGCTATTTGCTTTGCGCAAGCAGGAGCATTGCTCAATATCTTCTTGCGTACAAAAGAAGAAAAAGTCAAACAGTTGGCTATTCCAGCTTTTATCTCGGCTTTGTTTGGGGTAACAGAACCAGCTATTTACGGGATTACCTTGCCAATGCGAACACCATTTATTATGACTTGTATTGCTGGTGCAGTTCAAGGGGCTTATCTCGCTTTCTTTAATGCCAAAATGCAAGTAATGGGAGGAATGGGACTCTTTGCGATTCCGTCTTTCATTGATCCAAAAGACTCACTATTACTCATTCACTTCCTTGTAGCAATTGCAATCAGCTTTGTTCTTGGATTTGTATTGACCCAATTTACAAAGATTCCAACTCTTTATGGTGGGGCACAAGAAGTCGCTGCTGAAGAAATCAGTCAGCCAGTTGAAGAGATTGCTCCTGAGCAAGTCATCACAGCTCCGCTTAGCGGGAAAGTGGTCGCACTCGAAGATACGCCTGATGCTGTTTTTGCAAGTGGCGCAATGGGTCAAGGTGTAGCAATTGAGCCTAGCGTTGGCGAAGTTGTCGCTCCTGCTGACGGTGTGATTCGTCTGCTTTTCCCAACCAACCATGCGATTGGCTTAGCGACTGATGATGGCGCTGAAATCTTGGTTCACGTGGGCATGGATACAGTCGCTCTTGAAGGAGAAGGCTTTATGGCACATGTTACTCAAGGCTCAAAGGTCAAGGCGGGTCAATTATTGCTAAGCTTTGATATAGATGCTATCAAGAAAGCAGGTTATCCTGTTACAACTCCAATCATTGTAACCAATACAGCTGATTATAAGACAGTTGAAGCATTAGCTGGCGGCGATGTGAAACTAGGCGATGATTTGCTGAAAGTAAGTAAATAATCTAAGAAAAGGACAAGCAAAACTTGTAGAGTTCTAAACAGTTGTCGAAAAAATCAACTAGAGCTACTACAAGCATGCCTCGTCCTTTTTATTATTTATCATTTCCTGCGTCATGTCTGCTTTTTTGTGCTACAATAGAGCTATAGGAGAGCAGGAGATGAAAAGATCAGAACGGAAAATACAGTCAGCAACTAATTGGCAGTTTATTTTAGGCTTGCTTTGCGCCGTGTTTGTAGCAGCAAGTGTGATTTTAGTAGCTGAAAAAATAAACGATAGCATTACGATTAAGGGAAAGTCGGCAAAAACAGGTGTTGTACAAAAGAAAAAAATATCTTCTTCCTCAAATGGTGTACAGACGGCTCGTATCATGGCAAACGGAGATCTGCTATATCATGATCTTCTATATATGAGCGCCTTACAGTCAGACGGGACGTATGATTTCACAGAGAATTATCAATATGTCAAATCTTGGTTGAAAAAAGCGGACTTGGTATTAGGAGACTTTGAAGGGACGATTCGACCAAATTATCCTTTGGCGGGCTACCCACTGTTCAATGCACCAGAGTCGGTGGTATCCGCTATCAAAGACGCTGGTTATCAAGTCGTGGATTTGGCGCACAATCACATTTTAGATTCTCAATTGGAAGGTGTTACCACAACAGCGGAGGCCTTTGAAAAACAAGGCATTACACCAATTGGGGTTTACACTCATGAAAATCGAGATAAATCGTCACTTGTCATTAAAAAAGTAAATGGGATTAAAATTGCACTTCTAGCTTATTCTTATGGGTTTAACGGCTTGGAGGAAAATATCTCTCATGCAGACTATAATCATCATTTGTCGGATTTAAATGAAGAAAAGATGAAAAAAGAAATTGAGCGAGCCGAAAAAGAGGCTGACATTACCGTTGTCATGCCACAAATGGGCGTGGAATACCAGTTAGAGCCAACGGAGGAACAAGTCACTCTTTATCATAAGATGATTGAGTGGGGAGCGGATATTATTTTCGGCGGGCATCCGCATGTTGTTGAGCCGTCAGAAGTCGTCGAACAAAATGGACAAAAGAAATTCATTATCTATTCTATGGGAAATTTCATCTCCAATCAGCGTATTGAGACGATGGACGGTGTGGAAAATAAAAAATGGACAGAACGCGGCGTGCTCATGGACGTGACAGTTGAGAAATCACAGAAAGGGACGATTATCAAGAAAGTACAGGCGCATCCAAGTTGGGTTAGTCGTGTGGCGAAAGGAACGTATTCACCAGAAGGCTATCCTCTCTACACCTATCAGACCTATATTTTAGAAGATTTCATTGAAGGTGGAAAATACCGTGACAAACTAGACCAAGCCACCAAAGAACGAATTGACACTGCTTATCAGGAAATGAATGAGCATGTCAATTTGAAATGGAACGAATAAGTTTATTCCTTTAGAAAAAAGACCAGAGATTCTTGCGTTGAGAATTTCTGGCTTTTTGTTTTTGGTAAAATTCAATAGTATAGAGGATTTTTACCATGCATAATTTGGTTCAGTACAACTTACCATTGCATTTAGCAATTCTTCTGGACTCACAATTTTTAACCCTCCATAAACAGAATCTTGGACTAAATAAGATGGATCTAAATAATAGACATAAGCAACATCTGAACCATCTTCTGTTAAGACATATCCTACACCGATAACATTATGCTCTCCACTTTTGCCGGGATATATTTTGCTATTATTGAAAGTGTAGTACATTGGATAGCCGCCATTGATATTTTGAATCAGGCGTTTTTTGAATAATCTCATATCTTCTGAATCAGAATTAGGATTGGTTACAGTTGCTAAACGATATCCTGCTTGATTTCCTGATGGTACATCGTAGCCAAACAAATGGCGATTTAAAACTTTTATAGCATTGCTATTATGAGTTCCAAAAGTTTCATCTGTTCCCATTTCATTGGCTAGCTGGGCTTGGTCAACCTGAAGACCTTGACTTGCCAGTATCATAGATACGGTTGCTGGTGCGCAGTAATTCCACCGTCGTTGGACAATTGTAGAGATATTTAGTTGAACCTTTTCCCCTCCTACATGACTTTTTGGGTCGGTACTATCTATAGATTCAGAGGGGACTGTTTTATTAGTAGCTGAAGAATTGTTTTCTCCAGCAGTTGAGGTTTGAGAAGAACTTGTCTGGCTTGAACTAGAAGAATTTTGTTGAGAGGCAGAAAAATGAGAACGTTGTGTTTGCTTGGCTTTAACAGTATCTGATGGTTTTGCTGGTGCTGTGTTTCCATGAACACACGCAGTAATCACAATGAAGGCTAATAAGAAAACAATTGACGAGTATATGACTTTTTTCATAATTCTTCCCCCCTTATTTCTCAAAACTATAATGCCGTATTTCTAATTTTTGTGAATTCGTTTACATTTTTAGTGTACCATTTATGTTAAAGTTTTTCAATTTTTTCCGAGTTGTAAAAAATCTTATTCAGCCACCCAGAAAACTGCCTCCCTAACCAGAGTGCAAAAAAGAGATTACTGATGACAATGAGAATACCAATGAGACTGAAAAAGAGGAGTTCAACTGTGTTGACATGAAGTAAAGTGGTGGTTTTCCAAATGATAATACTGCTAACAGGTAAACACAGGATAGAGGTTGCAAGAGCTGGTATATAGCGCCTGATCCAGATAGCTTGCAGGATATGAACCACCAGATGAAGAGCAAAAGCGACGAATCCGCCCAGCCAGATGAGATAAAGTAGGCGAGTGTGGCAAATAAGAGCAAAGAACGAGACGAGGAGTACCACGACAAATTCCTCTGCCACAGCTAGCGCGAAGCCTTCTGTGGATAAGCCTTTGTGGGTATTTAGAATGAAAGCAGCTTTTTTCGCTAGCAGTTTTTCGTTTCGTTCTATCCACGGCATGAAGCCGATGATTTCTTCCAAATCATGAAAAATGAATAGTAGCGGAAACAACCAGATAGTATCTTTCATTGAATGTCTCCTTGTTATTTTTTCCGATATTGACTAGGAGTTATTTGGTAATACTTTTTAAACTGACGATTGAAGTTAGAGAGATTGTTAAAGCCAGACTGTGTAGCAATTTCTAGGACGGGCAAGGTAGAGTGTTGCAAGAGTTCAGCCGCTTTTCGCAAGCGAAATTGAATCACGTATTCCATGCAAGACACACCCAGATGTTTCTTAAAGAAATTCATAAAATGGGTATCGCTATAACCACAAATTTGAGCAAGCTGATCAATCGTGAGCTCCTCTTGATAATGACTTCCGATGTAGTCAATAATGGTACGGATTTTTTCTTCCTTGCGATAGCCTTCTAAAGATTGCTCTTTTGAAATCACATAGCCATTTTCAAATAAGAGAAAAAAGAGTTGGTTGAGCTGGGCTTTGAGCTGAAATTCAAAATACTCTGTACGATAATAGCCTGTTTTCATGGCATCAAGTAAACACTGCCGAATGTCTGCATAGGCTGGCTGATTGGGCTTGATGACACGAACAAAATCCAGCTGACCATTATAAAGTGGCTGCAAATATTCAATACTAGCTTGATCCATCGCAGAATAGCCCATTAAGTCTAAATGAAAGTTAATCGCATCCATATAGTGGCGTTGATTTTCAATCGGGTGAATGGAGTGAAGAGCATTGGGACGAATCAGGATAATATCACCTGCTTCACTATTAAAGTAATCATAATCAATGTGAAACTGCGCAGTTCCCTCATGAACATAAACCAGTTCAACATCCGTATGCCAATGAAAGAGAATGTCCGGCTGACCGTTTTTTGTAATAGTTCGTGTGAGAGAATAAGGAGTGCCTTGATTTTTGTAAACGATATCTTTGTGTAATGTTCCCAGATCCATAAGTGTTGCCTCTTTCGTAGAATAATACCAATTTATAAGAGAATTGTGTTAGAAAATACTCTTGTCTAAGATTATAATATAATTAAGTGAAAAATAAAAGAGGTAAAAGTCATGAGTAAATTTCCAGCAGATTTTCTTTGGGGCGGTGCAACAGCTGCCAATCAATACGAAGGAGCTTACAATGTGGACGGGAAAGGTCTTTCGATTCAAGATGTAACACCAAAAGGCGGCATGCCAGCTAAAGCAGGTGATCTCAATCCTTTGATTACAGATGAGCCAACAGCAGACAATCTCAAATTAGAAGGGATTGACTTTTATCATCGTTACAAAGAAGACATTGCCCTTTTTGCAGAAATGGGCTTCAAGGTCTATCGTACTTCCATTGCTTGGTCACGGATTTTCCCAAATGGTGATGAAACGGAGCCAAATGAAGCAGGTCTAAAGTTTTATGATGACCTCTTTGATGAATTGGCAAAATATGGCATTGAGCCTTTAGTGACTTTGTCGCACTATGAAACACCGCTATACTTGGCACGCAAATACAATGGTTGGGCAAATCGTGATTTGATTGGTTTTTATGAGCGCTATGTTCGCACTGTCTTTACTCGCTACAAAGACAAGGTGAACTATTGGTTGACCTTTAATGAAATCAACTCCGTTCTTCATGCGCCATTTATGAGTGGAGGGATTGCAACACCAGTAGAAGAATTGTCCAAGCAAGACCTTTATCAAGCAGTTCATCACGAACTAGTGGCATCAGCTCTTGCAACGAAGATTGGACATGAAATCAATCCAGACTTTAAGATTGGTTGTATGGTACTAGCCATGCCAGCCTATCCAATGACGCCAAAACCAGAGGACGTACTGGCTGCCCGTGAGTTTGAAAATCAAAACTATCTCTTTTCAGATATTCATGCGCGTGGTAAATATCCAGCATATATGAACCGTTTCTTCAAGGAAAATGGAATCGAGATTCAATTTGCGCCGGGTGATAAGAAATTGATGGCAGAACATACCGTGGACTTCATCTCCTTCTCTTATTATATGAGTGTGGTTCAAGCTCATGATCCAGAAAGTTATTCTTCTGGTCGTGGAAATGTTCTAGGTGGTCTGCAAAATCCTTATCTGGCAAGTTCTGAATGGGGTTGGCAAGTTGACCCAATTGGTCTGCGTCTGGTCCTCAATGCTTTCTATGACCGCTACCAGTTGCCACTCTTTATCGTAGAAAATGGTCTCGGTGCTAAAGATGTCTTGGTGGATGGCCCTAATGGTCCAACTGTTGAAGATGATTATCGTATTGATTATCTTAAACAACATTTGCAACAGGTCGGCGAAGCGATTGAAGATGGTGTTGAGCTCTGGGGCTATACCACTTGGGGCTGTATTGACCTCGTGTCTGCTTCAACAGCTCAGATGAGCAAGCGTTACGGATTTATCTATGTTGACCGAAACGACGATGGAACAGGGACTTTGGCTCGCTACAAGAAGAAATCATTTGACTGGTACAAAGAAGTTATTGCAACGAATGGAGGAAAACTCTATGAAGATTGAGCATGCAGCCCTTTATGTTCAAGATTTAGAAGGAGCGAAATGCTTCTTTGAAACCTATTTTGAAGCAAAAAGTAACCAGCTCTACCATAATCAGAAAACGGGTTTTCAATCTTACTTCCTCAGCTTTAACGAAGGGGCGAGATTGGAAATCATGACCCGAAAGGAAGGTTTAGCGGAGAACAACCAAGAACTTCTCTTTTTGGGCTACCATCATTTGGCTTTCAGTCTAGGAAGCAGAGAAAAGGTAGATGAATTGACAGCTAGACTCCAAGCAGACGGTTATCAACTTTTAAGCGGTCCACGTCTGACGGGTGATGGCTACTATGAAAGCTGCATTCTGGCTTTAGAAGGCAATCAGATTGAGTTGACCGTATAATTGATAAATTTGCTCCTTATAAATAGAGAGTGGGAAAAAATCAGTCATTCGAAGAATTTGATTTTTCAGCAAGTCCTAGTTTCTAGTTGCTGACCTAAAACAGTCCAGTGGACTGTTTTACTCCCACCTCCGCACAGTTGGTTAGGATAGCCGCTATCGCCGGTATAACAAGGGATAAGGCTATTCAACCAACCACTGCATCTTGCAAGCTAAACGATAAATGCATGAGGCTGAGATACTTTTTGCTCAGCCTCGTTTTTCATGTTAAACAGATGAACTGAAAGTTGTAACATAGACGTTATTAGAAAGAAAATGTGCAAGTGCAATTCTCTGTTATTTTTACCTTAAAAATTTCTCAATAGAGAAATCATTTTAATAGTATTCTTTTTCAGTGGTATTTATTGCTGGAAATCAAAAAGACAAACCTCAAAAAGAAGTTTGTCTCGCATTTTATAAGGGATCACTAAATAGTCACAAGAGCTGTTGTCGCGTACAACTTAATCCCAAAACTTTTTAGCGATTTCTTGACCTTGTTTGATTTTAGCCCATTGTTGTGGAATAGCTAGTTCATTACCTGAATCGCAGGAAGCAAAACCGCATTGATGTGACAGCAGGAGACGTTCCTTAGGAAGGATGGTGCTGGCTTGTTCTAATAAACGAAGCACACGTTCTTCATCATCAAGATCAGTTGTCTTACTGGAAAGGAGTCCAAGAACAACCTCAGCATCTTTATCTTTAAGAGAAGCAAGAGCCTTCAAGTCGCCAGATACATCACTGTCCCATTCCAAGAAAAAGCGGTCATAGTGTTGATCACGTAAGAATTTTTCCGCAATGGCTTCATAAGTTCCGCCTGAGGCAGAACGGCTTTCATAATTTCCGCGGCAGTTATGTGTCCAAACTTTGAGTCCTAATTGATGCCCGTAATCAGCTACCTCGTTATTGATCGCAATGAATTCATCAGCTAAATCAGCCAGCGCAGCATTACCGTCGGCAAAAAATGAAGCAGGATTTGATTCGTCAAAAAGTTCCCAAAGGCAATCATCAAACTGGATGATGGCCCCGCCAACTTCTTTATATTCTGTCAAGAATTCTTTGTAGGCCTTGATAAGACCGGCCTTTAATTCTTCATTTGTTTTGTAAACTTGATCATCGCCAGCCAGCCCGTCAAAGATAGCCAGTTCAGTATAAGCATGCGCAGGTCCCCAAATCGTTAATTTTGTTTGCGTATCACCAGCTTCTTCCTTGAGCAATTTGTAAATGTCTAAGAAATGATGATTCTTCCCTGAAAGAGGTTCTGTGATGCGGATACCGATGTCTTTGCGGGTCTCGTATTGTCCGCCGTCATGATCTTGGAAAGTGTAACCGTGGTCTGCAATATAGCGTTCAATACCTTTAAGACCCCAAACAAAGTCTAAATGCCACATGGACTTAGAATATTCACCATCTGTCAAAATATCAATACCATTTGCCTTTTCATCAGCAATGATCTTTTTAATCTCTGCTGTCTCCGTTTCAAGATAGCCGGGAAAACTGTCGTAAAATGGATAGTGAATATCATCACGATGTTCGATTTTATTTTTGTAGGCAAGTAGGTTGGCTGGGCGGAGTAAGGAGCCAACGAGCTGGAATTTTGATTGTGTCATGTCAAAAGCCTCTTTCTAAATTTCTTACTTTTTATTGTACACAAGCTAAGCACTTTTGAAAAATAGTTAATTTAGAGGAAGGGATATAGCTTAAAACTATATCTGAAAGACCAATCTTTGCTTGACTACAATTGTTTCCTCTTCACCCCTCTTTTTTGGTAAAATAAAAGAAAAAACTTTGTTTGCTATTTTGCTATTTTTTAAATGTGCTATAATCCTTTTGAATAGGATGTAAATATAGCCAATCCTGTCCTGCATTATCCAAGCGGAATTACAGAAATGGTAAAAGGATAGTTGTACGTCATGAAATAAATGAACGATGGGATTTGAATTTGAAATGAATGATTGTTAAAGGTGATAACATGACAATTAAGATGGTTGTGACCGATATGGACGGAACGCTCTTAGATGAAAAAGGGGAATTCGATCGAGGTCGGTTGAAAAATATATTGGATGAGCTGGACAAGCGGGAGATTCGGTTTGTAGTGGCAACGGGCAATGAAATTCACCGAATGCGCTTGCTATTTGGGGATTTGCTGGAGCGCGTGACCCTGATTGCTGCAAATGGTGCGCGGATTTTTGATAAAAACGAGGTACTGCTGGGTACATGTTGGTCTCAAGACTTAGTTGCACAAGTCTTGTCTTACTTTGAAGGGAGAGAACGTGATGTGCACCTCGTCGTCACAGCTGAAAATGGTGCCTTTGTCAAAACGGGGACGGTTTTCCCTATGATTGAAAAAGTCATGACAGCAGAAATGGCGCAAGAATTTTACCGAAAGATAAACTTTGTTGAAACATTGCGTCCAGACGATTTCCCACAAGTTCTGAAAATGAGCATGGTGGTAAACGAGCAAGTAGCAGTTCAGGCTACTCGACAGCTCAATCAGGATTTTGCAGACACATTAAACGCAGTCACAAGCGGCTATGGAGCGATTGACATTTTGCAAAAAGGAATCCATAAAGCTTGGGGGTTAGAGCAATTGATGCAAAAATGGGAAATTCAAGAGCAGGAAATCATGGCCTTTGGAGATAGTGAAAATGACATTGAAATGCTGCAATTAGCAGGGATTTCCTATGCTATGGAGAATGCAGATCCTAAAACCAAGGCAGTTGCCAATCACCTTGCACCAGCAAATACAGAGGCGGGTGTCCTGACAGTATTAGAGAGCTATTTGAGCAAAGGAGAGAGTTAATGGCTGTCCAATTATTAGATGAATGGCTTTTGAATGAGCAAGAGCAGGTCAGACAAAAGTACCAAGATTTGAATCGTATATCCCTTGAAGACCCTGATGTACTTTTTCTGGGAGATTCCATTGTTGAATATTTTCCATTGCATGAGTTATTAAAAACATCAAAAACACTAATAAACCGTGGAATTCGAGGGTATCGATCCGATTTGTTGCTAGAGCATTTAGAACCTCTTTTATTTGGGCAGGCAGTTGATAAGGTCTTTCTCCTTATCGGTACCAATGATATTGGCAAGGAAATCCCGCAGCAGGAAACAGTAAAAAATGTGGAAAGCATCATCCAAACGATTGCTAGGAATTATCCTCTTGCAGAAGTTTGTCTTTTATCTGTCCTACCAGTCAATGAAACTGCTACTTACAAAAAGCGCGTTCATCGGAGAAGTAATCAAAAAATTCAAGCCCTCAATCATGCTTATCAAGAGTTAGCTTCTGCTTATATGAATGTGACCTTTTTGAATATCTATGACAATCTGCTAGATGAAGCAGGACAATTAAAAGAATCATTTACCACCGACGGGCTGCATTTGACGGTCGCAGGCTATCAAGTGCTGGCAGAGCGAATAGCAGAACAGTTGTAATCTTTGAGTCAACTATAGATTGGCAATTTTGAACTCGTTTCAATAGATATAATACCAAAAAATTATTATTATCATAAAAATTTAATTTTATATATTTTAACTCATATGATATAATGAAAAATAATTATAAACTGTTGAAGGAATAGTATGAGTATATTATTAGCTACAAGATTAAAAAGTAAACGATTGGAATTAGGGTTATCCCAAAAAGAATTAGCCGAAGGG
Source organism: Streptococcus anginosus (assembly GCF_001697145.1). Classification (GTDB taxonomy): domain Bacteria; phylum Bacillota; class Bacilli; order Lactobacillales; family Streptococcaceae; genus Streptococcus; species Streptococcus hominis. The sequence continues at coordinate 1,714,450 of NZ_CP012719.1, read as the reverse complement.
GTATGTGAGCAAGGTCAGATTAGTAGAATGGAAAAAGGCAAGTATATGCCTGGTTCGGATCTTTTATATTCATTATCGAAAAAAATGAATGTAACAATGAATTATTTTTTTGATGATAGTGTACTTGATGAGACATCTAAGTTGGTACAATTCAAAGAGCTGGTAGAATCCTTTCTAGTAAAGCGTGAGTATGATTCATTAAAATATTTATACAGTTTAGAAATTGATAAACAACATAGATTGCCACTATCAGACCAAAATTATCTTGAATGGATAGGGGCAATTGTTTCATTTCATTGTGATAATAAAAGAGAAGAGGCTATTAAAAAATTAGAACAAATGCTTGTGCGATTAAATAAAGATGAGTTAATGTACCTTCGTATCTCTAATACCTTGCTTAATTTCTTTTTAGAAGAAAAAAATAATGATGAATTTGAAAAATGTTATCAAGCAGTACTACCTAAACTTCAAAGTATTGACTTTACTCATATAATAGAGTTGAAAATTTATATTAAAATTAGATATAATTTTTGTCGCTATCTTTGGAAAAGCTCTCAGATTGAAAAGGGAATAGAGGAAACGCTTGATGTTATTGAAAAATGTAATGAATACAGTTGTAGTTATTTATTAGCAGATTTATACTGTATATTAGCAAATATTAGCGAGGATTTTTCTAGCCAAAGTATTGTAAAACACTATTTTACGCTTTCACAAGTATTATATAAACTAAGCGGTAATGAAAAAATGGCGTTGACGCTTGAAAAGTATCTTCGTGATAATTTTCAAAAAGTGTAAGTTAAAGATAAATTTTAGAAAACACGAATAATCTTATGTCCAGTTGATTATGGGGCTAATTTTATTCGTGTTTTATTTTTTGAACTGCTACCTTAAAACTAAGTGAATATATCCAAACATGTGAGATAATTATAGTCATAATTACAAAAAAAATAACTATTTTTATAAAAATCTATTGAAATAGTTTATTCAAAGGTATATAATGTGTACCTAGAAAGGAGATTTAATTCTGTGAAAAACATAAAAAATGTTATCAAAATTTTGTTGTTCCTATCAGGAATATGAGAACAAGGTAATTGTTACAAATAAATTACAAATATTTCTAAAATATGTTGATTTTTACAAAACAAAGTTGTATAATGATTTTGGAATTTAAGGATTCCTGAAAAAGAAGGGAAATACAATGAAAAATTCATATAAATTAGCAAGTGTAACCATGTTGTGCTCTATGCTCTTACTTGGTGCTTGTCATAAAAACGAAGTCAAAAGTGGGACAAATGGACATTCAGTAAAAACAACAAAAAGTAGTAGCTCTAAAAAGACAAAAGCTTCTCAAAATAACAAAACGTCTACTAATGATAATAAAACAACTGATAAAGAGCAAGACAATTCGGTTACAAATGCTCAATCATCAGAGATTAGTAATTCAAATAGCCAAAATAGTGCAAGTAGTCAGCAATCTTCGACTTCTTCAATTGTTCAATCTCAAGGAGGAGGTACTCAAGTGACCTCTGGAACTCTTGAACTGTACCAAGACACGCCAGTTTATGCTTCACCAGATAAATCAAGCGAAGTTGCTTATACTTATCCTAAAGGAAATGTTGATTGGGATCAGTATGTTTTTGAAAACGGTGAAAATTGGTATAGTTTTGTAGTTTCTAATGGAACAGAGTCTAAGCGTTACTACATAGCCTATTCAGATGTAAAACATTAAAGATATTGTTAACCTTTTTTCTTGGACAAGAGAAATATTACAAATAAATTACAAACATTTATAAAATGTGTTAATTTTTACAAAACAAAGTTGTATAATGATTTTGGAATTTAAGGATTCCTGCAGGCATAGCTGATCCTATTACAGGAAATGTCTCTAATACAGATCGTATTTTGATTGGGCAAGATGAAAATGCCAATGCACATACCTTTTATAGAAATTAAGATGATAAACATAAATTAGAAAGTAGGACAAGTGATGAAAAAAAGAATGTTTGATCACGAAGAACAACGTTTTTCCATTCGTAAATATTCGTGCGGTGCGGCTTCTGTTTTGATTGGATGTGTCCTCTTTATGGGCGGTCAAACCGTGTTAGCTGATGAACAAGCCACGACTGGAACAGTACCAGAAGCGGCTCAAGTTGGCACAGTAAATAAGACTCAAAACACAATTGAATCAACTGATGTGTCTTCTCAATCAGCAGCAACTCAAAAAGAAACTGCTGTAACAACAACTGCGCCAACTAGTTCTTCAGCGGATAAAGCTGTTTCTGTAGCTACAGAGACGACACCTTCTCAACCAACGACTGTTGATGCAGCGACACAGACAGAAGACGAAACAACAAATTCATCTGTTGATGCAACAACAGACACAGCTACCCCTTCAACAACTGCAAAAATTGAAAAGAGTCCTGTCGAAAAAGAAGCAGGAAAAGAAGAAATTGATGTTGCGAAATTGATGGATAAAACGCAAACAGCGCACGAAGCACGTCTGGCAGAATCCAAAGTAGCGCAAAGTGTACCTTCTTTACCAAGTCAGGGCTATTACACTTATACGAAACGTACGGAAGTGAAGAATGAACCAAAAGCAAGTGCAGCATTGCAATTTTATGTGAATGCGGGGGATCGCGTTTTTTACGACCAAGTTTTGATTGCAGATGGATACCAATGGCTAAGTTACCGCTCTTATAGTGGAGCTCGTCGCTATGCGGCTATTAACAAGCTGATTCAATCTGAACCTCAACAGCCAGCAAAGCAAACACCTTCTTCAACAGGAACTTTCCCTTCTAGAGGAAGATATATTTTCTCTGGAACGACAGAGGTTAAGAATGAAGCCAAATTGTCAGCTCCGACACAATTTACTTTTAATAGAGGCGATAGCGTTAACTATGATAAAGTGCTGGAAAATGATGGTTATCAATGGATTAGCTATATTTCTTATAGTGGAATGCGTCGTTATGCAGCTGTTACAAAGTTAGCTCAGCCAGCACCTCAAAGACCAGCTCAAAGTCAAGTGACAGGTACGATTCACATTGAAAATAAGACCTCGCAAGGCTTTGATGTGGTGGTGACGAATGTCAACTCGACCAAGGGTGTGAAGACGGTGAAGTTGCCTATTTGGTCTAGCCAAGGCGGTCAAGATGACATCATCTGGTACGATGCCACTAAACAAAATGACGGCACTTATAAATTGAGTGTGGACATTCGTCGTCATAAGAATAACTACGGTGACTATAATGTGCACATGTATTACGTTCAGTCAGACGGCAGCTTGCAAGGTGTGACGGGTACCACGACTAAGGTGGAAGAACCTAAATATAGTGTGACCGGCACGATTCACATTGAAAATAAGACTTCGCAAGGTTTTGATGTGGTAGTGACAGATGTTAGCTCCACCAAAGGCGTGAAGACAGTGAAGCTGCCTGTTTGGTCCAGTCAAGGCGGTCAAGATGACATCATCTGGTACGATGCAGCCAAGCAAATAGACGGCACCTACAAGTTGAGTGTGGATATTCGTCGCCATAAAAATAATCGAGGCGAATACAACATTCACATGTATTACGTTCAGTCAGATGGTAGCTTGCAAGGTGTAACGGGTACCACGACTAAGGTGGAAGAGCCAAAATATAGTGTGACTGGCACCATTAACATTCAAAATAAGACATCTCAAGGCTTTGATGTCCTGATTACAAATGCGTCAGACAGCAATGGAATTTCTAGAGTGAAAGTTCCTATCTGGACAGATAAGGATGGTCAAGACGATATTATTTGGTATGATGCCACTAAGCAAAGTGATGGAAATTATAAAGTTTCTGTCAATGTTGACAAGCACAAGGGGGAATATGGCGAATATAATATTCACCTTTACTACATTGAATCAAATGGCAAAGTAAGAGGTGTTAGCGGTACCAAGACAACCGTAGTGGCACCAAGTTCTGCAAGAGAATCCATTCCGTCTCAAGGAGTTTATACTTTTAAAAAGGAAGTTGAAGTCAAAAATAGTCCCACAATGACGGCTAAGACTGAATTTACCTTTGCAAGAGGAGAAAGAATTCGCTATGATAAGGTATTGGACGCAGATCATCATCAATGGATTAGTTATGTTAGCTACAGTGGTACACGTCGCTATATCCCAATTGCAACCTTAACAAATGAAGAAGCTCCCAAACCTGTTCAGGTGACTGGCACGATTCACATTGAAAACAAGACTTCGCAAGGTTTTGATGTGGTGGTGACGAATGTCAGCTCGACCAAGGGTGTGAAGACAGTAAAGCTGCCTGTTTGGTCCAGCCAAGGCGGTCAAGATGATGTGATCTGGTACGATGCTGCTAAGCAAAATGATGGCAGTTATAAGTTGAGTGTGGATATCCGCCGTCATAAAAATAATCGTGGTGAATATAACATACACATGTACTATGTTCAGTCGGACGGTAGTTTGCAGGGTGTAACGGGTACTACGACTAAGGTGGAAGGATCTCAAACGAGTGTAAAAGAAGTACAATATAATGGCTCTTACTACTTTGTCCAAGGAAAATATGACGAGATTGTAGTGGCAAATAAAAAACATCCGATGGCTGCTAACTACAATCCTGGTGAAAATCCAACTGCAAAAGCTGCCTTTCTTCGATTAAGAAATGATATGATTGCTCAAGGCTATAATGTTGGTTATGCTTACAGCGGATTTAGAAGTTATGATTATCAAAAGGTTCTGTATCAAAATTATGTGAACAAAGATGGTCAAGCTGCTGCGGATCGTTACTCTGCACGTCCGGGTTATAGTGAGCACCAAACAGGTCTTGTCTTTGATTTAACGGATAAAGCGGGCAATCTTTTAGAGGACGCTGCTGCAAGTAATTGGTTGAAGAACAATGCACATCGCTACGGTTTTGTAGTCCGTTACCAACCAGGGAAAGAAGCTTCGACAGGATACATGCCAGAAGCATGGCATATTCGTTACATCGGTAAGGAAGCTGATGAAGTTTACCATTCTGGTTTGAGTTTAGAGGAATATTATGGCTTTGAAGGTGGAGATTACGCTTCATCAGTAACCCCGTCAAAACCAACGACTCCGTCTCCCCAAACACCCTCTATCCCTGCTCAAGGTGTATATCGTTTTACAAAACGCTCCTCTATCAAAGCAGAAGCTAGAATGTCAGCTCCTGAATTGGCTTATTATGATGCCGGGCAATCGGTCACTTATGATAAGGTTTTGAATGCAGATGGTGCGACATGGATTTCTTACATTGCTTTTAGCGGAAAGAGACGGTATATTGCTGTTGCTTAATTCAAACTTTACAACATCTACGGTTGGGAATCCGTAGGTGTTTTTTTATATTTGAAAAGCATTGTTTATTATGTCACAAACTTAGATAAAGCATAAAAGGAAATGCTGTTGTGTATAAGCTTTTTGATATTTTCTGAGATTGTGAAAATCTGTGAGCAAATTTTTTGTAAACGAATTCAAAAAGTATTATGATATTACCGTAACTAAAAAACAGATTTTGAAATTGCAATTCCATTCTCTGAGATGGAGGATTATTATGTCTAATGTGAAAACAGTGCCCGCTGCTGTTGCTATGCTTCGTGTATTAGAAGCATGGGGTGTGGAAAATGTTTACGGTTACCCTGGTGGTTCTGTCAATTCAACTATGAATGCGCTGGATCTGGAAAAGGAAAACATTCACTTTGTTCAAGTTCGTCACGAACAAGTTGGAGCTCTTGCAGCTGCAGCTCATGCTAAATTGACTGGAAAAATAGGCGTAACTCTTGGATCTGCTGGCCCTGGTGCTGTCAATCTTTTAAATGGCTTGTACGATGCGCGGGAAGATCATGCTCCGGTTTTGGCTTTGGTTGGTCAAGTTCCTAGCACAAATATGAATTATGATTATTTCCAAGAGTTTTCTGAATTACCGATGTTTAGTGATGTTGCGGTTTACAACCGAGTGGTTATGACACCAGAAAGTCTCCCCTATGTTGTCGATAAAGCGATTCGTGAGGCTTATAAACATAATGGTGTAGCTGTTGTTATCATGCCAAATAATTTTGGTTATGTAGAAATTCCAGATGTAGATTATGCTTCTCATACAGCAGAAAAAAACTTACCGTTGCCACAAGCAACGGATGCCGAAGTGGATCAATTTCTTGAACTAGTAAAAGCAGCTAAGCGTCCTATTTTTCATGTAGGTTCTGGTATCGGGAACAATGCCCAGTTATTGATAGAACTGTCTCAAAAATTGCAAATTCCGATTGCTGTAGCGGGTCTGGCTAAGGGCAAAATTCCAGATGACTTTGAAGCCAACTTAGGAACATTGAATCGTGCTGCTTCTAAGGTTGGTGATGAAGCTTTTGCGGCGGCTGATCTGGTGATTGCTCTTGGGACAAACTTCCCATTTGCCAACTTAGTTTATCGTTCTCATGATTTTAAGTTTGTTTCTATTGATATTGATGCTGCTAATTTTGGTCGTCATCACTACTTGGATTTAGGAATTTTATCAGATTCTGGAAGTTTTCTGAAAAAAGCCTTGGAACGTAGTGAAGCGGTCGCTCCGCAACCATTTTATCAAGCAAGTGTGGCAGCCATGAAAGATTGGAAAGCTTATCTGGCACGTTTAATGCAAAAAGCAGACGGACCACTAGAGTTTGAACAAGTTTATCGCGAAATCAACCGCATTTCAGATGCCAATGCTGTCTATGGTATTGATGTTGGGGACAATATTATCAATAGCTTCCGCTTCTTAAACTTTACACCAGAGAAGAAATGGACCATCTCCGCTCTTTTTGCCACCATGGGTTATGGTGTACCAGCTTCTATCGCAGGTCAATTTGCTTTTCCGAATCGCCAAGTTTTCAATATTGCTGGAGATGGTGCATTCTCGATGGTGATGCAGGATCTGACGACCCAAGTCAAATACCAGTTGCCAATTATCAATATTATCACTTCTAACAATTCACTCAACTTTATCAAGTCTGAACAGGAAGATCTGGTCATGAACTTTTCAGGCGTAGATCTCTACGAAGTAGATTTTGCGAAAGTTGCAGAAGGAATGGGAGTAGAGGGAATAACAGTTAAAACTTTAGAGGAATTGCCAGCTGCATTTGACCGCGCACTTGAAGTTTCAAAATCTGGGAAGCCTGTTTTGATTGATGCTAAAATCACAGACAAACGTGGTATCCCTGTGGAAGAGTTGGAATTGGATATTGTTGATGGTGACTTTGTAGAAAAAATTTCTGCTGGTTATCAAGAAACACATGGTCAAATGAGTCCAGAAGAATTCTTTGCGGCTTATGATGGGCAAGAGCTGCGACCTATTACAGCTTATTTCAAAGAATATGGTGTCAAGCCATAACGTGAGCCACAGCTTATCTTAATTTTTACGACCTTTATAGTAGTTAGAGTGGGAAGGCATCCCCTCTAACTCTACTATAAATTGCAAAAGCTGTTTCACTTCATTAAATTGGTATAAATTTTATACGAATTCTTATTATTCTGATCTGTTAGATAGACTGATTGAGTTTTTTGCTTCGAGAGAATGAAAGCGCTTGCTTCAAAGGCTCGATTGAATTCTCTCTATGGATATGTGCATATAAGACAGGAGGAAATATGATGTCTTACCAAACTAGTAGTGCTGAAGGCCCAGTTGATTTCATTAACACTTATGATTTAGAGCCCATGGCTCAGAAGGTCATTCCCAAAGCTGCATTTGGCTATATTGCAAGTGGAGCCGAAGATACTTTTACTCTGCGGGAAAATATTCGTGCTTTTAACCATAAGCTAATTGTGCCTCATACACTTCGCAATGTGGAAAATCCAAGTACAGAGATTGAATTTGACGGGGATAAACTATCGTCTCCAATTATTCTAGCTCCGGTAGCGGCTCATAAGCTAGCGAATGTACAAGGAGAAGTGGCTTCAGCAAAAGGTGTGCATGAATTTGGCTCTCTTTATACCACCAGCTCTTATTCAACAGTCGATCTTCCAGAAATTTCGCAAGCTCTTCAAGGAACCCCCCATTGGTTCCAGTTCTACTTTAGTAAAGATGATGGCATTAACCGTCATATCATGGATCGAGTCAAAGCTGAAGGATATAAAGCAATTGTCCTGACAGCCGATGCAACTGTTGGAGGGAATCGTGAAGTGGATAAACGCAATGGCTTTGTTTTTCCAGTTGGCATGCCGATTGTAGAAGAATACCTTCCTGATGGTGCAGGCAAGACAATGGACTTTGTTTACAAATCAGCTAAGCAAAAATTATCCCCTCGTGATGTGGAATTTATCGCATCTTACTCAGACCTTCCTGTCTATGTCAAAGGTCCACAATGCCGTGAAGATGTAGAGCGCTCGCTTGATGCCGGTGCTTCTGGTATTTGGGTGACCAACCACGGTGGACGGCAAATTGACGGCGGTCCGGCAGCATTTGATTCATTGCAAGAAGTGGCTGAAACAGTTGACAAACGTGTACCAATTGTCTTTGACTCAGGTGTCCGTCGTGGTCAGCATGTCTTTAAGGCACTCGCTTCTGGGGCAGATTTAGTGGCTATTGGACGACCTGTGATTTATGGTCTAGCTCTTGGTGGTAGTGTGGGTGTCCGCCAAGTCTTTGAGCATATCAATGATGAATTAAAAACAGTGATGCAATTATCTGGTACCCAAACGATTGAAGAAGTAAAACACTTCAAACTTCGTCATAATCCTTATAATCCAACTTTCCCAGTAGACCCACGGGATTTGAAATTGTACTAAAATGGATAAATTATCATCCAACTCTCTTTGGCGTTTCAAAGGGAGTTTTGTTATGCTAAGCGATAGAGAAATGAAGTCAGATACCCGATTTTAATAACAATATTCAGTTCTAAATGACAAAAGTTAGCAAAAGTCGTTAATGCACTTGGAAAATAGAATAGTATCACTATTTGACAGTATTTTATAAGAAAACTTCTTCTTTGTTTGTTATAATATAAAGTGTAGAAAACGTTTTATATTATAAGGAGGAAGATATGACAGAAAAATTGACTTTTCCAGATGGATTTTTATGGGGCGGAGCGACCGCTGCCAACCAATGTGAAGGGGCCTATGATGTTGATGGTAGAGGTCTTGCAAATGTCGATGTGGTGCCGATTGGTGCGGATCGTTTCCCGATTATTGCTGGTAAGAAAAAGATGTTTGACTTTGAGGAAGGCTATTTCTATCCGGCAAAAGGGTCCATTGATATGTATCATCATTTTAAAGAAGATATTGCGCTTTTTGGCGAAATGGGCTTTAAAACTTATCGACTCTCTATCGCCTGGTCTCGGATTTTTCCAAAGGGAGACGAGTTGGAACCTAATGAGGCAGGCTTGAAATTTTACGAAGACCTCTTTAAGGAATGCCATAAGTATGGCATCGAGCCTTTGGTGACTATTACCCACTTTGACTGTCCTATGCACTTGATTGAGGAGTACGGGGGTTGGCGCAGTCGCAAAATGCTGGAATTTTATGAGCGTCTTTGCCGCACGCTCTTTACTCGTTACAAGGGTTTGGTCAAATACTGGCTGACCTTCAATGAAATCAATATGATTCTCCATGCACCGTTTATGGGAGCAGGACTTTACTTTGAAGAAGGGGAAAATGAAGAACAGGTCAAATACCAAGCAGCTCACCATGAATTGGTAGCCTCAGCTATTGCTACCAAGTTAGCCCATGAGATTGACCCTGAAAACAAGGTTGGCTGCATGCTGGCGGCTGGTCAGTATTATCCAAATACAGCCAATCCAGCAGATTACTGGGCAGCTTTGCAGGAAGATCGAGAAAGCTATTTCTTCATTGATGTCCAGTCCAGAGGAGAATATCCAAACTATGCTAAGAAAAAATGGGAGCGTCTGGGTATTGAAGTTGAAATGACAAAAGAAGACCTAGAATTGCTTAAGACCTATACGGTGGATTTCATTTCCTTCTCTTATTATTCCAGCCGGGTGGCTTCTGGTGATCCAAAGGTCAATGAAAAAACTGCCGGAAATATCTTTGCCTCGCTTAAGAATCCTTACCTAGAAGCTTCTGAGTGGGGCTGGCAGATTGACCCGCTGGGCTTGCGAATTACTCTTAACGTCATCTGGGATCGCTATCAAAAACCCATGTTTATCGTGGAAAACGGTCTGGGAGCAGTTGATACACCGGATGAAAATGGCTATGTCGAAGATGACTACCGCATTGACTACCTAGCTGCCCATATCAAGGCGATGCGTGATGCAATCAATGTAGACGGCGTAGAACTTCTAGGATACACCACTTGGGGCTGTATCGACCTAGTGTCAGCCGGTACTGGCGAGATGAAAAAACGTTATGGCTTCATCTATGTTGACCGTGACAACGATGGAAACGGCACACTCAAACGTTCCAAGAAGAAATCCTTTGACTGGTATAAAGAAGTCATTGCGACTAATGGGGCAAGTGTGAAATAGAGCAATTGGAGCGTGAGACAGAATTTAAAATCATTTTAATCGGCTCTCTTATTTCAAGAATTCGGTGAGAGTGGGACAGAAATCAGTAGCTTCGTAGAAACTTGATTTCGTCATCCCACTCTCTTTTTTGCTTTCCGTTGACTTCCGTCTTTTTCCTTGCTACACTAGGGATAAGAGATTTTGTTGGAAATGGAAGTAATATGGCTACTATTTTAATCATCGAAGATAATAACGATATCCATGAAATTTTAAAAGATTTGTTTCAAGCTGAACATAGAGTCTATTCAGCTTATTCTGGAACGGAAGGACTGCTTGTTTTTGCGCAGCAGAAGATTGATTTGGTGCTGCTGGATATTATGTTGCCGGGAAAAAATGGTGATCAAGTCTTAGCAGAAATTCGCAAAAGCAGTCAGATTCCAGTGGTCATGCTGACAGCTTTGGGTGAGAAGCCGCTGGTTAGTCAGTATCTGTTGGACGGCGCGAATGATTACATCGTCAAACCGTTCGATCTGGACGAGCTTTTTGCGCGTGTGACAGTGCAGTTGCGTAACCACCTTTCACAAGAGCAAGCAACGGAAATTCAAGGGATAAAAAATATCCGTCTTTCACCAGATACATTTGAAGTGGTCAATGGCGAGAAGCGAGTTCGTTTGGGGAAGAAGGAGTATCAGATACTTCAAACCTTGCTTCGTCATCCGAAGAAAATTTACACAAAAGAAGAATTATTTGAATTGGTTTGGGGAGAACCCTACCTGCCGGGAGATAATACACTGAACACTCACCTTAGCAATCTTCGTAAAAAATTGGCCCAAGTAGATAATTCGGAAGAATATATCGAAACGATTTGGGGACTGGGTGTACGACTTAAGGAGGACTGAGAATGCTTGAATTTATACTAATTATGTTCATCGGTCTGCTTGGGTTCTTGCTCGTGCGTTATCATATTGCAGTCCGTAATCTTTCACAACAGATTCGTGAGAAACGGGAAACTGGTAGTCAGATACGCTTAACACCTCAATATCATGGTCAAACAATTATTGAGGTGGCAAATGAAGTGGAAAAACTCTTTCAAGAAGTAGAACAAACACGTTTTATTGCTCGCCAGGAGAAGAAAACTTTGGATATGGCTATTAGCAATATTGCTCACGATATTCGCACACCCTTGACCATCGCTAGCGGTTATACCCAACAGCTTATAAAGGAAAAAGAAGAAAATAAACAGCTGTTGAAAATTGCGACCAATCTGTCCGTTGTTTCCAATCGTTTGGAAGCGCTCATGGAATATCGTCGTCTTATGGAAGGGGCTGTTCGGCCGCAGTTTCGACAAATAGATATTTCCAAACTGGTTGCAAAGCAAATGCTTTCTTTTTATGATGCCTTTCAAAAGCAAGGAATTGAATTGCAAGTAAATTTGCAGGAGGGGTTAGTAATAAAGACAGATCCAGAAATTTTGGAGCGAATTGTCCAAAATATGCTAAGCAATGTCCTCAAGCATGGAAAGGAAACTGCCCAGCTATCTTTAATCCGAAAAGATGCGGCTATTCATTTAAGTGTAAAAAATATAGTCCGTCAGCCAATTCAGCATTTGGAAAAATTAACCAATCGCTTTTATTCTGAAAACCTCTCTAACACGGAAGAATCTTCTGGTTTAGGACTTTATATCACTCAACAACTAGTAGATATTCTTGGCGGTGATTTAACCATGAAAGCTAAAGGAAATTGGTTTGAATTACTTGTCCGTTTGTGAATATTTTATACAGAAAAACAGCTAATCTTTGACTAGCTGTTTTCTTTTGTTATAAATCTTTTCTTTTAAATACCTGTATACCACTAAATGTAAAAAGAAGTGTGATGAGAAGAGCGATGGTTATGGTTTTGAATACCATATCCTGTTTAGAAACCATGTCAAAATAGAATTGCATGTTCAAGTATTTCAACCAGTCAATATCTGGATAAAAGGCAGTTGGCAGACTTAGCAGGGAAACACCGATCAAATAAGTGAAAATAGCAGCTATAATAGAGTTGGTAGCATATAGTACGAAAGAAACAAGACTAACCCAAGCTAGGGTACAAATAAATTGAACCCCTATCGTAATGAGAAAATTAGAAAGAAAATGTTTGGGTGCGGTTCCCATACCATTGATGAGCGTAGCTGGAATAAATGAGGAATAGGTTAGAATCAATTGAAGTACGATGAGAGTTGCCAGAACAAGGAATTTAGATAAATAGAATTCTGCCCGTGAAATACCACTAGTAATAGAATTTTTATATAATTTCTGAGTGAGATCAATTCCAATCAATAAAACAACAAGGATAATAGTAAAGATAATGGTATTACTAAGATTATCAGAGGTTTTAGTGATAGCCTCAAAGCCAGTCCAGCCTCCGTTATCACCCAGTTTTTCAAAAGCTTTTGTATCTGTATGAACTCCGATACTTCCCACAACACCGTAGAGCACACCTAATAAGAGTGTGGTGATAAAAAGGATTTCTGTAATCCAAAAACCTTTTGAACGGAAAAGACGATAAAAGTCTGCTTGAATAATATGAATCATGATAAACCTCCCTCTATTCTACTAGATCTGTAAAGTATTTTTCTAAATCTTGACGAGCATAGTAGATTTCATTGATAGCAATATTCGCCTTTCCTAGCTCTTGAATAATCTTGTTGATTTCGTGCGAGTGAGTGAAAATATGCAGCTCGTCTGTTGCATTTACAACTTTGAGGCGGTAGCCTAGTTGATCGTGAAGAATTTTGCTTGCTTCAGCAAGATTATTTGTTTTCAAAACGATATAATCTTCATTATCTTCTTCAAATTCTACTTTCGTAATTTCTTTGATGAGATGACCATTTTCGATGATGCCGAATTTTGTAGAGACCAAGTATAGCTCGCTTAAAATATGACTGGAGATGATGAAGGTCATATTTAATTCTTTATTGAGGCGTTGCACCAACTGGCGGAATTCTTTGATTCCGACAGGGTCAAGCCCGTTAATCGGTTCATCCAAAATCATCAAATCTGGTTTTGACAGAAGAGCAATAGCAATGCCCAAGCGCTGTTTCATGCCAAGAGAAAAGTCTCGGAATTTTTTCTTGCCAGTATTGGTTAGTCCGACGTAAGAGAGAGTTTCTCGGATAACCTTATCCGCATTTGGGATATGCCGTATCTTGCAGCAATAGTTTAAGTTTTCATAGGCCGTCAAGTGATTGTAAGCAGCGGGTGCTTCAATGACAGAACCGACTCGCTTGAGAGCGTGCGTCCATTCGGATTTATTAGAAGAACCAAAGAGAGCAATCGTACCGCTATTGGGCTGAATCAGCTGGGTAATCACTTTGATAAGCGTTGTCTTACCGGCTCCATTTTTCCCAATCAGCCCGTAAATTTCTCCTTGCTTCACAGTGAGACTGACATCATCCAAAGCGAGTTGTTGTCCAAATCTCTTGCTGATGTGTTTCACATTTACAACAGTTTCCATAACGTGACCTCCATTTTTTCTATCGTAGAGTTTCCCTCTTTTCACTATTTAGTATACAAAATGCTTGTCAAATAAGTCTCAAGCAATTCTCAAATATTTCTAAAATTTAAAAAATCTGAGAAAACCTCAGATTTCACAATTTTGTAGGATAAATCTTTCAATCATAGCGGCCATTTCTTGAGGGTGGTCTGTGTTAAGTGTATGATTTCCACCTGAAAGTGTCACAAAATCTGCTTGTGGTAAAGCTGCAGCTAATTTTTTAGAGGAAGGCAGGTTAGGCCAATCTTTGCTGCCACAGATGATGAGGCTGGGAAGTTGTATTGCACTTAGTTGACTTGATAAATCTAAATTTTTCAAGTCTTTTAACAGGCCAACAAAAGATTTTTTATGAAGCCCCTCTTTTTTGAATAGGGAGTCTGGTAGGCAAGAGAAGATAAGCAGCTGGAGTTTATAGAGTAGATTGGAGCTTAGTTTATATTGAGTTCCTGATAAAACGAGTGCTTGGAGCTGAGGGAATTGTTGCCCCACCTTTAAGGCAAGAGTTCCACCGAGAGACAATCCAACTAGAACAAATGGTTCGTTAATGGCTTGAAGTTCCTGACAAAGGTGTTGTTCTAGCTGAGAGACTGTAATGATGTTGTTATTTGTGTAAAAGAGGTCTAAAGCCTCGGTGTCATATTGTGGCAGAAGTTCACGGACTTTATCCCAAGAGTGTTTATCCTGTCCAAGACCGTGTAAAAAAATGATTTTCATGAGTGACTCCTTTTTATTTTCAACAAAAGAGATGGGAACGATTGTAAGAGTAAACCTATTAAAATCTATCATAAATTGGATTACTTGATATCATTATAGCATAAAGACGGTGCTTGTGTTGCGATAGAATTAGACGATGACCTACTTTAAGTGGATAAAAAGACCTTCTAAAAAATAAAATTGATCGCAGTGTTTTTGTATCAAATTCCTACTTTGGGATAAAAAGGGTTAGATTGATAAGGAGGAAAATCAAGAAGCAAGCAAGGGTGGTACTTTTTGGTGTTTCCAAATGTCGGTAATAGCTTCGCTTGATAGTCTCATCAAATCCGTGGGCGTACATAGCTTCTACATAGGAATCACGCCAGTTAAAAGCGATAAAAATTGCTTTGATATAAAAGATTGGTGACCAGAAATGCAAGGTTTTACCCCGCAAGAGACTAGCTTCGCGAACAGCTTGGATTTCTTTTTGAATAACTGGAATAGCGTTTAAGACAACGAGCAGCCCGTAAGTAAAGTGACTTGGAAATCCCTTCTGATGCCAGTAGCGCAAGAGTTGATTGAGATTGACGCCGTATAAAAAGGTCATTCCCAGAGCCGCTAAAGCAAAGGAACGTGTAAACAGAACGCTTGCTTGACTTTTATCGCCGTGAAGCTGGATAGCCCAGAAATTTGCCAATGCCGGAAGCAACGGCAGAAGGAACACCCAGAGAATGCCCCACCATTTCCTAAGGTAAGTAAGGTAGATAAGTGCCCCTACGACAACAGCGCAGTTGAGCCATGTTGAGCGGACAAAGGAAATTTCTAGCGTCAATACAATGAGAAGGAGCAAGAGTGCTAGGACATTTGTTTCTTCTTTTTTCATAGCGCTCTCCTTTCTATCAGTCCGTGAGATGTCAGCTCTACCAAGTAATCGCTAATGCCGTCCAAGGGTTCTAAGCGATGAGAAATAATAATAAAGCTCTGTTGTGCAGCTTTTTCTCTGATCCAATTAGCAAAAAAAACACAGGCTTTTTTATCTAAACCAGTAAAGGGCTCATCCATGAGTATGACAGGAGTTTCTAAGGTCAAGATAGCCAATAATTGAATGATTTTTTTTTGCCCACCACTCAAGTGGAAAAGACTAGAATCCATTTTCCTGTCTAAACCAAACAAAGTTAAGGCCTCTTGTGTCTTTGCTTGGTTTTCGCTGGAAAGAGAGGGAAGGTTTAATTCCTCTGCGGGTGTCGTCCGAATGAATTGCTTTTCAGCATCTTGAACAACGGCAGTAATATGGCGATACAATTGCTTGTTCTTCTTAATTTTTCGGCCCTGATAACTCATATTGCCTTTGTACTTTTGCAATTGCAAAATGGCACGAAAAAGAGTTGATTTACCGGCACCGTTAGACCCGATGAGAGTCGTAACACCTTGCTGAAAAGTAAAATCCTCAATCGTAAAAAGTATTTTTGAGTCAAATTGACAGGAAACATGTTGCAGCTGTAAGAAAGGGCTTCGCTGAGTATGTTCGCATACCAACTGATAGCTTGGAGGAGCCTTTTTTAAAAGAGCTACATCTCGTTCAAAAAGTTCGCCATTTTTTAACTCAACAAGGTGGTCAACGCAGTCAGCATAGAGACTGCGGTCGTGGTCGCACAGAATCACCGTTTTCCCCATTTTTGTCAAATCAGCTAACAGATGAATCAAGCGCTTGCGTGCTTCTTGATCAACAGAAGCAAAGGGCTCGTCCAATAGAATAATCTGCGAATCCATAGCCAACAGAACCGCCAGAGAGACTTGTTGTTTTTCTCCGCCAGATAAGGTTAGAAAATTACGATGGAGCAGGTGTTCTACTTTCCCAAGAGTGATAGCATGCTTGATTTTTGCATCAATCTGTTCAGCAGGCGTTTGGAGATTTTCCAAAGTAAAAATCAATTCCTCATAAAGGGTTGTCATGGTGAATTGACGGCTTGGATTTTGAAACATCATACTGAGGTAGGTGACTCGTTCATGAATAGGTAAATGAGATAATAGTGTATCACCTAGTTTGACCTCTCCAGAGAAGTCTAGTTCGTTGAAATTCGTTAAAATCCGAAAAAGGGTTGATTTGCCAGCACCGGTATCACCAATCAAGAGCGTCATTTTTCCTGTTTCAAAGGCGAAGGTTAAATCTTTAAAGACATCTCTAAAATAAATGTGCTCTAATGTTAGTTTCATCTTATTTACCAGCAGCTTGGTTAATCTTGTCGTAAAGATTCATAATGATTTTGACTAGAACGGCGCAGAAAAAGAATACAGAGAAGAAGCGAACAATAAGCAATGCTAAGACAAAACCGGGTTTGAAAGCGTAGTAACCAATTTTGAAATATTCATAGGTAAAGCTCAAAAGAGTCGTACCAATGGCGCTATAAGTCAGCGATAGCCAATCATAGCATTTGTATCGCGTCGCTGCAAAACCAAGCTCACTACCAAAACCTTGAATGAGCCCAGAAATCAACGTGCTCATGCCAAATTGGCTGCCATATAGTATCTCTGCGAGGGCTGCAAGCACTTCTCCAATCGTGGCGCTACCAGCTTTGTGAATGAGCATAGCTGACATAGGAGCTGCCATACACCAAAGACCAAACAAGACTTCATTGGCGAAAGGCTCCAAACCTGCTGGTGCTAAAATAGCTGTCAAAATGTTGTAAAGAAAACCTGAACCGACAAAAATCCCACCGAAAAGAATAGCTAAAAGAGCTAAGAGGATAACATCTCGTAAACTCCATTTTTCAAACATAAAAAAAACTCCTTCTAACAGAGCAGATGAGGAGTTTTGGCACGACAAAATAAAATCTAATCACATAAATGATTAGAACGGTTTGGTCTTTCTTATACATTTCCCTGCGGCAGCATTAACTGCATCAGGTTCCATGGGTATAATCTCAGCCTCGGCACCCCAAATGTTCTTTGCTTTTTATTATGTTGCTATTCTAACATCTATTTTTTAAAATAGCAAGCAAAGGATTTCCAAAAATTTTAATGTATGCGACTACCATAGCTTTAAATTATATCAAATCATAAAATGTTAAACGACACGCGATGAAATCAATGTTAAATATATATTTGGAATCTTGTTATAGTTAAAAACTATAACAAGATTCCTAGAAATTCCAATTATACAGAGCTTAGATTTTCTGTTAAGATAGTGTCAACAAGAAATTTTGGAGGATGACTATGTCAACTACGATTATTGGCTTCCCGCGTTTGGGAGAATTCCGCGAATTAAAATTCACAACTGAAAAATACTTTAGGAATGAAATTTCAGCTCAGGAACTCCTGGCTGCTGCCAAGGAGCTGCGCGCCAAGCACTGGAATATCGTCAAAGAGCACGGGATTACAGAAGTACCGTCCAACGATTTTTCTCACTATGATAACGTTTTGGATGCTGCCTTCCTCTTTAACGTAGTGCCGTCCTCTGTTCAGGGCCTGGATCTGTCTGATTTGGAGCGTTATTTTGCCCTGGCCCGCGGCTATCAAGGAGAAAAAGGGGACGTACGTGCCCTGCCCATGAAAAAATGGTTTAACACCAACTACCACTACATTGTGCCTAAGTTTGAAAAGGATACTCAGGTTAAATTGTCCGGCAGCAAGATCTTTTATGAATTTGCGGAAGCCAAGGAACTGGGCCTGGATACCCGTCCGGTCCTGGTAGGTCCCTTTACCCTTCTGCAGCTGTCCGACTTTGAAGAAGGGGTAGAGGCTGCCCAGTTTGTGGCTGCCATGGCCAAGGCCTATCAGGAAGTCTTTGCCAAATTGGCCGACCTAGGAGCTGAGCGCATCCAGCTGGATGAGCCAAGCCTGGTCAAGGACCTGTCCGCCGAAGAGAGGGTCCTCTTCCTTGATCTCTACAGGAAAATCCTGGCTGACAAGAAGGGACTGGAAGTCCTGATTCAGACCTATTTCGGCGATGTTCGGGATATCTACTCTGATTTGATCGAACTGCCGGTAGACGCTATCGGTCTGGACTTCGTCGAAGGCAAGAAAACCTTGGAGCTGGTCAAGTCCGGCTTCCCGGCCGACAAGACCCTCTATGTCGGGATTGTCAACGGTAAGAATATCTGGTGCAATAATTATGAAAAGAGCCTGGCTGTCCTGAAGCAGATTCCGGCTGAAAAGCTTGTGCTGACCAGCTCTTGCTCCCTCCTGCATGTACCTTTCACCACAGCCAATGAAGACTTTGAAGAAGCCATCCTCAAGCACTTTGCCTTTGCGGCTGAGAAGTTGAATGAGCTTCGGGACCTAGATGCCATCCGCAATGGTGGCGGAGCAGAAGCCCTGGCTGCCAATAAGGAACTCTTTGCGACAGAGCGTGTCGGTCAAAATGCTGAATTGGCAACTCGTATCGCTGGATTGACAGATGCAGACTATACTCGTCTGCCGACCTTCGCAGAACGCGAAGCCATTCAGAAAGAAGCCTTCAAACTGCCGGCCCTTCCGACGACAACCATCGGTTCCTTCCCTCAGACCAAGGAAGTTCGGGCCAAGCGCCTGGCCTTCCGCAAGGGAGAACTGTCCCAGGAAGACTATGACAAGTTCCTGGCTGAGCAGATCGACGAATGGATCAAGTGGCAGGAAGAAGTTGGTTTTGATGTTCTGGTTCACGGGGAATTCGAGCGCAATGACATGGTAGAATACTTCGGTCAAAACCTGTCCGGCTACCTCTTCTCCAAGAACGGCTGGGTGCAATCCTACGGTATGCGTGGGGTGAAACCGCCGATTATCTGGGGAGATGTAACCCGCCTCAACCCGATTACTGTTAAATGGTCCAGCTATGCTCAAAGCCGGACCGATAAGCCGGTTAAGGGAATGCTGACGGGACCTGTAACTATCCTCAACTGGTCCTTCCCACGGGAAGATATTTCCATCAAGGACTCTACCCTGCAGATTGCCCTGGCCATCAAGGATGAAGTTCTGGACCTGGAAGCTGCCGGCGTTAAGATTATCCAAATCGATGAAGCTGCCCTGCGTGAAAAGCTGCCGCTCCGTCGTAGCGACTGGTATGAAGACTATCTGGACTGGGCTATTCCGGCCTTCCGTCTGGTCCACTCTACCGTAGCACCGAATACCCAGATCCATACCCACATGTGCTACTCAGAGTTTACCGATATCATCCCGGCCATTGACAACATGGATGCGGATGTCATCTCTTTTGAGGCCAGCCGCTCCAATCTGAAAATCCTGGATGAGCTCAAGGCCAAGAACTTCCAGACAGAAGTGGGACCTGGAGTTTACGATATCCACTCTCCTCGTGTACCAAATGAAGAGGAAATCGACCACACCATCGAAGCCATCCTGACCAAGGTGCCGAACTGCAAGCTCTGGATCAATCCTGACTGCGGTCTGAAAACGCGTGGCATTACTGAAACCAAGGCCAGTCTGGTCCGCCTGGTAGAGGCAGCCAAGGCAGCGCGTGAAAAACTTTAATCAAAAAATAAGAGCTGACAGAAGGGCGGACCTGAACCTGCCCTTGCTGTCTTATACTCTTCGAAAATCAACATGATACTTTGCCAGTTTCAACAGTCCAGTGGACTGTTGAAAGTTGCGGATAAAGGGAATGCAGTTCCTGTCAAAAACTGTCTGGGAGACTGTGAGAGGTTGCAAATAAAGAAAGCGAAGCTTTTCTCTTATGTAACTCCAGTACTTTTGATGCAAACTAGGTTTGCTTTATCTGCAACCTCAAACTCTTTCCCAAAGAGTTTGACCGACTCGCTTTCGCGTCTAATTTTGATTTTCATTGAGTATTAGCAAAGGAATTGTAAAACATGTCTATCCAAAGCCCGTCTCTCTCTTTTGAAGTATTTCCTCCCAATCCAGCAGTAGGCAATGAAAAGATTATGGCGGCCCTGAAGGAAATGCAGGATCTGGTGCCTCATTTCATCAGTGTTACAGCGAGTAATAATAAGTTCAATATTGAAGAAACGACGGTGCGTCTGGCGGACTTTATCCGCAATGACCTGCACATCCCGACCATTGCTCACCTGCCTGCGGTTTATCTGACTAAGGAAATGGTTACAGAAACTCTGACAGCACTTGATAAGGTAGGTGTTCATAAAGTATTGGCACTCAGAGGGGATATCCTCCCTGATGTGGAGCCCCAAAAGGATTTCGTCTATGCAACAGATTTGATTGAGTATATTAAGAAAGAAGCTCCTCACTTTGAGATTGTGGGGGCCTGCTATCCGGAAGGTCATCCGGACTCGCCCAATCAAATCTCAGATATCCAAAATCTCAAAAAGAAGGTGGATGCCGGCTGTTCCAGCCTTTTAACACAGCTTTTCTTTGATAATGAGAGCTTTTACGATTTTCAAGATAAATGTATCTTAGCAGGGATTGAAGTGCCCATCCATGCAGGGATTATGCCGATTTTAAACAGAAATCAGGTTCTTCGTTTGCTCAAAACCTGTGAAAACATTTATTTACCACGAAAATTTTGCTCTATTCTAGATAAATATGAACACGATCCAGAGTCGCTCAGAGCAGCAGGATTAGCTTATGCGATTGACCAAATTGTTGACTTAGTCACTCAAGATGTGGCAGGCGTTCATTTATATACGATGAACAATTCCGATACTGCTCATCGAATTTATCAAGCGACGCATACATTTTTTAATAAGTAAGCATGTCCTGACTTGTTTTGGGAACAGGATGTTCTGACCTTTGTTGTTCTGCAGTTGCAGCTAGAAACTTTGAAAGAGTGCTGAAAATGCGCTCTTTTTGGTTTTCTGATAGATAGGAAATATTAAATAATGAAAGAATAGTATCATTATCTCTGACTATTCTACAAGAAAAGGGTTTCAAAAAAAGAGTATAATAGAAGTAATCAAAGAATGAGGTGAATGAAATGACAGAAAAAAGGTTTCCGAAGGGCTTTTTATGGGGTGGTGCGACTGCTGCCAATCAGTATGAAGGTGGCTGAAATTTAGGTGGGCGTGGTCCGGCTACATCTGGTACAGCTAAAGCAGTGCGACCTGAAGAACGTCAAAATTTAGAAGGTTTCTCTGCGCCCATGACCAAAGCAAAAGTAGAAGCTGCTCTTAATGACAAGGAAGGACTCTACCCTAAGCGCTGGGGCTCTGACTTTTATCATCATTACAAGGAAGATATTGCTCTTTTCGCGGAAATGGGCTTTAAAACCTTCCGCCTCTCTATCGCTTGGAGTCGAATTTTTCCCAAGGGAGATGAAACCCAGCCTAATGAAGAAGGCTTGGCTTTCTATGACGCAGTTTTTGATGAACTCAATAAATATGGCATTGAACCTTTGGTGACGTTATCACACTATGAGACACCGATTCATTTGGCATTAGAGTACGGTGGCTGGAAGGATCGCCGAGTTATTGGCTTTTTCGAGTGCTATGTGTGGACAGTTTTTGAACGTTATAAAAATAAGGTGAAATATTGGCTGACATTTAATGAAATCAATATTATGGGCATTTCTGGCTATGTTAGCGGCGGACTGCTTTTTGAAGACAGGAAACAAAATTTCCAAGACTTGTATCAAGCAGCACATCACCAGTTTGTAGCTAGCAGTTTAGCAGTCAAAGCAGCGCGAGAAATCAACCCAGACTTCAAAGTCGGTATGATGCTTGCTCGTATGCAAGCTTATGCGGCTACCTGCAATCCTTTGGATGTCATGGAGGAGATTCAGAAAGACCATGAAAATCTTTTCTTCTCGGATGTACAAGTCAGAGGGAAATACCCAAGTTATGCTCAACGCTTTTTCAAACAAAATGGCATTGAATTGCAGATAGAAGATGGTGACTTAGAGCTTTTGGCGCAATACCCAGTTGATTTCATGTCCTTTAGTTATTATATGTCCTCTGTGGTACGCGCTCAAGAGGAAGCATCTGGTGAAAAGACTGCTGGTAATTTTTCAATGGGTGAAAAAATCCTTATCTAGAAGCCTCTGATTGGGGTTGGCAAATTGACCCGGTGGGTCTGCGCATTACCCTTAATAAGCTCTATGACCGCTATCAAGTGCTACTTTTCATCGTGGAAAATGGTCTGGGAGCGTTGGATAAGGTAGAAGCAGATGGTGCTATTCATGACAACTATCGAATCGATTATCTCAAGGCGCATATTAAGCAAATGTACGAAGCGATTGAGGACGGAGTGGAGCTTATGGGTTACACGCCTTGGGGCTGTATTGACTTGGTTTCTGCTTCCACTTCTGAGATGAGCAAGCGCTATGGATTTATCTATGTGGATGCAGATGATGAAGGAAATGGAAGTTATGACCGCTCCCGCAAGGATTCCTTCTTCTGGTACCAGAAAGTGATTGAAACAGACGGGGCAGCAGCCTTAGAAGAATAGAAAGGTCAACAGATGAGCAGAAAAATTATCTTTTTAGATGTAGACGGAACTTTGGTGGATTATGACAATCGCATTCCAGAATCCGCTATTCAGGCTATTCGTCAGGCGCGGGAAAATGGGCATCTGATCTATGTCTGTACGGGACGTAGTAAGGCGGAAATGCCTCAGGAAATCTGGGATATTGGTCTGGACGGTATGATTGGCGGGAATGGTTCTTATGTGGAGCATGAAGGCCAGGTTATTATGCATCAGCTGATTCCTTTAGAAGTGGAAAAGAGAGTTGTAGACTGGTTGCATGAGAGAGGATTGGAATTTTATTTAGAAAGTAACAACGGTCTCTTTGCTAGTGAACATTTTCGTGACGCAGCACGTCCGGTCATGAAACTTTATGCCAAGAAAAAAGGCAAAACAGATGCGGAAGTTGAACATCAAGAGGTTGAAGATGTGATGCACGGCATGGTCTTTGGTGGCGAGCTTTACCGAGATGATCTGAATAAAATCAGCTTTATTCTCACTTCTTATCAGGATCACTTGGACTCTAAGGAAGCTTTTCCAGAGCTCAAGGCTGGTACATGGGGTGGTCGTGGAGAGGAAGCTCTCTTTGGCGATCTAGGAGTTAAGGATATTACGAAGGCACATGCGATTGATGTACTGCTAGAGTATTTGGGGGCAAAAAAAGAAGATACAATTGCTTTTGGAGATGCCAAGATTGACATTCCGATGTTGGAATATTGTCAAATTGGGGTTTCTATGGGCAATGGCGGCCCAGAAATATTAGCCATGGCGGATATGGTGACAGATGATGTGGCCGAGGACGGTCTCTACAATGCCCTTGAAAAATTAGAACTTCTTTAGAGGAATATTTTATGACAAAAACACTTTATTTGATGCGACACGGGCAAACTTTATTCAATAAGCGGCATCGGATTCAAGGTTGGTGTGACGCCCCTTTGACGGACTTAGGAGTGTATCAGGCTCAGGTGGCTGGGCAATATTTTAAAAATGCAGCAATTACGTTTGATGCGGCTTACAGCTCAACATCTGAGCGAGCTTGCGATACTTTAGAAATTGTTACAAATGGTAGTCTTCCTTATCAGCGAGTTAAAGGCCTCAAGGAATGGAATTTTGGAACCTTTGAAGGAGAAAGTGAAGACCTCAATCCTCCTTTGCCATATGAAGATTTTTTTGTGACCTATGGTGGCGAATCTCAAGACCAAGTTCGAGAGCGCACGGCTGCAACCATCCTACAGCTCATGCAAGAAACGAAAGGCAAGTCTGTTCTCATGGTATCTCACGGTGGTGCTATGGCTAATTTTGCTCGTGCTTGGAAAGATAATTGGCAACTGGATGAGTTGGGTCACATGACAAATTGTGGTATTTTGAAGTTTACTTTTGAACATGACCAATTTTACCTAGAAGAAGTGATTGGTCACGATTTTAGCGGCTGGGAGGAAGCGTAAATGAAAGATTTATATTTGATGCGGCATGGACAGACTTTTTTCAATCAAGAGGGCTTGGTGCAGGGAGTGTATGATTCACCGCTGACTGATTTAGGTATAGAGCAAGCCAAGCAAGCGCGAGCTTTTTTCGAGAAAAATGGCATTGAATTTGGCGGTATCTACTCTTCCACTCAAGAGAGGGCTTCTGATACCTTGGAAATTGTGACTGGTCGAACAGATTACACCCGTCTCAAGGGGGTGAAAGAGTGGAATTTTGGACTTTTTGAAGCTCAGCCAGAAAGATTGCAGCCCAAGTTTCGAGCTGGTGCGGTGTCTTTTGAAGATTTATACGTGCCTTATGGGGGTGAAGATGTGGCTCAAGTAGGAGAACGCATGCTGACCTCTCTGACAGAAGTCATGAAAAAAACGCCTGCTGTTGAGAATCCAACATTGGTCGTCAGTCACGGTGGCGCTATGTGGGCTTTTTATCTAAAAGTAGGCTATTTGCCTGATCCTAATATTTATTTCAGTAACTGTGCCATTTGTCATTACCAATATGAAAATGACCAGTTTCTGCTTCGACAAGTTATTGACCCATTGGCTAAAACGGTCTATGACTTGTAACGGCAACTTACTTATTATCGTTTGATCTCTTATAGAGAAAATAGCATAGAGTGGCTGTTTAATAGTTGAATAAAAGAAAGAAAATGATGACCAAAACCATCATTTTCTTTCTTTTTATATATAATTTTCTCAAATTTCCTTTTTCTGTAGGTGATTGCATTAGTAAACTATCCTGGGCTCAAGTATTTTACGAAACATCTCGAAGAATTTTTCGAGATCTGCAATATTATAAAAGCTATTCTTCTGTTACCCACACGCTTCTGGTGAAGATCATGGAGAGTAGGGCTAATCCAGCAAGTCCTACTCCTACGTACCAGTAGGGGAGGTCCATTGTGGTGGAGCGTCCAGACAGGTTGACAATGCCACGAAAGAGAACGCCAGTAGCAATGGTTGCAACCGCGGAATTCCAAAGATTGAGACTGAGCCGTGAAAGATTGGGGATGATTTTTTGAAAAATCAGAAGTACCATCCCTCCTACCAGTGGCGCTCCAAAGAGATAATGCATATAAACTGAAGTCTCACCAAAGCTGAAGTGCTCGTAAATACGACTAAAAATGAAGAAAAATATTGTGATTAAGGCATAGACAACGGCTGTCTTTTTGAACCGTTTCTTGCTTGCTTTAGTAACCGATGTAGACAATGTCACTCACCGCCCTTTCTGAAATTGTTCCGTTTGTTGTTGGTTTATTGATGACCTTACCATTGAAGTAAAGAGTAGACGATCCTCCTCCGTCAAGGTTATAAGCTGTTTTCACCCCGTAAGATTTCATAACTTCTGCGAGTTCATAGAGAGAAAGTCCCGCGCTTTCTGAAGTTCGACCGTCTGATACAACGATAATATAGTGATTTTTGTCAATCATTCCAATAGCTGTACGCGGATTGGAAGACATGGATTGCCCCACTTCCGAATTGCTTGAAACAGCAATCTTACCGTTTTCAACCAAAGTTGGACCAAAAGCGAGAAGGTTTACAACACCTTTTTTAACCAAGTCATCAGCAGAAACATCATTTTCGTAAACAATTCCGAAGCTCCCATCTTTATAAATTGCTAAGTCACTGTTGCTAGCATCTTCTCGTACGGTATTTCGATAGACAACACTGTTACGGATGACATAGCCAGTCGTGTTAGCTCCGTAGTAGTCTCCGTTGATAGCAAGAATGGCATTGTTATTGGCTGCTGTGACAGAAGTCTTAGCAGTCACGTTATTTCCATAAGTATTTTGCGCTAGAGCGGTTTTGAGATATTCAGGCGAGCTGACCGTAATATCTGCAATGTACACTTTCGTGTTGCTGACGGTTTTTGTAGTAATCTTTACTGAAATATTATCGTCTTTATAGCTCGTATCAGTCGTTGTAGCATTTGTTGTGGCTTTAGCAGCAGTTGTACTTGTCGAGCTTGAAGAAGATTTTACAGTTGTAATAGACTCTGACAAGACAAAGGTTTTTAGCATTGAATAGGTAAATGATCCTGTTAGCAAAATACCAAAGAGACTGGCATAAGCATAGGATTTTTTAAATAATTTCATAATAAGGTATGAGTCCTTTCCTTGAAAATAATTTTTTTTTGCACGAGCCAAGATAGGCAAAAAAGTAGAGCGCCGACAAGGATTTTAACAATCAGCAAATTGAGACCGAAGCTGGCATAA
The DNA here is from genome assembly GCF_001697145.1 of Streptococcus anginosus. Taxonomy (GTDB): domain Bacteria; phylum Bacillota; class Bacilli; order Lactobacillales; family Streptococcaceae; genus Streptococcus; species Streptococcus hominis. Next base: position 1,687,740 of record NZ_CP012719.1, on the reverse strand, counting down.
AAGAGTCTAATCAAAAGGGTGTCAAGGATAAACAGGCCCAAGGCTAAACCGAAATAACCAGTCCCTGTTTTGGCGACACTGTCTTTATTTTTAAAGACCAGTTTTTTATTTGCGGAATAATTGAAAATCGAGCTCGTGACACGAGCCACTCCGTTTGCCAGTAAAATTTTGAGACTAGTTGGTACCGCAGCAAGCACAAAGAGGGCGAGAGCATAGACGATATAGTCAACCAAAAAACTACTAATTGAAGAGAGAGCAAACTTAAACATATCTTTATAAATCATAAGCCCGTCTCGTACCGGTCTAAAGTGAGAAGCTTGATTGTCATTGATATAAACCGTCTCAATTGGAACTTCAATGATAGGGTATTCTTTGGAAGCAGCTAGCAGCATATTCATTTCATATTCATAACGCCGCCCTTCAACCTTCAACATAAATGGAATCATGTTGGTTGTAAATCCACGAAGTCCTGTTTGGGTGTCTGTCACGGAAACACCAGTCTGTTGCTTAAACAGAAATCGTGTTAATTTATTTCCAAAAGCCGAACGTAAAGGAACGTTACCAGAAAAAGATCGAGTTCCCAAAATCAACCGATTAGGGTTTTCTTGAGCCTTTTTGCTCACTCGGAAAATATCCCAAAGTTTGTGTTGACCGTCTGCATCAGCTGTGACCACTGCCCCATATTGACCTAAGGAATCAATATAAGAAAAAGCTGTTTTCAGCGCTTGCCCTTTCCCTTGATTTGTTGTATGGCATAGAATAGTAGCATATTTCTGTGCTTCTCGAAAAATGGAATCATCGTTAGCTGGACTGCCGTCATTTACCACGATGATTTGCAGCGAGCTCTTTTCCTTCACCTTTTGCAACAAATGAATAAGATGAAGGTCAGGTTTGTAAGCAGGAATGACTAAATAGTTCATGGGTTTACTCCTTTCTTAGAAAAGTGATAGAAAATTTACACAACAGTATATAGAGCATAGCTTAAAACTAACTGATATCAGCTTTTTTTAAGGTTTTGAAGTGGAATGGGTAATGGAGTATAGGAAAAAACTGTGCTTTTTACAAAAACAAAAATCGAATTTTTCTTGCTATTTCCCAGAATGTTTAGTATAATAGTTATTCGTGAGAAAACCTCACTTACCCCTTGCAATGTCTGGGGGTCATTAGACCAAAAGGAGGAAAAATCAATGGCTAAATACGAAATTCTTTATATTATTCGTCCAAACATTGAAGAAGAAGCAAAAAACGCTTTGGTAGCACGCTTTGACTCTATCTTGACTGACAACGGTGCAACTGTTGTTGAATCAAAAGACTGGGAAAAACGTCGTCTTGCATACGAAAACCAAGATTTCCGTGAAGGACTTTACCACATCGTGAACGTTGAAGCTGAAGATGCTGTCGCTTTGAATGAATTTGACCGTCTTTCAAAAATCAACGCTGACATTCTTCGTCACATGATCGTCAAACTTGACGCATAAGAAGGGTTACTATGATAAATAACGTTGTACTTGTGGGTCGGATGACCCGAGATGCCGAACTTCGCTATACGCCGCAAAATCAAGCGGTCGCAACTTTTACTCTTGCTGTCAATCGCAACTTTAAAAATCAAAGTGGCGAGAGAGAAGCAGATTTTATCAACGTTGTGATTTGGCGTCAGCAGGCAGAAAATCTTGCAAATTGGGCTAAAAAAGGAGCCCTCATCGGAATTACTGGTCGTATTCAGACACGTAACTACGAAAATCAGCAAGGTCAACGTGTCTATGTGACAGAAGTGGTAGCTGATAATTTCCAATTGTTAGAAAGCCGTGCCAGCCGTGAAGGTCAATCTTCTGGTAGCTATACTTCTAATAACTTCGGAAATTCATCTTCCAATTTTGGGAACTCAACTTCTGTTAACCAAGTCCCCAACTTTTCTCGTGATGAAAATCCATTTGGGAATACCAATCCAATGGATATCTCAGATGACGATCTACCATTTTAATGGACAAACAGAATAAATATATAAAGGAGAAAGAACATGGCTCAACAACGTCGTGGCGGATTTAAACGCCGTAAAAAAGTTGATTACATCGCAGCAAACAAGATTGAATATGTTGATTACAAAGATACTGAGCTTCTTAGCCGTTTCGTTTCAGAACGTGGGAAAATCCTTCCTCGTCGTGTAACAGGAACTTCAGCTAAAAACCAACGTAAAGTAACAACAGCTATCAAACGCGCTCGCGTAATGGCTTTGATGCCTTTCGTAAACGAAGACTAAAATATAAAAATGAGCATGAATTTCATAAAATCATGCTCATTTTTTAAAACTCAATCAGCAACTAAATAGGTTGCTTTTCTTATGCTCAAAATTGTTTGAAACGGTTACTAAAAATATTTATCAGATCTTATTCAAAACATCCACTTGTTGAAACAAGCGGATGTTTTAATAAAAATATGACTAAAGTTGTTTTGGTGCGGTTAAAGCACTGCGGATATTGAATTTCTTTTTGAGATAGAAACGCAGTGCCAACGTTCCACCACCGAACACAAGGATAAATAAGTTCGGCAGTTTTGGATTTAAAACTGCTGGCAACAGGAAGGTTGTTCCGTAAAGAACAACAGCCCACAAAATCGTAGCAGCTGAAATGATAAGAAGCGATTTGAAAAATGGTGGTTTTTGACTTTGGTCTTGGTCAGCATAATAAAAACGGTAAATAAAGTAGTACATTCCGTAAAATACGAGTGCCCCCACCGCGCTACCAAGTACAATCGTCACAACGCCATAATTGCTAGGATTTTTGGAGAATAAGTTAACACTACTATTTAAGATAGCAAATAAACTAAAGACAAATAAGAAAGCATCCATAATCATGAGATAAGGGTTGGTATTTTCTTGAACGGTCTGAGCTTCTTTTTGTTTTGCTTCTGAGAAATTGGCTGCCCAAACAGTAGGTGCTCCATAAAGTCCGCGAGCGGTAATTCCTTTTGCTTGATTTTCAAGAATCGTGGGAATAATTTCTTCTAGTAAAACTTTAATTTCTTCGTCTGTCTTTCCATCTTTGATGAGTTGATGGGTTGCGATGCGGATGAATTCTTGATTCTTTTTGCTGAGTTTATCCAAAGAAACTTGTGTCATAAGATCTCCTTTTAATTAAAATAATTTTTTGTGAATAAGGTAAACAGTCAGAGAAACACTTATCGCAAAGGCGATAAAAATAATAATCCAAAAAGCGTGCGGTTCCCCGTTGAGTGGCAAGTCATTGTTTTTGAAGTTCATTCCATAGGCTGAAAAAATCATGGTTGGAATGGACATGACAATTGTCACCAAAGCCAGAGCTTTCATGATGTTATTTTGATTATTTGAAATGATAGAAGCAAATGTATCGGTCATGCTGTGCAAGATATTTCCATAAATATCTGCCATCTCAATCGCCTGCTGGGTCTCGATGAGTGTATCTTCCAGCAAGTCCTCATCTTCTAAATATTTCTTAATATTGCTTGTAGCGCTAGTTAATTTTTTAATCACACGCTCATTGGTTTTTAAGGACGCTTTGAAATAGACAATCGTTTTTTCAAGCTCCATGAGTTCAATCAATTCTTCATTGCGAGTGGACTTGTGCAGTTGACTTTCAATCTGCTCACTCTTGCGGTCAATGGAGCGCAGCGCTGTCAAATACAGCTCGGCGTTTCGGTAAAGAATTTGGAAAATAAAGCGCGAACGCATGAAAGTATAGAAATTACGCAGTCGTCGATTGATAAAAATATCCAATAAAGGGAGTTTTTCCAAACAGGTGGTAATAATCGCCTCTTCGGTAATAATAATCCCTAGAGGGATGGTTACATAGTAAGTCTGATTATTTCGCTCCTCTGTAATTGGAACATCCACAATAATCAAGGTATATTCATCTTCGATGGTAACACGAGACATTTCCTCTGCGTCAAGGGGTGCTCGTAAGTCCGTAATATCAATGTCAAAGGCGTTGGCAATTTCAGTAGACTCACTTTGAGAAGGGTTGACTAAATTGATCCAAGTCCCCGACTCAAGCGTATCAATTTCTTTAAGTTCAGTTGTTGTTGATAGAAAGACTTGTTTCATGTTTTCCTCCTTCAGTTATTTGCACACCGTACTATTATACTATAAAATTCCGAGTTTTTGGGTAAAAGATTGTAGAAAATTTTGTTATAATAAAAAGAAGTTTAAAATAAAGTGTGGTAAGAATGCAGGATAAAATTATCATTCATGGAGCACGAGCTCATAATTTAAAAAATATTGATGTCACAATTCCGCGAGACAAGTTGGTTGTCGTGACTGGTTTGTCTGGTTCAGGCAAATCTAGCTTAGCTTTTGACACTCTCTATGCAGAGGGGCAACGTCGCTATGTAGAAAGTTTGTCTGCCTATGCCCGCCAATTTTTGGGCAATATGGAAAAACCAGACGTGGATTCAATTGACGGACTTAGTCCAGCTATTTCTATTGACCAAAAAACGACCAGCAAGAATCCGCGGTCAACGGTTGGAACAGCAACAGAAATCAACGATTACCTTCGTTTGCTCTATGCACGTGTGGGTACTCCTTACTGTATCAATGGGCATGGAGCTATTACTGCTTCTTCTGTGGAACAAATCGTCAATCAAGTTTTGGAATTGCCAGAGCGTCAGCGGTTGCAAATCCTAGCACCCATTGTTCGCAAGAAAAAAGGGCAACACAAGACAATTTTTGAGAAAATTCAAAAAGACGGATACGTGCGTGTGCGCGCGGACGGAGATATTTATGATGTCACAGAAGTTCCAGAGCTTTCTAAAACGAAAAAACACGATATCGAAGTAGTGGTGGACCGAATTGTTATTAAGGACGGTGTACGCAGTCGGTTGTTTGATTCGATTGAAGCAGCCTTAAGAATTGCGGACGGTTACGTGGTGATCGATACGATGAATGGCAAGGAATTACTCTTTTCCGAGCATTATGCTTGTCCAGTCTGTGGCTTTACGGTACCTGAGTTGGAGCCTCGCCTCTTTTCTTTTAATGCACCATTCGGCTCTTGTCCTGATTGTGACGGTCTGGGTGTGAAGTTGGAAGTGGACTTGGATATGGTGGTTCCTGACAGTAGTAAAACCTTGCGGGAAGGCGCCTTAGCTCCGTGGAATCCTATTTCTTCAAATTACTATCCTCAAATGCTAGAGCAGGCAATGACCGAATTTGGTATTGATATGGATAAGCCATTTGAGGAACTGACAGAAGACGAGCGGCAGCTGATTTTCTTTGGCTCTGAAGGGCGAGAATTTCATTTCCATTATGAAAATGAATTTGGTGGTGTGCGAGATATTGACATTCCTTTTGAAGGCGTCGTGACCAATATCAACCGTCGCTACCATGAGACCAATAGTGATTTCACCCGTACCCAGATGCGGCTTTATATGAATGAGCTGACGTGTGCAAGCTGCCATGGTTATCGACTGAATCCACAAGCCTTGTCTGTTAAAGTGGGGGGTGAAGGTGGTCTTAATATTGGCCAAGTATCTGATTTGTCTATTGCAGATCATTTAGAATTACTTTCTCATCTGACTTTGACTGAAAATGAAGTGGCCATTGCAACACCGATTATCAAAGAAATCCGCGATCGCTTGACTTTTCTTCATAATGTCGGACTTAATTATCTAACTCTGTCTCGGTCTGCGGGAACATTGTCGGGTGGGGAGAGTCAGCGGATCCGCTTGGCGACTCAAATCGGCTCTAATCTCAGCGGTGTTCTTTATATCTTAGATGAGCCTTCTATCGGTCTTCATCAGCGGGATAACAATCGCTTGATTGCCAGTCTCAAAAAAATGCGTGATTTGGGTAATACCCTCATTGTGGTTGAACATGATGAGGACACCATGCGTGAAGCTGATTGGTTGATTGATGTTGGACCTGGAGCAGGTGTTTTCGGTGGCGAAATTGTTGCGGCAGGCACGCCTGATCAAGTTGCGAAAAACAAAAAATCCATTACAGGTCAATACTTGTCAGGTAAACGCAAGATTGAAGTTCCGCTAGAACGCCGAGTTGGAAATGGGCGCTTTATTGAAATCACAGGTGCGCAAGAGCACAATTTGCAAAATATCACAGCTCGTTTCCCTCTAGGAAAATTCATTGCTGTGACGGGGGTTTCTGGTTCCGGAAAGTCTACTCTGGTTAATTCGATTTTGAAAAAGGCGATTGCGCAAAAGCTCAATCGAAATTCAGATAAACCAGGGAAATTTAAAAAGATTTCAGGCATTGAGCATATCGATCGTTTGATTGATATTGACCAAAGCCCGATTGGACGGACTCCTCGCTCCAATCCTGCTACTTATACTGGGGTTTTTGATGATATTCGTGACCTTTTTGCCAAGACCAATGAAGCCAAAATTCGCGGTTATAAAAAGGGGCGCTTTAGTTTCAATGTCAAGGGTGGACGTTGTGAGGCCTGCTCTGGGGATGGGATTATCAAGATTGAGATGCACTTTTTACCAGATGTTTATGTCCCTTGTGAGGTTTGTCATGGAACACGGTACAATAGTGAAACCTTGGAAGTGCACTACAAGGAGAAAAACATTACTCAAGTTTTGGATATGACAGTTAATGATGCAGTCGAATTTTTTAAGCATATTCCTAAAATTGAGCGGAAACTTCAGACCATCAAAGACGTAGGACTAGGATATGTAACGTTAGGACAACCTGCCACAACTCTGTCTGGTGGGGAGGCTCAGCGGATGAAACTAGCCAGCGAACTTCACAAGCGCTCAACAGGTAAGTCTTTCTATATTCTGGATGAACCAACTACAGGTCTGCACGCGGAGGATATTGCGAAACTTCTCCAAGTGCTATCACGTTTTGTAGATGATGGCAACACGGTTCTTGTCATCGAACATAATTTAGACGTGATTAAAATGGCAGACCACATTATTGACCTTGGACCAGAAGGTGGTATTGGCGGAGGTACTATTATTGCTACTGGTACACCGGAAGAAGTAGCTGCAAACTCTGCTAGCTATACTGGCCAGTATCTAAAAGGAAAGTTAAAATAAGATTTAAAAGACTCTGCTTTTTTAGGCAGAGTCTTTTTTATAATAAATTACGAATTTTTTCTTTTATAAATGGGTTAAGAGGATAGTGTTTATCCAGATATTCTAGGAGTGCTTGAGCAGACTCAGAAATGCGTTCGTAACCTTGCAAAAAGTGAGGCAATTGCTTGGCTTCCTTGGGATAACCTTCTTCAAATCGTTTGTTGGTATTAAAGATATCTATAAAATTAGATCTAGAAGTTGTTTCCAAACTGATTAGTTCAGTCCAAAGCTTGACGGATCTGTTTTGGATGAAATCATAAGTAGCTAATTTTTCGCCTCGCTGATAGCGACCTAGCCCTAAATATAGATTACATGAAATTTCTCCCAACAGCCATTCACGGTCTCTGTTTTCTTTTGATGGCAGTCTTTGTGGCTGACAGATTGTTTCATCAAAACCAACCTCCTTCCAGATAATCTTGCCTTCAGCGAAGGGAATGTTTACTAGTTCATGAGCTTCAAAGACAGCAAATTCACAAAAAACATCATCTTCAAATAGAACTTTATGTCCGTCCACTGTATTTTGGTAGTGAAATGCAATTGGTTCTAGCTTACTTAACCAGGTTAGGTCTTGGATATAGGTCTGCTTGTAGCCATCTTTTACAATAACAAAGAAGTCTAAATCTGAGTATTGATCTAATCGTTCTCTTTCTGTTCCGCAAGAACCAAGTGCCAGCAAAGCTAGTGCTTGTTTCGAATCTTTTAGAGACTGACCAATCTCATCTAGTCTTTGTAACAGTAATTCAGTTTTATTCATATCGTTACCTCATTCTTTCTTGTTTAACGAAAATTATACATTTAGCGCTTTCAAATGTCAATTTCATCTAATCCTAACTATATAGATTGTATTATTTTCGGTATTTTTTTGCTATAATAAATTGAATCATTTTACGGAGGAATTTTTATGTTATCAAGAGTAAATAAATTAGAAGCAGCACTTGCGCAAACGGATTGTGATGCTGTCCTTGTGACCAATCTTAAAAATATCTATTATCTGACGAGTTTTAGCGGAACTGAAGCAACTGTTTTTATCAGCAAGAATCGCCGAATTTTTCTGACCGACTCACGCTATACCTTGATTGCCAAAGGTGTGGTAAAAGGTTTTGATATTGTCGAAACACGTGATGCTTTGTCAGAAATTGCGAAGATCATTGCAAATGATAAAATAGAAACTATTGGATTTGATGACGAAATTTCTTATCATTATTTCAAAACTCTCGAAGAACTTTTTTCAGATTATAAGCTGACAGCAATGACTGCTTTCATTGAAAATCTACGCATGATCAAAGATGAAGGAGAAATTGCCACGATTCGAAAAGCTTGTCAAATTTCTGACCAAGCCTTTCTAGATGTCTTGGATTTTATCAAGCCGGGGCAAACAACGGAGCTACAAGTCATGAACTTTTTAGATGCTCGCATGCGGCAGCTTGGCGCGTCAGGAGCCTCTTTTGACTTTATTATTGCATCAGGTTATCGCTCTGCTATGCCGCATGGAGTAGCTAGCGAGAAGGTCATCCAAACAGGTGAAACCTTGACAATGGATTTTGGTTGTTATTATAATCACTATGTTAGCGATATGACGCGAACTATTCATGTTGGTCATGTGACGGATGAGGAGCGCGAGATTTACGATATTGTATTACGGAGCAACCAAGCTCTGATTGAAGCGGCGAAAGCTGGTATGAGTCGCATTGAGTTTGATCAAGTACCGCGCAAAGTGATTAACGATGCAGGTTACGGACAATATTTCACACACGGGATTGGGCATGGGATTGGTCTTGATATTCATGAGATTCCTTATTTTGGGAAATCCTCTGAGCCGATTGAAGCAGGTATGGTCTTAACAGATGAGCCAGGTATTTATTTGGACGGAAAATACGGTGTGCGGATCGAAGATGACATTCTCATCACAGACACAGGTTGTGAGCTTTTAACGCTTGCGCCAAAAGAGTTAATTGTTATTTGAGAATTGTCAATGTTTATGATAAAATAAAGAGAAATCTATTTTAAAAGAGGTAATAATAATGATTGAAGCAAGTAAGCTGAAAGCTGGTATGACGTTTGAAACAACGGACGGAAAATTGATTCGTGTCCTTGAAGCAAGCCACCATAAACCAGGTAAAGGGAATACTGTTATGCGTATGAAATTACGGGATGTACGCACAGGTTCGACTTTTGACACAACTTACCGTCCTGAAGAAAAATTTGAACAAGCAATTATTGAAACGCGCCCAGCACAATACTTATACCAAATGGATGACACAGCTTATTTCATGGATACAGAGTCATTTGAGCAATATGAAATCCCAGTAGCGAATGTAGAGCAAGAATTGAAATTTATTCTTGAAAATTCAGAAGTGAAAATTCAATTTTACGGAAGCGAAGTTATCGGTGTTACAGTTCCAACGACTGTAGAATTAGTCGTAACAGATACACAACCTTCTATTAAAGGAGCAACGGTGACAGGTTCTGGTAAGCCAGCTACTCTTGAAACAGGTCTTGTGGTCAACGTACCGGACTTTATCGAAGTTGGACAAAAATTGATTATCAATACGCAAGAAGGAACTTACGTTTCTCGTGCATAATTTATGTTGAGAACTAGAAGTTCTTAATTACTATCAAATTCAGACTGAGAGCCTGACAAATATTGAACAGACTCCTTGAATGTCTTTGTGTCTTAAGAAAGGACAAGTTATGGCAACTGAACAATTAGGCGAAATCGTTATCGCACCGCGTGTCTTAGAAAAAATTATTGCCATTGCAACGGCTAAAGTGGACGGTGTTTACTCTTTCGCAAATAAAAGCATGTCTGACAGTCTTGCAAAACGTTCTTTAGGACGTGGCGTCTATCTTCATACCGCCAGTGATGGCGAAGTAACTGTTGACATTTATTTATACTTAGAATACGGTGTAGGGGTGCCAGCAGTAGCTGTTGCTATTCAAAAAGCCGTTAAAAGTGCTGTTTCTGATATGGCAGAAGTTGAATTATCCGCAGTGAACATCCATGTAGCGGGTATTGTGCCTGAAAAAACACCAAAACCAGATTTAAAAGATTTGTTCGATGAGGATTTCCTCAATGACTGATGTACAACTGGAAGCAAGAAGAGAACTACGTGAACGTGCATTTCAAGCATTAATGAGTTTGGAATATGAAAAAGATATTGTAGAAGCGTGTCGTTTTGCATATCTCTATGATAAAGATATGACAAACGATTCTGATGTGGAAATTCCAGCCTTTTTATTGAACCTCGTCACGGGTGTTGAACAGTCTAAAAACGAGTTGGATGACAAGCTTAGCCAGTACCTAAAAGAAGGTTGGACTTTGGAACGTCTTACATTGATAGAAAAAAATATTCTTCGCTTGGGATTGTTTGAGATGACAGAGTTTGATACACCTCAACTAGTCGCAATCAATGAAGCAATTGAGCTATCTAAAAAATTCTCAGATGAAAAATCGAGCAAGTTTATCAATGGTATTTTAAGTAAATTTGTTATAGAATAAATTTTAAGAAGAAATGAATACAGGATTGAGAGGACGAACTTCGTTCTCTCTTTTTCAATTTTATCCGCTAAACAGCTTCAGAAAACCTCTGAAGTGACAGGGATGCTGCTCACTAGACCCAGAAGAGATGCAATAAGATAAAAAATAGATAGAAGAAAACCAAAGGGTTCTCCTTCATGTTATCCTTAAAAGGTAAGTAAAAGGAAGGAGAAGGAAATGGAGTTCAAGGAGTTATATGCCAAGGTGAGAGGAATTGTGCTGAAGTGTCGGAGGGAATATTATGTCCACCTGTGGGAATTAAGCGATTGGGAACAAGAGGGCATGTTGGTGCTCTATCAGTTGGTGAGTCGCTATCCGCAGCTGGTAGAGTCAGAAAGTCAGCTCTATGTTTACTATAAGACCAAGTTCCGCAATCATATCCTGGACATCCTCCGTAAACAGGAAAGCCAAAAACGCAAACTTGATCGTCAAGCTTATGAAGAAGTGAGCGAGATTGGTCACAAGCTCAGTCTAAAAGAACTGTATTTGGATGAATTGGTGATTCTCCGAGACCAGCTAAAGAGCTATCAAGCTCAACTGAGCCTAGAGAAACAAGAGCAGTACGAGCGCTTACTAGCTGATGAACGGTTCAAAGGTCGCCAAGCTATGATTCGAGAATTAAGAGCCTACTTAAAAGACTATAGTGATTAAACTAAGTCAGAACTTTTCCCTTTTTAAAGGTCATTTTCATTTTGCTACCTCTAGAAGATTTAATTCACTTTTTTTCATTTTCCTCTTGACATGAAACGCGTTCCAGATTGTACAATGAAGTCAAGCTAGCGAAGAAATAAGATTTGAACTTGGAGTGGAGCGCAAATCCATAAAGAAAAGGAGAGAAAAATCATGCAAACAAGAACGATTAAACGTATTTTTACTGATATGGATGGGACGCTTTTAAATTCAAAGGGGCAAGTTTCCGAAAGGAATGCCAGATGCATTCGCAGAGCAGCCATTCCGATTACGCTGGTCTCTGCGCGTGCGCCAATGGAGATGCGTGAGGCTATTGAATTGTTGGGTTTGCAAGGTTCGCAAGTGGGCTTTAATGGTGGTTTAATTTATGAGGTTGTCAATCATCAAATTCATCCGCTGCACACCAAGATTGTTTTCAAGCAGACCGCGGCAACGATTTTACAGGCTGTGCGGTAGCATTTTCCACAGGTCAGTCTCAGTTATTATGACTTGAATCATTGGTATTGTGATACAATAGATGAAGGAATTCGTTACGAATACGACTTGACTCATCAGGCACCGACCCAAGTTCATGATGAAGATTGTTTTCTTTCAGCTTGTGATAATCTTTTTAAAATCATGATGATTAGCTTTGAAGAGGAAGAAATGCAAGATTTGCAGGCTTATCTGAATAGTCTAGGACTAACTAGTGTTACAATTCTGCGTTCTGGTCGATTTTATTTAGAAATCACCAGCAAAGAAGCTCGAAAATCATCAGGGATTGATTACATTAGCCGGAAAGAAAATCTAAAAAAAGAAGAAACAGCTGCCTTTGGTGACGGTCACAATGATATTCCCATGCTAGAAATGGTTGGTTTTCCGATTGTTATGGCCAATGCCTTTAAGGATGTGAAGGCACATGCTTTTAAAATTACCAAAAGTAACGATGAGGACGGAGTTAGTTACGGAATTCACAGGTATCTCGTCAGTTAATCTTGAAAATCAGAAAGGAACTCGATGACCAATATTCGAGAAATAGCGAAGTTGAGTGGCTATTCGGTGTCCAGTGTGTCGCGCGTGCTTAACAATCACCCATATGTATCAGACGAGGCACGGGAGAAAATCCTGCAAATTGTCAGAGAACTGGACTATACTCCAAATCTAGTCGCAAAAGAACTGAGTTTGGGCAATACTTATAAAGTGGGTGTAGTCATTCCTCATGTGCGTCACACTTATTTTACCAAGCTCATCAACGGTATGTTGGATCAAGCGCAGAGAAGTGCCTATAATTTGCTGCTTTTGCCGTCTCAGTATGACAAAGAACTAGAGATTCAGTACCTGGAACAATTGCGAGGTCAGGCTTTTGATCATTTGATTTTCACCTCACGAAGCATAGATTTGGAAACCATTGCTTCCTATGCTAAGTACGGAAATATTGTCTGCTTAGAAAAGGTAAACCATTCTCAACTGAGTAGTGTCTATGTGGATCGCAAACCAGCTTGCAGAGAAGCTTTTCGCTGGTTGAAAGAACTGGATTATCAACATTTATCCCTTATTTTCACTCGTAAAGACAAGCGCAGTTCTACCTATCGGATGGTCAAAGACGCTTATGATGAGGTCTATGGATTGGAGCATACTCCGGTGATTATCGAAGGGGTTGCTATAGAAGAAGACGCTTATCAGAAAGCTTCTGAATTGTGAAAACACCCAGAGATAGACTGTATTTTTTCAAATGGGGACGACATAGCAGCTGGATTTATGCGGGCTTACGAAGAAGCTGGGAAACAGCTCCCTTTCATCATGGGGCAAGAAAATATGCTGGCCGGACGTCTCTTGGGTCTCTCTACCATAGACAACAAATCCTATCAGCTGGGTCAGGAAAGTTTCAAGCAGGTTTTATCTGAAGAGAAAAAAACCATTGTGCTCAAATCGGAATTTATAGAACGGTGAAAATTCTGTAGTTTTGCAAAAAGATATTGTTTGTAGTCTAACTTGTATCGTTTTTTATTTGAGGTGATGCAAAGTCTCATTAGAGTGAAGTCAATCCTGATAACTTTGATGTAGGAATGTTGTGTTTGATCTAAGCCTAGAAACGGCTGATATCACGAATTCAGAATGACAGGCATAAACTGGATTTTAGAAGCTACGAAAGGATGTGTTTAGCGAAATTAAATTTAAGAGATAAAAAACGAATCCTTAAAAAGTTTCTTGATTGTATTCTATAGCAATTCCCCCTGGCAGAATACAGAATTCTGTTAGGAGGATTTTTGATATAAAAATGCATGAAATTACTTGACAAATTATATATATAATTTGTACTGGAGAGGTTTTAATTATATTATGAAAATAGGAAAAATTGTACCATTTGTTTTGTTGCTTTTGATTGTCATTCTTTTTCCGCTGAATCCTTATATAGCAGCTTTTATCGCTGTGATGAGTCTAGGGATAGCATTTTTGATTCGGAGAAATAGAATATAAAAATAGTGAAGAATTTCATAAAAAAAGTTTTAGGAGCTAAGATTTACGTTTGGATTGTGTTAGCCGTTCTTGCTACTTTTTTTGTCGTCGCAAAAACTTATAATATTATTGGGTATTTCCAAGGGAAAAATGCTTCAGATGAGCGGAGTCAGATTTACACTCAAATCACGCATCTAGAGAAAGTCAACGAAAGTGTCTTTTTAAATGTCGGAATTCAAAGGGTTGAAACGATTGAGAAAGATAAGAAAATACCTGGAACTAATATCAGCATTCCACTGTCTATAAAGAAGGCTATTATTATTCTTAATTATAATGCTAAATTCGGGATTAAGGAAGCAGTGAAGGTTAGAAAGCTTGCGGAACATCAGTATGAATTAACTATTCCTAAATATAAAGTGATAGGAGTAGAGGTTCCAGATAATCCAAAATATCGATATAAACTATATGATACAAGAGGACAGCTGTTGAGTGGAGCAACCGAAAATATTGATACGGGAGAATATGTATCCAGAGGGCTTAGTAGTAAGGAGCAAGAAGGGTATATCAAGCAGTATAAAAAAATTATCACAGAGTCAGCAGAACATTACTATACAAATATTGTGAGGAGTATTGATCCAGAAGCTAAAGTCACATTTAAAAACGTGAATGGGTGAATGGATAGTAAGAAAATGAGTTTTAATGGCTGGGCGAAGATTAGTATGAAAGCAAAAAAGGCTTAGAATCTGGTTTAAATAAACCTTGATTTTAAGCCTTTTATAGTGTCGTTGGTTATCTATTTATGCCCCAAAATGGCGTTTTTGTCCGATCTCTTTAGAATAAACAGTCTTCTTAACACTGACTAGAATGACGGCGTCTAGGGGATAAGTTAAGTATTAGAAGGTTTAATATTTACTATTTTATTTTACTTTGTTGCATAATTACGGTATATTAGGTATAACATATTTTATTGGAGGCATGCTAAATGAATCATCAATGGGATAAACATAAATTTTTATTTATGATCTGTACAGTATTGCTACTGGTTTTAGGGAGCATAGTCTATTTTCTTGTTCATTCTAGGACAGATGGCACTCCTAATGAAAAACAAGTGGCATCATTTACAACATCTTCGCTGTCGGCTAGTTCTGACAATCAAGTTAACATCACAGGGGATTATATGGCCAATACAGGTGATAAAGCCCGACTTGATAGGAATGGTAAGCAGAATGGTAAGCAATGGACGATTGGCTACCAGACTCCTGATGGTGCTGTTTCAGGACAATTTACGACAGAGTGGAAAACGGAAGGGGATGCTTTAGTTGCAACGGATAAAATGAAAAAGTCAGATGGAAATACAGATTTTACAATAACGATACGTATTTTCAAATATAAAGCAAAAAAGAATCATCTGATTACCATCACTATGTCTGATGGAAACCCAAATCACGAAATGGCTTTTGCAAATCAAAAGGATTTCTTTGAGTCAAGCAAGGAGGGTAAAAAAGAGCCCCCTAATCAACAAGATTTAGATATTGCAGCCATTATGAAAGGTGATTATAGGACTTTGGCAGGATACTGGAAGAATGAGGAAGGCAGAGAAATAACTATAAGCTCAGACGGAAAAACGAACAGAAATGAGAATATCTCTCCCAATTTAATCTCCACTTCCAAGTTTCCAACACTCAATATACGATGGGGTAATACAGGGGCTCTGATTGCCTTATTTAAAATTGGTTTTAAAAATCCGTATGGTGATAAATCTGATACCAGCAGACCAAGATTGTTGCTCGGTCAAAATATCGGAAATGAACCTGCTGATCAGTATTATTATAGGCAATAAGGATAAATACTAAGTTATTTTTCTTTCTTGAAGAAAAGATAATGAAAAGCTCTTGACTTGTAATCAACAATAAGTGGTATAGGGATTCTAGTTTTCCAACAGTTCACCATTTTTTGCGAATCTACTTTTCTCCTACATTTGGTCAGATAATTTGCAAAATTAATATGAAAGCGCTATAATTTTGACAGATTAATATTAGGAGGATTGGTTTTATGAAATCATCTAAAGCCACAATCACAATTTTTTCAGCTCTTGCTTCGGTTATTTTATTGACCAGTTGTGGGACAAAAGCAACTGATAATAAGGCTACGCAAAGCAACACATCTGACAATAAAGTTACGATGACTTATGATCAATTGCGGTCAAGGGAAAACACCATGTCCACTCTTTGGTATCAAAAGTCAGATGAAGCTAAAGCGTTGTACCTGCAAGGTTATAATGTTGCGACGAATCGTTTGAAAGAATTGTTGCAAAAACCGACAGATAAGCCTTACTCAATCGTTCTTGACTTAGATGAAACGGTATTAGACAACAGTCCTTATCAAGTTCAAAATGTCAAAGACGGTACGGCCTTTAATCCTAAAAATTGGGATGCTTGGGTACAGAAAGCTTCAGCTAAAGCTGTTCCTGGTGCCAAAGAATTTCTCCAATATGCACATCAAAACGGTGTTCAAATTTACTATGTTTCTGACCGTGATGCGAGCCAGGTAGACGCGACAATTAAGAATTTGGAAAAGGAAGGTATTCCAGTACAAGGGAAAGATCATTTGATGTTTTTAGAAAAAGGTGTGAAATCAAAAGAAGGTCGCCGTCAGAAAGTACAAGAAACGACGAATTTGGTCATGCTTTTAGGTGATAACCTCGTTGACTTTGCAGATTTCTCAAAAACATCAGCAGAAGAACGTAGTAAGAAATTAGAAGAATTAAAGAACGAATTCGGTGAAAAGTTCATCATCTTCCCAAATCCAATGTACGGTTCATGGGAAAGCACCGTTTATAAAGGTAAAAAATTAGATGCGAAAGGCCAAACTGAAGAACGCCAAAAAGCATTAGAAGGATATAAAAAATAAAAAGGAAAACAGACTCAATGTCAACTGTAGTGGGTAACCTATCGCTAAGTACGAGAGAGAATCAGATTGGTTCTCTCTTTTTTGATGTTCAAAGCGATGAGAATTTTCGTTTTAAAATTGTCAAAGTTCCGGAAACCAAAAGCTTAGCATTTGACGTCCTTGATGAGATGATTGGTTTATATTAAAAACAATGAGGGGATATTCCTTATCTATTTTTTAATCGAAAATTCATTTGTTTTATGGTAAAATAGTTTCATTACAATACGAGGAAAAAAGATGTCATCTACGTTTGAAATTTTAATGAATCAAATCAATATGCCACTTGATATGAGACAATCAAGTGCCTTTTTACATGCAGAAATTGAGCAAGTTTTAGTGCATACCGTCAGTCATGTCTGGGAATTTCAGTTTGCTTTTGGAGAAATTTTACCCATTGAGTTGTTTCAAGAATTAAAAAAACGTTTAAATGAAGAATTTTCTAAGACGGGCAACCAAGCTATTTTTGAAATTAAGGCTGCCAATCAAGATTTTACAGAGGAGCTGTTGCAGGCTTATTACAAAGAGGCTTTTACAGAAGGACCTTGCGCCAGTCAGGGCTTTCGTAGTATGTACCAACAGTTAAAGGTACACGCGGACGGCGATCAGCTCTGGATTGAGGGCCCCTCCAGTATTGATACGGAGCATTTTCGGAAAATCCATTTGCCAAATTTAGGCAAGCAATTGGTGAAGTTTGGCTTTCCGCATTTTCACTGTCAGGTCAAAGCAAGTGATGCCTTGACTCAGAAACAAGTCGAGACTTTCCAAGCTGAAAAAGAAAAGATTGTGCAAGCGGCTAATGATGAAGCTCTCAAAGCTGTCGAAGCGCTGCAACAAATGGCACCACCACCAGCTGAGGAAAAACCAAGCTACTCTGATTTTCAAGCACGAAAAGCGGCTGCTCGACCAAAGCTGGACAAGGCAGAGATTACGCAGATGATTGACATCCAGACCGAGGAAAATCGCATTGTCTTTGAAGGTATGGTCTTTGATCTTGAGCAAAAAGTTACCCGCACAGGGCGTGTGCTGATTAACTTTAAGATGACTGATTATACTTCTAGTTTTGCCCTTCAGAAGTGGTTTAAAAACGAAGAAGAAGCCAAAAAATTTGACATCATTAGGAAAAATTCTTGGTTGCGTGTGCGTGGCAATATTGAAATGAATAACTTCACGCATGACTTGACCATGAATGTCCAAGATGTGCAAGAAGTGACACATTATGAGCGGAAAGACTTGATGCCAGAAGGTGAGAAACGGGTTGAATTCCACGCGCACACCAACATGTCAACCATGGATGCTCTTCCAGAAGTGGAGGAATTGATTGCGACAGCCGCTAAGTGGGGACATAAGGCAGTTGCGATTACTGACCACGGCAATGTACAGAGCTTTCCGCATGGCTATAAAGCTGCTAAAAAAGCTGGTATTCAGCTGATTTATGGCATGGAAGCTAATATCGTGGAAGACCGAGTTCCTATTACCTATAACGAAGTGGATATGGAACTCAAGGAAGCCACTTATGTTGTCTTTGACGTGGAAACTACCGGTTTGTCTGCTATTTACAATGACTTGATCCAAGTAGCGGCAAGTAAGATGTACAAGGGGAATGTCATTGCTGAGTTTGACGAGTTTATCAATCCAGGTCATCCTTTGAGTGCTTTTACGACAGATTTGACGGGGATTACAGACGAGCATGTCAAAAATGCGAAGCCACTCGAGCAGGTCTTGCAAGAATTTCAAGACTTCTGTCAAGATACGGTACTTGTTGCCCACAATGCTACTTTTGACGTGGGATTTATGAATGTCAATTATGAACGGCATGGGTTGCCACAGATCACGCAACCAGTCATTGATACCTTGGAGTTTGCCCGTAATCTCTACCCAGAATACAAGCGCCACGGTTTGGGACCATTGACTAAGCGTTTTCAAGTATCGCTTGATCATCATCACATGGCTAATTATGACGCGGAAGCGACAGGACGCCTGCTCTTTATTTTCATTAACGATGCGGCAGAAAAACGAGGTGTCACCAATCTTCAAAAGCTAAACACAGATTTGGTGGATGAAAACTCCTATAAAAAAGCGCGAGTCAAACATGCTACGATTTATGTAAAAAATCAAACGGGTTTGAAGAATATTTTTAAATTAGTCAGTTTGTCTAATACAAAGTATTTTGAGGGCGTGCCGCGGATTCCACGAACAGTTTTGGATGCGCACCGAGAAGGCTTGATTTTAGGAACAGCCTGTTCAGAAGGAGAAGTGTTTGACGCGGTTGTTTCGCAAGGCGTCGATGCTGCAGTGGAAGTTGCGAAATACTACGATTTTATTGAAATCATGCCGCCAGCAATTTATGCACCGTTGATTGCTAAAGAGCAGGTCAAGGATATCGAAGAGCTTCATACCATTATTAAGAATTTGATTGAAGTGGGAAATCGATTAGACAAGCCTGTTCTTGCTACAGGTGATGTGCATTATATCGAGCCTGAAGAAGAAATTTATCGAGAAATTATCGTCCGCAGTCTAGGGCAAGGAGCGATGATTAACCGTACCATTGGGCATGGCGAAAATGCTCAACCAGCACCACTTCCAAAAGCGCATTTCCGCACAACCAATGAAATGCTGGATGAATTTGCCTTCTTAGGTGATGAATTAGCTCACAAAGTGGTTATTGACAATCCAAATCAATTGGCAGCAACCTTTGAACCAATTGAAGTGGTGAAAGGTGACCTCTATACGCCATTTATTGACAAATCAGAGGAAAAAGTCGCTGAAATGACTTATGCCAAAGCCTTTGAAATTTATGGAAATCCGCTGCCGGATATTGTAGACCGACGAATTGAGCGGGAATTATCCTCCATTTTGGGGAATGGATTTGCCGTGATTTATCTGGCTTCGCAAATGTTGGTACAGCGTTCAAATGAGCGTGGCTATCTGGTGGGTTCACGTGGTTCGGTCGGCTCTAGTTTTGTGGCGACCATGATTGGGATTACTGAGGTAAACCCTTTATCTCCTCACTATGTTTGTGGCAAATGCCAGTATTCAGAATTTATTACGGACGGTTCTTACGGTTCAGGCTTTGATATGCCAGATAAAGATTGTCCGCATTGTGGATATAAGTTGAGTAAAAATGGACAGGATATTCCTTTTGAAACCTTCCTTGGCTTCGATGGTGACAAGGTGCCTGATATTGACTTGAACTTTTCTGGTGAAGATCAACCGAGTGCTCACTTGGATGTCCGAGATATTTTTGGTGAGGAATATGCCTTTCGTGCTGGTACGGTTGGTACAGTCGCTGCCAAAACAGCTTATGGTTTTGTGAAAGGGTATGAGCGGGATTACAATAAATTTTACCGTGACGCAGAAGTAGAGCGATTGGCGCAAGGTGCAGCAGGTGTCAAACGGACGACTGGACAGCACCCTGGAGGAATTGTGGTTATTCCAAATTATATGGATGTCTATGATTTCACACCAGTTCAGTATCCGGCGGATGATTTGACGGCAGAGTGGCAAACGACTCACTTTAATTTCCATGATATTGATGAAAATGTCCTAAAACTCGACGTTCTCGGTCATGATGATCCGACCATGATTCGGAAGTTGCAGGATTTATCCGGCATTGACCCAAATGAAATTCCAATGGATGACCAAGAAGTTATGGCTCTCTTTTCTGGAACAGATGTTCTCGGAGTAACGCAGGAGCAAATAGGTACGCCGACTGGTATGCTGGGGATTCCTGAATTTGGAACCAACTTCGTGCGGGGTATGGTGGATGAAACTCATCCAACGACCTTTGCGGAATTGCTTCAATTATCAGGATTGTCTCACGGTACTGACGTATGGTTGGGCAATGCACAAGATTTGATTAAGCAGGGAATTGCTGACCTGTCCACCGTTATCGGTTGTCGGGATGACATTATGGTCTATCTGATGCACAAGGGCTTAGAGCCTAAAATGGCCTTTACCATTATGGAACGGGTGCGGAAAGGCATGTGGCTCAAAATTTCTGATGAAGAGAGAAATGGCTATATCGCTGCTATGAAGGAAAATAATGTGCCTGAGTGGTACATTGAATCTTGTGGAAAGATTAAGTACATGTTTCCCAAAGCTCACGCGGCTGCCTATGTGATGATGGCCTTGCGGGTGGCCTACTTCAAGGTGCATCATCCGATTTATTACTACTGTGCCTACTTTTCTATTCGTGCCAAAGCCTTTGACATCAAAGTCATGAGTAGTGGGCTAGATGCAGTGAAGCGCAAGATGAACGAAATCGCTGAAAAACGCAAAAATAATGAAGCTTCCAATGTTGAAATTGACCTTTATACAACTCTAGAAATCGTCAATGAAATGCTGGAAAGAGGCTTCAAATTTGGCAAACTCGATCTTTATAAGAGTGATGCGACAGAATTTCTTATTGACGGAGACAGCTTAATTCCTCCATTTTCTGCTATGGATGGTTTGGGAGACAACGTTGCAAAACAATTGGTTAAAGCGCGTGCCGAAGGAGAGTTTCTTTCAAAAACCGAGTTGCGCAAGCGCGGTGGCTTATCCACTACTCTAGTTGATAAAATGGATGAAATGGGGATTCTAGGCAATATGCCAGAAGACAATCAGCTCAGTCTCTTTGATGATTTATTCTAAGATCTTTTCTTTTGATGAATGTGGGAAACTTTCATCAGAGACAGCTGCCATTAAACTAAAATTTTCGCTCGTTTGTTTGCAAAATATGATTGGTTTTGCAGCTTCATGGTAATGACTTCCTGCGAGTAGCTGGCTGTTTTTTGAAAGGTTCTACTAAAATAGTCAAAGTAGAGTGGAAATTTTACTACTTGTAAAGTTTTTTACAAAATTTTATAGATTACGGTTGTTCTTTGTAAGCTATTTACACAAATAGAAAGGATACATTATGAAGTTAATGATTTCAGCTGAAGATAAAAAAGCCCTAAGAGATTTTCATTATTCACTAGAATTTTCTGGAAAAGTAGTACTTGCCTCGGTGGCGTTGGTCAGTTTGGCTGTGTTAGCAAGTCGTGCCTGTTCTTCCAAAAAGAAGAAAAGCTGCTGTTTGCATAAAAATAGTGCAAAAGTGAGAATAATAAAATAATCAGGAAGGATAACTAAATGATTGGGAGTATGTTTGTCGGCTTCATTATTGGTCTAATTGCAGCAGCAATCACCAATCGTGGAGAACGAATGGGCTGTATTGGCAAGATTTTACTAGGTTGGTTTGGAGCCTGGCTTGGGCAAATGCTATTTGGTAACTGGGGACCTCATCTGTCAGATACAGCGATTATTCCATCTGTGTTGGGAGCGATTATTCTTTTAGCTATTTTCTGGGAAAGAGGAAGCTGACTTCTAAAAATAGGAGTGAGACCGATACCTACAATTGCTAGTGCAGTCGCTCACAAAGGAATTAAAATTTGAAAATGTTAATCTCAGCTATCTTATTTCAAAACTTCGGTGCAAAATGTCTCGTATAGTCTCACCCCACAAGGTGACTTAACAGTTTTCCCTACTGTTGAGGTAATGAATGCAGAAAACGAAATTTTCATCAAAATTGCTCTTTGGAGTTTCAAAAGCGAATGAAGATGAGACTTGCTTCACAAGTTCTATTTACCACCTCAAAACGGTGCTTTGTTTTGTGCGATAGCAGTTGCGTTAAAATTGCTTGTCATCCTAAAGTCATGAGTCTGAGACAGATTCACACGATAACTACAAAAAAGAACAACCTTGATTTTCTGTTTATCAGAAGCCAAAGTTGTTCTTTTTATTTGTATTCTTGAGTTATAGTGCTTTTATAAAGAAATTTTAATTGGGAATGCTGTTATATCAGAGATTCCCTTTTATTTATTATTCAATCACTAACATACCGTCTTTGATTGCGAAGGGTTCTTTTTCATTGATGCGGTCATAGAACATGATGCCGTTGGTGTGGTCAATCTCGTGTTGAACCACGATTGAGTTGTATCCTTTGAGTTTGATACGGTGTTTTTCACCTTCTTTGTCAAAATATTCAACAGTGACGCGTGCATGGCGCACGACATAACCAGGCACTTCGCGGTCAACTGACAAGCAGCCCTCCCCTTCAGCTAGTGCGGCATCTTGAACAGAATGTGCCACTACTTTAGCGTTGTACATAACCGTTTGCAAAGCATAGGCTTCCTTTGGTGGATTGCCCTCTTTATCTGGCAGGTTTGGCACCAATACGGCAATAATCCGCTTTGACAGATCTAGCTGAGGTGCAGCTAGACCAACGCCGCCTCGAAGTCCCATTTTTTCAGCCATCACAGGATCTTGTGAATTCCTCAAAAATTGGAGCATTTTTTCACCCAAGATAACTTCTTGCTCGGTAAGTGGAAAGGTGACATCCTTGGCGACTGCCCGAAGCGTTGGATTCCCTTCGCGAATGATGTCATTCATATCAATCAAATGAGCTGGTTTTGTTAATTTTTCAATAACAGACATGTTTTCTCCTTCGTTCTAAAAATGGATTTTCATTCCAAATTAAATTCTTCGTATATGATAAATATAACACAAAATAGAGGAGAAAGAAAGGAATCGAAATAGCGTGTAATGAATATGTGGAGAAAACACGAAATAAATTAGTAAAAAATTAGTCTATTTTGCTTGATATTTTTAGCAAAAATATGTATGATATTTAGTTGGATACCTAAAATATTATTAGTAACAAAATAAATTACTTTTTAGGAGGGACAAAAAATTGAAAATTCTACTATTTGGAAATACGGGATATGTAACCAAAAAGTTTATACAAGAAGCTTTTCCAAAGGATACGGTTTATCTTTTGGGAGAAACAGATTTAAAAAGTTCAAAAAAATTAAAATTGACAGTTTTTCCGAAAACAAAAGAAACCATTTTAGTAGAAGTTTTAAGAACCTATCAATTTGACCAAATTCTTTATTTTTCTAATTTGCTAACTTATAAGAATCAACGAGTAGGGGAGCTAGAACGGCTGCAAACTTTTTTACATCGTACCGAAGAATTATCTCATTCGAAAATTCTTTATGTGACAGGACCAGAAGTGCTTAATGATCCTCAGGAGCTAGAAAGGGCGGCAGAGGAGATTTGCCTCAATTGGTCCAAGACAAATGGGCGATCTCTGAAAATAGTTCGTAGCCCTTATTTGTATTCTTCCAAATTGCCAGAAGATTATTTGTATCAGTTGTTTGACAGTCTTCACCAAAATAAAACAGTTCATATTGGAGAACATCCAGATGAAATTGCGAATTTTATCAATTCAGAAGATTTAGCAGAGCTAATCAGCAAAATTTTTGATAGTTGGAATGACCAAACAGAAATCTTAACTATTTATAACCCCTTTCAGATTACATTTCAGCAATTTGCGGCGAAATTAGAAGAACTGTCTCTCTCTAAAAGTGCCATAGAGATTGATTCAAAGTCAACTGAACCTTATCTTTATCGCTCGACAGATGAAGATAATTTAAGACAACGTTATGGCTGGTTTATTCGTTACTCGGTTCTAGATGATCTATCAGATCTTTACAAAGATTTCGTAAAAGAAAATAAGACGTCTAATCATCTGGAATTCAATCATTTGAAAAAAGCTATTTATCTGATGCGGTCTCATAAGGTTTATCAAAAGGTAGCTGAAATTTTGCTTGCTTTTTTACTATCAGAAGGTTTGAGTACGCTATTAAATGGTTTCAATCAATTCAAAATGATTGATATTCGCTTATTTTTTGTAACCTTGATTAGTACAATCTTTGGAACTTTATATGGCATTTTTGCTGGTCTCCTTTCAATACTAGGGTTATTTGCAGCCAATATCTTCTCGGGAGGAAACTGGCAATCAATCGTCTATAATACCGATAGGTGGATTTCCTTTGCGGCTTATATGTTCGTTGCTCTTATTTGTGGGATTATCCAGATGAAGTACCAAGATGAGAAAGAAATGCTAGAAAAAGAAAATCAGCTGCTAAATGAAAGAAATGAACTCTTATCTATCTCCTATGAGGATGCAGTTTATGATCGTGAAAAGCTCGTTCAGCAAGTCGTTAGCAATCAAAATGGTGCGAGCAAACTATTCTCTATTTTTCAACAATTGGATAAGCCGACAGTAGAAGCCGTTTTAAATGAAACGAAGAAAGTTATTGAGGAGCAATTGGGAGCAAATAAAGTCAACATTTATTCATTATCTAATTCTTCTGACTTCAATCTAAGTAACTACCCGACATTAGCAGAAGAGTTAAAAAATGATGAAGTTTGGATAAATAAGAATCTTCTTCCAGATTATCCATTTTATGCATTAGAAATAAAAGCTGTTTCAGGATTAAAGTACCTCCTGTGGATTGAAGATGTTTCTTATAATCGTTTATCGCTCTCTCGCCTCCACTTTTTGCAAATGATTGGTGGAGTAGCAGCTTCCATGTTAGATAAAGCGGGTTATCATCAAGCATTTGCAAACATTAAAAAGACGATGTCTTTGGAGAATAATTCTAACTCAATCAAACACGGAGGTTGATAAATGGAATACATTATTTCTATTTTTTGTGTGATTTTAGATTTGGTTCTATGTATTCATTCTTACTATTTGCTCCAATATAAAAAAATCAAACTACCATTGTTTTATATTGTTTTTCCTATTGCAATACCGTTTCTAGGTTATCTTTTGCTTTGGCTTTTAAATCTATCCAGACATGACGATAAATCAAATGTGTCTCTTCTGGCAAAAGAGGTAGATGTTTGGACGGAGATAAGTGGAATTGAAAACAAGAACGAACTAGGAAATGCATATGAGGATGTCGAAGAACTCATTCCGTTAGAAGAAGCGCTGTTGTTGCAAGATAAGGAGACAGCACGGTGGATGTTAATGGAAATGGTTAGTCGGACTCCAAATCGTTTTATTGATTTGTTGTTTTTGGCTCGTAAAGATGAAGATACAGAAGTTGTACATTACGCTACAACTTTGATTGCGGAGGTGTCACGACAGTACGATGTTCGTTTGCAAAATTTAAATAAAAAGTATCGTCAAAATCCTAATGATTTCCAAGTTTTAACAGAGTATTGTGCTACCTTAGCAAGTTACTTGCAAAAGGGACTTGTCACTAAACGGTTGGAAACACTACTTAGAACAGATTATTCAAATCTTTTGGAGAAAAAGATACAACAAAAAGAAGAGTTGTCGGATTATCTGAATTTCATTAAAAATGAATTGTTGCTCAAACATTATAATCGAGTTAAAGATTATTTAGATTTGATTTCACAAAAGTGGACACAACAAGAAGACATTTATATGTTATATCTGCAATATTATTATGAAACAAAACAAGGGGAAAGGATAAAAGAATTAGTAAAGGCTATAAAGGAAGATTCAATTTACATCTCAAAAGAGAATCGAGAACAATTAGCTTTTTGGCAGTCTTAAAGGTTGGAAGGAATGAAAAAGAAGAAAAAAACATTGGCTTATTCAAGAGAATCCATTATAGTGGTGGTTATTTTTCTTTTGTTAGCCGCATTTTTATGGATTCAAAAAAGTGGGGAGCGTTATACGGTTGCTACAAGTAAAAATACCTATCTAAAAGGGAATATTCCTACTTCTAAAACAGTTTTTGAAAGCTTGGCAAAAGAAAATCTTGTCCTTTATGATGAGAGCAATGATACCAGTAGACGAGCGAAAGAACAATTCTCGCAGATTCTTAAAGACATGAAGCAAGGCTATCAATTGGTTGATATTTCAAAAGATTCTCTTCCTAGTTTTTCAAATTATAAAAAAGTTATCGTACTTTTAAGCGATTTAGAAACTCTGGGAGAAAAAACGCAGGAAATGGTTGACTGGGTTGAGCAAGGCGGAAATGTTCTCTTTGGTGTTACGCTAGTTAAGGATAATGCTTCTGCATCCATTGAGCAAAAATTAGGAGTAACGAATTCCAGTGCTGAGAATTCTGTGGTAAACAAAATGTATATTGATAAAGACTTCATGATTGGTGGTGGGAAAAGTTATCCAATTGATGGAGGATTTGAATCGGCTTGGACGGTCTCTCTTTCATCAGACACCAAAGTTCACGCTTGGACAGATAATGAAGCGCGTATTCCTCTCGTTTGGGAGAAAAAGTATGGCAAAGGGAAGTTTGTCGTAGATAATTTTGGAATTTATGAAAGAGCAGTTCGTGGGATTTATGCGGCTTCTTATAGCTTGTTGACAGAAGCAACAGCTTATCCAGTAATTAATGGTGCTACGTTCTATTTGGATGATTTCCCTTCACCAGTACCAGCAGGAGATGCTACCTACATTAAGCGAGATTACAATACAAGTATTTCTGATTTTTATACGAATATTTGGTGGCCGGATTTATTGAAGTTATCTGAAAAGTACGGTATCAAGTATACTGGTGGTGTCATTGAAAATTATGAAGATGATACATCAGGAAATGTAACGGCACAAAAAGATATAGAGCGCTTTAAGTATTTTGGAAAATCTCTTTTAGCAAATGGCGGAGAGATTAGCTACCACGGTTATAATCACCAGCCACTTTCTCCAAAGGATGTTGATTATGGAGATGAATTTCCAACATACAAGACTTGGAAAGACAAAAAAGCAATGGAATCTTCTATTCGTGAGTTGATTCGATTTACGAAGGAGCTCTTTCCAAAAGGCGAAAAGTCTGTCTATATTCCACCTTCAAATGTTCTTTCAAAAGAAGGAAGAGAAGTGTTGAGAGCGAAATTCCCAGAGATTAAAAGCATTGCCAGTAACTATTTCCCAGGAAGATTTACCTATTCTCAAGAATTTGAGGTAGCTGATGATGGACTGATTGAGCAACCACGGATTGTTTCAGGTGCATCATGGGACAATTATTCTAAGTTGACTGTTTTTTCAGAGCTGAATATGCATTATGTAATGACCCATTTCCTCCATCCAGATGATGTGATGGACGAAGATCGAGGTGCAAAACTTGGCTGGGCAAAATTATATAAAGATTTTAGTGATGAGATTGCATGGGTTGATAAAATGGCACCTAATATTAGAGATTTGACGGGTTCTGAAATGGCGGGAGCCATTCAACGCTATGGTATTTTAAGTGTTCAGCAACAGAAGACTGATACTGGTTTGGAATTAAATCTTGGGAATTTCCATGATAATGCCTACGTAATGCTTCGGTTGAATGAAGGAAAACCAGGAAAAGTGACAGGTGGGAAATTAGAGCATTTGACTGGTAATCTTTATTTATTGCATGCTACGTCTGCAAAAGTAGCGATTGAATTGAAATAAAAAGAGAAAAGAAAATAAAAATGAGAATCTGTTTGGTTTTAGAGGGCTCTTACCCTTATGTACATGGTGGTGTATCCACTTGGATGCACCAATATATCACAGAAATGAAAGAACATGAATTTATCATTTGGGTTATTGGGGCCAATGAAGAACAAAAGGGAAAATTTGTCTATGAATTTCCTGAAAATGTCGTAGAAGTTCATGAAGTATTTCTGGATAGCTTAGGTAGCTCAAAAATAATAGAGAAAAAAATTGAAGAACTATCTCGTGAAGAGTATGACGCTTTAAAACAATTAGTTTTTTGTGCAAAACCTGATTGGTCTCTTATATTTGATCTGCTACAAGAAGGAAAAATTCAGCGAGATAATTTTTTAGCGAGCGAAGAGTTCTTTTCCATGATTCAAGAGCTATGTGAAGAAAAATATGCTTCACAGCCTATGTCAGATGTCTTTCATACCATTCGTTCCATGCTTTTTCCTCTGTTGAACCTCTTATCAAGCAGTATTCCTTCTGCGGATGCGTATCATGCTATTTCTACAGGGTATGGTGGTATTCTAGCTACATTAGCAAGCACACGTACGCGAAAGCCGTTACTTCTAACGGAGCATGGTATTTATACACGTGAACGTGAGGAAGAAATTATTCGTGCAGATTGGATCTTGCCCTCTATGCGTAAGCAATGGATTGATTTCTTTTATATGTTATCAGATGCTATTTATTCTAAGGCAGATTGTATTACGAGTCTTTTTTCAAAAGCTTGTGAAACACAAATTGCTCTTGGTTGTGATGCGAAAAAATGCCGAGCTATTTCAAATGGTATTGATTATGAAAGCTTTTCTAACATTCCTTTTGAAAAAGATGATGATAGTTGGATTAATATTGGAGCTGCTGTCAGAATGGCTCCAATTAAAGATATTAAAACTATGATTTATGCTTTTTACGAAGTATCAGCGCAGATGTCAAATGTTCGCCTTTATATCATGGGTGGGGTGGATGATGAAGCCTATGCAGAAGAATGCTACACTTTAGCTCGTAAATTAAAATTAGAAAATCTGATTTTTACAGGACGTGTAGATGTCAAGGAATACTTAAAAAAGATGGATTTCATGATTCTAACAAGTATATCAGAAGGACAACCATTATCTATTTTGGAGTCAATGGCTGCTGGAAAACCTTGTGTTACAACAGATGTCGGCTGTTGCAAAGAATTATTAGAGGGGCGCGAGGATGATGGACTGGGAGTAGCTGGTTACTGCGTGCCGCCAACGGATTTAATGAGTTTAGCTCATGCTATGCTTGTTATGGCAAGTTCAGAAGAAAAACGTCTAAAAATGGGACAGATTGCTAAAAAGAGAAGTGAGCAATTTTACCAGTATCATCAAATGATTGAACAATATAGACAATTATATAAGGAGTATGTAAAATAATGGCAGGGTTGGGATTTGAGCTGCGAAAAGTGTATAATAAAGGTAACTTCCTTGCAAAACAAAAAGCTTATGGTTATGCAGGAGTTGTATATGTCGGACCGATGCTTCTTGGGATTTTGCTTATTTTAGCAGTTGTCGGTCTAAGTGTTCTAGGTCACTTCGGGAATGGTGAACGCGATCATTTGCTGGGCTTGATTTCGTATTCTATATTAGCTTCTCTAGCAATTACCAACCTCTTTTCAATGATTGTCACTCGCTATGTAGCAGATATGCTTTATGAGAAAAAGTTTGAAAAAGTGCTATCTTCTTATTTTTCCTCTGGAGTCGTGATGCTAGGTCTTGGAGTTGTGACTTATGGAGTTTTTCTCTTGATTTCAGGGATTCCTTTGTTAGAAATCATCTTAAATTTGGTCTTGTTTAGTGAACTATGCCTAATTTGGAATGCCGTGAATTACTTAACAGCTGTAAAAGATTACCGTAGTATTCTAAAAACTTTTGCTATAGCAGTAGGTATTACTATTGGAGTTGGTTTAGTGGCGCTGGCATCGGCTATTCCATATGGTTTGCTCCTTAGTGTTTGTATATCTTATGGCTTCATTCTTGTACAAATGATTCGTATTTTGTACAGGCACTTCCCCAAAAATTATGCCGCCAATTTTGAATTCTTAATTTGGTTTGATCGATATTTAGATCTTTTCAAAGTAGGCATTTATATGTTTATTGGACTTTTTTCCCATATCGTCATCAATTGGTTTGGCCCACTCGGCAAGGGAATCGGAGGATTGTTTCATACATCACCGGTTTACGATGTCCCTGCCATGTTAGCTTATCTGGTTACTTTAGTATCAACTGTAAACTTTGTGGTCTCTGTTGAGGTGAAGTTTTATCCTAAATTTAGGAAATATTACCATATGTATGAAGGAGTGGGAAGCGTTAAGAAAATCAACCAGAGCGAAATTGAAATGATGAATGTTCTTCGGAATGAATTAAAGTATTTATCATGGAAACAGCTTCTGGCTACTTTATTAGCCATGTTTGTGGGAATTGTTCTATTGACAGTTTTACCGCTCGGTTTTAACAGTCAGATGAAAGGTTATTTTCAAACACTTTGCTTAGGTTACGGGCTTTATGCTGTAGGAAATGTCAATCTATTGATGCTACTTTATTTTGTTGATTATGAAGGGGCAAAGAAATGTGCGAGATGGTTTGCAGGAATCTCTGTTATTTTTAGTATCCTTACCCAATTTATGGATACATCTTTTATTGGATATGGCTTCTTATTAGCTGCTCTTGTACTTTATCTTACGGCGAGTACGCGATTGAGCGAATATACAAAAGATCTTCCCTATCGTATCTTAGGAAGTCAAGAAGTCGTTTATCGTGAAGAGGAAGGCTTCTTTACGAGGTTATTCACTACTTTGAAAGCGAGGTCGAAGGATGGATAATAAATGGACTAAATTTTTACTGGTTTTTGGATTCATGGCACTTGCATTTATTATTTTAGCTATTTCTGATAGTGGTGGAAACAAAACGAAGCAACCAACTACAAAACATGTAAAAAAAGAAAAAGTGGCAAACATCAACGATCGTCATCTTCGAGATAAAGAATCTTTGTATGCCCAAAAAGACCCAGATGTTATTACTATGTATTTGACAGTGAGACGCGGAAATACTGCGGAGAACACCGATCACTCTTGGCGAGAAATCAATCAATATTCTGCTTATGATTATGAAAAAATGGGAGTGAAACGCTATCAGGTTGCAGGGCTTTTACAAGTAGGAAATGAAAAAGGTCCTGTTGCGGGTGAATTTGGATTTGAGGAGCAAGTTCCAAATGCGACCGTTCAAATTCGAGGACAAAGCTCCAGCCGTTCAAAGCAGAAAAGTTATAAGATAGAAATCAAAAAAAATAAAGGGACTTGGGAAGGACAGCGAACGATCAATTTGAATAAGCATCCTTATGAATCTCTTCGTTTTCGAAATAGGTTAGCTTTTAAATTGATGGAGGGCATTCCGCAAATTGTTGGACTTCGCACTCAATTTGTCCATTTGTATGTAAAAGATGAAACTGGTTCAGGTTCAAAGAATTTTGAGGACTATGGACTATATACACAAGTTGAACAACTGAATAAAACAGCTCTTGAAGCGCATGGATTAGATAGAGCTGGTCAACTTTATAAGTTGAACAACTTTGAATTTTATCGGAAGGCAGATGCTATTCGAAAGGAAAATGACCCAAAGTTCGATAAGAAAAAATTTGAAGAACTCTTAGAAGTTAAGGGGGATCATAATCATACCAAGCTTATTGATATGTTGGATAAATTGAATGATAAGTCAACGACAGGCGATAAAATATTAGAAAAATATTTTGATGCCGAAAATATCCAATATTGGTTAGCTTTTCAGATTTTAATGGGAAACATTGACAGTCAAAATCGGAATATGTTCCTTTATAGCCCACAAAATGGAACTCGTTGGTATATTTTACCTTGGGATTTGGACGATTCTTTACGGAAAGGCGAGAGAGAACTTCGTAGGTCGGGTGCGCTGGGACAAAATTCTTGGCGTTATGGTGTGAGTAATTATTGGGGGAATCTCCTTTTTCAACGATTGCTAAAATCTGAAAGATTTAGAACGGGTTTGGATAAAGTGGTTGATAAATTATATAGAAATCAACTTAGTCCTAACAGTATCGGTGACTTGAGCAAGCAATATGCGAATATTGTCAAACCATATTTAAGTCGTATGCCAGATGTGGAGCGTATGCCTATAAAAGAGGAGCAATATGACAAGATTTTAAATGAATTACCAAAGGAAGTTGAAAAAAATTATCAAGATTATAAAAATAGTTTGCAGTCTCCTCAACCATTTTATATTGACCAGCCAAGAGTTAAGAATGGGGAACTGGTTCTTAAGTGGATGTCATCATATGATTTTAACAATAAAGAAATCACTTATCATGTAGAATTAGCTAAGGATCCTAACTTTAAAGATAAGATCCTTGACAAGAAAGGTCTAACAGAGATAAGTGTCACTACAAAACATCTTCCAAAAGGTCAATATTTTATGCGCGTGATTGCTACAAATTCTGATGGTAAATCTCAGGCTGCTTTTGAACAATATCGTGTGGATACTACCAGTCTTTTTGGCGTTTTAAGTTTTTATGTGATGGAAGATGGTAAGATAAAGGTTGATGTTTATGAAAATAAATAAAGAAGAACAGTTTCGTCATGAAGGGAAATACCTGATTGGTCTGAAAGAAAAAGAACTATTGACGCAACGCTTTGGCTCCATCCTATCTTTGGATAGACATGCTCAAAATGGTGGCTATACCATTCGCAGTCTTTACTTCGATGATTATTGGAATAGTGCTTATGAGGAAAAAGAAGCGGGAATTTTGATGCGTAAAAAATACCGTATTCGGATCTATAATTTTAGTGACCGAAGTATCAAATTGGAGCGCAAAAAGAAATTTGGACAGTATATTTATAAGGAAGCTGCACCTTTGACACGAGAAGAAACAGAGAAAATTATTGATGGAAATTATGATTTTCTTCTTCATAGTCCCTATTTGCTGTGTCGAGAATTTTATGTTGAATGTGTGGCAAATATGATGCGTCCTCGTGTCATAGTAGACTATGAGCGAGAACCTTGGGTTTATGATACGGGGACAGTTCGTTTAACATTTGATTCAAATGTTCGTGCTGCTATTGGTAGCTATGATATATTTGATGAAACCTTACCAACTTTACCTGTTTTATCACCGGGGAAGTTAGTTTTTGAAGTAAAATATACAGAATTGCTTCCCCAAATGATAAAAGAGGTTATTCCCCCCCAAGCTTCCGAGTTTCTTGCCGTATCCAAATATGTATTGTGTTATGAAAAAACAGCCTACTTGCATGATTTCGGATACTGGTATGATACAGACTACTAGTAGAGGAGAAAAAGATGAGTGTTCAAGATATCATTAAAAAATCTGTCTTACGATCAGAGAATTTTACTACCCAAAATATTGGGAAAATTGTTGCGACCTTACTATTAGCCATTGCATTGGGAGCCTTTATTTACTTTGTTTATCAACGATTTTTTACCGGCGTTGTCTATTCTAGAAGTTTTGCCATGACCTTGGTTGGAATGTCTATTTTAACAGCGATGGTAACACTAGCTATTAGCTCAAACATTGTTATTTCACTTGGTATGGTAGGGGCGTTGTCTATCGTTCGTTATCGTACGGCGGTTAAGGATCCGATGGACTTGCTTTATCTGTTCTGGGCTATTACAACAGGAATTACCGTTGGAGCGGGTATGTATATTTTAGCCTTAGTAACAGCAGCTGTCATTTTTGGCATGTTAATCATTTTTAGTAAAATGCAAGAACAAGGAAAAGTCTATATTGCTGTTATCCATTATCAAGGAGATGAAGCTGGCGATAAAGTCATTCAGACCTTTGGAAAAATGAAATATTTTGTGAAATCAAAGACAATGCGAGGAGAGACCGTTGAAATGGCAGTAGAAGTCTTTTGTCAAAAAGAGGATTTCACTTTTGTAGAACAAATACGTAATATTGAACAGGTTTCGGACGTAACACTAATCCAATATAATGGTGAATACCACGGATGATGAGAATGAGTAAAATAATATCAATTTGTTTGAGCGTTTTAGCAGCCCTATTTATTTGCATAGCAATTTTTTCCCCGTCCTTGAAAAAAAATAGAAAACGAGTGGAGCAGAATTTCACCTACTCCGATAAAGTGGTGTCCAATCCTTTAATGGGCTACGCTCCTTCAGCGAAAGAACCAGAAGTAACCAAAGATATTCAGTTGGTCTATATGGATGTGACTTGGAAAGAGCTGGAACCTCAAAAAGGAGTATATGCTTGGGAAGCCTTAGAAGAAAAAAATCAGCTCAAACGTTGGCTAAAAGAAGGCAAACATGTTGTTTTACGCTTTGTTTTGGACTATCCTCGGAAAGCCACTCATGAGGATATTCCTTCTTGGTTAATCAAAGAAATGTCTGATCCGGGAGACCGCTATACTTCTTCCTATGGGAAAGGCTTTTCTCCGAATTATGAAGATAAAAAGCTGATCCATTATTATCAAAAAGCGGTTGCTGAAATGGGACGGCGATGGTCTGGTTCTGGACAAATTTCTTTTATTGAACTAGGCGTTTTAGGGCATTGGGGAGAGTGGCATGTCAATGGCGAAGCTAATATTCGGAAGTTGCCAGAAGCTGATGTTCGTGAAAAATACATTACCCCTTGGATAAATGCTTTTCCAGAAGCGAATATTTTAATGCGGCGTCCGTTCGTAGCCGCTAAGAAACATGGATTTGGTCTTTATAATGATGTAGTTGGAGATGAAGAAAGTAAAAAAGTTTGGCTCAATTGGATTCAATCTGGCGGAGATTATGATCAAGAAGATGCAAAAAATGGTTTAGTCCCTATGCCAAATGCCTGGCAAACAGCCCCTATAGGTGGTGAATTAACCAGTTCAGCTACTATGAAAACTCTCATGGGGAAAAAGCTGAAACAGATCATCAAAGAACTTCAGGAATCTCATACTACCTTTTTGGGTCCTAAAATTGCTGAAATGATAGACAATGACGATAGTAGCTATAATGAACTGTTGAAAAATATGGGTTATCGTTTGTGGGTTCCACAGATGACACTTACTTCTAGTAAGAAATCTACTCAGTTATCCATAACATTAGCAAATAAAGGCGTTGCTCCCTTTTATCGCAATTGGAAAGTGAAGATTTACGTTCAAGATAAGTCAGGCGCTATTGTTGAAAGTAAAACTGTACCAATTGAATTGACAAAAATCTTACCTCATAAAGCACAAAAAGTAAAAATTTCTCTTTCAACTGCTAACTTGACTGAGCAGGGAAGAGGTTATAAAGTTGCTTTAGGAATTGTTTCTCCTCTCACCAAGAAACCAGCTGTTCATTTTGCTAACAAAGGACAGGAAAGACAAAAATTGCTGACCTTGTATGAAGATTGAAACTAAACAAACCAACGTTGTATTCTTATTTATGGCGTTGGTTTTTTATGTCAGAATTAGATTGCGTCTTTTCATAAAAAACTGTATGATAGGGATAGTGTGATTTTAGAAAGAAGATAAGATGAAAAGATTCATGGAGAAGGCTAGTATTCTGGCTTTATCATTTGTGTTGACAACGGCATTTTCAATTTCCAGCGCCTTACCGGCAATGTTTCAGTTTTATAAGAATTATTCTTCTAGTCAGGTAGAGTTATTAGTCTCCTTGCCATCTATTGGGATTATGTCTTTATTGCTTTTTAATAGTATTTTAGAGCGTTTTTTATCTGAGCGGCAAATGATTATACTAGGGCTATTGTTATTTTCTCTTTGTGGCCTCATCCCATTTTTCAATCAAGCTTATGGTCTCGTTTTTGCTTCGCGATTTATTTTTGGTTTAGGGCTAGGTATGATGAACCCTCGAGCAATTGCGATTATTAGTGAGCGCTTCCAAGGGAGAGAGCGTGTGCAGATGTTGGGCTACCGTGGGTCAGCAGAAGTTGTAGGGATGGCTTTGTTGACTTTAGCGGTCGGGCAACTCTTGCGTTTTGGTTGGACAACTACTTTTCTGGTTTATACAGTTGGCTTTATTATTTTAGCACTATATCTTTTGTTTGTTCCTTATGAAAAAAGCAAAGTCGATAAACATGAGCATCTCAAGTCTGCTCAGAAAATGACCACAAAACAAGTGCATTTAAGCATATTGTTGGCTTTTATAGCTGGAATGATTGTGTGTACCAATGTCGCTATCAATTTACGTATTCCAAGTCTTGTCTTACAGAATAAAATGGGAAGTGCTGAAACAGCGAGCTTAATTCTCAGCTGTATGCAGCTTGTCGGGATTCTAGCTGGCGTTAGCTTTGCCAGCTTAGTGAGTATGTTGAAAAATCGCTTATTGACAGTAACGGGAATTGTTTTTGGTTTCAGTCAAGTGATGATTGGTTTTTCGAGCCACATTTGGTTCTTAAGTTTAAGTGCTCTGTTGGCTGGTTTTGCTTATAGCGTATCTCTAACAGCTGTATTTCATATTGTATCAGAGAAAATTCCTGCCCATTTGGTCAATCGCGCAATAGCGATTGTTGTCTTGGGTTGCAGTAGTGGTGCTTCAGTATCAACATTCGTCCTATCCTTGATTGGAAGCATTTCTTCTGTTCCAACCTTTATTTTTAGTGTACTAGGGGTTCTCATGATAGCAGTATCCATTTTAGCTGCTTTTGTCACTCATCAACAAAATGAGGAAAAAGATGCGATTAGATAAGTTTTTAGTAGAAATGGGGCTTGGTTCACGAACAGAAGTCAAACGCCTATTGAAAAAGAAGCAAGTTTTGGTTAATGGAAAAATAGAAACATCTGCGAAAATTCAAATAGATGAAAATCAGGACGAAATTTCGGTTAATAACCAAGTTTTGATCTATGAAAGATTTGTCTATTATCTTTTAAATAAACCCAAAGGTGTCATTTCTGCTACCGAAGATGATAAGCATCGAACGGTTTTGGATTTATTGAATGAAAATGCACGCCAGAAAGAAGTCTTT
Source organism: Streptococcus anginosus (assembly GCF_001697145.1). Taxonomy (GTDB): domain Bacteria; phylum Bacillota; class Bacilli; order Lactobacillales; family Streptococcaceae; genus Streptococcus; species Streptococcus hominis. Next base: position 1,650,826 of record NZ_CP012719.1, on the reverse strand, counting down.
CCAGTTGGACGACTTGATATTGACACTCACGGACTTTTGTTATTAACCAATAATGGTGCTTTGGCACATGCGATGTTGTCTCCTAAAAAGCATGTAGCAAAAGTTTATCGTGCAAAGGTAGATGGGATTATAACTGAAAAAGATGTGGAGCATTTTGAAGCAGGAATAGAGCTCAAGGACTTTACCTGTCAGCCTGCAAAATTGACCATATTAGAAGTGAATGAAGAGCAGCAAACTTCTCTGGTGGAGATTATAATTTCTGAAGGAAAATTTCACCAGGTGAAGCGAATGGTTCAGGCTTGCGGAAAAACGGTAACAGATTTGGAACGCCTTTCTATGGGACCGCTTATGCTGGATGAGCGTTTGGAATTAGTCACTTTCCGCCGTTTGACAAAAGAAGAATTAGAAAAACTCACTATTTTTGGTGTAGAACTCTAAGCCGGAATGTCCCATTTGACAAAACCTTTCCTTCTTGGTAGAATAAGAATGTCGTTAAAGACAAATAACTTTTTCTTGGTATTAGGTGGGCCAAGCCTAACACTCGGATGAAGCGTAAAGAAAAGGAGTCTATCATGGCAATCTCAAAAGAGAAAAAAAATGAAATCATTGCACAATATGCACGTCACGAAGGTGACACAGGTTCAGTTGAAGTACAAGTAGCTGTTCTTACTTGGGAAATCAACCACCTTAACGAACACATCAAACAACACAAAAAAGACCACGCTACTTACCGTGGTTTGATGAAGAAAATCGGTCGCCGTCGTAACCTTCTTGCATACTTGCGTAAGAACGACGTTAACCGTTACCGTGAGTTAATCAACTCTCTTGGACTTCGTCGCTAATCTTGCGTCTAAAACGTTTCTATACTTCGTTGGCTTCGCCTCGATGTACCATCAGTACAATCTTCGGCTTGTCGCCTTGTCTATAAACGTTTTATCCAGCAAGAATCATGATGCTAAGGGCGCCAAAAATCCGTATGAAAATAGGGAAACGATACAGTGTTTGATGAACACAAGGAGTTTCATCTTTTTCACTAGGATTTTAGCCCGAGCTCAAATTAGCTCTCTGATTTCAGAGAGTTTTTTATTTTGTGACTTTTAGTCCGTCTCGCTCCGTAAGGTGCGAGACAAATAAACCACTTGCTATTGATATGCCCCCTGTCAAGTAGACAGGTAAAATATCTAATAATAGTGTCTGTTTTATAAGGTCAGTCGTACAAATAAATGTACGGCTGATTTTTTATGCAGACCACTTGGACTTGTACTGTTCAATTTTGTTATTCTTAGCGATTGGGTATGACAAAGGATGTTCTGATGTTAAGGCAGAGTTTCTTACTTCTCAAGGCGTTTTACAGTCGTATCTGCTTTGTGGTCGTTCATGACTATAAAATCAGATATAATCTTTGATGGCATATCGGAGGGAGGTCTCATCTGAAATATCATACATCTGATACATTTCTGATTTTATAATTCCCCAAAAACCTTCTATTGGGCCGTTATCAATACAATGACCTACTCTTGACATGGATTGAATCATATCAGTATCTTTCAACTTTTTTTGAAAGTTCTTATTAGTATATTGAAACCCTCTATCGCTGTGTAATATAGGCTTAGCTGTGGGATTTTTTTCAATGGCTTTGTCAAATGTTTTGAAGACTAACCGATTATCATTTCGACCACTTATGACAAAAGCAATAGGATAACGATCATATAAATCAAGTATGGCACTAAGATAGAGTTTCTTATGAGAGTTAGGGATCTTAAACTCTGTAACATCTGTTACCCATTTTTTGTTCGGAGCAGTTGTATAGAAGTTTCTTGCTAACTTGTTCTCTGCAGTTTCGTCAGGTTTAACAGTCTTGTATTTTTTCTTTTTCTTACGGATAAGGGCGTGAATATCGAGTTTTTTCATAATTCGGTGAATTCTCTTTCTCGAGTAATTCGTATGATTGAAATGATTAATCCAATCGGTCATTCTTCGGTATCCCAAGATATGTGAGAAACGTTCGTCATATTCTTTAATTAATTCCGCAATTTCTCTGTTTAATTGTTCTTGTTCTGGAACTATTCGATGTTTCCATTTATAAAATGCAGACCTTGTAATTCCGAGCTGATGGCACATCCAACTAATGCTCCACCCTTTGTTTGTGTTAAAGTGTTCGATCGCTAAGTATTTTGATTCATAACGCTGTTTACCTAGTCTCACATCCTTCCGAATTCTTTCACTTTTTTTAAGAGTTCAACAGTCATATCCTTCTCTTCTAACTGACGTTTTAAGCGCACATTTTCTCTTCGTAAACGTTCTAATTCATCAACCTCATCATCTAGTTTGTGACGACCTCTTTTATCAATTAATCCTTCGTCACCATCACTATCATACTTCTTCATCCACGAGTATACTTGGCTATAAGAAACATTATAAAGTGCCGCTGTTTCCTTATAATTGCGATTGTGTTCAATACAATAGTCGACAATCTCTTTGCGTTCATCAAATAGTGGTTTTACGTCTTGCTTTTGCCATATAGACCTCCTGTTTTGGATTGTAATCCTTAAGTTCTATATTGGCATTATACATCCTAATCCAATTTCGTAAAAGCCCTGAAGAAATATCATATTGATGAGCTAAATCAACAGATGAAGCCTCACCACTAATATATTTTCTAACAAGTTCCATTTTAAATTCTTTTGAATAGGAACGATTTTTTGTTTTCTTTGTCAATCCTAAAATCCCATATTTTTTATAAATAGCAGCCCAATCTTGAATCGTCCTTGTGGAAATATGAAGACAGTTACATATTTCGGACCTAGAACGATTACCATTAATATAATCAAGACAAGCTTGTTCTTTCTCGTATGGGGTGAATTTTTCTCTTCTAGACATAAAAATACCTCTTAAGTAGATTTTGGTTATTTACCATGTCTACTTAAGAGGTATCATATCAATAGCGGGTGGTTTATTTGTCTCGCACCTTCGAAGCGAGACGGACTAAAGTCACATAAAAAAAGAGTCTGGGACAATAGTCCCTTTGCTACAAAAAAAAGCAACGGATTTGCCGTTGCTTTTTGCATGGTTACGATAGCCTTGCTAAAATAGAATTGCTCAATAAACCATTTAGAAAGGCTATCCCATGCATATTCACTATAACACAAATCAAACGACTTTACCACTAGAACTTGCTTGCATTTTACCACAAGACCATCTTGTCTTTACCATTGAAAAAGTGGTGAATGCCTTGGAGTATAGTCACTTCCACGCTTTCTATCATAACTTCGGTCGCCCGTCTTATCACCCTAAAATGCTTTTAGCCGCTCTACTATTTGCCTACTCGCAAGGGATTTTCTCTGGACGAAAAATCGAAAAAATGATGATTGAAAATCTGGCTATGCAGTACCTAACAGGACAGTTGGTTGTCAGCTATCGCACCATCAATCGATTTCGAGTCGCTGAAGGAATGGAAGAGCTCATTCGTGATCTTTTCATTGACCTCAATCTTCGTTTGAAATTAGAAGAGTTAGTGACTTTAGATTGTCTGTTTATTGATGGCACTAAGATTGAAGCCAACGCCAACAAGTATAGTTTCGTGTGGAAAAAGGCAACGGACAAGTTTTCCCTCAAACTTCAAGAACAGATACAGGTCTATTTTCAAGAAGAAATCACACCCCTTATCCATCAGGCCATTAGGCTGGACGAAGAAGAACCGATTGCTTCAGAGCAGTTGATTGAATTCGCTCAAGTCCTCGAAGAAGAATTGGAAAAACTGAACCAAGACATTGAGGAGACCCCCGTTAAAGGGAAGGACGAACGTAAAACCCAACGTCGGAAACTCAAGAAAGTCTTGCGTAAAGTCAAGGATGATTTTTCAGTACGTGCTGAAAAATATGAAGGCTACCAAGAGACATTTGAAGGGCGTAACAGCTTTTCCAAAACAGATACAGATGCCACTTTTATGCGGATGAAAGAAGACCACATGAAGAGTGGTCAACTCAAGGCTGCTTACAATCTTCAAATCGCTACTGAAAATCAATTTGTTCTTCATTATGATGTCTTTTCAAATCCGACAGACACCAAGACTCTTCTGCCATTCCTTGAAACCTATCCGCATGACTTGAAGACCGTTGTCGCAGATGCTGGATATGGAAGTGAAGAGAACCTCCTTCGTTTAGATGAAAAGGAGGTGAACCACCTGATTAAATATGCCATGTTTGATCAGGAACAGAAGAAAGGGTATAAACAGTCGGCTAGAAACTTAGCGAATTGGTACTATGATGACAAGGAGGATAGCTACACTCATCCTGACGGGTGGTGCTATCGTTTTCATCATATCAAACATCAGAAAACACAGGCGGACTTTCAACAGGAAATCAAGGTTTACTACGCTGATGAACCTAAATCAGCCCCTCAAAAGGGACTATATATCAACGAACGTTATCAACACTTAAAAGCTAAAGAATGCCAAGCGCTTTTATCTCCCGAAGGTAGACAGATTTTCGCTCAACGTAAGATTGATGTGGAACCCGTCTTTGGGCAGATAAAGGCTTATTTGGGTTACAAGAGATGTAACCTAAGAGGCAAGCGTCAGGTGAAAATTGACATGGGTTTAGTGCTCATGGCCAATAATCTCCTTAAATACAATAAGAGAACGACTCAAACTTAAAAAGTTAGAGTTCCATAATTGGGAATCTCTAGCTTTTTTGTGACTGAGAACTATTTTGTCTCAGACTATTCAGATTGAAGACAAACTGGAATTTTAATCCAGTTTGTCTTTTCTTTTACTATTGTTATCACAATTGGTCTTGATAGGATTACTTTTATGCAAAATAAAAAGACTATTCCAGCCATTATCTTACTATATTTTTTCATATTCAAGCACGCTAAAGTAAGCCCAAGGGTTGCCTCCATTTTGGACTTTCCTTTTAGTCTCGTATAACGTAAGTTGGGATATTCTTTAGCTGTTCCAAACAAGTGCTCAATGGTTTCTTTGCGCTGTTGATAGCGTTCCTTCATCTCTCTTTGGTGTCGGATGTCTTCACAAACCTCTAAATCATCTTTCCATAGATGACGAGTGATTACTTTTTGATGATTTTTTGATTGGGTACAAACCGATAATAAGGGACAATACTGGCATACAGCTGGATTACTTTTATACTCACGATAGCCGTCTCGAGTAGTCGTTGAATAGGATAAGGGGTGATTTTCTGGACAGAGGTAAACATCATAGTACTCATCATACATAAATTCTTTTGGCCGAAGCATGTCTTTTTTATTACGAGGTCTTGTATAAGGAAAAACGGGTATGACACCTAGTGTTAAGAAGTAAGGAGCGATGCTTGGGGTTTTATAGCCAGAATCAGCGATAAGATAGTGAGGATTCAATGCTTTAATCTTGTCAAAGAGTTCAGGAAATGCCTGACTATCATGGATATTCCTAGCGTGGATACTATAGCCTAGTGCCCAGCCATGTTTATGGCAAGCTACTTGAGCATTGTAAGCAAAAACCTCTTTATGGTCACCCTTATGAAACCAGCCACTATCTGGGGCGGTTGGAGAGATTTTCTTACTGATGGGCTCTTTTTCTTTGGCGAGCCCTAGCGACTTTTTTCCCTGTTTGTCCCTGTCTTTGGCAATTTCTTTTTCCAATTGGTCACTCATAAATTTAGCTTGCGCATCAACTTCTTGATTGATGTATTTGTGATTGTTCGCTGCTGCCTTGATATGAGTCCCATCCACAAAGATTTCAGTGGGGTCAATCAAACCAGCATTGAGGCAGAGCCCTAAGATATGAGCAAAAATTGCTTCAATGACTTGTTTATCCTGGAAACGACGACTGTAGTTCTTGCCGTATGTTGTGAAATGAGGCACCTTATCTTCTAAAGTTAACCCAAGAAACCAGCGGTAAGCCACATTGACTTCAATTTCTTTGATGGTTTGACGCATGGAACGAATACCAAAGAGACATTGAATCATTGGAATTTTGACTAACATGACTGGGTCTAAGCTAGGACGCCCCTTATCCGCACAATAACTGTTTTCAACCAATTGATAAATAAATGAGAAATCAACTGCACGATCCATTTGACGTAAGAGATGATCTTTAGGAACCAACTCATCTAGGCTGTAGAACCCGACTTGATTTCGATTATAGTCAGGATTTTCTTTGTGGAACATAGCAATACCTCCCAGAATACCTTACCTTTATTATAACTCTAGATAAACAGAAAAGTCCTTAGAAAAGTGAATTTCTAGGACTTTGTCTTCAATCTGCAGAGTAGAATTTCATTCTACTCTGTTTTAAAGTACGACGGGCATGTCGTACATCTGAGGTGAAAGTCCTCCGCGGGCACCCGCTACCGGTGAACCCAATAGCGACTCCCAAGCCTGACTATCGCGAGGTAGCAAGGAGAGGAAGGGATAGCGAAATCGTGGCTCTACGAACAGAAACGTGATAACAAGGCGTATATAGGGGAAGAGGGGGCTTGAAACCCTAAAGTCCAAAAAGGTAGTCGTAACCTATGTGCGTAAATCACGAGAGTAAACGAGGAAAGATGTACGACTTATCCCGTGAGGTCTCATGAGCGTCAAAGACGTAGTAACAACGAATCATGAGAAGTCAGCCGAGACCATAGTAGTGATGAAACTTCTGTAATAGAAGTGGAGCGAAGGGTCGAACAATTAACCGAAGTATACCTACTTCACACGTGTCTGTAAAACGAATAGTCTGATAGAACTGGATGCGGTCACGTATTGACTAGAGGAAAGTTCACTAATATAAGATGTCCTCAGACACCGAAACAAGAAAGGAATACACACATGTCAGAACTACTAGATAACATTCTATCTCGTGAGAATATGTTAGAAGCCTATAACCAAGTGAAAGCCAATAAAGGCTCAGCTGGAATTGATGGCATTACTGTTGAAGAGATAGACAACTACCTTCGCCAATATTGGCGACCAACCAAGGAACTGATAAAACAGAGGAAATACAAACCTCAGCCAGTTTTACGAGTAGAAATTCCGAAACCTAATGGGGGAGTCCGTCAGCTCGGTATTCCAACTGTCATGGACAGAATGGTTCAACAGGCAATTGTTCAGATTATCAGTCCTCTCTGTGAACCTCACTTCTCTGAAACGAGTTATGGTTTCCGACCCAATCGGTCATGCGAAAAAGCCATCATCAAGTTATTGGAGTACCTTAACGATGGCTATGAGTGGATTGTGGATATAGACCTTGAGAAATTTTTCGATACAGTTCCTCAAGATAGGCTGATGTCACTTGTCCATAACATTATTCAAGATGGTGATACCGAATCTCTGATTCGCAAGTATCTTCATTCGGGCGTAGTCATCAACGGACAACGACATAGAACGTTAGTAGGAACACCACAGGGAGGAAATCTATCTCCACTCCTATCTAATATCATGCTTAATGAGCTGGACAAGGAATTGGAAAGTAGAGGACTACACTTTGTTCGTTACGCAGATGATTGTGTCATAACTGTTGGGAGTGAGGCGGCAGCTAAACGTGTTATGTATTCAGTTAGTCGCTTCATTGAAAAACGTCTCGGACTGAAAGTCAATATGACTAAGACCAAGATTGTGAGACCAAGTAAGTTGAAGTATCTTGGCTTTGGCTTCTGGAAGTCATCTGAAGGTTGGAAAAGTCGCCCGCATCAAGACAGTATACAGAATTTCAAGAGAAAGCTTAAGCAATTGACCATACGGAAATGGAGTATTGACTTGGATAGCCGTATTGAGAAACTCAACTGGCTTATCCGAGGCTGGATAAACTATTTCTCCATGACAAACATGAAATCTGTTATGGAAAGCATTGATGAACGCTTGCGAACACGAATTAGAGTTATCATCTGGAAACAATGGAAGAAGAAATCTAAGCGACTTTGGGGACTTCTTAAACTAGGCGTACCAAAGTGGATCGCAGATAAAGTATCTGGCTGGGGTGACCACTATCAGTTGGTGGCACAAAAGTCAGTCCTAAAACGAGCTATATCAAAACCAGTCCTCATTAAACGCGGACTGGTTTCTTGCTTAGATTACTACTTAGAACGACATGCGTTAAAAGTTAATTGAACCGCCGTATGCCGAACGGCACGTACGGTGGTGTGAGAGGGACTCGAAAGTAGCCCCTACTCGATTTTCCTTCAGCTGCGCACCATTTTCCTTGGGCAAAAGGCAGATCAACTGAAATGGTGATAACCACTGTATTGTCCAAATCAGACAGTCCTTGGTTGAAGTGGCGGGTTTGAGTAGAGCAGACGTCTGTATCAATGGACGGAATGATGCTCAGCACCTTCTTTTTGCCCGCGAAATCAGCCAGCGTCTTTTTGCTGAGGTCGGTTGATGTGAGTGAAAAGTCAGGTGCAGTGTCACCGACTTGAGGTTGCTTCCCTGTAAAAGTAACAGGATTTCCAAGAAAGGTTGTCATAAAAGTCCTCCAAATGAAATTTCTACTCCAGTTGTACTATATTTGAAAGAACTTTCTAAATAATTTGTTTGGAAAATTTAGGTCTTTTATTCTTACAAAAATGTAAGAATAAAAGGCTTTTTGTAAGCTTAAGTTATGGTAAGAATAAAAAGACCGTATTATACTAAAGTTATCAAAATGATAGGAGTAGGAAAATGAGAAATGTGATTGAGTTAAACCAAGTTACAAAAGTTTATGGCGATGCCAAAACAGTTAGTCTGGATAAAATAACCGTTAAGGAAGGAGAGATTTATGGTTTTTTAGGCCCAAATGGCGCTGGAAAAACGACCACGATGAAAATGATTTTATCTCTCATTCAACCGACTTCGGGGGAAATTTTAGTTTATGGCAAATCAGTGAGAGCTAAAACAGACTATTTGAATAGCATTGGATCAATGATTGAGGAACCATCTTATTATCCGAATTTGACAGGGTATGAAAATCTTTTAGTTTTTCAAAAGATGATTGGTTTTGACAAAAGAAATATTTGGCCTACACTTGAGCTTGTAGGCTTAGCTGAGGAAAAGAATAGGAAAAAATTAGTTAAAGCCTATTCTTTGGGAATGAAACAACGATTAGCCTTGGGTTTTGCTCTTGTTAAGAAACCTAAAATTTTGTTATTAGATGAGCCAACGAATGGACTTGATCCTGCGGGAATTCATGAAATTCGTCAATTAATTATCCGACTTGCTAAAGAGGAAGGTATCACTGTATTTATCTCCAGTCATATCTTATCAGAAATTGAACATTTAGCTGATCGTGTTGGTATTATTAACAGGGGGCAACTCGTCTATGAAGGAGATGTTGAAACGATAAAGTCCAATATGTGGATTGAAATTAGTGGAGACTTCTCACAACATAATATGCTTCAATTTTTGAATCAACAGACTAAAGTACCTATTCTTGAGGTTAAAAATGGGCAAATGAAGCTAAAAAATCTACCAGATGATCGAATTGCTTTACTCGTGAAAGAACTAGTCAGAGCGGGATATCCAATCTTTAGGGTTGTCAGAGAAAAAGAAAGTCTAGAAGATATTTTTCTAACATTAACAAAGGAGGCCTAGTATGGTAAAAGCATTGCAAATTGAGCTTCTAAAATCGAAGCGTACAAAATCTTTCGCTATTGCGATTGCGATACTTGGATTTGGATTTTTATGGACTATTCTTGTTTCAAAGGAAAAACTAACTGAGGTAGCGTTTTATTTCTGTAATCAGGATATCTATACCTTCGTTTTACCTCTGGCAATTAGTATATTTGCTTCGCGAATTGTGAGTAATGAGAAAGAAGGACGGACTTTTAAATTACAAGCAAGTAATGGCAGAGGAGTGAGTGGAATTTTTCATGATAAACTTTACTTCTCAACGCTATTCTTTATGGGCTTAGCAGTTATCTTTACAGGGCTTTTGGGAATTTATATAAGCTTGTTTAAGTGGCAGACTGTCTCTTTACAGTTGTTATTACTACAGGTACTCAGACTTTCCTTGTCAAGTTTTGTTCAAATATGTCTTTACATTTCTATCGCGATGTACTATGAAAAGCAAGGGCTGGTGTTATCTATGGGGTTTATTGGTTCCTTTGTCGGGATGATTTTTCAAGCGAGAACAGATCAATGGTGGGCCTTTTTACTTCCTTGGGAGGGAACAGGATTTTTGGCTCCCTATAAGTTTAGCTATAATTCTGTTACAAGTACTGCTGTCTATACACTTGATAATCAGCTTTTATTAAAGATCGGTATCTACATACTTTATGCTACACTTGTCTATGCACTAGCTAGAGGGGCTATTCAAGGTAGAAAGGGGATGATGATATGATAGGATATATATCTGCAGAGTGGCGAAAGTTACATAAAATGCAATTACTTGGAATTGGAATCTTGCTGTTGAGTATATCTAGTTTTATAGGCTTGAGCACTTATTTTCTTAATCGTTCTGTATTTGTGGAAGGAACTCAGACTTGGGTCATGTGGGGGCAGCTTACCTTATTAAATAGCCAGATATTTTATCCAGCATTATTAGCGATTTTTATGGGGATTAGCATGATGCCAGAATTTGAACGGACAACTCTTGAAATGTTGCGTGTCAATCAGGTGTCTCTTTCTAAATTGGTAATAAGCAAGATTCTTACAGTATTATTCGTAACAGTTCCCTTACAACTTCTTTTGGTCCTTATCTGGAGCGTAGCACTGAGCTTTGAACAGATACAGGTTATTCCAGAAATAGCTGTTCACCTCAAATGGGTATTTTTATCCTTGATAGGCTCTATCAGTATAATGATGGTACAGGCTTTTATCCTATCAAAGACTCGAAATTTTGCAAAATCTGTCGCTTTTTCAGCTATTGGCTCCATTGGCGGTTTTCTTCTTTTGTTTGTAGGAGAGGGATTGAGCCGATTTTATCCCTATTCTCAGATTATGATTGCTTTACGTAGTCGTGCTTTAACAGATATGTCATGGATGGAATTGCTTATTTTTGTTTTAATTAATGCAATTTATAGTATATTGTTTTTTGGTCTGACTGTCAGAGAGTTAAGGAAGTAAGCATAATTTAAAACACCTTGATGACTGCTGATATGATACCTCTTAAGTAGATTTTGGTTATTTACCATGTCTACTTAAGAGGTATCATATCATATGCGGGTGCGCAATGTTGGTTATATCCAAAAACTCCAAATGCGATACAATAAAGATATTCAGGATTACGATAAAGCGAAAGGGGAAAATATGACGTAAAAAGGTATATAGTTTATCTTATACAAAATAAAAGGGAGTGAGACAGAACCCATTTTGAAAAAAATCTAGTCCGTTGTCTTACTCCTACGAGGATGATTAGGCGCTCTTCCGAGCTTGAAAAGCAATAGGCTTGAGGACTTGCTTTGCAAAATCCACCAATTCAAAGTCGTGTTTTTGACACATCCTTATGGATGTTTTATTTCCGACATCCAATAATCCAGTAGACTATTGGAGTGGTTAGCTGTAGCATCGTTAATTTATTAAACGGTCTCCTTTGAAGCTAGAAACTTTCGTCCCAGTATCCAATCATGTGTGCTTGTAAACTACTTGTTTGATGGGAATTATGATGGAAAACAATGTCCCTTGTTACAAGATCTCATTTCTCTTTTTAATATATTGTAGAGATGTATTTTACCAAGGCAATCCCGCTTCTGCAATTTCCTTCTTTGAAGCATATTGACCATTTGGGCGATGCCATCTGCCCCTCTTATCTCTAAAATAGCCACTAGCAGCTATAGCCTCTTGTTGTTGAGATGCTGCTTGTCTCTCTGCCTCTTGTCGAGCTTGCTCAGCTCGTTGCTGAATTGCATTTTGTACAAGATTAATTCGATGTTGAAGAGCTCCTTTTTTATTTGGATCGGTAATTTGCTCAACGGCAGCTTGAGCTGGAGCAATGTTCTCGGCTACTTGATTATCCTCAAGTTGTTTAACAGCCTGTTCACCTTGCTGGGTGATGCGCTGAATTTGAGCTTCTTTTTGAGCCTGTTCTTCTTTAGCTTTTCTCTCTGCCGCCTCTTTTTGTTTTCGCTCTTCCTCCGCTTTCTTCTCTTTCTTTTCTTTTTCGAGTTTTTCTTCTTTTTCTCTACTAGAATCGGAGTTTGAGGAGGAACTGCTTGCTTTTGAAGAGTTTGAAGATGAAGTTCTAGATGTAGATGGCACTACTTGGGTTTGACTTTGTTGGCTTTCAGAGGATTCAATATTGAATTTACTTACTGTATAGCTTCCTAGTATTCCTATTATCGCTACAGCAATTGCTATATTTCTTTTGAAAACACTTGGATTTCGCTTGGCGAAATACCAAATACCAAAAACACCACCTAGAAACATTAATGGCATTGTAATTGGAGACAATAAGATGATTAGAACAACACTCATGATAGCAAGAACGATGTTGAGCCTAGAATTATTTTTCCACTTTTTCATATTTCCCTCACATAAATTGGTTTTCGAAAATATCATATCACAACTTGTTATCGCTTTCAATAACTAGGAAGTGAAATTTTTCAAATTACCACAAACTTAAAAATTTTGTTTTAAATCAATTCATATAAAACAGCTTCAAATTGAAATCTGAAGCTGTGTAGATAATCTATTCTCCTAATTCCTCGCTGTAGGTAATAATCTGATCAACTGTATCAGACAAGAACTGAATTGTGTCGCGGAGTGGTTTGTCTGTGGAAATGTCGGCTCCGATGATACGAGCAGTCTCAAGTGGCGTTTTACTTCCACCAGATTTGAGGAAGGTTAGCCAATCGTGAGCGCCATTTTTGTCATTTTTCAAATGAAGATAGCCGGTAGTAGAGATGACAAGTCCAGCAGAGTAGGTATAGCTGTATAGCCCCATATAATAGTGACTTTGCCGCATCCAAGTGAGCGCAGCATCATCGTCGATTTCGACTGCATCCCCCCAAAACTCGGTAAGAACTTCTTTCATAATACTGTTAAGCTTCGTTGCTCCAAAAGTTTCGCCTGCTTCAACGAGATTATAAACCCGGCGTTGGAAGGCTGCTTCCAAGAGATGGGTGATAAAGTTATGGAAGTAAGTGTCCGTTAGACGGTGAGCGAGTGCAAATCGCTTTTGACGTGGATTGTCAAATTGATGTTCCAAATAGTCGCTAAGTAAGAGTTCGTTGAAGGTAGAAGGAGCTTCTACGTAATAGGTCGACATGTGGGTATTGAAATAGATTTGACTATTGTCAGAGAAGATGAACTGACCAGAGTGACCAATTTCATGAATCAGAGTATACACATCACTCATACGGCCTGTCCAGCTCATAAGAACATAAGGATGCACGCGATAAGGATCAGTGGCATAGCCGCCAGAGTCCTTGCCAGCATTCGCTGCAAAATCCACCCAGCGCTCTTTTTGGTAATTGGCAATTTCGCGTGTATATTCTTCTCCGAGTGGAGCAACGGATTTCATCACTAAGTCATAAGCGTCCTCAATAGTGACATCAGGATTGAGTGCACTGTCCAAGTCCAGCTTCCAATCTGCAAAGGTCATTTTTTCGAGGCCGTTGATCTTAGCAACGTGCTTGAGGAACTTTTGTGCAACAGGTGCAAATTCAGTCATGATGAGGTCAATTTGCCGATCGAACATAGAGCGATCTACCTCTTGCTCAGCCAAAAGATAGTCAAAGACAGAGTCATAGCCTTTCATATCTGCTAGAAGCTTTTCAGATTTGACCTGAGCCAGATAGGCAGCAGCAGCAGTATTTTGGTGCTGACGAAGGCCTTCTGAGAAAGAGCGGAAAGCTTTTTCACGGATTTGAGCATTTTCGTGGTTTTGATAGAAATTCTCATAGGTAACAAAGCTGTTTTTATAAACTTTGCCGTTTACTTCGAAGTCAGCCATGGCAAAGTCGCCAGCCCGCATCCTAGTGTAAATATCCTGTGGACTGTAAAAGACTTCACCTAGATTGGTCAAGGCTTTTTCAATATCCGCTCCCAGATAGTGGGCTTTTTTGATTTTAGCTTGGCGAATTGCGGCAGTCAAATGTGTTAGTTGTTCGAGACGATTAAGAATTTCTTCGTCAGCATTGACCAAGGCTGCATCAAAGAAGCTGAGAGCAACGCTAGCTTCTGTTTCGAAATCTGTACCAGCTTGCGCAATCTGTGCAAAGTTTTCATCACCGTAGTCCGTTGTTTGTGGCATAAAACTGTAGTTGCCGATATGACTTCTTTGAATATAGATTTGTTCCAATTCAGCAAAGGCCTTTTCAAAATCCTCAAAAGTATGAAGGTTGTCCTTATAATCCCGTATGAACTGGTTAATGTCTTCACGAGTTTTTTCAATCGCCCGTAGGAAATCTTCACGGTCTTGATAGAGAGCTGTTAAGTCCCACAGTTCCTTTTCTGGAAACTCAGAACGTTGTTTTTGTTCAACCATATCTATTCTCCTTGTTACTAGCTTTCTTTCTAGTATAGCAAAAAATAAGAATAATAGATAACATTTCAAAAATTCTTGCTAAAAAGCTATTTTAAGGCTTTTTCTTTTGGTGTAAAATATGATAAAATAAAGTTTATACGTGCTTGATACAAAGATGAGGATAGACAAAGTATAAAAAACACTTAAACTTTCTATCAACAGTCGTGGCTATGGAAAAAGGTGTGTTGAACAGGATAATGAGTTATTTTATTGAAACAAAGCTTGTGCCTAATTATGCAAGCAGAAATTTTTGGAGTGGAACTCAGGATTCATTTTTAATATCCTAAATCTATCTTGATCTTTGTAGGCAAGACGTATAAAAAATTAGAAATTGAGCATAGACTCAAAGAGGAATAATTATGGTAAAACAAATATTTAAAACCACTTTTGCTGGCAAAGAATTAGTGGTTGAAACTGGACAAGTGGCGAAGCAAGCGAATGGTAGCGTAGTGGTGCGCTATGGTGAAAGTACCGTTCTGACAGCAGCCGTTATGTCAAAGAAAATGGCGACTGGCGATTTCTTCCCGCTTCAAGTCAATTATGAAGAAAAGATGTACGCAGCTGGGAAATACCCTGGTGGCTTTAACAAGCGCGAAGGACGCCCTTCGACGGATGCGACTTTGACCGCTCGCTTAATCGACCGTCCCATTCGTCCCATGTTTGCGGAAGGTTTCCGCAATGAAGTTCAGGTTATCAATACCGTTCTTTCTTATGATGCGGATGCTTCAGCACCTATGGCAGCTATGTTTGGTTCATCTCTTGCGTTATCAATCTCAGATATTCCTTTTAATGGTCCAATTGCTGGTGTGCAGGTTGGCTATGTCAATGGAGAATTGGTCATCAATCCAAGTCAAGAACAAAAAGAAGCTTCGTTATTGGAATTAACCGTTGCAGGAACTAAAGAAGCGATTAACATGGTGGAATCTGGTGCCAAAGAATTATCAGAAGAAGTGATGCTGGAAGCCCTTTTGAAAGGTCATGAAGCAGTGAAGGAATTGATTGCTTTCCAAGAAGAAATCGTGGCAGTAGTTGGAAAAGAAAAAGCAGAAGTTGAGCTTCTTCGTGTTGATGAAGAATTGCAAACAGAAATTGTAGCCGGCTATAATGCTGATCTTCAAAAAGCCGTTCAGGTAGAAGAAAAATTAGCTCGTGAAGCCGCAACGCAAGCAGTCAAAGACGAAGTAATAGCCCTTTACGAAGAAAAATATGCTGACCACGAAGAATTTGACCGCATCATGCGTGATGTGGCTGAAATTTTAGAGCAAATGGAGCATGCAGAAGTACGGCGTTTAATTACTGAGGACAAGATTCGTCCAGATGGTCGTAAGGTAGATGAAATTCGTCCATTGGATGCTGAAATTGACTATCTGCCACGAGTGCATGGCTCTGGTCTCTTTACTCGTGGGCAAACGCAGGCTTTATCTGTCTTGACCTTGGCGCCAATGGGTGAGACGCAAATTGTGGACGGACTTGATCCAGAATACAAGAAACGCTTTATGCATCATTATAATTTCCCACAATATTCTGTAGGAGAAACGGGACGCTATGGAGCACCTGGTCGTCGGGAAATCGGTCATGGAGCTCTTGGTGAACGTGCACTTGCGCAAGTTCTCCCTAGTCTAGAGGATTTCCCTTATGCAATCCGTTTGGTAGCAGAAGTTCTTGAGTCAAATGGTTCATCTTCACAAGCCTCGATTTGTGCTGGGACACTTGCTCTTATGGCCGGTGGGGTACCAATTAAAGCACCTGTAGCCGGAATCGCTATGGGGCTCATTTCAGATGGTAGCAACTACACGATTTTAACAGATATTCAAGGCTTAGAAGACCATTTCGGAGATATGGATTTCAAGGTAGCCGGTACACGTGAAGGAATTACTGCTCTTCAAATGGATATCAAGATTGAAGGAATTACTGCTGAAATCTTGCAAGAAGCATTGGCTCAAGCTAAGAAAGCACGTTTTGAAATTTTAGATTTGATTGAACGTACGATTCCAGCTCCTCGCACAGAACTCGCTCCAACTGCTCCGAAGATTGACACCATTAAGATTGATGTTGATAAGATTAAGATTGTCATTGGTAAGGGCGGTGAAACGATTGACAAGATTATCGCAGAAACAGGTGTCAAGATTGATATAGACGAGGAAGGAAATGTTTCTATTTACTCTAGCGATCAAGATGCGATTAACCGTGCCAAAGAAATCATTACAGCGCTTGTGCGTGAAGCAAAAGTAGATGAAGTGTATCATGCAAAAGTTGTTCGGATTGAGAAATTCGGTGCTTTTGTCAATCTCTTTGACAAGACAGACGCCTTGGTGCACATCTCTGAAATGGCTTGGACGCGTACCAATAAGGTTGAAGATTTGGTGCAACTTGGTGATGAAGTAGATGTCAAAGTTATTAAGATTGATGAAAAAGGTCGTGTGGACGCTTCTATGAAAGCTCTTCTACCACGTCCTCCTAAAGAAGAGAAAGCAAAAAAACATCATCATAAAACACATAAAGAGCATAAAGCTGTTCAAGAAGAAAAGGCGCAAGACTAGACAGGTTGCTAAGTATTTGCCTTCAGTCTAAAGCTAGAAAGGAGTCATCATGGGTTGGTGGAAAGAGACGATAGCGATTGTGAAAGAAAATGATCCGGCAGCTCGCTCCTCACTTGAGGTGCTGTTGACTTATCCTGGGATTAAGGCTTTGGCTGCTCACCAACTTTCTCACTTTCTGTGGAATCATGGATGTAAACTTTTAGCTCGGATGCATAGCCAATTTTGGCGCTTTTGGACTCAGATTGAGATTCATCCGGGGGCACAGATTGCTTCAGGTGTCTTTATTGACCACGGGAGTGGTTTAGTGATTGGCGAGACGGCCATTGTAGAAAAAGGAGTGATGCTCTATCATGGTGTCACTCTTGGAGGAACAGGGAAAGATTGTGGGAAACGTCATCCGACAGTTCGTCAAGGTGCGCTTATTTCAGCTCATGCGCAGCTAATTGGTCCGATTGAAATCGGTGAAAATGCCAAGGTAGGAGCGGGTGCAGTAGTGGTAGCAGATGTACCAAGTGATGTGACAGTTGTTGGTATACCGGCTAAAATCGTCCGTGTGCATGGTCAAAAAGATACTCCAACTATCAAGAATTTAGAAGAAATCCGCGAAGAAAGTTATTATTCGTCTAAATTGTAGTGAGAGATGGTTGAATGTAGGCTCAAAAGAAGGTGTATATAGCGTGCTATTAGAAGAATTTGAAGATGTAGTTGGGGTTATCGAACCAACAGATAGGCAGATTATTGATAAGGGAGAGGTTTGTAAAACTATCATCTTGTCCTTTAACGGGGAAATTTTGCAAGGCTTGATTGAATCAGAAGAAGTCTATCTGGGAGGCTATTTAAAAAATCTTAACGGTCAATTTCCTTGGTATATATATAAATGTGATGGAAATCGAGTGGCGGTCATGACGGCACTTATTGGAGCTCCGATGGTAGTCGGCCAGCTAGAGGAGTTGGCAGCTAGAGGTTTCAAGAATTTCGTCATTTTAGGTTCCTGTGGCGTTTTGGATCGCTCAATTGAGGCGGACAAGATTGTCTTGCCTGCTGCTGCTTTGCGAGATGAAGGGACTAGCTATCACTATGCCCCGCCGGGTGATGAAATCGCCTATGACGAATCCCTGTTGGTTGAGCTGGAAGCTATCTTTGGTAAGCACGATATCGAGCATATCCGAACCAAGTCTTGGACGACAGATGCTTTTTATCGGGAAACACCTGATAAAGTTAAACGCCGTCTAACAGCGGGAGCCCAAGTAGTAGATATGGAAGCTTCGGCTATTATGGCTTGGAGTCAATTTCGTAAAGCTCAGGTTTATCAGTTCTTCTATACAGCAGATTATGTGGATCACCACAATAAAATCTGGGATGCCCGCCGTGAAGAGCGGACGGCTGATGCCATGACTTTTTTCACGATCGCTTTGACAATAGCAAAGGAACTAGAAAGGAACTGAGTAGAAACAGAAAGTTTGACACTAGATGACTGCTTCTGCAGTTGATTTTATCTACTTTCCAGTCACTCTCAGTATCGTAAAATATGATCAAAATCTATGATACTATGACTCGCAGCCTACGTGAATTTGTGCCCATTGAGGAGGGCAAGATCCGCATGTATGTCTGCGGTCCGACGGTTTATAACTACATCCATGTCGGCAATGCCCGCTCAACAGTAGCTTTTGACACGGTTCGCCGCTATTTTGAGTATCAAGGCTTTGAAGTCAACTATATTTCCAATTTCACGGATGTAGATGATAAGATTATCAATCGGGCCAAGGAAGAAGGCATCACTCCCAAAGAAGTGGCGGACAAGTATATCGCCGCATTTCGCGAAGATGTAACCGCTTTGGGGGTCAAGCCGGCTACTCAGCATCCGCGTGTGGTTGACTTTATGGGAGATATCGTCCGCTTTGTGGCGGACTTGATTGAAAAAGGCTTTGCCTATGAGAGTCAAGGGGATGTCTATTTCCGAGTGGAAAAGTCTCACAATTATGCCAAACTAGCTAATAAAACCTTGGCTGATTTAGAGTTAGGCGCTTCTGGTCGGACAGATGAGGAAACCACCCGCAAGGAAAATCCAGTGGACTTTGCTCTCTGGAAGGCGGCTAAACCGGGCGAGATTTTCTGGGACAGCCCTTGGGGAGCAGGTCGTCCAGGTTGGCATATCGAATGTTCCGTCATGGCGACAGAAATTCTGGGAGATACGATTGATATTCACGGTGGCGGAGCTGATTTAGAATTTCCGCATCATACTAATGAAATCGCTCAATCAGAAGCTAAAACTGGAAAGACTTTTGCCAACTACTGGATGCATAATGGCTTTGTCAATGTTGATGATGTCAAGATGTCTAAGTCTCTGGGTAACTTCATTACCGTCCACGATGCCCTTAAAACCATTGACGGACAAGTTTTGCGTTTCTTTTTTGCAACTCAGCACTACCGCAAGCCTATCAATTTTACAGAAAAAGCCGTTCACGATGCGGAAGTAAATCTGAAATATCTGAAAAATACTTACGAGCAACCCTTTACGGGAACGGTCGATCTGACAGACTTGCAGGTTTTTCTGGATAAATTCACCACTGCTATGGATGAAGATTTCAATGCAGCAAATGGCATTACAGTCGTTTTCGAACTAGCTAAGTGGATTAATTCCGGTCACTACAATCAAGAGGTGAAAAGCGCTTTTGCTGAGCTTCTGCAAGTTTTTGGTATTGTCTTTACAGCAGAAGTACTGGATGCGGATATTGAAGCCTTGATTGAGCAGCGCCAAGCTGCGCGTGTTGCCAAGGACTTTGCAACAGCTGATAAAATCCGTGATGAATTGGCAGCTAAAGGGATCAAGCTTTTAGATACCAAGGACGGAGTGAGGTGGATCCGTGATTGATGTCAATCTTATAAATGGTATTGCCTTGGCTTTTGAAGGTGATGCTATTTACTCAACTTATATCCGCCGTCACTTGATTTTCCAAGGATTAACCAAGCCGAACCAGCTACACAGAGAAGCAACCAAGTATGTGTCAGCTCGCGCGCAAGCTAACCTCATTTCTCAAATGTTGGAAGAAAAAATTCTGACCGAAAAGGAAGAAGATATTTACAAGCGTGGACGCAATGCCAATAGCCATACAAAAGCTAAAAATGCTGATATTGTGACCTATCGCATGTCGACAGGTTTTGAAGCCGTTCTGGGATATTTACACATGACCGATCAAATCAAGCGTTTAGAAGAGCTGATTGATTGGTGTATTGTGAGAGTGGAGGGCGCACAGCATGATAAAAACTGATTTTTTAAAATGGTTCCCTCAAGGGAGGCTTCAATCCAATCCAAATGCAAAAGAGGATGAAGTGGCAATTCCCATTTCAAGTAATCAATGGTTGTTATTAAAAAAAAGCAGTCTGACAGAGCGAGAGCAAGAACTTATTTCTTTACTGACTGGGAAAGACTCTGCATTTGATGGTGGACCTTGGTATGATTATTTGGTTCATAACCGTGGCAAAATGCCTCAAAACGTTCAAAAGCTACAGTTCGTCCATTGTCATTTATTCCATTATGAAAAGGAAACGATTGGGTCTTGGTTGGAAATGATGCGAACCATACTGCCTAATAGAATAGCAGATTTTCAGCTGTCCTCTCAGGATTACATCTTTGTGCTAGATCAAACGCAATTAGTCCCTGTAAAAGATGTTCTCCGTGATACTTTATCGGCTATCGAATATGACTTTAGCTTAACTCTGACGATTCAAATCGGGCAAATTTGGCCTCTAATTTTTGAAGAAAGTTATTCAGAACTTTTTCAAGCGGAACATGCTCTTTTTATCAAATGGTGGGAGCAGGTTCAGCATTCCAATGTGCATTCTTTTTCCCAACTCTTTTTGTGGGGGATTGGGCAAAAGGATTTCATATTGCCAATTTTAACGAAGAAACTTCATCAATTGATTGAAAGTCAAGATCAGCTCGTTGATATTATTGCAGCTTTGTGGGAAAACACGGCAGTTGTGACAAAAGCTGCCCAACAGTTGTATATTCATCGGAATACTTTGCAGTATCACATCGATAAATGGGAAGAATTGACGGGCTTACAGCTAAAAGACCTGACAGATTTGACTTTGTGTTACCAAATTGTCATCAATGATTTAGTGTAATGTTTTGTGCACCCTGCACAAAACATTTTTTTTATTTTGTTCACTTTGCCATAGGATAATGAAGCGTTTTCATATATAATAAAATCATAATAACAAAGGAGTTCTATTTTATGGTAGAATTAAATTTAAAAAATATTTACAAAAAATATCCAAACAGCGAACACTACTCTGTAGAAGATTTCAACTTGAATATTAAAGATAAAGAATTTATCGTTTTCGTAGGTCCTTCAGGATGTGGGAAATCTACTACGCTTCGTATGATTGCTGGTCTTGAAGACATCACAGAAGGTGAATGTTCAATTGACGGACGCGTGGTGAACGATGTGGCACCAAAAGACCGTGATATTGCTATGGTTTTCCAGAACTATGCTTTGTATCCACACATGACCGTGCATGACAATATGGCTTTTGGTTTGAAACTTCGTAAATACAGCAAGGATGATATTGAAAAACGTGTAAATGAAGCAGCGGATATTCTTGGTTTGAAAGAATTCTTGGATCGTAAACCAGCTGACCTTTCAGGTGGTCAACGTCAACGTGTAGCCATGGGACGTGCCATTGTCCGTGATGCAAAGGTATTCCTTATGGACGAACCACTTTCTAACTTGGATGCGAAATTGCGGGTATCCATGCGTGCAGAAATCGCTAAAATTCACCGTCGTATCGGAGCAACAACTATCTATGTTACCCACGACCAAACAGAAGCGATGACCTTGGCTGACCGTATCGTTATCATGTCTGCAACGAAAAACCCTTCAGGAACGGGTACAATCGGACGTGTAGAACAAATCGGTACCCCACAAGAAGTTTACAAAAACCCAGTTAATAAATTTGTTGCAGGCTTTATCGGAAGCCCAGCGATGAACTTCATCAATGTAACTTTGAAAGGTGATGAAATTGTAGCACAAGACCTTTCTCTGAAAGTACCAGAAGGTGCCTTGAAGGTACTTCGTGAAAAAGGCTATGAAGGCAAGAAACTCATCTTTGGTATTCGTCCAGAAGACATCAATACAGAAGGTGCTTTCCTTGAAACATTCCCAGATTCAGTAGTTCATGCTAAAATCTCTGTATCTGAATTGCTTGGCTCTGAATCCCACTTGTATTGCCAAGTTGCAGACAATGAATTTATTGCTAAAGTAGATGCTCGTGATTACCTCAAAGCTGGAGCAGGTATTGACCTTGGCTTTGACTTGAACAAAGCACACTTCTTTGATCCAGAAACAGAAAAGACAGTTTACTAATTTACAACGCCTCTAGAATAAATTAATAAGAAAATGCAGGATGCCTTGTTTTATGCAAGACTCCTGCGTTTTTTTATAGAAGTTAACTATAAGGTGATTTATAAATAAGAAGAAGCATTTTAAAATTTATGTTATACTAAAGCTATGGAAAATAACGATATTGTCTACGGTGTACATGCTGTGACGGAAGCTCTCATGGCCAATACTGGGAATAAACTCTATATTCAAGATGACCTACGTGGGAAAAATGTTGCTAAGATGAAAGATTTGGCAGCAGAAAAAAAGGTTTCTATTTCTTGGACAAGCAAAAAAACACTGCAAGAAATGACAGACGGTGCCGTTCATCAAGGTTTTGTCTTGCGTGTTTCAGAATTTGCCTATACAGATTTTGAAGCGATGTTGAAAATGGCGGAGCGAGAAGAGAATCCTCTGCTGCTCATTTTAGATGGTCTAACAGACCCACATAATTTGGGCTCGATTCTGCGGACAGCTGACGCGACAAATGTTACAGGCGTCATTATTCCTAAGCATCGGGCGGTTGGTGTTACGCCGGTCGTCGCAAAGACCTCTACTGGTGCGGTGGAGCATATTCCCATTGCTCGTGTGACCAATCTCAGCCAAGCTCTGGATAAACTAAAACATGCAGGTTTTTGGATTTTTGGCACAGATATGAATGGCACCCCTTCGACTAAGTGGAATACGGCAGGTAAACTGGCTCTGATTATCGGCAATGAAGGCAAGGGCATTTCTGCTAATATTAAAAAGCAAGTTGATGAAATGATTACCATTCCTATGAATGGACATGTGCAGAGTCTTAACGCTAGTGTGGCGGCGGCTATTCTCATGTATGAAGTATTTAGAAATCGCCTATGAAACGGAAAATTTTATTAGTAGATGGCTACAATATGGTAGCATTTTGGCAGGAGACTCGTTCTCTCTTTAACAAAGGGGAATTAGACGCAGCACGAACTATTCTGCTCAACAGACTCAGCAATTATGCTAGTTTTGAAAAGCTAGAAATTATCTGTGTTTTTGATGCTCAGTATATGCCGGGAATTCGCCAGACTTATGATGAATTCAATGTTACGGTTGTGTTCACTGAGGAAGAAGAAACAGCAGACGATTACATTGAGCGTTTGGCAGCTGAACTCAACAACCCTATAAATCAAGTATCTGTGGCAACGAGCGACTTAAATGAGCAATGGACTGTCTTCGCACAAGGGGCTTTACGTGTATCGGCTCGTGAACTAGAAAAGCGAGTAGCTGTTACAAAGTCGGATCTGAATCAAATGAGCCAACAGCTTCAAATGGGAAAACCACCTTTGCGTCCTATGGACAATCCAACCTTGCGCGATTTACAGAAAATGATGGAGAAAAAGAAAGATGACTTTTAAAATTTTAACGGATTCAACCGCAGACCTTCCAGAAAGCTGGGCTTTGGAAAATGATGTTCAAATCCTTGGTTTGACTATTCAGTTGGACGGAATAACTTATGAAACAGTCGGAGAGAAGAAGCTAACGAGTGAGCAGCTCCTCTCTAAAATGGAAGCAGGGAGTCAACCAACAACCAGCCAAATCAATGTCGGTCAGTTTGAAGATATATTTCGTGGTTACGCTGAAATTGGTATGCCAGTTCTTTATATTGCGTTTGCTTCAGTCTTGTCAGGAACTTATCAGAGTGCGGTTATGGCACGGGATATGGTTTTGGAAGATTTTCCAGAAGCGGTTATCCGGATTATTGATACCAAGGCGGCATCTATGGGAGAAGGTATTCTGGTGATGAAAGCGGTGGAAGCGAAAGCTGCCGGTCAAAGTTTGGAACAAGTAGTAGCCTTAATAAAATCTTTAGTGCCAAAAGTGAAAACGTATTTTCTAGTAGATGACCTAAATCACCTCATGCGGGGCGGACGAATTTCAAAGACCGCAGCTCTTATGGGAAGTTTAGTCAATATTAAGCCGATTATTGCTGTGAAAGCCGATGGTAGGCTGGATTCTGTGGCTAAAGTTCGCGGAAAGAAAAAGGCCCATGCTGAAGTGGTGCGCATGACCTTGGAAGGCATTTCTGACCCACGCGTGGTGATTGCTTATGCTGGAGCAGACAGCCAAGAGGTGGCTCAAGTCTTAAAAGAGCAACTTCTTATGTCAGAGCAAGTCAATGAAGTTTTAATTTTACCATTAGGACCAGTCATTTCCACTCACACGGGTCCTGGAACTTTGGGACTATTCAGTATTGCCCATGAAAATCAAGATTAAGCGAAATGAAACCGTTCTTTCATAAATAATTTATCAAATATATTGACTTTTACCCCTAAAATTTGGTATGATAGTAGGCGGTATTGTTTACCCCATTTGTAGGGCCCCGGAACCTTCCAAATAACTTGCGGACCGGAACATCCGCCTTGTAAACAAAAACGATATTCATATAGGAGAAATCATGAACAAAACAACATACATGGCTAAGCCAGGTGAAGTTGAACGTAAATGGTACGTGGTAGACGCTACTGATGTACCTCTTGGACGCCTTTCTGCCGTTGTAGCAAGCGTACTTCGTGGAAAAAATAAACCAACTTTCACACCTCACACTGATACAGGTGACTTTGTGATCGTTATCAATGCTGAAAAAATAAAATTAACTGGTAAAAAAGCAACTGATAAAGTCTACTACACACACTCAATGTATCCAGGTGGATTGAAATCAATCACTGCTGGTGAACTTCGTTCTAAAAATGCTGTTCGTTTGATTGAGAAATCAGTTAAAGGTATGCTTCCACACAATACTCTTGGCCGTGCTCAAGGTATGAAGTTGAAAGTATTCGTAGGCGCTGAACACACTCACGCTGCACAACAACCAGAAGTTCTTGATATTTCAGGACTTATCTAAGGAAAGGAACAAATAAGCTATGTCACAAGCACAATATGCAGGTACTGGACGCCGTAAAAACGCTGTTGCACGCGTTCGCCTTGTTCCAGGAACTGGTAAAATTACTGTAAACAAAAAAGATGTTGAAGAATATATCCCACATGCGGATCTTCGCCTTGTCATCAACCAACCATTCGCAGTTACTTCAACTGTTGGTCAATACGATGTTCTCGTAAACGTTCTCGGTGGTGGCTACGCTGGTCAAGCAGGAGCTATCCGTCACGGTATCGCCCGTGCCCTCCTCCAAGTAGACCCAGACTTCCGCGACTCACTCAAACGCGCTGGTCTTCTTACACGTGATGCCCGTATGGTAGAACGTAAGAAACCAGGTCTTAAGAAAGCACGTAAAGCTTCACAATTCTCAAAACGTTAAGAACAGCTTTACAGCAACGATTACAGACACTCAATGTTTACCTCATTGGGTGTTTTTTCGTGCACTTTTTGAAAAACTCACCTCAAAATTCACCTTATTTTTACCTTATTTATTTTTGAGTTCTCTGTAAGCAGTTTCGCCAGCACTAAGTGGAACAACATTTGAAGTATTAACATAAATCTTTGTTGTACTCAAATCACTATGTGTTAAAGCTTCTGAAATGGATTCCAGAGACATTCCTGCCTTCTTAGCTAAAGTAGCACCAGTATGCCTTAACATGTGAGGAGTGGCATGCCTAAGATTTTTATGGCGACGTTCTACAGATTTCATCTTGTTATTAAGGTAATCTGCATGCAGAGGGCTATTCACATTGCCTTTAGTGTCAATATAAGTAAATACATATTGTTCTGGAGTTTGAATGATACCAAATTTTGCTAATTCTGATTTTTGTTGAATTTTCCATTGATATAAGAGAACAGTTAGCTCTTGAGGAATAGCAAAAATTGTTTTCTTTTCTCCTTTAGTAGACTTAGGCTTCTTATATTTATCCAAGGCTTGGATTAAACCAATTTCAGAGGTATCTAAGGAGATATGTTTCCACTGTAAAGCATAGCTTTCCGATTTACGGTCGTTTAAGATAAAAGTTGTAAAAAATAAAACATAGTCTTTAAGCGACAATTTTTTGTTTTCTAGGTCTTCTTGGAACATTTCAAACCATTCCCGTAACTCACTTAAAGTAAGGTATAAATCTTCATCACGCTTAGCTTCTTGTAATTTGATTTTTTTAGTAGCCTTAATACGACTGATTGTTTTAGATAGGCGATTCATTTCAATATATTCTAATTCCTCTGCCCAGTCAAAAATAGAATTAACATAACTACGTATGACCTTGAAATTGGCATATTCATTTGCTTTAGCAGTCATCAAATTTAAAACAACCGTTTTATTCTGATTTAAAAATTTAATGGAATAATTTCCAAATATTGGTAAAATATGTAATCTAAAAACAGTTTCTGTATTGTTAACTGTTGGAAGAGTGGGTGGTTTATTTGTTGAAGTCGTTTGACCTGCTTTATAGGCTTCCCACCAGACATTATGATAAAAATCTTTGAAGAGAATATCGCCATTGATTGCTTGATGTGGTAATGCACCCCCTTTTTGGATAGTGTTAATATCTATTAAAATTTGTAATTCAGCTTCTTTAGCCTCCTTTTTTGTTTTAAAACGCTTATCGTAGTAATGTCCTGAAATTCCCAAAGAAGGTCTAGCTTCTGTTGGAACATAGAGTTTTAAACGATAAGAACCATTTGAAGTTTTTGTAATTGTCATAGTAATCTCCTTTTTACTGAGCTAGAAAATTACCCTGACTTTATTATAATGAAATCAAAAGTGATTTTCCAGTTGTATCATCCATCTACGGATACTATCTTTATCAAATCGAATTGTTTTTCCAATCCGAATATGTGGCATTCCCTTTCTTATCCAGATATCCAGCGTGTTATTTGAAATTCCCAGATACTGACAGGTCTGCTTTTTATTTAAAAAAGGACTAATTTGTCCTGAATCTTCTTTAACGGTTTCAATCTCATTTTTAATAAGATTTGCAACAAAAAGTTGAATTTCTTTTGTTTGTTCTTCTGGTAAAATAACTTGCATAGTTTCCCCCCCTTTTAGGCAATAAAAAAAGCAAGAGCTATAAAGCCCTTACCTTAAGGAGATTATGAAAAAGAAAAGTTTTAGGATTATTTATAATATAATCGTATAATCTTAATTTTCTCTTAAAAATTTTTCAAATCTCTGTTGGTCATTTTCTGTTAACTTTCCGATTAAGCGAACTTGAACAAGTTCTACGTCTAAATCATAAAGTTGAACGGTATCAATCCAAGATGGTTTCACTAATCCTGCCTCTTCCCATTCTTTTATTTCAAAGTATTTTGAACGGATATAAGATGATTTACGGGAATACTGACTAGTGATACGGTAGGTTCTGATAACTTCTTCATTATTTGCAATGACTAGAGCAGGACGTCTTTTAGCTCCTGTCCCATCACTAAAAGCGATAGTTGCTACCAGAATATCATATGGGTTATAGTTGTCCATGTCTTTCCTCGTATTCTGGATAGTCTTCATCAAAGAAATCTGCGATTGCTTCTGGATTAGAAGCAGTCACTTTGATAACATTTGAGTTTGCCAAAGCTAGTCTTTCTAAAGGATTATCAGAAATAGCATGGACTTGTTTTCTTAAATCAAATGGCAATCCATTCACCTCCTTTGATTTTTGTAAGAACATCACGAAAGCGTCACCTACAGAAGTTCCTAAGGATTTGTATAGTACCGATACTTCATCTAGTAATTCTGAATCTACTCGCTTTTGAAACATTTTTTTAGTCATACAATCACCTCTTTTGTACTTCAATTGTACGACAAATGTAGTTTTTTGTCAAATTTTTACTTCCCAATCACGTATGTAAATTGGTTAGCTGTTGCTTTATCAAATGTGCGGTAAGAAACAACTCCAAGTCCTTTAGCGTTTGCTTCTGAAATGAGAATAGACCCGTCTGATTTGACCTGCTCCACGAAAACTACGTGACCATAGGTTGGGTCAGAACCAGCCTGACCAGGAGAGAAAGATATCGCACTATGCTCTGTTGGTGTATGTGTGGTTTGGTAGCCTGCTTTCTGCTTCCAATCCCCACCATTGCCCATATAAGGGTCAAAGTTAACGCCTACCTCTTTGGCTCGATTATAGACAAACCACGTACATTGTCCCCAAGGATAAGTCGCAGAAGTGTAGTTAGAGGTGTTGATTGCTTTTGTAAGGCTATATCCAGCAGGTACTCCATCAGAAGTTACGCCTCCACCATCTTGTGTTTTGGCATTGGCTGTATCACCTGTTAAAGTGTCTTTGAAGAGGTTATACCATTTTCTCGCATTCTTTTTCAGGGGCTCATTGTCAACTGTAGTGGGTGACTTATCACTAACATCTAGAGAGAATCAGATTGGTTCTCTCTATTTTGATGTTCAAAGCGATGAGAATTTTTGTTTTAAAGTTCTTGAAGTTTCGAAAGCCGAAAGCTTGACG
The DNA here is from genome assembly GCF_001697145.1 of Streptococcus anginosus. GTDB lineage: Bacteria > Bacillota > Bacilli > Lactobacillales > Streptococcaceae > Streptococcus > Streptococcus hominis. Next base: position 1,622,126 of record NZ_CP012719.1, on the reverse strand, counting down.
CTTAATGTCCTTGATGAGTTTGTTAGTGGCTTCTAGCTTGGCGTTAGAATAAGGGAGCTCCAGGGCGTTTGCGATGTAGGATTTGTATTTCTTGAAGGTCTTAAAGACAGCGGTAAATATAGGATTGACAAAGGGAAGGTTGTCGTCAATCAGTGCCATAAAATGGTCGGTATTCTTCTCTTGAAAATGGAATAATAAGAGTTGATACAGCTCATAGTAATAGCGGAGCTCCTCCGATAAATCTAGAATTTTCTTAACAATTTCTTTTGGAGTCAAGGTTTGCCTAAAGGTTCGTGAATAAAAGCGTTTGTCAGAGAGTTTGCGACTGTCCTTTTGCAGGATTCTCCAGTGATTCTTCATGGCTCGATAAGGGAGAGAATGCTTGTCAAAGGTCTTCACCATGGCAATTCTGGTCGCCATCATAGCCCTGCCAAGGTGTTGGACGATATGGAAGCGGTCAAGCACGATTTTAGCTTTGGGGAGTGAAACAGTCTGGGGAGAGACTGTTTCAGCCTGAGCCTAAAAATAGGAGAGCGAAGGGTCTTAGGATTGGAATGTAAGCCCCAGACATGTCCACAGTAATGGCTTTAACCGCCTCACGAACAGTTCTAGGATAGCGATAAAAGTAGTTTTTGATGGTGGTTTGTCGGTTGTTTTCAAGGAGAGTGACAATCTTTCTGGTCTCAAAATCTTGAGCAATGAAAGCTAGTTGTCCCTTGTTTCGAGAAAATTCATCTACTGATAGAACCTCAGGAAGACGAGTAAAGTCTTCCTTGAAGGTGAAAGCTTCCAGTTGACGTTGGACAAGAGATACTGAAAGGTGGAGTCTCTTAGCGATGGCAGTATTAGTTAACTTTTCGGTATGGTATTGTGTGATTTTCTGGCGGACAGGCTTTGAGATTTGGCAATGCTTCTTGACTAAGCTGGTCTCAGAAACTGTTACACGACGACAGCCCTTACATTGAAAGCGTCGCTTCTTGAGTTTGAGAACTGTTGGCATGCCTTGGACATCAAGGATTGGGATGGTAGAGGCTCGTTGAAAGTCATACTTGCTCATCTGACTTTTGCAGTGAGGGCAGAGTGGAGGCTGATAGTCTAGGCTAGCCTCAATCGTGATGTGGGTATCGACCTTAAAAACCGTCTTGATTTTGATATTTTTGTCTTTTAATCCGATGAGTTCTGTGGTATTCTTAAGTTGTTCCATAAGGTCTTCCTAATGAGTTGTTTAGTCGCTTTTCATTATAAGTCTTATGGAGCTTTTTTGATACACTGAAAAAGCTCCATAATCTCCGTAGTAGATTTACCCACTACAGAAATTATAGAGCCACTTTTTCAGAGCCTTTTTGTAGGCGTTACTATCTTTTTTATAGTATTCTCTTTTAACTCCCGTTAAATTAGCTGTAAAAACACCATCTTTATAAGAATAGTTTTCAGTTGTTCCAAAAGAAGTTTAAAAGTTTTCTTATCTGTATTTAAAGTGATAGTGAATCCCCATTACTCTCAACAGTTCCACTGTCATAATCTTTTCATTTCGATTATCACTAATCCAATAATAATCCCCATCAAGGCTTTTTTGTTTTGAGCATGGTATTAAGAATATGGTTGCTAAGCCAAATAGAAGGATACTAACTATCTTTTTCATTACTTCCAGTTTCAAATGCCTTAGAATCTGGGAATAAAAATGTCAGGACCTCTCAGTATATAGGACAACAAACTAGCCGTTTGGGTAGGTTAGGACTTATTTAAGCCCACACCTATATATTATAAATAATGCTAAAACTTTTCTTTTTCATAGTCTCCTTGAAACAGTCAATATATTGTTACTAGCTGTTTCTTTTTTTCTTTGATTAAAAAGTATATGATATACTAATATTAACAAAGCGATACTTAAAATAGGAGTTCGATATGAAAGAAATCAGATTTGATAAAGTTTCAACAAAAGTTGCTGAAGAAACATTTTCTAAGATTATTTTACAAAAATTGCAAAATACAGAAGAGGATATCTTTCAAACTTTTTTTCTAAATGGTGTATGGGGGAGTGGCAAAACAACTTTCCTAAAAAAAGTGGAAGGGCAAGCAAAAAGCACTAAATTTATTTACTTAAAGCTTTGGGAAGCACATGATGAGAGAAGTGTGACTGCGATAGCTTTTAGTCTCTTACATCCATTTTTATATTATCTACTTAGATTTTTAATTGTGATTGCAGTAGTTACTAGTGTCTTAATGACTCCTGCTATAAATTTAGGATTACTAAGTTATTTAAAGGACTTATTAATCTTTTTAGGTCTACCAATTTATTTTCACAATTTTCTCATCATACTTAGCACTATAATTGCTTTAATAGTTACGGTTTATCAACTTTTAAAAGTAAAATCTGATTCAATGTATATATGTCTTTTGCCAAAATTTTTGTCAAATAATAAGGTGCTTGTAATTGATGATTTTGATAGAATCACGACTGATAGACAGAATGAAGCCTATAAATTATTTAACATACTACATGGAAAACTTCCAATAATATTTGTAGGAGACTATCAAAAGATTGCTAAAAGTGATGATGAAAGCGGAAAGTTTTTACAAAAAATTATTGATGAATTTTATCAGCTAATCACATCTCTAATTCGTAAAGAAGAAAGGTTAAGTATCGAAAAAGGTGCTTAACCTTTCTTTGCAAAATACTGTTAAGCAACATGAAAAGCCGATATAGAAAAAATGGCTTAAAAATGATAAAATATTATTAGTTAATGTAGACTAACTTCCGTTTGTGAGGTGTTCAAAATGGAATATATTGACATAAATAAAGATAAAGAAAAAATAGTTTTACTCATACATCCGATGCTTTCTTCTGCTGAGGGAATGAAAAAGTTAATTGCCGATAATATTGGAAATGAGTATAGATACATTATTCCGGATCTGTCTGCTCATGGTAAATTGATAGATAGGAAGTATTTGTCGGTAAAACAAGAAAGTGAGAATTTATACAATTATTTTAAAGAAAATGATATTGCTGAAGTTTCTCTTGCTTTTGGAGCATCAATAGGTGGAGTAGTGTTATTGGAATTATTAAAGCATAAGGATATAAAGATAGTTAAAGCCTTATTTGAGGGCTGTAGTTTATGTCAAAATGCGAGTATTTTAGAGTTTATTATAAGAAATATTTTTCTATATGAACGGAAAAAAGCGATTAAAAATAGTGACTCAGCTAATAGAAAAATTATAAGCATATATGGAGAAACAAAGGGACGAATGATGACTGAAAATCTAATCAGAATAGATAAACAAAGCATTAAAAATATCTGCCATGATTGTGCATTTGTAGATCTTCCGAAGTTATCAGAAGCAGAACAAAAGAGGTGCATATTCTGTTATGGATCCAAAGAAGTTAATTTAAAATATGCAAAGAGAGCTATTTCAAAAGAGTATCCATATGCAGCGTTAAGAATATGGAAGGGACAAAACCATTGTACAAAGATAACAACGAATGTAGAAGAGTATTGCAAAATGATAAAAGCTGAGATTGATTAAAACATATTGTTGAAAAGAGGGTGTTAGCAGTGAATGATAAAAGCAATAAAAAGTTTTGGAATAAATTCGCCAAGCTGTACGCTCCTTTTATGAAGAAGGATAAAGGAGTTTATGATAATGTTTGTGAGTATATTCGTCCTTACTTGAATAGAAATATGAACGTACTTGAACTTGCTTGCGGTTCAGGGCAACTGAAATGAATTTGATACATGGAGGGCTTGCACCCATCGGCGTTATGATTGCTTATAAAAAGTAATATTAAAATTGGGATTTTGGAGGAGAGTTAGTGAACATACATGAGTTTGGAGCTGATAAAAATAAAATAATTGTGTTGATTCATCCTTCATTAGTCATGTGGGACTATTTTGAATACATTTTATCTATACTTAAAGAAGAGTATCATATTATTGTTCCTGCACTTCCCGGATATGATGAGGAGAATCCAAACGAAAATTTTACAAGTGTAGAAGAAATTGCCGATAATTTATTAGGATGGCTGAAAGAACATAAAATTGAGAAAGTTGATCTTTTGTATGGTTGCTCTATGGGCGGTTCTATCGCTTTAAAAATGTTCTCCAATCACGGAATTAAAATAAGGAACATTATTTGCGATGGAGCAATAACACCATATCAGCTTCCTTGGATTGTTACAAGAATGATTGCCATAAGAGATTTTCTTATGATTTCTATAGGTAAAATTGGAGGGTTAAAGCTTCTTGAAAAATCATTTTCTACAGATGAATACAGCGAAGAGGAATTGAAGTATGTTGCTAAAGTCCTTAATTTTATTAGTTATAAAACGATATGGAGAACATTTGAATCTTGCAACAACTATGTTATGCCAAAGAACGTGTCAGAACATAGCGATCGTATTCAATATTGGTATGGTGATAAAGAGTCTAAAGCCCGTGCATGGGATATCAAATATATGAAAACTTATTTTCCAAATACTGAGTTTATTAAATTTGAAAACATGGGTCATGGCAGCATGGCAAGTCTTTATCCTGTGAAAATGGCTAATCAATTCAGAGATTTAATGGAAGTTAAGAAATAAAATAATTTGCCATTTTTGGAATTAAGGAGGTATGCATTGTGAGTGTTAAATATAAATTAACGGAATTTTTATTTCGTCATACTGTAAAACCTATGATGAAAAAAGTAATAAAAAATCCGGATGAATGTTTTGCTAAACAAGAAAAGAAACAGAAATCTAAACTCCCTCTTGAAAAACTTCATAAATCTTATGATTTTGAAGAAAAGTGTACAAGCGGAACTTTGTATTATGTCGTCAAACCAAAAAATAAAGTGGCAAATAGGCTTGTATTATATTTCTTTGGTGGTGGATATACCATTCCGGGAGATTCCGGTGATTTTGAGTTTGCTCAAGATATGGCTAATCAAAGTCAGGCTGAAGTTTGGATTGTATGGTACCCGCTTTTTCCAAAAGCAACTGGCTTGCAAATTATCGACGCAGGTCTAAACGTTTATAGCGAGGCACTTAAGGCGTTTAATGCAGATGATATTATATTTTTTGGTTTATCAAGTGGAGCAAGCCTTGCACAAAATATATGTTTGCATATTCTTGAAAACGACATGAGATTATCAATGCCAAAAAGATTGATTATGCACTCTCCGACCTTTCGTATTCCTCCAACTAAAGAACAGATGAAAGAGATGGAGAGACTTGATAAGTTTGATTGCATTATTCCGGCTTGCTACATGAAAGAACAAGATCAAGTAATGCAAAGAATAAATTTAAATAATGTGGAATATATGAAATCGCCAATTGAGTACTCATGGAAGGGGCTACCTGACATGTATATCATTTATGGTTCTTATGAAGTGTTGATAGCAGAGCTGCCGGAGGCAAAAGAAAAAGCTAAAATGGATGGCGTGGTTATGAAAACATACATAGGAGAAAGAATGATGCATGCTTGGGCGGCGGCAGGATTTTTACCTGAGGCAAAGGAAGTAAGAAGAAATATATATGCCGTAATAAGGGGAGATAGAAATGACGGCTTTCTCTTGTAATATTCTACAGGTAGTTTTCAGAAGAAAAGTGGATATTGTGTGGTGATTGATAATTATGTATATGACGATACTGCTTGCCGTTATTATGATGATTGGATTGTTCTTATTGCTGTGGGCAGGAGTTGGATTTATTCAAAACAAAGACTTCTTTTCTTCGTGTCCTAAAGAAGTGTTTGATGTTATTGAACCAAAGGAAAAACGCTTTCGTGGTCAGAGTTTAGTTGGATGGATATTAGCTATTATTGCAATACTATTCATGGGGAGTTCAATTATCGTTGGTGCAGTGGATGGTGTTCAAAATAACTTTACTTACATTCAGTTTTTCATTAGATTTCTGATGATACTTCTTTTGTTGAAAGCCTTTGATATTGTATTTTTTGATTGGATACTTTTGTGCAATCGAGGTTTTAGTTTTTTTGAACATTATTATCCGGAAGTGGTAGATAAGCTTAGTCCTAAACTCTTTGGATATAACAAAAGGGAACACATTATTCAAGTGTTATTTATGATTATCGGATCGTTAGTCATTGCATGGATATGCACATTATTTTAAAAACTAAATTCAAATTAGTAGGAGGTGTTTATACTTGGAAGAAATAAAAATGCAAGAAAAAATAAAACCTATTTTGAATGGTGCTGCGGAAACGATGCTTCAGAGTTTTTATGCAAGAGCACAATATTCCAAGAGCAAAAGACATAAATTTTATGATGCCAAAGCGGTGGAATTGGTTGAAAAAATTGATTACGATTTTACCGCCGCCACAAATGATTCCCTTATGAGTTATGGCGTGATTGCAAGAACGCTTGTATTTGATGAACTGGTAAAAGAGTTTATTGACGAAAATCCAACCTGTACAGTCGTAAATATTGCTTGTGGACTTGACACGAGATTTTATCGCATGGATAACGGAAAAGTCACATGGTACAACCTTGATTTGCCTGAAACAGCTGAGGTAAGGAATCAGATTTTTGCAGAATCCGGCAGAGTTTCAAACATCGGTATTTCAGCAACGGATTCGGCGTGGGCAAAAGAAATAAAAGCAGATGGGAACATTCTGTTTATCATTGAGGGCTTGTCAATGTACTTGACAAGGGAAGACAATGCCCAAATGCTCAGAATTATTCGAGAGAATTTTGACAATGCTTATGTTCTTATGGAGTGCCTGTCAAAAAGGTGGGTGGCGAAAGAAAATGTTGAAAAGTCCATACAAAAAACAGGAGCAAAATTTATATTTGGAGCGGATTCCTTTGATGATATTAAGGATATTGCAAGAGGTTTCCGTAGTGTAAAGGATGATGATATTACGAGGGGGATGTCTGCTATATTTCCAGTGCTTAAGCTTATTAACTGGTTGCCGATTGCTCACAAACTATCACAGAAAATCTTGATATTTGAGAAAGTGTGATGTTATCGTTTTGGTTGCCATCATGAAGTACACACTGCGATAGGTAAATTATAGCTTATATAACTAACAACTAATATGAAAACAGTGAATTGAAAGGAACAGTTTACTGTTTTTTTATTTGAGAAAAATTGAAACGGAGGAATGAAAAATGAAGAAAGAAAACACATTACAGGAAGTACAGGAACAAATTTTTGAACTTCAGCAAGAAAGACAAAAGTGCGATGTAAAGCTGAAACAATTACAAAATCAAGGTAAGAAATTAGAAAAACTTGCAAACGAAAAGGAACGAAAAAGAAGAAATCATAGACTCATATAAAGAGGATTGATAGTAGAAAGAGTGGTTAAAAATCCTCTTATGTTTACCAATGAGGATATAGACCTTTGTAACAGAGATATATTTTGACAAAAAGAGCAAGGAAACATTTCAAGATAAGTTATTCAAGGTAATACATTCAAAGGGTAAATAGTAGTGAGTAGAGAAATATGACAGTAGAAAAATATCGAAAAAAAATGCTATAATATTAGTCAATATAGATAAACAAATCAGAAGTTGAAGAAGTAAAAGATGATGAAGATATTGATATACGGTGCGGGAGTAATCGGCTCATTATATGCTGCATTGCTCTCAGAAAATAAAGATAATGATGTAGCTGTATATGCCAGAGGAAAAAGGCTTGATGAACTCCGTATAAACGGGCTGAGATACAGCAAAAATGGGGAAGTACATACAGCCGATATCGAAGTGGTCGAAGCCGTTAAGAATGATGATATATTCGATTACATTTTCCTAACGGTCAGAGAAAATCAACTGTATAAAGCCTTAGAAGAACTGCGGAATAATACAAGCGGTACGATTGTAACGATGGTAAATTCGCTGGATGATTACAAGAAATGGGAAGATATATGTGGAAGCGGTAGGATAATTCCGGGGTTTCCCGGAGCCGGTGGCAGTATAGATAATGGGATTCTTAATGCAGGATTAACCCCAGCAATTGTGCAGCCGACAACATTTGGGGAAATATCGGGTGAAAGAACCATACGTATTACTGAACTCGCAGATTTATTTCGCAGATCCCGTATACCTTATCAGATCGTTTCGGATATGCATTTATGGCAGCTTTGCCATCTGGCAATGGTCGTTCCGATAGCAGATGCCTATTATGAATCGAAAGAGCCTGAGAAAGCAGGAACAGATTCGACTCTAATGTCAAAGACGGCGGAAAAGATCTGCAGGAATATGAAGTGGTTGAAAAAACATAAAGGCAAACTCAGTCCAGGGAAATTTTACATATTTCTCATATTGCCGAAACATCTAATAAAAATCGGACTGGCGTTTGCTTTTAAAAGTAAGTTTGGAGATGTGTTCATGTATCGCCATTCAATGAAGGCTCCGGATGAAATGAGAGAATTGCACAGACAGTTTTACGGTTATATAAAAGAACGGTCATAAGCGACGAAAATCCCAGTTTGTAGAACTAACAATTTAATAAAAATTACCACAGGAACAGTAAATCAAAAAAAGGTTTACTGTTTTTCTTTACTCAAAATTAGAAAGGGAGGAAACGAGAAAATGAAAAACATTGAAGAAAAAATCTTAATGGCAGATGAAGAAATCAAGCAGTTACAAAACAAAAGGAAAAAGCTCATCAGTCAGCAGAAACAGGAAGAACGAAAAAAGAGAGATAAAAGGATATATGAAAAAGGGGCAGTCTTTGAAAGTATTCTCTGATTTATTAAATTATGAACTTTTTAAAAGAGGAAAGAGAGAACTAGTTGATGTTAAACAGCTAATTACGATAGATTATATTTTTTTATTTTATCCAAAATATTACCTCGAATTGAAGGATTTTGGTATGTTGCTTTTGGATGAAGATATCGAAGAAATTCGTCTTGTTGAAACTATGCATTCCTCACAAAATCGCAAAAAAGATATAAAGGATATTTCTTTGTTAACAAAAGAATCAAATGAAATGCTTCATAATCAAGAAAAATTATCTTCTGAGAAATATAAACCTTATATATACTTTCTAATAACTAGAACTTTTGATGGATACAAAGAAAAGGAAGATGATGTTAAACATTTGATTGATGAGCTACCTGATAACGAGTTCATTCAATATTGGGAATTAATGAGAATGATAAGAGGCAATACTATTTATACAAATTCACTCGATTTTGATACAGGCAATAGAAAAAATTACTACGAAATTTACGAACTAAATAGAGAACGATTTAAAAGCATAGCTGATAGAAAAGGAATTATTTTTAAAGTTGATACTCAAACTGTCTGATGATTTTGATTTGTATATTTCTAATCCACACGAACCTTTATTGTAACAACTGACAGAAGTAGAAGCCAAATGGCATGTGAAACTCCTTTTAATAACAAGAAAATGACCTAGAGAAAATCTCTAAGTCATTTTTTTATATTTTTCTTATAGGCTTCACTATTTTTTTTATAAACTGTTTGTTTATTTCCTCCTGTTAGGAAGTTTCCTGTATCAAATGTTAAAGTCCCATCTTTTTTAATATCATAGGATGCAACATATTCTCTTCCAGAAGCTGAAAAAGTAAATGTTTTATTTTGAGAATCTACATTAGTTATCGGATGATTGTGATTTTCATGATATGTTCCTTGATTTCCTTTAATTTCAAGTACTAGATAATCATATTGGTTATAATATTCTCCGTCAAGAGTATTTTGCTTGGAACAAGATATTAGAAATATAGTAGCAATTCCTAAAAGTAATAGACTAAGTAATTTTTTCATTTTCCAAACCTCCTTTTATAATATTATACTAGAAAAATATTACAATTATGATACGATATGAAAAATAAGCAAGTAGTAGCTACAACTCTTGCTTATTTTTATTCTAAAGAAGAAATTGTTTTAATTCTTCCAATTTTGAATTATTATCATAAACGAATAATGGAATCTTTTCTAATCGAGCAAATTCGATTACTCGCTTTTGTTCTCTGGCTTGAAAAGAATCAATCAAATCTTTGTCCCAATGACTGTTATCCCTCTTCATCAATCGCTTTTGAATAGTGGAAGGAACTTCTATCTTTAAAATGATTCTATTAATTTTTAATTCATCTTCATGAAATGGATAAGCTGCTAGCTCTTGTTTCCATAGCTCTTGATTATTAGCTATGTTCTTTGAGAAGCTTGCCAAACAAGAGGGGATTGAAGTTTTATGTGCAGAACGTTTCTTTACGGGTAGTTTGATAGAGCAATCAACCATACGTATAGCCATTCGCTCTCCAGACACTGTAGAAGAACTGGAGGAAGGATTAATCACCCTAAAAAATCTGTATTCACAATTATAAAAGAGACAGAGCAGTATCAGTCCAAGAAAACTTTGCCCTTCAGCAGTATTGCGACAGATACTGAGGTTCTTTCAACTATTCAATCCTAAGTCTTTCGTCCAATCACTGTGTCAAACTATTTTTCCAAATATATTAAAACAAGGCTGGGTATAACATCCCAACCTCAATTTCTTATCTGGGAACTTTAAATTTTTTAATTAGTGTGTCTTGTCATTATTTTTGGTCAATTTTTAAAATTTCAATGCTATTAAGTAAGTGACAAAGCCCTGCCAACTCTCAATTTTTTTGTTTTAAGCAACTTTATATTTAATCAAAATAAAAAAGGCATCTTGTCTAGTAAGATAACCTCTAGCCCAGTATTCTATTTTTTGAAGTGTTGAGAAATTTACCTTATTTAAATGAAATTATTTGAAATTATATAACATAAAGTGAAAAGTGCATAGTGATAAAAGTGCAGAAATAAAGGCTTTTAGTATTTAAAGAGATGTAGGTGCCACCAACCAGGTCTTAAGAAAGCTCGTAAAGCTAGCCAGTTCTCAAAACATTAAGAACCAGCTACAATACAGCATTTACAACACTTCATGGTTCCCACCAAGGGGTGTTTTTTAGTGATTTTTAGCAAAATTCACACCACTTTTCACACCAAATTCACACCATTATTTTTTTAGGTTTCGGTAGGCGATTTCTCCAACGGCCATTGGAACGATGGTAGAGGTGTTGATGTAGTTTTTAGTTATGCAGTTGTATTTATGAAGTTTTACCATAGTGCTTCCTATTTTACCCATTATTTTTACGCTAATGTTTGTCATCATCAGTCATATAAGTAGTAAATTGTAGTCTGATGATTACTTTAAAAGTAGATAAATCATTTCTTTCTTTGCTGAATTCTAAATTATATGAAAGTCAGAGCACTGTTTAAATGTTGCTGTTACAAACCAAGGAAAAAGAGATACAAAAATAGCCTTTACAAACATATTGATTGTATGGGCTATTCTGTCAAAAATTACCAGCTAGGAAAAATAGCTATATTCTAAAAGCTCGATTTTTCGGGCTCTTTTTTCTAGTCTATATGATTATCTTTGTCTAGTGAGATGTATTGGTCAAGAGAAGAATGAACAAGGGTTAAAAATTTTTCTTTGAAGACTTGTGGTGGGAGTGGCTTTTCTTGGGCTATCCATACTTCAATGTTGGCAATCACATAATGCACCAGTAAAGAGATGATAAAGTCATCTGGCAAATCAATAAGGGATTGATTCGGTTTGATATTTTCAAGTGCCCATTTTGTGTAAATCTTTTTTAAATAATTGGTCCAATAAGGATCCGCTGAGCTAGAATACAGCATTTTTAGCCATTTTCGATTTTCATAAAGAATAGGGAAAATATTATCTGCAATGAAAAGAAAGGGGTCTTTATTTGTTAGTGTATTGTATTCTAAAAAAGCCTCATAAATAGGTTTATCAATGTTCTCATGAATTGATTCAATAATATCGTCAACATTATGGAAATGATGTTTATAAATTGCTTGGCGTGAAATGCCAGCTTTCTTGGCGAGGTCACTCATTGAGAGATTGACTTCATCAGGATTTTGCATTGCCAAGTCATAGAAAGCATCCAAAATCTTTTGTTGATTACCTTTTACCATATAAAACAACTCCTCTCTCTTTTTAGTATAATGAAAATGAAGAAAGAATTCAATTTAAAGCATAAAAATGGCTGTCAGAAAATTTGAGGTGCTTTCTATGTAATTAAAACAGTTCAATTTTTAATAGGGACTTGCTGATTTTTATGAAAAAATAAAATACCGGGCATCTGATGTCTTCTATTTATAAAAAACAAACTTCCTCGAACATTAACTCCGAGGAAGTTTTGAGTTAGAAAAGAGAATTTTTATTCTTCTTTTTTCTTTAAATGGAGCAAGTAGCCACTGACAAGAATGAACATGCTAGCAATGATGAGATTGCTTTGGCTTTCTTTATTTCCAGTTTGAGGAAGTTGAGCTTTTTTAGCAGTGCTCATCATTTGAGGTTGAGGAGTGTAGCGTAGGGTCGTAGCTTGAGCTGCCTGAGGTTTTTGATTGATGATCTCAACAACTTCAGTAGAAGGTTTTTGTTCTTTCTCAAGATCTTTCAGTTGAGCTAATTGACTGCCAAAGATAGCATTGGATACCCAACGGTAGAAATGAATTGTATGAAGACGATTTGTTGGATTACCAGCATAGATAAAGAGTGGTTGTTCTTTGTAGTTACCAGAAATAGCTACAATTTTATTGGCTAGCTGTTCATTACCAGGCCACCAACCAGCGATATAATAATCACTGCCAGCAATTGAAGCTAATGTCTTGAAATTTGCAGGTACTTTAGCAATCCAATTTCCAGAGTTAGAATAGAAAAGATCATTCTTATTGTAACCACTAGTCAACGGATCTTTGTCATCAATGATCGCTTTCATCAAGCCTTCATAATCACCACCATTTTTGAGTTGTTCTGCGTCAAAGCCGTCAACCACACCGAGTTCTTCAAGGCGTTGCATAGCAGTTCCGCCTACTACAATAGTTGGCTTCAGACCAAGGAGGGACTTGTCAAAGTTGTCACTTTCTAAAACAATCACATCAGCTTCTTCAGGGGTATTGACAATGTCAAATCCTAAATTCTTCAAAGCAAGAGCGGTATGAGCAGGAGTATCCACACCAGCCCAATAGTATTGATGAGGCGGTGCATAAACTTTTAGAGCTTTTAAGGTTTGCCCTTGAGGAGTTTTATAAAGGGCATCTCCATAGATTGCATAGTTTTTCAGCAGGTTGGCAAAAGTAGGTGTATCCACGATGTAGCCATCGTCTGTCAAATAAACTTTCTTACCGTCTCGGATTGCACGATTGACAGCGCGAACGGCACTTTCTGAAGTATTGGCAATGACATAATATGGTGCTTTGTGGTCAATTTCGCTAGTCCGAGTAGCACGAAGAGCAGTTACTTTACCGAGTTTACCGTCAAAGAGTTTTTCTTTAAAGACTGCTACTGCTTTGAATCCCCTCATATCCGGGAAATTAACCAGCAATTCTGCATACATAGCAGCCCAAGCAGATTCGTTGGAGCCCTTGTAGAGGATATGGTTGGCATAGCCACGTTTAGCTTGTGCCATGTCAACAACCAAATCACCCTTCTTATAACTGCCAGTGTCTTCCTTCAATTCTTGAATGACAACACCATTTCTCTTGAAGTATTCAATCATATTGAAAGCTTGTTGAGAGTCATTGGATTTGTCAAGTTCCATTGGAATGACATAGTAATCAGGGAAGAATTTCTTTTGTCCATGTTTGATACGACCGACTACTTTACCGTCTGGTCCAACTAATTCATTTTCAGCTTTTGGATCTTCAACCTTGTTGATGCCACGGAGATAGAAGTTGAGGCGCATTTCCATGAGTTTATCAGGATCTTGGGACAGGTAAGAGATACCTCCAAGGACAGCGTGATAACCAGCTTTATAGGATTCTTGATTGCCCTCAGGGATTTCAACGGTATGTCCTAATATTCCGTGGTACATAGCATAGACACCAGTGTAGCCAGAGAAAGAGTCATCCCAGCCATCGCCCCAGTCTAACTTCGGAATGATGTAGTGATCATACTTGGAATTGGTAACACCAGCCCGGCCCATGTGGTGGGCATTTTCCAACATATTTTTTGACAAAAGGTCATATTCAAAGTTTGGATCATGCGGTGGAGTAGCTGGCTCAATCAGGAAGTCCTTGACAAAACCGTGGATGTCGTAAAGTGCAATTGGATTCCATTTGTTGATGAGTCCAGCAACAGTCCGGGTTTCTGGGTTGGCCTGATAGCTAGTATCGCGGTTTGGATCGATTCCGTTAGCTAGGGCACGGGTATTGGCAACATCTCCGTCAGGATTTTCTGTGAAATCAAAGAGGAAAATAAATTTCTTGAGAAGGTCTTTAACGGAGAGGGTTACAATTTTTTGTGTTCCATCTGCTTGAGTTGTTTTAAAGCTGATCTGGTCTTGGGTTGCAAATGTATTGAACAAGCCGGTAATGATATCGATAGCAGGTTGCTCATCAGCATGTGTATTGTTGATGAGAATAGGAAGTTTGTAGTCTAATTTGCCGTCTTTGAGGGCAGCTAACATTTCAGCAGGTTTGGTTAGCGCCATTTTATTGGTTGAGTTTAGGTAATCATCAATGCTTTTTTGATCAGAACTGATAATGCCTAACTTAATTTTCCGTCCTTGAGCGCTGGTACCAATGTCTTCAATTTGAACAAGGCGGTCATTTTTAGCTTCTTGTCGACTTTTTTCGATAGCAGCTAACATTTCTTCGTGAGTATGGAAGTTTTCATATGGTCGGAAAACAAGTGTTTTTCGAATCGTCAGACCGGATTCTTCATCTGTTCCAACGAGTTCATGATTTCCGATGAATTGCCGATAGGTTCTGCGGATATTGTTTGGTGTCCGAAGACTTAAGTCATTTCCAAATAATTCATTGAATTTGAGAGAAAGTTTGAGGTCAGAGCCATTGGTTGTTTCCTCAATGGTGACAAAGGAATCTCCTGAAAAGTCTCCTTTTTCCATATTCCAAGTTTTCCATTCAGCGATTGGCTTATTATCTAATTTCCAAGTCACCTTGCCAGCAGCGGCTCCTTGTTCCTGTACAGTCTCAGTAATGGTAGCTTTTTCAGACATATGGACTGTACTATCAGCTAATTGAACCTTCTTTTCTTCTGTTCCAGCTGCTCGTGTTTCTGGTTTTGCAGGTGTTGCAGGAGTCACTGTTTCGGATTCGTTTGTAGTAGAAGTCGAACTGTCTATTGAAGGAGCACTTTCTGATTTCTGTGCTTCTTCTTGATTGGTTGTTGTGAGAAGCTGAGCTTCAGCTGATGAAGAATCTGGCGTTGCCGTTGCTTCTGATGCGTTTGTTTCTGTACTTGACTTTTCGGCAGGGACCACCGTTTCTGTCTTGTTAGTAATAGGCTGTGTCTCCGTGCTATCTTGCGTATCTGCAGCAGCAGTTCCTTGCGTTAAAACTGCAACAAGAACGGCAGCTGACAAGCTGAGAACATTTGTGTACAACCGTTTCTTATATGAATTTTTCATAAGAAACCTCCTTTATGAAATTTGAGGGCACCAAAAATAACGAAAATAGCTCTTAGTTATTCTCTGTTATTTTTCTCCCCTTATTATTTGAAGTATACAAAGATAGTATACCAGAAAGTGTAAACGGTTTCAATCAAAAGTGTAGACAAAAAATAGAAATGTATCAAAATAAATAGATATGTAATGAATTTTGGCAGGAATTGAATAGCAGAAAATCCCAAAGCACACACTAAAGACTATCAAAGAATAAACTTCACCTCGAAAGTCTGACAATGTTCTAATGAAGAAGGTTAGAGATAAGACTTTTGCAACTGAAATATTCTTTGCCCCTGATAGCAAGGAAATCTTTCAAGATAAGTAGTTAAAGATTATACATTTTAAAAAGAATGAAGAAAAAGTAGATTGTCTTTGTATCGATTTCTGGGAGCGAGTAGGAAATTTGACGATGGGGAAATTGTCTTAAAAGTGGTATGATAGCATATATATTAAAGATTTTAGGAAGGTGGGATATTATGAGAAATTCACTATGTGAAAAAATAGTATGGTATGACTCTCGGTTTTAGAGTTGACAGCAATCAATAAAGAAGTAATAGTGAAGCGGCGTAAATAAATTAGAATTTGTGGGAGGAATCATAGTGAATGAATTTAACGAATATGTACGTGAATGTTTTTCTACAGTTGGTGATATTACCATAAAATCCATGATGGGCGGATACCTTGTATATTTTAATGGTAAGCTGATAGGTGACATTTGTAATAATGAACTGTTTTTAAAGAGAACGCCGACATCGGACAGACTTCTTGCAGATTCAGAACTGCGTTATCCGTATGAAGGGTCAAAGACTCTGATGCACGTATTCGACAAATTTGAGGATGCGAATTTGATTGTAGGATTACTGGGAGGAATGTATACGGAACTGCCCGAGAAGAAACCTAAGAAAGCCAAATGAGATTGACAAACTTCAGTTTGTTGAAATTAAATAATTAAATAAAAACAATAATATAGCAAATTACAAAACAGTAAATCAAAAAAATGGTTTACTGTTTTTCTTGCTCAAAATGGGAATGAGGTCAAAAGAAAAAGCATCAATAAATCAAAAAGATACTTGACAAAACGCTTTAGGACAGAGCAAACCAGTTTTCGGGTAGCCTGTCCGACCCTCGGATGAAGTGAACGAGTTTTCGTTCAGTCCGTTGACCGAGATGACGAGCTTATCTTCGCCGAGTATCACGACAAGGCCAACCAGCTTTTGAAGAAGGCCAGCAGGCAACCAAGATTTTGATTGACCAGATCGAGGGGCGTCATCAAGAAGAAAAACAACAAGTGCTGGATTGTAGTATTCATTGGAAAGAATCAACAATCAATTGATAACGATTAAGCAGAGCTTAAGGGCAAAAGTCGTATTTTTCTCTTTCGGTTTATGCAAATTTCCTTTACTTATGCTACAATAGGAAAAAGGATGTTGATTGGAGTAAAAAAATGAAAGCGATTATTACGGTTGTTGGCAAAGATAGAACGGGGATTGTGGCAGGAGTTTCGAGCAAAATTGCAGAGCTTGGGTTGAATATTGATGACATTTCGCAGACTGTTTTAGATGAATTCTTCACTATGATGGCAGTCGTTTCTAGTGAAGAAAAGAAAGATTTTACAGAACTGCGCAATGAATTTGAAGCCTTTGGCAATACACTCAATGTCAAAATTAACATTCAAAGTGCAGCGATTTTTGACGCTATGTACAATATCTAATAGAGGTGAAAAATGGATATAAAGCAAGTTACTGAAACCATTTCCATGATTGAGGAGCAGAATTTTGATATTCGGACGATTACCATGGGAATTTCACTTCTCGACTGTATTGATACGGATATTGAGCGAGCAGCGGAAAAAATCTATCAAAAAATCACCACGAAAGCTCAAGATTTGGTGGCAGTTGGTGATGAAATAGCTGCGGAGCTGGGCATTCCCATTGTCAACAAACGTGTATCGGTGACCCCGATTTCCTTGATTGGCGCTGCGACAGATAGTGATGACTATGTGCCTCTAGCAAAAGCGCTGGATCGAGCAGCAAAAGAAATCGGTGTTGACTTTATCGGTGGTTTTTCTGCTCTGGTGCAAAAGGGTTATCAAAAAGGAGATGAAATCCTTATCCGTTCCATTCCGCGAGCTTTAGCGGAGACTGATAAGGTTTGCTCATCTGTTAATATTGGGTCCACCAAGTCTGGGATTAACATGACGGCGGTTGCAGATATGGGACGTGTTATCAAAGAAACTGCAGAACTTTCTGACATGGGGGCAGCGAAACTGGTTGTCTTTGCTAATGCGGTCGAGGATAATCCTTTTATGGCTGGGGCCTTTCATGGCGTTGGCGAAGCTGATGTCGTCATCAATGTAGGTGTGTCAGGACCTGGTGTCGTCAAACGTGCCCTTGAAAAAGTTCGCGGCGAAAGTTTTGATGTAGTGGCGGAAACAGTCAAGAAAACAGCTTTTAAAATCACTCGGATCGGTCAGCTTGTCGGACAGATGGCTAGTGAGCGCCTAGGTGTGAAATTTGGAATTGTTGATTTAAGTTTGGCACCAACGCCAGCTGTTGGGGATTCTGTCGCTCGTGTTTTGGAAGAAATGGGATTGGAAACGGTCGGTACGCATGGAACGACGGCAGCTTTGGCTTTGCTTAATGACCAAGTCAAAAAAGGTGGCGTCATGGCTTGCAATCAGGTTGGTGGTCTATCAGGTGCCTTTATTCCTGTATCAGAGGACGAAGGTATGATAGCAGCGGTTCAAAACGGTTCCCTCAATTTAGAAAAATTAGAGGCCATGACCGCAATTTGCTCGGTTGGATTGGATATGATTGCCATTCCAGCAGACACGCCTTCTGAAACCATTGCTGCCATGATTGCCGACGAAGCCGCTATCGGTGTTATCAATCAAAAGACAACAGCGGTACGAATTATTCCAAAAGGAAAAGAAGGCGACATGATTGAGTTTGGCGGTCTTTTAGGGACGGCACCAGTGATGAGAGTCAATAAAGCTTCATCAGCTGATTTTATCGCGCGTGGTGGACAAATTCCAGCACCGATTCATAGTTTTAAAAATTAAAATGAGAGTGGGACAGAAATCAGTAGTTTCGTAGAAACTTGATTTCATCGTCCCACCTCCGCACGGTTGAGTAGGACTGTAAAAGTTGATTTATCAACGTATTAGAGTCCACTCAACCACTGCGTCTTATAATTATGACTATATAAGCAAAGGAAGCTGAGCACTTTTGTCCCAGCTTCTTCTTTTGAAAAGGAGATTGAAATGGCAAAAACGAAATTATACATTATTCGTCATGGAAAAACGATGTTTAATACAATTGGTCGGGCGCAAGGTTGGAGTGATACGCCGCTTACGGCTGAAGGGGAACGTGGCATCCATGAATTAGGAATTGGTTTGCGAGAATCAGGACTTACATTTACAAGAGCTTTTTCCAGCGATTCTGGGCGGACAATTCAGACCATGGGGATTGTCCTTGAAGAGCTCGGTTTAACAGGCAAAATTCCTTATACCTTTGACAAGCGAATCCGCGAATGGTGTTTTGGCAGTTTCGACGGTGCTTATGGTGGCGATCTGTTTCATGGCGTGATTCCACGAGTGCTGGATGTTGAAGACTATAAGAAACTAACCTTGCAGGAATTAGCAGACGGTCTAGTCGAAGTGGATACAGCTGGCTGGGCAGAACCTTGGGAAAAGCTTAGTGGACGTATTCTAGATGGTTTCACAGCTATTGCGCAAGAGGTAGAAGCTGCTGGTGGGGGCAATGCTCTTGTCGTCAGCCACAGCATGACAATCGGTGCCTTTACTTGTTTGATTGATCCGTCTATTATTTTAAATCCTGGCGTACAAAATGGCAGTGTAACGGTCGTGGAGTATGAAAATGGGAAATTCACCATTCAAGCGTTAGGAGACATGTCTTATCGCCAAGTAGGTGCTAAGATATTGGAAGGGCAGAAATAATCGCAAAAACGGGAATGTGAGAAAAGTTGATTTTCACGAATTGTGGCTTTCATCTTACTCCTGATTTTTCTTTCATCTCTCAAACGATTTTCTGCAAAAAATGATATAATATAGTAAGAAAAACGGAGGTAAAATATGGCAAAAACAAGATTATACATTGTTCGCCATGGGAAGACCATGTTTAATACAATCGGTCGGGCACAAGGCTGGTCTGATACGCCTTTGACCGCTGCAGGAGAACGTGGCATTCGTGAGCTAGGAATTGGGCTTCGCGAGTCAGGACTTCCATTCAAAAAAGCTTTTTCTAGCGATAGCGGGCGGACAATTCAAACCATGGGGATTATTTTAGAAGAACTTGACTTGACAGGGCGCATTCCTTATCGCACAGATAAGCGAATTCGCGAATGGTGTTTTGGTAGTTTCGATGGAGCTTACGATGGTGAGCTGTTTATGGGAGTGATGCCCCGTGTTTTCAATGTAGAGCATGTTCATCAATTGAGTTACCCTGAGCTGGCTGAAGGCTTGGTAGAAGTTGATACAGCTGGTTGGGCTGAGAGTTGGAAAAAATTGAGTAGCCGTATTTGGGAAGGATTTTCAGATATTGCCAAGGAAATCGAAGCTGCTGGTGGAGGCAATGCACTGATTGTTAGCCACGGTATGACCATTGGAACATTTGTGTACCTCATTGACCAAACAAGACCACATGGTTTAGACAATGGGAGTGTGACCGTCATTGAATACGAGAATGGTCAGTTTACAGTTGACTGCATTGGAGATATGTCTTATCGTGAGGTTGGCAAGAAAATACTGGATGAGATTGAGTAAGAGTCGTTTTTAGTAGTGCAATTCGTGTGAATTTGCTGCGGTTTTATTTAACATTGAGGAAAGTTTAAGATTTATAACATCTTCTATAAGATATTTTGTAGGTCCTTAGACTGATTTTTAGCACTCTTTTTAAAAGAGTGCTAATTTTTTGAGTTTTTGTCTTGACTTTAAAAATGAACCGTGTATAATAGAATCATAGGTTAGCACTCAGGTGTTTAGAGTGCTAAAAAGAAAATCTCATATTCCAGCTGAAAGCTGAAAGGGGTGATGTCATGGTAACGGAACGTCAGAATGAGATTTTAAACTTGATTATTGACATCTTTACAAAGACCCATGAGCCAGTCGGATCTAAAGCCCTACAAGAATCAATCCAGTCTAGCAGCGCGACGATTCGTAATGACATGGCTGTTCTTGAAAAGCAGGGGCTTTTGGAAAAAGCACACACATCAAGTGGACGCAAGCCAAGTGTTGCGGGTTTTCAATACTTTGTCAAACATTCCCTTTCCTTTGATCGTCTTGCTGAAAATGAACTCTATGAAGTAATCAAGGCATTTGACCGTGAATTCTTCAAACTAGAGGATGTTCTTCAACAGGCAGCAGACGTTCTTTCAATGCTAAGTGGATGTACGGTGGTAGCACTTGATGTAGAACCGAGTCAACAACGCTTGACAGCTTTTGACATTGTGATTCTCAGCCAGCATACAGCTTTAGCAGTCTTTACTTTGGATGAATCCAATACGATTACCAGCCAATTCATGATTCCCCGTAATTTCTTGCGAGGTGATTTGATTCAGCTGAAAGAATTGATACAAGAGCGTTTCTTAGGACAGACAGTTCTTGATATTCACTATAAGATTCGGACAGAGATTCCACAAATTATTCAGCGTTATTTTACAACGACCGATAATGTTATGGATCTTTTCGAGCATATCTTTAGTGATATTTTCAAAGAAAATGTCATTGTATCTGGTAAGGTGAAGTTGCTAAATTTTTCAGATCTAAAGAGTTATCAATTCTTTGACCAACCGCAAAAAGTGGCTTTTGAAATTCGAGATAGTTTAGCTGAAGATCAAATGCAGACGGTGCGCGTGGCGGATAGCAGAGAAAGTAGTCTGGCGAATTTGACGCTCATCTCTAGCAAATTTCTCATTCCTTACCGGGGATTTGGCATGCTAGCGGTCATTGGACCAGTCAATTTAGATTATCAGCGAGTTGTCAGTCAACTCAATGTTGTCAATCGCGTTTTAACGATGAAGCTCACAGATTTTTATAGATATCTGAGTAGCAATCATTATGAAGTGCATTAAGGCGACAAAGCTGATAGCTATAGATAGAAAAATAATCAAAAGATCATAAGGAGGTGCCTAGTGGCAGAAGAAAAACAGCAAGAAGAAGTAAAAAAAGAGGACGTTTCAGTAGAAGAAACGTCTGAAGAAACAACAGAGGTAGCTCCTGAGAAGTCTGAATTGGACTTGGCGAATGAGCGCGCAGACGAATTTGAAAACAAATATCTTCGTGCAGCTGCTGAAATGCAAAATATTCAGCGCCGAGCAAATGAAGAACGTCAACAATTGCAGAAATATCGTAGCCAAGACTTAGGGAAAGCAATCCTTCCTTCGCTGGACAACTTAGAACGTGCCTTGGCAGTTGAAGGATTGACTGATGATGTCCGAAAAGGGCTAGAAATGGTACAGGAAAGTTTGATTGCCGCTCTTAAAGATGAAGGAATTGAAGAGGTTCCGATAGACGGTGAGTTTGATCACAACTTCCATATGGCTATTCAGACGGTGCCGGCAGATGATGATCACCCAGCTGGAAGCATCGCACAAGTCTTCCAAAAGGGCTATAAACTCCATGAACGTCTCCTAAGACCAGCTATGGTAGTAGTAGCAGAATAAAAAATCTCGTCCGAAACGACGGTAAACTATGAAGAAAGAAAATATATTTTCGCTCTGCTAAACCGTGAGCGAAGCGAACAATTAGCGACACTCTTCACCGTGGTGCTCTCTGCGCAAACTTTAATAAAGAGATTGACTTAATCAAGCTCTGATGACGCCGCCACTTAAGAAGAGTATCAAAAAAGAAATTCTAAAATAAAGAGGGAAAAATAATGAGTAAAATTATTGGTATTGACTTAGGTACAACAAATTCAGCGGTTGCAGTTCTTGAAGGAACTGAAAGCAAAATTATCGCAAATCCAGAAGGTAACCGTACAACACCGTCAGTTGTGTCTTTCAAAAACGGTGAAATCATCGTTGGTGACGCAGCAAAACGTCAAGCGGTGACAAATCCTGATACGATTATCTCCATTAAATCAAAAATGGGAACTTCTGAAAAAGTTTCAGCAAATGGGAAAGAGTATACTCCACAAGAAATCTCAGCTATGATTCTTCAATATTTGAAAGGCTATGCTGAAGATTACCTTGGTGAAAAAGTAACCAAAGCAGTTATCACAGTTCCTGCTTACTTCAACGATGCCCAACGTCAAGCAACTAAAGATGCTGGTAAAATTGCTGGTCTTGAAGTAGAACGGATTGTCAACGAACCAACAGCAGCAGCCCTTGCTTATGGTTTGGACAAGACAGATAAAGAAGAAAAAATCCTTGTATTTGACCTTGGTGGTGGTACATTTGACGTGTCAATCCTTGAATTAGGCGATGGTGTCTTTGATGTGCTAGCAACTGCAGGGGACAATAAACTCGGTGGTGATGACTTTGACCAAAAGATTATCGACTATATGGTAGCAGAGTTCAAGAAAGAAAACGGTATTGATTTGTCAACTGACAAGATGGCTCTTCAACGTTTGAAGGATGCGGCTGAAAAAGCTAAGAAAGACCTTTCTGGTGTAACTTCTACTCAAATCAGCTTGCCATTCATCACTGCGGGAGAAGCTGGACCGCTCCACTTAGAAATGACTTTGACTCGTGCAAAATTTGATGACTTGACTCGTGACCTTGTGGATCGCACAAAAGAACCTGTTCGTCGTGCATTGTCTGACGCTGGTCTTAGCTTGTCAGAAATTGATGAAGTTATTCTTGTTGGTGGTTCAACACGTATCCCTGCCGTTGTGGAAGCAGTAAAAGCTGAAACTGGTAAAGAGCCAAACAAATCAGTAAACCCTGACGAAGTAGTTGCTATGGGTGCAGCTATTCAAGGTGGTGTCATTACTGGTGATGTCAAAGACGTTGTTCTGCTTGACGTAACACCATTGTCACTTGGTATTGAAACAATGGGTGGTGTCTTCACTAAACTGATTGACCGCAACACAACGATTCCAACATCTAAATCACAAGTCTTCTCAACTGCAGCAGACAACCAACCAGCTGTTGATATCCACGTTCTTCAAGGGGAACGCCCAATGGCAGCAGATAACAAGACTCTTGGACGTTTCCAATTGACAGATATCCCAGCTGCTCCTCGCGGAATCCCTCAAATCGAAGTAACATTTGACATTGATAAGAACGGTATCGTGTCTGTTAAGGCTAAAGACCTTGGTACGCAAAAAGAACAACACATCGTTATTCAATCGAACTCCGGTTTGACAGACGAAGAAATTGACCGCATGATGAAAGATGCAGAAGCAAACGCTGAAGCAGATAAAAAACGTAAAGAAGAAGTAGATCTTCGTAACGAAGTGGATCAAGCAATCTTTGCAACTGAAAAGACAATCAAAGAAACAGAAGGAAAAGGCTTCGACGCAGAGCGCGACGCTGCCCAAGCTGCCCTTGATGACCTTAAGAAAGCTCAAGAAGATAACAACTTGGATGACATGAAAGCAAAACTTGAAGCACTCAATGAAAAAGCGCAAGCCCTCGCTGTGAAACTTTACGAACAAGCGGCTGCAGCCCAACAAGCTCAAGCAGGAGCAGAAGGTGCAAGCCAAACAAGTACAGGCGACAACAAAGGTGATGATGTCGTAGACGGTGAGTTTACGGAGAAATAAGACGCCAAAGCAGCTCATCTGCTAACGCTTGCCGCTATAAGGCGGTCAAGCTAGGCGGCTTACTAGATCGAAAACAAAGAAAAAATCGTCTTTGCTTTCTCCCATCGTAACGATGAGACAGGAGTGCTTCAGGAAAATCCTGAAACCTCCTTTGTCACATCTTGGCAAGAACGATTGCGGATTATAATTTAGTGCTTGCTCAATCTTACTTGTAGCCGATTTGTAACAGATAAATTCAGGGGTTGATAAACCAACCTCTGTTTTTGGATAAAGAGGAACTGAACCCAACCTAAATATTGGTTTGTTTCGTAACAATAACAGAAAGGAACAAAGAGTGTTCATGGAATTGAACACGAGCGGAAAGCTCGGAAATTAGATAAACCTCTTAAGAAATCAGGATTTCTTGTCGGTTTCCTAAATTTCAGTCGCTTTCTGTTCGCTCTTAGTATCTTATATGAACAATACAGAATTTTATGACCGTTTAGGCGTTTCAAAAAACGCATCTCAGGATGAGATTAAGAAAGCCTATCGGAAATTATCAAAGAAATATCACCCAGACATCAATAAAGAACCGGGTGCTGAAGAGAAATACAAGGAAGTCCAAGAGGCCTATGAAACCTTGAGTGATGAGCAAAAACGGGCAGCCTATGACCAATATGGTGCTGCGGGAGCTAACGGAGGCTTCGGCGGTGGAGCTGGCGGTTTTGGTGGCTTTGACGGTTCTAGCTTTGGAGGTTTTGAAGATATTTTTTCTAGCTTCTTTGGTGGAGGTGGTGCAAGTCGCAATCCCAACGCACCTCGTCAAGGAGATGATCTTCAATATCGGGTCAACCTTAAGTTTGAAGAAGCGATTTTTGGTACAGATAAAGAAATTAAATACAATCGTGAGGCGACTTGCCATACTTGTCATGGCTCTGGTGCGAAACCGGGAACTAGTCCAATAACTTGTAGTCGCTGTCACGGATCTGGTGTCATCAATGTGGATACGCAAACCCCACTTGGAATGATGCGTCGTCAAGTCACTTGTGATGTCTGCCATGGGCGCGGACAAGAAATCAAAGACCCTTGCCAAACCTGCCATGGAACAGGACATGAAAAACAAGCCCATAGTGTTCATGTAAAAATCCCTGCAGGTGTTGAAACTGGTCAACAAGTTCGCTTGTCTGGTCAAGGGGAGGCCGGTTTCAACGGTGGACCGTACGGAGATCTATATGTCGTCGTTCAGGTGGAATCAAGTGATAAGTTTGAGCGGGATGGATCAACCATTTATTATAAGCTCAATCTCAATTTCGTTCAAGCAGCTTTAGGTGACAGCGTGGAAATACCAACCGTTCACGGTGATGTGGAATTAACCATTCCAGAGGGAACACAAACCGGCAAACGCTTCCGCCTGCGTGGAAAGGGAGCACCGAGCCTTCGTGGCGGCAGCATGGGAGACCAGTATGTCACAGTCAATGTTGTAACACCGACAGGACTTAACGACAAACAAAAAGCAGCGTTGAAAGAGTTTGCAGAAGCTGGTGATATGAAAGTCAATCCGAAGAAAAAAGGTTTCTTTGATAAAATGAAAGATGCCTTTGAGCAATAAGAAAAGAGCAGTTTGACGCTGCTCTTTTATATTATAAGGATAAAATTGTGTGTTTTTCATCTTTGGTGATGACGCGCTTGATACCAGTTGGTTGTGTGGAAACAAGTTTTGCTAGAAAATTTGGGTAGGCTTGATACTCATCCATTCGATCTAGTGGAATCCATTCAACTGTTTCACGAGGAGAGAAGCTTGGGAACTGCTGGCCTTTTGACTTCATCAAGTAATAAAAGGAAATTTCATGGCAATTCAGACCAGCTAACTTGCCAGAATTTTGTTGGAAAAAATTTTCGTGAATGAACAGCAATCGATCGATTTCGTAGTCCTGTCCAGTTTCTTCCTTAATTTCTCGAAGAATAGCTTCTTCTGAAGTTTCTCCTAGCTGAACAGCTCCACCTAAAGGATAAAAATAATCCTCGTTTGGATTGGTCATAAAAGCAAGCGCGCCTTCTTCAATAATGACGGCAGCAGCTTTGTAACGAAATCGAGATTTCTTTTTGCAAAAAGTAATATCAGTCATTTATCTTTCCTCCGTATTCTAGTGTAGCATATTTTCAATGAAAACCTGTCCCCGGACAGTTTTGTTTTTACAGTCTTGCGAGGGGCTTTTTTTCTTGTTACAATAAACACATGACACGATATAAAGCGATTATTTCTTACGACGGTCATGGCTTTGCTGGTTTTCAGCGGCAACTTCATGCTCGTAGCGTTCAAGAAGAGATTGAAAAGACTTTAACCAAAATCAATAGTGGGGCATCGGTCGTAATCCATGGTGCAGGACGTACAGACAGCGGTGTTCATGCGCTAGGACAAGTTATTCATTTTGATTTACCACAAAAAAGAGATGGAGAAAAACTACGTTTCGCACTTGATACGCAGACACCAGAAGACATTGATTTTATTAGCGTAGAAGAAGTTAATGAAGCTTTTCATTCAAGATATTGTAAACACAGCAAGACCTATGAATTTATAGTGGATATCGGGCGTCCTAAAAATCCTATGATGCGCTATTATGCAACCCATTACCCTTATCCGCTTGATTTGAGTTTGATTGAAGAAGCTATTGAAAAGTTAGAAGGAACTCACGATTTTACAGGTTTTACAGCGTCAGGAACTAGCGTGGAAAATAAAATACGGACGATTACAGAAGCGAGGCTGGTATTTGATGAAAAACGCAACTTTTTGATGTTTACTTTTTCCGGCAATGGATTTTTATATAAGCAAATCCGCAATATGGTCGGAACATTGCTGAAGATCGGCAACGGTCGAATGCCAGTTGAGCAGATTGATAGAATTTTAACAGAGAAAGATCGTCATTTGGCTGGACCGACTGCAGCGCCAAACGGACTTTATCTAAAGGAGATACGATATGAAGAATAATCTTATTCTGGCAATTTCAGGGAATGATATTTTTAGTGGTGGCGGACTGCATGCTGATTTAGCGACTTACACGGTCAACCAACTACATGGTTTTGTGGCGGTGACTTGCTTGACCGCCATGACGGAGCAAGGTTTTGAGATTATTCCTGTAGACACGACCGTCTTTGCTCAGCAGCTCAACTCTCTCAAGGATGTCCCTTTCTCAGCTATTAAATTGGGGCTTTTGCCCAATGTAGAAGTGGCAGATTTGGCTTTGGATTTTGTGAAAGCTCATGCAGAGACTCCTGTTGTGTTAGACCCTGTCTTAGTTTGCAAGGAAAGCCATGATGTGGAGGTTTCAGCGCTTCGAGATGAACTGATTAAATTTTTCCCTTATGCAAGTATTATCACGCCTAATTTGCCAGAAGCCGAACTCTTGACTCAAAAAGAATTGCGAACATTAGAAGATGTAAAAGAAGCGGCTAGACTTCTACATTCTATGGGCGCTAAATCCGTTGTTATCAAAGGAGGAAATCGCTTAGATGCTCAAAAAGCGATAGATGTTTTTTATGATGGCGAGCGGTTTCAAATTTTAGAATCACCTGTTTTAGACAAGAATAATACTGGTGCGGGCTGTACCTTTGCTTCAAGCATTGCCGGTCAGCTATTATTAGGGAAGTCAACTTTTGAAGCGGTTCAAAATTCAAAAGAATTTGTTTACCGAGCTATCCAACATTCAGATCAATATGGAGTTGTTCAATATGAAAAAGAATCAGACGCATAAACTTGTCCTTTTATCTATGATTGCTGCTTTGACAGTTGTTTTGGGATATTATTTAAAAATTCCAACGCCAACGGGAATTTTAACTTTTCTTGATACAGGAATTTTCTTTGCCGCCTTTTATTTTGGCAGAAAAGAAGGAGCAATTGTTGGTGGTTTAGCCGGATTTCTTATTGATTTGATTTCGGGTTATCCGCAGTGGATGTTTTTTAGCATGATTTTTCATGGTCTACAAGGTTATTTTGCGGGTTTTAAAGGGAAAAGTCGTTATCTTGGTTTAGTATTGGCGACGCTTGTTATGGTAGGGGGGTATGCTGTTGCTTCCACAATCATGCATGGTTGGGGAGCAGCTTTTCCAGAAATATTTCCTAACTTCTGCCAAAATACCTTGGGAATGATTGTCGGAGCTATCTTGAATAAATTGTTGGCAGATGTTTCGAAAAAATAAAGTAAATAAGGGGCATTGTGCCCTTTTTACTTTTAAGAATTTCAGTTTGTAAAAGCAATAAAAATCATTTATAATACAATTAAAACGAGGTGAAATCATGGATTTACAAAAACTTAAAGAACAAACACAAACAATTTTAGCAGATGTTTTAGAAAAATCAGTTCTTTCTGCTGGTGATATTTTTGTGCTTGGACTTTCTTCCAGTGAGGTGATTGGAGGGCATATTGGAAAAAATTCCAGCCAAGAAGTGGGAGAAGTCATTGTCAAAACCATATTGGATATGTTATCCGAGCGTGATCTTTACTTAGCTGTTCAAGGCTGCGAACATGTTAATCGAGCCTTGGTTGTGGAGCGAGAGTTGGCTCAAAAACGAAATCTAGAAATTGTCAATGTCTTGCCCACTCTGCATGCCGGTGGAAGCGGGCAGTTAGCTGCTTTTAAATATATGAACGATCCAGTTGAGGTGGAATTTATCATGGCTCAAGCGGGGCTAGATATCGGAGATACGGCGATTGGTATGCATGTTAAACACGTTCAAATCCCAGTTCGACCAATTTTACGAGAACTAGGAGAAGCGCATGTGACTGCGCTTGCCAGTCGTCCGAAGCTAATCGGTGGAGCGCGAGCTGCTTACCAAAAAGATAAAATTCGGAAAGCATAAAGAGCAAAATCAGCAAATGGACGGAAAATCGTTAAATTTTTCATTAGAAAATTTGTGAAATAACGTGTATTTATGGTATAATTGATTGTATTCAATAAATTTTAAGGAGAAATGACAGAATGTCTGTATCATTTGAAAACAAAGAAACAAATCGCGGAGTTTTGACATTTACAATCAGTCAAGAACAAATCAAGCCAGAATTGGATCGCGTGTTTAACTCAGTTAAGAAAACTCTGAATGTACCAGGTTTCCGTAAAGGTCATCTTCCTCGTCCGGTGTTTAACCAAAAATTTGGGGAAGAAGCTCTTTACCAAGACACACTGAACGCTCTTCTCCCAGCTGCTTATGAAGCTGCTGTTAAAGAAGCAGAGATCGAAGTTGTTGCCCAACCACAATTTGATGTGGCGTCTATGGAAAAAGGTCAAGATTGGACCATTACTGCGGAAGTGGTTACAAAACCTGAAGTAAAATTAGGTGAATATAAAAATTTAGAAGTATCTGTTGATGTCTCTAAAGAAGTATCTGACGCAGATGTAGACGCAAGAATTGAACGTGAGCGCAACAATTTAGCAGAGCTTGTATTGAAAGAAGACAAGGCTGCTAATGGCGACACAGTTGTGATTGACTTTGTTGGAACAGTTGACGGTGTTGAATTTGATGGTGGTAAAGGAGATAATTTCTCACTTGAACTTGGAAGTGGTCAATTCATTCCAGGTTTTGAGGATCAATTAGTTGGACATGCTGCTGGTGAAACAGTAGAAGTAAACGTGACATTCCCAGAAGACTATCAAGCAACAGACCTTGCAGGTAAAGATGCTAAATTTGTGACTACGATTCATGAAGTCAAAGAAAAAGAAGTTCCAGAACTAGATGATGAACTAGCGAAAGACATTGATGAAGATGTTGAAACACTTGACGAATTAAAAGAAAAATACCGCAAAGAATTAGCTGAATCAAAAGAAATTGCTTTTGATGACGCAGTTGAATCTGCAGCACTTGATCTTGCAGTAGAAAATGCAGAAATCGTTGAGTTGCCAGAAGAAATGGTTCACGAAGAAGTTCATCGCTCTGTGAATGAATTCCTTGGAAACATGCAACGTCAAGGTATTTCACCAGATATGTATTTCCAAATCACTGGTACAACGCAAGAAGACCTTCACAAGCAACATGAAGCTGATGCTGAAAAACGTACTAAAACCAACCTTGTGATTGAAGCTGTTGCGAAAGCAGAAGGATTTGAAGCAAGTGATGAAGACATTGAAGCAGAAATTGCTTCACTTGCCGCTGATTACAATATGGAAGTAGAACGCGTTCGTCAACTTCTTTCAGCAGATATGTTGAAACATGATATTGTGATTAAAAAAGCCGTTGAATTGATTACAAGTACTGCAAAAGTAAAATAATCGAGCGATAACATAAGGCAAGTTCAGTCAGAGAATTGGCTGAATTGCCTTTTTGCTTCTTTTTTTATAAAAGCGGAAGTCATTTTGGTAAAAATGGTGATTTTCTTGAATAGAGGATAAAATTCTTTTGACGAAAGAAGATTTTTATCGTACAATAAAAAGTAGCGAAAAATTCAATAAATTAAATATTTGAGAGCCAACAGGGCAGAAGCCCTCAGACTTAAAAGGAGATTGACTTTGGAATTAGAAGTATTTGCTGGACAAGAAAAAAGTGAACTTTCTATGATTGAAGTAGCGCGTGCTATCTTAGAAACACGTGGTCGCAATCATGAAATGTATTTTAATGATCTTGTCAATGAAATTCAAAATTACCTTGAAAAATCAAATAGTGATATTCGTGAAGCCTTGCCGCTTTTTTATACAGAGCTAAATGTAGACGGCAGTTTCATTCCTCTTGGAGATAACAAATGGGGCTTGCGTTCATGGTATGCGATTGACGAGGTGGATGAAGAAATTATCACACTTGAAGAAGACGATGAAGAAACTCCGAAGAAACGGAAGAAGAAACGTGTGAACGCCTTTATGGACGGTGATGAAAATGCTATTGATTACAGTGATGATGATCCAGAGGATGAAGACTCATACGAAGCTGATCCTGCTCTAAGTTACGACGAGGACAATCTGGACGACGAGAAGAGTGAAGTTGAAGCGTATGATGCTGAAATCAATGAAATCGCACCTGATGATTTAGGTGAAGAAGTCGAACTCAATGAAGAGGACGAAGATTATTCTGACGATGAAGTAGATGGAGAAGATGAAGAATAGTCAAATTTAATGATGTATTCTTATTTTCTCATTTGACAAAAGTTTTATTCTGCGATATTATAATATCGGGCACTTCTTTTAAGAAGTCGAAGCTCCCTAGCTCTAGGGAGCTATTTTTGTTTTGCTATTCATGAACACGTCTTAAAAAGCAATGGACGTTGTATTTTAGATAAGGAGTATTTATGGCAACAAAATATATTTTTGTTACAGGTGGTGTAGTTAGTTCGATCGGTAAAGGGATTGTGGCAGCAAGTCTTGGTCGTCTCTTGAAAAACCGTGGCCTTAAGGTGACTATTCAAAAGTTTGACCCATATATCAATATTGACCCAGGAACGATGAGTCCTTACCAACACGGGGAAGTATTTGTGACGGACGATGGTGCAGAGACAGACTTGGATCTGGGGCACTATGAACGCTTTATTGATATTAACCTAAATAAATATTCAAATGTCACAACAGGTAAGATTTATAGTGAAGTTCTTCGCAAAGAACGTAAAGGTGAGTATCTTGGAGCAACTGTCCAGGTCATTCCACACATTACAGACGCTTTAAAAGAAAAGATTAAACGTGCTGCAACGACAACAGACTCTGATGTGATTATTACAGAAGTGGGAGGGACTGTTGGAGATATCGAAAGCTTGCCATTCTTAGAAGCGCTTCGTCAAATGAAGGCAGATGTCGGAGCAGACAATGTGATGTATATTCACACGACCTTGCTTCCTTATCTTAAGGCAGCCGGGGAAATGAAAACGAAGCCCACTCAGCATTCTGTAAAAGAATTGCGTGGTCTGGGTATTCAACCGAATATGCTGGTCATTCGCACTGAAAAGCCAGCAGGTCAAAATATTAAAAATAAATTGGCGCAATTTTGTGACGTAGCACCAGAAGCAGTGATTGAGTCGCTAGATGTGGAACATTTGTATCAAATTCCGCTGAATTTGCAAGCACAAAACATGGACCAAATCGTTTGTGATCACTTGAAGTTGGACGTGCCAGAAGCAGATATGACAGATTGGTCTGCTATGGTTGATAAAGTCATGAACTTGAAGAAACAAGTGAAAATTGCGCTTGTTGGGAAATATGTGGAGTTGCCAGATGCGTATATCTCTGTTGTAGAAGCTCTCAAGCACTCTGGTTATGCCAATGATGCAGAAATCAAGCTGAATTGGGTCAATGCGAATGATGTCACAACGGAAAATGTCGCCGAATTGTTGAAAGATGCAGACGGTATTATTGTGCCAGGTGGATTTGGTCATCGCGGAACCGAAGGAAAGATTGCGACCATTCAATATGCGCGTGAAAATAATGTGCCAATGCTTGGAATTTGCCTTGGTATGCAGTTGACTTGTGTTGAGTTTGCTCGCCATGTGTTAGGATTTGAAGATGCTAATTCTTCAGAACTAAATCCAGATACGAAACATCCTGTTATAGATTTGATGCGGGATCAGATTGATGTAGAAGATATGGGAGGGACGCTTCGTTTAGGACTTTATCCGTCTAAGTTGAAACGCGGTTCCAAAGCGGCT
The DNA here is from genome assembly GCF_001697145.1 of Streptococcus anginosus. Taxonomy (GTDB): domain Bacteria; phylum Bacillota; class Bacilli; order Lactobacillales; family Streptococcaceae; genus Streptococcus; species Streptococcus hominis. The sequence continues at coordinate 1,589,384 of NZ_CP012719.1, read as the reverse complement.
GCAGCTTATGACAATCAAGAAGTTGTTCAGCGTCGTCACCGTCACCGTTACGAATTTAACAATGAATTCCGTCAACAATTTGAAGAAGCAGGATTTGTCTTCTCAGGAGTTTCACCTGATAATCGTCTGGTAGAAATTGTAGAAATTCCAGAAAATAAATTCTTCGTTGCGTGTCAATACCACCCAGAATTATCCAGCCGCCCTAATCGTCCAGAAGGACTTTATACGGCTTTTGTCACAGCTGCGGTTGAAAATAGTGAAAAATAATAGAATGGGACAGGCTTCCATGATTGGTATCACAATCTGGGGCCTATTCCAGTCTTTTTAATATCTTTTATAAATAGAAAGTCTTATCAGTATAACAAATTGGTGCAAGTTTTTAAAGGAAAGCTACAACTAGATTGTCATAAAAAGCAGCAGTTTAGCAATAAAATAAGACTTTTTGCAAAGGATTTAATAGTTAATCAATTCCCTAAATTATTATTTGGAGGTAGACTATGATAAAATTTATACTTGATGAAAGTCTCGTAGCGCTTGGAATTAAAAATGTGGTAATTGGCATTGCCAAAAATGTAGATCCACATACGCCTTTATCCGCTTCATTTTTGGAAAAGCAAAAAGAAATGGAAAAGTGGGTCTTGAAATGCAATGTGGATGAAGTGTCTGATGATGCAGTCATTCAAGGCTACAAAGATTTGTTGCAAAGTGTTGGTCGCAGTGTCAAGAAGAATCCTCCCACTGTTTTAGCGCTTATTCGGAATATTCGACATCGTGGTTCTATTCCGCATATTAATAGTATTATTGATATTTATAATGTTGAATCTTTACATTCTCTATTAGCCATCGGTGGGCATGATTTGGACAAAATAGCAGGGCAAATTGAATTTACGGTTAGTCAAAAAGAAGATGTGTTTCTACCGATTTTATCTACGGAAAAACACGTTTCACAGACTGATTATGTTTATCGTGATCAAAAAGGAATTTTAGCATGGCTAGATGTTCGTGACGGAGAAAACTATAAATTTGATGACGAGACAAAGAATGCTATTTTTATCATTCAAGGAAATGCTCATACATCTGTTGAAATGCGTTTAGAAGCACTGAAGCGCATTGAGAACAATTTAGCAGAATGTATGCCGAATCTGGATTTTGAAACGTATGTCATTCACCCAGAGGGGAAATAACCTAAAAAGCAATGTATCCATCAATAGGATACGAGAAGTGAGTCCGTTGTTTGAAAGCATTTGGAATACAATCACATTTTTTAGTAAAAGATTTGTTTGAAAATTCTTTACTTTTTATGAAGATATAGTATAATTAGAATATATCATACTTTTCGGAGGTAACTATGAAAAAAAGTAAAATCATCGCAGTTGCGGGGCTAGCTCTTTTAACGTCTGGTCTTTTAGCTGCTTGCTCGGGTTCGAAATCGAGCTCAGCTGAAACAAAATTTGGTTATGTGTATTCTAGTGATCCAGAAACTTTGGATTATGTAACATCAGGAAAAGCAACCACTAGCGATCTTGTGACAAATGGAGTTGACGGATTGTTAGAAAATGACAAATATGGAAATCTTGTACCATCAATGGCTAAGTCATGGACTGTATCAAAAGATGGTTTAACCTATACTTATAAACTTCGTAAGGGTGCCAAATGGTACACATCAGAAGGGGAAGAATACGCAGAAGTTAAAGCGCAAGACTTTGTAACTGGTTTGAAACATGCTGCCGATAAAAAATCTGAGGCGCTTTATTTGGTTCAAAACTCAATTAAAGGTTTAGATGCTTACGTGAATGGTCAAACAAAAGACTTTTCAACGGTAGGTGTGAAAGCAGTTGATGATTATACTGTTCAGTATACATTGAACAAGCCAGAACCATATTGGAATTCTAAGACAACCTCTGCCATTATGTGGCCAATCAATGCCGAATTTTTGAAATCTAAAGGAAATAAATTTGGCCAATCAACAGACCCTAACTCAATCCTTTATAATGGACCATTCTTGATGAAAGCTATCACAGCAAAATCTGCGGTAGAATATGTTAAAAACAAACATTATTGGGATAAAGATAAAGTAAATGTTGATAGCATCAAGTTGGCTTATTATGATGGTCAAGACCAAGATTCATTAGCACGTAACTTTAAAGATGGTGCTTATACGTATGCACGTCTCTTCCCAGCAAGTTCAAACTTTTCAACTTTTGAAAAGGACTTCAAAGACAATATCTATACATCAGAAGCTGGTGCAGGAACAGCAGTTTTAGGACTTAATATTGACCGTCAAACGTACAACCACACTGCTAAAAAAACAGATGAAGAAAAAAATTCAACGAAAAAAGCATTGTTGAATAAAGACTTCCGTCAAGCGCTGAACTTTGCGCTTGACCGCGACTCTTACGCTGCACAAGTCAATGGTAAAGAGGGCGCTGCTAAAGCAATCCGCAATATGTTTGTACCGTCTGACTTTGTCCAAGTTGGAGAAAAATCATTTAGCGATGTTGTAGAAGAAAAATTAGCTAGCTATGGTGATGACTGGAAGGGTGTCAAATTAGCAGATTCACAAAACGGTTTGTACAATCCAGACAAAGCAAAAGCGAAATTTGCAAAAGCAAAAGAAGCATTGCAAGCTCAAGGTGTGCAATTCCCAATCCACATAGATGTTCCTGTAATTGAAACTTCTAAAAACTTTGTTGCTCGTATGCAATCTATGAAACAATCTATTGAAAAAGTGCTTGGCAAAGAAAATGTTGTCATGGACTTGAATATGATGTCAGAAGATGATGTAATGAACATCACTTATTATGCTCCGAATGCAGCTAGCGAAGATTGGGATCTCTCAGGTATCGTTAGTTGGACTCCTGACTATCAAGACCCATCTACTTATCTTGACATTTTGAAATCAACATCTTCTGATAATACGAAAACTTGGTTTGGATTTGACTCTGGTAGTGAAAATGCTGGTGCTAAAGCAGTTGGCTTGGACGAATATAATAAATTAGTCGATGAAGCAGGTGCAGAAACAACAGACATTGCAAAACGTTATGAAAAATATGCAGCAGCACAAGCTTGGTTAACAGACAGTTCACTTGTCTTACCAACAATGGCTTCAACAGGTGCCGGAACTTTTGTGTCACGCATTCAACCGTTCTCAGGTGCATTTGCGCAAACAGGTAGTAAAGGTAGCTCAACCTACTTCAAATACATTAAAGTCGGTAACGATACTGTCACTAAGAAAGACTATGAAGCAGCTAAGAAGAAATGGCAAAAAGAAAAAGCCGAGTCTAATAAAAAAGCTCAAGATGAATTAGCTGATCATGTAAAATAATACATTTATAAAAGCAGGTGAAACTCACTTAAAAGTGGGTTTCATCTGCTTTTTTCTATCTATAAAATTGTAAGATTAACATAATCCCTTTGATACTAGGTTTTAAAAATATGTCATAAAATTTAGAAAATTCTATTTACTTTTTATATTTTGTGTGCTAGAATGTATAAAAATAATGATTTTGGGAGGAATATTCATGAAGAAAAGTAAAATCATTACCCTAGCAGCGCTAGCCTTGCTTGCAACAGGAACCCTAGCAGCTTGTTCTAGCTCTAAAACAGGCTCAGGGAACAAAACATTCTCATATGTTTATGAGCAAGATCCAGATAATTTGAACTATTTGACAACTGGGAAAGCAGCTACTGCAAATCTTACCAGCAATGTTATTGACGGACTTTTGGAAAATGACCGTTATGGAAATCTAGTTCCTTCTGTGGCGAAGGATTGGATCGTCTCTAAAGATGGCTTGACTTATACTTATACACTTCGTAAGGGTGTGAAATGGTACACATCAGAAGGCGAAGAGTATGCAGAGGTTAAGGCACAAGACTTTGTAACGGGCTTAAAATATGCTGCAGACAATAAATCTGATGCTATTTACTTGGTGCAAGATTCTGTTAAAGGCTTGGATGCTTACATGAAAGGTGAAAATAAAGATTTCTCTTCTGTCGGTATCAAAGCAGTCGATGATTACACGGTTCAATACACTCTTAATCGACCAGAAAGTTTTTGGAACTCAAAAACAACAATGGGTGTTCTAGCACCAGTTAATGCAGAATTTTTGAAATCAAAAGGCAATAAATTTGCACAAGCAACAGATCCATCTAGTCTTCTTTATAATGGACCATACTTGCTAAAATCTATCACAGCAAAATCATCTGTCGAATTTGCGAAAAATCCAAACTATTGGGATAAGAAAAATGTGCACATTGATAACATCAAGTTGTCTTACTATGATGGTCAAGATCAGGACAAACTTGCTAAAGGATTTAGCGATGGTTCATTTACTAATGCCAAAGTATTTCCAACAAGTCCAAGTTATGCTTCTGTCAGCAAGAAATACAAAGATAACATCGTTTATACTCCGCAAGATGCAACGACTTACCTAGTAGCTACAAACATTGACCGTCAATCTTACAAACATACTTCAAAGACAACAGATGCTCAAAAGACTTCTACTAAGAAAGCTTTGCTAAATAAAGACTTCCGTCAAGCCATTACATTTGCATTTGACCGCACAGCTTATGCGTCACAAGTAAATGGTAAAGATGGTGCAACGAAGATGCTTCGTAACCTCTTTGTACCACCAACGTTTGTTCAAACAGATGACAAGAGCTTTGGAGAATTAGTCAAAGAAAAATTAGTCAGCTACGATGAAAGTTGGAAAGATGTCAACTTAAATGATGCGCAAGACGGACTTTACAATCCAACCAAAGCCAAGGAAAAATTAGCCAAAGCTAAAGCGGCGCTTCAAGCAGACGGCGTTCAATTCCCAATCCACATTGATATGCCAGTTGACCAAACAGCGACTAATAAAGTTCAACGCGTGCAATCATTGAAGCAATCAATTGAAAAGAATCTTGGTAAAGAAAATGTTGTAATTGATATTCAACAAATGTCTAAAGATGATGTAAATAATATTACTTACTTTGCCGAATCTGCAGCGGCAGAAGATTGGGATCTTTCTGATAATGTTGGTTGGAGTCCAGACTTCCAAGACCCATCTACCTATCTTGATGTTATCAAACCTTCAAGCGGGGAAAGCACTAAGACTTATCTAGGATTTGATGCAGGCACGAACAACGCTGCTGCAGCACAAGTTGGTATGAACGAATATGAAAAGTTGTTGAATGAGGCTGAAAAAGAAACCAACAATACGAATGCACGTTATGAAAAATATGCTGCAGCCCAAGCTTGGTTGACTGATAATGCTTTGGTTATTCCGACAACAACCTTGACTGGTCGTCCAATTCTTTCTCGCACAGTGCCATTTACTAATCCATTTGCTTGGTCAGGAAACAAAGGGAATAGTGAAATCATTCTATATAAATATCTTGAACTCCAAGATGAGCCTGTTACACAAGATCAGTACAAGAAAGCTATGACTAAATGGAATAAAGAGCGATCAAAATCTAATAAAAAAGCTCAAGAAGAACTTGCAGATCATGTTAAATAATTGAAAAAAATTAGATAAAATTTAACAGAAAAACAAAAAAAGTTCAATTATGATAAAAATATTCTGACAATTGATTTTACAATTGACCAGAATTATGATATAATTTTAAACAATCAGTTTAAAAATTGAAGGTATTCTAAAGTTGAAAATAGGTATTTGTCGTAGGTATGGCATTTCTCTAACTCTTCCTTCGGTCTTGGCTGACAGGTTATGTTTAATAACTTAACCATAGTTATTAAAGTGGAATATCTGATGTGACTCATGCTGAATCATTAAAATAAAAAAGAATTAGCAGATCATGTAAAATAAACTTCTCATCAGAACTTTCTCTAACAGGAGGGAAAGTTCTTTTGGGATTTTAAAGGAAACGGTAAATGAAGAAATATATTTTTATGCGTATCTTACGCTCTTTAGTATCTATTTTCATGGTAACAACGCTGACTTACACCATTATCTATACTATGGTGCCTAGGAAGTTGATTTTCAAACAGGACCCGAACTATAACAAAATAGCGACAACTCCTGATAAAAAAGCCAATTACGAAAATACGATTTTTGAGCGTATGGGTTACATTGACTACTATGATACGAAGGAATTGCAAGAAAAAGCTAGTAAAGAGAATTCCTCTGTAACAGTAGAACCTACTAATGCAAATAAAAAAATCTATGAAGCTTACATCAAAAAGCTGGGACGCGGTTGGAAATTGCAGCAATTTAAAGAAAGCAAGCAATTTTATGCAACTCGTGAAGTTCCAGTCTATGAACGCGTTCTTGGTTTCTATGGTAATTTGATTCAAATTGACCATACCGGTGCTGTGAAAGATGCTTCTAATCCGAACTTGAAGCGATATATTCGCATTGAAAACGATCCTGCTATTGGTTGGTCCGTTGTTGGTTCTGGAACGAAACATAAATATTTATTGTACTTCAATAGTCAGTTTCCATATATCCACCAAAATTTTGTGAGATTAAATCTGGGAATCTCCTATCCAACCTATGCCAATCTTCCTGTTTTACAGGTTATTTCACAAGGGCAAGGTCAAACAAAAACATCAGAAGTTCAATTCCCAACAGGAAAGAAAACTTCATCTGTTAATATTTATACGCGTACATATAAGTCTCCAAAACAAGCTGATGCACGCGATGTTGCTAATTACGGAAAAGATGACCCTTATACGGCAACAGAGAGCAATTATCAATATCCATCGATGATTGTGAGCTCTTCTATTGTTGGTTTGATTGGATTGGCTTTGTCTTACTTAATTGCCGTTCCACTTGGATCTTATATGGCTCGCTTTAAAAATACGTTATTTGATAGTATTTCAACCGGTGCATTGACTTTCTTGATGTCACTGCCAACTATTGCTTTAGTTTATATCATTCGGCTGATCGGTTCAGCGATTGGCTTGCCTGATTCATTCCCTATTTTGGGAGCAGGTGATTGGCGCTCTTATGTGCTGCCGGCAGTCATTCTTGGACTCTTGAGTGCGCCTTGGACAGCCGTTTGGATTCGTCGTTATATGATTGACTTGCAATCACAAGATTTTGTTCGTTTTGCACGTGCAAAAGGTCTTTCTGAAAAAGAAATTTCAAATAAACATATTTTCAAAAATGCCATGGTGCCACTTGTATCCAGCATTCCAAACTCAGTTATTGGGGTTATTACAGGTGCAACTTTGACTGAAACAGTCTTCGCTTTCCCTGGTATGGGTAAGATGTTGATTGACTCTGTTAAAGCTTCAAATAACTCTATGGTCGTTGGTCTTGTCTTTATCTTTACATGTCTTTCTATCTTCGCTCTTCTATTGGGTGATATTCTGATGACAGTACTTGATCCACGTATTAAATTAACATCAAAAGGAGGTAAATAATGGCTACAATTGATAAGACTAAGTTCCAATTTGTCAAACGCGATGATTTTGCCTCTGAAACGATTGATGCTCCAGCCTATTCTTACTGGAAATCAGTTATGCGTCAGTTCCTAAAAAAGAAATCAACAGTTATCATGTTGGGAATTTTGGTCGCTATTATTTTGATGAGTTTCATTTATCCGATTTTCTCAGATTTTGACTTTAACGATGTCAGCAAGGTGAATGATTTCGGTGCGCGTTATATTAAACCAAATGGTCAATATTGGTTTGGTACAGATAGCAACGGGAAATCCCTTTTTGACGGAGTATGGTTTGGAGCTCGTAACTCTATCCTCATTTCTGTCATTGCAACTGTGATTAACTTAGTTATTGGTATTGTGATTGGTGGTATCTGGGGAATTTCCAAAACCGTTGACCGTATCATGATGGAAGTGTACAATATCATTTCTAACATCCCATCTCTCTTGATTGTCATTGTCTTGACTTATTCAATTGGTGCTGGTTTCTGGAACTTGATTTTTGCTATGACCATCACAGGTTGGGTTGGGATTGCTTATACGATTCGTATCCAAATCATGCGTTATCGCGACTTGGAATATAACCTTGCCAGCCGAACTTTGGGTACGCCAACACTGAAAATCATTGTAAAAAATATCATGCCACAATTGGTTTCTGTTATTGTGACCACGGCTTCACAACTGCTGCCAAGTTTCATTTCTTATGAAGCATTTCTATCGTTCTTTGGTTTGGGGCTTCCTGTCACAGTACCAAGTTTGGGACGGTTAATTTCAGATTATTCACAAAACGTGACAACAAATGCGTATCTTTTCTGGATTCCATTGACAACCTTGATTTTGGTTTCCCTCTCATTATTCGTTGTCGGTCAAAACTTAGCGGATGCTAGTGATCCACGTACACATAGATAGGAGTAAATATGACACAAGAAAAAAATGTAATATTGACTGCTCGCGATATTGTCGTGGAATTTGACGTTCGTGATAAGGTCTTAACAGCTATTCGTGGTGTTTCGCTTGACCTCATTGAAGGTGAAGTTCTTGCACTTGTAGGGGAATCTGGTTCTGGTAAGTCTGTTTTGACAAAGACATTTACAGGAATGTTAGAGGAAAATGGTCGAGTTGCTCAAGGAACGATTGATTACCGGGGGCAAGATTTGACAAAATTGAAGTCTAATAAAGATTGGGAACCTATACGCGGTGTTAAAATTGCGACAATCTTCCAAGATCCGATGACGAGTTTGGACCCTATTAACACAATTGGTAGCCAAATTACAGAAGTGATTATCAAGCATCAAAAGAAAACGCCAAAAGAAGCAAAAGAAATGGCTGTTGACTATATGAATAAGGTCGGCATTCCTGATGCTGAAAAGCGTTTTAATGAATACCCATTCCAATATTCAGGAGGAATGCGTCAACGGATTGTTATCGCTATTGCGCTTGCTTGTCGACCTGATATCCTTATCTGTGATGAACCAACGACAGCGCTTGACGTTACGATTCAGGCACAAATCATTGATTTGTTGAAATCTTTGCAACACGAGTATGAATTCACAACTATTTTTATCACCCACGACCTGGGAGTGGTAGCAAGTATTGCAGATAAGGTTGCGGTTATGTATGCTGGTGAAATCGTTGAATACGGAACAGTAGAAGAAGTCTTTTACGATCCACGTCATCCTTACACTTGGAGTTTGTTATCTAGTCTGCCTCAGTTGGCAGATGATAAGGGTGAGTTGTATTCAATTCCTGGAACGCCGCCATCTCTTTATTCACATTTACAAGGAGATGCATTTGCCTTGCGTTCAGATTATGCGATGGAAATTGATTTTGAGGAAAAACCGCCTCAAATCTATGTGTCAGATACGCATTGGGCAAAAACATGGTTGCTTCATGAAAATGCTCCAAAAGTGAATAAGCCAGCTGTTATTGATGATTTGCACGAAAAAATTAGCTTAAAAATGGGCTTTGCCCATTTAGACGCCTAGGAGGAAGGAAATGCCTGAAAAATTAGTAGAAGTTAAAGATTTGGAAATTTCCTTCGGTGAGGGAAGCAAGAAATTTGTTGCTGTTAAAAATGCTAATTTCTTTATCAATAAAGGAGAAACGTTTTCACTTGTAGGAGAATCTGGTTCTGGTAAAACGACAATTGGTCGTGCGATTATTGGTTTAAATGATACGAGTCATGGAGAGATTTTCTTTGAAGGGAAAAAAATCAATGGCAAAAAATCAAAAGAAGAAGAGTCAGAAATCATTCGTAAAATTCAAATGATTTTCCAAGACCCTGCTGCTAGTTTGAATGAACGTGCGACAGTTGATTATATCATTTCGGAAGGCTTGTATAATTTCCATTTATTTAAAGATGAAGAAGAACGCAAGAAAAAAGTGAAAGATATTATTCATGAAGTTGGATTGTTATCAGAGCATTTAACACGTTACCCGCATGAATTTTCTGGTGGTCAACGTCAGCGGATTGGGATTGCCCGTGCGCTTGTTATGGAACCAGATTTTGTCATTGCAGATGAGCCGATTTCAGCGCTTGATGTCTCTGTGCGCGCGCAAGTTTTGAATCTTCTTAAGAAATTCCAAAAAGATCTAGGCTTGACTTATCTTTTCATTGCCCATGATTTATCAGTTGTACGTTTTATCTCAGACCGTATTGCTGTTATTTATAAGGGTGTGATTGTAGAAGTGGCTGAAACAGAAGAACTCTTCAATAATCCAATCCATCCTTATACGCAGTCATTGCTATCTGCTGTCCCAATTCCAGACCCAATATTGGAGCGGAAGAAAGTATTGAAGGTTTATGATGCTGCTCAACATGATTATTCAGTAGATAAGCCAGAAATGGTTGAAATTCGTCCAGGACACTTTGTCTGGGCTAATAAAGCAGAAGTTGAAAAGTATAAAAAAGAATTGTAAATAGATCTTCAACTTTGTTGACAATTAAAGAGGTTAAATAAGAACTTAGTCTCTAGTTAAAATTAAGGAATGAACGACAATAAAAAAGCTTAAAACCAACGTTTTTGATAACATGGTTTTGAGCTTTTTTACTATTTTTGAGCTTTTATGCTATACTAATTTTAGTAGAAAAAAGGAGAAATGTTATGTATCAATTGATTGCATTTGACATGGATGGAACGCTTTTGACCAGTCAAAAGACGATTGCTAAAAGTAGTATTGCAGCTATTGACAGAGCGCATGCAGCTGGAAAACAAGTTGCACTTTCAACAGGGCGCTCTCTGTCAGAACTAGGTCTTTATAAAAAAGATTTGCGAGGAATTCGCTATGCTATTCTTGCAAGTGGTGCATTGATTTATGATTTGGAGGCCAAATGCGTTTTAGCCAAGCAAACCTTGCCTGCTTTAGCAGTGGATAAGGTGAAGGCGATAGCAGAAGCTCAAGATTTGATGCTGGTTTGTATGATTGACGGACAAGGCTATCTTCAAAAATCACATTTTGAGGATATTGCTAACTACTATATGGAAATCTATACTGAACTTTATGATAAAACAGCTATCTTGGTGGATAATATTTACGATTTGTTAGTGAAGGAAAGAGAACATTTTGACAAAATCAATATTTATCACTTTACGGCAAGGGATCGAGATCAATCTTATGAAACTTTATTGTCTGAAAAAATAACAATGATAAAAGCATGATTCGCGAAGCAGGTTTTGGTGTTGCTATGGGAAATGCCAATGAGAATATCAAAAATTTAGCAGATATTGTTGTGGCAGACAACGACCACGGTGGCTGTGCGCAGGCTATTGATGATGTGCTTCTGGCAGAAAAATATAAAGACAACGAATAGACACTAAAACCCACTTAAGTATTGAGAAATCTTAAGTGGGTTTTCACTATCTTACAGAATTAAATACTCTTTCCTGAAGAGAGGTGCACGGGAAGAAAGTAGCCGGTTGTCACAACTTCTTCACCAGCAATTTTTCGGAGCAACAAATCTACCAGCAAACAAGCTATATCTTTCAATGGTTGCTGTATGGTGGCTAGTTGGGGATAGTAGTTTTCTACAAAATAAGTTCCGTCGTAGCCGATGACTTTTAGATCCTCTGGAATTTTGATTTCCAATTCTTGAGCAACTTTCATGATTAAAATGGCTGTCAGATCATCTGAAGCAAAAATGGCATCAGGCTCTCTATGTTTTAAAATATTTTTGATTTCCATTTCTTTGCGAATAGGAGAGAAGTCACTTGATACATTGATAATTGGTGCATCAGGTAGAATGGAAGCAAAACCTGCATGGCGGAGACCTGTCGGGGAGTTTGAATTATCATTTCCGGTAATCATAATGATATTTTGGGCACCGGATTTGACCAAGGTTTCTGCAGCCAAGACACCACCAGCATAGTTGTCCGAAGATACAACAGGAATGGAAGGGGATAAGTTGCGGTCAAAAGAGATAATGGGAGCTGTTACACGGTCATAATCAGAGATGCCTAAGTTGTGGCTGCCTGAGATAATGCCATCCACTTGATTGGCTTCTAGCATCTCCAGATACTCTTTTTCCTTACTTGAATTGTGCTCGCTATTGCAGATGATTGTCTTGTAGCCTCTTTTGAATAACTCATGTTCTAATTTGTCAATGAGTTCGGCATAAAAGACGTGACTGATATTTGGGAAAATCAGTCCAATCAGCTTAGCGGATTTTCCTTGTAAGCCACGAGCGAGATTATTGGGCTTGTATCCCAACTCGCGCATGGCCTCATTGACTTTTGTAATCGTTTTTTCTGAGAGGTAACCTTTTTTGTTAATTACACGAGACACAGTGGTTGGGCTGACCCCAGCAATTTTTGCAACATCAGTTAACTTCGCGACCATAATCTAACTCATAGTAAGTTCCAGTTGGATTTCCCTCGCTGATAAAAATACCGTTTTGGTTTTCATGAGGGAAAACGCGGCCTGAAAATACTTTTTCTCCTTTGTTAATAAAAATTTCAAAAACTGACTTATCAATGAAGATAGTAGCGGTTGTAGCTTGGTTTTCAATCGTACAACTACGAACGGTACCAAATTCAAGAGCGTATTGCTCACCGGCTTGACTACGGTCAACTGTTACTTGACCATTTTTGATGTCAAAGCAAATGCGTAGCCCCTTATGCTCTTGATCTGCAAAAAGGACGATCTCAGTTTGTGAATCAGTTGTAAATTCTAGTTCTAATTCATAGCAGTTCTTTGTTTGCGCTTGGTTAGCAAACGTTTGGATATTATCTGTGCGTAAGGATGTGATAGCTGGGACAGGGTATTGATAGAGTTTACCGTCTTTTAGGGTTAATTCTTTGACCAAAGAGAATGTTCCTTGGTGGTCGAAACGGTCAGATGGATAGGCAATATCTGGCAAACCCAGCCAGCTGACAGCTAAGGCACGGCCATCTGGAGCATTGAAAGCTTGAGTGGCGTAGCATTCAAATCCATAATCTAAATTTTGCAGAGGACTAGGTTTAATAATTGTTGCTTTCTTTATGTCAAACGATTGACCTATTTTATACATATTTGGATAAATATTGTCATAAGGGACAATTTCTTTTGATAAACCTTGAGGACAGTAGAGCAAAACAGGCTTCTCATCAATAAAGACAAGATTTGGGCACTCCATCATGTAGGCGGTGTTATCATTTTCAAAGTGTAAATTACCGACTTCTTCCCAGTTTGTATAATCGTTGTCAACCGCTTTATAAAGCTTGATATAGCCTTTTTTGTCAAGGTTTTGTCCCCCAACAATGGCATAAAATTGTCCGTGGTAGTTAAAAATCTGAGGATCACGGAAATGATCTGTAGTGTCCTGAGGCTGTTCAATCAAGATCTTGTTTAGTTTTTGAATATGTCCGTCTTTGTCCAGCAAAGCGCCGATTTGGTAAGGGTGACGAACCCAATTCTCATCACGGACATTCCCAGTATAGAATAGGAAAAGTTTGTCGTCAAACTGCATAGCAGAGCCAGAGTAAGCACCGTGACTGTCTAATGGGGTGTCTGGCAGAACACGAACACCGGTTTCTGTGAAGTGTACGAGGTCATTACTTTCCAGTTGTACCCAGGACTTGAGCCCATGAGTTGCACCAAATGGAAAATTTTGATAGAAGGCAATCCATTTTCCGTCAAAATAGGAAAAACCATTTGGGTCATTCAGCAGTCCCGTATCAGGCTCTACGTGGTAGGTAGCACGCCAAGGTGATGTAGCGATTTTATTTTTTATCTGTTGGATTTCGTTTTCAGTCCATTGTTCATAGCGTTTGTAACGTTGTTCAGTAGTCCAAGCCAATCTTTTGTCCTCCAAGATAGTTTTCTTACTTATATAGTAAACGTTTTCTCTGAAAAAATCAACTTTTTAATAGAAAAAAATTAAATTTCTGCAAAACGCTTGACATATTTTGAAATCATGTTAAAATAATAGTCGTAGGAGCGATTAAATCGCTTTCATAAATTTTAATTATTTTCAATAAGGAGATGCAAATGGAAAATAAGGACATTGCAAAAGCAGTCATTGAGGCCATTGGCGGACGTGACAATGTAAGTAGTGTTGCTCACTGTGCGACCCGTCTGCGTGTCATGGTCAAAGATGAAGCTAAGATTGATAAAGACAGAGTTGAGAATCTTGAAAAGGTTCAGGGAGCTTTCTTTAACTCAGGTCAATATCAAATTATCTTTGGTACTGGTACAGTGAATAAAATCTATGATGAAGTGGTAGCGCTTGGTTTGCCTACGTCTTCAACTGGTGAGCAAAAAGCAGAAGCAGCTAAAAAGGGGAATTGGTTCCAACGTGCCGTTCGTACATTTGGTGACGTATTTGTGCCAATCCTGCCAGCAATCGTAGCAACAGGTCTCTTCATGGGGATTCGTGGTGCGATTAATAATGATACGATTCTTGGGTTATTTGGAACAACTTCAAAAGCCTTTGCTGCGTCAGACTTCTATACTTACACAGTTGTGTTGACAGATACAGCATTTGCCTTCTTCCCAGCTTTGATTTCTTGGTCAGCTTTCCGTGTATTCGGTGGGAATCCAGTGATCGGTATTGTACTTGGTTTGATGTTGGTAAATACCGCTCTTCCAAATGCTTGGGATGTAGCTTCTGGTGCTGCAAAGCCAATCATGTTCTTTGGTTTCATTCCAGTAGTTGGTTATCAAAACTCAGTATTGCCAGCCTTCTTCATTGGACTACTTGGTGCGAAACTTGAAAAATGGTTGCATAAGAAAATTCCAGATGTGCTTGATTTGCTTGTTGTACCATTCTTGACCTTCCTTGTGATGTCAGTTCTTGGGCTCTTTGTCATTGGTCCAATTTTCCACTCACTTGAAAATGTCATTCTTGCTGCGACAAAAGCTATTCTTGCCTTACCGTTTGGCTTAGCTGGTCTCATCCTTGGCGGTGTGCATCAGCTTATCGTGGTAACTGGTGTTCACCATATCTTCAACTTACTAGAAGCACAATTGATTGCAAATGAAGGAAAAGATGCCTTTAATGCGATCATCACAGCTGCTATGACTGCCCAAGCGGGTGCAACTCTTGCAGTTGGTGTAAAAACAAAATCTAAAAAACTAAAAGCTCTTGCCTTCCCGGCTGCTCTCTCTGCAGGTCTTGGAATTACTGAACCAGCTATTTTCGGGGTAAACTTACGTTATGGTAAACCATTTGTACTTGGTCTTGTTGCCGGTGCTGCTGGTGGTTGGTTAGCTTCTATTCTTGGACTTGCTGGTACTGGATTTGGTATTACTATTATCCCAGGTACGCTTCTCTATCTGAATGGTCAAGTTCTTCAATATATCTTTATGGTACTTGTAACTACTGGTCTTGGATTTGGTTTGACTTACGCATTTGGTTACAAAGATGCTGAAGAAGAAGTGACTGAAGCAAAAGAAGTAGTAGAAGCTAATGAAGCAGCTGCGCCAGTCCTTTCTGATGAAACAATCGTTTCTCCAATCGTTGGTCAAATGGTTGACTTGAAAGATGTCAATGATCCAGTATTCTCTAGCGGTGCTATGGGACAAGGAGTTGCGGTGAAACCTAGTGAAGGTGTTGTGTATGCTCCTGCGGATGCAGAAGTGACAATCGCATTTGCAACTGGTCACGCTTATGGCTTGAAAACGACAAAAGGTGCTGAAATCTTGATTCACGTAGGTATTGACACAGTTTCTATGAACGGTGACGGATTTGATCAAAAAGTTGCTCAAGGTGATAAGGTGAAAGCTGGCGATGTTCTTGGTACATTTGATGCTGCGAAAATTGCAGCCGCTGGTCTTGATGACACAACTATGGTGATTATTACCAACACAGCTGATTATGCTTCTGTTACTCCTGTTGCAGAGGGTACAGTAGCGAAAGGCGATGCTGTGATTGAGCTAAAAGCCTAACCTTGTAATGTGATAAGAGGCTGAACAAAAAGTTCAGCTTCTTCACTTTTAGTTAACAAAACACATTAACACAGCGGTTGATTGTTTTCTTTGCTCGCTTCATGTCTCAAAGTTGTCAATCAACTGTGCAGGAGTGGGAAACGAACTCTTTCCGGTTCTTTCCCACTCCCTTTTCTTTGAAAAAGAGAAGAAAAAGTAAGATTTTTACTCAGAAGTCATACGAGGATATGCTATAATGAATAGAGAAGAAAACAAAATTAAAAGAGGTTTTGAAATGACAAAATTGTATGGAAGCCTAGAAGCTGGTGGTACAAAATTTGTGTGTGCAGTTGGGGATGAAAAATTTGAAGTAGTTGAGAAAACACAATTTCCAACGACCACACCGATTGAAACGTTGGATAAGACGATTGCATTTTTCTCTCGTTTTGAGAATTTAGCCGGTCTTGCAGTTGGTTCTTTTGGACCGATTGATATTGACCCTAATTCAAAAACGTATGGTTTTATTACAACGACACCTAAACCACACTGGGCAAATGTCGATATTGTCGGTGCTTTGCGACGTGCTTTAAATGTACCGATTTACTTTACGACAGATGTTAATAGCTCTGCTTATGGTGAAGTAGTGGCACGAAATAATGCAGGCGGACGAATTGAAAATTTGGTCTATTATACTATTGGAACGGGAATTGGTGCTGGCGCCATTCAACGTGGTGAATTTGTTGGTGGGACGGGTCATCCAGAAATGGGACATTACTACGTTGCAAAACACCCAATGGATGTAGAAAAAGAATTTAATGGGGTGTGTCCTTTCCATAATGGCTGTTTAGAAGGGCTGGCTGCTGGACCTAGTTTAGAGGCTCGGACAGGTATTCGAGGTGAAAATATTGAACTAAACAGTTCTGTTTGGGATATTCAAGCCTACTACATTGCGCAAGCAGCAATTCAAGCAACGGTGACATTCCGCCCTGATGTGATTGTCTTTGGTGGAGGTGTTATGGCGCAACAGCACATGTTGGATCGTGTTCGTGAAAAGTTCACAGTTTTGTTGAATGGTTATTTGCCTGTTCCAGATGTGCGTGATTACATTGTGACGCCAGCAGTTGCAGGAAATGGGTCAGCAACACTTGGAAACTTTGTCTTAGCTAAAAAAGTCAGCGAAAAAGCCAAAGGATAATTGAGTAATTGAGAGCAAGTGAGTGAATATTGAATAAGCTTGCTCTTTTTTGATGAGAAAGAAAATGATTAAACCAATTGTAAAAGATATGTTGTTCTTGCAGCAGAAAGCACAACCAGCATGTAAAGAGGATGTCGGAATTGGACAAGATTTGTTTGATACCTTAAAAGCAAATCAAGATAAGTGTGTCGGCATGGCAGCCAATATGATTGGAGTTCAGAAACAAGTTATTATTTTTATGTATGGTATGGTGCCTGTTATCATATTCAATCCTATTTTGAAAAGAAAGTTATCTCCTTACCGAGCGGAAGAATCCTGTTTGTCACTTGCGGGTAGTCGTTTGACGACTCGTTATAAGGAAATTACAGTTGACTATTTGGATCAGCATTGGCAAAAGCAAACACTGACTTTGAAAGATTTTCCCGCACAAATCTGCCAGCATGAACTGGATCATTTGGAAGGGATTTTGATTTAATAATCTGACGACTCAGCTTTTATAGAGCTGAGTTTTAATTTGTTTGGAAATTAGTTCTCATAGAAACTTTTTCCTTGACATTCACTTAGAATATAGTAAAATAGTTCTCATGAAAACCATTTGGTTCTCTAGAGAACTATTTGAAAGGAAGTCAAAATGGAAAAACCATTATTGGAATTCAAGCGATTTGGGCGAAAAACGCATCTTATGATTCAAAAGATTGCCAAAGAGCGAGGAATTGAATTTATGGCGGGTCCACAGGGGCAGGTATTGCATTTTGTGAACCACCGCGAAGATTGTGACAAGATGACCTTTATTAAAGATATTGAGCAGGAGTTGGGCATTACTAAGTCCGTTGCCAGTAATTTAATGAAGCGGATGGTGAAAAATGGCTTGATTTATCTGGAAGTGAGTGAGACCGATAAACGCGCTAAGATTATTCGTTTGACGCCGGAATCAAAAGAACGCATGGATAAAATTCGTGATTTCTTTGATGAAATGGATCGTTGTCTGTTAGCTGGCGTTTCAGAAGAGGATCTGGTCATTTTTTTTCAGGTAATGGGAAAATTTTACCAGAATATTGAAAAATTAGAAGAAGGAGAAACGAATGTTTAAATTATTTAAACGTTTAACTGCTAAAGAAGTAGGGATGATTGTCATTAGTATCTTGTTTACTTGTTTAACAGTTTATTTGGAATTAGAGGTTCCAACTTATATTTCAAAAATTACGGAACTCCTACAGACGAGAGGGACAGTAGTTTCTGACCTGTGGAATCCAGGTTTGAAAATGATTGGCTTATCTTTTGCGAGCTTTCTAAGTGCAGTAGTAGTTGGCTTTATAGCGGCTAGATTAGCAGCTAGCTTTACGACGAGTTTGCGGTCGGATATTTTCAATCGTGTACTGGATTATTCAGATGCCGAAATTAAGAGATTTTCTATTCCGAGTCTTTTGACCCGGACAACCAATGATCTTACGCAAATTCAACTTATGATTACAATGGGCTTGCAAGTTGTGACTCGTGGACCGATTATGGCGATTTGGGCGATTACGAAAATCATTGGGAAATCAGAATATTGGCTCTGGGCAGTTATTGTGGCGGTAATTGTGAATATTATCATGACAACAGTTCTGATGACGCTTGCCTTTCCAAAGCAATCCGTTATTCAACGGTTGACTGATAAGTTGAACAGTATTACGCGTGAAAGTCTAACAGGGATTCGTGTTGTTCGGGCTTACAATGCTGAAGACTATCAAGATGACAAGTTTGCAGGAGCCAATGATGAAGTGACTCGTTTGAATCTCTTTGTCAGTCGTCTCATGGCAATTTTAAATCCAATTATGATGGGGATTTCGAGCGGATTGACTTTAGCGATTTATTGGATTGGGGCTTACTTGATTCAAGACGCAGCTTTACCAGAGCGATTGCCTATCTTTAGTGATATGGTAGTCTTTATGTCTTATGCCATGCAAGTGGTAATGGGCTTCATGCTCATGGCGGCTCTTTTTATCATTCTACCTCGTACCTTGGTGTCTGCTGGACGGATTAATGAAGTGCTTGATTTATATTCAACGATTGAGTCTCCAGAACACCCTAAAGAAGCTAAAGATATTAAAGGAGAAGTGGTATTTGACAATGTGTCTTTCCGCTATGCTAAAAACTCTGAGGCTGTCATTGAGCATGTCAGCTTTACAGCAAAAGCAGGTGAAACCGTAGCTTTCATTGGTTCAACCGGTTCTGGGAAATCTACTCTAATTAGCTTAATTCCTCGTTTTTATGATGTGACAGAAGGAAGAATTTTAGTAGACGGCGTAAACGTCAAAGATTATCAGCTAGAAGATTTGCATAATAAAGTTGGCTACATTCCACAAAAAGCTGTCCTCTTCTCTGGTGATATAAAGAGTAATTTGGACTTTGGACAAAGCAATGAAAGTCCATTGGATGATGAAAAAATGTGGGCTGCGTTGGACTTGGCACAAGCGAAATCATTTGTTGAAGAAAAAGAAGGTGGTCTGCACTCAGAGGTCGCACAAAGCGGGACCAATTTCTCTGGTGGGCAAAAGCAACGTTTGGCAATTGCGCGTGCGCTTGCTCGCAAGCCTGAAATTTTGATTTTTGATGATTCATTTTCAGCGCTGGACTATAAGACAGACCGCATTTTGCGGGAAGAATTAGCGAAAAAAGTGAAGGACACAACCAGATTGATTGTGGCGCAGCGGATTTCAACGATTATGGATGCTGATCAGATTTTGGTACTGGATAAAGGAAAAGTAGTCGGTCAGGGTACTCATAAAGAATTGCTGGCAACGAACGCAGTTTACCAAGAAATTGCTTACTCACAATTATCAAAGGAGGAATTGGAAAATGGAAAATAAAAAATCATCTTTATTTAGCCAAGTGAAACCTTATCTCAAAGGTTTTCAGCTTCCATTGCTCATTGCATTTGTGGGAGCGGCAGTGTCTAGTATTATTACAGTTTATGGACCGGACAAATTAAAAGAAATTACCAACCTTATCACAGAGGGAATGCGAAGTCAGATTGATTTGAAAGCAATCTCCAACATTGCTCTTTTCCTAGCGATTTTGTATGCAGCAGGTGCTTTGTTAAATTACGTTCAATCTTTTATCATTTCATCTGTTATTCAGCATTTCTCCAAGCGTTTGCGGACTGCTATTGCTGAAAAAATCAATAAATTACCATTGCGGTATTTTGACAGCCATTCTCAAGGGGATACTCTTTCACGGGTCACCAATGACGTGGATACGGTCGGACAGTCTTTGAACCAAAGTTTAGGAGCAGTCATATCCTCAAGTTTACTTCTTATTGCTGTTCTCTTTATGATGTTTTACAACAATGTCATCCTTTCCTTTGTAACGATTGGCTCAGTCTTGATTGGCTTTGTCTTTGTTGCTTTGATTATGGGCAAATCTCAACGATTTTTTCGAGCACAACAAGAAAATCTTGCCAGCGTTAATGGCTATGTAGAAGAAATGTACTCTGGGCATAATGTCATTGTCAGCTACAATGCCGCAGAGGAATCTAAAGCAGCCTTTCAAACGCTCAATACGAATCTTTACAACAGCATGTGGAAATCCCAATTTATTTCAGGGATTATGATGCCGCTTATGATGTTTGTAGGGAACTTCGGTTACGTTATGGTTGTTTTGGTTGGAGCGAGCATGGCCTTGAATGGCGATGTCACTATGGGAACGATTGTTGCCTTTATGGTGTATGTACGGACTTTCTCTCAACCGTTGTCACAAATTGCGCAAGGGATTACCACTCTTCAACAAGCTAGCGCTGCTATGGGACGCGTGTTTGAATTTTTAGCAGAGCCTGAAATGGAAAACGATGAGCACAAGGCGCAACAACTCACGACCTTAAAAGGCGATGTTGCCTTTGATAATGTATTCTTTGGTTACAATCCAGATCGAACGATTATTCATGATTTTTCTGCCAATGCAAAAGCAGGGCAAAAGATTGCCATTGTCGGTCCGACCGGTGCTGGGAAGACGACGATCGTCAATTTGCTGATGAAATTCTATGAGATTGAGAAAGGGCGGATTACGATTGATGGTATTGATACGAAGCAAATGAAACGCTCTGAGGTACATGATGCCTTCTCCATGGTTCTTCAAGACACTTGGTTATTTGAGGGAACGATTAAGGAAAATTTGATTTACAATCAGAAAAATATTTCTGACGAAGCAGTTGTGGCAGCTGCCAAAGCTGTTGGGGTTCATCACTTCATTAAGACTTTGCCAAAAGGATATGATACGGTGCTGGACGATACTGTGAGCCTCTCTGTTGGGCAAAAGCAATTGCTAACCATTGCGCGTGCCCTTCTTAAGGATGCTCCATTGCTTATCTTGGACGAAGCGACTTCATCTGTTGATACACGGACGGAAGAGCTGATTCAAAAAGCGATGGATAAACTAATGGAAGGACGGACTTCCTTTGTCATTGCTCACCGTTTGTCAACGATTCGTAATGCTGACTTAATTTTGGTTATGCGAGATGGCAATATCATTGAACAAGGCAATCACGAACAATTGATGGAACAAAACGGCTTCTATGCTGATCTTTACAATAGTCAATTTGATGAAGACGCAGAATATGCGTAAAGGAAATGACAAACGATAAATTGCAATAGGGACTCTTTCTAGTCAAAATTTGACCGGAAAGAGTTTTTTGTTATTAAATTTTTTGAAAAGTATAATCTTTATATATAAAAGACTAGACATTTAACAAAAACTGTGCTATACTAATATCAATGATAGGTAATTCGTTAATAAAAAATTACCTAATATACAATATTTTAAGGAGAATTTTCATGGCAAAAGCGTTAATTATCTGTGCGGCAGGGATGTCTTCCTCTCTTATGGCAAAAAAGACAACTGAATACCTTCAAGGTCAAGGACAAGACATTACCGTTGAAGCAATTGGTGCAACAGAAGGAAATAAAGTGATTGAATCTGCAGCGTTTGATCTTTATTTAATTAGTCCTCAAACAAGAATGTATTTCAAACAATTTGCTGACCTCGGTGAAAGAGTTGGACGCCCAGTTGTTCAAATTCCGCCTCAAGCCTATGTGCCTATCCCAACAGGGGTCGCAGCCTTAGCCAAAGTGGTAACGGACAATCTATAAAGAGGGTTTTATGAATACAGAAGAATTACAAGTAGCAGCGTTTGAAATCATTCTTCATAGTGGAACGGCGCGTGCAACAGTACACGAAGCATTTGCAGTGATGCGTCTTGGTCACTACGATGAAGCCTCTCAAAAATTGGAAGCTGCGAATACAGAGTTGGTTGAAGCGCATCACGCGCAAACGAAATTGTTGCAAGATTATGCAAGTGGTGTTGAGATTAAGATCGAGATTATCATGGTTCATGCACAAGACCATTTGATGACAACGATGACATTACGTGAAGTGGCATTAGAAATGCTTGAATTATATAAAAAGCTAGAAGAAAAATAATTTATTGCTAAACCTCCTAAGAATAAACTTATAACATTTGTGCAAACTAGTTACATGTTATAGGTTTATTTTTTATTTTTAAGATAACTCAAACTCCCCAAGGGTTCCGATACCTTGGGGAGTTTTGCTAAATTCAATCTTCAAAACCGTTTTTGTCAGACAGTTCTTTAAAGAAATAACCCGATTTTTTAATCGTTCGTTTACCTTGTTGGTCTAGGTCAACGGCAATAAGTCCATAGCGATTTTTATAGGCATTGCACCAGGACCAATTGTCCATACAGGTCCAGAGATGATAACCAAGGCAGTTAGCTCCTTCGTTAATTGCTTGATGAAGGTAACGGAGATGATCTTTGATAAAGTAAATACGGTAATCGTCCTCGATTTGACCATTGGCATTGATATAGCGCTCCTCACCTTCAACGCCCATACCATTTTCTGAGATGTAGCAAGGAATATTACCGTAGTTATCACGAACGTTAATCATAATATCGTAAATCCCTTTTTCATAGATTTCCCAACCGCGATAAGGGTTCATTTTTTTATTCGGCATATCGTAGTAGTCAAAGAAATCATCTGGCATAGGATTCTGCGGATCTTTACCGGCAGGATTTTCTTTTGCTTTAACCCGACGTGGCTGGTAATAATTGACACCAAGCAAATCAATGGTGTTTTCTTTAATAGTCTGCAAATCCTTACTTGTGTGTTCTGGCACCATGTCTAATTCCTTAATAAGGGCAATCAAGTCAGCCGGATATTCGCCCTTGATAGCAGGATCTAAGAAAGAGCGGTTAAAGAAAGCATCCGCAATCTGAGCAGCTTTGACATCTTCGGGATTGTTTTCATCACGCGGATAGCTTGGAGTTAAGTTAAGGATGATCCCGATTTTTCCGTCTTGGTTTTCATGATAGGCTTTGACAGCTAAGCTACTGGCGAGCATTTCATAAAAAGCCACTTGAACAGCGTGTTTCATGTTGACTTCGTTAGGATAATGGAAGTTATAGAGGTAGCCACCTTCAACAGGGACAATCGGCTCGTTATGTGTAAACCAATATTTGACACGGTCTCCAAATAACTCAAAGCAGGTTTTTGCGAAATTTACATAAGCATCAACCGTTTCCCGATTGAGCCAACCGCCTTTTTCTTGCAGTGCCATTGGCATGTCAAAATGGTACAAGTTGATAAATGGCTCAATACCATTTGCAATCAGTTCATCAATGAATGAGTTGTAAAAATCCACAGCTTTTGGATTAACAGCACCAACGCCTTCAGGGATTAGGCGACTCCATTGGATAGAAGTGCGGAAAGAATTATGCCCTGTTGCTTTCATCAATTGCACATCTTCTTTGTAATACTGATAATTATAAGAAGCTTTATCTGGGCCAATATGATTGAAGAATTTTTCGGGCTCTTTATCGTACCAATAGTCCCAGATATTCTCTCCCTTTCCGTCCCCCTCAAAACGCCCTTCTGTTTGCGGACCGCTGGAAGCAGTCCCCCAGAAAAATCCCTTTGGAAATGTTAGAAATGTCATATATTTTCTCCTTTAAAAAATTCTCTATAATATAATTCTATACTTTTTTAGAAAAAAGTCAATCTTTTATTAAAAAAGTATAGACATTTTACAAAAAATATAGTATAGTTAGAGTATCAAAAAAAGAAAAAGAGGGAAGATTGATGAACAAGTTTCTAGATCAAATCGGTGATAAGTTGTTGCCATTGGCAAACAAGCTCGCTTCCAATCGTTATTTGGCTGTTTTACGGGATGCTTTTATGCTCTCCTTTCCATTAACGATGTTTGGCTCAATCGTAGTAGTATTTAACAATTTGCCATTTTTTAATGATGCAACGAAAGCAACTTTATCTAATCTGTTTGGTAGCGGTCAAAGTGCAACAATGTCTATTATGACAGTGTTTGTAACGTTTGGTATTGGCTATTATTTATCAAAATCTTATGATGTAGAGGGAATCTTTGGAGGAGCCGTTTCCTTTTCTAGTTTTCTTCTTTTGACACCTTTTTATACCATGTCAGAAAAAGGTGAAAAAATTTCAGGCGTCTTGAGTTTAAACCGTTTAGGGGCAAAAGGGATGTTCCTTGGAATGCTGGTTGCATTTTTGGCAGCGGAAATCTACTGCTGGGCAACGAAAAAAGGTTGGCAGATTAAAATGCCAGACAGCGTTCCGCCTGCAGTAGCCAAGTCGTTTGCGGCTTTGATTCCTGCCGTATTGACTCTTTCCATATTCTTGTTTGTCAATGCTGGTTTGACAGGATTTTTCAATGCAAATCTTCATGATATTATTTATAAGGTTATTCAAACGCCGCTGGTTGGCTTGGGAAGTAGTATCTGGGCAACTTTAGTGGCAATCTTCTTTGTTCAATTTTTATGGTTCTTTGGACTTCATGGACAAATTCTTGTTAATTCTGTCATGGATCCAATTTGGAATACATTGATGTTGGATAACTTAGAGGCTTATCAGGCTGGCAAGCATTTGCCACACATTATTTCCAAATCATTTATGGAAACCTTTACTGTTGGTTTAGGTGGTTCTGGGATGACGCTAGCTGTAGTTATCATTATGGCTTTTATTCTGAAAAAGAAAATGTATAAGGACGTTGGACGACTTGCTCTTGGCGCGGGGTTATTCAATGTCAATGAACCAGTTATCTTTGGCTTGCCAATCGTTTTGAATGCGACTATTCTGATTCCATGGGTTTTAGCACCGATTGTTGTGACTGCGTTTAACTATATTGTGATGGCAGTAGGAATTGTTCCAGCTCCAACAGGAGTGGCAGTTCCTTGGACGGTGCCCGTATTCTTTAGCGGAATGCTAGCAACCAATTCCATTTTAGGTGGTGTCCTTCAGTTAGTGGATATGGTGATTGTTGGATTGATCTGGTATCCATTCCTTCGTATGCTGGACAAACAACCTGATTCTGTATTATAATGAGATGAAAGACAGATTTGCAGGAGCTATCTTATGCCTAAATACGAAGAAATCGCCAATATACTTCGAGATAGAATTGCAAGTGGAGTCTACCCAGTAGACTCCATGTTGCCTATTCAGTCCGAATTATCAAAAGAATTTGGCGTCAGCCGAATGACCATCAAAAAAGCCGTTGAGATTTTAACCATTGAAGGACTCATTTTTTCTAAACAAGGAAATGGAACGAGAGTGTTAAATTCCTCCTTTTGGGATAAAGAAGATTCAAAATTTCGCTTGAATAACTACAATGGCTTGAGTCAAGATTTAAAAAATGATGAGCGAAAATTAACGAGCCAGATTATTCAATTTGCAGTTGAATTTCCAGAAGCTGATCTTGCAGAGCGCCTGCAAGTGGAAGTAACGGCACCGGTTTACAAAATCATACGTTTGCGTCTGTTGGATGAGCAACCTTATGTGTTGGAACACACGTATATGCCGTGTGACTTGGTACCAGGATTGAATGAGGAGATTTTGCTTCAGTCTATCTATGCTTATCTATGGGATGAGTTAAACTTAAAATTTGCCGGGAGTTATCGCCATATCACAGCTGAAAAGCCAGATGAATATGACAAAACCTATTTAGCTTGCCAAGAGACAGACCCGATTTTACAGGTGGAGCAAGTTGTTTATCTGGAAAATGGACGTCCGATTGAATATTCGAGAAGTCGCAATCGCTTTGACACGAGAGGATATTCTCTTTTAGATGTTAAAAATATTTAAGTCATTATTTGTACAATGAAAAGGAGGAAATGATGTCAGAACCATTATTTTTACAATCTGTTATGCATGAAAAAATCTGGGGAGGAACGAGGCTACGAGATGAATTTGGCTATGAAATTCCCAGTGATAAAGTAGGCGAATATTGGGCGATTTCGGCTCACCCGCATGGCGTATCTACCATAAAAAACGGTCGTTTTGCTGGTACGGGCTTAGATCAGCTCTATGCAGAGCATCGAGAGTTATTTGGTAATAGTAGTGAGCCTGTTTTTCCGCTTTTAACCAAAATTTTGGACGCTAATGATTGGTTGAGTGTTCAGGTTCATCCAGATGATCATTATGCTATGGAGCACGAAGGAGAATTAGGAAAAACGGAGTGCTGGTATGTGATTGCTGCAGATGAAGGAGCAGAAATTATCTACGGGCACAATGCCAAATCACGAGAAGAATTACGCCAGCAGATTGAAAAGAAAGAATGGGACAAGCTCTTAACCAAAGTGCCAGTCAAGGCTGGAGATTTTTTCTATGTTCCAAGTGGTACTATGCACGCGATTGGCTCAGGTATTTTGATTTTAGAAACGCAACAGTCTAGCGACACTACCTATCGTGTCTACGACTTTGACCGAAAAGATGCTAAAGGCAATCTGCGCGAGCTGCATTTGGAAAAGTCCATTGATGTGCTCAATATCGGTGCGCCAGCCAATAGCCGCCCAGTTACGCTGAAAGCAGATGATTTGACGTCAACGCTTTTAGTAGCTAGTGATTTCTTTGCTGTTTACAAATGGGAAGTATCAGGAAAAGTGGATATCGAGAAAACAGTTGCTTATTTACTAGTAAGTGTGCTAGCAGGGCGAGGTGTGCTGACCGTAGATGGAGAAACGTATCCAATCGCAAAAGGAGACCATTTTATCCTGCCAAGCGATGTGGAAGCATGGACTTTTGAGGGACAAGACCTTGAAATGATTGTTAGTCATCCGTAATAGCTTTTATAGAACATCAGAGGTTGAGGAAAAGTCCTTGACCTCTTTTATCATAAGGTAAAGCATTATGGCGTAGTTCTCTACTGTTCTACAGATTTTTAAAGGTATCTGTGAAACAATCCTATCTGTATAATCCTTATATTTTTGCAGGAATTGTCAGTTATATTAAGAAATGATGTCATTTTCAGAAAACGTTGATACTATTTCAGAAAAGCGTTATAATAGCTGATATTGAAAATTTAGGAGAAAAAGATGTTTTCCAAGTTGAAGAATATTTTTATTGGTCGACCTTTAAAATCAAGCGATGAGGGAGATGAAGGGAATTTACTCACTAAGCTACAAGCCTTGGCTATGCTGTCAAGCGATGCTCTGTCTTCGATTGCCTATGGTCCTGAACAAGTTGTTTTGGTTTTGGTATCCGTATCTGCTGGTGCAATTTGGTGGTCTTTGCCAATCGGTATTGTGGTGCTGATTTTGCTGGCTAGTTTAACCATTTCATATCGTCAGGTGATTCATGCTTACCCACAAGGCGGTGGGGCTTATATGGTCACAACGGAAAATCTTTCCCCTAAAGCTGGTCTAGTTTCAGGTGGTAGTTTGCTAGTTGATTATATGTTGACAGTAGCGGTATCTGTTTCGTCTGGTGCGGATGCGATTACGTCAGCAATTCCTGCTTTGCATCCGTACAATTTGCACATTTCGATTATTTTAGTGTTGGTTTTAATGCTAATGAACTTACGCGGACTGCGAGAATCTGCGGTTTCTCTGATGATACCAGTCTATTTGTTTATTGCAAGTACTGTTTTCTTGATTGGCTTTGGTTTATTGCAATTATTACTGGGGAACTTATCCTACCATGCAACAGCTCCTATCGGAAAATCTATTTCGGGTGTCAGCTTAGTGCTCCTGCTACGCGCTTTCACGAGTGGTTCGGCTTCTCTGACAGGTGTGGAAGCTATTTCAAATTCTGTACCATTTTTCAAAACACCCAAAGCTGAAAATGCAGCGAAAACCTTGGCAATTATGGCAGCCATTTTAGGTTTCATGTTTGCTGGTATTACTTTTTTAAACTACTGGATTGGCATTGTTCCGGTAAAAGGCGTTACAACGCTCGCTCAAATGGCGCAAGCTATTTTGGGAAATTCACCTGTTGGACGACTTCTATTTTATATTTTCCAATTATCAACAGCTCTCATCCTTGCTGTAGCGGCTAATACAGGCTTTTCGGCCTTTCCCATGTTATCCTACAATATGGCAAAAAATAAATATATGCCACACATGTATATGGAAAAAGGAGCACGCCTTGGTTATTCAAATGGGATTCTGACTTTAGCTATCGGTGCTATTCTTCTTTTGCTAATTTTTAATGGGAATACTGAACGGCTCATTCCACTTTATACCATTGGTGTATTTGTGCCTTTTGCTCTTTCTCAAACGGGAATGGTCGTGCATTGGCGCAAGCAGTATGGAAAACATTTCTTGAAATATTCAGTAGCAAATATTTTAGGCGCTGCTATTTGTTACACCATTGTAGCAATTTTGCTACTTTTTCGTTTGCGAGATATTTGGCCATTCTTTCCGATTATCATCGTTTTATTATGGATTTTCTTGAGTATCAAAAATCATTACAATAAAGTGGCGAAACAGCTACGTTTGAATGAAGAAATTGAACACGTAGACTATGCAGGAAATCTGGTTTTGGTGCTTGTTGGAAATGTCACGCGTGTTAGTGTCGGTGCGATGAATTATGCGCGTAGCATTGGTGATGAGGTGATTGCCATGCATGTATCTACCAAAGAAACACAAGAAAAAGATGAAGAAGTAGCCAGTGAATTTAAACAATATTTTCCAGATATTCAATTTGTAAATGTGGAAACAAGCTACCGTAATATCATCAGACCAACCGTACAGTATGTAACAAAAATCGCTCGTGGTGCGCAGAAGAAAGGTTATACCGTAACGGTATTAGTGCCACAGTTCATTCCAAATCATAGTTGGCAAAACATGCTACATAATCAAATGAGCTTGAAATTGAAATATTTCCTCAAATGGCATGAAAATGTCGTTGTAGCCAGTTATTCTTATCACTTAAAAGAGTAAGAACATAAAACGGCAGTTTTGAATGGAACTGCCGTTTTTATCCTTTTATTTTCTTGAAAGATATAGTGAAAAATGCTATAATGAAAAGAACATTTTAAAATAAGAATTGTAACAAGTAAGGAAAGAAATGGCGAATATTTTAAGAAAAATTATCGAAAATGATAAAGGTGAATTAAGAAGATTAGAAAAAATGGCAAAGAAAGTCATGGCGTATGAAGATGAAATGGCTGCTTTGTCAGATGAAGCTTTGAAAGCAAAGACGGATGAATTTAAACAACGGTATCAAAATGGCGAGTCATTAGATGACTTGCTTTATGAAGCTTTTGCGGTTGTTCGTGAAGGTGCAAAGCGTGTGTTAGGACTTTTCCCTTACCCAGTACAGATTATGGGTGGGATTGTCTTACACCATGGAGATGTGCCAGAAATGCGTACAGGGGAGGGAAAAACCCTGACAGCGACCATGCCAGTTTATCTGAACGCCTTGTCTGGAGAAGGGGTTCACGTTGTCACAGTAAATGAATATCTGACAGAGCGTGACGCAACGGAAATGGGGGAACTGTACTCTTGGTTGGGGCTTTCTGTCGGTATCAATCTTGCTGCCAAGTCATCCGCAGAGAAAAAAGAAGCCTATGAATGTGATATCACGTATTCAACCAATGCAGAGATTGGTTTTGACTATTTGCGTGACAACATGGTAGTGCGCGCTGAAAACATGGTGCAACGCCCGCTCAACTACGCTTTGGTTGACGAAGTAGACTCCATTTTGATTGACGAAGCTCGTACGCCTTTGATTGTGTCAGGACCAACTTCGTCTGATACGAACCAACTTTATCACATGGCGGATAGCTTTGTGAAGTCTCTTAATAAAGATGACTACATCATTGATGTGCAGTCTAAAACCATTGGACTTTCTGACTCTGGGATTGATAAAGCAGAAAGCTACTTCAAGTTAGAAAACTTGTATGATATTGAAAATGTAGCACTGACTCACTTTATTGACAATGCCCTTCGTGCAAACTATATCATGCTGTTAGATATTGACTATGTGGTGAGTGAAGAGCAAGAAATTTTGATTGTGGATCAATTTACAGGTCGGACAATGGAAGGTCGTCGCTATTCTGATGGACTCCACCAAGCAATTGAAGCTAAAGAAGGTGTACCAATTCAAGATGAAACGAAGACCTCAGCTTCTATCACTTACCAAAATCTGTTCCGTATGTATAAGAAATTGTCGGGGATGACGGGAACGGCCAAGACAGAAGAAGAAGAATTCCGCGAAACTTATAACATTCGAGTTATTCCGATTCCTACCAACCGTCCGGTGGCTCGTATTGATCACCCAGACCTTCTTTATCCAAGTATTGAATCAAAATTTAAAGCAGTTGTCCAAGATGTGAAAGCTCGTCATGAAAAAGGACAACCTGTACTTGTTGGGACAGTTGCTGTTGAAACGAGTGATTATATTTCTAAAAAATTAGTCGAAGCTGGAGTTCCTCATGAAGTATTGAATGCGAAAAATCACTATAAAGAAGCGCAAATCATTATGAATGCTGGTCAGCGAGGTGCTGTAACGATTGCAACCAATATGGCCGGTCGTGGTACAGATATTAAGCTTGGTGAAGGTGTTCGTGAGCTTGGTGGACTTTGTGTTATTGGTACAGAGCGCCATGAAAGCCGTCGTATTGATAATCAACTTCGTGGTCGTTCAGGTCGTCAAGGAGATCCTGGTGAATCACAATTCTACCTATCACTTGAAGATGAACTTATGCGTCGCTTTGGATCGGAACGGATTAAAGCTGTTTTGGATCGCATGAACCTTAGCGAAGAAGAGTCTGTCATCAAATCTCGTATGCTGACGCGCCAAGTAGAAGGAGCTCAAAAGCGTGTTGAAGGGAACAACTATGATACACGTAAACAAGTCCTTCAATATGATGATGTTATGCGTGAGCAACGTGAAATTATCTATGCGCAGCGCTATGATGTCATTACGGCTGATCGTGATTTGGCACCGGAAATTCATGCCATGATGAAGCGAACAATCAACCGTTTTGTGGATGGCAACAGTCGTGCAGAACAAGATGAAAAATTAGAATCAATTGTTAATTTTGCAAAATACAATCTTGTTCCAGAAGAATCTATTGAAATCGCAGATTTAGAAGGCTTGTCTGATGAAGATATCAAGGCTGATTTATACAAACGTGCCTTGGAAGTTTATGATAGTCAAGTAGCAAAACTTCGCGATGAAGAGTCCGTCAGAGAATTCCAAAAAGTTCTGATTTTACGCGTTGTAGATAGCAAATGGACTGATCACATTGATGCTTTGGATCAACTTCGGAACGCAGTTGGACTTCGTGGTTATGCTCAAAATAACCCAGTCGTTGAATACCAAGCTGAAAGTTTCCGTATGTTTAATGACATGATTGGTTCGATCGAATTTGATGTGACGCGTTTGATGATGAAGGCTCAAATTCACGAGCAAGAACGTCCACGTACGGAGCATCATATCAGCACAACAGCGACACGCAATATTTCAGCACAACACTCTGGCTTACCTAGCGATATTGATTTGACAAAAGTGAAGCGCAATGACTTGTGTCCATGTGGTTCTGGTAAGAAATTTAAAAATTGTCATGGACGCCACAGATAAGTAGTGTAAAGAGGGGAAGATTATGACATTTAAGGCAACTAGCGAGCCAATTGATGTAGCAAAGGTTCGCAATTTATCAAAGTTGGAAGGAGAGGCTTTAGCTGAAAAAGAGGCACGAGATCGCGAGTTAAATGCCATTATTCGTGGAGAGGATGACCGCATTCTGTTGGTTATTGGTCCATGTTCTTCTGATAATGAGGCTGCTGTTCTGGAATACGCAAAACGTTTATCTGCCCTCCAAGAAGAGGTGAAAGACCGTATTTTCATGGTCATGCGTGTTTATACGGCAAAACCTCGTACTAATGGCGATGGTTATAAAGGATTGATTCATCAACCGAATGCTAAGGCTGCTCCAAGCTTAATCAACGGGATTAAGGCTGTTCGGAATTTGCATTATCGTGTCATTACGGAGACAGGAATGACGACAGCCGATGAAATGCTCTATCCAGAAAATCTTCCGTTGGTAGATGATTTGATTTCATATATGGCTGTTGGGGCGCGTTCTGTGGAAGATCAGCAACACCGTTTTGTAGCGAGTGGAGCTGATGTTGCGACTGGCTTGAAAAATCCTACGTCTGGCAATCTTAATGTCATGTTTAATGGGATTTATGCAGCGCAAAACAAGCAAAGTTTCTTGTTTGCTGGTAAGGAAGTAGAAACTTCAGGGAATCCTCTGGCACATGCTATTCTGCGTGGTGGACTTGATGAGTATGGAAAAAACATTCCAAATTATTACTATGATAATTTGCTAGACACGATTGACCAATATGAAAAAATGGGCTTGGAAAATCCTTTTATCATCATTGATACCAATCATGATAATTCTGGAAAACAGTATTTAGAGCAGGTGCGGATTGTCCGTCAAACCCTAATCAACCGTGATTGGAATGAGAAAATCAAAAAAGTTGTACGTGGCTTTATGATCGAGTCTTACTTAGAAGATGGTCGTCAAAATGAGCCTGAAGTGTTTGGAAAATCCATTACAGACCCTTGTTTGGGTTGGGATAATACAGCACAGCTTGTACATGAGATTTATGATACATTAGGAAAATGATATGACATTTATTGAAAAGGGTCAGAAAATTGATATTGATCGTATTAAAGAGACGACACGATTATCTGAAGCAGCTTTGATCATTAAGGAAAAGCGAGATAAAGAACTGGCCGCTATTCTCCGTGGAAAAGATGATAGACTTTTGTTGGTCATCGGTCCGTGTTCTTCGGATAACGAAGACGCAGTTTTAGAATATGCTCGTCGTTTGTCTGATTTGCAAAAGAAAGTAGCAGACAAACTCTTTATGGTCATGCGTGTTTACACAGCAAAACCTCGAACCAATGGTGACGGTTATAAAGGATTGGTTCACCAGCCAAATGTAAAGGCGGCTCCAAGTTTAATCAATGGGCTTAAGGCGGTTCGTAATCTGCATTATCGTGTTATCACAGAGACTGGATTAACAACTGCTGATGAAATGCTGTATCCGTCTAATTTGATTTTAGTAGATGATTTGGTGAGTTATCATGCTGTCGGAGCACGATCTGTGGAAGATCAAGAACATCGCTTTGTAGCGAGTGGTCTTGACGCACCTATTGGAATGAAAAATCCAACGTCAGGTAATATGAATGTTCTGTTCAATGCAATTTATGTAGCGCAAAATAAGCAAACTTTCCTATATCACGGTCAGGAAGTAGAGACATCTGGCAATTCTTTGGCGCATGCTATTTTGCGTGGGTCTATAAATGAATATGGTAAAAATATTCCCAATTTCTATTATGAAAATCTCTTAAATGATATTCAACAGTATGAAGAAATGGGACTAGAGTACCCTTTTATTATGATTGATACCAATCATGATAACTCAGGCAAACGTTATTTAGAACAAATTCGGATTGTCCGTCAAACCCTAATCAATCGTGACTGGAATGATAAAATCAAAAAAGTTGTACGCGGATTTATGATTGAGTCTTACTTAGAAGACGGCCGTCAAAATGAGCCTGAAGTGTTTGGAAAATCGATTACAGACCCTTGTTTGGGTTGGGATAATACAGTCAGACTGGTCAAGGAAATTTATACTACCCTATCTAAAAATGAAAAATAAAAAAGATGGGGAGTGGATTTGTAAAATCTGATAGTATTAGCGCATTAAGTTTTATTTTAGAAAGTAACTGAGTCTGGCACACGTTTGTGTCCCAGCCTCTTTTTAAAAAGATGATTAAAGGACATGGTATTGATATAGAGGAAATTTCTTCTATTCAAAAAGTTTACGAAAAAAATGCTCGCTTTGCCCAAAAGATTTTGACAGCTGCAGAATTTGACCGATTTGAAAAGCTGACGGGCAAGCGAAAAATGGAATATTTGGCGGGACGTTGGTCTGCTAAAGAGGCTTTTTCTAAAGCGTGGGGGACTGGTATTGGCTGTGTCACTTTTCAGGATTTAGAAATTTTAAACGATGAAAAGGGAGCGCCCGTTTTTACCAAATCGCCTTTTTCTGGCAAGGTCTGGGTGTCGCTCAGCCATGCAGGAAATATTGTTACAGCTAGTGTTATTTTGGAGGAACATCATGAAAACGAGTAATCATCGACCTACTAAGGCCGTTGTTGATTTAGCTGCTATCAGCTTTAATATTAAGCAAATTGCTGCCCACATTCCAAACGATGTGGAAAAGTGGGCTGTGGTGAAGGCAGATGCTTATGGTCACGGTGCGGTTGCTGTTACACGCTATATTGAGTCAATTGTAGATGGCTTTTGTGTTTCCAATATTGATGAAGCTGTAGAGTTGCGTGATGCTGGCATTACGAAAAAGATTTTGGTATTAGGAGTGTCAGATGTTCATGCCATTTCATTGGCAATTGAGCGCAAAGTGACCTGTACGGTTGCTAGTTTAGAATGGATTGATTTGCTCTTGAAGTCAAATATAGATGTAGCTAGCTTGGTTGTTCACATAAAAATTGATTCTGGAATGGGACGGATTGGTTTTCGAGATAGTCAAGACGCTCAAGAAGCCATTCATCGTTTGGAAAAAGCGGGTGCTCAGGTAGAAGGCATCTTCACCCATTTTGCAACAGCTGATGAAGCAGATACCCATAAATTTGAGGCACAGTTGGCACGTTTTAAAGAAATTTTAGAGCAATTAGAAACCGTTCCACCGATTGTTCACGCTAGTAATTCTGCAACGACTCTTTGGCATGCAGAGACTGTGATGAAAGCGGTGCGTCTGGGTGATATTATCTATGGTCTCAATCCTAGCGGTCGTACCTTGCAGCTTCCTTATGAAATGAAGCCGGCTCTTTCTCTGGTGTCGGAATTAGTTCATGTCAAGCAGCTGGAAGCAGGGGCAGATGTGGGATATGGAGCTACTTATACAAGTGAAAATTCGCAGTATATTGGAACGATCCCGTTAGGATATGCAGACGGTTGGACACGAGATATGCAAGGTTTTAATGTTTTGATTGACGGGCAACCTTGTCCTATTGTTGGGCGTGTGTCTATGGATCAGATTACTGTTCGTCTACCTAAAGCTTATCCTATTGGTACACCTGTTGTTTTTATCGGAGAAAGCAGTAAAAAATCTATTTCGGCAACAGATGTAGCAGAAAAACGAGGAACAATCAACTACGAGGTGGTTTGCTTGATTAGTGATCGTGTGCCTAGAGTTTATAAAAATTGATTGAAACTAAAAAGCAGTTGGAAAAATCTAGAAAGCTATTTTCAGCATGGTTGTTCCAATCTGCTTTTACAAACTCTTGAAAAACAGAACTGAAAGAGGAATTATGAATTTACACCAACCTTTAACGGTTCTGCCGGGTGTAGGACCGAAATCTGCTGAAAAATTTACTAAGCTGGGAATTGAAAGCCTGCAAGATTTGCTGCTCTATTTTCCCTTTCGCTATGAAGATTTTAAAAGTAAGAATGTGTTAGAACTGGAAGATGGTGAAAAGGCAGTTATTTCAGGGGTGGTGACTACACCAGCAAATGTCCAGTACTATGGCTACAAGCGCAATCGCCTGCGTTTTACCATAAAGCAGGGAGAGGTGGTACTTGCAGTCAACTTCTTTAATCAACCTTATCTAGCAGACAAGGTGGAGGTTGGCTCAACCATTGCTATTTTCGGAAAATGGGATAAGGCAAAGGCTAGTTTGACCGGGATGAAAATTCTAGCACAAGTAGAAGATGATTTGCAGCCTGTTTATCGAGTGGCACAAGGGATTAGTCAAGCTAGTTTGGTGAAGGTCATTAAGACAGCTTTTGACCAAAGCTTAGAACTTCTGTTGGAAGAAAATCTGCCTCAAATTCTGCTGGAGCGCTATCAGTTAGTGGAACGTAGTCAGGCTGTACGAGCAATGCATTTTCCAAAAGACTTAACAGAGTACAAACAAGCCTTGCGTCGGGTCAAGTTTGAAGAGCTTTTTTATTTTCAAATGCAATTGCAGGTTCTCAAATGTGAAACAAAAGATGTTAGTCAGGGCTTAATTATTCCTTGGCAGGCAGACTTGCTAGAAAATAAAAAAGCTACTCTACCTTTTGAGCTGACAGTTGCTCAAGAGCGCAGTCTAAACGAGATTTTACAGGATATGAAATCGCCAGCTCACATGAACAGGCTCTTGCAGGGAGATGTCGGAAGCGGAAAGACGGTGGTTGCAGGTTTAGCTATGTATGCTACTTATACAGCTGGTTTGCAATCTACTCTCATGGTACCGACTGAAATCTTGGCAGAGCAGCACTTTGATAGCTTGAGCCAACTTTTTCCTGAACTGCGGATAATTCTGTTGACAGGAGGAATGAAGCCAGCAGAACGCAGACAGGCACTAGAAGCTATTGAGGTTGGTCAGGTGGATATGATTGTCGGCACTCATGCTTTGATTCAAGAAAGTGTGATATATCATCAGCTCGGTCTGGTGATTATTGATGAACAGCACCGCTTTGGAGTGGGGCAGAGGCGAATTTTGCGAGAAAAAGGAAATAATCCTGATGTCCTCATGATGACTGCAACGCCCATTCCTAGGACGCTTGCTATTACTGCTTTTGGCGATATGGATGTGTCCATTATTGATCAAATGCCAGCAGGACGTAAGCCAATCATCACCCGTTGGGTCAAGCATGAGCAGCTGGAAGTAGTTCTGGATTGGTTGCTAAAAGAGCTGCAACGAGGTGCTCAAATCTATGTCATCTCTCCTTTGATTGAGGAGTCAGAAGCGCTGGATCTGAAAAATGCGATTGCTTTGGAAAAGGAACTAAAGGCTTATTTCGGTGACAAAGCTCATGTAGCACTACTACATGGTAAAATGAAGAGCGATGAAAAAGATGCCATTATGCAGGATTTTAAGGAAGGGAAAACGGACATTCTGGTTTCCACGACTGTTATTGAAGTCGGTGTCAATGTGCCCAATGCTACGGTCATGCTAATCATGGATGCGGATCGATTTGGGCTCAGTCAGCTTCATCAGTTACGTGGTCGAGTAGGTCGTGGGAATAAGCAGTCTTATGCGGTTCTCGTGGCTAATCCCAAGACGGAATCTGGCAAGAAACGCATGAAAATCATGACGGAAACAACTGACGGTTTTGTCTTAGCTGAGGAAGATTTGAAAATGCGTGGTTCTGGTGAAATCTTTGGCACTCGTCAGTCTGGTTTGCCGGAATTTCAGGTAGCGGATATTTTGGAGGATTATCCAATTTTAGAAGAGGCCAGAAAGGTCGCCAGTCAAATTGTGTCCACTCCTGATTGGCGAACGAATGCAGACTGGTATATTGTAGCACTTCATTTGGAACAACAGGATTATTTGGATTGATTTGAGTCTATCATCATGTATAAAACAAAAAAACTTCACCATTTTCATTTGGATGAAGTTTTTTAAATTAAGTTTTCTGAAAGAAATCTATAAGTCTGCTTTAAGTTTTTCGGGCTATACTAAATTCATCAAAAAGAAAGAGGTAAGTCCAATGACAGTAAACATTAAAGTAAATTATAACAAAACATTCAAAAAAACAGGAAAGGAATCAAAAATATATGGCAAATAACTAAAAACAAAAGAGCTAAAAACTTTTTTTCATAAATCTCCTAAACATAAAATATCCTAAGAAGCTTCGAAATATCGGAGCTTTTTATCTATGTAAGAACCTAGCCTTCCATGTAGTCTTTTAATTCTTGCCCTTGAAGTCTAGCATTCAGGGCGATTAGCAGCTTGATACGAGCTTTAGGAGCATTCAGCTCTTTGACAAACATGATTCCTGATTCGTGTAACTTTACACCGCCTCCTTCATAAGCGTAAACTGGCTCTGCAATCCCGTTAAAGCAACGTGATACAAGTGCAATTGGCAATCCAGAATTCGCAAGTTTTCTGAGCTTTTGGGCAACTTCTTGTGGTAGATTTCCAGCGCCAAAGCCTTCAATGATGAGACCGTCTATCTTTTCCAAGTCTAGCATATCAAGCAGTTCAGTTTTCATTCCAGCATAGGCTGGGATAATCGGTACTAACCCAGAAATTTTATCTAAATGAAAACGAACGCGTGGTTCAGCTGTTTTGAAATAGAGGATTTCTTGCTTCATAATCAGTCCGAGTGGTCCATGAGTTGGCGTTTGAAAAGTGCTGACATTGGTCGTATGCGTTTTTGTCACGTATTTGGCAGCATGGACTTCATCATTCATAACCACTAGAACGCCTTTTCCGCGTGCTTTGTCATCACTTGCTACACGAAGTGCAGATAAGTAATTGTAAACTCCGTCACTTCCTAGTTCATTGGAGCTTCGCATGGCACCGGTCAAGACGACAGGAATATCTGGAAGTTCCATGGTATCCAAAAAATAAGCTGTTTCTTCCAGAGTGTCCGTTCCATGAGTAATGACAACCCCGTCAAAATGCTTCCCGTCTGTCTTGATTTTTTGATACAATTGCAGCATGTGCTGTGGTGTTATGTGAGGGCTAGGAATATTGAAAACATCAAGAACTGTCACTTGAATACCTTCTAGAGGAACTGTGACATGGTTCATGGGATTGTGTTCAGTTGTGACGACTTTTCCAGTAATGTCCGCCTGCATGGAAATAGTACCGCCAGTATGTAAAACTAAAATTTTTTTGGTCATAAGTGAGCTTCTCCTGAATCTATGCTATAATTATTGTATCATAAAAGAAAGAGATGAGAAATGAATGGAAATTAAAGCAGTCTTTTTTGATATTGATGGGACGTTAGTAAATGATAGTCGGACAGTCTTGAAATCCACAGAACAAGCGATTCATAGTTTAAAACAGCAAGGTATTTTAGTTGGTTTAGCGACAGGTCGGGGTCCATTTTTTGTTCAATCTTTTATGGAGCAGTTGGATTTGGACTTTGCAGTAACCTATAATGGACAATATATTTTTTCAAAAGATAAAGTCATTTCTGCGAAGCCAATTGATAAAACCAGTTTGCGTCACTTGATTCAGTATGCTCGCCAGCATAAAATAGAAATTTCATTTGGGACAAAATCAGGAGTGGTTGGCTCCAAAATCATGAGCTTTGGCATGAGCAAGTTTTCTCAATGGACCAGTCACTTTGTTCCGAAGAAGATGACACACTTGGTCAATAAAAGTTTCAACAATGTGATTAGTAAGGCACTTCCTCAACAACAGGATGATTTATTGAAATCTATTCAAGAGCCGATTTATCAAGTACTGATGCTGGCAACACCAAAAGAAACACAAGCTATCGAAGTAGATTTTCCAGATTTAAAGTTTACTCGTAGCAGTCCTTTCGCAGCTGATATCGTCAATCAAGGAATGTCAAAGTTAGAAGGAATTAAGCTGGTCGGAAAAGAATACGGTTTTGACATCAATCAAGTCATGGCTTTTGGTGATTCTGATAATGATGTTGAAATGTTAGCGGGGGTTGGTATGTCCATCGCCATGGGAAATGGAACCAGCCGAGTGAAAGAAGTTGCGAAACACACAACCAGCAGCAATAGTCAAGACGGGATTCATAAGGCTTTGGAGCATTTTGGCATTTTGGCCAGTGAAAAAGTCTTTGTCAGTAGCGACCACCACTTTAATAAGGTCAAAGAATTTCATGGGATAATGGATGAATGCACGCAGGAAGAGCCCATCCTGTGGACAACAGAAGGTGCTCGTCATCGTGCAGGTTTCAAGGTAGAAGAATTAGTAGAATTTTTACGGGCAGCCAGTCCGTCAGAAGAAATTTTCAATCAGTCTGTTCAATCTTTGCACGAAGCTGTGAACAAAGCTGCTGAAAAAGTCAAAAAGAAGAGCAAAGCAGAGATGTCCTTAGTTGGGCAAGTAGATGCACTGATTGATATGTTGTATTTTACTTATGGTAGTTTTGTTTTAATGGGAGTAGATCCTGAGCGTTTATTTGAAATTGTACACCAAGCGAATATGGGGAAACTCTTCCCAGATGGTAAAGCGCACTTTGACCCAGTTACTCATAAAATTTTAAAACCAGATGATTGGGAAAAAAATTATGCACCGGAGCCTGCTATCAAAAAAGAGCTTGAACGTCAAATTCAAGCTTATCAACGGAATTGTGAAAAAAATGAAGAATAAAAAAGAGGAGAGACTGGTTTGTACTGACCCCGAAAAGTTAGACAATTAATTTATCCAAAGGATTTAGTTCTGTATTGCACAGGGCTAAGTCCTTTTAGTTTTACCTTAATCCGTTTGTTGTTGTAATAATCAATATAGTCTACAATAGCTTGTTCCAATTGCTCAAGTGAGTGAAACGTCTTCTCATAACCATAAAACATCTCAGACTTAAGAATACCAAAGAAGGACTCCATCATACCGTTATCTGGACTGTTTCCTTTACGTGACATGGACGGTTGGATTCCTTTATCCTCTAAAAAACGATGATAATACTGATGTTGATACTGCCATCCTTGATCACTATGAAGAATGGTATTCTCGTAATGTTCCTCTGTGAAGGCTTGTTCTAGCATATCTTTCACTTGTATCAAATTCGGTGACGTAGAAAGATTATAGGCGATATTAAAGCCATCTAAGATTGGCGATAAGTAGAGCTTTTGACTGCTTGCTGGAATGGCAAACTCTGTCACATCTGTGTAGCACTTTTTCATTGGTTTGGATGCTTCAAACTGGCGTTGAATAAGGTTATCTGCTTTCTTGCCAACTTCTCCTTGATAGGAAGAATACTTACGTTTACGACGAATTCGAGCACTTAAACCAAGAGCCTTCATCAGACGTTGGACCTTTTTATGGTTCACTACAAAACCACGATTCCTTAATTCGAGTGTTATTCGGCGATAACCATAATTTCCTTTATGCTCAGTAAAAATAGCTTGAATTTCAGCTTTAATATCATGATTTTTATCGCTTTTATCTAGTTGCTTTAGCTGGTAATAATAGGTTGAACGAGCTAGCTTAATAATCTTTAGAAGAATCTCTAAGGCAAACTCTGTCACTAATCCTTGAACAATTTCTGCTTTTCTTCTTGATCCTTTTCGTCCCTCAATCGGAGTTCTCTCAACTTTTTTAGAATGGCATTCTCCGCTCTTAAATAGTCTAATTCTTCCTGAAGTCGCTCTAGCTCTGTCATCTCTTCGGGTTTCTTCTTTGGTTTACGTCCCATTTTAGGCGGTCTCCCTCTTGTTTTCTCAACAATAGTATACCCGTTTTTCTTATATTGTGCTATCCAATTAGGCAACATTCCAACACTTGGAAGAGCATAATCTAGAGAGACCCTTATTTGTGAACGACCTTCAAGTAGAACTTCATCAATGATCTCTTGTTTTAGTTCAGGTGAATAGTAACAATTCTTTCCTTTTTTGACGATTTCCATTCCATAACGATCAATCAATTTAATCATGTACTGAAGATTGGTAATTTTTATCCCAAATATATTTGAAAGCTCTTTGAAGCTGCGCCCTTGTTTTCTAAGTTCATAGATCTGAACTTTATCTTTATAAGTTAATTTCATAATAAAAACACCCCAAAAGTTAGATTTTTTTCTGTCTAACTTTTGGGGTCCAGTTCAGTTTATGCCAATCTCTCTTTATCTTTGTATTATAATGTTTTTTCCTTATCACGAACAACAAGTAAGTCAACTTTTGCATGACGCAAGATGTATTCAGATGAGGAACCAACCAGTAACCGTTCAAAGGCATTGAGCCCAGTAGCACCGACCATGATGAGATCAACTTTTTGTTCTTCTGGAATATCAGTGGCAAGAAGGGTTTTCGGATTTCCCATTTCAACAACTGTGACAACATTTCCCACGCCGGCTTCTTTGGCTTTTTCAGCATATTGATCCATGAGTTTCTTTGCATCTTCTTGCAATTCTTCATAGACTTCTGCATCAAATGTAGAAACGCTTTGCAAGGCACGTGTATCAATCACATGGGCGATCGTTAGGCGTGAATTATTTCTAAGCGCAACATTTACACCCTTTTCAAAGGCAAGCTCAGCTTCGTGAGAACCGTCAACAGCGACCATAATGTTTTGATATCTTTGTAGCATAGGAATACCTCCATTCTTTCTTTAGTTATATTGTAACCCTTTACATGAAAAAAGTAAAGCATTTTCATGCAGACTTTACAAGAAGTTTTTTAGATTTTTTAGAAAAATTGCGTTATAATAAATTGACTCTTTTGAAATGAGGAAAAATTCGATGAAAGAATTTAATAAATCAACAAAATTAGAACATGTGGCTTATGATATTCGTGGTCCTGTCTTAGAAGAAGCCATGAGGATGCGCGCAAACGGTGAGAAAATCCTCCGTTTGAATACAGGAAACCCAGCTGAGTTTGGTTTTACAGCGCCAGATGAGGTGATTCATGACTTGATTATGAATGCACGTGATAGCGAGGGGTATTCTGACTCGAAAGGGATTTTTTCTGCTCGGAAAGCTATTATGCAATATTGCCAGTTAAAGAATATTCCAAATGTTGATATTGACGATGTCTACCTTGGAAATGGAGTCAGCGAGCTGATTGTCATGTCTATGCAAGGTTTGCTAGACAATGGCGATGAGGTATTGGTTCCGATGCCGGATTATCCACTCTGGACCGCAGCGGTCAGTTTAGCAGGAGGGAATGCAGTTCATTATCTTTGTGATGAAGCTGCTGATTGGTACCCAGATATTGATGACATTAGATCGAAAATTACTTCTAATACAAAGGCTATTGTCGTTATCAACCCCAACAATCCGACAGGAGCTTTGTATCCTAAAGAGGTGTTGGAAGAACTTGTTGAAGTTGCGCGGCAAAACAACTTGATTATTTTTGCAGATGAGATTTATGACCGTTTAGTGATGGACGGTGAGAAACATACGGCTATCGCCAGTTTGGCTCCTGACCTCTTTTGTGTCAGCATGAACGGCTTGTCTAAATCACACCGTATCGCGGGTTTTCGTGTCGGGTGGATGGTGTTATCTGGTCCTAAATATCACGTGAAAGATTATATTGAAGGGCTAAACATGCTATCCAATATGCGTTTGTGCTCAAACGTCTTATCTCAGCATGTGGTACAAACGTCGCTTGGTGGTTATCAATCAGTTGATGAATTGCTGCTTCCTGGTGGGCGCATTTATGAGCAACGAAACTTTATTTACAAGGCTATCAATGAAATTCCAGGCTTGTCGGCAACAAAACCTAAAGCTGGTCTTTATATTTTTCCTAAAATTGA
The DNA here is from genome assembly GCF_001697145.1 of Streptococcus anginosus. GTDB lineage: Bacteria > Bacillota > Bacilli > Lactobacillales > Streptococcaceae > Streptococcus > Streptococcus hominis. The sequence continues at coordinate 1,545,952 of NZ_CP012719.1, read as the reverse complement.
TAGGGAAATGTATCGAGTAGATGACGATGAGCAATTCGTGCTTGATTTCTTAAAGCAAGAAAAGATTTTGCTGGTGCACGGACGAGGCTTTAACTGGAAAGATCCAGATCATTTCCGGATTGTTTATCTGCCTCGTGTAGATGAACTGGCACAAATTCAAGAAAAGATGACTCGTTTCCTAAGACAATACCGGAGATGATGAAGAGCAGCCGAAGGTTGCTTTTTTTGTTGCTGAAATAAAAGAGTAATAAACTTAGCAGGACTAATTGCACACAATTGTATCTCAATAAACAATTTTCAGATAATTGTTGAAGATTAAAGCGCTTTATGATATAATCAATAAGATTATATGCGAGGTAAATTATGGCAAACTTATTAGCAAAAACACGAAAAATTACATCTATTTTGCGTCGTTCAGATGAGCGATTACAGGATGAATTACCTTACAATGCAATTACCCAGCAGTTAGCTGAAATTATGGATTGCAATGCCTGCATTGTAAACAGTAAAGGGCGTCTTTTGGGGTATTTCATGCGCTACAAGACGAATAATGACCGAGTGGAAGCATTTTATCAAACGAAAATCTTCCCAGAAGAATATGTTCGCACAGCGAATTTAATGTATGACACAGAAGCCAATCTTCCTGTCAATCATGATTTGTCAATTTTTCCTGTCGAAACCAAAGATGAATTTCCAGATGGCTTGACGACAATTTCACCTATCCACGTTTCAGGGATTCGCTTAGGGACCTTGATTGTTTGGCGCAATGATAAAGAATTTGACGATGATGATCTAATCTTAGTAGAAATTGCAAGTACAGTGGTTGGTATTCAGTTACTCAATTTCCAACGAGAAGAAGATGAAAAAAATATTCGTCGCAGAACAGCGGTAACCATGGCTGTGAATACTTTGTCTTATTCAGAATTACGAGCTGTTTCAGCTATTTTGGGTGAATTAAACGGCAATGAAGGTCAGTTAACAGCATCGGTCATTGCGGATCGTATTGGCATCACTCGCTCAGTGATTGTCAATGCTCTACGCAAACTAGAGAGTGCAGGTATTATTGAAAGTCGCTCTCTAGGAATGAAAGGAACCTATCTTAAAGTCCTTATTCCAGATGTCTTTGAAGAGATTAAAAAGAGAGATTACTGATGACAAAAGCATTGATTTCGATTGATTATACGGTGGATTTTGTAGCGGATGATGGGAAATTAACAGCAGGTGTGCCAGCTCAGTCAATTTCTGAAACCATTGCACAGGTAACAAAGGCTGCTTTTGATCGAGGAGATTATATCTTTTTTGCAATTGATGCCCATGATGAGGGGGATAGTTTTCACCCAGAGAGTAAACTCTTTCCGCCACACAACATCAAGGGGACTAGTGGACGTAACCTTTATGGATCATTGGCTGATTTCTATCAGGAGCATAAAGCAGATTCTCGCGTCTTTTGGATGGATAAACGACATTATTCTGCTTTTTCGGGGACAGATTTGGATATTCGCTTGCGAGAAAGAAAAGTAGATACGGTAATTCTGACAGGTGTTCTGACGGATATTTGCGTTCTCCACACAGCTATTGATGCCTATAATTTAGGGTATCAAATTGAGGTGGTAGAGTCTGCTGTAGCTTCTCTTTCGGAGGAAAATCATAAATTTGCACTAAACCACTTGCAAAATGTTTTAGGTTCGACTATAATAGATAACAATTTAAAAGTAAAAAAGCAGTAGAGTAGGCTTGTTGACTTGAACAGAGAGTGCTGAAAGCTGAGAGCAGCACCAAGGAAGCAAAATCCGAAGAACATACTGTCAATGATATAATGGTTTTTTCTATGCTATTTATGGTAAAGGATGATATTGTCTAAAACTATTATATCATTGCAAGAAATTTGTGTGAATCAAAGCGCAAACGTCTGCTCACGTTACGAGCTAGAGGTTGCAATGCAACGAATAACAGTGGTACCACGGCTTTCGTCTGTTTTACAGGCGGAAGCCGTTTTTCTATAGCTCTGAATGTTTTAGCGTTTAGAGCTATGGTCATAGATTCACGTAGTAAAGTCAATGTTCCTTATAATTCTTAGTACTTAGAGGAGCGGTGGTAATTTTGTCAGTTGGACAAAAGCCGTAAACAAAAAATGCTTCCTACTTTTAGTATCTAGAGCTACGGGCGTAGATTTCTATAAGTAATTTGCGGCAAGTTGACGATTTAACTGAAATGAATTTAGAAAGAGGTAGAGAATATGAAAGAAGTTTTTATTGGAAACTACGGTTTGGAACAAGTTGGTCAGAAAATGATAGCGACTGGGTGGGTTGCAAATATCCGAAATCATGGGAAATTGGCTTTTATAGAGCTACGAGACCGAGAAGGACTGCTTCAAGTTTTTGTCGCAGGTGATAGTCCGGCTTTTACTGAAATTGAACATCTACATAAAGAAGATGTGATTGCTGTTACAGGAGAAGTTGTCGAGCGAGAAGCCCGCTTTGTCAACAAAGCTATCAAGTCTGGACAGGTGGAGCTGCGAGCAGAGGCAATTCAAATCCTTGCAAGTAGTAAGCCTCTTCCTTTTGAACTCGATCAGCACGCCCATACAGGAGAAGAGTTGCGGCAGAAGTACCGCTATCTGGATTTGCGTCGGAGTAAGATGACAGAGAACCTCAAACTTCGTCATCAAGTAACCAGCACAATTCGTGACTACTTAAACGGTAAGGATTTTCTGGAAGTAGAGACGCCTTATTTGACGAAGTCCACGCCAGAAGGAGCCAGAGACTTTTTGGTTCCTAGCCGAGTTTTTAAAAATCAATTTTATGCCTTGCCTCAAAGTCCGCAAATGCTGAAGCAACTCCTAATGGGAGCTGGTCTGGAGCGTTATTATCAAGTTGTTCGCTGCTTTCGAGATGAGGATTTACGGGGAGACCGTCAGCCTGAATTTACTCAGGTCGATATGGAAATGAGTTTTGCTAGTGAAAAAGACATTCGCATGCTTGTAGAAGAGATGCTCAAAGCGGTTGTCAAGAAAACTCATGGTTTGGAACTGACAGAGGCTTTTCCGACTATCAGTTATGAAGAAGCCATGAACCGCTTTGGTACGGATAAGCCGGATACGCGTTTTGGTTTGGAACTGAAAAATCTGACCGCTCTCTGTCAGGATAATTCCTCTCTTTTGCTGAAGCAGGCTTTTGCTCGTCACGAAGAATTATGGGGTATCTGTGTTCCTGATGCTGCGGATTCTTTCACGAAGAAGCAGCTCAGTCATTTCTATCAAGAAATGAAAGAATTTGGAGCTAGTAGGTTTGCTAGTCTTAAAGTGGAAGCAGGTGAACTTCAAGGGGATTTGGCTTCGACTTTTGAAGCAGAAGCAGCTGCCTTCCTAGACCGATTGGAAGCGCAAGACGGTGATTTGCTTTTACTGGTCATTGCCAAGAAAAGACAAGCTCAGGAAGCCTTGGGGCACTTGCGATTGGAGATTGCCAAACAATTAGATTTAATCGATCAGAGTCAACTGAACTTCCTTTGGGTATTAGATTGGCCTTTGCTAGAGTGGAATGAGGAGCAGGGACGCTATCAAGCTATGCACCACCCGTTCACCCAAGGAATTTTTGAAAATGAGAAAGAAGATTTAGCTTCAATCAAAAGTCATGCCTATGATATTGTCCTTAATGGTTATGAAATTGGGGGTGGTAGCCTGCGGATTCATGATCGAAAGAGTCAAGAAGCTATGTTTGAACTCTTGGGCATGGAAAAAGAAGATTACGAGCGGGACTTTGGTTTCTTTCTAGAAGCCTTGGAGTACGGCTTCCCACCACACGGTGGCCTGGCTCTAGGCTTGGATCGCTTGGTTATGATTTTGGTTGGGGAAGAAAATATCCGCCAAGTCATCGCCTTTCCTAAAAATGGAACTGGTTTTGATCCGATGCTAGAAAGTCCCAGCCAAGTAGATGCGAGTCAAGTGAAAGAACTTCATTTGGAATTGAAGAACTAAGCCTATTTGTGATAAAATAAGAAGATGATTGTTTTTCGGTTATGCTGAAAAATAAAAGAAGAGAAAGGAAACAGAGATGAAAATTACTCAAGAGGAAGTAACGCATGTTGCCAACCTGTCAAAACTCGCTTTTTCACCTGAAGAAACAGCAGAATTTGCGACAACTTTGTCAAAAATTGTGGACATGGTGGAGTTGTTAAACGAAGTTGATACAACTGGTGTGCCTTTTACATCAAACGTGGCAGAAAATGTCAACTATATGCGTGAAGATGTAGCAGTTGCAGGTTGGAATCGAGAAGAACTTTTCCAAAATGTGCCTGAAAAAGAGCGAGGCTATATCAAAGTGCCTGCTATTCTAGATGACGGAGGAGACGCCTAATGACTTTGAATCAAAAAACAATTGAAGAATTGCATGATCTCCTTGTCAAAAAGGAACTTTCCGCAGTTGAGCTGACGAAAGCTACTCTGGAAGATATTAAGAGTCGAGAAAGTGCAGTTGATAGCTTTATTACGATTAGTGAAGAAGAAGCATTGGCGCAAGCAGCAGCAGTAGACACGAAGGGAATTGATGCAGATAATCTTATGAGCGGGATTCCACTAGCTGTTAAGGACAATATTTCTACTAAGGGGATTTTAACGACAGCTGCGTCAAAAATTCTTTACAATTATAAGCCAATTTTTGATGCAACCAGTGTCGAAAAACTCCATGAGAAAGATATGATTGTCATTGGTAAGACCAATATGGACGAATTTGCCATGGGTGGCTCCAGTGAAAATTCTTATTTTAAGACTACAAAAAATGCTTGGGACACTACCAAAGTTCCCGGTGGTTCATCTGGTGGTTCAGCGACAGCAGTTGCTTCTGGTCAGGTTCGCTTGTCTCTAGGTTCTGATACCGGTGGCTCGATCCGTCAGCCAGCTTCCTTTAACGGAGTGGTCGGACTGAAGCCAACTTATGGACGAGTTTCTCGCTTTGGGCTCATTGCTTTTGGTAGCTCGTTGGATCAAATCGGACCTTTTGCTCAGACGGTCAAAGAAAATGCTCAGCTTTTGGGCGTAATTGCAGGCAATGATAAAAAAGACTCAACCTCTTCTCAACGAACTGTTCCTGATTTCACTAGCAAGATTGGTCAAGATATTAAAGGATTGAAAATTGCTCTTCCAAAAGAATATATGGGTGAAGGGATTGATGAAAAAGTCAAGGAACGCATTTTGGCAGCTGCTAAACATTTGGAAAGTCTGGGAGCGATTGTTGAAGAAGTCAGCCTGCCGCACAGCAAATATGGGGTAGCGGTTTACTATATCATCGCTTCCTCTGAAGCCAGCTCTAACTTGCAACGTTTCGATGGGATTCGTTATGGCTATCGGGCAGATGAGATTGAGAACTTAGAAGATGTCTATGTCAAGTCTCGTAGCCAAGGTTTTGGTGAGGAAGTAAAGCGCCGGATTATGTTGGGAACATTTAGTCTATCTTCTGGTTATTACGATGCTTATTTCAAGAAAGCAGGTCAAGTTCGGACGCTCATTATGCAGGATTTTGCCAAGGTATTTGAAAAGTATGATTTGATTTTAGGACCAACTGCACCAACGGTTGCTTACGACTTAGGAACTCAAAGTCACGATCCAGTAGCGATGTATTTGGCTGACCTTTTGACAATTCCGGTCAATTTGGCAGGGCTTCCTGGTATTTCTATTCCAGCAGGCTTTGCGGACGGACTTCCGGTTGGTCTGCAATTGATTGGAAATCATTTTGATGAAGAAACGATTTATCAAGTGGCAGCTGCTTTTGAAGCAACGACAGACTACCACAAGCAAAAACCAGTCATTTTTGGAGGTGAAAAATAATGAACTTTGAAACGATTATTGGACTGGAAGTCCACGTTGAATTAAAAACAAATTCAAAAATTTTCTCACCAGCACCGGCTCATTTCGGAGAAGATCCAAATACCAACACCAATATCATTGACTGGTCTTTCCCAGGTGTCTTGCCGGTGATGAACAAGGGAGTTATTGATTACGGTATTAAGGCTGCTCTGGCGCTCAATATGGACATTCATCAAAAGATGCACTTTGACCGCAAGAATTATTTCTATCCAGATAATCCGAAAGCTTACCAAATCTCTCAATTTGACGAGCCAATTGGCTACAATGGCTGGATTGAGATCGAATTAGAAGACGGTACGACTAAGAAAATTCGCATTGAGCGGGCTCATTTGGAAGAAGACGCTGGAAAGAACACTCACGGCAGTGATGGTTATTCTTATGTTGACCTTAACCGCCAAGGCGTGCCGCTGATTGAGATTGTTTCAGAAGCGGATATGCGAAGTCCAGAAGAAGCCTATGCTTATCTGACAGCTCTCAAGGAAATCATCCAGTATACTGGCATTTCTGATGTCAAAATGGAAGAAGGGTCCATGCGCGTGGATGCCAATATTTCTATCCGTCCTTATGGTCAAGAAGAATTTGGAACCAAGACAGAACTAAAAAATCTTAATTCCTTCAACTTTGTTCGCAAAGGTCTGGCTTTTGAGGAAAAACGTCAGGCTGAGATTTTGCGCAGCGGTGGTCAAATTCGTCAAGAAACCCGTCGGTATGACGAAGTAACGGGTGAAACCCTGCTTATGCGGGTCAAGGAAGGCTCGGCTGACTATCGTTACTTCCCAGAGCCTGACCTACCAAACTTTGAGATTGATGATAGTTGGATTGAGTCAGTGCGCTCAGATTTACCAGCCTTTCCAAAAGAACGTCGGGCTAAGTACAAGGCAGACTTTGGATTGTCAGACTATGATGTCAAGCAATTGACAGCAACGAAGAGTATCTCTGACTTCTTTGAAGCTGCAGTGACAGCGGGCGGAAACGCAAAATCTGTGTCAAACTGGCTCCAAGGTGAGGTTGCTCAATACCTCAATGCTGAAGATAAAACGATTGAAGAAATCGGTTTGACACCAGTCAACTTGACTGAAATGTTGAGTTTGGTGGCTGACGGTACGATTTCCTCTAAAATTGCCAAAAAAGTCTTTGTTCATTTGGCGAAGAATGGTGGTTCAGCCAAGGAATACGTTGAAAAAGCTGGCTTAGTGCAGATTTCTGACCCAGCACAACTTCTGCCAATCATCCAGCAAGTCTTTGCAGATAATGAAAAAGCAATCAACGACTACAAGGGTGGCAACAAGAATGCAGCCAAGTCCCTGATCGGTCAGCTCATGAAAGCTACCAGAGGTCAAGCCAATCCACAAGTAGCTCAAAAACTTCTTAATGAAGAATTGGCAAAGTTGTAAAATCTAAAAAAATCAGTCGTTTCGGCTGATTTTTTGTGCTATAATCATAGAATGGAAAAGCTTGGGGGTAGGATATGTCAAAAATAGCAAAAGGCACCATTTTAACCTTAGTCGCAGGAATTGCATGGGGATTGTCTGGGACGAGCGGACAATACTTGATGACGCATGGATTTCCTGTTTTAGTTTTAACGAATATTCGACTTTTAATTGCAGGATTTCTGTTGGTATTGTATATGGTGCTAACTAATCGTAGAAAATTGGTTGAAATGCTAAAAGATCAAAAAGCGATGATGTCTTTGACGCTGTTTGCTTTATTAGGATTGTTGCTCAATCAATTTGCTTATTTAAAATCTATTTATGAAAGCAATGCAGGAACGGCAACCGTTTTACAATATGTCTGTCCGGTGGGAATCCTTGCTTACACTTGTCTCAAAGACTGTGTTGCACCTACTGTGACAGAAGTATTGTCTATGATATTAGCGGTTGGTGGAACCTTTTTGATTGCTACCCATGGACAATTCAATCAGTTATCTGTCACACCTACAGGACTATTCTGGGGATTGTTTGCAGCCTTTACTTACGCTTTGTATATTCTTATTCCGATTCAGCTGATAAAGATGTGGGGCAGTATTTCAGTGATTGGAGTGGGTATGATGTTAGCAGGCATTGTCTTAACGCCATTTAGCGGTATTTCACATTTTCATTGGCAGTTGTCAACGGAAGTATATCTGGCTTTAGTAGGGATTATTCTAGTAGGGACAATTATCGCCTATACGCTATTTCTCAAAGGAACTAGTTTGGTTGGACCGGTAAAATCTAGCCTTCTAGCAGCTGTTGAGCCTATATCGGCTGTATTTTTTGCCTTTCTCATAATGCACGAGCAATTTTACTTTTTGGATTTTGTCGGGATGTTCATGATTTTATCAGCAGTTGCCTTGATTTCTATAAAAGATTTGATATTGGAAAAACGAAAAGGCATTTTATAAAAAGACAGAGCCGTTTGTTTCGCTCTGCCTTTTATTTTGAAAATAATTGCCAAAAGAAATCAATAATATATGTCAAACCGTAAGTGTAGATGACTAGTGTGATTGGTTTGCACAAAATGATAATCATCATATATTTCTTAAAGGTCATCTTTGTTAAGGCTGCTAACATACAAAGAAAATCCGCTGGGCTGATAGGCCAAATCATCATAAAGATGAAAAAACGCTCAAAACGATTGTCTTCATCCAGCCAACCGATGTACTTATCATAGGTGCGTTTGCTGACGACCGATTGGACAAAAGCAGAACCGTAGGTACGCGCTAGGTAAAAAATAATAGCACAGCCGATGACGATGCCGATATAATTATAAATGGTTCCAATGATATGACCATAAATAAAAACACCAGCAACCGAAGTCAAAGCTCCAGGAATAATAGGAACAACTGTCTGTAAGATTTGTAAGAAAATAAAGAGTGGCGGTCCCCAAATGCCAGCTTGCTTAATAAAGTCTGACAGAGTTTCTTTGGATTGTAAAATGCCAGTATAATAGGCCCAGATACAGAAAATTACTGTTCCAACTGCTCCAACAATAGAAGACCAGTTGATAAATTTTTGTAAAAGAGGGGAGACGGCAGTCATTTTCTTACTCGTATTTGCCATAAGTTCCTCCGTGTTAAATTCTCTATTCTTACTATAACATTTTTAAACATTTTTTGGCAAATTGTACATAAAATCGATGAAAAAATCTAGGGTGCGAAAACTCTTTTTTTATGTTAAAATAGGTAGAAGTATAATGTTTGGAGAGAAATGTGGCAATTGAAAACTACATGCCTGATTTTGCGATTGAGGCAGTTTATGATTTGACAGTTGAAAGTTTAAAAAAACACGGTATCAAGGCTGTTTTGGTGGATTTAGATAATACTCTTATCGCATGGAACAATCCCGACGGAACGCCAGAAATGAAGCAGTGGCTCCATGATGTGCGCGATGCAGGGATTCGGATTATTGTGGTGTCCAATAACACTAAAAAACGAGTCAAACGAGCAGTTGAAAAGTTTGAAATTGACTATGTCTGTTGGTCTATGAAACCATTCACTTGGGGGATTGATCGGGCGCTGAAAGAATTTCATTTTGAGAAAAATGAAGTAGTCATGGTGGGAGATCAGCTCATGACGGACATTCGAGCTGCTCATAGAGCCGGAATTCGTTCGATTTTGGTTAAGCCACTGGTTGAGCATGATTCGTTAAAGACCCAGATTAACCGAGCTCGTGAGCGTCGTGTGTTGAAAAAAATCACCGAAAAATATGGACCGATTGAGTATAAAAAAGGAATTTAAGTATGGAAGACATTCTCTGTATTGGGTGTGGAGCACCGATTCAGACAAAATATAAGGATAGGCTTGGCTACACCCCTCAGTCGGCTTTGGAAAAGGGAATGGAGACAGGTGAGCTGTATTGTCAGCGCTGTTTCCGTCTGCGTCACTACAACGAAATTACCGATGTGCAATTGACAGACGATGATTTTCTCAGACTTCTCCACGAAGTCGGCGACAGCAATGCTCTCGTAGTCAATGTAGTAGATATTTTTGATTTTAATGGTTCGGTGATTCCGGGTTTGCCACGCTTTGTGGCTGGTAACGATGTGCTGTTGGTCGGGAATAAAAAAGATATTCTCCCTAAGTCGGTTAAGACGAGCAAGGTTGCCCAATGGCTGACGGAGCGGGCTCACGAGGAAGGACTGCGCCCTGTTGATGTAGTTTTGACTTCAGCTCAAAACAAGCAAGCGATTAAAGAATTGATTGAAAAGATTGAGCAATATCGGAAAGGCCGAGATGTTTATGTGGTCGGCGTGACCAATGTTGGTAAGTCCACCCTTATCAATGCTATTATTCAGGAAATTACTGGGGATAAGGAAATCATTACGACTTCGCGTTTTCCAGGAACTACACTGGATAAGATTGAAATTCCGCTGGCTGACGGCAGTCATATCTACGACACACCAGGGATTATCCACCGCCACCAAATGGCTCATTATCTGTCTGCTAAAAATCTCAAATATATCAGTCCGAAAAAGGAAATCAAGCCCAAAACATATCAACTCAATCCTGAACAAACCCTCTTTTTAGGGGGCTTGGGACGCTTTGATTTTGTGTCGGGTGATAAGCAGGGCTTTACGGCTTATTTTGACAATGAGCTCAAATTGCACCGTACCAAGCTTGCGGGAGCGGGAGAATTTTATGAAAAGCATGTTGGCTCTTTGCTAACACCGCCCTCTAAAAAAGAAGTATCAGATTTTCCTCAGTTAGTCAAACATGAGTTGAAAATTGAAGCCAAAACAGATGTAGTTTTTTCAGGCTTGGGCTGGATTCGTGTGACAGGACCAGCAAAGATTGCAGCCTGGGCACCAGATGGAGTAGCAGTAGTGATCCGCAAAGCCATTATCTAAGGAATTCTAGTAGAAAACCGTCACAGTTAAACCAATTTTTAGAAAGGAATTGAACACGAGCTAAAAACTCGGAAAATAGCTAAATTCTCTTAGAATCATTGATTCTTCGCTGAATTTCCTAGTTTTCTGTAGGTTTTGACGCTCTTTGTATCTTATCATGTCATTAACATCAAAACAACGGGCTTTTTTAAATAACCAAGCTCATAGTCTCAAACCAATCATTCAGATTGGCAAAAACGGTCTCAACGACCAGATTAAAACGAGTGTCCGTCAAGCTTTAGATGCTAGAGAATTGATTAAAGTAACTCTTCTGCAAAATACAGATGAGAACATCCATGAAGTAGCAGAAATTCTCGAAGAGGAAATCGGTGTGAATACTGTTCAAAAAATTGGTCGCACTTTAATTCTGTACAAGCAGTCTAGCAAAAAAGAAAACCGCAAAATTTCAGTAAAGGTAAAAGAAATTTAGAGGAAGCAGCCTATGGCAATTGAATTACTGACTCCTTTCACCAAGGTGAAGTTGGAACCAGAAGTAAAAGCAAAAAAAAGAAAGCAAGTTGGGATTTTAGGCGGAAATTTCAATCCAGTTCACAATGCCCATTTGGTCGTAGCTGATCAAGTTCGGCAACAATTATGTTTAGATCAGGTCTTGCTGATGCCTGAGTATGAGCCACCACATGTTGATAAGAAATCAACGATTGATGAGAAGCACCGACTGAAGATGCTGAAGTTGGCAATTGAAGGCATTGAAGGTCTGGGAATTGAAACCATTGAGTTAGAGAGAAAGGGTATTAGTTACACCTATGATACGATGAAATTCTTGACGGAAAAACATCCAGATACAGATTATTATTTCATCATCGGAGCGGATATGGTAGATTACCTTCCCAAGTGGCATCGAATTGACGAATTAGTTGATTTGGTGCAATTTGTTGGTGTTCAGCGTCCCCGTTATAAAGCTGGTACCTCTTATCCAGTTATCTGGGTAGATGTGCCGTTGATGGATATTTCTTCGAGTATGGTTCGAGATTTTCTGGCTCAAGGTCGGACGCCTAATTTTCTCCTACCCAAGCCAGTTTTAGACTATATTGAGAAAGAAGGGCTTTACAATAATGGGATATGAAACTTACGTGGGAATTTCTCGTGAGCAGCTTTTAGTCAAAATGCAGCATCTTTTACCAGAGAAACGTTTTAAACATTGTCTAGGAGTGGAACAAGCAGCGATTGACTTGGCAGAGCGCTTCGGTGTAGATGTAGAAAAAGCTGGTTTGGCAGGTCTGCTCCATGATTATGCAAAAAAGCTCTCTGACGAAGAATTTCTGGCACTGATTGATAAGTATGCTCTGGATCCAGCATTGAAAGATTGGGGAAATAATGTCTGGCATGGCATGGTCGGCATTTATAAAATTCAGGAAGATTTAGGATTGACAGATCCAGAAATTTTACGAACTATCGAAGTTCATACCGTAGGTTCTGCCCAAATGTCCGATTTAGATAAGGTGGTCTACGTAGCAGACTATATTGAGCCTAATCGGAACTTTCCAGGAGTGGAGCAAGCACGTGAAATTGCTAAAAAATCGTTAAATAAGGCGGTTGCCTACGAAACAGCGCGGACGGTAGAGCACCTGGCACATAAGGGCTTGCCTATCTTCCCACAAACCATTGAGACTTATAATGCGTATGTTGGCTTTATGAAAGATGACAAATGAAAATGGCTCTGTTAGTGATTGATATTCAAACAGCCTTGATAGAGGCTAAACCGTATGCTGTTGATAACTGCTTATCTGTCTGGCAAAAAGCAATCGCCACTTGTCGTGAGAAAAACATTGAAGTGATTTATGTCCGCCACAATGACGACGAACGACTGACAGGAAGTCATGGCTGGGAAATTTACGGAGTTATTGCTCCAGAAGTTGGCGAAAAAATCTTTGATAAACATTATAATAGTGCTTTTAAAGAAACTCATTTACAGACTTATCTGGATAGCCAAGCTATTGAGCGGCTGATTATCATTGGCATGGCAACGAATTATTGCATTGATACGACTGTTAAGGTAGCGTTTGAGTTTGGTTATGATTTGGCAGTTGTTAAAAATGGCACGACTACCTTTGCTGAAAGAGAAATTACAGCAGAACAATTAATACAGCATTATGAAAACGCTTGGAACGGACGTTTTGCCCAAGTGGCTGATTTAGAAGAAATTTTAAAAGAGGATTAAATGGATAAAAAAGAACTATTAGAAATTGTTGTAAAAGCAGCGGATGAAAAACGAGCAGAAGACATTACTGTGCTAGATTTGCAAGAATTGACGACGATGACAGACTATTTTGTCATTGCCAGCTCTATGAATAGCCGTCAACTAGAAGCGATTGCTGATAATATTCGTGAAAAAGTTACAGAAGCAGGGCAATCAGCTAGCCATGTAGAAGGAGACTCTGCTGGAGGCTGGGTGCTTTTGGATCTAGGCGGGGTGGTTGTTCATATTTTTTCTGAGGAAATGCGGAATCACTACAACCTTGAAAAACTCTGGCATGAAGCCGTTGGTGTGGATGTGACACCATTGCTTGAGAAACAAACCTTGTAGATAAAAAACGATGAGGGTTGAGGACATTGTCCCAACCTCTTTCAATGAGAAGAAAGGAAGAGTACCTTTTTGGTACTTCTAGATAAGATGACAACTTATGAAACCTTCGCATCAGTCTATGATGCTATTATGGATGATAGTCTTTATGATAAATGGACCGATTTTTCGCTCCGCCATTTTCCAAAAAATAAGAAAAAGCTCTTAGAATTAGCTTGTGGAACAGGGATTCAATCCGTACGCTTTGCCAAAGCTGGCTTTGATATGACGGGATTGGATTTGAGTGATGAGATGCTTGAAATCGCTCGTAAACGTGCCAAAGAAGCAGGTGAAGCTATTGAATTCAGACAGGGCAACATGCTTGATTTGTCGCAAGCTGGGAAATACGACTTGGTGACTTGTTACTCTGATTCAATTTGCTACATGGCCGATGAAGTTGAAGTCGGTGATGTCTTTCAGCAAGTTTACAACTGTTTGAACGAAGGCGGCGTTTTCATTTTTGATGTGCACTCAACTTACCAGACAGATACCGTCTTTCCTGGTTATTCTTACCATGAAAACGCTGATGAATTTGCCATGGTCTGGGATACATACGCCGATGAGGCGCCACATTCAGTCGTGCATGAATTGACCTTTTTCTTGCAAGACGAAGACGGGCGCTTCACACGTTACGACGAAGTCCATGAAGAGCGCACTTACGAAATTTTGACCTATGATATTTTACTAGAAAAAGCTGGATTTAAAATTGTTAAGGTTTATGCAGATTTTGAAGACCAAGCACCGAAAAAAGAAAGCAAACGTTGGTTTTTTGTGTGTGAGAAGTGAGGGAAATAGTAGAGTGATAAAGTAGTAGTTTTAAATGGCAATGAAAGTAAACAAACAATAATATTGTTATGTTTGAGGTAGTTAAAAAGAAAAGAGGATAACAATGCTTGGTAATTTAGAAACTTTAGATGTAATACTTCGTGAAAATTTATTGAGAATTCCAGATTATCAAAGGGGATATTCATGGAAAAATAAAGAAATACAAGATTTTTGGGAAGATATAGAATTAATTGATGAACATCGTAATCATTATGCGGGTGTTTTAACTTTTGAACAAGTAGATAGTAAGATTTATAGTAATTGGAATAAAGAAAAATGGTTAATAACTGAAAGACGTATGAAACCATTCTATATCGTTGATGGGCAACAGCGTTTGACTACCGCTGTTATACTACTAGTCACTATTTTAGAAGTTGCTAAGGAGTATCATACTGATAAAAAATTAGATACCAATAGAACAATTGAATCTATATATAGTGATTACATAGCGCAAGAAAAAGATGGGAATAAAACATATAAATTTTTGTACGATAATACTAGTGATAGTTTAGCTTTTTACATTAAAGAAATTTTAAAAGATGATTTTCCAGTAAATACTGATTTTGTTGTGGAGGAAAATCAGTATTCCAATAATTTGAAAGATGCTAAAGAATTTTTTACCATTCAGTGTAAAAAATTAAGTTTTGAAAATCTTGATAAATTACTAAAGAAACTTTTATACAATATTGTTTTTAATAAGTACATAATTGATGAGGAATTAGATATTTTTGTTACATTTGAGACAATGAATAATCGAGGAAAGCCTCTATCAAAACTGGAGTTGTTGAAAAATAGATTGATTTATTTAACGATGCTTTTACAAACTAATGATAGTGCAAAAGCTAATTTAAGAGAACAAATTAATGAGTGTTGGAAAAAACTATATAGATATTTAGGTTTGGAAGAGCTCAATTATACTAATGATACTTTGTTAGGAACTAGTATATTTAGGCGAGGATTAGATGATTCTTTTTTGGTACAACAAATAGATTGTTATAAACCTTTAAAAAAGTATATTAGCGCAAAAGAAGAAGAGGGAAAAATCCAAAATTCAAATAGTAAAGTTGATTTTCTATTGGATAATTATTTTACTGCTAGCAATGTGATTAATAAAGTTATCAGTATAAATGACATAAGAAGTTATATTGATGATTTAGCTAATAAAATAACATTATGGGTTTGGTTAAATAATCCTTTTCAGTATTCAGCAATTAGTTTTGAAGAGGCTAAATTGTTAAATGGAATTAAGATCTTACTCAATTCTAGAAAAAATAATTTTATTTTTAACGCAATATTCCCTGTAGATTCACTGAAGAGAATTATTTTCTCTTTGTATGGCGATGAGAATTGTGATGAAAAAAAACGGATAGCAATATTACAACAATTTGAATCTGCTTTACTTATAAGATTGTTTTTGAGTAATTTAAAATATAAAGGCAATTATGATAAAATGTTCTCATTTATTGAATTGAGTGAATTCTCTATACAATTGCGAGATTTTGGTGAAAATGAAGAATATGATTATTTGGATTATCTCAATAAGTTAAGAATAACAGTTAATAAGTTGAAACAAGCATTTGTTACTGGAAAATTCTTTAATAATACAAAAGTAGATTCGTTTTACTTTTATAAAAATAATAAACGAGTTGCAAAATATATTCTGTATAATTTAGAAGCTTATTTAATTGAAGAGGCAAGAGACCCAGAGTATGAGAAAAAAATTAGTGAACTCTTTTCTCATTTTGAGAGTGATTTTTATAATATCGAGCATATATATCCTAAAGCAGGTCGAAATACATATTGGGATCGTCAATTTGGTGATTTTACAGATAAGGAAAAAAATAAGTTCAAACATTCCTTACCAAATTTATTGTTGATTGGCAAAAAAAAGAATGGTTATCTTGCTGATAAATCATATCCAGACAAAAGAAAAAAAGGAGATTGCTGTTATGAGTTTGGTATTTTATCAGAGAGAAAGTTGGCAAGAGACTTTGAAGATTGGACTGTTGAATCTATTTATCAAAGATCTGAATCTTTGAAAAAATATATTAATAGACGCTGGGGAATTGCTTTCGCTAATAATGATATTTTTAAACAATTTATAGGATTGAAATGATAATTCTATTATGTAATTCGATATGAAACTATTTAAAAGTGTTGGAAAAACATTTACAAATAGGAATTGTTGAAGAAATTTGTTAACTAAATTATAGATATAAAATTATTTATCTATTCTTTGTTGAAACTGATAAAACAAAAGTAGGGTCTTATAACTTTCTAATTGATTAATGAAATAATGGAGTATGAATAGTAAATAGGAGCGCCACATGACTATCACCGGTATCATTGCAGAATTCAACCCCTTCCACAATGGTCATAAATACTTGCTAGAGCAGGCTAAAGGTTTGAAAATTATTGCTATGAGCGGTAATTTTGTCCAACGTGGTGAGCCTGCGATTGTGGATAAGTGGACACGCGCGGAAATGGCTCTGCGAAATGGCGCTGATTTGGTGGTTGAATTACCATTTTTGGTGGCTGTTCAGTCAGCTGACTACTTCGCACAAGGAGCAGTAGATATTTTAGAGCGCCTTAGTGTGAATAAGTTGACCTTTGGCACGGAAGAGGTCTTAGATTATCAACACTTTTCACAGATTTATATAGATAATCAACAGAAAATGGTGGACTACGTACAAAGTTTGCCAGATGATTTGTCTTATCCACAGAAAACACAGAAAATGTGGGAAAAGTTTGCTGGTGTGAAATTCACAGGCAATACACCCAATCACATTTTAGGACTTTCTTATGCCAAAGCTTGTGCTGGAAAGGCTATTGAGATTCTTCCAATCAAGCGTCAAGGAGCTGGCTATCATTCGCAAGTCGTAAATTTAAAATATGCCTCAGCTACGGCTCTTAGAGAGCGTCTTAATTATCCAGATTTTCTGGAGAAATTTACCCCGGCTCATGAACTGCTGATTCAGTCTCCCAAAGTGACCTGGTCAGCACTTTATCCTTTGCTGCGTTACCAGATTATCAGTCATCCCGATTTGACGAGTTTTTATCAGGTTAATCGAGAACTTTCGGTACGCTTGCAGGAAGCAGTGAAAACCAGTTATAGCGTAGAGGAGTTGGTCGAACAAGTCGCAACCAAGCGATATACGAAAGCACGAATCAGACGAATTCTGACTTATATTTTGGTCGGTGCAAGAAATGATCAGTTGCCTAGCGGTATTCATATCTTGGGCTTTACTCAAGCAGGTCGAGAACATCTTAAAAAGATGAAAGGGAAAACAGACTTCGTCAGTCGCATCGGTCAAGAACCATGGGATTCCTTAACCCAGCGAGCTGATTGTATTTATCAGCTAGGGAATGCCCAGCTAGAAGAGCAGAATTTTGGGAAAATCCCGATAATGGTAGATTGATGCAAAAATTATTTTATAGAGCTGGTTATTGTCAATAATTTGCTAGTGAAATTCAACCTGACTTGTGATATAATAAAAAAGATTGAAAAAGTGAAAATCTAAAGGAGAACATCCAATGGGACGTAAATGGGCCAATATTGTGGCGAAAAAAACTGCCAAGGACGGTGCAAACTCAAAAGTTTATGCTAAATTTGGTGTTGAAATCTATGTAGCAGCTAAAAAAGGAGAGCCAGATCCAGAATCGAACTCAGCTTTGAAATTTGTTATTGAACGTGCGAAGCAAGCGCAAGTGCCAAAGCATGTTATTGACAAAGCGTTAGATAAGGCAAAAGGAAATACAGACGAAACCTTTACTGAAGGACGTTATGAGGGCTTTGGTCCAAATGGTTCAATGCTTATTGTGGATACACTAACTTCAAATGTCAATCGTACCGCAGCAAATGTTCGTTCTGCCTTTGGTAAAAATGGTGGAAACATGGGAGCGAGTGGCTCAGTGTCTTATATGTTTGATAATAAAGGTGTGATTGTGTTTGCAGGAGACGATGCAGATAGCGTCTTTGAACAATTGTTAGAAGCAGATGTAGACGTAGATGACGTTGAAGCAGAAGACGGTACTATCACCGTTTATATAGCACCAACAGATTTGCACAAAGCCTTGACTGCTCTCCGCGAATCTGGTGTAGAAGAATTCCAAGTTACCGAATTGGAAATGATTCCACAATCTGATGTGGTATTATCAGGCGAAGATTTAGAAACATTTGAAAAGTTGTATGCTGTTTTAGAAGACGACGAAGATGTCCAAAAGATTTATACAAATGTAGAAGGATTTTAATAGTGAAGAAAGAGTCCGACAGCTACTGCGTCAAGAGTTTTTTACTAATACAGATTGAGACTGAGATAATTTTGTCCCAGTCTCTTTTTTTGTTACTTACTAATCTCTCAGTGTTTTTTAAGAAATTTAGTTATAAGACCGTAAGTATGTTGAGCTAGTATCTTCTTTACTTTGATAGAGTAGACATGAAGTTTGGTAGAAAAGGTGGCTAGCTAATAATATGTAGTTGAAGAGTGAGGTTGGTTTCCAAGACTGCTTGTTGTAGCTTAGTTTATTCTAAAAATTCAAATAAGGAGCGTAAAAAGCAGACAAACCAGTGATAAACTATAAGTTGAGAGAAGTAAACTATTGGTCGATTGAGTTTGTAAGAAAAGGTGCTACAATATAATTAGCAAATGGAGGGAGGAAAAATCTGATGAAAAAACAAACACTAGGTATGATGATTTCATCATTAAGGAAAGCAAAAGGGATGACACAATTAGAACTGGCTGAAAAGATGGGGGTCACTGATAAGGCTGTTTCAAAATGGGAAAGAGATTTATCCTATCCAGATATTAATACCATTCCTAAATTAGCAGACCTGTTTGATACATCGGTAGATGAGCTGATGCAAGGACAGACAGTGATGAAAGAAAACAAGAAAAATAGAAAATCTGATATTGTTGACACCGTGTTGAGAGGACTTGGAGTAGCCATGGGGATTGTTGTAGTGGTTTTATCTGCTTTAGGAAAAGTGGACACTAAGGCTGCACTGACAATGCTTGGACTTGGTTTAGCCAGCTTTTCTATCTCCTCACTAAAGGATAGAAACGAATGAGAATAATTGTTAAAGGCGTTGGTGAAATAACTATCGCCTTTTCTGGTAAGTTTTCATATTCAGGTCATCTAGAGATTTTACATGGGGTTATATTACAATGGTAATAAGATTCTCGCAAGCGTCTGGGAACAGGGGAAATGGACGCTTTTAAGCATATCAATCCTAAGTTTTTAGTATGGTAAAGAATTATTCGGGTGCACAATTTGTCAAAGACCTTGTAGCTAGATTATCGTGGCAATTATTGCCTTACCATTGTCAATTGCTTTAGCGATTGCTTCGAGGGTCAATCTAGAGCAAGATCTTTATACAGCTGTTGTAGTTGGTTTTTTCATTTCCTTTTTTAGGTGGGAGTCGTGTTCAGATTGGTGAGCCAACAGCCGCTTTGGTTGTTATCATTTATGGAATTATTGCGCAATACGTTCTGGCTGGTCTGACAGTGGCTGCTTTCTTAGCTGGTCTTATGCTCATCGGCATAGGTTTGTTGCATTTTGATGATCTGATTAAATTTATTTCAAAGACCATCACTGTTGGATTTACCCTTGAAATTGCCGTTGGAATCATCGTTGGACAAATCAAGGACTTATTTTGTCTGAACAAGGTAAAAATGTCTTAATTCTTCGTATGCGCAGTGTGTCTGCAATGGATATTTCAGGATTGGATGCTCTTGAAGAGCTCCTTGGCAAATGTCAACGAACAACCTTATCATGTCATGGAAAAAGCAAGCTTTATTGATAGAGTTGGTGCAGACAACTTTTGTGCTAATATTGATGTCGCTTTAACGCGCGCAGCTAGTTTAGAAAAGTAATTGAGTTTTCCACTATTCGTCAAATGTATCAATGGTTGGTAAAAATCTGATTTCGTTTAGCTCTACTTGATAAAGAAAATCTATCACTTTGATAAAAATCAAATAATAGTCAAGAAGGAAAATATTTGATATGATAAGATTTATCTTAATGAAAGAGGTTATTATAGGAATATGAAAAAAGTGTTAAAATATTCTTCTTTAACAGCCCTTGGGCTTTTGACAATAGGAGCTTTAGCAGCGTGCTCCAATTCAAAATCAACGACTTCATCTGGAAAAACAGAAATTAAAGTCGCAACGAATGCTTCACCCAAGCCGTTTAACTATGAAGAAAATGGTAAACTAACAGGTTATGAAATCGAAGTCGTTCGTGCGATCTTCAAAGATTCTGACAAATACAAGGTAAAATTTGAAACAACAGAGTGGTCAGGTATTTTCGCAGGTCTGGATAGTGATCGCTACCAAATGGCGGTCAACAATATCAGCTATACAAAAGAACGTGCAGGAAAGTATTTGTATGCAGCTCCAACTGCTAAAAATCCAAACGTTTTAGTGGTGAAAAAATCTGATAAAAGCATTCAATCGCTGGATGATATTGGTGGGAAAACAACAGAAGTTGTACAAGGGACAACGACTGCAGCACAATTAGAAAAATACAACCAAGAACATTCTGGCAATCCAACGAAAATTAGCTATACAAAAGCAGATTTTCAACAGATTATGAGTCATTTAAACGACGGTAAGTTTGATTATAAGATTTTTGATAAAATTGGTGTAGAAACAGTCATTAAAAATCAAAAACTGGACAACTTGAAAGTGATTGATTTACCAAGTGACCAACAACCTTATGTTTATCCACTTTTAGCAAAAGGACAAGATGAGTTGAAAACATTTGTTAATAGGCGTATTCAAGAGTTGTATAAAGACGGAACTCTGGAAAAACTATCCCAAAAATTCTTTGGCGGTAGTTACTTGCCAGTAGAAGCAGATGTGAAATAAGAGAATGTAAAGCCAGCTAGTTTCAAAGTTTCAGCTGGTTTTCTTACACAAAACAGTTATAGTTTATAACTATACCCTTTGTTATGAAATAACAATTTGTCAATCAGGTAAATATGTGCGATACTATTTTCATAAGATTTTTAAAGGAGACAGAAAATGAAATTTAAAAAATGGTTTGGAATAACAGCTCTAGCAGCTGTAGCAGTGATTGGCTTAGCAGCTTGTGGTTCAGAAAATAAAAGTGACGACGCCAAAACGATTAAAGTTGGTGTAATGACAAAGAGTGACTCAGAGGAAAAACGCTGGGACAAGATTCAAGAATTGTTGAAAAAAGATAATATCAAGTTGAAATTTACAGAATTTACGGACTACTCGCAACCAAATAAAGCGGTCGCTGATGGTGAAGTGGATATCAATGCTTTCCAACATTACTATTTCTTGAACAACTGGAACAAGGAAAACAAGCAAAACTTAGTTGCAACTGCTGAAACTTATATCTCACCAATTCGCCTCTACTCTGGTACCAAAAATGGAAAAAATAAATATACGAAAGTAGATCAAATTCCAAATGGTGCAGAAATTGCAGTTCCAAATGATGCGACAAATGAAAGTCGAGCGCTTAATTTATTGCAATCTGCAGGATTGATTAAATTAGACAAGTCTGGAAATGAATTGGCAACTGTGGCAAATATCAAAGAAAATCCGAAAAAATTGAAAATTACAGAATTGGATGCTAGTCAAACAGCTCGCTCATTGACTTCAGTAGATGCAGCCGTTGTAAACAATACATTTGTAACAGAAGCAAAATTGGACTATAAAAAAGCCTTGTTCATTGAACCGAAAGATAAAAATTCAAAACAATGGTTTAACATCATTGCAGCTAAAAAAGATTGGGAAAAATCTCCAAAAGCAGATGCCATTAAGAAACTCATTAAAGCTTATCATTCAGATGAAGTGAAAAAAGTGGTTGAAGAAACATCAGACGGTTTAGACCAACCGGTTTGGTAATCTTTATTTCATTAGCTGTATTTCAGTCTAAAAACTCAGTTGGAATTACCGACTGAGTTTTGTCGCCATTCTATAAGGAGAAAATATGACATTTTCAAGTGAAGAAGAGCAAATTAAAAAATTTGAACAAGATATAGTAACACAAGAATATATCGCCATTTTACGAACTTTGATTGCTAAAAAATCAATCTTCGCTCAACAAGTCGGTTTACAAGAAGTGGCTGCTTATCTAAAAGAAATCTTTACAAGAGCTGGTGCGGAGGTGGAATTAGATGACAACTATACAGCGCCATTTGTGATAGCGAAGTTTAAAAGTTCAAACCCTACAGCTAAGACAATTATTTTTTATAATCACTACGACACGGTTCCGGCAGATAGCGATCAGATTTGGACAGATGATCCATTTACCTTATCTATTCGAGACGGTGGCATGTATGGTCGCGGAGTAGATGATGACAAAGGACATATTATCGCGCGTTTGACGGCTATGCAAAAATATTTACAAAAGCATAAAACGTTACCTGTCAATGTCATTTTTATGATGGAAGGAGCAGAAGAGTCTGCTTCTGTTGATTTAGAAAAATACCTAGCCAAACACAAGGTGCTTCTGCAAGGGGCAGATCTTCTCGTTTGGGAACAAGGAATTAAAAATTCTTTGGGTCAACTAGAAATTTCTGGTGGGAACAAGGGAATTGTGACCTTTGATATGAAGGTCAAAAGTGCGGAAGTGGATATTCATTCTAGCTTTGGTGGTGTGATTGATTCGGCTTCTTGGTACTTGTTGAACGCCCTTGCTAGCTTGAGAGATAAGGATGGATGTATTCAGGTAGAAGGGCTTTATGATCAAGTAATCACACCTAATCAACGAGAGTTAGCTTTAGTGGAACAATACGCTCAGCGCAGTCCAGAAGAAGTAGAAACTATTTATGGTTTGGAATTACCTTTATTACAAGAAGAGAAAAAATCTTTTTTAAATCGAATTTTCTTTGAACCATCTTTGAACATTGAAGGAATTACTTCTGGTTACCAAGGTCAAGGAGTGAAGACGATTCTTCCGTCAGAAGCTTCGGCAAAAGTAGAGGTTCGCTTAGTGCCAGGACTGGAACCACATGGAGTATTGGAACTGATTCGCAAACAACTCGACAAAAATGGTTTTGATAAGGTAGAATTAGTTTATACTTTGGGAGAAATGAGCTATCGTAGTGATATGAGTGCGTTGCCGATTTTAAATGTCATTGAACTAGCTAAGAAATTCTATCAAAAAGGAGTTTCTGTCTTACCAACTACAGCAGGTACAGGACCGATGCACACGGTATTTGAAGCACTTGAGGTACCAATGGTCGCCTTTGGACTTGGAAATGCGAATAGTCGAGACCATGGCGGTGACGAAAATGTCCGCATTGTAGATTATTACACCCATATTGAATTAGTAGAGGAGCTGATTGCAAGTTATGAGTAAAGAAATGATTCAGTTAGATCACATTGATGTAACCTTTCAACAAAAGAAACGTCAGATTCAAGCAGTTAAAGATGTGACGATTCATATTCAAGAAAGAGATATCTATGGAATTGTCGGTTATTCTGGGGCTGGGAAATCAACCTTGGTTCGTGTCATTAACCTACTGCAAGTTCCAACGAGCGGGAAAATTATTGTAGATGATGATGTTCTTTTTGACAATAAAGTAACCTTGACAGCAGAACAGCTGCGCCGCAAACGTCAAGACATCGGCATGATTTTTCAACATTTTAATCTGATGAGTCAATTGACGGCAGAAGAAAATGTCGCTTTTGCGTTGAAACATTCTGGTCTATCAAAAGAAGAAAAGAAAGAAAAAGTGCGTACCCTGTTGGAGTTGGTCGGTTTAGCCGATCGTGCTGAAAATTATCCTTCTCAGCTTTCCGGAGGGCAAAAACAGCGGGTTGCCATTGCGCGTGCTTTAGCAAATGACCCTAAAATCTTGATTTCTGATGAATCAACCTCAGCTCTAGATCCAAAAACAACTAAACAAATTTTAGCTCTTTTACAAGATTTAAATCAAAAGCTGGGATTAACAATTGTTTTGATTACTCATGAGATGCAAATTGTCAAAGACATCGCTAATCGTGTCGCAGTTATGCAGGACGGTCAACTGATTGAAGAAGGTTCTGTTTTGGATATTTTCTCTAATCCTCAGCAAGACTTAACCAAAGACTTCATCGCGACTGCAACAGGAATTGATGAAGCTATGGGCAAGATTGAGCAACAAGAAATTGTCAAACATTTGGCGAAAAATAGTCTCTTGGTGCAAATGAAGTACGCAGGAACCTCTACAGATGAACCCTTGCTGAATGAAATTTACAAACATCATCAAGTTACTGCCAATATACTCTATGGAAATATTGAAATTTTAGGTGGAACACCTGTCGGAGAATTGGTCGTTGTTTTATCTGGTGAAAAGGAAAATCTAACAGCGGCTAAAGCAGCCATTCGTGAAGCTGGTGTTCAATTGACAGTATTGAAGGGAGAAGCATAGATGGAAAACTTTATTCAAACATACTTGCCGAATGTTTATCGAATGGGTTGGAGCGGTCAAGCTGGCTGGGGAACAGCTATTTACTTGACGTTATATATGACAGTTATTTCTTTTATTATTGGTGGATTATTGGGGTTAATTGCAGGGCTTTTTCTTGTTTTGACTGCTCCAGGTGGTGTCTTGGAAAATAAAATAGTTTTTTGGATTTTAGACAAAATCACGTCTATCTTCCGCGCCATCCCATTTATTATTTTGTTAGCTGTTCTTTCACCTTTTTCACACTTGATTGTGGGGACTAGTATTGGACCAAACGCAGCTATTGTACCACTTTCTTTTGCCGTATTTGCTTTTTTTGCTCGCCAAGTTCAAGTTGTTCTCGCCGAATTGGACGGCGGTGTTATTGAAGCTGCTCAGGCAAGCGGAGCGACTTTCGGTGACCTAGTTGGTGTCTATCTACGTGAAGGTTTGCCAGATTTGATTCGTGTGACAACAGTCACTCTTATTTCTCTCGTTGGCGAGACTGCAATGGCTGGTGCTGTCGGTGCTGGAGGAATCGGGAATGTTGCGATTGCTTATGGCTTCAATCGCTATAATAACGATGTAACTATTTTAGCAACGATCATTATTATTGTACTTATCTTTGCCATTCAGTTTGCTGGTGATTTTTTGACTAGAAAATTAAGTCATAAATAGGATAGCTGAGATGATTGTTAGAGATAAACAATAAATATATAGAAAAATGATATAAAAGTTCTATGATAATAGGTCATAGAATTTTTATTTTATACATATTTTCTATTTCGTATGACCAGCGCAAGTACTTATCTGAGGCGTTTTTTCATATCATCAGCTGGCTAACTTCATTTCAGAACTTTTCTTTTTCAAAGGTCACAAAAAACAAGAAAAATAAAAAAAGATGAAAAAAGGTATTGACAAGAAGAGAAGGAGGTGATATACTAAGATAGTTGTCGCTTGAGGGGCGACAAAGACCTTTGAAAACTGAACAAGACGAACCAATGTGCAGGCGACTGTTTAAGAACAGTCCGTCAAACATTAAAAAGAAACAATAAATCTGTCAGTGACAGAAATGAGTGAGAGCTCAAACTTTATATGAGAGTTTGATCCTGGCTCAGGACGAACGCTGGCGGCGTGCCTAATACATGCAAGTAGGACGCACAGTTTATACCGTAGCTTGCTACACCATAGACTGTGAGTTGCGAACGGGTGAGTAACGCGTAGGTAACCTGCCTATTAGAGGGGGATAACTATTGGAAACGATAGCTAATACCGCATAACAGTATGTAACACATGTTAGATGCTTGAAAGATGCAATTGCATCGCTAGTAGATGGACCTGCGTTGTATTAGCTAGTAGGTAGGGTAATGGCCTACCTAGGCGACGATACATAGCCGACCTGAGAGGGTGATCGGCCACACTGGGACTGAGACACGGCCCAGACTCCTACGGGAGGCAGCAGTAGGGAATCTTCGGCAATGGGGGGAACCCTGACCGAGCAACGCCGCGTGAGTGAAGAAGGTTTTCGGATCGTAAAGCTCTGTTGTTAAGGAAGAACGAGTGTGAAAATGGAAAGTTCATACTGTGACGGTACTTAACCAGAAAGGGACGGCTAACTACGTGCCAGCAGCCGCGGTAATACGTAGGTCCCGAGCGTTGTCCGGATTTATTGGGCGTAAAGCGAGCGCAGGCGGTTAGAAAAGTCTGAAGTGAAAGGCAGTGGCTCAACCATTGTAGGCTTTGGAAACTGTTTAACTTGAGTGCAGAAGGGGAGAGTGGAATTCCATGTGTAGCGGTGAAATGCGTAGATATATGGAGGAACACCGGTGGCGAAAGCGGCTCTCTGGTCTGTAACTGACGCTGAGGCTCGAAAGCGTGGGGAGCGAACAGGATTAGATACCCTGGTAGTCCACGCCGTAAACGATGAGTGCTAGGTGTTAGGTCCTTTCCGGGACTTAGTGCCGCAGCTAACGCATTAAGCACTCCGCCTGGGGAGTACGACCGCAAGGTTGAAACTCAAAGGAATTGACGGGGGCCCGCACAAGCGGTGGAGCATGTGGTTTAATTCGAAGCAACGCGAAGAACCTTACCAGGTCTTGACATCCCGATGCTATTTCTAGAGATAGGAAGTTTCTTCGGAACATCGGTGACAGGTGGTGCATGGTTGTCGTCAGCTCGTGTCGTGAGATGTTGGGTTAAGTCCCGCAACGAGCGCAACCCTTATTGTTAGTTGCCATCATTGAGTTGGGCACTCTAGCGAGACTGCCGGTAATAAACCGGAGGAAGGTGGGGATGACGTCAAATCATCATGCCCCTTATGACCTGGGCTACACACGTGCTACAATGGCTGGTACAACGAGTCGCAAGCCGGTGACGGCAAGCTAATCTCTGAAAGCCAGTCTCAGTTCGGATTGTAGGCTGCAACTCGCCTACATGAAGTCGGAATCGCTAGTAATCGCGGATCAGCACGCCGCGGTGAATACGTTCCCGGGCCTTGTACACACCGCCCGTCACACCACGAGAGTTTGTAACACCCGAAGTCGGTGAGGTAACCGTAAGGAGCCAGCCGCCTAAGGTGGGATAGATGATTGGGGTGAAGTCGTAACAAGGTAGCCGTATCGGAAGGTGCGGCTGGATCACCTCCTTTCTAAGGAAAAAACGGAAGCCATTGAGTTTGTCTTGTTTAGTTTTGAGAGGTCTTGTGGGGCCTTAGCTCAGCTGGGAGAGCGCCTGCTTTGCACGCAGGAGGTCAGCGGTTCGATCCCGCTAGGCTCCATTAGGATAGAATCCTACTGAACTTAATAAAGAAGTGAAGTTGCATATGAGACTAACTTCTTAGGAAAAAAGATAAACTTCCTTGTGTTCGACGAACACAGCGTCAGTTTCCTATTTTTCTACAGAAGTTTTCGCAAGCGAACCGTCTCTTAATATCCTAAGATTAGCACATTGAAAATTGAATAACGATATCAAATAGTAACAAGAAAATAAACCGAAAACGCTGTGAATATTAATGAGTATATGACTGAGAGGTCAAAGATAAGGTTAAGTTAGTAAGGGCGCACGGTGGATGCCTTGGCACTAGGAGCCGAAGAAGGACGTGACAAACGACGAAATGCCTTGGGGAGCTGTAAGTAAGCGTAGATCCAGGGATATCCGAATGGGGGAACCCAGCAGGTACTACCTGTTACCCATCTCTGTTAAGGAGATGAGGAGGAAGACGCAGTGAACTGAAACATCTAAGTAGCTGCAGGAAGAGAAAGCAAAAGCGATTGCCTGAGTAGCGGCGAGCGAAAGGGCAAGAGGGCAAACCGAGAAGTTTACTTCTCGGGGTTGTAGGACTGCGATGTGGACTTAAAGATTATAGAAGAAAACCTTGGGAAAGGTTGCCAGAGAGAGTAAGAGCCTCGTATTTTAAATAGTCTTTATACCTAGCAGGATCCTGAGTACGGCGGGACACGAGGAATCCCGTCGGAATCTGGGAGGACCATCTCCCAACCCTAAATACTCCCTAGTGACCGATAGTGAACCAGTACCGTGAGGGAAAGGTGAAAAGCACCCCGGGAGGGGAGTGAAAGAGAACCTGAAACCGTGTGCCTACAACAAGTTCGAGCCCGTTAATGGGTGAGAGCGTGCCTTTTGTAGAATGAACCGGCGAGTTACGTTATGATGCGAGGTTAAGTTGAAGAGACGGAGCCGTAGGGAAACCGAGTCTGAAGAGGGCGCCATAGTATCATGACGTAGACCCGAAACCATGTGACCTACCCATGAGCAGGTTGAAGGTGAGGTAAAACTCACTGGAGGACCGCACCAGGGCACGTTGAAAAGTGCTTGGATGACTTGTGGGTAGCGGAGAAATTCCAAACGAACTTGGAGATAGCTGGTTCTCTCCGAAATAGCTTTAGGGCTAGCGTCGACAGAAAGATTCTTGGAGGTAGAGCACTGTTTGGGTGAGGGGTCCATCCCGGATTACCAATCTCAGATAAACTCCGAATGCCAAAGAATTATGGTCGGCAGTCAGACTGCGAGTGCTAAGATCCGTAGTCGAAAGGGAAACAGCCCAGACCACCAGCTAAGGTCCCAAAATAATTGTTAAGTGGAAAAGGATGTGGGGTTGCACAGACAACTAGGATGTTAGCTTAGAAGCAGCTATTCATTCAAAGAGTGCGTAATAGCTCACTAGTCGAGTGACCCTGCGCCGAAAATGTACCGGGGCTAAAACAATTTACCGAAGCTGTGGATCCTTTAGGGGATGGTAGGAGAGCGTTCTATGTGTGGTGAAGGTGTACCGTGAGGAGCGCTGGAACGCATAGAAGTGAGAATGCCGGTATGAGTAGCGCAAGACAGGTGAGAATCCTGTCCACCGTAAGACTAAGGTTTCCAGGGGAAGGCTCGTCCGCCCTGGGTTAGTCGGGACCTAAGGAGAGACCGAAAGGTGTATCCGATGGCCAACAGGTAGAGATTCCTGTACTAGAGTATAGAGTGAAGGAGGGACGCAGTAGGCTAACTCAAGCGTGCGAATGGAAGAGCACGTCTAAGCAGTGAGGTGTGATAGGAGTCAAATGCTTCTATCTGTAACATTGAGCTGTGATGGGGAGCGAAGTTTAGTAGCGAAGTGAGTGACGTCACACTGCCAAGAAAAGCTTCTAGCGTTAATTTATACTCTACCCGTACCGCAAACCGACACAGGTAGTCGAGGCGAGTAGCCTCAGGTGATCGAGAGAACTCTCGTTAAGGAACTCGGCAAAATGACCCCGTAACTTCGGGAGAAGGGGTGCTCAGTGTAACTGAGCCGCAGTGAATAGGCCCAAGCAACTGTTTATCAAAAACACAGCTCTCTGCTAAATCGTAAGATGATGTATAGGGGGTGACGCCTGCCCGGTGCTGGAAGGTTAAGAGGAGTGCTTAGACGTAAGTCGAAGGTATGAATTGAAGCCCCAGTAAACGGCGGCCGTAACTATAACGGTCCTAAGGTAGCGAAATTCCTTGTCGGGTAAGTTCCGACCCGCACGAAAGGCGTAATGATTTGGGCACTGTCTCAACGAGAGACTCGGTGAAATTTTAGTACCTGTGAAGATGCAGGTTACCCGCGACAGGACGGAAAGACCCCATGGAGCTTTACTGCAGTTTGATATTGAGTGTCTGTGCCACATGTACAGGATAGGTAGGAGCCAAAGAGATCGGGACGCCAGTTTCGATGGAGGCGATGTTGGGATACTACCCTTGTGTTATGGCCACTCTAACCCGGATAGGTAATCCCTATCGGAGACAGTGTCTGACGGGCAGTTTGACTGGGGCGGTCGCCTCCTAAAAGGTAACGGAGGCGCCCAAAGGTTCCCTCAGATTGGTTGGAAATCAATCGCAGAGTGTAAAGGTATAAGGGAGCTTGACTGCGAGAGCAACAACTCGAGCAGGGACGAAAGTCGGGCTTAGTGATCCGGTGGTTCCGTATGGAAGGGCCATCGCTCAACGGATAAAAGCTACCCTGGGGATAACAGGCTTATCTCCCCCAAGAGTTCACATCGACGGGGAGGTTTGGCACCTCGATGTCGGCTCGTCGCATCCTGGGGCTGTAGTCGGTCCCAAGGGTTGGGCTGTTCGCCCATTAAAGCGGCACGCGAGCTGGGTTCAGAACGTCGTGAGACAGTTCGGTCCCTATCCGTCGCGGGCGAAGGAAATTTGAGAGGATCTGCTCCTAGTACGAGAGGACCAGAGTGGACTTACCGCTGGTGTACCAGTTGTTCTGCCAAGAGCATCGCTGGGTAGCTATGTAGGGAAGGGATAAACGCTGAAAGCATCTAAGTGTGAAACCCACCTCAAGATGAGATTTCCCATAACGTTATGTTAGTAAGAGCCCTGAGAGAAGATCAGGTAGATAGGTTAGGAGTGGAAGTTGTGTGAGCAATGGAGCGGACTAATACTAATAGCTCGAGGACTTATCCGAGAAGAAGTAATGAGAACGTGAAGAAAAGCGTATGATTTATCTAAATCACTAGCTTTTTAGTTCGAATACAATTACTTAAGTAATGAAGGCAGATCTAGTAAGGATCTAGCTGGAGTACAATTTCATTGAGAAAGATAGCGTAGAGGTAAATCTTTTACAATTTGAGACGTTATTCAATTTTGAGTGTGTTAGATACTCAGCAGTTAAGTGACGATAGCCTAGGAGATACACCTGTACCCATGCCGAACACAGAAGTTAAGCCCTAGAACGCCGGAAGTAGTTGGGGGTTGCCCCCTGTGAGATATGGTAGTCGCTTAGCAAGGATAGGAAGTAGAGATACTTCCTTTTTGGGAGTTTAGCTCAGCTGGGAGAGCATCTGCCTTACAAGCAGAGGGTCAGCGGTTCGATCCCGTTAACTCCCATTTCTTTAAGCGGAAAAGCTTAATAGGTCCCGTAGTGTAGCGGTTATCACGTCGCCCTGTCACGGCGAAGATCGCGGGTTCGATTCCCGTCGGGACCGTTTTAGTGTATAGAGATACATTAGAGAGACTCGTTAGCTCAGTTGGTAGAGCATTTGACTTTTAATCAAAGGGTCACTGGTTCGAGCCCAGTACGGGTCATAGTCACAGGCGGGTGTGGCGGAATTGGCAGACGCACCAGATTTAGGATCTGGCGCTTAACGGCGTGGGGGTTCAAGTCCCTTCACCCGCATAGGAGATAAGCCGGCTTAGCTCAGTTGGTAGAGCATCTGATTTGTAATCAGAGGGTCGCGTGTTCAAGTCATGTAGCCGGCATTAAAGGAAAGAAGCGAATGCGAACGTAGTTCAGTGGTAGAACATCACCTTGCCAAGGTGGGGGTCGCGGGTTCGAACCCCGTCGTTCGCTTGAGGAAGCCGGGGTGGCGGAACTGGCAGACGCACAGGACTTAAAATCCTGCGATTGGAAACAATCGTACCGGTTCGATTCCGGTCCTCGGCATAGGAAAGAGCACCCTTAGCTCAACTGGATAGAGTACCTGACTACGAATCAGGCGGTTAGAGGTTCGACTCCTCTAGGGTGCATAGAAAAGAAGTCTCCTAGGACTTCATTTTTTCTATCTATACGGGAAGTAGCTCAGCTTGGTAGAGTACTTGGTTTGGGACCAAGGTGTCGCAGGTTCGAATCCTGTCTTCCCGATATTTTATTTGATATTAGATGAAATAGGTGTTAGTTTTTAACATCTGGAGCCTGGGACAATAATGTCTCGATTCTATCAAAAAAAAGCAACGGTTTTGCCGTTGCTTTTTGCATGGTTGCGATAGTCTTGGTAAAATAGAATTGCTTAATAAACCATTTAGAAAGGCTATCTCATGCACATTCACTATAACACAAATCAGACAACTTTGCCACTAGAACTTGCTTATGTCTTGCCCCAAGGTCACATCGTCTTCACTATCGAAAAGGTCGTCAATACACTAAAAGCCGGTCAGTTTCAGTCTTTCTACATGATTTTGGTCGCCCTTCCTATCACCCAAAGTTACTTCTGTCTGCCCTCCTCTTTGCTTATTCCCAAGGAAGTTTCTCTGGCCGTAAGATTGAAAAGATGATGGCAGAAAATCTAGCCATGCAGTACTTGACAGGGCAGTTGGTTGTCAGCTACCGGACCATCAACCGTTTCCGTGTAGCTGCCGGGATGGAAAATCTGCTGCGAGAACTCTTTATCGAGCTCAATCTTCAGTTGAAAATGGAAAAGTTGGTAACACTTGATGGTCTCTACATTGATGGCACTAAGATTGAGGTCAACGCCAATAAGTATAGTTTCGTTTGGAAGAAAGCGACAGAGAAATTCTCCGCTAAACTTCAAGAACAGATGCAGGTCTATTTCCAAGAAGAAATCACCCCTCTTATCCATCAAGCCATTGAACTGGATACACAAGAGTCCATCTCCTCAGAACAGTTGACTGAGTTCGCTCAACTTCTTGAAGAAGAATTGGCTGGACTGAGCCAAGACATTGAGGAAACACCAGTTAAAGGTAAGGACGAGCGTAAGACCAAACGCCGCAAGCTCAAGAAAGTCCTGCGTAAAGTCAAGGATGATTTTTCAGTGCGGGCCGAAAAATACGAGATTTATCAAGAGACCTTCCAAGGTCGAAAGAGTTTTTCTAAGACGGATCATGATGCGACTTTCATGAGAATGAAAGAAGATCCTATGAGAAATGGACAACTCAAACCTGGCTACAACCTACAAATCGCTACTGAAAATCAGTTCGTCCTTCACTATGACATTTATCCAAATCCAACAGATACCAGAACGCTCTTGCCTTTTTTAGAAACGTATCCACATGAGTTAAAAACGGTTGTCGCCGATGCGGGCTATGGTAGCGAGGAGAATCTTCTCACCTTGGATAGGATGGGCGTTGACCACTTGATTAAATATGGTCTTTTTGACAAGGAACAGAAGAAAAAACACAAAGAATCTAATAGGAATTTGGCTAACTGGACTTACGATGGAACAGCTGATTCCTACACCCATCCAGAGGGTTGGGTATACCAGTTTGACCATCTCAAACACAGCCATACCACGATAGGTTTCAAGCAGGAAATCAGGGTTTATAAGGCAGAACAACCTGACTTGGCTCCGCAAAAGGGACTTTATGTCAATGAGCGATATCAAGTCTTAAAACGAAAAGAAAGCCAAGTGCTTTTATCTGACGAAGGCAGTCACATCTTTGCCCAACGTAAAGTTGATGTGGAACCTGTCTTTGGTCAGATAAAGGCTTGTTTGGGGTACAAACGGTGTAATCTCAGAGGCAGACGTCAGGTTAAAATTGACATGGGCTTGGTTCTCATGGCCAATAACCTACTGAAATATAACAAGAAATTAACTAAAAACTAAAAGAGAGACTTACACCAAATGTACTGACCCCGAAAAGTTAGACAATTAATTTATCCAAAGGATTTAGTTCTGTATTGCACAGGGCTAAGTCCTTTTAGTTTTACCTTAATCCGTTTGTTGTTGTAATAATCAATATAGTCTACAATAGCTTGTTCCAATTGCTCAAGTGAGTGAAACGTCTTCTCATAACCATAAAACATCTCAGACTTAAGAATACCAAAGAAGGACTCCATCATACCGTTATCTGGACTGTTTCCTTTACGTGACATGGACGGTTGGATTCCTTTATCCTCTAAAAAACGATGATAATACTGATGTTGATACTGCCATCCTTGATCACTATGAAGAATGGTATTCTCGTAATGTTCCTCTGTGAAGGCTTGTTCTAGCATATCTTTCACTTGTATCAAATTCGGTGACGTAGAAAGATTATAGGCGATATTAAAGCCATCTAAGATTGGCGATAAGTAGAGCTTTTGACTGCTTGCTGGAATGGCAAACTCTGTCACATCTGTGTAGCACTTTTTCATTGGTTTGGATGCTTCAAACTGGCGTTGAATAAGGTTATCTGCTTTCTTGCCAACTTCTCCTTGATAGGAAGAATACTTACGTTTACGACGAATTCGAGCACTTAAACCAAGAGCCTTCATCAGACGTTGGACCTTTTTATGGTTCACTACAAAACCACGATTCCTTAATTCGAGTGTTATTCGGCGATAACCATAATTTCCTTTATGCTCAGTAAAAATAGCTTGAATTTCAGCTTTAATATCATGATTTTTATCGCTTTTATCTAGTTGCTTTAGCTGGTAATAATAGGTTGAACGAGCTAGCTTAATAATCTTTAGAAGAATCTCTAAGGCAAACTCTGTCACTAATCCTTGAACAATTTCTGCTTTTCTTCTTGATCCTTTTCGTCCCTCAATCGGAGTTCTCTCAACTTTTTTAGAATGGCATTCTCCGCTCTCAAATAGTCTAATTCTTCCTGAAGTCGCTCTAGCTCTGTCATCTCTTCGGGTTTCTTCTTTGGTTTACGTCCCATTTTAGGCGGTCTCCCTCTTGTTTTCTCAACAATAGTATACCCGTTTTTCTTATATTGTGCTATCCAATTAGGCAACATTCCAACACTTGGAAGAGCATAATCTAGAGAGACCCTTATTTGTGAACGACCTTCAAGTAGAACTTCATCAATGATCTCTTGTTTTAGTTCAGGTGAATAGTAACAATTCTTTCCTTTTTTGACGATTTCCATTCCATAACGATCAATCAATTTAATCATGTACTGAAGATTGGTAATTTTTATCCCAAATATATTTGAAAGCTCTTTGAAGCTGCGCCCTTGTTTTCTAAGTTCATAGATCTGAACTTTATCTTTATAAGTTAATTTCATAATAAAAACACCCCAAAAGTTAGATTTTTTTCTGTCTAACTTTTGGGGTCCAGTTCAAAATGTGGCTCTCTCTTTTATTAGCTGAGAAATCTTTTTGTCTCAGGCTCTTTTTCTTTTTGTTCAATATAATTGTAGCGGGGAGATGCCAGCGAATATTGAATAGAGGTGAAACAATTTGCTTTTCTTTTCTATATTCAAATGTCGCTGGCTGATTTGTTATCAATTTCTTGAATCATATGTTACATTCTGGAGAGATCTGAAATTTTATAAATATTATGTTAGAAATTATTATATTTTAATAGTAATGTTACCCATGGTGCTAGTTAAACTCAAAATAGCTCAAATTATAAGCCAATAGGATTTGTTCAATCCTCAACTGTAGTCCAGCTACTCCTCTGGCGAAGGTGTGTTCCATATCAAAGAGAGCACATAACTCAGAAAAGCGCGTTTCAATGGTTCGCCTCATAGCCAGTAATCTCCAGTTGTTATGCTGGCTCGCTCCTTCCATGTTCTGACGCAGTGGGGTCCATAAGTGATACCCTCTCTGTTTCAACCGATTTTTAAGAGCCTGACTGAGATACCCTAAATCTGCTAAAATCACAGATTGTTGGCAGCCTTCCAATAAATCCTCCACCGCTTTGATATCATGAACAGAAGCTGAGGTGACAATATAGTTCAGAATATAGCCAGATAAGGTAACGAGCATGTGAACTTTGAAACCGTAAAACCACTGGTGTTTTGACGCATTGTAGCCAATGTCTACCAATCCTTCGAAAATACTTGCTCTATGGTTACGAACAGACTGACAAAGTGGTAGGGGAGAACTGTCTACGATGGCAATCGTATCGGAGGAGATTTGGTCATTCATCGCCTGTCGAATGAGTTGTAGCAACCAAATCAACTGTCTTGAGCGACGATTAAAGCGACTTCTTTCAAGCAGTCGACCACAGGGAAATAGTTGGCAGATTCGGTGAAAATGATGTTGGGATTTGATTCTTAGTTCAGCTTGCAAGAGCAGTAAGACTAATAGAGATTCATCCGAAACTTTTGACAAGCTGACATTACGGCGATGCTTCAATGAATCAGGGTAATAATCCCGATAAAGCTGATGACAAATTTTGGATAATTGCTTCATATTCCATTGTAAATGATGGGATTTAGCGGTATACTGTAAGTGGCTCATTGGGACAACCTCCTGTTTGTTTCGTCACTTACAGTATAGTCCAAATGGGCTTTTTATGGTGTTTTGAGTTTAACTAGCACCACGGGTTAATGTTATTTTTTAATATTAGAGATTTGTACCAAGTTTGAATTAGAATGATATTTTTTGTTAAAGTAGCTATTCTGTATTTAGTTATTGGGGGATATGGGCAAATAGCTATAGAGAGTATTTATCAACGTGATAAAAAATAGATATGGATAAGAAACTTAATTTATGTTATGATATAAGTGTAATAAAGGAGAGAAAATGCAGAATAATTTACTGGTATTACAGTCAGATTTTGGTTTGGTAGATGGGGCTGTATCAGCAATGGTCGGTGTGGCCTTAGAGGAATCCCCAACGTTAAAAATACATCATTTGACTCATGATATTACGCCTTATAATATTTTTGAGGGAAGCTATCGTTTGTTTCAAACGGTGAATTATTGGCCGGAAGGGACAACGTTTGTATCCGTTGTGGATCCAGGTGTCGGTTCTAAGCGTAAAAGCGTGGTTGCCAAAACTGTACAAAATCAGTATATTGTCACGCCAAATAACGGAACGCTTTCGTTTATCAAGAAACATGTGGGAATTGTTGCGATTCGTGAGATTTCGGAAGTGGAAAACCGGCGGAAGAATACGGAACATTCTTACACGTTTCATGGCCGAGATGTTTATGCTTATACTGGTGCGAAGTTAGCAAGCGGACACATTACATTTGAAGAAGTGGGCCCAGAATTAAGTATAGCTGAAATTGTAGAAATTCCTGTTGTGGAAACGACAATTGGGAATGATTTTGTTAGTGGGGCTATTGATATTTTAGATGTTCGTTTTGGTTCGCTATGGACGTCTATTACACGTGAGGAATTTTATACTCTTAGTCCTGAATTTGGTAATCGGTTTGAGGTCACGATTTATAATAACGATATGCTGGTCTATCAGAACCAGGTGACTTATGGGAAATCTTTTGCGGATGTACGGATTGGTCAGCCGATTTTGTATATCAATTCTCTTTATCGTGTTGGTCTTGCTATCAATCAGGGGTCTTTTGCGAAGGCCTATAATGTAGGAGTCGGAGCGCAATGGAGTATTGAAATCAAGCGGATTGAAAAATAAATAATAAAGGAGATTATTATGAAAAATAATTCAATAAGAAGTGTTGTCGCAACGGGGATTGGTGCAGCTCTCTTCGTCGTTATTGGAATGATTAGTATTCCAACTCCTGTGCCAAATACCAGCATTCAATTGCAGTATGCTTTGCAGGCCTTGTTTAGTGTGATTTTTGGTCCAGTGGTTGGATTTTTAACGGGCTTCATCGGGCATGCCTTAAAAGATTCTTTGCAATATGGAAATCCTTGGTGGTCATGGGTCATTGCCAGTGGTTTGTTTGGCTTGATTGTTGGACTGTTTCGGAAAAGAATCCGTGTTACACAAGGTATTTTTGAAGCAAAAGATATTGTATCGTTTAATGTGATTCAATTGTTGGCCAATGCTGTGGTGTGGATTGTCATCGCCCCGCTTGGTGATATTTTGATTTACAATGAGCCTGCAAACAAGGTGTTTGTCCAAGGTGTTGTTGCAACGATTTCTAATGGTTTGACCGTTGCCATTGCGGGAACAGTGCTTTTGCTAGCTTATGCCCGCACGCAAATCAAATCAGGAAGTTTGAAAAAAGATTAGTGACATGAAGCGAGAATGAGACGGAGTGAAGGTTTGAAAATGATTCTTCCTACTCTCACCACTGCGTTGTTGGTTTATTGCACAGTATGCTTTGAAGCTGGAGATGTTTGTTCCAGCTTTTTTATTTTTAATTTCAATAAAATATCACACAAAATGTAATTTATATATTGCATTTTATATAATATAGTGTGTAATAGTAGTGAAGAAGGAGAGTGGATCATGAAAATGATTCAAAAAGTAAGAGATTTTTATTTTCATGAGTCTCAGTTTTAGTTGCTTAACTCATGATTTCACTCTGCACGCTACAAAGAAAAATGGTTCTGACTCAGAGGATAAAGAGAATGGCAAAAAATCTTAAACTAAAAATGGCTCGGGTCGAGCATGATTTGACCCAGAGAGATTTGGCAGATGCGATTGGTGTCACGCGACAAACGATTGGTTTAATTGAAGCGGGGAAATACAATCCTAGTCTCGGTCTCTGTATTGCAATTTGTAAACGATTGGATAAAACATTAGATCAATTATTTTGGGAGGAAAATAAAAATGAAAATTAAAAAGAAACGAGTCCTTCAAGATGAGCGAACGATACAGATGGAACAAAAATTAGGTAATGAGATTGCTTTTTTAGCGGTTATCTTGTTGTTGACATCTATCTTTATTAAAATGACATTTTTACATCTATCAATTGCAGCGTAGCTACCGGAAATTGTGATAATAGTAGGAATGGAGCTTTATGCGCTTATTCGTTCTTGGAAGCTTGGTTTGGCAATTCGTCAGTATGATTCAGAAAAAGGATTGAAAAGTCGTTTAGTAAACGGATTTACGGTGGCATTCATTATTTTATCTGCTTCTTTTGTTGGCAAGTTCTCTAAAATACAGCTATATTTGAATCAGCACTCAATTTTAAAATTTTTAGTTATTCTAGTGACGATTGCTTTGGTTTCTTGTCTTTTGGATAGAGGAGTTGATTGGTTGAACACCAAACGTCAGAGACAATTAGAAGAATAGCAAAGGAGAGCAGATGAAATTCATAAAACGTCAGATTTTGGATGAGCGAGAAGAGCAACTGGTCAATAAAGCAGGAATGGAAGCTTTTAGTTTTCTGATGGCTAGTAATCTTACCTTTTATATTGGAAGTATTTTTATCCATTCGGGCAAGGTCTATACACAGCTATTCCTGTTCTCAAGTCTCATTGCATTCCTATACTTTTTGGAGAGTTGCCGGCGGCTAGGAGCTAATTATTTTAATAGTTTCACCTTCACTATTTGGGGTGTTATGGCAATGACGGCTTTGGTGACGGTTGTGATTTTGGTGCAGAATTTTCAAATCAATCATACTGTTTATCAGAATAATCCATTGCATGCCAAGTTTTTAGTTGTGATTCCGATTACGTTTCTGATTTACCTTCCAATCATGATAGTGTTCAATCTGATACTAGAAGTTATTGGAAAATGGCAGAAGATGCGATTTGAGAAATATTTAGCGGATTTAGAAGATGAATCATGAGCAAAATAAAGGATTGTTTTGGCGGCGAAAAGGACGAGCGTATTCGGCAAGGGACATACAAGGCTGAAGCCTATGCGTTTCGATTTTTACTGGTATTTTTGATAATTGCAATCAGTATCAAGTTTTTCTTTCTTGATTCTCCAATAGAAAGTTATGTTGATGAATTAGCAGCTGTTTTGCTTGCTGGATGTGTTCAATTGGCTTTTAAATAAATACAATCAACACCGTCGAGACAAGATTGATATGGAAATAGAAGATTCTGAATAAAAGAGGATGGAATTCTTTTGGGAGAGAAACAGTTCATTGTTATGATACAGATACAGAGGCAGGGACAATATGCTCCCTGCCTTGCTTTATAATGGTAAAACGCGCTGTGATTGAGCTTTTCATTTCCTTTTTAGGTTTAAGAAAGTACCTAATGCAGAAAATATTGTCTGGGTAAGCTGTCAGAGGGTCAGACGGAGTAAACTGGTATTGGTTTATGTCATCCGAGGGTCGGACGGAACAAACTAGTTTTAGTTCATGTTATCCGAGGGTCGGACGGAGCAAACTGATTTTGGTTCATGTCATCCAAGGTTCGGACAGAGCAAACTGATTTTGGTTCATGTCATCCGAGGCTCGGACAGAGCAAACTGATTTTGGTTCATGTCATCCGAGGCTCGGACAGAGCAAACTGATTTTAGTTCATGTTATCCGAGGTTCGGACAGAGCAAACTGATTTTGATTCATGTTATCCGAGGCTCGGACAGAAGAAACGAGTTCTTGTTTGCTCCGTCGACCGAATCGAGCATTTTAACCATTATCACATGTTCTCATTAACCGTGTAGGGTTGGCAAGAAGCTGAACGCTTGTTGTTTGGTCAGATTCTTTTTCACGTTCAAGGTTTAATTTAGCGGTAATGTTCGCAGACTTCAAAATTGATTTTCATCTTATTTTCTTTTATGCTACAATAGAATGAGTAAGTACAAGAGGAGAAGTGGATGATTTTAGAGGAATTTGATGAAAATCGTCAGGCGATTATCAATCCAGAAGATTTGGTCGAGGCGTTGCCGGATTTTCCAGAAACAGTAGTATCTTGCTTTGCTCGTGAGACCTTTAAGCGCATGCTGGCTGATTTTCAGCATGAGTTGCTAGCTTCTACTTCTATGGCAAATATTGAGATTCCTATTTACAAGGTTTTTGTGGAAGAAAGAGAAATAGCTCTGTTTAATGCACCAGTTGGGGCATCTGCCTGTGTGGCGATTTTGGAAGATTTGATTGCCTTTGGAATGAAGAAGCTGGTTCTCTTTAGGACTTGTGGGGTTTTGGATGAGGATATTAGGGAAACATCTATTATCGTGCCCCATACTGCGATTCGTGATGAAGGGACCAGTTATCATTATCTGCCGGCTTCTGATGAGGTAGAAGTAAATGTCGGTTTGCGGGATTTTTTACGGTCATTTTTAGCTGATAAAGGAATTTCTCATACAGTTGGAAAAGTTTGGACGACAGATGGCATTTATCGGGAAACGGCTGCGAAACTTCGGACGCGAAAAGATGCGGGAGCGATTTGTGTAGATATGGAATGTGCGGCGGTTGCAGCTTTGGCAGCTTTTCGTGAGATTTCCGTTTGCCATTTCTTTTATGCGGCGAATCACTTGTCAGAAGAAGCCTGGGATATGCGCAATTTAGCCAATCATGCAGACCTAGATGAGAAAGACAAAGTGGCTAACTTGGCAATGCAAATTGCCCTTGCCTTATAGAGAACATGCTATGAAAAAACCAATTATTCAATTTGAAAACTTTAGTTTTCAGTATCAAGCACAGACAGAACCAACCTTGAAAAATGTTGATTTGACGATTTATGAGGGAGAAAAGGTCTTGATAGTCGGTCCTTCTGGTTCGGGAAAGTCCACTCTTGGACAATGCTTAAATGGCATTATTCCAACTATTTATCATGGAGAAATGACTGGGAATCTGTGGATTCAAGGTAAGTCTGCGTTTGGCAGCAGCATTTATGACTTGTCCAATCTTGTTAGTACTGTCTTGCAAGATACGGACGGACAGTTTATCGGACTGAGTGTTGCAGAAGATTTGGCCTTTGCTTTGGAAAATGATATGATGGATTTGCCGACGATGAAAGACAAGGTGCATTTGTGGGCGGAGAAATTGGATTTGTTATCGCTGTTACACCAGCGTCCCCAAGACTTATCTGGTGGGCAGAAGCAGCGGGTCAGTTTGGCCGGGGTGCTGATTGACGAAAGTCCGATTTTGCTCTTTGATGAACCTTTGGCAAACTTAGATCCGAAGTCGGGACAGGATACGATTGAGCTGATTGATCAGATTCATGCGGAAGCAGGAACAACAACGATTGTTATCGAGCACCGTCTGGAAGATGTGCTGTATCGGTCTATTGATCGAATCGTCCTCATCAATGACGGACAAATTCTCTTTAACGGCAGTCCTGATGACCTGCTGCATACGCAGTTATTAGCCGAAAATGGGATTCGAGAGCCGCTTTATCTGACCACCTTGCGTCAGCTTGGTTTTCAGCTGGAAAATTCTGCACAGTTAGCAAATTTAGCTCAGATAGATGTCTCTACTGTTCAGTTTTCGGGTGAAAAAGTCTCTATTCAAAAATCACAGGCCCAGGATGATTTGCTGAAGTTGAAAAATGTCCAGTTTGCCTACGGTGAGAAAAAGGTTTTACAAGATATTGATTTTACAATCTCTAAAGGCGAAAAAATTGCCATTGTCGGGAAAAACGGTGCTGGAAAATCCACGTTAGCCAAAGCGCTCTGCCAGTTTATCGCAACAGAAGGAAGCTATACTTGGCAGGGAAGAGACATCAAAGGCGACTCCATTAAAGAGCGGGCAGAACGGATTGGTTACGTTTTGCAAAACCCAAATCAGATGATTTCAACAACCATGATTTTTGATGAAGTTGCCTTGGGATTGAAGCTGCGTGGGATTGCAGAAGATGAGATAAAAGAGCGTGTATTGGCTGTGCTGAAAAACTGTGGTTTATATGAATTTCGGCATTGGCCCATTTCTGCTCTGTCTTTTGGGCAAAAGAAGCGGGTGACCATTGCTTCGATTTTAGTGTTAAATCCAGAGATTATCCTTTTAGATGAGCCAACGGCTGGCCAAGATCAACGCAATTATACAGAAATCATGAATTTCTTAGATGAGTTGAACCAAAAAGGGCATACGATTATCATGATTACGCATGATATGCAGCTGATGCTGGATTATTCTGACCGTGCGGTTGTGATGTTAGACGGAAAGATCTTGGCAGACAAAACACCGGCCGAAGTTTTGACAGATAAGACTTTGATTCATGCAGCGAACCTTAAGGAAACGTCTATCTTTTCCTTGGCTAAGAAATTAAACGTTAATCCACTAGCTTTAACAGAATTTTATATGCAAGAAAGGGAGGAAAGCCATGCTTAATCAGCAAAAACTTATTGGTTACCATGCGGGAACGACCTTTTTGCATCGCCTATCCGGAGCGAGTAAGTTACTGTTTTTCATTTTGGTATCAACTGCAGCGATGATTAGTTACGATACTCGCTTGCTGTTGGTCATTGCGATTGGCTCACTCTTTCTTTTTAGAGTTTCGAACATTCATTTTAAAGATGTATCGTTTGTTTTGGCTTTTGCAGGTATTTTTGCCGCTTTGAATCTTATCATGGTTTATCTGTTTGCTCCTCAGTACGGAGTGGAGATTTATGGCCAACAGACGGTCTGGTTCAGCGGATTAGGCAGTTATACCGTAACTGCGCAGGAAATCTTTTATCTGTTTAATCTGTTCTTGAAATATCTCTGTACCATTCCTTTGGCAGTTATTTTTCTAATGACCACTCACCCTAGTCAGTTTGCGTCCAGTATGAATCAAATCGGAATTCCTTATAAAATTGCCTATTCTGTCAGTTTGACGCTGCGCTATATTCCTGACTTGCAGGAGGAATTTTACCTGATCAAAATGTCGCAAGAAGCGCGTGGACTGGAATTGTCCAAAAAAGCAAAATTAAGCCAGCGTATCAAAGGGAACCTGCAAATCATTATTCCATTGATTTTTAGCTCACTGGAACGGATTGATACGATTGCAACAGCCATGGAATTGCGGCGTTTTGGTAAAAATAAAAAGCGGACTTGGTACACTTATCAGGCTTTTCAGAGATTGGATATTGAAGTGATTTTGCTGGCTATTTTATTTTTACTACTCAGTTTTTTACTCTTTTTTGTTAATCACGGTCGCTTTTACAATCCTTGGCTATAAACGAAAATTGAAATGTACATAGGAGGAAGAAAATGATTGCATTGTTAACAGGAGCTTCAGCTGGTTTTGGTGAAGCTATTTGTCGTCGCTTGGTGGCAGAAGGTCACCGAGTGATTGGAGCAGCGAGAAGATCAGAAAAATTAGCGCAACTTCAGCAGGAATTGGGCTTTGCGAACTTTTATCCGCTTCAAATGGATGTGTCGGATACAAAAAGCGTGGATCAGGCTTTAGAACATTTGCCAGAGGATTGGCGAACGATTGATATTTTGGTCAACAATGCAGGTCTGGCATTGGGCTTAGACAAGGCTTATGAAGCAGATATGCAAGATTGGCTGACGATGATTCAGACCAATATTATTGGTTTGGTTTATCTAACACGTCAGATCCTACCGCAAATGGTAGAGCGAGATAGCGGATTGATTATCAATCTAGGTTCGACTGCTGGAACGGTTCCTTATCCAGGTGCCAACGTCTATGGAGCTAGTAAAGCATTCGTGAAGCAATTTTCTTTGAATTTACGTGCTGATTTGGCAGGACATCATATTCGTGTTACTAACATTGAACCCGGTCTTTGTGAGGGAACAGAATTTTCAAAT
This sequence comes from Streptococcus anginosus, assembly GCF_001697145.1. Classification (GTDB taxonomy): domain Bacteria; phylum Bacillota; class Bacilli; order Lactobacillales; family Streptococcaceae; genus Streptococcus; species Streptococcus hominis. Next base: position 1,501,967 of record NZ_CP012719.1, on the reverse strand, counting down.
GTCCGATTTAAAGGGGACGATCAACGAGCTGAAAAGTTGTATGAAGGAGCTCATGCTATTCAGCCAGTTGATATTGCCAATACTGTTGCTTGGATTGTTGGACAGCCTCCTCATGTCAATATCAACCGGATTGAAATCATGCCTGTTTCACAAACGTTTGGAGCGCAGCCTGTTTTTCGAGAAGAATAGATGAGATAGAATGGGGAGAGTATGACAGAAATAAACCTTTTGTTTTCAATTGATGATCGCTATGTAGAGCAATTTAAAACGACTTTGTATTCAGTTTATTTGAATACACCGTCAGCTTTGCTGCATGTATTTGTCTTGCAAAAACAATTGTTAAAAAGGAATGTGGAGATTGAGGAATTTTGTGAGGCACTAGGGATCATCTATGAACCAGTCGTGATTGGTGAAAAAGCTTTTGAAGATGCTCCAAGTACTGATCGGTATCCAGAAACAATCTACTATCGCTTGCTGGCACATGAATACCTTCCTCAAGATTTGGATCGGATTCTTTATTTGGATGCAGATATTTTATGTTTGAACGACATTTGTCCTCTTTATGAAATGGAGTTGGGAGCTTCTTTGTATGCTGCGGCTAGTCATGGATCAGATGACAATATGACAGATTTAGTCAATAAGCTGCGCTTACAAAATTTTGAGGCAGAAAGTTATTATAATTCAGGCGTTTTGCTTATGAATTTGACCGCCATTCGAAAAGAAGTGAAACGAGAAAAGATTTTAGAATACATTGCTCAAAATAGTTTTAAACTCTTTTTACCGGATCAAGATGTGCTAAATGCCTTGTATGGGCATTTGACAATTCAAATTCCAGATGAATTGTATAATTATGATGCACGCTACAATGTGCTGTATTATGCTCGGAGTAAAGGAGAGTGGGACTTGGATTGGATGATTGAGAATACCGTTTTTCTTCACTTTTGCGGTCGAGATAAGCCTTGGCTGACAGAATACCACGGACGCTATGCTGCACTTTATAAGCATTACCAACATCGCAGCCGAAAAGTTGGCAGATAAAAACGAAACCAACCAATTAAATGGTTGGCTTTTCTTTTTATAACGGCCGTTTATTAGGCATCCCTGCTTTGCGCGGGTATTTATTGGGAGTTTCTTTTTTTTTGCCAACAACCGTGATATACCGCGGGTCGCCATTGGGGAGTTGGTAATGAATGTTTTCTTCGACTTTGCTGAAAAGAAGGCTAAGCGCGGTTTTTGCTTCCGTTAATTCCTCAGGAGCATTGCTGGCTTTGAGCGCTAAAAGGCGACCACCAACTTTAAGAAAGGGAATGGTCAGCTCGGCTAAGACCTGCATACGAGCAACAGCGCGTGCAGTGACAATATCAAACTGGGCGCGAAAGTCTTTATCTTGAGCAAAATCTTCTGCCCGACCATGATAAAAATGAACTTTTTCCAGACCTAATTCGTCAGCCAAGTGATTTAAAAACAGAATACGCTTGTTTAGAGAATCAATAATCGTCACATCTAGCTCTGGATAGAGGATTTTCATCGGAAGACTCGGAAAACCTGCTCCAGCTCCAATGTCCAGCAGTTTAATGCCTTTATTGTCAATCAATCCCTGTAAAATTGGCGCAATGGAATCATAAAAATGCTTGAGATAAACTTCCTTTTTGTCAGTAATAGCTGTCAGGTTGATATTTTCATTCCATTCAACGAGCAGTTCAAAATAGCGTTCAAATTGCTGCTTTTGTCGGTCTGTGAGTTCAATCTGGTGTTGTTTTAAGAGTTCATAAAATTCTTCGGGTGTCATCATTTGTCCTTACTTGTATCTTCTTGTTTCTATTATACCAAATAATCAGAAGAGAATCTTTAAAATTTCTCTTTTGAAGAAGTCTAAATTTTTATTCTTTTCATTTTTCTGGTATAATGTCTATAATAAATTTAAAGGAGAATGATTATGTGGATGATTATTTTAGCTATTGTAGTGGTACTAGTGCTGTTTGTAATTGCTAGTTACAATGGTCTTGTCAAAAGCCGCATGCAAACCAAAGAAGCATGGAGTCAGATTGATGTTCAATTGAAACGTCGAAATGACTTGTTGCCAAATTTGATTGAAACGGTCAAAGGGTATGCCAAATATGAAGCATCAACGTTTGAAAAAGTAACAGAACTGCGTCGGCAGGTGGCTGCTGCAACAACTCCAGCAGAAGCTATGAAAGCAAGTGATGCCTTGACGCGTCAGATCTCAGGAATTTTTGCTGTTGCAGAAAATTACCCAGAATTACAAGCAAGTACAAATTTTGTAAAATTGCAAGAAGAATTAACTAATACTGAAAATAAAATCTCGTATTCTCGTCAGCTTTATAATAGTGTAACAAGTAATTATAATGTGAAGTTAGAAACATTTCCAAGTAATATTATTGCTGGAATGTTCAGTTTTAAGCCAGCAGATTTCTTGGCTGTTCCAGAGGAAGAAAAATCCGTACCAAAAGTTGATTTTAGCGGTTTAGGTGACTAATATGCTCTTTGATCAAATTGCTAGTAATAAAAGACGAACGTGGGTTCTCTTGATTGCATTTTTTGCTCTCTTAGCGATTATTGGTGCTGCAGTTGGCTATTTGTGGTTCGATTCGATTCTTGGCGGAGTGTTGATTGCCTTTATCATTGGAGGGATTTATGCTTTTAGCATGATTTTTCAGTCTACCGAGGTTGTCATGTCCATGAATGGTGCTCGACAAGTCACGGAAGCTGAGGCTCCTGATCTTTATCATGTGGTAGAAGATATGGCAATGGTAGCCCAAGTTCCTATGCCACGAGTGTATATTGTTGAAGACTCATCACCCAATGCTTTTGCAACAGGCTCAAAACCTGAAAATGCTGCAGTAGCAGCGACAACAGGTCTGTTGAATATGATGAATCGTGAAGAATTAGAAGCTGTTATTGGACACGAAGTGAGTCACATTCGTAATTATGATATTCGAATTTCAACGATTGCAGTAGCTCTAGCAAGTGCTGTGACGATGTTGTCCAGTATCGCAGGACGCATGATGTGGTTTGGTGGTGGCAGCCGACGTCGAAGCAATGATGATCGTGATAGCAGCAGTGGTTTAGGAATCATCATGCTGTTGTTATCCTTGATAGTCATTGTTCTTGCTCCTCTAGCGGCAACTTTGGTGCAGTTGGCTATTTCGCGCCAGCGGGAATTTTTAGCTGATGCCTCCAGTGTTGAGCTGACTCGTAATCCACAAGGTATGATCAATGCCTTGCAAAAGTTAGATGGAAGTGAGCCCATGCATCGCAAGGTTGATGATGCTAGTGCAGCTCTCTATATCAATGACCCTAAAAAGCCAGGTGGTTTGCAAAAACTTTTTCACACTCACCCTCCGATTAGTGAGCGGATTGAACGTTTGAAAAATATGTAAAAATAACTCTCCTAATGACATAACTGGGAGAGTTTTCTTATCTGTTTTTCCAAGCAAGTCCAAGGGCGAGTACTCCTAGTAGAGTAAATACAGTCCAACAAATAGTCATATTCCAAACAGCAAGAGCTGTAAAAAGAGTAGTTCCGACAGGAAGGGAGAGACTAAAGAGAAGGGATAAAAAAGAGCTGGTCTGTGCGAGAACATCAGAAGGAAGGCTGTTGAGAAGAAGAGCATTGAGCTTGGGATTGACCTTCGCTGCCAGATACATGAGGAACATGGTGGAAAGAAGAGTAATTAGTTGAGAACCAAAAAATATTTGATTTAATCCAATAAGAACAATGGGAAGGATTGCCCATAAAACAATTTGGGCGACGGAGAGTTTAGCAAAGTAGTCTCTGGGAGTGAGACTTCCGAGAACCATACCTGCCATGACTACTACTTGAATGAGAAATAGTGATTGACTGAAAGTGAAATTCCAGAAAGGACGATTTAAAAGGCTGAGGTTAAAGATGGCATTTAAGCTGCCACCCAAGGCATTAATAATGGCAATGCTGGCTAGGAGCAGTATAAAATTGCTTTTTTCTTCTTTTTGGAAAATTTCTTCGCCCAATTTAAAAATTTCTTTAGCTTGAGTAAGGAAAGAAGTCTTTTTCTCTAATTTTTTGACAGTGACAGGTGCATGAGTTAGCTGTTTGCGGTAGAAATAGAGGACAGTTGAAGAAAGCAGGAAAGCTAGGGCATTGATAGAGGCAACGAAAAAGAAATTTTGATTGCTAATGGCGAGTAGCCATACTCCCAGAGCTTGCCCCGAAATAGAACAAATGATAGAGAGAAATTGAGTAAAACTATAGGCTTCCATACGATCTTCTTCAGGAATATTTTTCTGGAAAATAGGCATTTGCAAACCGCCGCGGTAGTCACTGAGAATATCTGAGATGATGTTAATTAAGCAAACAAAGGAAAAAGCGATTAGACTTTTTTGATAAGTCAGCATTGCAACAAGGACAAACAATATTGCTTGAATGTAGCCTGTGGCAATCAGCCAGTACCCTTTTTCGTGCGTTTGGTCAGCCCGCTTACCGACATAAACAGTAAAAAGGATAGGAGCAAGTAAGATAATATTGGCAGTTCCAACTGCGAATTTAGCATGGGGCAGACTTGCTGCAAAAACTACAAAAACAAGATTGTAAATAGAGGCTCCTAAGTAGTTGAAAAAGCGAGAAAGAGCTATGACACGAAAAAGTGAATTTTTAATCAATAGTTTCATCTGCTTTATCTCCTGAATATTTTTTGACAAGTTGTTTAGCGAGGCTAGGACTTTTGAGTTGAAACCTTTTACCCTGTGTGACAAATTCCCAAACCTGACGAATATCACTCTTTATGGTTCGCTTAACAATTCGACTTTCACTTGATGTGAGAGTAATTCTTTTCTTTTCAATGTATATATTCATAAATTGTTCTCCTAAAAGCTTTATTGCCACCATTATAGCGGGGTATAACAGGGTTTTCAAGGTCTTTTAGCCAAGTGGTGTCAAAGGGAAAGTGACTGGTAGAAAACGGCAGGGTAAGTTGCAAAGAAAGGCGCACAAACAGAAAGAAAATGCTATAATGGTTTAAGGAATATTGGAGGAAAAGTATATGCTAAATATTCATGAAATTCGTAAGAACCCCGATGGACTAGACTTTGAAGTGAATTTTGACTTAGTTGCTGATTTAAAAGGGCGTAACCCTGAAATTTTGGGTATCCGCGATGTGCTTGCAAGAGGCAAGGCTCAGTATGAGGACGGTCTTTACTTTTTAGACTATGATTTGTCCTACACGATTACTCTGGCGTCCAGCCGCAGCATGGAGCCTGTTGAGCGCAAGGAAACTTACTTGGTCAATGAGATTTTCATGGAAAATCATGGCGAGAAGATCAGCCAAGACTTGATTGATGATGACCTCGTTTTGGGGCTTGAGGGCGATGAGATTGATCTGGCAGAAAGTGTAGCGGATAATATCTTGCTCAATATCCCGCTTAAGGTCTTGACGGCTGAGGAAGAAGCAGGGCAGGATTTTCCAGTGGGACAAGACTGGCAGGTCATGACCGAGGAAGAATACCGCCGCCAGCAAGAAGAGCAAAAAGCAAGCAAGAGCCCTTTTGCTAGACTGAAGAACCTGTTTGATGAAGAAAATTGAGTTAATAATCCAGATAGAAGAAACACACAAATATATATTTGTGTGTTTTAATATTTTTAAATGTTAGGATTTATTCTTTTGACGTGGATATCTCTTGGAAAATTGAAAGTAACTAAGAATAATTATAACAATAACTGAATGATACCACTGATAATTCCTAAGCAGCCTAATCCAATGCAAATCCATCCAATTGTTCGCTTTTTGGAAGACGAGTTGTTTTTTGAAAATAAAAACATGCCTATTCCTACTACTAAGATGATAAATCCAAAAATCATATTGATTTGCAAACCGTTTTTACCAAAAATGCTTTCAAGCACAGTATTAACTGTATTATCTAAGGTCCGTTCCATTATTCTACCTCCATATGGTTTATTTTTTTAGTAAGCAACAATGACACACCAATTCCACCCAAAACAGTAAGGCACATTAAGATAAGAGCGGCTACATCATTTTTATTGCTATTTCCTATAAAACTAAACAGGATATTACAAAATAAAGAGGAAAGAAAGACAGCCGACAAAATGGTAGTTGGTATAGATTTTTTCAAAAAACCAATACCTACAGCTATAATCCCAGTTGATGCTGCTATCATGGACATGATGATTGTTATTTTGATTGCTCTCATCATAAGAGAGACAGTCCATGTGCCTTCAACCAAAGGACTAATGGACTCTGTGATGCCAAATATGCCAAAGGCTAGCACATTACAAGATACCATTGCCATGAGCGTAAAAAGAAAGACAACCATTAATTTTGAACATAATATTTTATCTCTTCTGATAGGGTAGGAAAATAATAAAATAGCTCGTTTATCTTTGTATTCATCAATGATAAACCGTGTACACATGGTGGCAGAGAGTGTTGCGAAGACAGCCATACTTAGTGTTGAAAATAAGGAAATAATTTTAGGATATCCTGCAAATATTTGTAGATCTGGGTCTGGATTTATTTGAGGGGCATATGCAAACAAGTAAATAAAGCCAAGCATTACAATAAAGGTAACGCTACTTGCAATTACATATGTTTTGATATTATTTCTTTTTAATTCTAATTTTATCAATTTAAACAATTTTTTCACCCCCACTCATGATATTGAAGAAATAGTCTTCCAGTCCATTTGGGAATTGATTTTCTATTGCAGACAAGCTAACTTCCTCTACAACGGTGCCATTCACAATGACACCGATAGTATCTGCAATATGTTCTATTTCACTTAATATATGGCTAGATACTAGAATGGTCATACCTTGTTCATTCTTTAGTTGCAAGAATAATTCTCGCATTTCTCTGATTCCCATAGGATCCAGACCATTTATTGGTTCGTCTAAGATGAGTAGTTCTGGTTCATGGACAATGGCTCGCGCGATTGCTAAACGTTGTCGCATGCCCAAAGAAAATTTAGATACTGGCAAGGTTCCAGTGTTATTTAGCCCAACCTTTTGCAAAGCAGAGACACAATCTTTACCTTCTTTTCCCATATAGGAGAGATGGATTTGTAAATTTTCCTCGGCTGATAAATGTTCATAAAATACAGGCGTTTCAATTAAGGTGCCTATTTCTGATAGGATTTCATTTCGCTGTTTTCCAATATCTAATCCCAAGATTTGTATCTTGCCCATTGTTGGTATGAGTAGCCCGGACAGTAGTTTAAATACAGTTGTTTTTCCAGCTCCATTTGCTCCTAGAAATCCGTAGATACTTCCTTTTTCTACGTGAATATTGCAAGCTCTGATAACCTCTTTTTTATCAAAGGTTTTGGTTAGATTGTCTGTTTCGACTGCTAAATTATGTTTCATTGTTACCCTCCTTAAAATATAATCTGTGCAATAAGTTCATGAATTTTTCAATGAGCGTATCATTCAATACATCAATGCCTAGAGAAGCCATTAGGGTTTGTAAGAAATTTAATCGTGTTAATAGCTTCTCTTCATCACAAGTAAATACCGCAGGGTCACACCACACATTTAATAATAGCAAAAAGATTTCTGCGCATTCATCAGGATATTTTGTAACAATAGATCCATCATCAATCCCTTTTTGAATAATTTTAGAAAGAAAAGGAGCATCGTTATTTACACAATCTTTCATGTAGGAGATAACAAATTCTGCACTTTTCATTTTTGAAACCATGGCATCATCTAAATAATGAATTTCTTGATTTTCAATAGTCTTTTCTAAAATAAGTGACAATTGTTCTTTTCCGCTCAGAGAGCTTGTTTGGGATAGTAAGAGCTTCATTGTCCCTTTTGTAGCTTCAGTTTGCCTTTTTGTTACAGCATTTATAACATCATCTTTCGATTTGAAATGATGATAAATGGCACCTTTTGACACATTTGCTGCTTCTGCAATATCTCGCATACTGGTTTTATCAAAACCTTTTTCTAAAAATAATTTGGTTGAAACAGTTAAAATGGTTTCGATAGTAACCTTTGAATCATACTTTTTTTGCATATTATTTACCTTCTTTTTCAAAATACATACCGGCTGGTCGGTTTTTATTATATAACAAAAGGTCTTTTTTGTCGAGCAGTGAAAAATATTTTGTTCACCTAGTTGCAGTTTCGCTCTTTTTATAATTCATATCATGGCAAAGTACTTTCAATTATGCTTGCAAAATGTTACAATAAGACTAGTAACTATAAATAGGAGTAAGACATGACAAAAGCGAATTTTGGTGTTGTTGGTATGGCTGTTATGGGGCGTAACCTCGCCCTTAATATTGAATCTCGTGGCTATACAGTAGCAATTTACAACCGGTCAGCGAATAAAACAGAGGATGTGATTGCATCTCATCCTGAAAAAAACTTTGTTCCAAGTTACGATGTGGAAAGTTTTGTGAATTCTATTGAAAAACCACGTCGGATCATGCTCATGGTTAAAGCTGGGCCAGGGACAGACGCAACGATTCAAGCATTATTACCGTTCCTGGATAAGGGAGATATCTTGATTGACGGTGGAAATACGTTCTATAAAGATACTATTCGTCGTTCAGAAGAATTGGCAAATTCTGGAATCAATTTTATCGGGACAGGAGTATCTGGTGGTGAAAAAGGTGCGCTTGAAGGTCCATCTATCATGCCTGGTGGACAAAAAGAAGCCTATGAATTGGTAGCAGATGTATTGGAAGAAATTTCAGCGAAAGCGCCAGAGGATGGGGCACCATGTGTAACTTATATCGGACCAAATGGTGCAGGTCATTATGTAAAAATGGTCCACAATGGGATTGAGTATGGCGATATGCAACTGATTGCAGAAAGTTATGATTTAATGCAGCACTTGCTTGGATTTTCAGCAGCAGAAATGGCTGAAATCTTTACTGAATGGAATAAGGGTGAGTTGGATAGCTATCTGATTGAAATCACTGCTGATATTTTGACACGTAAAGATGATGAAGGACAAGATGGACCAATCGTTGATTACATTTTGGATGCAGCTGGAAATAAAGGAACGGGTAAATGGACGAGCCAATCAGCTCTTGATTTTGGTGTTCCACTTCCACTTATTACGGAGTCTGTTTTTGCACGTTATATTTCTGCTTATAAAGAAGAACGTGTTCAAGCTAGCAAAGTTCTTCCAAAACCTACTGCTATTAAATTTGATGGGGATAAGGCTGAATTAATTGAAAAAATTCGCCAAGCTCTATACTTCTCGAAAATCATGTCTTATGCACAAGGTTTTTCACAATTGCGTGTTGCATCTAAAGAGCAGGCTTGGAATCTTCCATTTGGTCAAATTGCTTCTATTTGGCGTGCTGGATGTATCATCCGTGCTCGTTTCTTACAAAAAATTACAGATGCATACGGACGTAATCCAGATCTTGCAAACTTATTGCTTGACGAATACTTTATGGACGTCACTGCCAAATACCAACAAGCTGTTCGTGATGTAGTAGCTTTGGCTGTTCAAGCAGGTGTGCCGGTACCAACGTTCTCTAGTGCAATTGCTTACTTTGATAGCTATCGTGCAGAAAACTTGCCAGCCAATTTAATTCAAGCGCAACGCGATTACTTTGGTGCGCATACGTATGAACGTAAGGACAAAGAAGGAATTTACCACTATTCTTGGTATGATGAAAAATAGGATAGGCTATGGCGAAGCGGATTTTATTAGTTGAGAAAGAAAAAAAGTTAGCACAATTTATTGGCTTAGAACTACAAAAAGAAGGTTATCGAGTTGATCTTTTTGAAACAGGAAAAGATGCTTTAGCGTCTGCGCGAGCGAATCAATACGATTTATTCCTGTTGAATTTTATGCTTGACGATATGACAGGAACAGAATTTGCTGCACAATTAAGTGTGATAAAGCCTGCTTCGGTCATCATTGTATTGGATCATCGTGACAATATTCTACAATATACTGAGGAAATCCAACGCTTTGCTGTTGCTTACATGGTAGAACCATTCATTGTGACGGACTTAGTTGAAAAAATTTCTGCCATTTTTCGTGGACGTGATTTTATTGATCAGCATTGTAGTCAGATGAAAGTTCCAACATCTTATCGGAATCTTCGGATTGATGTGCAAAATCATACAGTTTATCGAGGTGAAGAAGTGATTGCTTTGACTCGACGAGAATATGATTTATTAGCAACATTGATGGGAAGCCATCAAGCTTTAAGCCGTGAACAGCTGTTAGAGCGCGTGTGGAAATATGAAGGAGCTGTTGAAACAAATGTTGTTGATGTTTATATTCGCTATCTTCGTAGTAAAATTGATATAGTGGGGCAAAAAAGTTATATAAAAACCGTGCGTGGTGTTGGTTATGCTATGCAAGAATAACTCTGAGGTGCAGGAAATATCGTTTTTCTGCACTTTTCTAATGGGCGTATTTCCCTAGTCTATTACAATTTGCAAGCAAGAAATAGGAAAAATTTTTAAAATATTATATAAAAACGCTTTACAAAATAAAAATATATGATATAATTAAAGGGTCAAATAAATGCAAACGTTTTCGTAAAACGTTTGTGGAATTTTTATAAGGAGATATGAATGATGAAAGAGACATTCAAAAACATATTCAGTTTCGAATTTTGGCAAAAATTCGGAAAAGCTCTGATGGTCGTTATCGCAGTAATGCCTGCGGCTGGTTTGATGATCAGTATTGGTAAGTCCATTCCAATGATCAATCCAAATGTAGCTGCTCTTGTTACAACAGGCGGTATTCTTGAGCAAATTGGTTGGGGAGTTATCGGAAACCTTCACATTTTGTTTGCATTAGCTATTGGAGGTAGCTGGGCAAAAGAACGTGCTGGTGGTGCATTTGCGGCCGGACTTTCATTTATTTTAATTAACCGTATTACAGGGGTCTTTTTTGGAGTAACTTCAGACCTTCTTACAAAACAAGGAGCTACTGTAAAAACTGTCTTTGGTGGAACCATTAAGGTGGCTGATTATTTTGTAAATGTACTTGAAGCTCCTGCCCTTAATATGGGGGTGTTTGTTGGTATCATTGCCGGTTTTGTTGGAGCAACTGCTTACAACAAATATTATAATTACCGTAAATTACCAGATGCGCTTTCATTCTTTAATGGTAAACGGTTTGTGCCATTCGTTGTTATTTTGCGTTCTACAATTGTGGCTTTGATTCTTGCAGTATTTTGGCCAGTTGTTCAAACTGGAATCAACAATTTTGGTATTTGGATTGCTAACTCTCAAAAGACAGCTCCAATTCTCGCACCATTCTTGTTTGGTACTTTAGAACGTCTTCTTTTACCATTTGGACTTCACCATATGTTGACAATTCCAATCAACTATACTCAATTAGGTGGGACATATGAAGTGTTGACAGGGGCTGCTAAAGGAACGACTGTATTTGGTCAAGATCCATTATGGTTGGCTTGGGTAACAGACCTTGTTAATTTAAAAGGTTCACACGCTGATCAATATCAACATCTTCTAAATAGTATTACTCCAGCTCGTTTTAAAGTTGGGCAAATGATTGGTTCATTTGGTATTTTGATGGGGGTTGCCTTTGCAATTTATCGAAATGTAGATGATGATAAGAAACATAAATACAAAGGGATGATGATTGCAACAGGACTTGCAACTTTCTTAACAGGTGTTACAGAACCAATTGAATACATGTTTATGTTTGTTGCAACACCTCTTTATTTGGTGTATGCTGTTGTGCAAGGGTTAGCCTTTGCTATGGCAGATATTGTTCACTTGCGTATGCACTCATTTGGTTCGATTGAATTCTTGACTCGTACCCCACTTGCAATCAACGCTGGTTTGGGTATGGATATCATTAACTTTATTTGGGTAACAGTTCTCTTTGCAGTTGGAATGTACTTTATTGCCAACTTCATGATTAAGAAATTTAACTACGCAACTCCAGGACGTAATGGTAACTATGAAACAGCTGATGGGGAAGATAGTGATTCATCTGCTCAAGCTGGTGGCAAAGTAGCAGAAGCATCCCAAGCTGTAAATATCATTAACCTTCTTGGCGGACGCGCAAACATCGTTGATGTAGATGCTTGTATGACACGTCTCCGTGTAACTGTCAAAGATGCTGAAAAAGTTGGTACAGAAGAACAATGGAAAGCTGAAGGAGCAATGGGCTTGGTGATGAAAGGCCAAGGCGTTCAAGCGATTTATGGTCCGAAAGCGGATGTTCTTAAATCTGATATTCAAGACTTACTTGACTCAGGTGAAGTGATTCCTGAAACTCTTCCGAGTCAAATGACAGCTTCACAAGCTGCGGAAGTGAGCTACAAAGGTGTAACAGAAGAAGTTGAAACGGTTGCTGACGGTGAAGTCATTGCTATCTCTGATGTGAAAGATCCTGTCTTCTCACAAAAAATGATGGGTGACGGATTTGCAGTTGAACCTGAAAATGGGAATATCTACTCACCAGTAGCAGGTACTGTTACAAGCATTTTCCCTACAAAACACGCTCTTGGTCTCTTGACTGATAATGGTCTTGAAGTGCTTGTTCATATCGGACTTGATACAGTCAGTCTTGAAGGTAAACCATTTGAAGTACATGTTGCAGAAGGACAAAAAGTTGCAGCAGGTGATCTTCTTGTGACAGCTGATTTAGAAGCTATCAAAGCGGCAGGTCGTGAAACTTCAACAGTTGTTGTCTTCACAAATGCACAAGCTATTAAATCTGTAACGGTTGAAACATTCGGCAAAGTAGCAGCGAAAACGGTTGTTGCTAAAGTAGAATTGTAAATAGAAAAGAGAAATCATGGCAAAATTCCTGACTTTAAATACTCATAGTTGGATGGAAGATGAGCAAGAAAAAAAGCTAGATCAACTAGCTGAGCGGATTCTTCAAGAAAAATATGATGTCATTTGCCTGCAGGAAGTCAATCAAGAAATGGAGTCTGAACAGGTTGTTCAGGCTCCATTTTATCATGCGGTAGATGGTGCTATTGCGATTCATAAAGACCACTTTGCACATTGTCTTGTGGAGAGATTGGTAGAGAAAGGTCTTATTTATCATTGGTCTTGGGCTTATAATCATATTGGTTTTGATCGGTTTCATGAGGGAGTTGCTATTTTATCCTTAAATCCATTGAAACCAAGGGAGTTATTGGTTTCAGATGCCAACGATCCAACGGATTATCACACTAGAAAAGTACTTTTGGCGGAAACAGAAGTTGATGGACGGCTTGTAACGGTGGCTTCCTGTCATCTTTCCTGGTGGAATAAAGGCTTCCAAGAAGAGTGGGCACAGATAGAAGAAGAATTGTTACAATGCAACATGCCTTTGGTATTGATGGGAGATTTTAACAATCCTGTCGGTTATGAAGGCTATCAGCACATTTTAAGAAGTCCACTTGCTTTGCAAGATAGTCATGCTGTTGCTGCTACAGTCGTTGGTACAGCAACGGTTGAAGGCGATATTGCTGGCTGGGCTGGAAATAAGGAAGCTCTAAAAATTGATTATATCTTTACAAGTAAAGATTTCAACATTGAAAAATCTGCTGTTGTTTTTGACGGCAAAGCAACACCTGTTGTTAGTGACCATTTTGGGTTAGAAGCAGAAGTTGCATTTTAACAATCAAAAACGGGAAGTTTTATCTTGAACTTCCCGTTTTTGATTGTCATTCTTTAGAGGTGTGGTGTTTTCCAGCATTGATAGCGTCGGCCTCGGTCATGGTGACTACTCTGTCAAACCGTGTATTGCGTGGCATATTATCTAAGTTGTACCAATAAACATCAGCAGTTCCATTACGAGCTACATAAACGGTTCGTTCCTGCTGTTGAGCTTCTTTTGCTGCAGCAGCCTCTTGTTGTTGCTGCGCTTGAGCGGCAGCTGCTTCTTCTTGTTTTCGTTTTTCTTCTGCTTGTCTAGCTATTTCTTGTTCTTTTGCTGTTTTTTCTGCAGCCTCTTTTTCTTGCTTAGCTTTTTCCGCTTCCTTTTTCTTCTTTTCCTCTGCGGCTTTCTCTTTCTTTGTCTGTTCCTCTTTTTTACCTAGAGCAATATATTGCTCGTTTTCTTTTTTGTAGGAGTCAAACTCATTTTTTAATGTTTTGTAGTCTTTCGCGGCTTCTTCATTGCTTTTTGTTAATTTTTGAATCTGTACCTTATATTCTTTCTCGTCCTTCTGCTGGTTTCCCATGGCAGAAAACGATCCCAATAAAAGAACGACTAGCGTTAGAATAGCGATATTCTTTTTGTCTTTAAAAAAGGCAACAGAAAAAAATCTTTTCATCATAATTCTCCTTAAAATGATAACGTTTACAATTTATTATATAAAATTTCTCGAGAGAAGTAAATAGGATAACGGATTATTATATGTTTTCGTGAGGAAGGTCCTATCTTTTGTTATTTCTTAAAACATGGTATAATGAAGTATTAAGAATTCAGGAGGGAAGCAGATGCGTTGTCCTAAGTGTGGTGGTAGTAAATCAAGTGTTATTGACAGTCGGCAAGCAGAAGATGGTAATACAATTCGTCGTCGTCGTGAGTGTGATGAATGTCAGTATCGCTTTACGACTTATGAACGTGTAGAAGAACGGACGCTCGTTGTCGTTAAAAAAGATGGCACGCGGGAACAATTTTCAAGAGACAAGATCTTTAATGGAATCATTCGTTCGGCGCAAAAACGTCCTGTTTCTAGTGATGAGATTGAGGAAATTGTCAGCAGAATTGAGCAAAAAGTGCGCAGCAGCAATGAAAACGAGATCGCAAGCGAGTATATCGGTGGTTTAGTAATGGAAGAGTTAGCGGATTTAGATGAAATTACTTATGTTCGTTTTGCTAGTGTTTATCGTAGCTTTAAAGATGTGAGCGAGCTGGAAAACCTCTTGAAACAGATTACAAAAACAGCGAAAAAGAAAAAGGAACAATAGATGAAACCGAATGATCAATTTTCTTTTGTGAAGAATAATCTGATTAGCCAGGACAGCACCAATTTGATTCGTCTGTATTTGCCAATTTTAGGGCTTGAAGCGACCTCTATCTATCAGTATTTGCTTGCTTTTTGGGACAACGGGAAATCATCTTACACCTTTGGGCACATTTTGAATCATCTCAATCTGGGGATGAATGCCTTGCAAAAAAGTTTAGAAATGTTGTCTGCTATGCAGTTAGTAGAGCTTTATCATACGGAGAATCATTTTCAGGTCTATTTGCAGCCCACATTAGCGTCTGGTGAATTTTTAAGCAATCCTGTTTATAGACGCCTGCTAGAAAAGAAGATTGGTGAAGCTGCAGTAGAAGCTTTGTTGCCTAGTCACCCAAGTGGTGAGAAGCAAGATGTGAAGCTGTCAGAGATTTTTCAAGTGGAAGATGCAAAGGTAGAGCCGCAATCAAAACAGAATCATTTTGACTTGGATTACTTTAAACAATTGATGGCGCGAGAAAACTTGCGTTTTGAAAACGAAAAAGAAGATTTGCTGGTACTCTTTGCTATTTCAGAGCAACAAAATTGGACTTGGTATGAGACCTACTTGTTGGCTAAGGAGACGGCTGTCGGTCATGTGGTTTCAACCAAGCGAATGAAGCAAAAATTAAATCAGAAGCCTGCTGCAAGCGGATTTTCTAACGCTGAACAAACGATTATTCGAGAGGCTAAGAGTAAGTCAGCCATGCAGTTTTTAGCAGAAATCAAAAAAACTAAGCATGCGACAATCACACGAGGAGAACGTCAGTGTTTGCAAGAATTGGCAAATTTGGGACTGTTAGATGAAGTGATTAATGTGATTTTGCTGTTGACTTTTAACAAAGTGGATTCGGCTAATCTCAATGAAAAATACGCTTTGAAAGTAGCAAATGATTTTTCATATCAAGAAGTGACATCAGCAGAAGAGGCAGTTTTGCGAATTCGTGAGCGAAATCAACAACCAAGCAAAAAAGCAAATCAAACGGCTACTTCAAAGAGCAATGTTCCCGACTGGAGCAATCCTGACTATAAGAATGAAACAAGTGCTGAAAAGCAGGCTGAGCTAGAGGAGCAAAAGAGAAAACTTTTAGCGAAATTAGACCAAGGAGGTGACTAGATGGAGAGTGTTGGACAAACGATGGCGCATAGGAAACAAGCTCGTCAATTTAACTATGAAGAGTTGGTGAAGCAAATCGTAGCCGATCCAGATGTAGTGGCTTTTATCCAGTCTGAGCGATTAACACCTGCTGAAATCAAACGAAGCATTTCTAAGTTTAATCAGTATATTTCTGAACGCAATCGATTCTTACTGGGAGATGAAGCGTATATTGCTAAGGGCTATAAGCCAATCTTGGTGAAAAATGAGGGTTATGCGGATGTTTCTTATGAAGAAACTCCAGAATTAGTTGAAGCGCAGAAACAGGCAACCATCAATGCACGTTTAAACTTGATTAGTCTTCCTGCTAGTCTCAAGGAAGCTAGTTTGGCAAAAGTGGATTTGGACGATGTTGGTCGTTACAAGGCTTTTGAGTTGCTGACGAATTTTGTGGCAGATTATCCAAACTACAAAAAAGCGATTTACCTTTATGGTGATTTTGGCGTAGGGAAAAGTTACATGATGGCGGCTTTGGCACATGATTTGTCGGAAAAACGTAGTGTTTCTACGACCTTGCTTCATTATCCTAGTTTTGTTTTGGATGTAAAGAATGCTATTTCTTCCGGTCTAGTTAAGGAAAAGATTGATGAAGTAAAAGTAGCGCAAGTATTGATTTTGGATGATATTGGTGCGGAGCAATCAAGTCCGTGGATGCGAGATGAGATTTTGCAGGTTATTTTGCAGCACCGGATGCAGGAAAATTTGCCAACTTTCTTTACATCGAATTTTAATTTTGCGGATTTGGAACGGCATTTTGCGACATCCAAAAACGGAGATGAAACTTGGCAGGCTCGTCGAGTCATGGAAAGAATAAAATTTTTAGCAGAGGAAGTTCGTCTGGAAGGAGAAAATCGCCGATGAATGAAACGATTGATTTGATGAAAAAACATACTTCTGTTCGTCGTTTTACAGAGGAGCAGATTTCAGATGAGGATTTGAAAGCGATTATTGATGCTGGTCGAGCAGCCTCCAGCTGGAAGAATTTCCAGTCTTATTCGATTATCGTTGTTCGTAGTCAGGAAAAGAAAGCAGCCTTGTTTGATTTGGTGCCTCAGGAGGCTATTCGTCAGTCGTCCGTTTTTCTTCTTTTTATCGGAGACCTCAATCGAGCTGAGAAAGGTGTGGGACTTCACACAAATGCCTTTTACCCACAAGGAGTGGAGAATCTTCTGATTAGTTCTGTTGACGTTAGTCTGGTCGCGCAGAATACTCTTTTGGCAGCTGAAAGTCTGGGATATGGCGGGGTCATCATTGGCTTGATTCGCTATGCTTCTAGGGAAATAGCAGAGCTGTTTAATTTACCAGATTATACGTATCCTATTTTTGGAATGGCTTTGGGAAAGCCAGCTCAGCACCATGCTGTTAAACCACGCCTGCCGTATGAAACAGTCGTTTTTGAGGAAGATTATCAAGAACAGGATGCGTCTGTTATTCAGGCTTATGATCAGATTCAGGCAGACTATGCTGGAGATCGAGCAACTGATACATGGAGCGAGCGGTTGACGAATCAATTTGCTCAAAAGCCCAATCCTGCTAGCCAGAATCTATTACAAGATAAGAAATTATTATAAAGTAAAGGAAGTGAGACCAAAAACAGGCATTTCGAAGCAATTCGATTTTGTTGTTTCACCCCGCACAGATCGAAAGGTTTGGGGAATCTTTCGAAGTTGGAAATAGTCAAGTGAAACTTGACGTCAAAAGAGTTGTAAAAGCTGATTTATCAGCACATTAGCCCCCACTTAGCAGTGATTGATTGGCACTAAGGTGCTAATCAATTGTGCATGGGAAATTCTAAATTGACTAAAGTCAACAGAGTTTCTCCAAATCGCTGCGTCCTGTAATTATAACTACATAAACAAGTGAAGCTGAGCATTTTGTCCCAGCTTCTTGGAATAGAAAGAGGAACACTATGGCTTTACCAACCATTGCCATTGTCGGCCGTCCTAATGTCGGCAAATCAACATTTTTTAATCGGATTGCTGGGGAGCGGATTTCGATTGTTGAGGATGTTGAAGGAGTAACCAGAGACCGTATTTATGCAACGGCTGAGTGGCTGAATCGCAAGTTTAGCATGATTGATACGGGCGGGATTGATGACGTAGATGCGCCTTTTATGGAACAAATCAAGCACCAAGCAGAGATTGCTATGGATGAGGCTGATATCATCGTTTTTGTGGTGTCTGGAAAAGAAGGTATTACAGATGCGGATGAATATGTGGCTCGTATGCTCTACAAGACCCACAAGCCGATTATTCTAGCGGTTAATAAAGTAGATAACCCAGAGATGCGTAGTGAAATTTTTGATTTTTATGCTCTTGGCTTGGGTGACCCTTATCCTGTTTCTTCCGTTCATGGGATTGGCACGGGGGATATTTTAGATGCCATTGTTGAAAATCTCCCTAATGAAGAAGCCGTTGAAAATCCAGACATGATTAAATTCAGCCTTATTGGTCGTCCCAATGTCGGCAAGTCTAGCCTAATCAATGCGATTCTGGGAGAAGACCGTGTGATTGCTAGTCCTGTGGCTGGTACTACTCGTGATGCGATTGATACGGTCTTTACGGACAATGAGGGACAAGAATTTACCATGATTGATACAGCAGGTATGCGCAAGTCAGGCAAGGTCTATGAAAATACAGAGAAGTATTCTGTTATGCGAGCTATGCGAGCCATTGACCGTTCCGATGTAGTACTCATGGTGCTCAATGCTGAAGAGGGGATTCGCGAGTATGATAAGCGGATTGCTGGTTTTGCTCATGAAGCAGGTAAAGGAATTATTATCGTTGTTAACAAGTGGGATACGCTGGAAAAGGATAACAAGACCATGCAAAATTGGGAAGCCGATATTCGCGACCAATTTCAGTATCTCTCTTATGCACCGATTGTCTTTGTATCAGCTCTGACTAAGCAACGTTTGCATCAATTACCAGACATGATTAAGAGAATTAGTCAAAGCCAAAATACCCGCATACCGTCTGCAGTACTCAATGATGTCATCATGGATGCCATTGCGATTAATCCGACACCGACCGACAAAGGCAAACGGCTGAAAATCTTCTATGCGACACAAGTTGCGACCAAACCGCCAACCTTTGTTATTTTCGTCAATGAAGAAGAGCTCATGCACTTTTCTTATATGCGTTTCCTAGAAAATCAAATCCGCAAGGCTTTCGTATTTGAAGGGACACCAATTCATCTCATTGCCAGAAAGCGGAAGTAGGGCGGAGCTAGCTAAATAAGGCTGAACATAAAAATAGTAGAAGTGGTACAGTACAAGATAATCTAATGTACTTATGTGAGAAAGAAATATGAATTGGATAAATATTGCTAAAGTGGTGCTCATTGGAATGGCAAGTGCAGCTTATGTGAATATTCACTATGATGATAGAAAGTACAAACCGTTTGGTTTTCGCTATTGGTTATCACTTTTTAGTCTGATAGTTGTAGGAATTGCACATCTTTTCTTGGCTGCTATAACATTGGGCGTCATTTGGCTTATGATAACAAAATTCTCTATACTTTTACTGGGAATTTGGCTCCTTTTAGTATTCTTAGTAATAGGAAATACAATATTGCTAGTCGGTTTTATGAAAGTGTTGATTGCACGCACTAAGCACTATAAAAAGCTCAACAAGGATATTTTCTAAAAGAAAGCGAGGCGAACCTTGCTTTTTTTCTTTATACTGAAAATATGGTATAATGAATAGATAAAATAAAGGTGGTACTTATGGCAAAATTGATTCCTGGAAAGATTCGGACAGAAGGAATTGCTCTTTACGAAGCAGGGAAAATTGAAATTCTCAAAGTGAAAGATCAGATGATTTACAGCCGAGTGGAAAATCACAATCTGCGATATAGCTTGGATGATGAAGCCATTTTTTGCGCCTGTGATTTTTTTCAAAAAAAGAAATACTGTGCTCATCTAGCAGGCTTAGAATATTTTCTAAAAAATGATCCTGAAGGGAAAGTCGTTTTGGCAAATCTAGAAGAGGAGCAGACAACTTCAGAAGAAACTCAAACGAAGGTCTCATTTGGCAGTCTCTTCTTGGATAAAATCCTCCAGACAGAAGATGTAGCCGTTCGCTATGAACTGTCTGCTGTCGGGCAAGAAGATGACTATACAGGACAATTTTTGTGGACCTTGCGTATCAGTCGTTTACCAGATGAGCGCTCCTATGTTATCCGGGATATTCGTGCTTTTTTAAAGATTGTTGAAAAAGGCGATTATTATCAAATCGGCAAGCACTATTATGAAAAAATGCAATTAGCCGCTTTCGATGAAGCTAGCCAAGAGGTGATTCAGTTTTTACGAGGACTTGTTTCTTATCAGCAAGATCAAGATGCTTCTTTTATCTTGCCAAATGCAGCTAGACATCTTTATTTTCCGTCTAGTCTGTTTGAAGAAGGCGTAAATCGACTCATGAATTTGCCGCATTTCCGCTTAGAATACAGTCTTTATGACTATGACAAAGTTTTTTTTCAAGATTTGCATGCTGAAGTAGGCATCTATGATTTTACAGTAGAGGAAAATTCGGATTATTTTGAGCTCATCATTACAGAGCAAAATTATAAAATCTTATATGGTGGTGACTTTATTTTTTATGGAGATCATTTTTATCAACTGACGGAGCAACAAAAGCGGATGATTCAGGTGATTCGAGAATTACCTGTGGATGCCGATCGCAAAAAACGCCTTCAATTTGATACAAGCGATCAAGCCAAACTGGCTTCAGGACTATTAGAATTTGGTAAAGTCGGTTCTATTCAAGCACCAGAAAGTTTGGTGATTCATACTTTTACTCCGCTGTTTGATTTCGAATTATTGGATACTCAGGAAATTCGTCTCAAAATCCAGTTTGACTATGGAAATTGTGTTGTGGATACTCGTCTTGAGTTGGAAGAATTGCCATTTGCCAGCGATTTCCAGTTAGAACAAAAGGTTTTTCAACAAGCTCTGTCTGCTGGTTTTGAAGCAGATTTCACAAGCACCCGTCCGCCATTGCAACCACAAGAAATCTACTCCTTTTTCACAGTGGCTCTGCCTCATTTTAGACGCTTGGGAAAGGTATCTGTGGCAGAAAACCTGACAGCCTTGTACCAAGTGGAAAGACCAGCAGTTTCTGTTCAGACAAATGGTGGCTTGTTGGATATCGGGTTTGACTTTACAAGTATTGACCAGACAGAAGTGGACGATGCGTTAGAAGCTCTTTTTTCGGCTAATGATTATTTCATTAGTCGCTCTGGTAAGGTGCTCGTTTTTGATGAAGAAACAAAAAGAGTCAGAAAAACCTTACAGGATTTACGAGCTAAAAAAGGAAAAGACGGCATTTTCCAAACGCAGAAGATTGCTGCTTATCAGCTATCTGAATTGTTTAAAGACCAAGAAAAAGTTAGTTTTTCAGAGGAGTTTCGCCATTTAGCCTTTGATTTGACGCATCCAGAGGAGTTTGCGCTACCTACATTAAAAGTGGAAGCAACTTTGCGTGATTACCAAGAAACGGGTGTCAAATGGATGTCTATGCTTCATCGTTACGGATTTGGTGGTATTTTAGCAGATGATATGGGGTTGGGAAAAACCCTTCAAACCATTGCCTTTTTAAGTAGTCAGCTAAAAAAAGAGATCAATGTTTTGATTTTGGCTCCGTCTAGTTTGATTTACAATTGGCTGGATGAGTTTGCGAAATTTGCACCAGAAATGGATGTAGCGGTCATTTATGGATTAAAACCAGTCAGAGATAACTTGATTGCAGAAGGTCATCAGGTGATGATTACAAGTTATGCTTCCTTCCGTCAAGATGTTGAAGAATATAGTCAATTGAACTTCGATTATCTCTTTTTAGATGAAGCGCAGGTCATGAAAAATGCACAGACCAAGATTGCTCATCATTTACGAAATTTTGAGGTCAAAAATACCTTTGCTCTTTCTGGAACGCCGATTGAAAATAATCTCGGCGAATTATGGTCTATTTTTCAAATTGTTTTGCCAGGATTATTACCTAGCAAAAAGAACTTTTTGAAATTGCCTGCAGAAACTGTCGCTCGTTTTATCAAACCATTTGTCATGCGGCGAAAGAAAGAAGATGTCTTGCAAGAATTGCCAGATCTTATCGAAGTGTCTTATCGCAATGAGTTAGCAGATAGTCAAAAGGCTATCTACCTAGCGCAGCTAAAACAAATGCGGGAGCGCGTGCTGACTTCTACAGAGGAAGAACTCAATCGCAGCAAAATGGAAATCTTATCTGGCTTGATGCGTTTACGACAAATCTGTGATACACCAGCGCTCTTTATGGAAGATTATCATGGCGAGAGTGGCAAACTAGAAAGCTTGATGGAACTATTAGAGCAGATTCAGACAGGAAGCCACCGTGTGCTCATTTTTTCTCAATTCCGAGGCATGCTCGATATTATCGAAAAAGAATTGAAAAAGATGAAAATAGAGACGTTTAAAATTACAGGCTCCACGCCAGCAAAAGAACGTCAAGAGATGACAAATGCTTTCAACAATGGGGAAGGAGACGCCTTTCTAATCTCCCTAAAAGCTGGCGGTGTTGGCTTAAACCTGACAGGTGCAGATACCGTTATTCTAGTTGACCTTTGGTGGAATCCAGCAGTAGAGTCTCAGGCAATTGGCCGAGCTCACCGTATGGGACAAGAAAGAAATGTAGAAGTCTACCGCCTGATTACGCGAGGCACGATTGAAGAAAAAATTCAAGAATTGCAAGAAAGCAAGCGCCATCTCGTGTCAACTATCCTAGACGGAACGGAGTCGCGCAGCAGCCTAACCGTTGCTGAAATACGAGAAATTCTAGGAATTTCTCCAGAAACACTTGAAAAATAGCATCAATAGTTTATAATGAAGTGTTGAAAGGAATGTGCTCATGAAAGAAAAAACTTTTCCGTTGATTTCTGACGATGAAGTCATGCTATCAGAAATGCCGCGTATGAACCTTTATGATGAAAGCGATCTTATCAGCAATATTAATGGTGACTATGTCGATAAAAATTATTTAGAATGGGAACCAATTGTAAAGAAAATTGCAGACAGTCAAGTAAAAGAAGGACAGGCAAAGTCTTACCAAGCGACTTCAGTTGTTCAATCTGTCAAAGCCAAAAAGTCTGCTTCAAAAAGTTATGCAGAATTGGCTAGAGAAGAAGCCAGAGCGGATTTGAAAAAGAAACGTTCGGCAGCTTATTTGACATCGGATTTTACTGCTAAAAAGCGCTCCTATCCTGCCGTTATGAATGGTAACACAGCTATTTCACATCAACCAACAGCATTTTTCCAAAAGGAAAATGGTAGTGAACTGGCAAAATACAGTCGGAATTTGAAACAGGATCAATATATTTTAGCAGATATCAGGACGGAGCCTTCTGTACATCAACCAAATGAATTGCCCAAAAAAGCTAAAAATAATTATGACTTTTTAAAGACAAGTCAAATTTACAATAAAAAAGAATTGCAAAGCCAAAGAGAGCGTCGGATAGCGCAAGAACTAAATTTAACACGGCTGGAAGAAAAATAATCGAACGTTGACAAGAGCCAAATATTTTTGTGTGAACTTGGTTTCACTAAATTTAACGCTCTTAGCATTTAAGGAGAAATTATGACAAAAACCTATCATTTTATCGGGATTAAAGGCTCTGGGATGAGTGCCTTAGCATTGATGCTACATCAAATGGGACATCACGTTCAGGGAAGCGATGTGGAGAAATATTATTTTACACAACGTGGCTTAGAACAAGCAGGGATTAAAATCCTACCTTTTGATGAAAAAAATCTTCAAGCAGATGTAGAAGTCATTGCGGGAAATGCTTTCCGTCCGGATAATAATATTGAAATTGCCTATGCCGATGCAAATGGAATTACTTATAAGCGCTACCATGAATTCCTTGGAACCTTCATGCGCGATTTTGTCAGCATGGGAGTGGCAGGTGCACACGGAAAGACATCAACGACGGGTATGTTAGCACACGTTTTGTCAAACATTACGGATACCAGTTATCTGATTGGTGACGGGACGGGGCGCGGCTCTGCAAATGCGAAATACTTTGCATTTGAAGCAGATGAATATGAACGTCATTTCATGCCTTATCATCCTGAATATTCAATTATCACGAATATTGACTTCGACCACCCAGATTATTTCACCAGCTTAGAAGATGTTTTCAATGCTTTTAATGATTATGCTAAGCAAGTTAGCAAAGGGTTATTTGTTTACGGTGAAGACAAAGAATTGCGCCGAGTCACAGCTAACGCTCCTATTTATTACTATGGCTTTAAGGAAGGCAATGACTTTATCGCTCATGACTTACTCCGTTCTACGACAGGCTCTAGCTTTAAAGTCTCTTTCCATGGCGAAGAATTAGGAGAATTTAAGATTCCTAGCTTTGGTCGTCATAATATTATGAATGCAACAGCAGTCATTGGTTTGTTATACACCGCTGGATTTGATTTGAATTTAGTTCGGGAGCATTTAGTCACTTTTGGTGGTGTGAAACGTCGCTTCACTGAAAAAATGGTCAATGGAACGACAATTATTGATGACTTTGCTCATCACCCTACTGAAATCATTGCAACTTTAGATGCAGCTCGCCAGAAATATCCAAGTAAAGAAATTGTTGCGATTTTCCAACCACATACTTTTACTAGAACCATTGCACTTTTGGACGAATTTGCCGAAGCCTTGAATCTAGCGGATGCAGTGTATTTAGCACAGATTTATGGTTCTGCACGCGAAGTGGATCATGGAGATGTCAAAGTAGAAGATTTGGCTGAAAAAATTATCAAAAAGGCAGAAATTATTACTGTTGACAATGTTTCGCCATTGTTAGAACACCCAAATGCTGTTTATGTTTTCATGGGAGCTGGGGATATTCAGACTTATGAATATTCTTTTGAACGTTTGCTATCTAATTTGACAAGCAATGTCCAGTAATCTAATACCACAAGTCACACAAGTTACCCTTCGAGAAGCTGCTTCGGAAGATTGGGAGACAATCGTTGCGATTGAGGAGGCGAATTTCTCCACAGAAGCAGCTGGTGCAGAAACGCTCCAAAAATGGATTGAACAGGGTCAAACGAACTTTTTAATAGCAGAATTAAATGAGAAAATAGCTGGCTACATTGTAGGGTCAGCCGTTTTTTCACGTCATTTGACAAATGAAATGATAGATAATTCGTCAAAACAGCAGCAAGATTCTGATTTTATGACGATTCAGCGCTTGTCCATTCATCCAGAGTTTAAAGGTCAAGGGCTGGGAACTTTGCTTTTAGCTGCTTGCAAAGAAATAGCTGTCGCACGAAATCAGAAAGGTCTTCAGCTGGTTTGTTCAGATGAGTTGATTTCTTACTACGAAATGAATGCTTTCATAAACGAAGGAATTTCTGAAAGGGCAGATAGCCATGCTATTTTATATGAACTTGTTTGGGAAAATCCATATTTTAAGGAGGAACAATGAAGATTAGACAGGCAAATTTAGCAGATTTGGATGCTATTACAACTATTGAATGGGAAAATTTTGGACCAGAAGAAGCTCTGAGTAGAGATATTTTAGAAGCCCATATCCAAAAACTAACAACCAGTTTCTTAGTCGCTGAACGAGACGGTCAGATTTTAGGCTACCTTGAAGGACCTGTTCGTCCTGAGCGCCATTTAGTAGACCAATCCTTTACTTCTGAGGTAGAAGATTATAGTCATTTGACAGACCATTATATTTCGTTGACCAGTTTATCTATTGCTAAAAATGCTCAAAATATGGGGTTAGGTCGAAGTTTGTTAAATGCAATGAAGGATATTGCTGTTCGCGACCAGCGTTTGGGGATCAACTTAACCTGTCATGATTATTTGGTCGCTTACTATGAAAAACATGGTTTTATCAATGAGGGTGTATCCCAATCTACCTATGCAGGTGAAGTTTGGTATGATATGCTTTGGAAAACTCCCAATAGTGGAGAAAAGAATTGATTATTCTGTAGAATGCTTGAAAGAAAGGCATTCTCTTATTGCTTTTATTTACCTTTTAAGATATAATAGTAGGGATATTGAACAAGGAGGTCAACTATTTGGCTGAAGATTCACAAGAAAAAGAAGGGCTGAGTTTTAAAGAGCAGATTCTGCGCGACTTGGCAAAAGCAAAGGGAACTGAACAACCAAAACCTGTAGAAGAATCTAATAACTTGCAGGAAAAGTTAGGTTTGGGTCAATTTGTGCTTCCTTCTGCACAGGAAGAGGAGGAAACAACTGCTTCTGAAACGGATATACCAAAAGTTCAAAAAGAAGAAAGTGGCGAACCAGAGCTAGCTCCTTTAGAAAGTCCCCTTCCAACCGTTGAACAAATAGAAGCCGAAACGGCAGCTAGGGAAGAGAAAGAGTTTAATACTCATACAACGAAAGTTCCTGTTTCTTATCCAACCAATCAAGCGGTTGAAGAAAGTAAAGCTCCGGAAGAATTGGTTCAACCTGCAGTTTACGGAACAGAGCAAGACACAAAGAAACTTTCTCGTTCAAATCGGACTGCTCAAACGATTAACACGAAGAAGCGTCAAAACAAAATTGCCGGAAAAATCGTCAAAACGGTCTTAATTTTGCTACTTTTAGGGATTGGTTTAACTGGTTTCTTTGCTTATCGCTATGTTACATCAGCTTTACAACCAGTTGATGCGAAAAATACAAAGTATGTGACGGTTAAGATTCCGACTGGATCGAGCACCAAAGCAATTGGAACGGTCTTGGAAAAAGCTGGTTTGATCAAAAATGCTCAGATTTTTAGCTATTATGCTAAGTTTAATAACTATGCAGATTTTCAATCGGGTTATTATAATCTGCAAAAGAGCATGAGTTTGGATACGATTGCTAAAAAGCTACAGCAAGGTGGAACGGACACTCCGCAGGATCCCTCAATGGAAAAATTAACCATTCCCGAAGGATATACGATTGACCAAATTGCAAAAACGATTGCGAAGTTGAAGAAAAGTAAATTGTCTTCGGATACGTTCTTAAAGAAAGTGCAAGATGATAATTTTATCACTCAGGAAGTTGCAAAATATCCAAATTTATTAGGCAATTTAGCTAAAAAAGAGAGCGGTGTTAAGTATCGCTTAGAAGGCTATCTTTTCCCTGCTACTTACAATGTGACCGACAGCATAACTGCTGAAACGCTCATTGACCAAATGTTAGCAGCAATGGATAACACCATGTCGCAATATTATGATGTTTTAGCCTCAAAGAACTTGACTGTGCACGATGTTTTGACAATTGCGTCCTTGGTTGAAAAAGAGGGTTCAAGAGATCAAGATCGAAAGAACATTGCAAGTGTCTTTTACAATCGTTTAAATCAAAACATGCCGTTGCAAAGTAATATTGCAATTTTGTATGCTCAAGGGAAGCTTGGTCAAAAGACAACCTTAGCAGAAGACGCTGCGATTGATACTAATATTGATTCGCCTTATAATGTTTATAAAAATACCGGTTTAATGCCTGGTCCTGTAGACAATCCTAGTCTTTCTGCTATTGAAGCGACTGTTAATCCAGCTAAAACGGATTATCTTTACTTTGTAGCTAATACAGAAACAGGAAATGTTTATTTCGCAAATACCTATGAAGAACATGAAAAAAATGTTCAAGAACATGTTAATAGTAAATTGACACAATCAAGTAGTTCAAGTTAAAAAAGCGGGACAAAATCGTAACTTTTAAAACTTGATTTTGTTCTACTTCTGAGCAATGATGTATAAGTCTAAAAAGATTGCTACAAGTGTATTTTAGACTAGATGAAGAATGCACCTTGCAAAGCAAGCGAATATTAAAAAGAAGCTGGGACGAAAGTTTCCAGCTTCAAAGTATAAAGTATATAGTTATAATAAACCCACGACGCAGCTACTGATTGCTCAAAGCATTGCTTTGAGGTGGCGGATAGAACTTGTAAAGCAAATCTCAAAGCTGTTTGCTTTTCAAGTTCGGAAGAACACTTTTGACAAAAAATTTGTTTTCTTTATCCACCACCTCAACAGTCTTCCAGACTGTTGAGCAACCCTGCGGGGGTGAGACTAGGAACTAAAATTTTCAAGATGAGTTCTGTCCCACTCCCTCTTTATTTTAAAAATAGAAAGAAGAAAAAATAATGGCAGAAAAAACTTATCCCATGACCCTTGAAGAAAAGGAAAAACTTGAAAAAGAATTAGAAGAATTAAAATTAGTTCGCCGTCCAGAAGTGGTAGAACGTATTAAAATTGCTCGCTCTTATGGAGACTTATCAGAAAACAGTGAGTATGAAGCAGCCAAAGATGAGCAGGCTTTTGTTGAAGGCCAAATCTCAAGTCTGGAAACCAAGATTCGCTATGCTGAAATTGTAAATAGCGATGCAGTGGCGCAAGATGAAGTCGCTATTGGTAAGACTGTTACAATTCAAGAAGTTGGCGAAACGGACGAAGAAGTCTATATGATTGTTGGTGCAGCAGGAGCAGATGCTTTTGCAGGAAAAGTTTCTAATGAAAGTCCTATTGGACAAGCTCTAATTGGCAAGAAAACAGGCGATACAGCTACAGTTGAAACACCTGTTGGCAGTTATGATGTAAAAATCCTAAAAGTCGAAAAAACGGCATAATTAAAAATGAGTAAGATGAGCCCCCGTGATTGTAATAGTACCACGGGGGTTGTCTCTGCAAAACATAGAGGAGAGAAATATGGCTCGTAAGTCTCAAGTAATTTTAACCAATATGTGTCTGATTGAAGATAATCAAAATCGCATTGTCATGCAGATTCGTGATCCCAAGATGTATTCTTGGTCAGGAGCAGCCTTACCCGGCGGACATATAGAAGAAAAGGAGAGCCTCCACCAAGCAGTTGTGCGTGAAATTTATGAAGAAACGGGACTAACAATCCATCATCCTAGACTGGTTGGTATGAAACATTGGTACACGGCAGAAGGAATTCGTTATCTGGTTTTTCTTTATCGCACAAATGAATTTTCAGGACATCTCCGTTCATCAGAAGAAGGTGAAGTTAGGTGGGTGGCGCGTGAAGAGTTGGACACTCTCGAATTGGCTTATGATTTAAAAAATTTGCTACGTATTTTTGATGACAAATCGTTGTCAGAATTGTTTTATAGTGAACGTTTAGAAAATGATTTTGTTCGCGAATTTTGGTAAGTTTATTTTTGAATGAGAACATTTAAATTGAACGGCAAGCAAAAAGCTGGAATGATTGTTCCAGCTTTTTTGCTTATCTTGAACGTTGTTTTCCAGCGTTACGATTTTTCTTTTTATTTTGTTTTCTATTTTCAATAACGGCCTGTGCTTGAGGTGTCACATCTTTTTTACGACCAGAATTTTTAATGGCTTTAGGTGGATTATTTTTGTATTCTTCAGCTACGCGTTTTCTGAGCTGAGGACGGATGTAATGATTGATAATCAATTGTTGGATAATCATGATGAAACCACCGACTACCCAATAAAGTGTGACACCTGCTGGAGCTGTGAACGAGAAGATGACAATCATGAGCGGGCTCATGTACATCATTTTCTTCATTTGCTCTTTTTGAACTTCGTCAATACCGACAAGGGTCAAAGCAGATTGAATAAAATACAAAACTCCGACGATAACAGTAAGGAGAACGCTGGCTTTTCCGAGTGGAATTCCTAGGAATACACTCTTAGCCACTCCTTCAGTGTATTGAGCAGAGAAATAAAGGGCAGAGAAAAATGGTAATTGAATCAGGAGAGGAAGGCATCCGATACCTCCGAGCATATTGACACCATTTTCTTTTTGAGCAGTCATGAGTGCTTGCTGAGCAGCCAGTTTTTCTTCTTGTGTTTCCGCATTCTTCATGCGTTCTTGGATCGGCTCAAAAATAGGCTTCAAGTAATTCATCTTTTCAGACTGGTAAGTTGATTTCCAAGACTGATAGAGTCCAAGTGGAAGGATAATCAAGCGCACAATCAAGGTGACGATGATAATAGCGACACCAAAACCAAGTCCCATATTATTAGCAAAATACTGAATGGCAAGGCTCATTGGTCTTCCGATAATATCCCAGACAAATCCAGCAGGCTTGCCATCTTTGACTTGCACACAGCCTGAGAGTAGAAGAAGTATAGACAGCCCTAAACCTGAGAATAAAATACGATTTAATTTTTTCACGTGTTTGTTTCCTTTTTCTAAAAAATAATACCTTTCTATTCTACTGTTTTTTTCCTAAATATACAATAGTTCTTGGGACCTAATTTGCAATTTTAAAATCTGAATAGGAATCAAAATTAGCCATTGTGACATCTAAATAGCTGACTTTTGAAAATGGCGTTGGTCCTTTGCGGATTTCTTGGATAAATTTTGCCATGAGGGCAGAATTCTCCGCTTGTGCTAAGATCTCTACAGTTCCGTCTTCATTATTCCAGACACGTCCAGTGATGCCACCGATTTCTGTGGCAAGTGTGTAAACACCCCAACGAAAGCCAACTCCTTGCACGCGACCTTGTGCAATCATTCTTACTTTTTGCATGTGAACCTCCTTTTTGTGATATAATAGTTCTATGAATATTATAACCTCAAAAGCTAATAATGTGGTAAAAAATACCAAGAAATTACTTCAAAAAAAGTATCGGAAAGACTCATACTTAATTGAGGGCTGGCATTTATTTGAAGAAGCAGTCCAAGCACAGGCTGAGTTTCGGAATATCTTTGTTTTAGAAATTTTTTTTGATAAAGTGAAAGATTTTTCTCAAGTTCATGTGGTAACGGCAGATATTTTAGCAGATTTGGCTGATTCCAAAACACCGCAGGGCATTGTGGCAGAGATTGCTTTTGAAAAACAATCTGCTCCTTCATTTCTCAAAGGGAAATATCTCTTTTTAGAAGATGTGCAGGATCCCGGAAATGTAGGAACGATTATCCGAACGGCTGATGCAGCTGGTTATGATGGAGTGTTTATTTCGCAGCATTCGGCAGATATTTACAATCTTAAAACCCTACGCTCCATGCAGGGCAGTCATTTTCATTTGCCTGTTTATCGAGTAAAAACAGCAGATTTTCTTGAGCTTGCTAAACAAGTACAATTACCGATATTAGCAACGACGCTTTCAAAAGATTCGATGGATTATCGAGAGTTAGCACCACTGTCGGATTTTGCTCTTGTGTTGGGAAATGAAGGACAGGGTATTAGTCATGAAATGGCAGAAGCAGCTGATAACCTCATTCATATTTCGATGAAAGGACGAGCTGAGAGTTTAAATGTCGCCGTGGCAGCAGGCATTCTCATCTTCGCTTTAAGCTAAAATTTAGAAATGTATTTATAATTAGAAGCACATGGAGGTGGTTCTATGCTTTATAAAGAAGATAAAGAGTATATGGAGCATGTTGGACAATTGATTGCTCAACCACGCGTCCAGAAATTAAAAACCATAACACACCATATTTATTCCAATCGTTTGGAACATTCGATTCATGTTAGTTATACGAGCTATAAAATTGCTAAAAAATTAGGTTGGGATGCAAAAAGTACCGCGCGTGGTGGTCTTCTGCACGATATGTTTTACTATGATTGGCGGGAAACGAAATTTAATAAAAGCCATGCTTGGGTACACCCTCGTTTAGCAGTACGAAATGCACGGAAAGTAACCAATTTAAATAAAGTAGAAGAAGACATCATTATCAAACACATGTGGGGAGCAACATTGGCGCCGCCACGGTATAAAGAAGGCTATATTGTCACTATGGTGGATAAATACTGGGCAATCAAGGAAGCCATGGCGCCAGTTCGGAAAAGAATGGCTAAAAGAAGACTTTTCCATCGAAAAATGTTAAAATCGTAACATATCATAATAAAGGAGAGAGCTTATGAACAATACAGTTATTCAAGAAAATAGTGGTATCAATAGTTTTTACGCTAAAGTTTATTCATTAGTCGGTATGGGGATTGGCATTTCTGCCCTTGTCTCGGCTTTGATGTTAACAATATTTCAAGATGTGATTTATTCAGTAATAATGGCGAATAGTTGGATTTTTTACTTAGCTATTTTTGCTGAGTTGGTTCTTGTCTGGGTAGCTTCAGGAATGTCTGCCAAAAACAATCCAGCTGCATTGCCAACTTTTCTAGTTTATTCGGCTTTAAATGGTTTTACGATTAGTTTAGTGTTGGCTCTTTACACACAAGCAACAGTTTTAGCAGCCTTCGTTACTTCTTCAGCGATGTTTTTTGCGATGGCATTGATTGGGAAATTTACCAAAAAAGATCTTTCTGGTCTGGGCAGAGCCTTTATTGCAGGTCTGATTGGAGTTATCATCGCTAGTTTGGTGAATATTTTCCTTAGAAGTTCTGGACTAGATTTCATCATTAGCATTATTAGTGTGATTATCTTTTCTGGATTGATTGCTTGGGATAATCAAAGAATCCGCTATGTCTATGAGCAATCAGGAGGAAATGTAGCGGCTGGTTGGGCAGTTTCACTCGCCTTAAGCCTTTATCTTGATTTTATCAATCTGTTCCTCAGCATTCTTCGCATTTTTGGAAGAGATAATTAAAAGTAAGAATTAGAAGTTGGAATAGTTCCAGCTTCTTTTTTATGGCTGTGGATTCTTCTTTTATGATATAATAAAGCAAATGAAAAGAAAGTATGAGACTTGCTATGAAAGAACCATTTCTTAGTCGCGAAAAGTTAGCTGAAATCACAACTCAATTTCCAACTCCATTTCATTTATATGATGAGAAAGGAATTCGTGAGACAGCTCGTGCGCTTCAGAAAGCCTTTTCTTGGAATCAAGGATTTAAAGAGTATTTTGCAGTGAAAGCAACTCCGAATCCGACTATTTTGAAAATCTTGAAAGAAGAAGGTTGTGGAGTAGATTGCGCCAGCTATGTAGAACTTTTGATGAGCCAAAAAGTAGGCTTTTCAGGAAATGACATGATGTTTTCGTCCAATGATACACCCGCAGAAGAAATACAATTTGCGCGTGAATTGGGAGCTACTATCAATCTTGATGCTTATGAAGATGTTGCATTTTTACAGGAAGTGGCGAGCATTCCAGAAATCATTTCTTGCCGCTATAACCCAGGCGGTGTATTTGAATTGGGAACAGATATTATGGATTCTCCAGAAGAAGCCAAATTCGGGATGACTAAAGAACAACTCATCCAAGCATTTAAAGATTTAAAAAAGTTGGGCGTTAAAAAATTTGGGATTCATGCCTTATTGGCTTCTAACACTGTTACGAATCATTATTATCCTGAATTAGCCCGTCAGCTATTTGAATTAGCCGTTGAGATTGTGGCTGAGACCAATGTGGACTTGGATTTTATCAATCTTTCAGGCGGAGTAGGCGTTCCTTACCGTCCAGAAGAAAAAGCAAATGACATTTTAGCGATTGGGCAAGGAGTTCGCCGAGTTTATGAGGAAATTTTAACACCTGCAGGTTTAGGAAAGGTTAAAATTTTTACGGAACTGGGACGTTTTATGCTGGCCCCTCATGGATTATTGGTGACGAAAGTATTGCATAAAAAGAAGACTTACCGCACTTACATTGGTGTAGATGCTTCGGCAGTGAATCTGCTGCGCCCGGCTATGTATGGCGCTTATCACCATATTACAAATATGGATCATCCAGATGGACCGACAGAAATAGTGGATGTGGTCGGCAGTCTTTGCGAAAACAATGATAAATTTGCCATTCAGCGCGAACTTCCGATTACCAATATTGGAGATACTTTGGTGATTCACGATACAGGAGCACATGGTTTTTCAATGGGCTATCAGTATAACGCTAAACTTCGTTCAGCTGAGATTTTGCTAGAAGAAGACGGTGGTGTACGAATGATTCGGCGTGCTGAAATACCGGAGGATTACTTCGCAACTTTGTATGGCTTTGATTTTGAAAAATAGACAATTTTTGATATAATAAGAAGATGTAAAAAGGGAAAAGAGGATTACATATTTATGAATTTACTATTAGCTATTTTGTTGATTATTCTGGCTTTCTTTGGTGGTATGCTCGCTGGAATGTACCTTGTCCGCAAACAAATTGAAAAAGAATTTGCAGACAATCCACGTTTGAATATTGATGCGGTTCGTACAATGCTATCTGCAAATGGACAAAAGCCAAATGAAGCAAAGGTACAACAAGTGTATCGTCAAATTAAAAATCAACAAAAAGCAGCACTTGAAAATGCTAAAAAGAAAAAATAAGCTGTTAAAACAGTATAAAATTTGATTTTTAAAGAGATAAACGAATGGGGATTTGGGACTTGCACCCAGTCCCTTCTTTAGAAAGAAGAACTTATGGATAATCGACCAATTGGTTTTTTAGACTCAGGCGTGGGCGGTTTGACAGTTGTTCGCGAGCTGATGCGGCAGCTTCCACATGAGGAAGTGATTTATATCGGTGATTCTGCGCGTGCGCCTTATGGTCCTCGACCTGCAGAGCAGATTCGTGAGTATACATGGCAATTAGTGCAATTTCTCTTAACTAAAAATGTCAAAATGATTGTTCTTGCCTGTAATACAGCTACTGCTGTGGTTTGGGAAGAAATCAAAGAAAAATTGGATATTCCAGTTTTGGGAGTGATTTTACCAGGAGCTAGCGCAGCAATTAAAGCTTCTCAACATGGGACGATTGGCATTATTGGAACGCCAATGACGATTCAATCAGATATTTATCGTCAGAAAATCGAGCGTCTCTTACCAGAAGTGGAGGTGACAAGTCTTTCTTGTCCCAAGTTTGTACCACTGGTAGAGTCTAACGAGCTGTCGTCTAGCATTACGAAAAAAGTGGTCTATGAGAGCTTGATGCCGTTAAAAGGCAAGGTAGATACTTTAGTGCTAGGCTGTACGCATTATCCTTTGCTAAAACCAATCATTCAAAATGTAATGGGACCAGCAGTGAAACTGATTGATAGTGGAGCAGAGTGTGTGCGGGACATTTCTGTCTTGCTTAATTATTTTGAAATCAATCACAGCAGAGAAGGAGAACTTCCTCAACACCGCTTTTTTACCACAGCAAATGCAAAAAGTTTTGCTGAAATTGCAGAAACGTGGTTAAACAAAGAAATAAATGTGGAGCATGTGACCTTATGAGTAGCAAAATTTATGAGTATAAAGATACCCAAGATTGGTATGTTGGAGAATGGTCCTCTCGTGGCGGAACTTTCCATTTTAAGGATGTTGATTCGGAAGAACTCAGTCGCATGGAAGAAGAGCTCCGTCAATTAGTAGTTGAAGAGCAGTCTTTTTCTGTTGCAGTGATTCAATATAACTCCATGATGTCGTTTGTTCAATTTGTCTTGCAAATGATTAACGAGAACCAAGATTCACAGTTTCAGGCACAATTTCATAAAGGTGCTATTCTGATTACGGAAAAGGGACAGTTAGTTTTAGTGCATTTGCCTAAAAATGGGGTTCAGCTGAATGATTTCTTTTCTCAGAAAGATTTGTCAGGTTTGACAGTCGGAGATACAATCTTAGTCGCTACTCGCAATGAAGGAAAAACTGCTGAATTTCGTAAAATATTTGAAAAATTAGGCTACAAAATTGAAAACCTGAATGACTACCCTGATTTGCCAGAGGTAGCAGAGACAGGAATGACTTTTGAAGAAAATGCTCGTTTGAAAGCGGAAACCATTTCTAAATTGACTGGCAAAATGGTATTGGCGGATGATTCAGGCTTAAAAGTGGATGCACTAGGCGGTCTGCCTGGAGTTTGGTCTGCTCGCTTTGCGGGAAATGATGCAACAGACTTAGAGAACAATGCAAAATTGCTGCATGAATTAACAATGGTTTTCGACTTGAAAGACCGTTCTGCACAGTTTCATACCACTCTGGTAGTGGCAAGTCCTGACAAAGAAAGTCTGGTCGTAGAGGCTGATTGGTCGGGCTATATCAATTTTGAGCCGAAAGGCGAAAATGGATTTGGCTATGATCCTTTATTTTTAGTAGGCGAAACAGGTAAAACATCTGCTGAATTAACAATGGAAGAAAAAAACGCTCAATCACATCGAGCTCAAGCAGTTCAAAAATTAGTGGAGGTATTTCCAGCATGGAAAAACAAACAATCATCGTAATGAGTGATTCTCATGGCAATCGTGCTATTGTGGAAGAGATAAAACATCGTTATCTTGGGAAAGTAGATGCTATTTTTCATAACGGTGATTCTGAGTTGCCTAGTGATGATGAAGTGTGGCAAGGAATTTACGTTGTGGCTGGGAACATGGATTTCTATGGTGGTTATCCAGACCGTTTAGTGACGGACTTAAACGGAACGATTATCGCACAAACTCATGGTCACCTTCAACAGATTAATTTTGGTTTTCAAAAATTGGACCTCTGGGCACAAGAGGTAAATGCAGATATTTGTTTGTATGGGCATTTGCATATTCCAGATGCGTGGATGGAAGGAAAAACACTCTTTTTAAATCCCGGCTCTATCAGTCAACCGCGCGGTGTCATCAATGAGCGACTGTATGCTAAAGTTGAAATTACAGATGATATGTTTAAAGTAGACTATTACACGCGTAGCCATGAACTTTATTCTCGCCTATCAAAGGAGTTTGCTCGATGATTGCTAAGGAATTTGAAGATTTTCTCTTACAGCAAGAAGATACTTTTTTAACACCGGCAGAAAACTTAGCTGTTTTGATTGATACTCACAATGCTGATCATGCTATTTTGTTGTTGAGTCAGATGACCTACTCACGAGTACCCGTGGTGACAGATCAAAAGAAGTTTGTTGGAACTATTTCGCTGACAGATATCTTGTCTTACCAAATGCAGCATGAAATTCCTGATGAGGAATTTATGACAACGGATATTGTTCACATGGCAAAAAAAGATGACCTGACAGTTGGTCCAGATTTTACATTGACAGAAGTGTTGCATAAGTTAGTAGACGAGTCCTTCTTGCCAGTCGTTGATCAGGACAATACATTTCAAGGAATTATTACACGCAAATCTATCTTAAAAGCGGTCAATGCCCTTTTGCATAGTTTTGCGAATGAATACGAGATTCATCCAAAATGAAAGAAGAAATAACAACCTTTTTAGAAGGAAAAAATTTATCTGAGAATTCAAAAACAGCTTATTTTTATGATTTAGAGCAATTCATAGATGTGACCCATGCAAAAATTACAGAGACCAATCTGCGGATTTACCAAGCTTCTATTGCTGACTTCAAACCATCTGTTCAGAAACGAAAACTATCTGCTATCAATCAATTTTTGCATTATTTATACAAGCAACGGTTGATTTCAGACTTTTATCGTTTGGAGTTGCCAAAAGTTGGTATTCCGAAAGAACACGATGCGGAAATTTTGGATTTGTCTGATTTTTATGCAGATACAAATCAATACAACGGTCGCTTGATTGCGCTTCTCATTTTAGAAATGGGGCTTTTACCAAGCGAAATTTTACAGTTGAAAGTAGCAGATGTCAATCTGGATTTTCAGATTATTCGCATTGAGAAAGCAGGTCAAAAGCGCATTGTGCCCATTCCAGACCAGTTGATTGGAGAACTGGAAACAACTCTGGAAGGAACTTATTTGTTAGAAAAGAATGGGAAAAGCTATTCGCGCCAATGGGGCTTTCGTCAATTAGAAGCTTTTTTGATTGAAAAAAATCAAGCTACTTTATCAGCTCAGAGTTTGCGAGAGCAATATATTTTACGTCAGCGAGAGCAAGGTGTTGAATTGTATGAAATTGCGCGCAATTTAGGCTTGAAAACAATGATGACATTAGAAAAATACAGATAATGGACATAAAAATTAAAGATTTTGAAGGCCCATTGGACTTATTGCTTCATTTGGTGTCAAGATATCAAATGGATATCTATGATGTGCCGATTACAGAGGTCATTGAGCAATATTTGGTTTATGTGGCGACTCTTCAAGCAATGAAGTTAGAAGTGACGGGAGAATACATGGTTATGGCAAGTCAGCTCATGTTGATTAAAAGCCGAAAACTCTTGCCAAAAGTAGCTGATAGCTTAGAAGCTGAAGAAGATTTGGAGCAAGATTTGCTTTCTCAAATTGAGGAATATCGGAAATTCAAATTGTTAGGTGAGAAAATGGCGGAGCAACATGAAGAACGAGCTCTTTATTATTCTAAACCTAAAATTGAATTGGTGTATGAAGATGCAACATTGCTCCATGATAAGACAACGATTGATTTGTTTTTGGCTTTTTCTAAATTGATGACGCAAAAAAGAGAAGAATTTGCTCAAAGTCATACAACGATTGTTAAAGATGAATATAAAATCGAAGACATGATGGATGTGATACGAGAGCGTTGTTATTCTCAAGAAAAAATTGCTCTACAAGCCATTTTTTCAGAAACAAAAGATATGAATGAAGTGATTACCTTATTTTTAGCGACATTGGAACTAGTAAAAGTCCAAGAAATCCAAGTAATGCAAGAAGAAAATTTTGGGAATATTTATCTAATAGGAAAAAGAAATGAGTAAGTTAGCAGAGATTGAAGCCCTGCTCTTTGTAGCGGGCGAAGACGGCTTGCGGGTCCGTCAAATAGCAGAGCTCCTCTCTATACCTCCGACAGGTGTGACACAGAGCTTGGAGAAATTGGCAGAAAAGTATCAAAAAGATGAAGATTCGAGTCTTGCCTTGTTAGAGACGTCGAATACTTATAAAATTGTTACCAAGCAAGATTTCGCTGAACTCTTGCGGGAATATTCAAAAGCACCAATCAATCAAAGTTTATCAAGGGCTGCCTTGGAAACCTTATCTATTATTGCTTATAAGCAGCCCATTACGAGAGTGGAAGTGGATGAGATTCGTGGAGTCAATTCTAGTGGTGCGATTTCAAAGTTGCAGATATTTGACTTGATTCGTGAAAATGGAAAAAAAGAAGTGCTAGGGCGCCCAAATCTTTATGTGACAACGGATTATTTTTTGGATTATATGGGAATCAATAGCTTAGAAGAATTGCCAATAGTAGAAGAAACAGAGTTAATAGCAGAAGAAAGTCAGCTATTTACCGAAAGGATAGAGGATGAGAATCAATAAATATATTGCCCATTCTGGGATTGCAAGCCGTAGAAAGGCAGAAGAGTTGATAAAACAAGGGCTTGTCACTGTGAATGGACAAGTTGTTCGTGAGTTGGCAACGACGATCAAGTCAGGTGATCGTGTTGAGGTTAGTGGTCAGCCGATTTACAATGAAGAAAAAGTGTATTATCTCTTAAACAAGCCTCGCGGTGTCATTTCTAGCGTGACAGATGACAAAGGTCGTCCAACGGTGGTTGATTTGTTGCCAAATGTCACAGAGAGAATCTATCCAGTTGGTCGACTTGATTGGGATACGTCGGGTGCTTTGATTTTGACAAATGATGGCGATTTTACAGATGAGATGATTCATCCTAGAAATGAAATTGATAAGGTCTATGTAGCTCGTGTCAAGGGGGTGGCTGATAAAGAAGTTCTCCGTCCCTTGACAAAAGGTGTGGAAGTTGACGGCAAAAAAACCAAACCAGCGGTTTATGAAATTCTGAAAGTAGACCCAGTTAAGAATCGTTCGGTTGTCCAGTTGACCATTCATGAAGGACGAAATCATCAAGTGAAAAAGATGTTTGAAGCGGTTGGTTTGCAAGTAGATAAACTTTCTCGTACGCAATTCGGTCATTTGAATTTAACGGGACTTCGTCCGGGTGAAGCTCGCCGTCTCAATAAAAAAGAGGTCAGCCAGTTACATAACCTAGCTGTGACGAAGAAAAAATGATGAAAAAAATTTTTATCGCACCAGTGCGTTTTTATCAAAAGTTCATCTCGCCAGCCTTTCCACCTTCTTGTCGCTATCAGCCGACTTGTTCAAATTATATGATTCAAGCGATTGAAAAGCACGGTGCTAAAGGTGTCTTAATGGGAACAGCACGTATTTTGCGTTGTCATCCTTGGGCAGAAGGAGGAGATGATCCTGTGCCGGATGTATTTAGCTTGAAGCGTAACTATGCAGAAGACAAAGCAAGAGGTTGAGATGCCTCCTCTATAAAAGGGGCAACCAGAGATTCTTTATAAAATACTATAACTTAATAGTACAAATAAGAAAAACGAACAATTTTGACATTCTAACTAACAGAAAATCAAAATTGCTCGTTTTTTGTATTTCTCGCGGGCCTTTTGTTGCCGGTTCATCTCATACTCAATGAAAATTGAAAAGTTTTAAAGGCATTCGCTGTGTGAAATCTAACTATCTTTTCTATAAAGTCAGCTTAGACGAACGATTAAAATATCTTGAATCTACTTCGTGTTTACTCTTCATTTAAAGACTGATATAATAATCATAAAAGCGCTTATAAATTTAATTTTAAAAAGGAGAACAAATGGTTTTGGAAACAAGAAATATTGCTATTCAAGATACTTATGGTGAGCGATTCCAGCATTGTTGGGGATGTGGTTCTAAGAATGAGTCAGGCTTGCATTTAAAAACTTATCCTAGTTTAAATGGGACTAGTTGTATTAGCAAGATAACACCAGCTCAACAGTATACCGGTGGTGTTCCAGTTAATCTATTTGGCGGTATGATTGCCATGATTTTTGACTGTCATGGTACCGCTTCAGCAGCCTGGTTTGCTCATCAAAATAAGGGCTTAGATTTGACAGAAGAAACGGTCATTGGACGATTTATCACAGCTCGCTTGGAAATAGATTATAAAAGTCCAACGCCCATTGATGAGGAAATTACGGTCATCTCTCGACTTGAAGAACTAGGCCAAAGAAAAGCCATTGTGGCAATGGAGATGACAGTAGCGGGTCAGGTGCGTGCCAAAGCTAGAATGGTAGCAGTCGCAGTGAAAGATAACATGTAGTATGTTTCGAAGATGAGACTATATACTAAATTGTTGTTTCATTTAGTTCCTATACGGTAAACCTTAAAATAGTGCAAAAATGCTTTCTCTATAATATAATCAGAGTGAAAAATTATGGAATGTTAGTTTGTCTCTAACATTCTTTTTGTGTTTAAATAGAATCATCATAGCTTATCTGATAAGAAGTAGATAGTACACTAATCTCAGTGGAGAATGAGTAAGGGTTATTGTTGCTTTTTGCGATAAACATAATAAACTACTAATCACAAATATCTCACTAGGATTACACACCTAATGAAGACTTTATATTGGCTCACATAGTCTTTTAAGCAAGTGTAGCAAAATCATGGAATTTATTTAGGTTTCATCTATTTAAAATTTTTTTAATTATTTGAATAGTTTTATGTTTAAACGGGGAAGGATAATATCTAAAAGTTCCCATTTGTCTAAGGATATAACCATTGAAATTTTGTTTAAAACGAAGTACACTGTCAGAACCATCAAAATGACCAGTAATACCTAAAAGGTTGTAACAGGGAATACCTCGCTTGATTGATTCTCGCATTACATAATCTTGTAGAAGAGCAGGTGCGTAGAATTTGTTAAATTCAGGATAGGATCCAGAAAAGAGATAGGCCGTTTCTTGGGGAGTGTATATAAAAAGACTGCCAGCTAATATTGTACTTTCGTCTCCATGCTTTTTTAATAGTTGGTATGCTTCGTTTTTTCGTATTTCAAACGTTTCAAATTGACTAGATAGTTCTCGAATTTGATTCAACTTTTTTTCAGGAGAGTGATTGTTTTTTTCTAGATAAGCTTGTAGTTGTTTTATTTTTTTTGGATAATTCATTCTGATTAATTTGTAAATGCTCCAGATAATTTTTGAAATTTATGCTCGCTATAATAAATTCTGCATTGCTTCCAAAGCTATCATAAAATTTTTCATAATAATCTAAAGTCTTATCATCATAGTTGCGACGCTCAGAAGTTGATGAAGCAATCTGCTTAAATTTATAAAGCTCATTACGTTTAAGTTTATGCAGTTCTATACCAAATGTTTTAGCCTTTTTGACTAATGATTTTCTTTGTTTAGTAAAAGATTTTAACAACGTTTCTTCTGTTAAGTCATTTAGGTCTTTTACAAAATGCCAATCACCTTCACCTCCAGGATAGTCCTTTTGTAAGCCATCAAATTGGTAATTCAGGTTGGTGAGCATAGATACAAGTTCCTTCTTTTCTGTACTAATAGACTCACCTTTACTATTGAAGACTTGATAAATATCATAAGGTTTTACAACAAGCTCCATAGCCTTTAACTTTCTTGCATAGATTTTTAATTCTTCAAAAAATTTAGGTAAGAACTCATAATTAGTAACAACAGGTCCAGAGTTGATTTCTAGGTATAGACCACCTGCCATTTTTGCACTAAATAATAAGGCTGATACTTGTAATTGATTGTTAGTAAAGAAGCCAATGAACTCAACATTATACCCTCTTTTTTCAATAGAATAGACATTTCTACGGATTGAATAAAGGATTTCCATTTTGCCTTTTGATAATGTTGTTTAAATATTTCTTTAGTAATTATTTCTACAGGCATTGTTCTGTACTCCTTGAGCTTTTGTAGTTTAATAAACAAAGCTGGTGAAGCTACAGAATAAAATTATTTCTTATTTGAAAACGTTTTTATTTTGAACTATTTTATCACCTAGAATTTAACCCTGTCAAAATATTTGCTCTTGAATTTTAACATTGTGAGACTGTTAACTTACAAAATCTTGTATTTATAAAAGAATATACAAACGAAATCCGTAGGAAATTCAGGTTTCTTACGGATTTTATTTATGACTTATCTGATAAAAGAAAATAAAAAATTAGCAAAGAAGCATTTCCACTAAAAAATAAAAGACAAACCTACCAAAATGGTGATTTGTCTACAGTCTGAGATGTTAGTTCTATGACCAGTGAGTTTCAGGTGATATGCTATCGTTTTGACCATGTCTGTGGCATAAAGAGCAGGATCATTGGGTAAATTTCTAAACGCCCTGCAATCATGGCAAGAGAGAGTAAGAGTTTGGAAATAGGACCAAAGATTGCAAAGCTATCAGTTGTTCCTAACATTGGTCCAATGTTGTTGAAACAGCTAAGAACAGCACTGACGACTGTCATCAAGTTATTATTGTCTAAACTGACGATAAAAATGAGAAAGATGATAATCATCGTATACAGAACAAGATATTTTAAGATTTTATGCTGGGTGTCTTTGTCAATGACACTATGATTGACGTGCAGAGTCAATACCCGCTTTGGTGATAGGGTGGACAATACTTGATTTTTAGCAATGCGAACCAGCATTAAGCAACGAACCACCTTTAAACCGCCGGCGGTTGAACCAGCGGACCCTCCTATGCACATGAGAATGAGAAGGATGAATTGAGAAAAGAGTGGCCAAGATGTAATGTCACCAAGCCCAAAACCGGTAGTGGTGATAATGTTAGATACTTGAAAAAGAGAAACTTCTAAGGTCTGGGAAAGATTTTGATAAATATGGAAAACATTGAGACAGATGAATATAGTTGCAGATGTTACAATAATGAGATAAGTTCGCAATTCTTCATCGCCAAAGAATGCTTTAAATTTCCTCAATAGTAAAAAGTAATAGAGATTGAAATTCACTCCAAAGATAAGTACTCCAAAACTGACTAGATACGTAATGAGAGAGCTGTTATAGTGAGCAATACCATCATTGTAAACTGCGAAACCTCCTGTTCCCGCTGTTCCCATGGCAATGATAAAACTATCAAATAAAGGCATTCCTGCCAGATAATAAATCACTACAAAAATAGCAAAAAGTGCTAAATACAGCAAATAGAGAATTTGTGCAGTGTCCTTTAATTTAGAGACAACTTTCCCAAAAACAGGACCAGGGACTTCTGCTCGCATTACTTCCAAATGACCATTTTTATTATTTTCCATAATAGCAAGAGCAAAGACGAGTACTCCCATACCTCCGATTAAGTGGGTAAAACTACGCCAAAAGAGTAAGGAATGTGACAAAACAGAGACGTCTGGTAAGATAGAAG
Organism: Streptococcus anginosus; assembly: GCF_001697145.1. Classification (GTDB taxonomy): domain Bacteria; phylum Bacillota; class Bacilli; order Lactobacillales; family Streptococcaceae; genus Streptococcus; species Streptococcus hominis. The sequence goes on along the minus strand of NZ_CP012719.1, from coordinate 1,458,015 downwards.
CTCCAGTTGTTGTAAAGCCTGAACTGATCTCAAAGAAAGCGTCGATGAGATGAGGAATTTGTCCTGAAAAAACAAAAGGAAGCGCCCCAAAGAAGGACCAAAGTATCCAGCATAAGGCGACAATCAGGACCCCTTCTTTGGCATAAATGTGATGATTTTTAGGTTTAAAAGAGATACCTAAAAATCCGACTGCTAAGAGAATACCAATTGTGGTGCAAATTGAGAGCAGGTTTTGATTGGGTTCATGATAGATAAACGCTACAATGAGTGGAATTAGCAGTAACCCTGCTTCAATGATTAACAATTTTGAGAGGAGGAAACGAATCATACTTCTATTCATGGCTTACCTCTCTAACAAATCATATATTTGTGTGATATTTTGGATCAGAGTTGTGACGATGATTTGGTCACCGATTTGAATGTGGTCTTCCCCCATTGGGAAAATAGGTTTTCCATTTCGGATAATGGCAGCAATCAAGACACCTTTTTTCAGTTTGAGGCTGGAAAGTGGTCTTCCAGTCATTTTATTTTCTTCCTTTATTTGAAATTGCAGAGTTTCAAGTTGTCCATTGGCAAGGTGGTGCATGGCCTGTAAATCAGAATATTGAGCATTCATACGTCCGCGGACAAAGTGCATAATCGTGTCAACAGCAATTCTCTTTGGTGTTACAATGCTTGAAAATTCCTGACTATCAATGATTTCAAGCAAGCTAGTCCGATTGACTTTCGTGATATTTTTTTGCACACCCACGCTTTCAAGGAACATAGATGAAATGATATTTTCCTCATCGACACCAGTCAAAGTGGCAACAGCGTCATAGTGCTGCGCACTTTCTTCCAGAAGAATATCTTTTGCAGTACCGTCACCTTGAACGATATGTAAATGTGGAAATTCTTGACTAAACCATTCAGCATGCTTTGGATTGATTTCAATCACTTTTAGTTTGATTTTGCTATTTTTTAAAATATTAAGTAGATAGTAGGCGATTTTTCCTGCACCAATGAGCATCAAACTTTTAATGACTTTGGGTCGCACGAAATTATGGAAAAGAATGACTTCCACCCGGTTTCCGGTGACATAGATAATATCATTCTGCAAAATGGTAATTTCACCGTCTGGAATGAGTAATTGTCCATTGCGGTTAATGGCACAAATCAAGACATTGCCAAATTTTTTGCGAAATTGAGACATGGTCATCTGACAAAGGTCACTATTTTGCTTAACTTTAAATTCCATTAAGCTGACGCGTCCATTGGCAAATCGCTCAACAGAGAGCGCATTTGGAAATTCAATGATATTTGCAATATAGCGTGCTGCTAGTAATTCAGGATTGACTATGAGAGAGAAACCAAGGATATTTTTTTCTTTAAAATAAGAATTAGAATACTCTGGATTGCGCACTCGGACAATCGTTTCTTTTGCTCCCATTCTTTTTGCCAACACAGCTGATACCATATTGACTTCGTCATGCTCTGTCATGGCAATGAAAATATCGCAATGCTCTACATCAGCTTGCTCTAAAATTTTAAAATTGGCACCGTTACCAACAATGCCCATAATATCATAACGCTTGGTGATGCGATTCAGTACGGCTTCGTTTTGCTCAATGAGAATCACATCGTGTTTTTCAGCCACAAGTGAACGACAAAGTGCAGAGCCTACTTTACCGCCACCAACGACAATAATTTTCATGTTATACCTCCCAAGTATCCCCCTCTATCATACCCTTTTTTTGCAAAAATTTCATCGTTTTGAAGAAAGAAAAAGAGATATTTTATTCAGAAGAGTCTAGTAATTGAAAATAAAAAGATAAAACTTGAAAATTCGTCATATAAATCTAGAAAATATAAAAAAATAAAGCTTTTTTTGTTGACATGTGCTAAGAAAGTGATATACTAAGAAAGTACCCTCATTGATTTACCTCAAACCTGTTGTGATGTAAGTTAATGAGCCTTAAACCACGCTGTCTGCTGAGCTTGACTCCGGGCAGTGTGGCTATTTTTTTGCTTGGTAGCAATCACAGTTCACTAAGATAGATGAGAAGGCTATAACATATGACAACATTTCAAAATCACATTGTTCTTTTTGAACCACAAATTCCTCAAAATACAGGAAATATCGCACGGACTTGTGCGGCGACTAATTCGCCTCTTCATATCATTTTACCAATGGGATTTCCGATTGATGACCGTAAGATGAAACGAGCTGGCTTGGATTATTGGGATAAGCTGGACATTACTTATTATGACAATTTAGAAGAATTCATGAGTAAAATGGACGGACAATTGTATTTGATTTCTAAGTTTGCGGAGAAGGTTTATGCGGAAGAAAATTTTGCAACTGCTGGAAATCACTATTTCATGTTTGGGCGTGAGGATAAGGGATTGCCAGAAGATTTTATGCGTGCTCATTCTGAAAAAGCCCTGCGGATTCCGATGAACGATGAGCATGTCAGAAGTCTGAATTTGTCAAATACAGTTTGTATGATGGTGTATGAAGCCCTGCGCCAGCAAGATTTTACAGGATTAGATCTAGTACATCACTATGCACATGACAAATTAAAATAGGATTTCTTAAAAGAATGGACGACATCGGATAAAATGCTTGCTCTAGCAGGCTTTTTTTGTTATGATTAAAGGGTCTTCAGGGCAGGGTGAAATTCCCGACCGGCGGTAATTTACAGCCGTTGACAATCTTTTGTTTTTATATAGCGTTGGAGTTTCATGGTATATCTTTGTAGTGCCACTTCATTTAAAAACAAAATTTTTGCCAACTGGATAGCTGTTTTAAGTCCGCGAGCGTAAGCTGATGTGGTGTAATTCCACAACCGACAGTACAGTCTGGATGGGAGAAGACGAAAGGCAATGAAGAAGGTCTAAAATTACAGCTTTTAAATTTTATTTAAGGAGATTTTCTTATACTATTTCAAAGGTTCCGTTGATTTGGAGAAATCGTTCTTCAGCAAGCCTTCCAGCTTCTCTAATTTTTATAAATTGGAGGAACCTGTTATGACACATACACGCAAAATGGCTGTTGTTGCCATTCTTTCAGCAATTTCATTTTTGCTGATGTTCTTTGATTTCCCGATTTTACCGGGGACTAGCTTTTTAAAGCTGGATTTCAGTATTTTACCAATCCTACTGGGATTAGTGGTGCTGGATTTAGGTGGTGCTTTGAGTATTTTATTGGTTCGTTCAGCGCTCAAACTGCTGCTGAATAATCAAGGTGTCAATACTTATATTGGCTTGCCGATGAATATCATTGCGGTTGCTGTTTTCGTAATTGCTTTTGCTTTGATTTGGAAAAAAGAGCAGACAACCGTTCGTTTTCTAATCGCTTCTGTGGTGGGGACGCTCGGATTGACCTTGGCAATGCTGATTCTCAACTATGCCTATGCTATTCCACTCTATGCAACATTTGCTAATTTTGATATTTCAAAGATTCTGGGCGTAGCAAACTATCTATTTGCAATGGTCATTCCATTTAATCTATTAGAAGGTGTGGTTTTTGCAGTTGCCTTCTGGCTCATTCATTTGCTTTTAAAACCGATTTTAATCAAATATGAAAAATAAACAAACTTTTTTAACCAAGGGCTCTTTTGCCCTTTTGCTTTTTGTAATTCTAGGATACGTTGTTAAGTTTCATTCAGGTCAATTAAAAGGAATTGATAGTCTACTTCAAACGACTTTGCGTGGCAATTTGCCACATGCATTGACCGTGTTTTTTTCTAGCTTGACCAGTCTGATCAATACTCCTGTTATTGTAACTTGGGTTGCTCTTTTACTTGGGATTTTCCTTTATAAAAAATGGTGGAGTGAGGCTTTGCTGTTGGGAGGCAATCTGGTGTTAACAGGATTGTTGGTCAAGTTATTAAAGGGCGTTTATCAACGTCCACGTCCTGTACTTCAACATTTAGTGGTAGAAAGTGGTTTTTCTTTTCCAAGCGGACATGCCTTGGCTTCGACTTTAATCTTTGGTACTTTGTTGATTATTGTTAGCCAACGAGTGCAAACCGTACAGACAAAACGTTTATTGCAAGGTTTATTGATTACGATGATTCTTCTCATTGCAATGTCACGTGTTTATCTGGGTGTGCATCATCCGACAGATGTTTTAGGAAGCCCTTTATTAGGAGTGGGGATTTTATATATTGAATTTCCATACTATGATAAAGTGCGCTTCCAATGGCGTTTTGCAGGAAAGCAAAAATAGATTATTAGCAGACAGTTTAGAGGAGGCAGGGTGGTAAAAGTTTTAGATAAACGTCTGATTCTTCAAATTTTGTCAATAGTTGAGCAGATTCCTGTAGGAGAAGTGGCTACCTATGGACAAATTGCACATTTGATAGGGCGAGAAAGAAATGCTCGTTTGGTAGGTCGCGTCCTGTCTCAGGCTGGACTTTATGGGAAGTATCCTTGCCATCGTGTGGTTAATTCCGCAGGATGCTTAGCGCCAGCGTGGGAGGAGCAGAGACATCTCCTTTGGGCCGAAGGAGTGACTTTTAAAACGAATGGCTGTGTGGATTTGAAAAAGCACCAATGGAAGCCAACGGACATTAGTAAAGTGTAAATGGAACTCCGAACGCGAGTTCTGTTTTATTTTGTGGTACAATGAAAGTTATGAAACCATATAATTCGTTAAATGCTTATTATCGAAAACTATTTGGAGAGAAGACCTTTAAAGTTCCGATTGATGCTGGCTTTGATTGCCCTAATCGAGACGGAACGGTAGCTCATGGTGGCTGTACTTTTTGTACGGTATCTGGGTCAGGTGATGCCATTGTAGCACCAGAAGCACCGATTCGTGAGCAATTTTACAAGGAAATTGATTTTATGCATCGAAAGTGGCCTGAAGTCAAGAAATATCTAGTTTATTTTCAAAATTTCACCAATACCCATGATAAGGTGGAGGTCATTCGTGAGCGATATGAGCAAGCCATCAATGAGCCAGGAGTTGTAGGTATTAACATTGGAACCAGACCAGACTGCCTGCCTGATGAGACGATTGCTTATCTAGCAGAATTATCTGAACGCATGCATGTGACGGTAGAGCTGGGCTTGCAGACGACTTATGAAGCTACTTCGCAATTGATTAACCGCGCACATTCCTATGAATTATATGTTGAAACGGTTCAACGGCTGCGGAAATTTCCAAAAATCGAGATAGTTTCTCACTTAATCAATGGTTTGCCTGGTGAAAGCCATGAGATGATGATAGAAAATGTTCGCCGCTGTGTGACAGACAATGATATTCAGGGGATTAAATTACATCTTTTGCATTTAATGACCAACACACGCATGCAACGAGATTATCATGAAGGACGCTTGCAGCTGCTTAGCCAAGATGAGTATGTTTCTATTGTCTGTGATCAATTAGAAATAATCCCTAAACATATCGTCATTCATCGAATTACAGGGGATGCGCCACGAGATATGTTAATTGGCCCTATGTGGAGCCTCAACAAATGGGAAGTTCTCAATGCGATTGAACAGGAAATGAACCGTCGCGGCAGCGTTCAAGGGTGTAAAGCAAAGGAGCAACGATTTATATGTTAAGACCATTACAAATGGCACATGCTTTTTTAGAGGAAGTAGTGACTGATGAAGACATCGTCGTTGATGCCACTATGGGCAATGGGCACGACACGCTTTTCTTGGCACGATTGGCTAAAAAAGTGTATGCTTTTGATATTCAAGAGCAAGCCGTTGAGCAAACTACCAAGCGCTTGGCAGAAGCTAAATTGGACAATGTTGAATTGCTTCTAACAGGTCACGAAAATGTGGATCAATATGTTGCAAGTATTAAAGCAGCTATTTTTAATCTAGGCTATCTTCCGTCGGCAGATAAAACAGTGATTACGCAGCCACATACAACTATTCAGGCTTTGGAAAAATTATGTCAGCGCTTAGTAACTGGCGGTCGGATTGCAATCATGATTTATTATGGACATACAGGTGGCGATGTGGAGCGAGATGCAGTTTTAGATTTTGTCAGTCAATTGCCGCAGCAGGAATTTACTGTCGCCCTTTATAAAACAATCAACCAAATCAATCAGCCCCCCTTTTTAGTGATGATTGAGAAATTAAAAATGACCTAAGTAGGGAGAAAAATGGATAAGCAATATCTACATGAAAAATTGAACTGCTTGCGCAGTCAATATCTAGATTCAACCAATGGAGAAATCTTAGCAAAGCAAGTAAATGATGCGCAGATGAGCAAAAAAATGCTTCGGATTAAGAAAAAATTAGTCAATCTTGAAATGGAGCGCTGTCAAAAAATGATTGAGCATCGCGATTTATCGAAAATAGATCAAAAAATCTCCGAGCAGAAGATGCTTTTTGAAAAATGCTGTAAACAAAAATAAAGAAGGAAAATGTGGACTTACTCCTTTATATTATTATCTTTTTATCTGTTCTGATTGTTTCAAATGCCACCAACAAGCTATTTCCAAGCTTGCCGACGCCACTCATACAAATTTTATTAGGGATTGGCTTGGGATTTTTCATTCCAGTTGGGACGTTTCATTTAGAGACAGAGCTGTTTCTAGCTTTAATCATTGGACCGCTACTGTTTCGAGAAGCAGAAGAAAGCGATATTACCAGTATTCTTAAGCATTGGAAGATTGTTATTTATCTGATTTTTCCAGTTATTTTTCTATCAACTTTGAGTCTTGGTTTTTTATCGCATTGGCTATGGGTGTACCTTCCTCTTGCAGCGTGTATCGCGGTTGGAGCCGCCTTGGGTCCGACTGATTTAGTGGCTTTTGCGTCCTTATCTGAGCGCTTTACCTTTCCAAAACGTGTAGAAAATATTTTGAAAGGGGAGGGCTTGCTAAATGATGCGAGCGGGTTGGTTGCCTTTCAATTTGCCCTGACGGCTTGGACAACAGGGAAATTTTCAGCTCAGGAAGCCAGCACCTCACTTATCCTTTCAATCATTGGCGGTTTTATTGTGGGTGGTCTAACTGCTTTTTTAAATCGTCAGTTGCAAAAGCTGCTGTATACGGTGCGAGCCTCAGACACAGCAGGAGAGTTGTTGTTAGAATTAAGTTTACCGTTGCTGACATTCTTTTTAGCCGAAGAACTCCATGTATCAGGGATTATTGCAGTTGTCGTGGCAGGGATTTTTAAGGCTAGTCGTTTTAAAAGGATTACTTTATTAGAGGCTCAAGTTGATACCGTGACAGATACGATTTGGCAAACTGTCACATTTATGCTGAATGGATCGGTCTTTGTCATTTTAGGAATTGAGTTGGAAACGATAGCTGAACCCATTTTGAAAAGCCCAGTTTATGATAATCTCTGGCTCCTTCTGACGATTCTTTTGCTGACGATTGTGCTATTTGTCATTCGTTTTGTCATGATTTATGGCTTTTATTTCTGGAGAAGCCTATGTTTGAAAAAGAAAATGTCGAAATATTGGAGAGATATTGCTCTGTTAACTTTTTCAGGCGTAAAAGGAACCGTATCCATTGCAACCATTCTCTTGATTCCAACAGCTTTAGAGCAGGAATATCCTCTTTTGCTTTTCTTGGTGGCTGGAGTTACATTGCTTAGTTTTTTGACAGGACTGGTAGTGTTGCCTCGTTTATCAGAAAATAAGGAAGAATCATCAGACTACCTCATGCATATTGCTATTTTAAATGACGTTGTCCAAGAATTAGAAGAAGATTTGAAGCATACCAAAGTCAAAGCTCCGCTTTATGCGGCTATTGATAATTATCATGGACGAATCGAGCATCTTATTCTGGAGCAGGAAGGCAAATCTGTTCAAAAAGATTTGACAGATTTACAATTGCTGATGCTGAGTATTGAAAGTGACGGTTTGGAACAAGCCTACGAAGAAAGAAAAATGAGTAACCGTGCCTATTCCATTTACCAACGTTATTTATGGAATATGGAGCAAAGAATCAACCGCAATCTTGCTTCGCGCTTCACTTATTTTTTGATTAGCTTTTTCAGAATGACTCGCTTATTGCTACATGAGATTGTTACGTTTGGCTCTACTTTCCGTAATTGGCTCAATCAAGATAGAGCAAAGCCTAGTAAGGCTGAAAGAGAAGAGATTGCCGAACTGTATCTAGCCAATACAGAAGTGATTATCGGCAGTTTAGAAAATCTGAAGGGCGTTTATAATACTGCGCTTATCAATTTCTTGCAAGATTCGCGTATCCGTGAGACAGCAATTATTGAAAGCGGTGCTTTTATTGAGCGGGTTATCACGCGTATCAAACCGAATAATATCAAGGAAATGCTGCGAGGTTATTATTTGGAGCGGAAGATTATTTTTGAATATGAACACGAAAAGCTGATTTCAGCTAGTTATGCAAAATTTCTCCGTCAAAATGTCAATAATTTAGAAAATTATTCTCTCAAAGAAACCGCCAATACATTACCATACGACATGATGAACTATGTCAGACAGAAATAAAACGGGAGTGGATTGAGCACTTAGTTGCGAATTCACTCTTTTTTAAACAAAAAAATAAGCCTTGACAGGCTTATTTAGTTGGGATGGATATTTCAATGAGGTTTGTTGAATAGAGTGTCTTAATTCGAGAAGCATCAATCGATTTTGTATCAATTTTTCGTTTCAAAAAAAATTCTCGAATTTTTTCAACTTCTTGTTCGCGAATGGCGCGGTGTTTATTTGAAATCAGAATTTCATAATGAAAAGGTGCTTGCGTAAAGACGACGTCTGTATTTCCAGCGGAAAAAGTCTCAACTAGTGTAGCATCTGTACTTTCTAATTGACTTTGTACAAGGCGTGCATGGCTGTTTGTCGTGTTAATAAGCTTCATCTGACTTCCTCCTATATTCTATTCCTATTATAGCACTTTTTCATAAGAAATGTGAACAATTTCTCATACTTTATGATTCTTTTTCCACATTTCAATTCCCCATTTATGACTGCCACGTTTTAATTTGGAAATAGCTTCTTCGATTGGAAACCAGACGAGCTGATTAAAATCTTCTAAAGGTGCCTGCGATTGCTCATACTGGCTTACTTCATAAATGTAAGCAGGGTTATAAAAATAGGTATCGCGGTGGCGAGAATAAAAATATTCATCTGCTTGTCCGTAATATTGACCGATTTGAGCAGTAAAACCAAGCTCTTCAATCAGTTCACGTTTTAAGGCAGTCAAGCGATCCTCATCTTGCTCAATCTCGCCTCCGGGCAAGAACCAAGCGCCGTTGGGGGCTTGCACTAAAATTATCTTTTCTTGCTTTTCATCTGGAATAACTGCATAAACGCCATAGCGATTCACATATTGAACGTCTTCTTGCTTTTCTCCAAAAGTTGCGACTGTCATATCGTTTCCACTCTTTCTTATATGCTACTAATATCATAATGCAGAAATCAAGTGCTGTCAAGGCTTTCAAGCATTTTAAGGTTCAAATTTGAAAATATCTGCTGTATATAAATTGAGTACTTTTTCAAAGAGAAGACGGAAAAGAATGGCAACGATTGTTGGGATGACAAGCCAAGCTAAGATTGCCAGTCCCATGGGAAGTCCGCCTGTAACAGAAGCGAAGAGTCCAGTCAGACCAACTAATCCAAAACCTGCTGATGCAGGCGTCCCGATAATGGTGAAGAGGGGAACCAATAGTCCAGTTACAACAGAAGTTGCAATGATAGGAACATAAGAGATTGGATGTTCAAAGACATTGGTCATCATCATTTTCATTGAACCAAGGGCGACAGCAGCAGTTACACCAGGTTTATTGACGAAGAATGAATGAACAACAAGTACGATACAAGTTGTTCCGACCCCCATAGCAGAAGCACCGGCAGCGAGTCCATTTAGTCCAATGGCAAGACCGATTGCAACAGTTGAGATTGGAGCCACGATTAAGATAGCAAAAGTAACACAGATGAGAACACTCATTAAGTAAGGCTGAAGATCCGTAAAGTAGATGATTCCTTGCCCAATTAAGCTAGAAATCATTTTGACATAAGGAAGTGTAAATAGCCCCACAGTCGCAAGAAGCGATCCAACGATTGGCAGAAGAACGAAATTAAAGGATTCAAATTTTCCTTCTAGCCAGAGCAATACGAGAACGCTAAGGGCACAAATTAGCATGACATTGATAATGTCCCCTGTACCGGTCGTGTAGAATCCAGTAACCATTTTGTTTGCAGTTGCGGTAATTTCAGCAGGGGCTTTTTGCTTTTGAACATATCCTAATAACTCCGTTGCTCCAGCTAGTTTGCTAGAAGCACCAGAACTAACAAAAGCAATGGCTGTCAGAAGCGCAGCTTTCATTCCTTTGAAATTAAATTCCAAGGCAACCAGCGTTCCAATTACGGCAGATAAAGTGGCTTGGAAAAGAACGTTAGCCACATTCCAAGTTGCAAAGAAAGTATTATTTTTGAAAAAGTCTAAAGAGAAAATAATGGCAAAGATACAGTTAGGCAGCAAGGCTACGATAACACCAATTGCGGTTCCGTTTAGAACTTTATGCAAAAATGATTTAGGGGTAAGTGATACGGTTGTGTTTTCTTTTGTCATAAAAAACTCCTTTATTTTTGAAAAATAAAATCCGCCCTATCCCAAATGAGAATAAGGCGGAGTCATGTAAAAACGGAGATGATTATCCCATTTTAAAACGGTAGCTACGCCTTGATAAAATACTATAAATAATGATAATAATAGCTATCATCAACATAACGTAACTCCTTTTTTATTTTTCTTGTTGTCTATTATAACATCTTATTCCAAAAAAACAATAGAAAAATTGAAATTTTCTGATTATTTTGAAAAAACAGAATATCTATTATAAAAAATATGGGAAAACAGAAGAAAAATCTTCAAATAAATTTTACTTTTATATAAAAGTTGACATCAAGCGACAAGTTTCTTTTGTTATACTCATGATAGAAAAATGAAAGGAGCAAACAAATGAAATATGAATGGAGAAAATTAGATAAAAAACTTTATCAAGTTCCAAAAAATTCTGTGGTCATTGAACACCCTGTGCAGTCATTTATCATGTTAAATGGTCAAGGAAATCCAAATAAAGCTGACTTTTCAGAAAGGGTTTCTGCTCTTTATTCCCTCGCTTATGCGATTAAAATGGAGTATAAAAAAACTGCTCATCATCAGGAATTTACTGATTTTACCGTTTACCCTTTGGAAGGGATTTGGCAGCAAACAGAATCAGAGAAGACTTTGGTAAAAGACGACTTAGTTTATACGATTATGATTGCCCAGCCAGAGTTTATTACAAATGAAATAGTTGAAACAGCTCTCGTAAAAGTAAAAGTGAAAAAACCAAATCCGTTTTATAATGAGATTCGCTTTGAACGAATAAGCGAAGGAAGCAGCGTTGCAATGCTTCATGTAGGACCATTTGACGATGAGCCACAGACCTTCGCGAAAATGGATGCTTTCTGTCAAGAAAATGGGTTAAAACGCTGTACAGCATATCATCGTGAAATTTATTTGAACAATAAAAATCGCACCGCTCCAGAGAGACTAAAGACAATTTTGAGATACAGTGTTCAGTAACTAAAAAGTCACTCCCTAGACTTCTAAGGAGTGAATTTCATGTTTAATTAGCATTGTCATCTGCTGCTGGTGTTTGGATTTCTTTGTTGGCTTCATTTTCAGCTTTTTTAGTTGATTTGATGACAATTTTACCGTTGCTTGTCATGACAGCCTTGAGTTCTTTTTCACTTGGGTGTTCAAGGTAGTAATCAGTAATGGCGTCTTCGATGTGATCTTGGATTGTCCGACGGAGCGGACGAGCTCCCATTTTCGGATCGTAACCCAAATTAACTAATTTTTCTTTGACTTTGTCTGTCACGTCGAGGTGAATGTCATTTGTTGCAAGCCGTTCATTGACATCTTCAAGCATCAAGTCTACGATTTTTAGGAGATTTTCCTTATCAAGGGACTTGAATTCGATAATACCGTCAAAGCGGTTCATAAATTCTGGACTGAAGAAGTTGCCTAATTCACCGAGAACAGAGTTAGTCCGTCCTTCACGCGCTGCTCCAAAGCCAACATTTGCTTCGACTTTGCCAGTACCAGCGTTTGAAGTCATAATGATAATCGTATCTTTAAAGCTAACTGTGCGCCCTTGTCCGTCTGTCAGACGTCCGTCGTCAAGAACTTGCAGGAACATGTGCATGACATCTGGGTGCGCTTTTTCTACTTCGTCAAGTAAAATGAGAGAGTAAGGATTGCGGCGTACGCGCTCTGTCAATTGTCCGGCTTCTTCGTAGCCAACATAGCCTGGAGGTGCTCCAACGAGTTTGGCTACGCTGTGTTTTTCCATATATTCACTCATATCAAAGCGAATCATGCTGTCAGCTGAACCAAAGAGCTCAATCGCTAATTGTTTAGAAAGTTCTGTTTTACCGACACCGGTTGGTCCGACAAAGAGGAAGGAACCAATTGGTCGATTAGGAGAGCCAAGCCCGACACGATTACGGCGAATGGCTTTGGCAATTTTATCAACGGCATCATCTTGACCGATGACATGAGCTTTCAAATCATCAGCTAGACTAATCAGTTGCGATTGTTCCTTTTCTTTTAGATCACCAACTGGGATATTTGTTTTTTGCTCAATGATATGCTCAATGGTTTTTTCACTGATAATAGGTGTATCTTGGTCTGCCATTTTATTTTGCTGCATTTCTTTGTATTTGGCAATTTGGTCACGGAAATAGGCAGCTTTTTCAAAATCTTCATCACGAGTAGCTTGTGCCTTGAGATTTTCAGCTTCTACCAAGCGTTGATCAATAACTTTGGGATCAACAAAATTAAGTGTCAGATTCATTTTAGAACCTGCTTCGTCTAGCAAGTCAATAGCCTTATCTGGCAAGAAACGATCTTGGATATAACGATTGGATAAGACAGCTGCCGCTTCAATGGCATCATCTGTATATTTAACGTGATGATAGTCTTCGTATTTTTTTTGAATGCCTTTTAAAATAGTAATGGTTTCTTCAACCGTTGGTTCATCCACTTTTACTGGCTGCATCCGGCGTTCCAGTGCTGCATCTTTTTCGATAATGCGATACTCATTGAGAGTTGTGGCACCAACTAATTGAAGCTCACCGCGAGCAAGAGCGGGTTTTAAGATGTTGCCAGCATCCATATTGCCATCTCCAGCTGCACCAGCTCCAACGATTTCATGGATTTCATCAATGAATAAAATCACATCCTGACGAGAACGGATTTCTTCCATGAGTTTTTGCATTCGTTCTTCAAATTGACCACGGATACCAGTTCCTTGCACTAGGCTGACTACATCTAAACGGATGACTTCTTTTCCTTGGAGTTTGTGTGGAACATCACCGTCCACAATCTTCTGGGCCAAGCCTTCTACAACAGCTGTTTTACCGACACCGGGCTCTCCTATGAGGACAGGGTTGTTCTTCGTCCGACGGTTGAGAATTTCAATGACGCGGACGATTTCCTCATCACGACCGATGACAGGGTCAATTTCACCGCGCCGAGCAAATTCGGTTACATTGATACCAAATTCTTCTAGGAGGCCTTTAGGCTGTTGCGGAGTTTGCTGGCGTGCACCCCCACCTTGATTGGAACCGTAACCTCCATTGCCGTAACTACCTCCAGATTGAGTAGGAGGGGTCTGCGGTTCTTGATGATTTTGAAAATTCCCTAGATTGCTAAAGAAATCATCAAAAGGGTCTAAATTATTTTGATTGTTCATATTGGTCATGCCACGAAATAAGGCATTATTTGGATCTGTTTTCATGATTTGATAACAATTTTGACAGAGGTCAACTTGGTGTTGTTTTCCATTCACATTCGTGTAAAGGTGAATGGTTGATTCATTTATTTTACAGTTTTGACAAAGCATGTGCTACCTCTTTCTTTTAAAATTTGTTTGACTGATACCAATTGGTCAATAATAGTCAAACTTCTTAGTCTTATTATATCAGTATTCTAAAACATTGCAAGAATAAAGTGTTAAAAGACAGATTTTTGTACTGAAGCGTTTCATTTTGTGTTAAATTTATCAAAAACAGGGCTTTTACTGGTATTTCATCTTTCATTTGTGGTAAAATAGTAACGTATAAATGAATAGGAGAAGGAAAATGGAATCACATTTAGTAAGAATTATCAATCGTTTAGATGCTATGACAAAAGATGGCGGCAATTTGAAACGTAATTTTGAACGTGACGGGGTTGTTGTAGCAGAAGTAGCTTATAGCTATGATGAAGAAAATGGCTCAGTATTCACTCTTCGCGATGTTGCAGCGCGTGAAACCTATACTTTTGATAGCATTGATTTGATTGCTATGGAAATTTATGAATTGTTGTATTAATTTGCTAGTCTCTAATAAGATATCCTCTAGGCACCTGCTTAGGGGTATTTATTTTGCAATAATTTTTGCCTATCTACCTTAGAATTGTCAGAAATTCTTAGAAAAAAGTGGTATACTAATGGTGATAGTAAGCATATTTCTTGACAAACAGAAAAGGAGATAGTATGGATTTATCTCGGATAACATTATTAACAGAATATGAAATTGTCGGAATCGATCTGGAGGAAGCGAGCGTCCGTCATTTAGCAGATTTAGGGATTAAGATAGGCAGTTTTATTCAAATCATTTCAAAAACAAATGATACAGCCATTCTCTTAGTTCGAGCTGCTAGGATTGCTTTGGACAAATCTATTTTGGAAAAGTTGGACGTTGTTCTGAAAGATAGCAATCGCTCAGCTCTTCCTTTATCTGAGTTAGCTGTTGGAGATGTGGCGTATATAGAAGCAATTCATGCAGAGGGTGCTTTAAAACGGAGGCTGATGGACATGGGATTGACGAAAAATACAAAAGTTCAGTTGCAGAAGGTTGCACCATTAGGTGATCCACTAGAAATTAAGTTGAGAGGCTACGATTTGACATTGAGAAAGTCAGAAGCGAGTCTGGTTAGTGTTGTGAAAGGTGAAAAGGAAGCAAAAGGATGAAAGAATTAGCGCTTGCGGGAAATCCGAATAGTGGAAAGACTAGTTTATTTAACATTCTAACCGGTAGTAGCCAGCATGTGGGAAATTGGCCTGGGGTAACGGTTGAAAAGAAAAGTGGGTTATTTCGCAAAAATAAAGAAATCATTATCCAAGACCTACCGGGAATTTACTCCTTGTCTCCTTATACATCAGAGGAAATGGTCAGTAGAAATTATCTTTTAAGCGGTAATGCAGACGGGATCTTGGATGTAGTTGACGCAACCAATTTGGAACGAAATCTGTATTTGAGTTTGCAATTGATTGAGACGGGGATTCCGGTTGTGCTGGCTTTAAATATGAGCGATGTCGTTGAAAAACAAGGAAAATGGATTGATACAGAAAAATTAAGTTACCAACTGGGTGTGCCGGTCGTAGCGACTAGTGCTTTGAAAAAGACAGGGATTGACCAAGTCATGCAGCAGGCCATGCGAGTGATGAACCAGGCAGAGGAGGAAGTTTATCCAGCTTACGACAATCATTTTGAAGCGGCTTTGTCAGAAATTATCCGTATTTTGGGGAATGCAGTACCTCAAAAACAAGCTCGTTTTTATGCCATTAAGCTTTTTGAACGTGATAAAGAATTATCTGAACAGCTGGCATTGTCTGATTTTCAAAAAACAGAGATTGAAGATGCGATTCGGATTACGGAAGAAATCTACACAGAAGACGCAGAGAGTATTGTTGTTAATGCGCGCTATGAGTTTATTGAATCGGCAGTCAAAATGGCGCTGCAAGCCGATGTTACTAAATTAAGTTTGTCGGATAAGATTGACCGTATTGTGACCAATCGTTATTTAGCCTTGCCGATTTTTGCGCTTGTTATGTGGTTGGTGTATTTCCTCTCTATTCAAACGATTGGAACGATGGGAACGGATTGGACAAACGATGTTCTCTTTGGAGAATGGATTCCAAATGGTGTTAAATCATTGCTAGAGCAATTAGCTGTAGCTGACTGGCTTCAATCTTTAATCATTGATGGGATTATCGCAGGCTGCGGAGCTGTGCTAGGCTTTGTGCCTCAGATTTTTGTCTTGTTTGTCTGCTTGGGCATCTTGGAAGACATCGGCTATATGAGCCGGATTGCTTTCGTCATGGATCGTCTATTTAGACGGTTTGGATTGTCTGGAAAATCCTTTATCCCCATGTTGATTTCGACGGGGTGTGGCGTTCCTGGTGTCATGGCGAGTAGAACCATTGAAAATGAACGTGACCGTAGAATTACCATTATGACAACAACCTTTATGCCTTGTTCTGCCAAGTTGCCGATTATTTCCTTGATTGCGGGAGCTTTCTTCCCCAGCAATCCTTGGATTGCACCAAGTGCTTATTTTGTCGGAATGGGAGCCATTGTTTTATCGGGAATTGCTCTGAAAAAGACAACGAGTCTCGGTGGAGCAGTAGCGCCCTTTATCATGGAGTTGCCGAGTTACCACCTGCCACAAGTCAAAACGGTTTTGCGCTATGCAGGGCAGAAGGCTTTGAGCTTCATTAAGCGTGCTGGAACGATTATTTTTGTGACCAATATTTTCATTTGGTTTGCTAGTTCCTATAACTTTGGCTTGCAGGCGGTTGAGACGGAAGATAGTATCTTAGCGGCATTAGGAAAGGGGCTAGCTTGGATCTTTAGCCCTCTTGGCTTTGGAAATTGGCGAGCAACGGTTGCGGCTATTACCGGCTTATTAGCTAAAGAGACGGTGATTTCGACTTTTGGAATCTTGTATAAAGTGACAGACGCGACAGAGACTACCAAAGAGTTGTGGACCAATCTTCAACAGCATTATACGGCACTTTCCGCTTACTCATTCCTTGTCTTTAATCTGCTCTGTGCTCCTTGTTTTGCAGCGATTGGTGCGATTCATCGGGAAATGGGCAATGCAAAGTGGACGTGGATTGCCATATCTTTCCAAACGCTATTGGCTTATAATGTTAGTCTTGTGATTTATCAGTTTGGTCAAGCGTTGCTATATGGAAAAGGAATATCTTTTGGGACTATTTTTGCTTTATTCGTTGTAGCAGTTGGTCTCTATTTCATCTTTAGAAAACCACGGAAAGAAAAAATAGAAGTTATCACTTTAGATAGTCTGACACATCAAACAGTATAGGAGAAACTATGTCAACGATTATTGTATTTGTTATTATTTTATTTCTAGCAGGTGCAGCTATGCACCATATCATTAAGGGAAAAGGAAGTTGTAGCAATTGCGACTGCCAATGTGAAATCAAAGAAAAAATGAGACATAAATAATATACCTGAGTGATTGGGTAAATTAAATCAATATAGTTTCATCTCATCCGCCGAGCTGACGGAGCCAATCAAAACAGTTTCATCCTGTCTGCCGGGTTGATGGAGCAAACCAAAAGTAGTTCATCTCGTCCGCCGGGTCGACGTGGTAAACTAAAAGTTATTTATCTTTTCGACTGGGTCGACAGAGCCAACCAATCCAAAGCGGTTCATTTTATCGACCAAGTCGACAAAGAGAACCTCACGTCATTTCATCCGATAGTCAGTCCAGCTGTCTATAAAATAAATCGGTCCGTCAACTTAGCTGACGGACCGATTTTGTCTGAACTCATTGATCTCTTATTTGCTGTTATCTCCCATTAGCAAGTCTTTTGGTTGCTTACTAAGGAGCGTGATTGAAGCAATGAGGACGGAAACAATGATAATGGCAAGTCCAAAGATGACCACCTTGGTCATATCATCAGGAGATACATGTACATTGAGGCTAGTGAGGGTCTTGTTAAAGCCATCCACTTCAGCCCCGCCTCCAAGATTGGCGCTCTTACCTTCTCGAGCTAGTTTTTCAGCAATACCACTGGTAACTTGTTTTAAAATGCTATTTCCCATCACCTTGCTGACAGCACTACCTGCAAAGTAAGCACCAATGAAGCTAAATATACTTACAAAGAGAACTTCTGTGATAAATTGGAAGAAAATCTTTGTTTTGCTAATTCCCATTGAAAGCATGATTCCCATTTCTTTTCTACGACCATTGATCCATAAGAACAAGACTAGCGTAAGAACAATCGCTCCAAAGATTAGAGTTCCGATTAAGAGGTTTCCAGTAACGCCGTAAATACCGTTAATAGAAGATTGAAGTGCTGGGAAGTTGCTTGTGCTCTTAACAAGGGTGTAGGCTTCCCAATCAATAGATGATATTTCTTTTACTTTCGCCATAACTTTATCAATATCTTGGCTACCGTTTACAAAGAAAGTAGCATCTTGATAAATAGCGTTTTTATCTGTTGAACCTTGTAAAGTTTTAGTCGTTTCTAAGTCTGTGATAAAGGTATTTTCATACAATTCTTGAGGACTAGAAACGCCTCCTTTATTTTTCCCGTCAAAAATTCCGATAACTGTCACTTTAGTAGTTTTATTAGCTTTGCGAATGTTATCATAGTCATAAGTATTCGATTTTATATTAATCGTATCGCCGACTTTAAGTTTGTTCTTTTCTGCAAAATCTTTATGAATTAAAGCAACATTTTTGTCATTTTTGTTGATATGTCTACCTTCAACTAGTTTGAAGGTTTCTGCGGTAAATTTATCATCCTTCGATGAATCGTTGATACCTGTTGCCATAATGGCACGACCGAATTTTTGTTTTCTATCTTCGCTTTCAAAGTCGGTTTCTCCAGATTCAACCAATTGGTGATCAATTAAGTCAGCGACAACATTCATTCGTTTGATGTAGCCAGAGATACCTTTAACTTTTTCCACAGCTTCGATATCTTCGCCTTTAAGATTTCCTGCTCCGCGAGGGGTACCTTGGTTCACTTCGCGGTTAATCTGCATTGAGAAACTGCTAGTGATATTTTTGAAAGTCTCTTTTGAAGCGGCGTCTGTTGCATTTTTAACAGCAATACTGCCAAGTGTTAAAGTAGAGATGGCTAACAGGATTAAAAAGATAATCAGTGTTTTTATTTTTTTGCGCCATACATAGGCAAGAGCGTTCTTTATCGTTAACATATAATTTCTTCTCCTTGGAGGTCTTATTTATAATTCTTAGTGACTTCGACTAAGTTCTTATTGCTTAACTCTAAGACGACGTCTGCTTTATTAGCTAACTCTTTGCTGTGTGTCACCACAATCACACATTTATTTTTTTGTTTAGCTGATTTAATTAGGACTTCAATGATGTCCATGGCAGTACCTTCATCTAAGTTCCCAGTTGGTTCATCTGCTAAGATAATTGGTGCTGTAGATGCAAGAGCGCGTGCAATAGCAACCCGTTGCTGCTGACCGCCTGATAATCGTAATACGTTACGATGGATTTCTTTTTCGTTGAGTCCAAGTTGTAGTAAGCTATCTTTATTTGCTTGAGAATTCACGAGTCGAACATTCTCCATCGGAGTTAAGTAATCGATTAAATTATAATTTTGGAAAACCAGGGAGATTTGTTTCCGTCTGTGATGGTTATAGCCTTTTTGAGCGATGTCTTGATCTTCAAAGAGGATTTTTCCTTTTGTAGGAGTATCAAGTCCTGCAAGAAGGGAAAGTAAGGTTGATTTTCCTGCACCAGATTTCCCTATAATAGCATAAAATTTTCCTTCTTCAAATGAAGCTGTGATTTGATTCAATACATTTTCTTGTAGGCTATTGTATTGGTAACTAACTGAATCCATTTTTAAAATTGTCATGTTTTGTCTCCTTAACTTATATCGGTTAAAATATCTTTTGGTTTTTTATGTAGGATAATAGAAGATGAACCTACTACTGCAAGTAAAATAATGATGAGCAGTATTCCATAAGTCATCAGAATAGTAGAGGTATGTAAGTGCGGAACGATATTTTCAAAAATAGCAGATGAGCTATCTTGTTGTTGACCGCCTTTTATAAACCCTTTGAATACCATAGTGGAAATATAAGAGCCACTAATAGAAGCTAGTGCCATACTAAATACTGATATGATAACCAGTTCCAGTATGAATTGAGAGATAATCATCGCTTTTGAAATACCGAGAGATAATAGTACTCCGATTTCATAAATTCGTTCTCTCAACCAGAACATGAGAATCAAGGAAAGAACGATGATACTTCCAATAATGATACTGAAAGTTAAAACATTAATAATCTGTTTGAAACTGGTAACAGAAGAAGAAACTGCTTCAAAAGCCTTAGAATTTTTAACAAGATCAGTTTGCTTCCAATCAATTTTTGACTTTTTGACTGTATTGATGACTTTATCAATTTGATTTGGATTTGATACGAAATAAACGGCTGCAGATAATTTATAATCAGCTGGTTTGTAGTCCTGTAAGTATTGGCTCGATTCATAGTCCATATAGACAGTATTTTCTGTCGCATCTGAGCTTAAACCTGTTTGTTTCTCTTCTTTTTTTCCAGAGAAGATACCAGCAATTTCAAACTCTACTTCATGGAGTTGTTTAGCATCCTCATCCTTTAAGGAAGCTCCCTTTAGTTTTAGTTTATCTCCAACCTTTAAATGATTCTTTTTAGCTAATTTTTCATGGATGAGAATCTTGGATTTATCGCCTTTACGAATTGGCTTTCCTTGTTCAAGTTTGAAAACACCACTTGCAAAGGTTGTTTCTAGAGTAGAATCACTTGTTCCTAATGCAGCAACCAGATTGTTGAGGACAGGGTTTTGATTGTCTCTTGTGACACCTTGTTTTTTCTTGACAACAGTTTTATCTGTCAAACTTGCTAAAGCATCGTATTTGAAGTTGAATTTTGAAATTTCTTTATTCTCAAGTAATTTTTCTGCTGTTTTTAGTGAAAGTGGTCGTTCAAGTGTTTTGCTAGTTATTGTAAAGCCAGTATTTGATGCGTCATAGATTTTCTTTTCGATATTATTAGTCGTTCCCATAATAGAAAAGCTACTAGTTAAGGCAGTTGAAATGAGAGTAAGTATCAGAAATACAAGAAGAGTTTTAACTCTTTTTCTACTGATGTAATTCAAAGCCTGCTTGGCTATTTGCATAATTTTCTTCCCTTCTATATATTTTAAACTAAATCGGTACCGTGTTCTATGTTAAAGCAGTTACCTTAAAATAGTTTTAAGGTTTAAGGTAATTTTAAGTTTTTTGGCTCCTTTTTTTCTGTTTTTTGTGTAAATTTTCATAAAATGGTAGAAAAAGGGGGAAAGACAAGGTTGGTTTCGCTCTATAACTTTCTATAAAAAAGTCTATAGGGCAAATGAATGAATTTCTGCTATAATAGAATGAAGAAAATAGAAATGAGAGTTATATGGCAAAAATAATTGACGGAAAAGCTTTGGCAGAAAAATTACAAGCACAATTAGCGGAGAAAGTTCGTAAACTAAAAGACCAAACAGGCTTGGTACCTGGACTTGTAGTGATTTTAGTGGGCCATAACCCAGCTAGTCAAATCTATGTGAGAAATAAAGAGCGGTCAGCTTTGGCTGCAGGACTGCGAAGTGAAGTGGTGCGTCTGCCAGAAACAACAACCCAAGAAGAGCTGCTGATTTTGATTGAAAAGTACAATCAAGATCCAGATTGGCATGGGATTTTAGTTCAATTGCCGCTGCCAAAGCATATTGATGAAGAGGCGGTACTGTTAGCAATTGACCCTGATAAAGATGTGGATGGCTTTCACCCAATGAATATGGGACGCCTTTGGAGTGGTCATCCTGTCATGATTCCCTCCACACCTGCTGGCATTATGGAAATGTTTCATGAGTACGGTGTAGAATTAGAAGGTAAACGTGCTGTTGTCATTGGACGGAGTAACATTGTCGGAAAGCCTATGGCACAGCTTTTACTTGCTAAAAATGCAACAGTAACTCTGACGCATTCACGAACACATCATTTATCAGAGATCACAAAAAAAGCTGATATTTTGGTTGTCGCCATTGGTCGTGGTCACTTTGTGACTAAAGATTTTGTCAAAGAAGGCGCGGTCGTGATTGATGTTGGCATGAACCGTGATGAAAATGGTAAATTGATTGGTGATGTGAAATTTGATGAAGTATCTGAAATCGCGAGTCTCATCACTCCTGTACCAAGAGGGGTTGGTCCGATGACCATTACTATGCTCATGGAGCAAACTTATCGAGCTTGCAAGCGGAGTTTGAAAAGATAAGAATGTCATGGGAGTGGGACAGACAGCCATGATTACTACGAATTCCCCCACAGAAAGAGTGTAATCGTGAAAATTACGTATAAAAAATTGGTATTTCGTAAGAAATCAAATTTGTTGTCCCCCCTGCAAGGTTGAGTAGGTTTGTAAAAGCTGATAGCATCAACGTAATAAAGGCCACTCAACTACTGCGTATTGAGTTTTATTTTAGAAAGTAAACGAGTCTGAGACAAAAATGTCCTAGACATGTCTTTTTACCTTTATATAGAATAGAAGTAGACAAAGAGAATAGCAGTATGCAAAAGGAGAAAATAATGGAAATGGTCAATTGTACATTATTGGAAAAGGTCGTTCAGCCACGTGCGCTCAATAGTCACAAGGGAGATTACGGTCGTTTGTTGTTGATTGGCGGGACGTATCCTTTTGGTGGAGCGATTATCATGGCAGCTTTAGCGGCAGTTCATAGCGGAGCTGGTCTAGTGACGGTTGCGACGGATAGGGAAAATATCGCAGCTCTCCATGCTCATTTACCAGAAGCAATGGCTTTTGATGTACAAGATAAAAAGCTATTGACCGAGCAAGTCCAAAAAGCAGATGTAGTATTGATTGGACCAGGTTTAGCTGAAAGTAAACTTGAAAAAGCCACTTTGCGGTTGATAGTGGAACTGGTCAGTGAACATCAAGTCTTCATCATGGACGGTGGGGCTATTTCCCTCTTTAGCCAAGAAACTCTACCATTTTCGAAAGCGCAGATGATTTTTACCCCGCATCAAAAAGAGTGGGAGCGGTTGAGCGGACTAAAGATAGCTGAGCAAACGGTTGAAAAAAGCCAAGAAGCTGTTAATTCCTTTCCTGTTGGAACTATCGTTGTTCAAAAGAAGCACGGAACGATTATTTTCCAAAGTGGAAATGCAGATTATTTCCAACTGAACATAGGCGGCCCTTATCAAGCAACGGGTGGCATGGGAGATACTCTTGCAGGCATGATTGCAGGCTTTGTAGGGCAGTTCAATAGTAGTTCTTTACTGGAACGTGTAACTGCCGCAGTCTATCTGCATTCAGCCATTGCTGAGGAGTTAAGTAAAGAAAACTATGTAGTCTTGCCAACAGAAATCAGCAAAGAAATCCCTAAGTGGATGAAGAAGCTAGCTAAAAATGAAAATATGTTATAATGAAAAAGTCTGCAGAAGCATTTAAAAATTAGAAAATTTAGCTCTTCTTGTCTGCTTATTGGAGTAATGAATTTGATATTTAGCTCATGAGGCTTAACTACAAGTTGAAAGGAAGAATAATCTTTTTCAATATCCACTATCTTATGAAAAACCATTGTATTTAATGAGGTTGAGATTTCTTATCTTGACTTTATTTTTTTGCCTTACAAAAATGTCACTTTTCTTTCTGAAAATGTAAGTTTATGTAATGGAAAGAACGGGAAATTTTCGATAAGATAATGCTTGTTGAAAAAAATGAAATAGAGATTTTATGATGTTACAATCTTTAAAGAAAGTGTCAAATGCAACGAACTTGAAATTTTTAGCTATTTGTCTTATGTTTTTAGATCATATCCACGAAATGTTTAGTGCTTCTGGTGCTCCGATATGGCTAACAATGCTAGGACGCGTAGTTTTTCCTCTTTTTATGTTTCTGGCAGCTGATAGTTTTTATTATACGCATAATCGAAAAGCTTATTTGAAACGGTTGCTCTTTATGACATGGTTTATGATTATTGGGAACATGATTGTCAGTCACTTTTTCACTAATGGTAAAGTTTGGCTGGCGAATAATGCTTTTGGCGCCTTTTTCCTAGCAGGCATATCTATCTGTGCTTGGGATTTGATGGTTGAAGGGGTGAAGGAAAAGAAAGTTCGTCCATTTTGGAAAGGGCTAGGGCTTTTTTTTGCCGATTCTTCTGGCTCTGCCGGTCTTGTTTTTATCGAGTTATCTAACGAGTGAGAATGTACCATCTCTTATGGTTCAGATTATTTCCTTTTTTATCATGGCTATTCCGAACATTCTCGTGGTTGAAGGAGGGTATATCATGGTTTACCCTGGTCTTCTCTTTTATATTTTCCGCAGACACTGCATAGCACAAATGGTGATATTAGCACTAGTCTCTTTATTTGTGCATCTGACAGATCCAATGTCTGTACAATGGATGATGGTTTTTGCGATTGTTCCAATGTATTTTTACAATGGTGAAAAGGGGCGTGGTATGAAGTTGTTTTTCTACATTTTTTATCCTGTGCATATCTATCTTTTGTATATTTTGGCAAGTTTGTTGGGCTAGGCTCTGCTTAAGATATGGGAAACTAGTCTTTCCTTTTTCGTTGAGGGCTGGAAATGATTTTTTATAGATTGTTTGGTATAATAAAAATTATGAATAAAGAAGCATTACAGGAAATGAAAGGAGAGGAATGTCTGAGTATTTATCCGTGTCAACCTTGACCAAATACTTAAAATTAAAGTTTGATAAAGATCCTTATTTAGAACGAGTTTATCTGACGGGGCAAGTTTCTAATTTTCGTAGGCGACCTAATCACCAATATTTCTCTCTCAAAGATGAAAAAGCAGTCATTCAGGCAACAATTTGGGGTGGTGTTTATAAGAAGTTAGGTTTTGACTTGGAAGAGGGTATGAAGATTAATGTCATCGGTCGTGTTCAACTCTATGAACCAAGTGGATCTTATTCTATTATCATTGAAAAAGCGGAGCCAGACGGTATCGGAGCTTTGGCAATTCAGTTTGAGCAGCTCAAGAAAAAGCTAGGCGAGGAAGGGCTTTTTGAGGAGCGCTTTAAGCAAGCTTTACCGCAATTTCCAAAGAAAATTGGAGTAGTGACCAGTCCTAGTGGTGCAGTGATTCGCGATATTATAACGACTGTCAGCCGTCGTTTTTCGGGAGTTGAGATAATTCTTTATCCGACGAAGGTGCAAGGCGAAGGAGCGTCTGCTGAAGTAGCTGAAAATATTCGTCGTGCTAATGAGCGAAATGATTTAGATGTCCTTATTATCGGTCGAGGTGGTGGCTCAATTGAAGATCTCTGGGCGTTTAATGAGGAAGTGGTTGTCCGTGCAATTTTTGAATCTCACATTCCGATTATTTCGAGTGTAGGGCATGAAACGGATACGACCTTGGCAGATTTTGTTGCGGATAGACGGGCTGCAACGCCGACAGCGGCTGCGGAATTAGCAACACCTGTAACAAAGTTGGATCTCCTAGCACACTTGCAGCAGCAACAAAATCGGTTAGCAGCCGCCATGTCTAATCGTCTTACTTACAATCGTGAGCGACTAGCTAAGCTGAGTCAGTCTGTCATTTTTCGACAACCAGAACGACTATATGATAGCTACCTGCAAAAATTAGATCAACTAAATTTACGGCTCAAGCAAAAAATTCGCGAATATTATAACGAGGAAGTGCAACGAGTAAGGCTTTTACAACATCGTTTGGAGGCTCTAGCTCCCTTAAGGCAGGTTCAGATTTGTCAAGAGCGTGTAGCTCAGTTGGAACGGCTTCTGCGCAGCAATATGGCAGTCGTTTATGATCATAAAGTGGCTGAAGTCAAGCGTCTGTCTGATGCTTTGCTCATGCTGGATACTAGCCGAATTGTGGCTCGGGGTTATGCTATTGTCAAAAAAGATGAACAGGTGTTAGAATCTATTGAGAAAGTCAATAAAAAAGATCAATTAACCATTTTGATGCGAGATGGTCAAATAGAAGTTGAGGTAAAAGATGTCGAAAGAAAAGAAATTTGAAGAAAATTTAGCAGATTTAGAAGTTATTGTACAGAAGTTAGAGAACGGAGACGTGGCTTTGGAAGAAGCAATTTCTGAGTTTCAAAAGGGGATGCAACTTTCAAAAGAATTGCAAAAAACACTAGATCAGGCAGAAAAAACGCTAGTAAAAGTTATGCAGGCTGATGGCACAGAAACGGAAATGGAATGAAACAAGACGAAAAATTAGCTAGAATTGGGCAAGCTATTGAGACTTTTTATGCCCAAAAAGCAGTATCTGCTGATTTGATAGAAGCAATCCTCTATTCTGTTAATGCAGGCGGTAAGCGAATTCGTCCTCTTTTGCTTTTGGAATTATTAGAAGGTCTAGGAATGGAACTGACAGAAGCACATTTCCAAGTGGCAGCAGCGCTTGAAATGATTCATACAGGTAGCTTGATTCATGATGATTTGCCGGCTATGGACGATGATGATTATCGTCGTGGTCGCTTGACCAGCCACAAGAAATTTGGCGAAGCAATGGCTATTTTAGCAGGAGATTCTCTCTTTTTAGATTCTTATGCCTTGATCGCAGAAGCGGCACTACCTAGTCAAATCAAGGTAAACTTAATCGCAGAATTGTCGTTAGCGGCTGGAACTTTTGGTATGGTCGGAGGTCAAGTCCTTGATATGCAGGGCGAAGGAAAGGACATCAGTTTAGCAGAGCTACAGACCATTCATGCCAATAAAACTGGTAAACTCCTGACCTATCCTTTTATTGCTGCGGGTTTGATTGCTGAAGTAGGAGAATCACAGCAGGAAAAATTGAAAGCAATAGGTCAGCTGCTGGGACTAGCTTTTCAGGTGCGAGATGATATTTTAGATATCACAGCAAACTTTGAAGACTTGGGCAAGACACCGCAGAAAGATGTGGCAGCAGAGAAAGCCACCTATCCAGCTATTTTGGGTTTGAATGGAGCAAAGAGATTCTTTGAAGAACAGCTAGAGGAAACAGAGCATTTATTGGCAGAAGTAGAAACAGAGCTTGCTTTTTCAGGCGTGGCTATCAGAAAGATAATAGAAAGTTTAAAACTCAATGACGAAAGAAAGAGTAGATGTTCTAGCTTATAAGCAAGGGCTTTTTGAAACAAGAGAACAGGCCAAGCGCGGTGTGATGGCGGGCTTAGTCGTTGCTGTTGTGAATGGTGAGCGTTTCGATAAACCTGGCGAGAAAGTTGATGAGACTATTGAGTTGAAGCTCAAAGGCGAAAAGCTCAAATATGTTAGCCGTGGTGGCTTAAAATTAGAAAAGGCTTTGCAGGTTTTTGAGATTTCAGTTGAAAATCAGGTTACGTTGGACATTGGGGCATCAACGGGTGGGTTTACGGACGTCATGCTGCAAAATGGAGCAAGGCAAGTCTATGCAGTAGATGTCGGCACCAATCAACTGGCATGGAAACTCCGGCAAGATGAACGCGTCATCAGCATGGAGCAGTTTAATTTTCGTTATGCCAAGGCAGCTGATTTTGAGGAGACACCTAGCTTTGCCTCCATTGATGTCAGTTTTATCTCGCTTGGTCTCATTTTGCCAGCTCTGTATAAGATTTTGGCTGAAAATGGAAAAGTTGTGGCTCTCATCAAACCTCAGTTTGAAGCAGGAAGAGAGCAGATTGGCAAAAATGGGATTGTGAAAGATAAAAAAGTGCATCAAGCAGTTTTAGAAAAAGTAACGGACTTTATGGTTGAAGCCGGATTTTCTGTCCAAGGTCTGGATTTCTCCCCTATTCAAGGCGGGCATGGGAATGTGGAATTTTTAGCCTATTTAGAAAAAAGTTCTCACCCAGAAAATCTAGTAAAAACAATGATTACAACGGTCGTAGAGACAGCACATAAGGAATTTAAAGATGAATAAAAAGGAAAGATTAGAAAAAATTAGACATTTTGTGTCGGACTATGAAGTTGGAACACAAGAAGCAATTGTAGAATATTTGAAGAAATCAGGAATTACAGCAACACAGGCAACTGTTTCGCGTGATATTAAAGAATTGGGCATTGTCAAAATTCCGCTGAAAAATAACACTTATATTTATGAACTACCGAAATCAGCTAGTACGAGTTTGAAGTTAGCAGACAATAATATCTTAAAGTTTGAGCTATTGGGAAATATGATCAATCTCAATCTTGTTCCTGGAAGCACAGCTTTTGTGAAGCGACAAATTGTAGAAGATTTCTCTAATGACATTTTTAGTATTTTAGCCGATGATGACACGATTCTCCTTATTTTCCGTAGTGAAGAAATGGCTCATCAGGTATTGGAACAAATCAGGAATTGGTAGATAGCCTATGTTACTTGAAATTTCCATTAAAAATTTTGCAATTATTGAAGAGATTTCCCTCAATTTTGAGCAAGGCATGACTGTTTTGACAGGTGAAACAGGGGCCGGAAAGTCTATTATCATTGATGCTATGAACATGATGCTAGGAAGCCGCGCGACAACAGATGTGATTCGTCACGGTGCATCAAAAACAGAGATTGAAGGGCTTTTTGCAATTGAGCAGAGTAAGGCTTTGGTTGAAATTTTTGAGCAGCAAGGACTTGATATGACAGAGGAGCTGATTATTCGGCGGGAAATTTTTCAAAATGGACGTAGTGTCAGTCGTATTAATGGTCAAATGGTTAATTTGTCTGTCTTGCGAGCCGTTGGACAGCATTTGGTGGATATTCACGGTCAGCACGACCAAGAAGAACTCATGCGACCGCAGCTGCATATTGCCATGTTGGACGAGTTTGGAGATGACGCATTTTTCAAGCTCAAAGCGGATTATCAACAGATTTTTGACCAGTATCGTCAGTTGCGCAAGCAGGTCTTGACGATTCAAAAGAATCAAGAAGAAAATAAAGCGCGGATTGACATGCTGGAATATCAGATTGCAGAGATTGAAGCAGCTAATTTAAAAGCAGGTGAAGATTTAGCTTTAAATCAAGAACGTGATAAGTTGCTCAATCATAAGCAGATTGCGGACACTTTGACCAATGCTTATGCCATGCTGGATGATGAAGAATTTTCTAGTTTAGCAAATGTTCGATCTGCCATGAATGACATGGAAGCTATTGAAGACTACGACGCCACTTACAAAGAAATTGCGACCAACCTTTCTGAATCTTACTATGTGTTGGAAGATGTGACAAAGCGTTTGGAGGATATTCTAGAAGACTTGGATTTTGATGGTGGCCGTCTCTTAGAAGTAGAAAATCGCCTAGATTTAATCTATAGTATTACTCGCAAATACGGCGGTCAAGTAGATGATGTCCTAGCTTATTTTGAGCAGATTTCTAACGAATATGCTCTACTTACTGGGAAAAATCTTTCATCAGATGATTTGGACAAAGAGCTGAAAAAGCTGGAAAAAGACTTGGTTTCTCTAGCAAGCAGTCTTAGTCAGGCTCGGCACGAATTAGCCCAGCAGTTAGAAGCAGAGATTCAGCAAGAACTGCAAGACCTCTATATGGAAAAGGCGAATTTTCGAGTTCAATTTACCAAAGGAAAATTTAGTCGTGAAGGAAATGAACACGTTGAATTTTATATTTCGACCAATCCCGGTGAAGATTACAAACCGCTCGTTAAGGTTGCTTCAGGAGGTGAATTGTCTCGTTTGATGTTGGCAATCAAATCTGCTTTTTCTCGTAAGGAAGGCAAGACTAGCATTGTCTTTGATGAAGTGGACACAGGCGTATCGGGACGTGTTGCACAAGCTATTGCTCAAAAGATTCATAAAATTGGCTCAAACGGACAAGTCCTCGCAATTTCGCACTTGCCACAAGTGATTGCCATTGCGGATTATCAATTTTTCATTGAGAAAATATCTGATGAACATTCGACTGTTTCAATTGTTCGCTTGTTATCAGATGAGGAGCGTGTCGAAGAAATTGCCAAAATGTTGGCGGGTGAAAATGTTACCCAAGCAGCCCTCACGCAGGCTAGAGAGCTCTTGAAAAAATGAAACACCTTTTGGCTTGTGCTAAATGAGTTGTTATCAGGAGGTAATCATGACAAATTATTTTGTAATTGGTGACGTACATGGAAAAGCAAAAATGCTAAAAGAATTACTCAAAAAATGGGATGGAGAAAGCCAACTCATCTTTTTAGGGGATTTGATTGACCGTGGGGAAGATAGCCGCGCTGTTTTGGAGCGTGTGAAAGAACTTGTTGAAAAGCAAGGAGCGATTTGTATTTCTGGGAATCACGAATACATGTTTTTAACTTGGTTGGACAATCCTGAGAGCGGCTATGCTCATTATCGTCGCAATGGCGGAGATACAACAATCAATTCCATTTTGGGGCGACCTTTAGATACTCCTGTTGATGGAGTTGAAGACGCAAAGCGCGTGTCGGAAGAGGCGCCAGACCTCGTGTCTTTTATTCGTCAGATGCCTTTCTTTGTTGAAACAGATAACTATATTTTTGTACACGCTGGAGTTGACTTAACTTTAAAAGATTGGCATGAAACAAGCGATTATCAAAAAGTTTGGATACGTGAGCCCTTTCATCAAGGTCTCAATCAAACAGGGAAAATAATTGTATTTGGGCATACTCCGACTTTTTATCTTTTTTCTGAGATGCCTGGGACAAGTCGCCTTTGGCAAACGCAGGATCAAAAAATTGGTATGGATGGCGGAGCTGTCTATGGCGGTGTTCTCCACGGAGTTTTATTTGGAAATGAGGGAATTTTAGAACATCATTTCATCACAATGATGGTTTCGCGGTAGAAGATGATTAGAAGTTGGGGACAATAAAAGAGCTGAAGGAAATCCATTTAAGGTTTTCTTCAGCTCTTTTATATTATTTCCCAGCTACATTTTTTACATCTTCAATCATCAATTTTGTTGATTCGAGTCCGCCTCCGCTGAGGTACCAAAGGTCAGATGTCAAGTTTACAATAGTTTTATTTTTAGCTGCATTTGTTTCTTGGATCAGTGAGTTATTCAGTAAGTCTTTATTGGCCGAATTGTCCCCACCGATAGCAAGAGTGCGGTTCAGAACAAAGATAATGTCTGGATTGATTTGTTTGATACTTTCAAAGCTGACTTCTTGTCCATGTCTTGATTCCTTAATTTTAGCATCTGTTGGTTTGAACTTCAAAGTGCTGTAAAGAAAAGAAAAACGTGATTTAGCTCCGAAAACGGACATTGCGCCTTCATTCAACATGAGTGTTAAGGATTTTTTGCTTGACTTTTCATTTGCACTTGCAACACTTTGAATTTCTTTATCTAATGTAGCTAATTCACTTTTAGCTTTTTTTGTTCCGTCTTCTCCAAAGATACTTGCTAAAGAAAGGATGTTTTTCTTGGTAGAACCCCAGTAGTCTTTGTTGTCTGTTTGGAATAATACAGTAGGGGCAATTTCCTTGAGTTTCTTGACATATTGAGCTGTACGACCAGAAGCAATAATCAAGTCTGGTTTTAAAGCTGCGATAGCTTCCATATCTGGTTCTTTCATGTTACCTACATTTTTAATGCTACTTGGTAAATTTTTTAAGTAAGTAGGAAGAGTTTTCTTTGGCATACCGACAATGCTGCTTTCTTTACCTAAAGCACGAATGGTATCAGCTGCACCTAAATCTAGTGTTACAATTTTTTTAGGGTTGGTAGGGACTTTCACATCTCCATTTGCTGTTTTGATAGTGACTTCACTAGAAGCAGATGAAGAGTTTGTCGTTTTTGAATTGGACTGTTTATTGTCGCTGCAAGCAGCGAGTAGCACAACTGCAACAGCTGCGAAGAGAGATAGAAGTAGTGTTTTTGTATTCTTTTTCATTAAAATTCCTCCAAAATTAATATTTATAGGTAAATACAAACTTTTTTACCATTGATTTCCCCAAGGGTAATGTCCATTTCATACAATGGATCTAAAATTTCTTTTCTCATGACCTGATTGGTTGTACCTTGATAAAAGACTTTTCCGTCTTTAAAGGCGACAATTTCATCAACATACTGACTGGCAATATTGATGTCATGAATGACAATGATAATCGTTTTTCCTAAGTCATCAACGAGAGAACGCAAGATTTTCATCATAGAAATACTTTGCTTAATATCTAGATTGTTTAGTGGCTCGTCCAAAAGGATAAAATCAGTGTCTTGAGTGAGCACCATAGCGATAAAAACGCGCTGCAATTGACCTCCGGAGAGTGTATCAATAAAACGGTTTCTTAAATCAAGAATGTCCAGATATTCAAGTGCTTGCTCTACTTTTTTGAAATCTTCTTTTGTCAAACGATCCTGACTATAAGGAAAGCGACCGAAAGAAACCAATTCTTCAACCGTTAATTTAGATTGGTAATTGATTTTTTGTTTTAAAATGGTTAATTCTTTGGCGAGCTCTTTTGAGTTCCACGCTTCAATTTCTTTTCCCTTGATACTGAGAAACCCCTGATCTTTCTTGAGCAAACGGCTCATAATAGAAAGCAGCGTTGATTTTCCAGCACCATTTGGTCCAATAAAGGCGGTGAATTTGCTCGGTGAAATATTCAGTTGAATATCTTCTAAGATTGCTTGATTTCCAAATGATTTGCCAACATTTTTTAATTGCATTCTAGCGTTTTGCCTCCTTAGCTAAAAGATAAAAGAAGAATAGCCCTCCGACAAGCTCAATGACCATGCTGACATTGATTTGGAGCTGAAAGACGCGCTCTACCAGCATTTGCCCAGTGGTCAGAGAAAGAAAACCGAGTAAAATTGCTACTGAGAACAACCATTTGTGTTGGTATTCTTTGATTAACAGATAGGCTAAATTGGACATCATAAAGCCGAAGAACATCATAGGTCCAACGAGAGCAATTGTCGTTGAAGTCAGCAAAACAATTGCCCATAGTATCTTTTTTTGCTCTTTTTCAACTTCTACACCTAAAATAGTCGCTGTCTTTTTATCCAAATGAAAAACATTCAAAATAGCGTTCTTCTTTAACAAATACAAACCTGCTAGTCCAATGATGATTGTAGCGACAGATAGAATATCCATATTCATTCGTTGAAAGGAAGGAAAAAGTTTTGTCTGCAGTTTATCATATTCGTTAGGATCCATTAGCACTTGCAAGAATGTACTAGCGCTTCTAAAGAGCGTCCCTAGTGCCATACAAATCAATAAAATAAATGATAATTTGTAAAATCTAGTGCCACAAAAAAACTCATATTGTTTCTTTTGTGTAATCTGTAATTACCCACACAAACAGAACCTGATTAAAAACTTTGAGCTACTTCCATCTTACCATAACTGACCGAATAATGATAGAAACCTACTTGGAATTATTTTTGAAACCTTGCCAAATTTCAAGTAAACTTGTCTTCTATTAGTCTACCATTTCAAGAGAGTTAAGACGATGCCAAAATGGTTATTCCGCAACCTCAGCACAGGAACAGTACGATCACAGGGCTAAGCAAAAAGGTCGGAAGTCTTGTTTGACACCAAAGTTGAAAAAGGAAATTGAGAACGGTTTAAAATCCTCCTGGTCGCCTGAACAGATTTGTGGCCGCTATCAGCTTGAACAAAAGCCAATGGTAGCTTTTAAAACCATCTATAACTGGCTCTATGCTGGTTTGATTGATCTGGATTTGAGCGTCCTTCGTCGTAAAGGAAAAACTCGACAACCCAAAGAAACACGTGGAAGATTTAGGATTGGTACGCCAATTTCCAAACGTCCTAAAGAGGTCCGTAATCGTGAAACTTTTGGGCACTGGGAGCTTGATACTGTGGTGTCTTCCAGAGGCAAAAGCAAGGGGTGTTTAGCGACCTTTCTAGAGCGAAAAACTCGTTTTTACTTAGCTTTCAAGATACCAGATAGAACAGCCAAAGCCATGTTTTCAGCCATCGAAAAACTTTGTAGGCTATTTCCAAAAGAGGCTCTTAAAACCTTCACTTCAGACAGGGGAAAAGAGTTTGCCTGCTATCCTCTGGTAGAGAATTTAGGAATTTCCTTTTTCTTTGCGGATGCCTATTCATCCTGGCAGAGAGGAAGCAATGAAAACGCAAATGGCTTACTAAGAGAATATTTCCCAAAGAAAACAGATTTAGCCACTATCTCTGATGAGGATTTGAACAAGGCTTTATATGATATCAATCACCGACCACGAAAATGTTTAGGTTACAGAACTTCTTGTGAAGCTCTAGAGGATGAGTTCGAATAAATGTTGCACTTATTCTTGCAATTTATAAAATACAAATCCTTGCTGGAGTAGCTTTTTTAATGCAGGTTGCAGGCAGAAAAAGAAGCCGCACTGTATGAGTAAGACTAAGATAAACTCAAGCAAAGGATGACTGGTATTGCCGATGAATTTGCTAGCAAAGAAAAGATAAATCGTCTGCATAAAGACATAGAGAGATTCTATTCCAAGAATGCTTGGTGTTAAAAAACGATTTTCTGTGATTGTTTGAAAGCTGATTGTAGCAAGACTTCCAGCTATGGCGACTAAGAGATAGGCTAGTAACTTTTGCAAGCGCAATTTCATAATAAAACCTGTTAAAGGATAGTCCATTGGCATGAGATATAACAAGCCACTCAAGCTAGCTACCAAAAGCAATAAAAGTAAGCGATTTCTTGTTTGACTCTTCATTTTATTCATGAGCAGCACCTCGCCACAAAAGATACACGAACGCCAAACTACCCAAAATTCCTAAAATCAAGCTGACGGAGACTTCGTAAGGACGAATGACTAGACGCGCTACAATATCACAGGCTAAGATGAGACAGGCACCAGTTAATGCGGTCAGTCCCTTAATGCGCGTGATATGGTCACCATAAAATTTCCGAATGATGTTTGGAACAATGACTCCGATAAATGGAAGAGAGCCGACTGTAATCATCGTCACACTTGTTGTCAATGCAATGAGAAACAACGTCATTCCCTCCATTTGGTAAAAGGAAATGCCTAGATTATGACTGGCGTCTTCCCCTAGATTCATAATGGTAAACGTGGCTGATAGTTTCCATACCGCAATCAAGATGATTAAACTTAAAAACAACCATTCATATTGATGTTTCTGAATCATGGAAAAAGAGCCTTGTGTCCATGAAGTCATGCTTTGGACAAGATCAAAACGATAAGCAATGATTTCTCCAGCTGCGCTAATCACCCCACTATAAATAATTCCGACAAGCGGTAACAACCATTTTTCTTTAAATGAGAATTTTCTGATAAATCTAATAAAAATAATTGTAAAAAAAATAGCAGATACAAAAGCAAATAGCATTTTTTGCGCTAATGTGGCTGACGGAAAGAAAAATAAACTGAGCAACATACCAAATTTCGCAGCCTCGACCGTTCCAACTGTACTAGGAGCAGCAAAATGATTTTGTGTAACAGTCTGCATAAGAAGCCCGGCAATGCTCATACTAGAGCCTGCTAGGAGAATACTAATTGTCCTTGGCAAGCGTGACTCCCAAAATAGCAGACCGGTCTGCTTATCTCCATATAGCAGTTGCCACCACGAAAAGTGGCTAGAA
Organism: Streptococcus anginosus; assembly: GCF_001697145.1. Taxonomy (GTDB): domain Bacteria; phylum Bacillota; class Bacilli; order Lactobacillales; family Streptococcaceae; genus Streptococcus; species Streptococcus hominis. Next base: position 1,422,753 of record NZ_CP012719.1, on the reverse strand, counting down.
CCAACTGTAATTGAAATCATAACCAGAGCAAGACAAAGAATTCCTAAAAATTTTGTCTGTTTCATTTATCAACCCTTTCTTAAAAGCAATTGCTTCAGCAAGATACATCACTAGGCTAACAAAAAAATAAAAGACTGTCAATTATTTTCTGAAAATTTAATAATTATGCCTATTTAGAAAAGTAAGAGGTTCTTACACATCTTTTACATATTTTATCCAGAAAAATTATTCCACAAAAAGTTATTTTTTTGATATAATAAATTAAATAGATAAAATTTATAAAAGTAGGAAAACCATGACAAAAATCAAAATTGTAACGGATTCATCTATTACGATTGAACCGCAAGTTGTAGAGGATTTAGAGATTACAATCGTCCCTTTGTCTGTAATGGTAGACGGTGTTGTTTATTCAGACGCTGACTTAAAAGAAGGAGAATTTCTTCATCTGATGCAGTCAAGTAAAAATCTACCGAAGACCAGTCAACCACCAGTTGGTGTTTTTGCAGAAATCTTTGAAACACTCGGAGAAACTGCCGATAAAATCATATCTATTCATATGTCGCATGCTTTATCTGGAACGGTCGAAGCTGCACGTCAAGGTGCAACCTTGGCAAATGTGGATGTAACAGTGATTGATAGCTCCTTTACGGATCAAGCATTGAAGTTTCAAGTGGTTGAAGCTGCAAAACTAGCAAAAGAAGGTGCAGACTTTGATGCTATTTTAGCAAAAATCGAAGAAGTGCGCGAAAAAACAGAATTGTATATTGGTGTTTCAACGCTTGAAAATCTTGTAAAAGGCGGTCGTATTAGTCGTGTGACTGGTCTTCTCAGTTCGCTGCTTAATATCCGAGTGGTTATGCAAATGAAAAACCACGAATTACAACCGATTGTTAAGGGGCGTGGTGTAAAAACCTTTAAAAAATGGGTCAATGATTTAGCTGAAGGCTTAAAAGATAAAAAAGTGGCTGAGATTGGAATCTCGTATGCAGGGACTGCTGAGTTGGCAAATGAGATGAAACAGGTGTTGCAACAATTTGTGACAGCTCCGATTCCTGTTTTAGAAACGGGTTCTATTATCCAAACACATACTGGGGAAAATGCTTGGGCAGTTCTTGTTCGCTATGAATAAGTTGGATATTTTTGGAAAGATAGAAAAAAGTTCGTTTTGTGCTTGACCTAATAGTAATTTTTAGATATGATAATACTTGTTAGAGTTAGTAACTGCTAACTCATAAAATTTTTTGGAGGATTTGTTAAATGGCTAACAAACAAGATTTGATTGCAAAAGTAGCAGAAGCTACAGAATTGACTAAGAAAGATTCAGCAGCAGCAGTTGACGCTGTATTTGCAGCAGTGACTGAATACCTTGCAGCTGGTGAAAAAGTTCAATTGATTGGTTTTGGTAACTTTGAAGTTCGTGAACGTGCAGCTCGTAAAGGTCGCAACCCACAAACTGGTGCAGAAATCACAATTGCAGCTTCTAAAGTACCAGCATTTAAAGCAGGTAAAGCTCTTAAAGACGCTGTTAAATAATGCAATTTTAAAAAGCCTATTGTATCAACGTTTCGGCGTTGAGCAATAGGTTTTTTTCTTGTAAAAGGGCAGATAAGGAGACTAACTTTATCATTTGCATTTATTTGCAATCATTCTAAATACGCATTTTTCTATTTTCGTGATATAATAAAGGAAAAAATCATGAGCAGGTAGGAAATGAAGTCACATCCTTATTTAGAACTCACGGATCAAGGTGATTATGAAAACGTTATTCAACGATTGAAAACAAAGGGAGTCCGTATTACAGAGACTAGAAAGGCAGTCATTGCCTATATGATTCGGACACATGAACACCCAAGTGCGGAAGCAATTTATCATGATTTACTTCCTGACTTTCCTAATATGAGTTTAGCAACAGTTTATAATAATCTCAAAGTTTTGGTGGAAGAGGGCTTTGTAGAAGAAATTAAGATTAGCCATGATAAAACGACTTATTTTGATTTTATGGGGCACGAACATCTGAATGTTGTTTGTGAAAAATGTGGTCGAATTGCAGACTTTGAAGATGTAGATATACCTGATTTGAAGCGCGAAGCTGAAGAACAAACAGGTTATAAAATTACAAAGACACAAGTCTTGATGTACGGAATTTGTCCTGAGTGCTCGAAAAATAGTTAAGGAATTGATGTATACGCTTGAATAAAGTAAATTATCAAAAATCAAATATTCTCCCATTGATACTGGATTTTTTTGAAAAAATTTTGTAAAATATAGTAGTGACTGTGAGACAGTTTTCAAAAATCAAAGGAGAATTTCTAATGGTAAAATTAGTTTTTGCTCGCCACGGTGAGTCTGAATGGAACAAAGCAAACCTCTTTACAGGTTGGGCTGATGTTGATTTGTCTGAAAAGGGAACGCAACAAGCTATTGATGCTGGTAAATTGATTAAAGAAGCTGGTATTGAGTTTGACCAAGCATACACATCTGTTTTGACACGTGCTATTAAAACAACAAATCTTGCTCTTGAAGCGGCAGATCAACTTTGGGTACCAGTTGAAAAATCGTGGCGCTTGAATGAACGTCATTATGGCGGTTTGACAGGTCAAAATAAAGCTGAAGCAGCTGAAAAATGGGGTGACGAACAAGTTCATATTTGGCGTCGTTCCTATGATGTATTGCCACCAGCTATGGCAAAAGATGATCAATATTCAGCACATACTGACCGTCGCTATGCAAATCTTGATGACTCAGTTATTCCAGATGCAGAAAACTTGAAAGTAACCTTGGAACGTGCTCTTCCATTCTGGGAAGATAAAATCGCTCCAGCTTTGAAAGACGGTAAAAATGTATTCGTAGGTGCACATGGTAATTCTATCCGTGCCCTTGTAAAACATATCAAACAATTATCAGATGATGAAATCATGAATGTGGAAATTCCTAATTTCCCACCGCTTGTATTTGAATTTGATGAAAAATTGAATCTTGTCAACGAATACTATCTTGGGAAATAAGCCCAATAAAATATTGTAAGCTCTGCGCAAGCAGGGCTTTTTAAAGTGTTGCGAGTTTTTTCTTTCTAGTTTGTGTTTTTTCTCAGTGTTTTCCATTTTCCACGACTTCATTTAGGTGGATTTATGGTACAATAAAAGATAGCATTTTGACTAGAATGAGAGATACCATGTCTAAGAAAAAAAGAACATTTAATAACCATTCAATCCCACGACGCTTGAATTTATTATTTGGAATTGTGATTTTACTGTTTATGAGTTTGATTGTGCGTTTGGGCTATATGCAGGTTGTCCATAGAGATTTTTATACAAAAAAATTAGCGACAGCTAGCAAGACTAAAGTGACGACCAGTTCGGTTCGTGGTCAGATTTATGATGCGAGTGGGAAACCGTTGGTTGAGAATACAACCAAGCAAGTCGTCTCTTTCACACGTAGCAACAAAATGACGGCTGCAGAGATTAAAGAAATTGCTCAAAAATTGCTTCCATTGGTTTCTATTTCCAACGCAGATGTTACTGAGCGTCAACAAGTAGATTATTATTTGGCAGACAGCGAGGTTTATAAGAAGGTCGTTAATCAGCTGCCTAAAAATAAAAAATATGGTACAGATGGAAATCGTTTGGCAGAGTCTAAGATTTATAATAATGCCGTTAAGAGTGTTGATGTAGCAAAGTTAAACTACTCAGATGAAGATAAAAAAGCTATTTATTTGTTCAGTCAGATGAATGCTATTTCTAATTTTGAAACGGGAAATATTCGTACGGATAATTTATCAGCTGATCAGATTGCGACAATCGCCTCTAGCTCGAAAGAACTGTCTGGTATCAGTATTACCACCAGCTGGGACAGGAAAGTGTTGGATACTTCTTTGGCTTCTATCATCGGAAGTGTTTCAAGTGAAAAGGCAGGGCTACCCGCAGAAGAAGTGGATACTTATTTGAAAAAAGGATATTCCCTTAATGATCGTGTTGGGACGAGTTATTTGGAAAAACAATATGAGTCTACACTTCAAGGAAAACGCGCAGTCAAAGAAATCAATCTTGATAAAAATGGAAATATGGAAAGCGTGAAAAATATTTCCAATGGTAGTAAGGGAAATAATCTAAAATTAACAACAGATTTAGCTTTTCAGAACGGTGTAGAAGACATTTTGAGAAAGTATTTTAGTGCGGAATTAGCGAGTGGAAATGCGACATATTCTGAAGGGGTCTATGCTGTTGCGATGAATCCTAAAACAGGTGCTATTTTAGCCATGGCTGGTCTGAAGCACGATACCAATACAGGAGAACTAACAACAGACTCTCTTGGAACGATTATGAACAACTTTGTACCGGGTTCTGTGGTGAAAGGAGCTACTTTAACAGCTGGCTGGGAATCTGGAGCCATCACAGGAAATCAAGTCATGACGGATCAACCAATTTCTTTTGGAGGCTCCTCTGCCATCACTTCTTGGTTCACGCAATATGGGGCTCGTCAAATTACGGCTTTAGAGGCACTAGAATATTCATCCAATACTTATATGGTTCAACTAGCTTTAAATATGATGGGAACGCCTTATACGCCCAATATGGCGATTGATTTGACGAATTTGGATTCCTCTATGGACAAATTGCGTAAAGCTTTTGCTCAATATGGTTTGGGAGCATCTACAGGAATTGATTTACCAAGTGAATCAGAAGGTTACACACCTAAGAAATATACGTTTGCGAACTACTTAACCAATGCTTTTGGGCAGTTTGATAACTATACTCCAATGCAGCTGGCGCAATATGCTGCAACGGTAGCTAATGGCGGTACCCGTATTGCACCACACTTAGTAGAAGGAATTTATGACAACAATGAGACGGGTGGTCTTGGAAAGCTGATTGAATCCAAGTTGACCAAAGAGCTGAATAAAGTTGATATTTCAAAAGAGAATATGGATTTGATTCGACAAGGTTTTTATCAAGTAGTTCATGGTACAAGCGGATTTACTACAGGGCGTACTTTGTCACAAGGTGAAGCAGTGCCGATTAGCGCCAAAACAGGGACAGCAGAAACCTTTGCGGGTGGAAAGGAAGCCATTAATACGAATGTAGTGGCTTATGCGCCAAGTAACAACCCGCAAATTGCAGTGGCAGTTGTGTTCCCGCATAATACAAACTTATCGTCAACCGTTAGTCATAGTATAACTCGTGATATTATTAACTTGTATCAACAACAACATCCAATGAATTAGAAAGGATACTATGCTTTATCCAACACCGATTGCAAAATTGATTGATAGCTTTTCTAAATTACCAGGAATTGGTATAAAAACAGCAACGCGTTTGGCGTTTTATACGATTGGTATGAGTGATGATGATGTCAATGAATTTGCTAAAAATTTGCTTGCAGCAAAACGTGAGCTGACCTATTGTTCTATTTGTGGTAATCTAACAGATGATGATCCTTGTGCTATCTGCACCGATGAGACACGTGATCAATCTACTATTTTGGTTGTAGAAGATAGTCGAGATGTATCTGCTATGGAAAATATCCAAGAATACCATGGTTTATACCATGTTTTGCAAGGATTGATTTCTCCTATGAATGGTGTCGGACCAGACGACATCAATCTGAAAAGTCTCATTACGCGGTTGATGGATAGTGAGGTAACAGAGGTAATTGTGGCAACCAATGCGACAGCAGATGGTGAAGCGACTTCCATGTATATCTCGCGGGTGTTAAAACCAGCTGGTATCAAGGTCACGCGCCTGGCTCGTGGATTAGCAGTTGGTTCTGATATTGAATATGCAGACGAAGTGACGCTGCTTCGGGCTATTGAGAATCGCACAGAATTGTAAAAAAGAAAATAGAGCTTTCCTTTAAAAGAAAATGGAAGCTCTTTTTCTATTCAAAAACAATCTAAAATATGATATACTAAAAAGCGATTAAATTTGTAGATTTCTTTTAAGATAAGAAGGTTAGGTATAAAAATGGCAAAACAACAAATTATTCTCCTTTACGGTGGTCGCAGTGCGGAAAGAAAGGTCTCTGTCTTATCAGCGGAGAGTGTCATGCGTGCGATTGACTATGATAAATTCTTTGTGAAGACTTATTTCATCACACAAGCAGGTGATTTCATCAAGACGCAAGAATTTTCAAGCAAACCTACCGACGATGAAAAATTAATGACCAACGATACTGTTGTTGCAAGTCAAAAGATTAAACCAAGTGATATTTACGAAGAAGGGGCAGTTGTGTTCCCGGTTCTGCATGGTCCAATGGGAGAAGACGGGTCTATCCAAGGATTTCTTGAAGTGTTGAAAATGCCTTATGTGGGTTGCAATATTCTTTCTTCTAGTGTGGCTATGGATAAAATCACGACTAAACGTGTATTAGCTTCTGCCGGCATTCCGCAAGTTCCCTATGTAGCAGTGATTGAAGGGGAAAACATAGACGAAAAGATTGCAGCAGTAGAAGCCAATCTAACTTATCCAGTTTTTACCAAACCGTCCAATATGGGTTCTAGCGTCGGCATTTCTAAGTCTGAAAATCAAGATGAACTGCGTTCTGCTCTTAAGTTAGCTTTCAAATACGATAGTCGTGTCTTGATTGAGCAAGGTGTCAATGCGCGTGAAATTGAAGTTGGTTTACTTGGGAACGAAGAAGCCCAAAGCAGTTTACCAGGTGAGGTAGTGAAAGATGTTGCTTTCTATGATTACGAAGCTAAATACATTGACAATAAAATCACTATGGATATTCCTGCAAAACTATCAGAAGATGTCATTGCCACTATGCGTCAATATGCTGAAAAAGCATTTCATGCTATCGGCGGTGTTGGTTTATCTCGTTGCGATTTCTTTTATACTGATAAGGGCGAGATTCTCCTTAATGAGCTAAATACGATGCCAGGTTTCACTCAATGGTCGATGTATCCGCTGCTTTGGGAAAATATGGGCATTTCTTATACGGATTTGATTGAGAAATTAGTCCTTTTAGCCCAAGAAACGTTTACAAAACATGAAAAACATTTGTTGTGAGACAAGATTGAAAGAACCGAAAGGTTCTTTTTTCTATTGTTTTAGTATGTCTTTAGCTAGTATGTGTAAAAGTAGGTTATTCTGTGGTATAATGAGAGAGTTAGAGAAATTTAAGACATATAGGTGAGAAAAATGCAATTAACGTTCTATGAAGTAGCTTCTGTATTGAAAGCCAAAAATGATGTTCATCAATTTCCGAATTGTACATTTAGAAATGTAGAATTTGACAGCCGATTGATTGAAGAAGGGGATTTATTTTTGCCTCTTAAAGGAGCACGTGACGGGCATGACTTTATTGCGACAGCATTTGAAAATGGTGCTGTGGCAACCTTGTCAGAAAAAGAATTGGACGACTATCCTTCTATTTTAGTTGATGATGTATTGGCAGCGTTGCAGCGTTTGGCACAGTATTATCTGGAAAAAATGAAGGTAGATGTCTTTGCGGTCACAGGTTCTAACGGTAAGACGACGACCAAAGATATGCTGGCTCACCTCTTGTCAACAACTTATAAAACCTATAAAACGCAAGGAAACTACAATAATGAAATTGGTCTTCCTTATACGGTTTTACACATGCCAGATGACACCGAAAAATTGGTTTTGGAAATGGGACAAGATCACATGGGGGATATTCACCTTCTGTCCACAATTGCTCAGCCAAAAGTAGGTATTGTGACGCTGATTGGCGAAGCGCATTTAGAATTCTTTAAAAGTCGTCATGAAATTGCAAAAGGAAAAATGCAAATTGCCAACGGCATGAAAGAGGGGGGGCTTTTAATCGTTCCAGCGGACAAGATTATCAATGATTTTCTACCGAGCCAGCAAAATGTAGTCCGTTTTGGTCCAGACGAAGATATTTTCCTAACGAAATTAGAAGAACGAAAAGATAGTTTGACTTTTGAAACCAATTTCTTAGATAACGCCATTGACCTTCCAGTAACTGGGAAATACAATGCAACAAATGCCATGATTGCAGCTTATGTGGCATTGAAAGAAGGAGTAACACAAGATAAGATCCAAAAAGCATTTGCAACGCTTGAATTAACACGAAATCGCACCGAGTGGAAGAAAGCTAAAAATGGTGCGGATATCCTTTCAGATGTTTACAATGCCAATCCAACCGCTATGCGATTGATTTTAGAGACATTTTCAACGATTCCGTTTAATGAAAAAGGTCGGAAACTGGCAGTTTTAGCTGATATGAAAGAATTGGGGGCTGATTCTAAACAAATGCACGGTGCCATGATAACCAGCCTAAATCCAGAAATTCTCTCAGAAATTTTCCTTTATGGAGAGGACATGGCTGCTCTATTTGCCTATGCTAAGGAAATTTTCCCGCCTGGAAAAGCCCATTATTTTGTAAAAAATGCTGAAAAAGATCAATTTTCTGACTTAGTAAAAGCTGTTAAAGAAGCACTCAAACCAACGGACCAATTGCTGATAAAAGGAAGTAACTCTATGAACTTAGCTAGTTTAGTGGAGGAATTGGAGAATGAAGGGTAACAAATAAAGTACAGTATCTTGCCCTCCTTCGTGGTGTGATGCCAACAGGACCAAATCGGATCCCTAAGATGAGTGATTTGGTTCAAATGTTGGAACAATCTGGTTTAGATAATGTTTCAAGTTATATTCAATCAGGCAATGTGATTTGCGAAACAAGCCTACCAGCTGAAGAATTAGCACAACACATGCATCAGGTGATATTGGAAAGCATTGGTGCAAATTTATCCATTATCGTAAAAGAAAAGTCTGATTTAGAAAATGCTATTTTAGGAAATCCCTTTTCTGAGGAGTTGGATTCGTCACGGATTCATCTCGTTTTTACAAACAATCACATTCCAACGGAGCAATTGGCAGAACTACAAGCAATGAACTTTACAGACGAAATATTTGCAGTTGGAGAAGCTTGCCTTTATATGTATTTACCAAGAGATGCCAGAAAAAAGAAGTTAAATAATAATTTTCTTGAAAAGAAGTTAGGTATTGTCGCTACAACAAGAAAGCTAAGTGTTATCAAAGAATTAAGTAATAGGATGGATGAGTAGGAGATGAATCTACAAGAATTTTTTACAAGTCATAAAACGGAGGCCCCTCAATTAACTCCATTTTGGTATGGAATGATGTTTTTAGGAATCATTTATGTCATGTATAGTGCTGTAAAATATCATAAAAACAGGCGCTATCAGAACTTTTTGAAAGCTGTACAAGGTTTACAAATTTTAGTGCTTTATGGCTGGTATATTGTGACCTTGTCACCAATTTCTGAATCACTTCCTTTTTATCATTGCAGATTGGCGATGTTTGCTGTTTTGCTACTGCCTGATTCTTCAACCTATAAACAGTATTTTGCGCTTTTAGGAGTATTTGGACCTATTTGTGCATTGGTATATCCTTTATTTGACCCATTTGCTTTTCCTCACATCACTTTAGTCTCCTATTTGATTGGTCACTATGCTCTTTTGGGAAATTCTCTCACATATTTGCTGAATCATTATGATAGTGAGCAGTTGAATTTACGGCGAATTGTAGAGATTAGCTTTAGTATGAATCTTTTATTGATATTTGTAAATCTGGTGAGTGGCGGAAATTATGGTTTTTTGAAAGTACCACCTTTAGTTGGAAATCATGGAATGATTGCTAATTATATTTTTGTTTCATTGACCTTGATTTTAGCAATTTTCGTGGTTTCTTTGATTTTTAAACAAATTAGACAAGAACAAGAAGAAACAGTAAGACAGGAAAATTAAGCTGTGCTGAATAATTTTTGGGAACTATATACCAGTTTACACTAGGTACAACATATAGTATTCAAGACTATCAAAAAAAGGCGACTTCCAAACGGAAATCGTCTTTTAATAATGTCTAAACTCTTCAGAGTATTCTCTCATATACTCTGCCAACCACTCCATACCATAGGCGATTTCAAAGACTTCTAAAACCATCGAAATATCGGGTTGAAATCCATATTCTTTTAGTTTAGTGATAACATCTTTTATAGAACGAATTTTCACTAGTTTAATAATTTCCCCAGCATCCTGCCTATCTCTATCTCGTCCGCTGTCTAGTTTCATTCCGAGAATGTAAGATAGTGGTGGTACAAGAATAGTTAGATTTGAATAGCTAAATGCCTTCTCACAGATAGACCGTGGCGGTAGTTTATTCATATTTGCAACATTGTTGTTCAGCCATAACTCATCAGGTTCATTTACTCCGAAATCATTACCAACTTTCTCAATAATGCTTCTGATTTTGGCATCTTCTTGATAAAAGGCATCGACATCTTGTGTCCCTCGGAGATTGTAATACTCCAGAACAAACCCACCAACACAGATAATTTCTAGGTCAATATTTTCCTTGGCTAGTTCTGTATTGAGGGCTTCAAATAAAACTTTCTTATCCATAATTCCCCTCTCTAAACAGCTTTAGAATATCTTTGGGCTGACTTTTACGGTTTGCTTGCAAGACATGCTTTCTAGTATGAGTGCCTTCTGTCAAAGCATCCTGAAGAGTTATTTTTTGGAAAGGAGTTAGACTAGGATTTTTCAATAGTTGTTCCACATCCTCATCAGTCAGTTTTGTTTCGTCATCTTGAATAACTTTGTAGAGGTAACGAAACCATAAGTCGCCGTCACTTCCAGCATGTTCGCTGGCTCTTACCATATAATCATACCATGTTATCATTATTGTTCCCCCTTGTTATCTCTAGGGTTATAGTGCATGGCTATCCAGAGTTTCTTATCAAAATCAGATAGTTCTTTTTTCTTTGGATAAACACAGTCACTCAAATCAGGGAATTTCAGACGATACTTTTTCTTGAAAAAGTTCTGAAATTCCTCTTTGCTTTCGGCGACATCAATCAAAGCTTCCAGCTCCGCTATGTGTCTAGCAATTGCTTTTCTATCCACTTTTTTGATGCTTTCTTTCAACGCATCATAAACACAAGTTTTCGTTAGCTGAGCATAAAAAGAGCGATGGTTAGTAACAAAATCAAAACTATACTTTTTATCCCAGAATTTTGTATACTTGTCATAAAATCTATCAGAAAGACTAACTTGATAGCCAATCAGCTTGCTATCAACTCTTCGTGCGATAGACCTTTCTAACTCAAAATGTAAATCGCTTAGTGTATTAGTAGCCATAAATCAGCTCCCTATATTTAGTACGGACACAGACATTTGAAAGTAAAAGATTAAAACGCTGACTATCCGAATAATCACGAGTGTTATAACGGAAAACAAACTCATCTACATAGTCCTGAAGATATTTTTTAGACCATGAGTGATAAATCCCTAATACGCCACGTTTCAATACAGCCCAAAAGCCTTCAATCGTGTTAGTATAGACATCGCTTTGTACATACTCACGAGCACCGTGATTTACAAAGTCATGTTGATACATCTTAGCCACTTTATTATAACCTAGCCATTCGTCCGTGTAAAGTTGTGCAGTCTCTTTGACATATTTGACGATTTGCTCAGTCAATGTTTTCGTTTTTGTATCTGGCACATGATGAGTGTTGACTTTCCCTTGGTGTTGTACCATACCAACTACTGCGGATTTGTCCTTCAGCAAACGTCCTTGTGCATTTTTGACTTTCTTTGAGTTATGACGGTTCTTGTTTTTACCGCCAATATAGGTTTCATCAACTTCTACAACATCATCAAGGCTATTGTTATTTTCAGTACCAAAACATTTGCGAATACGTTCTAACATAAACCATGCCGTTTTTTGAGTAACACCAATATCTTTTGATAGTTGCACTGAAGAAATCCCTTTTTTGTGGGAGGTTACAAGCCAAATCGCCATGAACCATTTACGCAGTTCAATTTTGGTATTGTCAAAAAGAGTGCCAGTCTTGATATTGAAGTATTTGCCAGTATTTTTACAACGGTATTTATTTCCTTTGCACTTATAAACCTTTGAAGTAGCATCAAAAGGGCTGATAATCACATCGCCCCAAATCATATTTTCTAAATGGTCTATGCATGACTGTTCATCAGGAAAAGCTGATTGTAAATCAAATAGTGACTTAAATTCAAACTTCATTACTGGTACTCCTTACTTCTTGATTGTATTATACCGAAAACAGGAATGTTTGTCAATAAAAATGTAAAGTTCTACTACACGAAATCTAAAAATTTTGATATAGATATAATAGAGATATATTAAAATGAAGGAAGTAAACTATATGAAAGCACTTAAAGATTATTTGGCTAAAGATAAAAATTCGGACGAAATGATTTGGAATTTTGCATTTTTAGGAAGACCAGAAAGTTTAAACTCCAAACTTCAAGAATTAAGCGAGTTAGCAGAAAGCGAGAACTGGACTTCAGCTAATTCAATTAAAGAGAACAATATCTTATACAGTTATGTGATACATACATTTAGTAGAGCATTTGAATTAGGAGAGGAATATGTTGTTGTAAATAAGGATGAATCTTATGCTTCTTTTAATACAGGATTGTTAACAGAAAATGGAGAGGATATTATATGTCTTTTTAACACTTTTGATAGTAGCGAAGAGTATTATTAGCATTTATACGGTTTTAGAAAAGTTTCTGATTGGGATTTTTTGAACCATTTTGAAGTAACCCCAAAAGTTCCTCATTTTTTTAGTAATCCTGCTGATATTTATTTTGACCCCAATAGAGAGTTGATTAAAAATTTAGACCATATATTAGATGACAATATGGATAGATTTGAAACCGAGTTGCAAAATAAAGGAAAAGCATATATACATGCACTGTTAAATAATGCACTTGACTTGACAATTGGGAATAATATTTATTACCGAAATTTCTACATATTCTGTTTGGTGTAAACTGGTATATAGTTCCCTAATTTTTTAACAACTCAAAAGACAGCACCACCTCCCATTTCTGCTATGGGCTATGTGACGATGATAGGAATTCTCTTGTTCCTCATTTACATTTCAGTTCACTATGCGCAAAACCCATTGTATCAAAAAACTTTTAAATATTTACAAGCTTTTCAATTAGTTATACTTTATTCTTGGTATTTTGGTTTCCATATTTCATTTGTAAATAATCTGCCTTTTTATCATTGCCGCTTAGCCATGTTTGCCATGTTGCTGCTGCCAGATAAATGCCGAAGCAAGCAGTATTTTGCACTTTTAGGTGTCAGCGGGGCGATTTTTGCCATTGGTTATCCAGTTTTTGACCCCTATGATTTTCCGCATATCACCAGCTTTTCTTTTCTTCTGGGGCATTACTGTCTCTTGGTTAATTCGCTGGTTTATCTTATCAACCACTATGACAAGCAGCTGTTGAAGAAGTATGAGATTGTGGGCTACACATTTGCTTTGGATTTGTTTTTAGTTGGTGTCAATGCCATAACTGGTGGAAATTATGGATTGATGACTCATCCCCCGCTTATAAAAGGAGACCGAATCTGGGTGAACTACGTACTTGTCTCACTGGTTCTGGCTACCACTTTGCTCCTTTTTGATGAATATTTTAAAAGGCGATGGAAAAAGCAATCAAAATTAGTTTAAAGCTTTAAGTATTACATCTTCTGTCAAGTTTATTTGGCAGGATTTTTTCTAAATGTAAAAAAATTTTGCTAGATTTTATAAACGAAAATAGTAAAATAAAGGTAGAAAGATAGGAGAGGGATAATGGAAATTGGGAAAAAATTAAAAGAAGCACGTCAGATGAGTGGTTTGACACAAGAAAATGTCGCAGAAAAATTAAATGTATCTAGACAAACCATCTCAAATTGGGAAACAGAAAAATTTTATCCGGATATTTTGTATGTTTTGCAGTTAAGTGATTTGTATCAGGTTAGTTTGGATGAATTGCTGAAAGGATATGAGCGCATGATTCAGCACTTAGAGGATTCGACAAACGTTGTAAAGAGCAACAAAAAGATTTTGCTGGCCTTTATATGTAATATTTGTTTACTGTTTCTTTTCTTTATTTTTATCACTCCAATCTCTAATAGTTATCTACTGACCTTGTTGGCAGTGGCGCTGGTAACCGGGACAAGTGGGTATATTCTGGTGCAGATTATTCGTAAAATATAGGAGGTTCTACCATGACTTGGTATCTATTGACCTTGATTGGTTTGCTCATCGTAGCAAATGGGCTGTTTGTGTATCAATTGTTTAAACTAGTTGAATTAGACGCTGTGGTTCGCGGGATGAAACATCCTAAATTCTGGGGATTCTTGGCAACTGGCGGTCGAGGGGGAGAAGGATTGATTTTGTACTTATTAAAACGAAACAAGGCTATTTTTTCCATGACATCAGAAGAAAAAGAAGAACTTCAAATGAGGAAACAACGGATTATCTATTTACTGGTTTTAATCATGATATTAGTAATTTTTCTCTTTGCTAGTGTGATTGTGAGATTCTAAAATATAGTTTCTTATATTAAGAAACAGAAAATCGCTCGAACTGAACCGCACCCCAAAAGTTAGACAGAAAAAATCTAACTTTTGGGGTGCAGTTCAAACAGAGCGATTTTTTATATGTTCTAAGCAATTGAAAAAATCCTTTAAATCCGCTATAATAGGTAAGTTGAAACAAGTTAGGAGCAGTCCAATGTAATAAGAATTTTCATAGAAATCGAAAGAAAAAGTATAAAAAAGAAAAAGAGGATATAATGACGATTCAAGATGAAATAAAAAAACGCCGAACTTTTGCAATTATCTCTCACCCAGATGCCGGTAAAACAACTATCACAGAGCAATTGCTCTATTTTGGGGGTGAGATTCGTGAAGCGGGTACGGTCAAGGGTAAGAAGACCGGGAACTTTGCAAAATCTGACTGGATGGATATTGAGAAGCAGCGGGGGATTTCAGTGACCTCTTCTGTCATGCAGTTTGACTATGCCGGAAAACGGGTCAATATTCTTGATACACCTGGGCACGAAGATTTTTCAGAAGATACCTACCGCACCCTCATGGCCGTGGATGCCGCAGTCATGGTGGTGGACTCTGCCAAAGGGATTGAGGCTCAGACTAAAAAGCTCTTTGAAGTTGTCAAACACCGCAATATCCCAGTCTTTACGTTTATCAATAAACTGGACCGCGACGGGCGTGAACCCCTTGATTTGCTGGAAGAATTAGAAGAAGTACTTGGCATTGCCAGCTATCCGATGAATTGGCCAATTGGGATGGGGAAATCCTTTGAAGGTCTCTATGATTTGCACAATCAGCGACTGGAGCTTTATAAGGGTGATGAGCGCTTTGCCAGCATCGAAGAGGGAGAAAAAATATTTGGCAACAACCCATTTTATGCTCAGGTTTTAGAGGATATTGAACTCCTACGGGAAGCGGGAAATGAATTTTCACAGGAAGCTATTTTTAATGGGGAATTAACCCCTGTCTTCTTTGGTTCAGCCCTGACCAACTTTGGAGTGCAGACTTTTCTTGACACTTTCTTGGAGTTTGCACCAGAACCTCACGGACACAAAACCACAGACAATCAGGAAATCAGCCCGCTGGATAAGGATTTTTCAGGATTTGTCTTTAAAATCCAAGCCAATATGGATCCAAGACACCGTGACCGCATCGCTTTTGTCCGCATCGTATCGGGTGAATTTGAGCGCGGCATGAGTGTGAATCTGACCCGTATCAAAAAAGTTGTCAAACTCTCAAATGTCACCCAGTTTATGGCTGAGTCACGTGAAAATGTAGAAAATGCGGTGGCTGGAGATATCATTGGGGTTTACGATACCGGCACTTACCAAGTTGGCGATACCTTGACTGTCGGTAAAAACAAATTTGAGTTTGAACCGCTTCCAACTTTTACCCCAGAAATTTTCATGAAGGTTGCAGCTAAAAATGTCATGAAGCAGAAGTCCTTCCATAAGGGAATCGAGCAGCTAGTTCAGGAAGGAGCCATCCAGCTCTACACCAACTACCAGACTGGTGAGTACATGTTGGGAGCTGTCGGCCAGCTTCAGTTTGAAGTCTTCAAGCACCGCATGGAAAATGAATACAATGCCGAAGTAGTCATGACACCCATGGGTAAAAAGACTGTCCGCTGGATTTCACCAGATGATCTGGACGAGCGTATGTCCTCCAGCCGCAATATTTTAGCCAAGGACCGCTTTGACCAGCCTGTCTTTCTCTTTGAAAATGACTTTGCCTTGCGCTGGTTTGCCGATAAATATCCAGATGTCAAGTTGGAAGAGAAGATGTGAGAGCGTTAAAAATCCGACAGAAAATTAGGAAATCTGACGAAGAAGCGATTGCTTCTAGGAGGATTTATCTATTTTCCGAGGATTTAGTTTGAACTCAGTTAAAGAAAATGTGAGACTTGCACGGCATATGAGCAAAGTTTGAAAATTACGCTATTATTCGAGCTTTCTCATAATAATTTTTGAAACAGAACTGGGTTTTAAGTGAGTTTGTTTGTTAGAATCTTAAGCGTTTAGATAGATAAAGAAGTGTAATAACGATTGGTGAAGAATTGAGCATCTTTTTCAATTCTTTATATTAAAAGTCAATAAAGGAGAAAAGGGTGTTTATTGAAAAAGAATTAAAAGATGGAATGTCTTGGATAAACTTAGATGCAGATATTTTAAGTCAACATCCAGATTCTTATAAGGAATACAATATTGATGAAGAAACCATTGAGTATGCACTGGATAAAAATGAACGCGCCCACATGGACTACAATCGTGAAACAGGAACAGTCGTTTTTATTTTCAACGTATTAAACTTAAAAAGGGATAAGGATTATTATGAAACTATTCCTATGACCTTTATTGTACAGAAAGATAAACTCTTAACAGTTAGCAATAAAGCAAATACTTATGTTGTAGATATGATGAAAAATTATGTCGAACACCATGAGCCTGTAACAGTTTATAAATTTCTATTTGCTAGTTTAGAATTAGTGTGTAATTCTTATTATCCTGTAATTGAAAAAATGGATGAAACAAAGGATAACATCAATAGTCTATTGCACAAAACAACCACTAAGAAAAATCTCTTTGCTTTAGCAGACTTAGAAACTTCCATAGTCTACTTGGTAGCAGCTGCAAAGCAAAATCGTATGCTGTTAGAGCACATTAAAGGACATGCACTTTATCGTCATTTAGATGAAATTGAAAAAGAGCAGTTTGACGATGTCATGATTGAAGCTCGCCAATTAGTAGCAATGACAGACTTGATTTCTCAAGTTCTCAGTCAATTGTCAGGTTCTTACAACAATATTTTGAACAACAATCTGAATGATAATTTGACTGTTTTAACAATCATTTCAGTCCTCCTAGCAGTCCTAGCAGTTATCACGGGATTCTTTGGTATGAATGTGCCACTTCCGTTGTCTAATGATAAAAATGCTTGGATTTATATAGTTATTATCAGTCTTATTCTTTGGATTGTATTGACCAAAGCTTTGAAATGGTTGGCTAATAAAAAATAAAAATGATGTAGCCTTACCCCAATTTAGGACCTAGCTTCATCACTTTTATTTCTTTTTTTGCTTTCCAAATACCAGCCCAGCAGCCGGAGCAGAACCAAAAAATAGTTTTCCAGCCAGCCTAGAAGGTTGGCATTATTAGGCAGTTGTAGGTAGCCTAGCAGATAGTTGGTTCCAAAACCTAGCCCGCCAAGAATTAGTGCTAAGAGTACTAGACGCAGATAAAACCAGTCATATTTAATGAGAACACCAATCAGCAGAGGCAGAAGGGCTAAGTTCCAAAAGTCGATTTCTCGCTGCCAGTAGACGGAAAGACCGTAAGCTGAGTCAGAACCTAAAAGTTGGGGTTGGAAAATTTGAATAACAGCAGCCCCTAGCATGGCTACAATCAGTAGGATAAAGGCAAAGCGTAAAAACTTATTCATAGTGACTCTTTTTTATTTTTTTTTCATTATAAAAGAAAATAGTACATTTTCAAGTTAAATCTTATATCAAAAAAGAAAGTTAGCAGAAATCCTATCTTTTTATCATTCTTTGTGTTATACTAGATAAGTTACAAAATAGTCAGCTTTCTCAGTTGCTTTTGGCAAGTAATTAAGATAAAGTCTTTTCTATTGGAATACTGGTATCAAATTTACTGAATGAGAAAGCAAAATATGTTTTATAAGGTAGCTTCGCACTACCTTTTTAGAAAGAAGAAAAAATTGAAATTTAATGAATTACATTTGTCTGCTGAATTGTTAGCAGAAATTGAAAAAGCAGGCTTTGTTGAAGCCAGTCCAATCCAAGAACAAACAATCCCGCTTGCTATGGCAGGGAAAGATGTGATTGGACAAGCTCAGACTGGTACAGGAAAGACAGCTGCTTTTGGTTTTCCAACTCTCGAAAAAATTAACACAGAAAATCCTGTTGTTCAGGCTTTAGTCATTGCACCAACTCGTGAATTGGCTGTTCAAAGTCAAGAGGAACTCTTCCGCTTTGGTCGAAGCAAAGGAGTGAAAGTTCGCTCGGTTTATGGTGGATCTAGCATTGAAAAGCAAATCAAGGCTCTCCGTTCAGGCGCGCACATTGTCGTTGGAACTCCAGGACGTTTATTAGACCTCATTAAGCGCAAAGCACTGAAACTCAATCATGTAGAAACGCTAATTTTAGACGAAGCGGATGAAATGCTCAATATGGGTTTCTTAGAAGACATTGAAGCAATCATCTCACGCGTGCCGGAAGAGCGTCAGACCCTTCTCTTTTCAGCTACTATGCCAGATGCTATCAAGCGGATTGGCGTGAAGTTTATGAAAGAGCCAACACATGTCAAAATTGCAGCAAAAGAATTGACAACAGAACTGGTGGATCAATATTATATCCGTGTAAAAGAAAATGAAAAATTTGATACCATGACACGTCTCATGGATGTGGAACAACCAGAACTTTCTATCGTTTTTGGGCGTACCAAACGCCGAGTTGATGAATTGACTCGTGGACTTAAAATCCGTGGTTTCCGCACAGAGGGGATTCATGGCGATTTAGACCAAGGAAAACGTCTCCGTGTTCTTCGTGACTTCAAAAATGGTAATTTAGATATTCTTGTTGCAACGGACGTCGCAGCACGTGGATTGGACATTTCTGGTGTCACACATGTTTACAATTACGATATTCCACAAGATCCCGAAAGTTATGTGCATCGTATCGGACGGACAGGTCGTGCTGGGAAATCTGGTCAATCCATTACATTTGTTGCACCAAATGAAATGGGGTATCTTCAAGTCATTGAAAGCTTAACTAAAAAACGGATGAAAGGTATGAAGCCAGCAACGGCAGAAGAAGCCTTTCAAGCTAAGAAAAAAGTTGCACTCAAAAAGATTGAGCGAGATTTTGCAGATGAAAGTATTCGCAACCAATTTGAAAAGTTTGGCAAAGACGCTCGCAAGCTGGCAGCTGAATTTACACCGGAGGAATTGGCTTTATATATATTGACCTTAACCGTACAAGATCCAGACACTCTACCAGAAGTAGAAATTGCGCGTGAAAAGCCATTACCATTTAAGTATGTTTCGGGAGCTAATAAAGGCAATCGTAACAGCAAAAATGGGCGTCGTAGTAATGATCGTCGTGACCGTACTAATGGGCGTGACAATTACAAAAAGGGTGGTCGCCACGATCGCTTTGACAAAGAAAAGCGTTACCGCAAAGACCACAAAAAACCTCGTAATACTTCAAGTGAGAAGAAAACAGGATTTGTCATCCGTAATAAAGGTGATAAGTAATTATACAATAATAAAAAGGCGAATAGAAGTTCGTCTTTTTATGTTTTTATAAGGAGATACAAAGTTATTTAAATACAATAGGCGTAGCAGTCTCTTGGAGAACTGCATCTAATTCAACGATATTTTGTTTACCTATTGTTTCAAGCCATTTAATTGTAGCAGCTTCGCCACCTTCTTGATAGGCTTTGGTAGCACCAGCCCAAGTTGCACGACCGCAAAGGACACCGTTGAAAGTTGAGCCGGATTCCTTAGCAAAGCGAAGTGTATCTTGGAAAAGCTGTGCGGATACTCCAGCAGATAAGAAAATAAATGGAAGAGAAGTGGCATCACTTTGTTCTTTGTAGAAGGCAGCAGCTTCTTCTTTGGTGTAAAGAACTTCATTTTCTGCGAATCCTTCAACATATTTCATATTGACTGGAACTTCAACTTTGAGAACATCTACACCAAATCGTTCTTGTGAGTAAAGCTTCATTGCTTCAATGACTTTGCGAGGTTTGAGTTTAGCATATTCTTTTTCATCCGTCACCTTGGCATCGTAAGAAACTAACTCAAGGAAAAAAGGTATGTCTTCTGCTTTGCATTCAGAAGCTATTCGCTCAATAAAGGCTTCTTTGACGTCATTGACTGCTCTATCTTCGTCAATATCTATATAGAGTAAGACTTTCACAGCATCAGCACCGTTTGCTTTGAGACGTTGGACGGAGACATTTTCGACGAGGTCAGGATAGCGACCGGGAACAGTTTTGTCATAACCTGTTTTTTCATAGGCAACTAATAATCCAGCGTTTTTATCACGAGCTTCCGCCGCTTTCCAACCTAACTCTGGATCAAGAAGGATAGAAGAAGCGTATTTTGTTAAGTATTTCGAAACTAGCACTTTAAAGGTTTCCAATTGCTCAACTGGAGTGTCTTCACCAAGCATACGACGCAAAGCCCCTCGTTGGTCAATAGCCAAAGCGCCGATAATTCTGTTTTTATCACATAAACGTTTTAATTTTTCTTGTTTTGTTGTCATCTTTAGGCTCCTTTTGTTTTGTATAGTTTAATTATAGAACACAAATAAAACAAAGTCAAACAATATTTTACAAAAATCAAAAAAATATTGTTTTTAATTTTTCAAAATGAATAAATTGTTGTATAATATATTTGAGGAATAAAATTATATAAAACTAGAAAGGAGACAAAATGAAAGAAGGACGGCATAGAGTGATTCTCCAAGAATTGGATCAGCAAGGAGTGGTTTCTGTCAAGAAATTAAAAGAGTTACTAGATGTAACGGATATGACGATACGTCGTGATTTGATTGACTTGGAAAAGCAAGGTTTGTTGACTCGTGTTCATGGAGGAGCTCATAAAAAAGTAAAAAATGGCTTGAACGAAGCCTCCCATACTGAAAAAACAATGTTAAATATTGAAGAAAAACGAACAATTGCTCAAAAATGTGCCAATTTGATTTTTTCTGGTGATACAGTTTTTATCGGTTCGGGAACAACGACGGATTTTATCGGAGATTATTTGGCTGATAAAAGTGTGAGTATTGTGACAAATTCGCTTCCTATTTTTGAAAAATTAAAAGATAATCCCAATTGTGACATTATTCTGATTGGCGGTCGTTATCGGGTGAAAACACAAACGTTTGTCGGACAATTTGCTAATAAATTATTGAAAGAAATCAAAGTTTCTAAAGCATTTATTGGCGTCAATGGAATTGACGGTCATAATGTCACGACTGCCAATGAAGAAGAAGGAAATGGCAATGCCATTATCTTGAACAATGCGATTGAAAAGTACATTGTGGCAGATAATAGCAAATTTGACAGCTATTCTTTCTATTGTTTCTATCAGTTGGATGGTTTGGATGCAGTAATTACAGATGATCATATCTCACCAAAGGTCAAGGAAAAGTATAAATCATATACAAATGTTTTATAGTTAATATTTTTATCACCTGTTCATATAGGAGCAGGTGATTTTTGTTTTGTATCTTTCGTGCGGTATTGATACATCCTATTAAAAAACAGGTCTCGTCCATATTAGACTGAGCCTGATTTTCTGAGTATTGAGCTTTTAGTCGTGGTATTCACCGCGAGCCCATTTAGCATTTTCTTCATCGAAAATATGGTCATTTTTAGCGATTTCAGGGCTAACTTCAATGCTATTATCGATTTTTTCAATCAATTGTTTGTTGGCTTCTGTTGGTTCATACTCTGTTTCAAGAAAGACATCAACGATATTGTGAATAAGATTTTGACCAAGAATACGTCCACCAAAAGCGATGATATTTGCATTGAGTTCTTTCTTTGCATAGCGTGCGGTTAGAACGTCACCAACAAGAGCTACACGAGTACCGGGAACTTTGTCAGCAGAAGCAGAAATACCGACTCCTGTACCGCAAAGGGCAATTCCAAGATCAGCTTTTCCTGAAACAACATTTTCTGCAATCAGACGACCAAAGATTGGGTAATGAGTCCGGTGAAAGTCATAGGTTCCGACATCAATGACTTCATGACCGAGGTCTTTTAAATGTTCAGAAATTTTCATTTTTGTATCTGTTACGATATGGTCACAGCCGAGAGCGATTTTCATAATTTTTCCTCCTACCCTTTAACATAATTTATTAAGCATATCAATGCGAACTTGGTGACGCCCAGCATCATAGTCAGCTTTTAAATAAGCTTCTGCACAGGCATTTGCCAATTCTTCACCGAGAATAGCTGCACCGAGAGTGATAATGCGTGTAGAATTGTGGCGAATGGTCATCATGGCAGAATGCTCATCTGAAACAGCAGCACAAATGATCCCACGGTGTTTATTCGCAACCATATAAGAACCAACTGCAAAACGGTCAAACAAAATACCACGGGCAGTATCATCTTTTCGTAATTCTTCAACAAGAGCGTCTGTCGAGTCGACAAAATCAGCAGCACCTTCTTGTTCGTTGAGATCTTTAATGTCATAACCAAGTTGGAGTAAATGAGTTTTTACTTTATTTTTTAACTCAAAACCATCACGGTCTGTACCTAGTATAACTTTCATTGTTATACCTCCTTTTTTTATTTCACAACAACATCATAACATCTCACACAAATATTGTCAAACAAAAAATAACATAAAAAAACAAAATAAACTATTGACACCGTTTACATATAATGATATACTTTGTGCATAAACAAAATAAAACAAAATAGAAAGGGGAATATGATGGAACTTTATCAGTTATTCGATAAAGATTTAGTCTTTTGTCTGCAAGCCGACAGTCAGGAAGACCTTTTTAATCAAGTTGCTGACCTTCTTGAAGATAGACACATTGTAACGTCTTCTTATAAGAATGCCTTAATTGAACGAGAGAAGTCCTTTCCTACGGGGCTGGACATGGAATTTTTAGGGAAAGATTTGCCGAATGTAGCAATTCCGCATACGGATATTGTTCATAATTTAGCAGAAAAAGTGGTTGTAGTCCGCTTGGATCAGCCGGTGACTTTTCATAATATGATTGTTCCGTCAAATGAAGTACAAGTATCGCTTTTGTTCTTCATTATCAATAATTCTAATGCCAGTCAAACGAATATCTTGGCTCAATTGATGGACTTCTTTACTGCTGACGGCAACCTAGAGTCCTTATCCAAGTTGGATGAGGAAGATAAACTATTTCATTATATATCGGAAACAATAAATCATTAAAAATAAAAATGGAGGATTTTACAATGATTAAAATTTTAGCAGCCTGTGGAGCAGGGGTAAACTCAAGCCACCAAATCAAAAACGCTCTTGAAGAAGAATTTTCAAATCGCGGCTATGATGTTCAATGCGATGCGGTAATGGTCAAAGATGTGAATGAAGACTTGATAAAAGGTTATGATATTTTCACCCCAATAGCAGCCACGGATTTGGGATTTGAACCGGGGATTCCTGTTATTGAAGCAGGACCAATTTTATTCCGTATTCCAGCCATGAGTGCACCAGTATATGACAATATTGAAGCAGCTATTAAGGAACATGGACTTAGTTAAAGTAATTCATTGGAAAAAATAAAAAAATGAAAAATTGAAACGCTAGATAAAAACAATTTTTATCTACTGAAATAGTTATTTCACTTTTCGTTCACTATCATTCAAAAAATAAAATCGGGAGGATTTTTTATGAATGTCATTATTGACTTAGCCAATCGCTTCTTTAAACCCATTTTAGATATGGGGGCACCAATTATCATGTTGATAGTCTTAACGGTGCTTGCTTTATGCTTTGGAGTGAAGTTTTCCAAAGCTTTAGAAGGCGGTATTAAACTTGCCATAGCTCTTACGGGGATTGGTGCTATTATCGGTATGTTAAATGGCGCTTTCTCGGCTTCACTTGCGAAATTCGTTGAAAACACAGGAATTCAACTTAATATTACAGACGTTGGTTGGGCACCATTGGCGACGATTACATGGGGTTCTGCTTGGACGCTTTACTTCTTACTCATTATGCTCATCGTTAATGTCGTGATGTTAATTACGAAAAAAACGGATACCTTAGATGTTGATATTTTTGATATTTGGCATTTATCAATTACAGGTCTATTGATTAAGTGGTATGCGGATAATAATGGTGTTAGCCAAGGTGTGTCGCTCTTTGTAGCAACGCTTGCAGTCGTACTTGTCGGAGTAATGAAAATTATTAACTCTGACTTAATGAAACCAACATTTGATGACTTGCTTAATGCGCCTAGCTCCTCGCCAATGACCTCTACTCACATGAACTACATGATGAATCCAGTTATCATGGTTTTGGATAAGATTTTTGATAAATTCTTCCCTTGGTTGGATAAATATGACTTTGACGCTGCAAAATTGAATAAGAAAATTGGTTTCTGGGGCTCTAAATTCTTTATTGGATTTATCCTTGGGATTGTGATAGGGATTATGGGAACGCCACATCCAGTATCTGGCATTGCCGAAGCAGCAAAATGGTCACTTGTTATCAAAGGTTGGTTGTCTCTTGGTTTGACAGCTGGTGTCTGCTTGGAATTGTTCTCACTTATTGGTTCTTGGTTCATCGCGGCAGTAGAACCTCTTTCACAAGGAATTACAAATGTTGCAACAAAACGTCTTCAAGGACGTAAATTCAATATTGGACTTGACTGGCCATTTATCGCAGGTCGTGCAGAAATCTGGGCATGTGCCAATGTTTTAGCACCAATTATGCTGGTAGAAGCAGTTCTTCTTTCCAAAGTCGGAAATGGTATTTTGCCACTTGCTGGTATTATTGCAATGGGGGTTACTCCAGCGCTTCTGGTTGTTACACGTGGTAAACTCATTCGGATGATTGTATTTGGAACTCTATTGCTTCCGCTCTTCCTTCTATCTGGAACACTTATTGCGCCATTTGTTACGGACTTAGCGAAAGGCGTAGATGCATTTCCTAAAGGGGTAGCTAGCACACAATTGATTACCCACTCTACTCTTGAAGGTCCAATTGAAAAATTACTTGGTTGGACAATCGGAAATGCTACAACAGGCGCTATCAAAGCTATCTTTGGTGTTATTGTCTTTCTAGTGTTCTATATTGGTATCTTTGCTTGGTATAGAAAACAAATGATTAAGCGAAATGAAGAATACGCTACAAATGCAAAATAGAATAATAAGATAACAATAAGCTGGACTATTCCTTTTGAAATAGTCTGGCTTTTGATTGAAAAAAAGAAAGGAAGAAATATGATTCATTTAGTTTGTCCAAATCCAGCTTTGGATCGGACAGTTTTACTTAGTCAGTTTAAAGAAGATGTGGTCAACCGACCAAGGCAAGTGCATGAAAATGCTGGCGGAAAGAGTTTTAATGTGGCTTATGTCCTGAATTACGAGAAGGGCGAAGAGCAAGGAAATTTTTGCATTCATACAATGTTAGGTGGCAAAATGGGCGAATATATTCAACAATTAAATGAGGAAGATGGTATTCCGCTTGTTGTGACAGAGGTTGATAAAAATACGCGTACTTGTACAATTATGATTGATACAGAATTAGGAAAGACCTATCTTGTGTATGAAGCTGGATTTGAGCTGAATAAGGATTTATTAGAACAATTCACCACAAATCTTATAAAGCACATTCAACCTGGCGATAGCGTTGTGTTTTCTGGCTCTTTGATGAAAGGGATGCCAGATGATTATATTGCACAAATTGGTCGTCTTTTACCAGAAGATGTGAATTTAGTAGTAGATACAAGTGGTGCAGCACTAAAAGCAGCTTTCACAGCACAGCCTGACATTGTAAAAATTAACGATGAAGAATTGGCAGAATTAACAGGATGTCCAGTTGAAACTGCAGAAGAAGCAGCAAAACTTCTCAAAGAATATACTAAAATTCCTTATTTCATTGTGACAATGGGAGGAAAAGGAGTCGTAGCACGCCTGCAGGATGATATTTTCCAACTGACGTTTCCAGCAATTCATGTCAAAAATCCTATTGCATCAGGCGACTTTTTCCTTGGAAGTCTCTGCCATGCTTTAGAAAGTAGGGGGAGAGTTGATAGAGAAACTGTCATTCGTGCCTGTGCTTATGCAACAGCTAACTGCCTGCAATGGACTCCAAAAGTAGACCTAGCCGATGTAAAACGAATTGTAGACGAAATCGAACTAACAACTTTGTAATTTCTTTCTACAGTTTATATGATATTTTTTGAATGTATTGACTTAGAAAATCCCCTCTTTATATAATAAAATAGATTATTTTATTATAAGGAGGTCGTATGACTTTATCAGGACTTATTATTTTAGCGGTATTTGTATTTCGGTTGGTATTTCTAAAAATATCGATGAAGAATGAGAAAGCGATATTGGCAAATGGTGGGCGCGAATATGGCGTGCAAAATACCAAGTATATCACTATTCTTCACATTTTATTTTACCTTTCTTGCTTTGCTGAAGCTACGATACGTCAGGTTCGGTTTGACGCGCTTAGTGCTATAGGATTTGGACTGTTGCTATTTTCAATGTTTATGCTCTATGTTGTGACACAGCTCTTAGGTGAAATTTGGACTGTAAAATTGATGCTGGTTAAGAATCATAAATTTGTTGATCACTGGCTTTTCCGCTATGTGAAACATCCCAATTATTTCTTGAACATCGTTCCAGAGTTGATTGGTTTAGCATTACTTTGTCATGCACTAATTTCATTTTGTATTCTATTTCCTCTATATGCGGTAGTTTTGTATAATCGCATCAAGGAAGAAGAGAAATTACTCAAAGAAGTCATTATCCCAAATGGTATTGCACAGAAGTAAGCTATTTTTTAAAGTATAGAATGAAAGATTTTAAATTTACACAAATTATCCATTTTGTATAATTTTTTAAAAACAAAGTAAGAAAGGGTTTACAAAAGTTTGAAAATGTGTTAAACTCTATTCATAAAGTAAAATAAAACATGGATTGTAACTAAGAAATTAGGCGAGACCATAAATGACCCAAGTAAAAAATCTTGGTTTGTTTATGGTTTTTTTATGTTTTACAAAAAGATTGTTAGGAAGGAGGACACGAATGTTTCGAATTGTCCAGCCACTAAATAATAATGTTGCGGTGGTCAAAAATGAAAGTGGTGAACAGGCTGTTGTCATGGGGCTCGGTATCATTTTTAAAAAGAAAAAAGGGGATTTGTTGGCAGAAGAACGAGTAGAAAAAGTCTTTCAACTGAAAAGTGAAGAATCGCGCGAAAACTTTTCTGCTTTGTTAAAAGATGTTCCCTTGGACTTTATCACGACTAGTTATGAAATTATTGATTATGGTATTCAACAGTTCCAATTTCCAGTTCAAGAGTACATCTATGTAACCTTGACAGATCATATTTATTGTAGTTATCAAGCGCTGCAAAGAAATACTTATAAAAGTAATCACTTGCCGGATATGTCGGAGCAATATCCGACGGAGTACAAAATTGCTGAGCACGCTTTGGTGATTTTAAAAGAAAAATTGGATGTGGATTTTCCAAAAGATGAGATTGGGCGGTTGGCCTTACAGTTTATCAATGCGAAAGGCGAAGATGTCGTGATTAGTAAAGATGAACAAACACTGATCCGACAAATGATTGCTTTGGTGCAAGAGGAACTTTTAAAACATGGTATTAAGCGGACAAAAAAGAATAGTAATTTTTACGACCGTTTGATGATTCATTTGACATACTTTATTGAGCGTTTGGATCAGGATGACAGTGATTTAAAAGTCTCCATGAAGAATTTAGAAGAACATATCAAAAAGGATTATCCAGAAGCCTATCAAATTGGCGAAGATATTTATGAAGTCATTCGTCAGCATTTGGGTGGAGGACTTCATCCAAATGAAAAGGTATATTTGGTGATTCATATTCAAAGATTATTGTAAAGGAGAAGACATGTTTCAATTACCAGAAGATTTTATTTTTGGCGGTGCGACTGCTGCTTATCAAGTAGAAGGAGCTACAAAAGAAGGTGGAAAAGGTCCGGTCGCTTGGGATGAATTTTTAGAAAAACAAGGACGATTTTTGGCAGATCCAGCTAGTGATTTCTATCATCAATATTCAAAAGATATTGAGTTGTGTGAGAAGTTTGGCGTCAATGGCTTGCGCTTGTCTATTGCTTGGAGCCGTATTTTTCCAGAGGGACATGGCAAGGTCAACCAAGAAGGAGTAGAGTTTTATCATCGTGTATTTGCTGAATGTGCGAAACACCATGTCCTGCCATTTGTTACACTGCATCACTTTGATACTCCGAAAGTTTTGTTTGATCAAGGTGATTTTCTTAATCGAGATACAATTGAAGCGTTTGTGGAATATGCTGAATTTTGTTTTCAAGAATTTCCAGAGGTTCATCATTGGAGCACTTTTAACGAAATTTATCCTGTTGCGACCAATCAATACTTGCTCGGTGTCTTTCCTCCGGGGATTCAGTATGATTTGAGTAAGGTGATTCAATGTCTTCACAATATGATGTATGCGCATGCGCGTGTAGTAAATCTTTTCAAGGAGAAAGGTTACCTTGGTGAAATTGGAGTGGTGCATTCTTTGGAAACAAAATACCCAGCAACAGACAGCAAAGGAGATAAGCATGCAGCTTTTCTGGATGATGCGCTTTCTATTCGTTTCTTGCTAGATGCTACTTATCTGGGATATTATTCTGAGGAAACAATGGAAGCTCTTAAGGAAATTTGCGCTGCTAACAACGCTAGTTATGAATTCCTTGAGAGCGATTTTGAAGAAATGAAAAAAGCTAGTCATCGAAATGATTATCTTGGAATCAATCATTATCAATGTCATTTTGTTAAGGCTTATCAGGGCGAATCAACCATTCATCATAATGGAACGGGTGATAAAGGCACTTCGGTTTATAAAGTGAAAGGCATTGGAGAACGGATTTACAAGGAAGGGATTGAACGAACAGACTGGGATTGGATTATTTACCCAGAAGGTTTGTATGACCTTTTATTGAGAATTAAGAAAGACTACCCACATTATCAAAAGATTTATATCACTGAAAATGGAATGGGCTATAAAGACGAGTTTGACAATGGCATCATTATGGACAAGCCGCGGATTGATTATTTGAAAGTGTATTTGCAATCTTTAAGCAAAGCTATTGATGCTGGTGTTATGGTAAAAGGGTATTTTCTTTGGTCTTTAATGGATGTTTTCTCGTGGTCAAATGGCTACAATAAACGCTATGGCTTGTTTTACGTTGATTTTGAAACTCAAAAGCGTTACCCTAAGGAATCCGCTTATTGGTACAAGCATGTTAGCGAAACAAAAATTGTGATTTAAGGGGGAGATGAAATGAATAAAAACGAATTACAAATGTTGGGATTTGAAATCGTAGCTTATTCGGGAGATGCACGTAGTTGTTTACTGAATTTGCTGAAAGAGGTTCGTCAAGGGAATTTTACAAATGTAGATGCTGCTTTAAAAGAAGCAGATGAAAATTTAAATTTAGCCCACAATTCACAAACGCAGATTTTAGCACAAGAGGCAGCTGGGGAAGATTTAGATTTAGGATTTATCTTTATTCACGGTCAAGATCATTTGATGACGACATTATTGTTAAAAGAATTGATCGTAGATTTTATTGAATTATATAAAAATCAATACAAGGAGGACTAATTCCATGAACGGAATTATCAAACAAATTGAGAAAGGAAAACCTTTCTTTGAAAAAATATCACGCAATATTTATCTTGGCGCTATTCGTGACGGCTTTTTAGCCGCCATGCCTGCCATTTTATTTTCAAGTATTTTTATCTTGCTAGCAGCAATTCCAGAAATTTTTGGATTTAAGTTGCCAAATGATGTTTCCACCTGGCTTTGGAAAGTATATGGCTATTCTATGGGGGTAGTAGCTATTCTCGTGTCCGCTACGACTGCTCGTTGTTTGTCAGAATCAATGAACCGCAATATGCCGACCAACAAGACTATCAATTCGGTTTCTGTTATGTTGGCTTCCATTGTGAGCTTCCTCCTTTTAAGTGTGGATCAAATTGAAAACGGTTTAGCCAATGGCTACATGGGAACAAAAGGGATTTTAGCGGCTTTTGTAGCAGCTTTTATCACGGTGAATGTTTATAAATTCTGTGTATTGAAAGACATTACTATTAAGATGCCAAAAGAAGTCCCTGGAACAATTTCTCAAACTTTCCGTGACGTCTTTCCATTTTCATTTGCAGTATTTGCTGCTGTTTTGATTGATACAATCGTGCGTTATTTCTTTGGGCATTCGTTTGCAGAAGCCGTTATCACACTTCTCCAACCTTTATTTACCGCAGCTGATGGCTATTTAGGAATTTCGATTATTTGGGGAGCAATGGCACTCTTCTGGTTTGTTGGTGTGCATGGTCCTTCAATTGTAGAACCAGCTATTGTCGCGATTATTTATGCAAATGTGGAAACGAATTTACAGTTGGTAAAAGCAGGTCACCATGCTTCAAACGTGTTGACAGTTGGACTTGGAAACTTCGTTGGCACAATGGGTGGTACAGGTGCAACATTGGTTGTTCCATTCCTCTTCATGCTCTTTGCAAAATCTAAGCAATTAAAAGCTGTCGGGAAAGCTTCCTTTGTTCCAGTTTGCTTTGCAGTCAATGAACCATTGCTGTTTGCAACGCCTATTATTTTAAATCCCTATTTCTTTATTCCATTTTTAATCACTCCAATGATCAATGTTTGTGCTTTCAAGTTCTTTGTTGATGTGTTAGGTATGAATAGCTTTATGTATGTCCTTCCTTGGGCAACGCCAGCACCGATTGGCTTGATTTTAGGTACGGGTGCAGGAATCTTATCTATTGTCTTGATGCTGCTGTTGATTGTAGTTGATTCTCTCATCTACCTTCCATTTATTAAAGCGTACGATGATTCATTAGTAGAAGAAGAAGCGAAAAAGGTAGAAGTGATTGAGCTTGAAGAAGCAGCAGAAGCTGAAATAGACGATCAAATTCAAGCGGTTGCAGATGGAAAGCATCATAATATTTTGGTTCTATGTGCCGGTGCAGGGACAAGCGCCATGCTAGCAAATGCACTAACAGAAGGCGCAGCAGAGTTAGGCATAGACCTCAGTTCAACAGCTGGTGCTTATGGTTCGCACTACGATATTATGAAAGATTTTGACATGGTTGTGCTAGCTCCACAAGTCAATTCTTACTATGAAGATATTAAGAAAGATACGGATAAATTGGGCATCAAACTTGTTGCGACAAAAGGTGCTGAATATATCAAATTGACACGTGATCCTAAAGGCGCTGTGCAATTCGTTCTTTCGCATTTTGAATAACTAGCCTTCTTATAAAATGTTCGTTTAAAAACTGATAAAACCTATTTCTTGTTTTATCAGTTTTTTAAAGCGAACACTAAAATATTAAACTAAGTAGAAATAGGAAAACTGTATGAAAATAGGATTAAGATTGTCGCTTGTTTTTGCTGCTAGTCTTTGTTTGCTTGGAGGAGTCATTCCTATTAAAGCTAATGAAAATACTAAAATACGTGTTGATAAAGTAGAAAATTTATCATCTGATTTTATCATGGGGACGGATATTTCAACAGTAATTGCTCAAGAACAAAGTGGTGTAGAGTACAAAGATGAAAATGGGAATGTCAAAGATATCTTTGATATTTTGAAAGAAAATGGTGTAAATTACATTCGCGTCAGAGTATGGAATAATCCTTATGATCATAACGGACATGGTTATGGCGCTGGAAATAGCGATATAGAAAAGGCGATTGAGATTGGAAAACGAGCTACAGCACATGGTATGCGGCTACTAGTGGACTTTCATTATTCAGATTTTTGGGCTGATCCAGGACGTCAAGTTCCACCAAAAGATTGGACAAATATGAATGTGTCTGAAAAATCAGAGGCTTTATATCAATACACCAAAGCTAGTCTTGAAAAAATAAAAGCAGCTGGTGTAAATGTAGGAATGGTTCAAGTTGGTAATGAAACAACGAGTAGTGGGATAGCAGGTGAAGCAGGAGAGGAACGCTATCAGTTGTTTGCAGCAGGCGCCAAAGCAGTGCGAGAAGTGGATGCAACTATATTGATAGCTTTTCATTTTACTAACCCAGATAAAACGGAAACGATACTGAATTACGCAAAAGGTTTATCAGATCACCATATTGATTATGATGTGTTTGCTACTAGTTATTATAGTTTTTGGCATGGTAATTTAGATAATCTGACTTCAGTTTTAAAGACAGTGACCGAAAAGTATGGGAAAAAGACACTTGTAGCAGAGACTTCTTATGCCTATACATTAGAAGATGGAGATGGTCAACAAAATGTTATCCGAACACAAAATCAAATGCTGGTAGGTGGCTATCCTGCCTCTATTCAAGGGCAATCGCATGCCTTACGAGATGTCATTGATGCAGCCAATAAAGCAAGTGCATTAGGCATCTTTTATTGGGAACCAGCTTGGACACCGGTTAGTTCCAAAGGAAAAGAAGTAAATACACCTATTTGGGAAAAATACGGTTCGGGCTGGGCTTCTAGTGCCGTCATTGGGTATGATCCAAATGTTAATCAGGAAAATTACGGTGGCTCTGAATGGGATAATCAAGCATTGTTTGATTTTACAGGAAAAGCTTTGCCATCACTTGCGACATTTAAATATGTTTATACTGGGTTGAATACAAATCTAGAATATGATAAGAATGAAGAAACAGAGCTGCAAGAGAGTTTGTTATCAAATTCTAGCTTTGAGGAAGAAGATCTTTCAGATTATACTTTTAACGATTTTATCAAGCGTAGACAAGACACGCCTAAAACAGGCAAGTATGCCATGAATTTCTACAATGGCACAAGCGATTATACAACTGGCGTTGAAAGAAAGGTAACACTTCCAGCAGGAACTTATCAATTTTCTGCTCAAATTCAAGGTGGTGATACGAATGGCTCTGAAGATATTTATGCTTTTGCTCGTGCTGAGGCAGTAAATGTTCAAAGTGAAAAAATCAAACTAGCTGGTTGGTCAAATTGGCAGATAGCTAAATTGAGCTTTACATTAACAAAAGAGACAGAGGTGACACTGGGAGTATTTGTGAAAGCAAATAAAGGTTCATGGGGAACAATTGACGATTTGCTTTTAACCAAAGAAGGAGTAGATAAGATAAAGTTGGGAACCACTCTTTCTTCGGCAAAAGAAAAATTAGCGGAAACTATGCATTATACAAAGGATTCACTTGCGAACTTAAAAGAACAAGTAGAAGAAGCACAAGTTATTTTACAAAAAGATGATGCGACACAAGCAGAGATTGATGCAGAATGTGAAGCATTACAGACTGCTATTCAAGCCCTTGTACCACTAGAAAATCAATCTTCATCTAATGTTTAGCATGAAGATGATAAAAAAACAAAGGAAAATTCTAATAACAAAGATCAAAAAGGAGAAAACTCCCATGCTGGGTTGACAGATTCTGATTCGTCTAATAAAAATGGAAAGTCTTCTCAAACGAATAGGAACAAGGATACTTTGCCTACTACAAGTGACAAAAAATTAGCTAAAACCAAAGAATTATTACCAAGTACAGGGACTAGCATGTCATATTTAGCTGGTATCGGTGTTGTTTTTCTGAGTGTCTTTATTGCTGTCATTTCTAAGAAAAATAACCAATAAATCATTGCAAAAAAGTAGAAAGACCTCCCGCTTTCTACTTTTTCTTATCTGCAATATATTCTAATTTTTGTTGTCGTGTTTTTCTTTTAAAGAGGGCTTCGGCTGACATGGCAGAAGGTTTGTCGGGAAATTCTTCTTGATATAAAAGAGTAACGGGTAATCGTGTACGCGTGTATTTGGCGCCTTTTCCAGTATTATGCGTATAAAGTCGTTTTTTGACATCGGTCGTGTACCCTGTGTAGAGAGAGCCATCGGCGCATTCCAGAACGTACATGTAGGCTTTAGTTTCCATAGTAAATCTCATGAATTTCTGGAGTGTAGCTGCCATCTTCATTATGAATGAAAAGCGGTGGCAGGATTTTTAACCCGTCACGGGAACCATCTTTGATAGCTTCAATGAGGAGCATATTGGCTTCGCGATTTGCTTTTGGGTAAACAAACTGAATACGTTTTGGAGCTAGATTATGCGCTATCATGGTGTCAATAATATCAAGGAATCGTTCAGGACGATGCACCATTGCTAAACGTCCGTTGGACTTTAAAACTCGTTGGGAGATTCGACAGATTTCTTCCAGATTGGTCGCAATTTCATGACGTGCAAGCAGATAATGTCGGCTTGCATTGAGATTAGAATGTTCATCCACTTTAAAATAGGGTGGATTGCATAAAATCATGTCCACTTTACTACCGTCAATATAGTGGGTGAGATATTTCAAATCATCCTGAATGACCTGCATTTGGTGGGTTAGACCATTTAGCTCAATAGAGCGCTCTGCCATATCTGCCAGTCTCTCTTGAATTTCAACCGCTATGATTTGAGCCTTGGTTCGGGTGCTTGCAAAAAGTCCAACAGCACCATTTCCAGCACAAAGATCCACGATAAGACCGCGCTTAGGTAAGTTTGGGAAACGGGAGAGGAGTACACTATCTACTGAGTAGCTAAAGACCTCTCGATTTTGAATAATTTTGACGTCAGTAGAAAAGAGCTGATTGACTCGCTCACCGTCTTTTAAAAGAATTTCTGCCATATACCCTTATTATATCATGATGTAGAGGAAAAGAAGTAACAAAAATAAGCAGTAAGACAAAAATGTACGGTTTTTCTTACTGCCTGTAGGTATTATTCTTAAGATTTATAAACTTTGCTCCCGTTTGTTCTGTATGTGTGTCACGACAATAAAAGTAATTGTAAAGAGAATCATCAGAATAATGTAGATAGGGAAGCTATTGCTGGTTAGAGTAGCGATTTCAATGTATTTTTGTAGAAGAATGGCTGTTCCAAAGAAGCCTACGAGGGACCAGAGGATCAGCAGAATCCGCCAGAGATTAAGTGGCAGGCAGGCACGAACAACAGATAGAAAGCCGATAGAGCCTAATAAATAATAAAGTAAAGTTGAGATTTCCACTTGTGACCAGCCATGCAGTCCACCAAAAATATTGACAAATAAAACGCTAAAGACGACCATTAGCCCGCTAGGTAGTGCCTTGAAAATTGCTTTTTTAAGGAAATCTTGTTCAACAGGTTTGATATTTCGCTCAAAGGTGAGGACAAAGGGCGGCAAACCTTCAACAAATTGGTCAATCAAGGTGATTTGAATGGGGATAAATGGAAAGACTAAGAGCCATTCTGCTCGTCCCAACAGAATACTAGAAATACAAATGATTGTCAAAATGAACGAATAGGTTGTTTTAATGAGGAAAATCGGTGCAATGCGGGCGATGTTATTAACGACGCGGCGTCCTTCAAAGAGAATTTCAGGAACATCGTTAAAGTCAGAATTGAGCAAAACGAGATTGGCAACTTGTCGTGTTGCAGGATCCCCTTCAGCCATGGCAATGGAACAGTCTGCTTCCCGTAAGGCTAGAATATCATTGACTCCGTCACCAGTCATTGCTGTGGTATGCCCTGCTTTTTTCAGGGTTTGAATGATAAGTTTCTTTTGATGAGGAGAAACGCGGCCAAAAATAGCAGTCGTTTCTATCAGATCAATCAACTCTTGATCCGTTACTTTTGAGCAATCAACATAACTTTGGTAGTTTGAAAAACCTGCCTTTGCAGCAATGTTTGATACAGTAATTGGATTGTCACCTGATATGATTTTTAAGCCAACTTCTTGTGAGCGTAAGTATTCCAAGGTATCAGCTGCCCCGTCACGAATCGGATCTGTAATTTCTAAAATAGCAATAGGTTGAACATTATTAGGTAAGTGAATGTGTTTATGGTCAATGCGTTCAGGACTAATGGCTAAAGCGAGTACGCGCGAACCACGCTGTTGGGCTGCTTGGGCAATCTCAATCTCTTTGTTAAAGAGCATTTCAGGCGCACCGAGAAAGACAGTACCTAAGTCCGACATTTCCATAGCTCCCCATTTACGGTCACTAGAAAATGGAATAGTGTTACTCGTTTGGTAATTAGAAGGACTTGTAAATTGTTTACGGATTGCTTGAGCAGTCGGATTGTTGTCGTCACTTGCAGCGATATAAGCGCTAAGAATTTCAGAGATTGCTTGTTCTGATAAATCTTCTGTGAGCGGGCTGACTGTTTCGACGTGCATTTTTCCTTGTGTAATGGTGCCTGTCTTATCAAGACAGAGCATATCAACACGAGCCAACGTTTCAACGGAGTACATTTCCTGTACGAGGACTTTTCGCAAGCCCAGCTTGATGACTGCTGTTAAAAGCGAGGTAATTGTTAAAAGTGCAATTCCTTTTGGCAACATTCCCAGAAGAGCTGTCGAAGTATTGACAACCGAATCTTTGACAGGCAAGTGTTTTACCAAAAGTGCTTCTAGAAAGAGTGCAATTCCAAAAGGAATAATGATTTTCCCTGTGAAACCTGCAATCTTGTCCATGGATTTCATGATGCGAGAATTGATTGGTTTAACGGTTTTAGCCTCTAGCATGAGCTTAGAGGCGTAATTGTCAGCTCCAACATGAGTAATTTCAGCTATTACATGACCACTGACAAGAAAACTTCCTGAGAGCAGTTGATCCCCAATCTCCTTTTGGACGAGGTCGCTTTCTCCTGTCAGCATAGCTTCGTTTACTTCTGCAAAACCGTCTAAAACAGTTGCATCGCTTGGAATTTGCTCACCTGCGTTCAAACGAATCATATCACCTAGAACCAATTCTTCTGGATTAATAGATGTGGTTTGCCCATTACGGATAACACTAATCTTTTCTTTATTTAAGAGATTGAGCTTATCAACCATGTGCTTGGCGCGCAACTCTGTGACAATACCAGAGAAAGCATTGAAGCAGATAACGACAAAGAAGACCAGATTGCTCCAGGCTTGTACAATAACGAGTGCTACGGCAATGGCAAAGTTTAACGCATTAAATAGCGTAAAAACATTACGCTTGATGATTTGCCAAGTGCTGATACTTGTATTGACTGTAAAATCATTGGTGAGTCCTTGTGAAATTTTTTCTTGGACTTGCTGGTGGGTTAATCCCGTAAATTCTTTCATGTTCATGAGGTTAATCATACCATTTTTTTAGTAAAATTTCTAATAGAATCCATTCAGCTGTAACAGTTTTAAAGCAAAAAAAGTTTGCGAGTAGGCATTGGATAAGGTATAATGAAAAGGATAAGAAGGGAGAGCCTATGTTTTATAGATATTTAAGAAGATTGGTGATGTTGATTTTATGGGCTTTAAATGGTAATGCTCACTACCACCATTTGGAGAACATTCCAGATCAAGAGGAAAATTATATTTTAGTGGCTCCACACCGTACTTGGTGGGATCCTGTTTACATGGCTTTTGCGACAAGACCCAAGCAATTTATCTTTATGGCAAAGAAAGAACTGTTCACAAATCGCGTTTTCGGCTGGTGGATTCGCATGTGTGGCGCATTTCCAATTGACCGTGAAAATCCAGGAGCATCTGCTATTAAATACCCCGTCAAGATGTTGAAATCAAGCAATCGGTCTTTGATTATGTTTCCAAGTGGAAGCCGACATTCGACAGATGTGAAAGGTGGCGTTGCACTGATTGCTAAAATGGCAAAGGTGCGCATTCTTCCAGTTGTTTATGTAGGACCGATGAGTCTGAAAGGTTTAGCAAAAGGCGAACGTGTAGACATGGATTTTGGACAACCTATTGATATTTCAGATATCAAAAAGATGAATGACGAGGGTGTGGAAGAAGTCGCCCGTCGTATTCAGACAGAATTTAATCGCTTAGATGCCGAAGTAGCTGCACTTCAAGTGAAAAAAAATCCAAATATATTATTGCTACTCCTCCGTTTGATCGCTCTGTTACTGTCAATTGTTGTTGGCTTACTAACATTTGCTTTCAGTTTCATCGCAAGTTTCGTTTGGGATCCTGATAAACATAGGAAATAAAAATCTTGTAAAAGAAGCATGTCGCACCTTTTCTAGAAGGAGCATCTATGAAAATAGCAGTTTTGTTGTATCCAGCATGTTCATTGCAGGAAATCACAACTTTGACATCAACACTTTGTCTTTCTTTTGGACAATCTTTGGATTATCTTGCTTCAGAAAAGAAAGTCTATACGAGTGAAGAAGGTTTGCAAGTTATTCCAGATTTTACTTTTGCAGAAGTACAAAATATAAAGTATGATTGTATCATATTGCCAGGCACACTAGAGCCATTTGTTAGCCTTTATGATTCCAGACTAATCTCTTTTTTGGAGAGGGTAGACACAAAGCGGACGATAGTAGCGGCTATTTCCTCATCGCCTATGTTTTTAGGAAAAGCTGGTTTGTTGAGAAGCCGGTATTACACAGGTGGTCTGTATATGGAGTTGGTAGAGTATTTTTCTTTTTTGGAAAAAGAAAATTTTCTCCATCAGCCTGTTGTAAAAGATAAGAATGTTATTATAGCCATTGGGTTTGCTTATGTAGAATTTTCTCAGACCGTTTTGGATGCTTTAGGATTAGAAGTGCCGAGCGATTTCTTT
Source organism: Streptococcus anginosus (assembly GCF_001697145.1). Classification (GTDB taxonomy): domain Bacteria; phylum Bacillota; class Bacilli; order Lactobacillales; family Streptococcaceae; genus Streptococcus; species Streptococcus hominis. The sequence continues at coordinate 1,384,067 of NZ_CP012719.1, read as the reverse complement.
TTGAGAAAAAATTCCTACACTCCCGAAGAGTTAACGTATTATTTAGAGACAGCTGATTATCGAGAAATACTGCAAGAAATTTTACGATATGAACAAAAATTCCAGAAATGATTTTCTGGTTTTTTTACTATGAATTTTGAGATAAAAAGAACCTAAACACACAAAACATACATGAAAGCGCTTGCTAAAATAGATTTAAAATAGTATACTAAATTTAAGGTATACGGTTTAAAAAGGTGATAAGAGTGATGCTCACTCTTAAAAGTTGATGTATTCAACATGCAATCATAAAAGGAGAAATATATGAAAAAATTGATTTTTCGCTTAACAATTCTGTTATCTGCTCTTATGCTCTTTCCTTTTCAAGCAGTAGAAGCCTGTACAGGTTTCATTGTCGGGAAGAACTTGACGGCAGACGGCTCTACTTTGTATGGCCGTACAGAGGATTTGGAGCCTAATCATAACAAAGTCTTTAAAGTTCATCCAGCCAAGGACAATCAAGCGGGAGAAAAGCTGATTGATGAAGCCAATGGCTTTGAATGGCAATTACCCGCACATAGCTATAAATATACTTCTGTTTCGGATGTTACACCAAAAGAAGGTATTTTTGATGAAGTAGGCTTCAATGAGCATGGAGTTTCCATTTCTGCTACAGTATCAGCTAAGGCGAATAAAGCTATCCAGAAAGTTGATCCTTATGTGGAAAAAGGTTTAGCAGAATCCATTATGACAACGGTTGTCTTGCCACATGTCAAAACAGCTCGTGAAGGTGTGGAGCTCATCGCAGAAATTGTCAGAAAGCAAGGAGCTGCCGAAGGGAACATTGTGACAATTGCAGATAAGACAGGTGTCTGGTACATGGAAATCTTGTCTGGTCATCAATATGTTGCCATTAAATATCCAGATGATAAATACAGTATTTTCCCTAATACCTTCTTCTTAGGAAGTGTTGATTTTAATGACAAGGAAAATGTCATTGCTTCAGAAAATGTGGAAAAAGTAGCGCGTGATGCTAATTCTTATAAGGAAATCGATGGTAAATTCCATATTTCCCAATCTTACAATCCGCCAATGGCAGAAGCTGATCGTTCACGGGCTTGGGCTGGTATTAAGGCTTTGAACCCAGACGCACCAGTCAATTATGATGATAAATATTTTGATTTGTTGCAATCTAGCAATAAAAAAATCAGCGTTGCAGATGTGATGCGGATGCAGCGGAACCGTTTTGAAGGAACGCCATTTAAGCCCCTTGATCAAATGGAATTGGACGGGAAAGGCATTCCTCAACGTGGAAAAGTAGATCCAGTCTACAAATATCCTCTTGGCAATCCAAATGTAATGGAAGCTCATATTTTCCAATTGAAAGATAATATCCCTGCTAGCATGGGTGGTGGCACAATGTGGCTTTCTGTCGGTAGTCCTCGATTTGCACCATACTTGCCATACTATGGAAATATCAACAATACTTATGCTGCTTATCAAGTTGATACAACGAAATATGACAAAGATTCTTGGTACTGGGTTGCGTCACACATTTACGATATGGCAGCCAAACATCAAAAATTATTTGGCAATAGCATTCAAGAAAAATGGAAAGCTTTGGAAGCACGATTGATTGAAGAACAAGCCAAATTAGATGAACAATACGCAGCTGCAGGTGGAGCTTCGTCAGAAGAAGTGACTGCGTCTAGTATGGCGTGTGCAGAGGAAGTCTTTAAAGAAATGAAAGCTCTAGAAGCTGAAATGGAAGAAAAGATTAAAAATGAGCAAACGCCACCAAGCTCTAGCTCAGAACCATCTTCAAGTACAAGTGAGTCATCTTCCACTTCGTCTACATCTCAATCTCAATCTTCGTCAAGTACAAATGAAACGTCTACATCTAGTTCATCGGATACTGAAAAACCTAAACCAAGCGAAACTTCTGATACCTTAGTGGATACAGCCACGGGTGTTCGCTTGCAAAATGTAGATTTAGTGAAAGCTAATCTCAAATTAGCAGTTAAAAAGACGATTGAAGAAAACACAGACAGCTATGACATTACCTTGACCAATCCAAAAGGCGAAACAGTATCACAAGTTAGCTCAACATTAGTGACAGTGCCAGTGAAGCAAGGTGCTACGGTGGAATCTGTTTATGCTATGAAAGACGGAAAACAAGCAGAAAAATTTGATTTTGTTCTTAACAAAGACCAAACGATTAGCTTTAAAACAACACACTTCTCTACTTACAAAGTAAATTACAAAGTTGTCAAAGAAGCACCAAAACAAAATAAACGTGGCTTCCTTCCGTCAACTGGTGAAAAAGTAACCTTCCTTGGTTTAGTAGGAATTGTCATTTTAGGAGTTGTCATCTTCATCTTAGCAAAACGTTCAAAAAAGAATAATGACTAGTTGAAGCAAGAAAATCAACATCATGTTGAAGAATTCCCTCAAAGTTGGATACAAACTAACTTTGGGGGATTTTTATATGAATTGGATAAATTCCTACATCAAATTGGCAATGATAATGTTGTTTTTGACAATAATAGTTGTCAAAATGACGTGGATGAGTTACAATAGAGATGAAAGGAGAGGAGCATATGAAGCTGGAAAATCGATTAAAAGAACTTAGAGCGCGAGATAGGTTAAATCAAACAGAGTTGGCTAAAAAAGCAGGAGTTTCTCGACAAACCGTCAGTTTGATTGAGCGGGGAGAGTATGCTCCGTCTATCATCATTGCCTTGAAGATTGCACATATTTTTGGTGAAAACGTAGAAAATGTATTTTATCTAAAGGAGAATAGCGATGACAAAATAGATGAAAATTAATGGTTTACTAGTAGTGAGTGTTTTGCTAGGAATTTTTGTAGCAAGTAGTTGGCTCGGAAATTTCCATTTTCCAATCTTTTTAAATAGCATACTTTGGGGTTGGATTATTCGTGTGCTCAATCTGCTTTTATTCTGCATGACGATTTATTTACTACAGTCTAGTCGAACGATTCAAAAGCAGTCAACAAATGGAGATGAATTAAATGAACAACTTGATCAGAAGATGTTCAAAAATCTGGAATATGGTACTATTTTATTAGACGTTGTGACAATCTTGACGATTTTTGATATACTAACATCATTTAATGTATTCATTACTAAAAATAGTGTTTTGATTACAGGCAGTTTATTTCCTTATGTAGCACTTGCTTTTATTCTATATGGACAATATTGTCTCCAAAAGACAATTGAGCAGGTTTGCCATTTTAAATTGCCAATCGTTACATGTTCCGAAGATGTTTTAGCCTTGATGAAGACCTATGATGAAGCAGAAAGAGAAGCGCATTATGAGCAGAGCTTTAAGATTCTTTTTCAATTGAATCAATTCATTTTGCCAGCGCTTTACATCCTCCTGTTCACTATTTCGCTTCTATTACGTGAAGTTCAATACCTTCCTATTGCAATCGTGGTTTTTATCCACCTCTACATCAATGTAGTAAATATTTCTATGATAAAGAAATACTTTAAATAAGGCTGGTCAAAAAGTATCTCTGCCTCTATCTCATTTAGTGATAAGTGAATGACATGGTAGGTGATTGAGAGTGGGACAGAAATCAGTAGTTTCGTAGAAACTTGATTTCATCGTCCCACCTCCGCACGGTTGAGTAGGACTGTAAGAGTTGATTTATCAACGTATTAGAGTCCACTCAACCACTGCGTTTTAATAAACAAAGGAAGCCGAGCACTTTTGTCTCAGCTTCAACCTTGCGGGAGTGGGACTACGAACTTAAATTTTTCAAGATAAGTTCTGTCCCAATCTTATGAAATATAACTAGTTATACGAGGAGAATTTTAATGAAAAAAATAGCCCATATTGGACTTGGAATTGTAAAATTATTGGGACTAATTGTGTTAGTCATGGCTATCAATGGCATTCCTATGTTGTTTCTAGCTAGAGGGCAAGATTTGCCCGTGTATATAGAAATTTTACTGGTGTTAGCCTACCTTGTGCTCATGTTTTTTGCTATCCGCACTTTATGGAGGAGATACCAGACACATGTCTCAGAGGATATCAAAGTCCTGTCATTTTCTTGGGGAGATTTTGGGAAAGCATTGTTGTTCTTTTTAGCGGCAAGAGTAGTAGCGGTTTTAGGAACTTATCTAAACATCTTTTTAACAGGGCAAAGTACGACCAGTAACGATAGTGCTTTACAAAATCTAGGAAAAATTATGTCTGTTAATCATATCTTTTTTGCTCTGTTATATGTAGTAACTGTTGCAATAATAGCTCCGGTGATTGAAGAATTAGTATTCCGTGGTTTTGCGACAATCTTTTTCTTTGAGAAAGATCAAAAAATATCAGCAGCCATCATAACATCTGTCATTTTTGCACTTCCTCATATTTCAAAATGGACAGAGTTTCCACTTTATTTTGCCATGGGATTAGTGCTTTATGCTGCCTTTGCACGTCGAGGAAATCTGAAAGATTCAATAGCTGTGCATATTTTAAACAACACACCAGCAGCTCTCGTTATGCTGTTTGCGATGTTTCGATAGCGATGTAAAAATAGTACAATCATTTACAATAATATAATAAAAACACGAACGATTTTAGTTTCAGCTACTTGCTAGTCTTGCTTCATTCGTGTTTTTGTGTTATCAGATGTTATTTTATAACCCGTAATTGTAATCATCATCTTGCATGGCTTCAACTTCACCAAGAAGATAACCGTTTCCGACTTGAGAAAAGAAGTCGTGGTTAGAAGTTCCGGTTGAAATACCATTCATGACAATCGGATTGACGTCATCAGCTGTGTCAGGGAAAAGTGAGTCTTGACCAAGATTCATGAGAGCTTTATTAGCATTATAACGAAGGAAAGTTTTGACTTCTTCTGTCCAGCCGACACCGTCATATAAGGTTTCTGTGTAGCCTTCTTCGTTTTCATAGAGGGTGTAGAGCAGGTCGTACATCCACTCTCGGAAAGTTTCTTGTTCTTCTTCTGGCAATTCGTTAAAGCCTAATTGGAATTTATAACCGATATACGTTCCGTGGACAGATTCATCACGGATAATCAATTTGATGATTTCAGCGACATTGGCTAATTTGTTATTCCCAAGATAGTAGAGCGGAGTAAAGAAACCAGAGTAGAAGAGGAAGGTTTCCAGAAAGACACTGGCAACCTTCTTTTCAAGAGCATTTCCATTGAGGTAAATCTCATTGATAATTTCAGCTTTCTTTTGCAAATAAGGGTTTGTATTCGTCCATTCAAAAATTTCGTCAATTTCTGATTTCGTGTTAAGGGTTGAGAAAATAGATGAATACGATTTGGCATGAACAGACTCCATGAATTGGATGTTATTCAACACAGCCTCTTCATGAGGCGTACGAATATCCCCTCGGATAGCTTCAACGCCTGATTGGGATTGCATCGTATCCAATAATGTTAATCCGCCGAAGACCTTACCAACAAGGTCTTTTTCTTCAGGTGATAATTTTCTCCAGTCATCCAAATCGTTGGAGAGGGGGATTCGCGTATCGAGCCAGAATTGCTCGGTCAGCTTTTCCCAAGTGGACTTGTCAATGACATCTTCAATGGCATTCCAGTTTATGGCTTTGTAATAGATTTTCATGTTGATTACTTTCTTTTATTCCAATTGATTCTTATTGTTTGCAGATAGTTTAATATCCTGAAAGGCTTATATAGCGGTTGTTGTACTAGCATAAACAAGAGAAATTTTAGTCCTCCTTAAATCACGCAGCTTTCACACTGGTTGGCTCCAACTTCGCCGCCGTCATCTGTAAAGGTACGGACATAATAGATTGATTTGATGCCCTTGTTAAAGGCATAGTTGCGCAGGATAGACAGGTCGCGTGTCGTTTGTTTGCATTCGGTTTTCCATTCGTAGAGTCCTTGTGGAATGTCGCTGCGCATAAAGAGGGTCAGAGATAACCCTTGATCTACGTGCTCAGTAGCTGCTGCATAAACGTCAATGACTTTACGCATATCCATGTCGTAAGCGCTAGTATAGTAAGGAATCGTCTCAGTTGACAGTCCTGCTGCTGGGTAGTAGATTTTTCCGATTTTCTTTTCTTGGCGTTCTTCAATGCGTTGTGTAATTGGGTGGATAGAAGCAGAGACATCATTGATATAGCTGATAGAGCCATTCGGCGCAACAGCTAAGCGATTTTGGTGATAAAGACCGTCAGCCTTAACCTTATCGCGTAACTCTGCCCAGTCTTCTGCAGACGGGATAAAGATGCCTGTGAAGAGTTCTTTGACACGGTCAGACTGAGGTACAAATTCACCCGTCAGGTATTTGTCAAAGTAAGTACCGTTGGCATAATCAGATTTTTCAAAGTTGTGGAAAGTCATGCCACGCTCACGAGCAATATTGTTGGATTCAACAAGTGTCCAATAATTCATGAGCATAAAGTAAATGCTGGTAAACTCAACTGATTCAGCTGAACCATATTCAATCAACTGTTGAGCCAGATAACTGTGCAAGCCCATAGCACCTAGCCCAAAAGTGTGAGCTAAGCTGTTGCCGTGGTCAATAGTCGGAACAGCTTTGATGTGAGAACTGTCTGTAACAAATGTCAGCGCACGTGTCATGGTACGGATAGACTTACCAAAATCTGGCGAAGTCATCATATTAACCACATTGGTAGAGCCGAGATTGCAAGAAACATCTGTTCCTAAACGAACGAATTCTTGAGCGTCATTCAAGAGACTTGGTTCTTGGACTTGCAGGATTTCGGAGCAGAGATTGCTCATGATAATCTTGCCGTCTACTGGATTCGCACGATTAGCAGTATCGATATTAACTACATAAGGATAGCCAGATTCCTGCTGCAACTTGGAAATTTCAGTTTCTAAATCACGAGCTTTAATCTTCGTTTTACTAATCTTAGGATTGGCAACCAATTCGTTATATTTTTCGGTAATGTCAATGTAGGCAAATGGAACGCCATATTCCCGTTCAATAGAATAAGGGCTAAAAAGGTACATTTCTTCATTCTTACGAGCTAATTCGTAAAATTTATCTGGAATGACAACTCCTAAAGAAAGGGTTTTTACCCGTACTTTTTCATCGGCATTCTCTTTCTTAGTTGAAAGAAAAGCAATAATATCTGGGTGAAAGACATTAAGATAAACAACACCGGCTCCCTGACGTTGACCTAATTGATTAGAGTACGAAAAACTGTCTTCAAAGAGCTTCATAACTGGTACTACACCAGAAGCAGCCCCTTCATAACCTTTGATAGGGGCACCCGCTTCCCGCAGGTTACTGAGGGAAATTCCAACGCCACCGCCAATCCGAGATAATTGCAGAGCTGAATTGATAGAACGACCGATTGAATTCATATCATCAGTGACTTGAATCAAGAAACAAGAAACTAATTCACCACGCCTAGCACGTCCGGCATTCAAGAAACTTGGAGTTGCTGGTTGATACCGTTGATGAATGATTTCATTGGCAATATCTTTGGCAATTGCTTCATCACCGTCGGCAAAATAGAGCGCATTGAAAAGAACGCGGTCTTCCATGCTTTCAAGGTAATATTCACCGTCATTTGTTTTGAGAGCATATTGATTATAGAATTTATAAGCTGCCATGAAAGATTTAAAATGAAAATCTTGTTCATGAATGAAGCTGGCTAGCTCTTCGATGTATTCAGGTGAATAAAGCTGGATGAATTCTTTTTCTAAATAGTTTTCTTGAATTAAATAGTGAATTTTTTTTGTGATAGAAGAGAATTTTTTTGTATTTGGTTCAACATTTTCTTTAAAGAATGCTTCCAAGGCTTCCTTATCTTTGTGAAGCAGAATCTGTCCGTTGATTGGACGGTTGATTTCATTATTGAGACGGAAATACGTCACATCTTCTAATTGTTTGAGTCCCATAGTGTTCCTTTTCTAAATGTTAGGTTTGATATTTGGCAAAAGAAAGAGGGGTGGGCAAGAACTAAAAATTGCAAATTTTAGTTCGTAGTCTCACCCCACAAAGTTACTCAACAGTTTTGAAAAGTGTTGAGGTGGTGAACGAAGAAAACAAAGTTTTCATCAAAGGTACTCTTCCGAGTATAAAAAGTGAACGGAGAAGGTCTTGTCTAGTTATCGCAGTTTTAACCATTTCTCCCATTATGTACATGTCATAAATTATGATAATTTTTTCAATTTACCTGGTTGAAAACCGGAAAATGCTTCCGTTGGAGTCTGAACGACTGGAGCAGCATTAAAGCCTAAGCTTTTCACATGATCGATGTATTCAGGCTGTTCGTCCAAATTGATTTCACGATATTCTACATGGTTAGTGTCTAAGAAGCGTTTTGTCATTTTGCATTGAACGCAATTATTTTTTGAATAAATAGTTACCATAATGAACTCCTAATTTCTTTAAATTCAGTATGGAATTAGTATATCCAAAGCAGGGAATTTTGTCAACTATTATGTTCTAAATATTGTGTTTTGTTTTGGGGTTTAAAATACCATGATACTAGATATAGTGTTTTCTTGGAAAAAGAAAAAGATAGAATGAACTCCTGTTTTGGGCTTCGTTAGCCTAAGCTTTCCTTAGGGAACAATGGATTAAAAATGTGTCAATCAATTGGATAGTGAAAATCTCGTTTTAATGAAATTTCAGTAATTCTCATAAAAAAGACTTGCTGAATACACATAAAATTCTTGAAAAAATTTTACAAAGATGTTATAATCTAGAATTGTAAGGGTTATCACATGAGACCCCAAAAAGATTACATTAAAGGAGAGTCAAACTATGGCTTCTAAAGATTTCCACATTGTGGCAGAAACAGGTATTCACGCACGTCCAGCAACTTTGTTAGTTCAAACTGCTAGCAAATTTGCTTCAGATATTACTCTTGAATACAAAGGTAAATCAGTAAACCTTAAATCAATCATGGGTGTTATGAGCCTTGGTGTTGGTCAAGGGGCTGATGTAACAATTACTGCAGAAGGTGCAGACGCTGATGATGCAATTGTAGCAATCGCAGAAACAATGACAAAAGAAGGATTGGCTTAACATGACAGAAATGCTAAAAGGAATTGCAGCATCTGACGGTGTTGCTGTTGCTAAGGCATATCTACTCGTTCAACCGGATTTATCATTTGAGACTGCTTCAGTCGAAGATACAAATGCAGAAGAGGCTCGTTTGGATGTAGCTCTTGAAGCTTCACAGAACGAGCTTTCTGTTATCCGTGAGAAAGCAGTAGAAAGCCTTGGAGAAGAAGCAGCTCAAGTATTTGATGCTCATTTAATGGTACTTTCTGACCCAGAAATGATTGGTCAGATTAAAGAAACAATTCGTGCAAAAAAAGTGAATGCTGAAGCAGGTCTGAAAGAAGTAACAGACATGTTCATCACTCTCTTTGAAAATATGGAAGATAATCCATACATGCAAGAACGTGCAGCAGATATTCGCGACGTGACCAAACGTGTGTTGGCTCACTTGCTTGGTGTACGCTTGCCAAACCCTGCTATGATTAATGAAGAAGTAGTTGTGATTGCCCATGACTTGACTCCTTCTGATACCGCTCAATTAGATAAAAACTTTGTTAAAGCTTTTGTAACCAATATTGGTGGACGTACAAGTCACTCAGCTATTATGGCTCGTACTCTTGAAATTGCTGCGGTTCTTGGAACAAATAACATTACCGAATTAGTAAAAGACGGTGATATAGTTGCCGTGAATGGAATTACTGGTGAGGTTATTATCAATCCAACAGAAGAACAAGTTGCAACCTTTAAAGCAGCGGGTGAAGCCTATGCAAAGCAAAAAGCTGAATGGGATTTGCTGAAAGATGCTGAAACAGTAACAGCTGACGGAAAACATTTTGAACTGGCTGCAAATATCGGTACACCTAAAGATGTCGAAGGTGTGAATGCAAATGGTGCAGAAGCTGTCGGGCTTTACCGTACTGAGTTTCTTTATATGGATTCGCAAGATTTCCCAACAGAAGATGAGCAGTATGAAGCTTATAAAGCTGTACTTGAAGGGATGAATGGCAAACCAGTTGTTGTCCGTACAATGGACATTGGTGGAGACAAAGAACTTCCTTACTTTGATTTGCCAAAAGAAATGAATCCGTTCCTTGGATTCCGTGCTCTTCGTATTTCTATTTCTGAAACAGGAAATGCAATGTTCCGCACACAATTACGTGCACTTTTGCGTGCATCTGTGCATGGACAATTGCGTATCATGTTCCCAATGGTTGCTTTGTTGACTGAATTCCGTGCTGCAAAAGGCATTTTGGAAGAAGAAAAAGCTAAATTGCTTGCAGAGGGTGTGGCAGTTGCGGACAATATTCAAGTTGGTATCATGATTGAAATTCCAGCGGCAGCAATGCTTGCTGACCAATTTGCAAAAGAAGTTGACTTCTTCTCAATTGGTACCAATGACTTGATTCAATACACAATGGCTGCTGACCGTATGAATGAACAAGTTTCTTACTTGTACCAACCATACAACCCTTCTATCCTTCGCTTAGTGGATCGAGTGGTCAAAGCTGCTCACGCTGAAGGTAAGTGGGCTGGTATGTGTGGTGAAATGGCAGGCGATCAAACTGCTGTTCCGCTTCTAGTTGGTATCGGTCTGGATGAGTTCTCAATGAGTGCAACATCTGTTCTTCGTACACGTAGCTTGATGAAGAAATTGGATACGAAGAAGATGCAAGAACTCGCTCAACGTGCTCTTACAGAATGTGCAACGATGGAAGAAGTTCTTGAACTTGAAAAAGAATATCTTGATTTTGAATAATATCGAAACGAAGACCATTGTCAATTAAGACAATTGGAATCTCAGTTATTGAAAGAGGGCGTTGTTGTCCTCTTTCTTTATATTGCAAATCATTTAGGCTTTCTGTGTTCCTTTTTACTTCCTTTTGCTCATTTTTGCTATAATGATAATTATGAATAACTTGATTAAATCAAAATTAGAATTGCTGCCAACCAGTCCAGGTTGCTATATTCACAAAGATAAAAATGGTACCATTATTTACGTAGGTAAGGCTAAGAATTTGCGCAATCGGGTGCGCTCTTATTTTCGTGGGAGCCATGATACTAAGACCGAAGCGCTGGTATCTGAGATTGAGGATTTTGAGTTTATTGTCACGGAGTCTAACATTGAAGCTTTGCTACTTGAAATCAATCTCATCAAGGAAAATCAGCCTAAGTACAACATCATGCTCAAGGATGATAAGTCCTACCCTTTTATCAAAATTACCAATGAGACATATCCGCGTCTAATTATTACGCGTCAGGTCAAAAAGGATGGGGGTCTCTACTTTGGTCCTTATCCTGATGTAGGTGCTGCCAATGAAATTAAGCGCCTGCTGGATCGAATTTTCCCTTTTCGCAAATGCACTAATCCGCCTGAGAAGGTTTGTTTCTACTACCACATCGGGCAGTGCCGAGCTCACACTATCTGCCATAATGAACCACATTTTTTTCAAGATATGGCTCAAGAAGTATCAGACTTTCTCAAAGGGCATGATGATAAGATTATTGATGAGCTGAAAAGGAAAATGACCAGTGCTGCTGATAAAATGGAGTTTGAAAAAGCGGCTGAGTACCGCGACTTGCTTCAAAGCATTGCGACGCTTCGCACTAAACAACGAGTCATGGCGAAGGATTTGCAGAATCGGGATGTCTTTGGTTATTATGTAGACAAAGGCTGGATGTGTGTGCAGGTGTTCTTTGTCCGTCAAGGAAAACTCATTGAGCGAGACGTGAATATGTTTCCTTACTACAATGATCCCGATGAGGATTTTCTGACCTATATTGGTCAATTTTATCAGGAAAAATCTCATCTGATTCCCAATGAAATTTTGATTCCATCTGATATTGATGACGTAGCTGTTCAGGCTGTGGTAGATACGAAGATTCTCAAACCTCAGCGAGGAGAGAAGAAACAGCTGGTTAATTTGGCTATTAAAAATGCGCAAGTTAGTTTGCAGCAGAAGTTTGATTTGTTGGAGAAATCTGTTGAAAAAACGCAAGGAGCTATTGAAAATCTAGGTCAGTTGCTCAATATTCCCACCCCAGTTCGGATTGAGTCCTTTGATAATTCCAATATTATGGGAACCAGTCCTGTTTCAGCTATGGTGGTCTTTATCAATGGGAAACCCAGCAAAAAGGATTATCGCAAGTATAAGATTAAGACAGTTGTCGGTCCTGATGACTATGCTAGTATGCGAGAAGTGATTAAGCGTCGCTATAGCCGAGTCATGCGCGATGGTTTAATACCGCCTGATCTTATTGTCATTGACGGTGGTCGGGGTCAAGTCAACATTGCTAAAGACGTCATTCAACATCAATTAGGGTTAGATATTCCTATCGCTGGTTTGCAAAAGAACGACAAGCACCAGACTCATGAATTGCTCTTTGGCGATCCTTTGAAAGTGGTCGAATTGTCTCGCAATTCGCAGGAATTTTTCCTCCTGCAACGCATTCAAGATGAGGTGCACCGCTTTGCCATTACCTTCCACCGCCAGCTTCGCTCAAAAAACTCCTTTTCTTCGCAATTGGATGGTATTGAGGGGCTAGGACCCAAGCGCAAGCAAAATTTGATGCGACATTTTAAATCCTTGACCAACATCAAGAAAGCCAGCGTGGATGAAATTGTCGAAGTGGGTGTGCCGCGAAAAGTGGCAGAGGCCGTGCAGGAGAAATTGAGCAAATCTACAGATAAAAAGATAACCAACTCCTAGATTTTAGGGAAGCAAGTTCATCAGACTATTTCTCGTGAAAAACCTCTGCAAGCTCTTCCAATTTATGGTAAAATGAAATTAGTATAATAAGAAAAGGAAAGTCCCTATGAAATTTCTTGAATTAAATAAAAAGCTTCATGCAACGAAGCATTTCAATGATAAAGCAGTTGATCCGAAAGATGTGCGGACGGCGATTGAAATTGCAACTTTAGCGCCAAGTGCTCACAATAGCCAGCCTTGGAAATTTGTAGTTGTGCGTGAGAAAAATGCAGAATTGGCTGAGATTGCTTTCGGTGCAAACAAAGACCAAATCACAGAAGCACCTGTGACGATTGCTCTTTTTACAGATACAGACTTAGTTAAACGAGCTCGGAAAATTGCTCGTGTAGCTGGGGTCAATAATATGTCCGACGAATTGTTGCAATATTATATGCAAAATTTACCGGTTGAGTATAGTCATTATTCTGAGCAGCAAAAAAGCGATTATTTGGCTTTAAATGCTGGTTTGGTGGCAATGAATCTTGTTTTGGCTTTGACCGACCAAGGAATTGGTTCCAATATTATCCTTGGATTTGATAAGTCAAAAGCTAATCAAGTGCTAGATATTGACGAACGCTTCCGTCCAGAACTTTTAATTACCGTTGGTTATACAGATGACAAACTGGAGCCAAGCTATCGTTTGCCAGTGGACGAGATTATTGAAAAACGTTGATAGAAAGGAATCTGATTTTATGACGATTGATTTTAAAGCAGAAGTTGAGAAACGTCGCGATGCTCTGCTGGCTGACTTGTTTAGCCTTTTGGAAATTAACTCCGAGCGAGATGACATGAAAGCAGATAAAGAACATCCTTTTGGGCCTGGACCTGTTAAGGCTTTGGAAAAATTCTTAGAACTAGCTGCGCGTGATGGCTATCCAACGAAGAATGTGGACAATTATGCAGGGCAGTTTGAATATGGCGAAGGAAAAGAAGTGCTTGGAATTTTTGCGCACATGGATGTTGTGCCGGCTGGAAGCGGCTGGGATACGGATCCCTATACGCCAACTATCAAGGACGGTAAATTATTTGCGCGTGGTGCGAGCGATGACAAAGGACCGACGATGGCTTGCTATTATGGACTGAAGATTATCAAAGAATTAGGTTTGCCGACATCTAAGAAGGTTCGTTTTGTAGTTGGTACAGATGAAGAATCCGGCTGGGCTGATATGGACTATTATTTCAAGCATGTTGGTCTGCCAGAGCCCGATTTTGGCTTTTCACCAGACGCAGAATTTCCAATTATCAATGGTGAAAAAGGAAATATCACCGAATATCTTCATTTTGCAGGGGAAAATAGCGGAGCTGCGCGCTTGCATAGCTTTACTGGCGGACTTCGTGAAAATATGGTTCCTGAATCTGCAACAGCAGTGGTATCAGGAAATGTGCCAAATCTTGTAGATAAATTGGATGAATTTGCAAAGGAACACGAACTTCGATTTGAATACCAAGAATTACCGAGTGGACAAATAACAGTTACGATTGTTGGGAAATCCGCCCACGGAGCTTCTCCACAATCTGGTGTCAATGGCGCGACTTATTTGGCGAAATTCTTGACCCAGTTTGACTTTGCAGGTTCTGCTAAGGATTATCTTGAAGTGGCTGGGAACATTCTTTTAGAAGACCATGCAGGAAAAGCTCTGAAAGTAGATTATGTAGATGAAAAAATGGGTGCTCTTTCTATGAATGCAGGAGTCTTCCGCTTTGATGAGGCAAGTGATGACAACACCATTGCCCTTAATTTCCGCTATCCACTAGGAACCAATCCAGAAGTAATCAAATCTAAATTGGAAAACTTGCCTGTAGAGAAAGTGACATTGTCCGAGCACGAGCATGTTCCTCACTATGTTCCAATGGAAGATCCACTTGTGACAACGCTTTTGGACGTGTATGAAAAACAAACAGGTCTGAAAGGTTATGAGCAAATCATTGGTGGAGGAACGTTTGGTCGTCTCTTGAAACGCGGTGTTGCTTATGGTGCTATGTTCCCAGGCTATACAGATACCATGCACCAAGCAAATGAATTTATAGATGTAGAAGATCTTTTTCGTGCAGCAGCTATTTATGCTGAGGCAATCTATGAATTGATTAAATAAAGGACGTAAACTCAGCTAGAAATAGTTGAGTTTCTTTCAAAGAAAGAGGACCATTATGATTTATACAATTACAAGTGCGACAGGTCAATTGGGGCAAAAGGTCGTTGCTGAAGCACAGAAACAGTTAGACACTAATGAAATTCGGTTATCTGTTCGGAGTCCCCAAAAAGCGAGTCAATATGTAGCAGCAGGGATTGATGTCAGAGCAGCTGATTATTTAGATGTAGATTCTATGGTCGAGGCTTGGCGTGGAACGGATGTTTTGATTTACATTCCAAGTATTTCTCATCCAAGCATTGTGCGTGTACCCGAGTTTGAAAATTCAGTTATTGCGGCAGAAAGAACTGGAGTTAAGCACTTTATCTTTGTTGGATTTTTCGCCGATCAAGTTAATAGCCCTTTTCACATGGCGGCTTTCTTTGCTTATGCCAATACTCGTCTAGCATCAGCTGGATTTTCTTACAGCATTATCAAAAATGCTATGTATGCTGATCCATTGGTACCCTATTTACCTGAGTTAATAGAGCGCAAGGCGGTCATCTATCCAATGGAAAATGCCAAAATGAGCTTTATTTCGCGAGAAGATAGTGCAGAAGCTATCGTCAAACTGGCTATGTCGCCTGTCCTACAGGGAAAGACGTATGTTTTGACTCAAGAACGCAATTACACAATGTTGGAGCTGGCTAATCTTTTGTCCGAGGTTTCTGGTCACGAGATTAGCTACCAGCCGGTGACAGTTGAGGAATTTGCTGTCCTTTATGACCAACCAAAAGGTTTCGGTGTTGTGCTGGCTTCTCTTTACCAAGCTGGAAGCCGAGGCTGTTTGGACATTGTGACAGATGATTTTCGGACAATCACAGGACGGCAAGCAACTGATTTGAAAAGCTACATGATGAAAAATTATCAAAAATAGAGGCAAGAAATGGAAACGCTAGAAGATATTAAGAAAGCTATTATGGCTGATTCACAAAATCAAGCATATACCGAGCGAGGAATTGAGCCACTTTTTGCAGCGCCTAAAACGGCACGTATTAACATTGTCGGTCAAGCGCCGGGCATCAAAGCGCAGGAAACACGCTTGTACTGGAATGATAAGAGTGGAGATCGCTTACGTGAATGGATGGGTGTCGATTATGATACTTTTTATCATTCAGGTTATTTTGCTGCGATTCCAATGGACTTTTATTTCCCAGGTCATGGAAAATCAGGCGATTTACCGCCTCGCAAGGGCTTTGCTGAAAAATGGCATCAGCCGATTTTAGAATTGCTGCCAGATCTTGAATTGACGATTCTTATTGGTCAATATGCTCAGAAATATTATCTTCATCAAAAAGGAACTGTAAAACTAACTGATACGGTAAAACATTATCAAGACTACTTGCCAGAATTTTTCCCGCTTGTCCACCCCTCACCACGAAATCAAATTTGGATGGCTAAGAATCCTTGGTTTGCAGAAACCGTAATTCCTGATTTAAGGGAACGGGTACAAAAGATTATTTCATAGTGTGGAACAAAAGTTAATCATTTAAAAGTTTTTGATTTTGTTGCTCCACAGTGGTTCATTAGTACGGAAGCGCCTAATGAATTTCTCCAAACCGCTGCGCTTTGCAAGCATAACGCATAAATAATAGAAGCTAGGCACTTTTGCCCCAGCTTCTTTTTTTAAACAAAATCTTTGACAAAAAATGTTCTATACAGTAGAATAAACGTAAACTTCTATATCGTATATTTTAGAAAGAAGGAAAATGAGTAAAAAAGTAATCAATGGTGGGTTTTACATCGGGAAAATTCATCGTTTGTCCAATCGACTGATGAACCACATTTTGTTAGAACGAGGAATTCAAGCCTTTAATGGAGAGCAAGGACGCATTTTACATGCGCTTTGGCAAAAAGATTATCAGAGTCAAACCGAATTATCGGAGAAGACTGGCTTGACGTTGAATACTCTTACGAAAATGATTGACCGAATGATTAGCATGAACCTTGTGGAGCGGTGCTATCATGAAAAAGATAAGCGAAAAAAGATGATTTGTTTGACGGGCTATGCCAAAGGTCTGCAAGATGAGTATAATGCGATTTCTAAGGAAATAATTGAAATCTTTTACAGCGGATTTTCTGACCTAGAAATTGATGAATTTGAGACTTATTTGGAGCGTATCGTGGCAAATTTAACCAAGCCAAGAAAGGATAAAGCATGAACGAGTTCATTAAATTAGTGACCAATCAATGGCAGTTTCTATTTAGTATGGTGTGGGATCATGTCTGGATATCGGGCTTGTCTATCTTACTTGCTTTAATTTTGGGAGTTGGACTTGGAATTTTCATCAGTTTCAAAAAAAGCTGGGCTGGTGTCGTTATCGGAATAGTGAATATTCTTTATACAATTCCCTCTATTGCCCTTTTAGGGATTTTGATTTCAATTACAGGAATTGGTAACAAAACAGCAATTGTAGCTTTAACCTTGTATGCACTTTTACCTATGGTACGGAGCACTTATACAGGTATTACAGGTGTTGATCCGCTTCTCGTTGAAGCAGCAGAAGGAATGGGTTCTACTCGCAAGCAGATTTTAACCAAGGTTCAGTTGCCACTTGCCTTTCCGGTCATGATGTCTGGTTTTCGCAATATGGTGACGATGACCATTGCGCTAGCTGGGATTGCCTCTTTCGTCGGTGCTGGCGGTCTGGGGGTTGCAATCTACCGTGGGATTACCACTAATAATCAAACCTTGACCTTGGTCGGAAGTATTTTAGTAGCTTTGTTGGCATTGGTCTTTGATTTTCTCCTTTCTTTGGTTGAAAAATCAATCTTACGTCATAAAAAAGTATCTAAAAAATGGTTAGCTGTTTTCAGCTCTATAGTTCTTTTGATGGCAGGAATCATCGCATTTTTGCAAATGAATCCAATGGGTGGAACGGTCAAGATTGCGACCAAGCCACAGACAGAAAACTATATCTTAGGAGAAATGCAAAAACAAGTCATTGAAGAATACACCAATCTGAAGGTCAAAATGACTAAAGGTGTCGGTGGTGGGACTGCCAATATCCATCCAGCGATGGTTAAAGGTGAATTTGATATTTATGCCGAATACACCGGTACGATCTGGGAAGTTATTCTCAAAAAGTCAGGTTCTTATGATGAAAGTCAATTTAAGACGCTTGAAAGTCAATACCGCAAGAAATATCAACTTGCATGGGTAAATACATTTGGCTTTAATAACACATATGGCTTAGCCGTTCGCAAGGATGTAGCAGAAAAATACAATATTAAAACCTTTAGCGATCTTGCTAAAGTTAGTCCTAATTTAACTTTTGGTGCAGAGTATGATTTCTTTGGTCGTGAAGACGGTTTTGCACGTTTACAATCTACCTATGGTATGAAGTTCAAATCTCAAGTGGATATGGATAGCGGACTGAAATATCAGGCTATTAAATCTGGAAAAGTTGATGCGATTGATATTTTTACCACAGATGGACAGCTTTATGGTGCCAATCTAGTGGTTTTGAAAGATGATAAAAAAATCTATCCTTCTTATCAGGCAGGGACAGTTGTTCGAGAAGCTACTCTAAAAAAATACCAACAATTGAAAAAAGCATTGGCAAAATTAGATGGTATTTTAACAGATAGTAAAATGGCAGAACTAAACCACAAAGTAGAAAATGACAAAGAAGAGCCGGCTAAAGTCGCTCATGACTATCTTGTAGAGAAAGGAATTTTGAAAAAATGATTGAATACAAAGAAATTAGCAAATCTTATGGAAATCAAGACATTATCAAAAATCTAAATCTAAAGATTGAAGACGGCACTTTTCTGACAGTTGTGGGGACTTCTGGCTCAGGCAAAACGACATTGTTAAAGATGATAAATGGTTTGGTCAAGCCGAATCAAGGGCAAATCCTTATCAATGGTCAAGATGTGCAGGACACGGATTTGATTGAATTGCGACGAAACATCGGTTATTCGATTCAAGGAAATGGGCTTTTTCCGCATTTGACAGTTGCTGAGAATATCGCTTATGTCTTGAATTTGCAAAAGAAAAATCAAGTGGAAATAGAGAAAGTTGTAGATGAAAAGTTAGCCATGCTTGGTTTGGATACTCAGCTAAAAAATCGCTATCCAGCAGCTCTTTCGGGCGGACAGGCGCAACGAGTGGGGATTGCCCGTGCACTCGCTGCGACGCCTGATATTTTGCTAATGGATGAGCCTTTTGGAGCAGTGGATGCTATTACGCGCTATCAGTTACAGCGTGAATTAAAATCACTGCATGAAGAAACCGGCATTACAGTTGTGTTTATCACACACGATATAACAGAAGCCTTGAAACTAGGCACGAAAATCCTCGTTTTAGATAAGGGAGAAATCCAGCAATATGGCACGCCACAGGAAATAAAAATGCAGCCTGCAAATGACTTTGTACGAAAACTACTAGAATTAGCAAGCTAAAGAGAAGTTCTATGAATCAAAAAATGAAATCCATGGTGATTTATGAGCCTGGTGGTCCAGAAAAATTTGTTCTAGAAGAATGAGAATTCCCGAATGTAAAAGAAGGCTGGACTCTAGTCAAGATTAAAGGTTTTGGGATCAATCATTCAGAAATTTTCACTCGGAAAGGTCTATCTCCAGATGTTCAATTTCCTCGAATTTTGGGGATTGAGTGTGTAGGACAAGTGGTTGAAACGACAAGGAGAGATTTACAAATTGGATAAAAAATTGTCTCTATCATGGGGTGAAATGGGACGTGCCCTTGACGGTTCTTATGCTGAATATGCTCTACTTCCAAATGAGCAGATTTATCCCGTAGATAGCCAATTACCTTGGTCTGAGTTAGCAGCAGTACCAGAGACCTATTATACCGCTTTTGGCTCCTTCAAAAATCTGCAGATAAAAGAAGGAGATTCAATCTTAGTCCGAGCTGCGACAAGTGGTGTTGGATTAGCTTTCTTAAAATTGGTAAAGGCGCAATTCCCACAGAATCGTGTAGTTGGCGCAGTTCGTTCTCTCGCTAAAAAAGATTTGCTTCAATATCGAGGTTTTGATGAAATTATTTTAGATGAAAAAGGAGTTTTGCAAACTGAGGAAAAGTTTGATAAAATCCTTGAATTAGTCGGTCCGGCTACTCTAAAAAATTCATTTGACCATATTCAAAGTGCAGGAATTATCTGTAACACTGGTCAATTAGGTGGCAAATGGTATGTAGAGGAGTTTGACCCAATCGTAGAAATAAAAAATAATAGTTTTTTGACGAGTTTTCATTCAGGCAATGTGAGCCAGCAGCTTATTGATGAACTTTTTAGCTATATTGATGCTTACCAGAAAAATGTATCTTCTCAACGAATCTTTTCGTTAGAGCAAATCCCAGCAGCCCATTCTTATATCGAAAGTCAAGCGGGATTTGGGAAAGTGGTCGTCTTAAATGATTAACTAGAAAAAATGAAAAGTGTGCAAATGCATGCTTTTTTGAATTGACATACAGTATATCTACGCCTATAATGAAAATTAGAAAATTCTATAAATGAGGCGATACAGATGAAAAAAAGGATTGGGATTTTATTAGTAGCGAGTTTGTTTCTTTTGACAGCTTGTGGGGAAAAGAAAACGAATGTGGAAACGAAACAAGAAGGAAAAGCAACGTCTGCAAAAGTTGCGTCCTCTGAGCAAGTAAAGAAAAAAGCAAAAGTTCATTATAATGGTTCTTACTATAGTGTAAAAGGAAAATACGATGAAATTGTCATCGCAAATAAACATTATCCATTATCTTCAGATTACAATCCCGGTGAAAATCCTACTGCTAAAGCAAAATTGCTGGAGTTGATTGCTACTATGCAGCGCGAAGGCTATCCTATCAGTCATCAATATAGCGGTTTCCGTAGTTATCAAACGCAGGTTACTCTTTATCAAAATTATGTCAATCAAGACGGGAAAGAAGCAGCAGATCGTTATTCTGCCCGACCTGGTTATAGCGAACACCAAACGGGCTTGGCATTTGACTTGATTGGTACAGACGGAAATCTAGTAACAGAAGCAAAGGCGAGCCAGTGGCTTTTGAAACATGCAGCTGAGTATGGATTTGTCGTGCGCTATCTAAATGGTAAAGAAGACAAAACTGGATATATGCCAGAGCAATGGCATCTTCGTTATGTTGGGAAAGAAGCAAAAGAGATTGCGGATTCAGGACTATCTTTAGAAGAGTATTTCGGCTTTTCCGGGGGAGATTATAAGGATTAAAGTTGAACACAAGGAGACAATACACATGAAAATTTACACAATGAACCCTACTATTGATGTCGTGGAAACACCTGTTGAAGAAACTAGCCGCATCATCCGTCACCTTCACTTAGGAGAAGGAAAAATAATTCCTGAACATAAGGCTGATGCTTTGGTGACTGTTGTCTGTCTAGAAGGAAAGGTTGATTTTACATCATCTGGTCAAACAGTTCAACTTGTTCCCGGAAGTTTTTTAACCATGGAACCAAATGAACTTCATAGTTTATATGGTGTAAAAGATAGCCATGTATTGGTTATTCAACAATTAAAATACTGAATGTGAAAAAAGGTAAAAACTTGGAAGTCATACTGTCGTAGATTCCAAGTTTTTTTGATTATATAAAAAAAACCCTTTCCCAAAATTGGAAAAGGCTTATTATCAACATTCTTTGTAATGTAAATATGATCTTTATTTGAGACCGTATTTTTTGTTGAAACGATCCACACGTCCATCTGCTTGAGTGAATTTTTGACGTCCAGTGTAGAATGGATGTGAGTCTGATGAAATTTCCACACGGATCAAAGGATAAGTGTTTCCATCTTCCCATTCAATAGTTTCGCTAGAATACTTAGTAGAACCACTAAGGAATTTGTAGCCAGTTGAAGTATCCATAAAGACAACAGGACGGTATTCAGGATGAATATCTTTTCTCATTTTTAAAAATTTCCTTTCTGCCATGGTCTCTCTGCGAGCCATAGATTCGTTACTTTGATAGTTTACCAAATTCTAGCGGATTTGACAAGTCTTTTCTACCAAATTATTTCCTTTTTGCCAATTCTTTCAATTCTTGATAAACTTCTTCGATTTCTTCTTTGGAGTAAGCATTGGCACCACTGGCAAGAGGATGACCGCCTCCGTCGTGTTTTTTAGCTACTTCATTAATCGGGATAAATTTACTCCTTAGCCGAACGCGGTAATTTCCATTTTCTTGCTCAACAAAAATTCCCCATAATTCAACGCTGTCAATACGCCCTGGAGCTGAAACGATAGCAGAAGTATCAGCATCTGTTAAATGATTGGCTTTGAGAAGTTCCTGAGTTAAAATGACACGAGCTGCACCATTTTCATCGACTTCTAAATGGTCATAAACATAGCCTAGAAGTTTAGCGATTTGATAGCTGAAAGAGTCCATTTTTCGAGCCAAAGCAGCAAAATCAAAGGGATACTCGCGAAGTTTACTGGCGACAGCCATTGTGCGGGCAGTTGTGGCAGGATATAGGAAACGTCCTGTATCACCGACAATTCCAGCATAAAGCAATTTAGCAGAATAATCATCTAGTTTCAGTTTATTTTCCAATGCAAAGAGAGCAATTAACTCACTAGCACTACTAGAGCTAGTATCCACCAAAGAAATGTCCCCGTAAATGTCATCATTTGGATGATGATCAATTTTGATGAGAAAATCCCCTTTGTTGTACCGTTCATCATCAATCCGAGCAGTATTTGCCGTATCACAAACAATAACTAAAGCATGTTTGTAATCATCGTCTGAAACATCATCCATTTTAGCCAGCCAAGCAAGAGTAGGTTCAGTCTTTCCTGCTACTTTAATCTTTTTCTCAGGGAAATTGACTTGAAGTAATTTTTTCAAACCGACTTGACTTCCTAAGGCATCAGGATCAGGTCGCATGTGACGATGAATGATAATCGTATCGTATTCTTTAATTTTATGTAAAATTTGCTTAAAAATGTCCATGTTATAACCTCCGCTCTACCTTTTATTCATTGTATCATAAGATGATTATTTTAAAAAGTAAAAGGGAAAAGTAGGGAACTTTAAGAGATTTGAAGTGCAACAATTTGTTCAATGTGTTATAATAAACTGATAGAATTTTTGGGAGGAAATTATGGCTTTAGCAAAAATTGTATTTGCGAGTATGACAGGAAATACAGAAGAAATCGCAGATATTGTAGCTGATAAATTAAAAGAACTTGGTTTAGAAGTAGATATTGATGAATGCACAACGGTTGATGCAGAGGAATTTCTAGAAGCAGATATCGCAATCGTTGCTTCTTACACATACGGTGACGGCGAGTTGCCTGATGAAATTGTTGATTTTTATGAAGATTTAGCTAGTCTTGACTTGACTGGAAAGATTTATGGTGTTGTCGGGTCAGGTGATACATTCTATGATGAGTTTTGTAAGGCAGTAGATGACTTTGATCGCGCTTTTGCAGCGACAGGTGCTGAAAAAGGTGCTGAAAATGTCAAAGTCGATCTATCAGCAGAAGATGAAGATATTGAAAATCTGGAGAAATTCGCTGAAGCATTAGCCGAAAAAGTACGGTAATCATGTAAGAAGGCTGGGAACTTTTCCTAGCCTTTTTAGCTTAATTTATTCGATTTTAGGCATATATTCTGACATTTCTAATATAGAATAGTATAATAAGAGAAGAGAAATTGTATCAATGGGAGGAATGAGATGACGAAAGAACGAGATTATGCTTTTGGTTTTCATGACGATGTGAAGCCTTTGTTCTCGACTGGTAAGGGTCTGACAGAAGAGGTTGTTCGTGAAATTTCTGAAATTAAAAATGAGCCGCAATGGATGTTGGATTATCGCTTGCGTTCTTTAGAATTGTTCCATAAATTGCCCATGCCTGATTTTGGACCAGATTTATCCGGCATACGATTTGATGATATTGTCTATTATCAAAAATTAAGTGGGGATCGGGCTAGAAACTGGGATGAAGTGCCAGATGAAATAAAGAAAACCTTTGAGCGTCTGGGTATTCCTGAAGCGGAACGTCAATTTTTGTCAGGAGCAGTTGCTCAGTATGAATCTGAAGTAGTCTATCACAACATGAAAGAAGAATTTGCCAAGCAAGGCATTATCTTTACCGATACCGACACGGCAGTACAAGAATATCCGGATTTGGTGAAAAAATACTTTGGCACAGTCATTTCTAATGCAGAGCACAAGTTTTCTGCTTTGAACAGTGCTGTTTGGTCAGGTGGCACATTTATCTATGTTCCTAAAAATGTTCAATGTCAGGTGCCAGTTCAGACCTATTTCCGTATCAATGGAGAGAATGCCGGTCAGTTTGAACGCTCGCTCATTATCGTAGAAGAGGGTGGCTCTATTCAATACATTGAGGGCTGCACAGCGCCGACTTATACGACCAATAGTCTTCATGCTGCAAATGTGGAAATTATTGTCAAAAAAGATGCTTTTTTCCGCTATACAACCATTCAAAACTGGTCAGACAATGTTTATAATCTGGTAACAGAGCGTGGAACGGTTGAAGAAGGCGGTACTTTGGAATGGATTGACGGAAATCTGGGCAGCAAGGTCAATATGAAATACCCTTGCAGCATTTTGAATGGACGCAATGCAAGAACTTCTGTTCTTTCTATGTCCTTTGCTAATTATGGTCAGCATTTAGATGCAGGCTGTAAAGTCTATCACAATGCGCCGAAGACTTCTAGCACATTGATTTCCAAGTCTGTTGCTAAAGACGGTGGTAAGACGGATTACCGCGGTCAAGTCCGTTTTGGCAAGAACAGTGCTGGTTCAAAGTCTCACATTGAGTGCGATACGATTCTCATGGATGGTGAATCCAGCTCGGATACCATTCCATTTAATGAAATTCACAATTCGAATGTTGCACTGGAACACGAAGCTAAGGTTTCTAAGGTTTCGGAGGATCAGCTTTATTACCTCATGAGCCGTGGTATTAGCGAAGAAGAAGCAACTGCCATGATTATCAATGGCTTTATGGAACCGATCACCAAAGAACTTCCAATGGAATACGCAGTGGAGCTCAACCAACTCATTAACATGAGTATGGAAGGCTCAGTAGGATAAAAGTAAAAACAGTCGTGAGGCTGTTTTTTGTTGAAACAAGAGAAAGAAAAAAGCACCGAATCGGTGCCACTTTTTCAAGTTGGATACGGACAAAGCCTTATTTTAACTTGCTGTGTTGTTTCGAATGGTTCCAACAATGATAGTATACAATATTTTTCTTTAAATGTAAACGTTTTTCTGATAAAATATTAATATACTGAGGAAATTATATTGTTATATGAGAAAACTTAGTGTGAACGATCTGTTTAAAATATATAGTTCTGTGGAAATCTAAGAAATTTGGTGTAGTTTTGGAAGCATTCGAAACAACACAACTCTAAAACTAAGATACAACTTTCTATTAATTCTATCACATTTTTATAGAAATTCATCATTATTTTTGTTGAAAATTTAAAAATATGTGATATAATCAAATTATAAATTATAAAAGTTGTATCTTAAGGAGTTGATTTTAAAGAAAATTAGATTAAAAAAGGACGAACTTGTTATTATAACGGAATTGTTAAAACTTATGAAGGTTCTTGTTGATATAGTTAAGGTTTTCGTTTCATAATTTTATAAGTAGCTTCTAAAGATTTTTATTTTTTGATAAATAACCTTTTCAGCAACTGTGATAAATAAACATTTTAATTTTAGTAACTTAGTTTTAGAGGCTCACGCTCTCAATAATTGCTTTTATATAAAAAATCAATCTTTACATCAGGAGGAAAAAGATGGATCAAAAATATTCTATTGGCCTCGATATCGGCACAAATAGTGTTGGATGGGCTGTTGTTACGGATGACTACAAGGTTCCTGCTAAAAAGATGAAAGTCTTAGGAAATACTGATAAACAATCTATCAAGAAAAATTTATTAGGTGCTCTTTTATTTGATAGTGGCGAAACCGCAGAGGCGACACGCTTGAAACGGACAGCAAGACGTCGATACACACGCCGTAGAAATCGTCTACGCTATTTGCAAGAAATTTTTGCTGAGGAAATGAACAAGGTAGATGAAAACTTCTTTCAACGCTTGGATGATTCTTTTCTTGTAGATGAGGATAAAAGAGGGGAACGTCATCCAATTTTTGGAAATATTGCAGCAGAAGTGAAATATCATGATGATTTTCCAACAATATATCACTTGAGAAAGCACCTAGCCGATATATCCCAAAAAGCTGATTTGCGCTTGGTTTATTTAGCTTTGGCGCATATGATTAAATTCCGTGGGCATTTTCTTATTGAAGGTCAGCTAAAAGCTGAAAACACAAATGTCCAAGCATTATTTAAGGATTTTGTAGAAGTATATGATAAGACAGTTGAAGAAAGTCACTTATCAGAAATGACAGTCGATGCATTGAGTATCTTAACAGAAAAAGTTAGCAAATCTCGTCGTTTAGAAAATCTTATTGCTCATTATCCAGCTGAGAAGAAAAATACTTTATTCGGGAATCTTATTGCTTTATCTTTGGGTTTACAACCCAACTTTAAAACCAATTTCCAATTATCTGAAGATGCTAAATTACAATTTTCTAAAGATACATATGAAGAAGATTTGGAAGGGTTGCTTGGGGAAATCGGAGATGAGTATGCGGACTTGTTTGCATCTGCTAAAAATCTTTATGATGCTATATTGCTGTCAGGGATTTTGACAGTAGATGATAACTCAACAAAAGCACCTTTGTCTGCTTCAATGGTTAAACGCTATGAGGAACATCAAAAAGATCTTAAAAAATTGAAAGATTTTATTAAAGTGAATGCTCCTGATCAGTATAATGCCATTTTCAAAGATAAAAACAAGAAAGGTTATGCGGGTTATATTGAAAACGGTGTCAAACAAGATGAGTTTTACAAATACTTAAAGGGAATTCTTTTACAAATTAATGGAAGTGGTGATTTTCTTGATAAAATTGATCGTGAAGATTTTTTGAGAAAGCAACGGACCTTTGATAATGGCTCCATTCCGCATCAGATTCACCTTCAAGAAATGCATGCTATTTTACGACGTCAGGAGGAACACTATCCATTCTTGAAAGAAAATCAGGATAAGATTGAAAAAATCTTAACGTTTAGAATTCCTTACTACGTTGGTCCTTTGGCACGAAAAGGCAGTCGCTTTGCTTGGGCAGAATATAAGGCGGATGAAAAAATTACGCCATGGAATTTTGATGATATTCTTGATAAAGAAAAATCAGCAGAAAAATTCATCACACGCATGACTTTAAATGATTTGTATTTACCTGAAGAAAAAGTCTTACCCAAACACAGTCTTCTATACGAAACCTTTACCGTTTACAACGAGTTGACCAAAGTTAAGTATGTTAATGAACAGGGTGAAGCTAAATTCTTTGATGCAAATATGAAGCAAGAGATTTTTGATCATGTTTTTAAAGAAAATCGGAAAGTTACGAAAGATAAACTTTTAAATTATTTGAATAAAGAGTTTGAAGAATTTAGAATTGTTAACTTAACTGGACTGGATAAGGAAAATAAAGCCTTTAATTCCAGTCTTGGAACCTATCATGATTTGCGTAAGATTTTAGATAAATCATTCTTAGATGATAAAGCAAATGAAAAGACAATTGAGGATATTATTCAAACGCTAACTTTATTTGAAGATAGAGAAATGATTCGTCAGCGTCTTCAAAAGTATAGTGATATCTTTACTAAGGCTCAATTGAAAAAATTGGAACGCCGTCATTACACTGGTTGGGGACGCTTGTCATACAAGTTGATCAATGGTATCCGAAATAAAGAGAATAAGAAAACAATATTAGACTATCTAATCGATGATGGTTACGCTAATCGTAATTTTATGCAGTTGATTAATGATGATGCTCTTTCTTTTAAAGAAGAAATTGCTAGGGCACAAATCATTGGTGATGTTGATGATATTGCAAATGTAGTGCATGACTTACCTGGAAGTCCTGCTATCAAGAAAGGGATTTTACAAAGTGTCAAAATCGTTGATGAATTAGTCAAAGTAATGGGGCATAACCCTGCTAATATTATCATAGAGATGGCGCGTGAAAATCAGATGACAGATAAGGGGCGTAGAAATTCACAGCAACGTCTTAAATTATTACAAGATTCATTGAAGAATTTGGACAATCCTGTAAATATTAAGAATGTGGAAAATCAGCAACTTCAAAATGATCGATTATTCTTGTACTATATCCAAAATGGCAAAGATATGTATACAGGAGAAACTTTAGATATTAACAATCTAAGTCAATATGATATAGATCACATTATTCCGCAAGCCTTTATTAAGGATAATTCACTTGATAACCGTGTGCTGACTCGTTCTGACAAAAACAGAGGTAAATCTGATGATGTACCAAGTATAGAAGTTGTTCATGAAATGAAGTCATTTTGGAGCAAACTTCTTTCAGTAAAACTGATTACACAACGCAAATTTGATAATTTAACCAAGGCAGAACGAGGTGGTTTGACTGAAGAGGATAAAGCAGGATTTATCAAGCGACAATTAGTTGAAACAAGACAAATCACAAAACATGTTGCACAAATTTTAGATGAGCGGTTTAATACAGAATTTGACGGGAATAAAAGACGTATTCGCAATGTAAAAATTATTACCTTGAAGTCTAATCTTGTATCAAATTTCCGTAAAGAATTTGAACTCTATAAAGTTCGTGAAATAAATGATTATCACCACGCTCATGATGCATATCTGAATGCCGTTGTTGGAAATGCTTTATTGCTCAAATACCCTCAGCTTGAACCAGAATTTGTTTATGGTGAATACCCTAAATACAATAGTTACCGTTCAAGAAAATCTGCTACTGAAAAATTTCTTTTTTATTCAAATATTCTTCGTTTCTTTAAAAAAGAAGACATCCAAACTAATGAGGATGGGGAGATTGCATGGAATAAAGAAAAACATATTAAAATCCTAAGAAAAGTCTTATCATACCCGCAAGTAAATATTGTGAAGAAGACAGAAGAGCAGACAGGAGGTTTTTCTAAAGAATCCATTCTTCCTAAGGGTGAATCTGATAAATTGATTCCGAGAAAGACAAAGAATAGTTATTGGAATCCGAAAAAATATGGTGGCTTTGACAGTCCGGTTGTGGCTTATTCTATTCTGGTATTTGCTGATGTGGAAAAAGGGAAATCAAAGAAGCTGAGGAAAGTCCAAGATATGGTAGGGATTACCATAATGGAAAAGAAGCGATTTGAGAAGCATCCAGTTGATTTTCTTGAACAAAGAGGTTATCGAAATGTTCGGTTGGAAAAAATTATAAAATTACCGAAATACAGTCTTTTTGAATTAGAAAATAAACGCAGAAGGTTGCTAGCTAGCGCAAGAGAGCTTCAAAAAGGAAATGAGTTAGTGATTCCTCAGCGCTTTACAACTTTACTTTACCATTCTTATCAAATTGAAAAAAATTATGAACCTGAACACAGAGAATATGTTGAGAAACATAAAGATGAATTCAAGGAGCTTCTTGAATATATATCAGTATTCTCAAGAAAGTATGTGTTGGCGGATAACAACTTAACAAAAATCGAGATGCTTTTTTCTAAAAATAAAGATGCAGAAGTATCAAGTTTGGCTAAATCTTTTATCAGTTTATTGACATTTACAGCATTTGGGGCGCCAGCAGCTTTTAACTTTTTTGGTGAGAACATTGATCGTAAAAGGTATACTTCCGTTACAGAATGTTTAAATGCTACCCTCATCCACCAATCAATTACGGGTCTTTATGAAACACGGATTGACTTGAGCAAGTTAGGAGAAGATTGATGGGATGGAGAACAGTTGTTGTAAATACACATTCAAAACTTTCCTACAAGAATAATCACTTGATCTTCAAGGATGCCTCTCGGACAGAGTTGATTCATCTGTCCGAGGTGGATATCTTGTTGTTGGAGACAACTGATATTGTGCTGTCAACCATGCTGATTAAGCGGCTGGTTGATGAGAATATTTTAGTTATTTTTTGTGATGATAAGCGTTTGCCGACAGCCATGCTGATGCCCTACTATGCGCGTCACGATTCCAGTTTGCAGCTAAGTAATCAGATCACTTGGTCAGAAGATGTTAAGGCAGAAGTCTGGACGACAATCATTGCACAGAAGATTCTAAATCAAGCGATGTATCTTGGAGATTGTGGTTTCTTTGAAAAATCACAGTCTGTCATTGATTTGTATAATAGGTTGGAGCTGTTTGATCCTAGTAACCGCGAAGGACATGCAGCTCGGATTTACTTTAATACATTATTTGGAAATGATTTTTCAAGGGAACAAGATAATGATATTAATGCTGCTCTTGATTACGGCTACACCTTGATACTAAGTATATTTGCTCGGGAAGTAGTAGTTTGTGGATGTATGACTCAGTTTGGGCTGAAGCATGCCAATCAGTTTAACCAATTTAATCTGGCAAGTGATATAATGGAGCCGTTTCGTCCAATTATTGACAGAATTGTTTATGAAAACAGGAACGATGACTTTGTGAAAATTAAGAGAGAGTTGTTTACTATTTTTTCTGATACTTTTCTCTATAATGGAAAAGAAATGTATTTATCTAACATCATCAGTGATTACACCAAAAAAGTGATAAAGACATTGAATCAAATGGGGAAAGGAGTTCCTGAATTTAGGATATGAGTTATCGATATATGCGAATGATTTTAATGTTTGATATGCCGGTTGAGACTGCAGAGGAGCGTAAAGCTTATCGAAAATTTAGGAAATTCTTGATGAATGAAGGGTTCATCATGCATCAGTTTTCGGTATACAGTAAATTGCTTTTGAATAATTCTGCCAATAATGCCATGCTTGAGCGGTTAAAAGTTAATAATCCTAAGAAGGGAAGTATCACCCTTTTAACGGTAACAGAAAAGCAATTTTCTCGCATGATCTACTTGAATGGAGAAAGGGATACCAGTATTGCCAATTCAGATGCAAGGTTGGTATTTCTAGGAGAGGATTTTACAGATGAAAATTAATTTTCCGATTCTGGACGAACCGATTGAAATTAAACAGGCTACTTTCCTTATTTTAGAGGAACAGCTGATATTTTCCGATGTTGTCAAACACCTATATCACTATTCGGAAGAAGATGAGCTAAAATTATTTGATAACAAGATGAAATCCTTGAAAGAATCCGAGTTATTGCTTATTACAGATATTTTAGGCTACAATATTAACTCACCGGCAATGTTAAAACTGATTCGTGCGGATTTGGAAAAACAGTTGAATGAAAAGCCCGAAGTGAAATCTATGTTAGAAAAATTAGTTGCAACTATTACAGAACTAATTGCTTTTGAATGTTTAGAAAACGAGCTGGATTTAGAGTATGATGAAATAACAATTTTGGAATTGATTGATGCTTTAGGTGTAAAAATTGAAACACTAAGTGACACTGTTTTTGAGAAAAGTTTAGAGATTGTTCAGGTGTTTAAATATCTTTCTAAAAAGAAACTGCTTGTCTTTGTGAATATGTCATGTTATCTGTCTGAACATGAACTAGCTAAATTGGTAGAATATATTCAACTTCATAATATAAATGTACTGTTTGTTGAACCAAGAAAAGTATACGACTTCCCTCAATATGTAGTGGATGAGGACTATTTCTTATCTTGTGAGAATATGGTATAATATTAACAAATATAAGGAATCGTTCGAGCTGAAGTCTAGCTGGGACGAATGGCGCGATTACGAAATTTCGAGACAAAAATTGGTCCACGAGGTTTTAGAGCTGTGCTGTTTCGAATGGTTCCAAAACTTTTCATGACAGAAAGAATGATAAAGTTATGTTTTAGAGCTGTGCTGTTTCGAATGGTTCCAAAACATATTTTACGGCAAAAACGCAAAAAAGTAAGTTTTAGAGCTGTGCTGTTTCGAATGGTTCCAAAACACGCAGCATAATCACCATGTGCAATTGTTGGTTTTAGAGCTGTGCTGTTTCGAATGGTTCCAAAACTTGTTATCCCAAGAACCTATCTGGGTAGTGGTTTTAGAGCTGTGCTGTTTCGAATGGTTCCAAAACAACGTGCTATTATAGTATCATCAAGAAAACGTTTTAGAGCTGTGCTGTTTCGAATGGTTCCAAAACCAGTTTCCATGTATTCCTGGACAGGATTGTGTTTTAGAGCTGTGCTGTTTCGAATGGTTCCAAAACTGGCGCGTGAAGAAGAAAGTAAAAAGGGCAGTTTTAGAGCTGTGCTGTTTCGAATGGTTCCAAAACTGGCAAGCATTCGAAATCATAGATTAGCGAGTTTTAGAGCTGTGCTGTTTCGAATGGTTCCAAAACAAGATAAAGAACTAAAAAAAGCTATGAATTGTTTTAGAGCTGTGCTGTTTCGAATGGTTCCAAAACAGGTAGTGGAGATAAGTTTACTGTATCTAAGTTTTAGAGCTGTGCTGTTTCGAATGGTTCCAAAACATGATAAAAAACGTAGTCGATTTAAAGATTGTTTTAGAGCTGTGCTGTTTCGAATGGTTCCAAAACAAGATAAAGAACTAAAAAAAGCTATGAATTGTTTTAGAGCTGTGCTGTTTCGAATGGTTCCAAAACTATCCAGATGGTACGACTGTAGAATTTAGCGTTTTAGAGCTGTGCTGTTTCGAATGGTTCCAAAACTGCCCTTTTATTTTTAAAGAGGAGTTCTTAGTTTTAGAGCTGTGCTGTTTCGAATGGTTCCAAAACTCCGCGCTGTTCTAAGAATCGAATTTGTTTGTTTTAGAGCTGTGCTGTTTCGAATGGTTCCAAAACTTAGCCTGATTGAGCTTTTCCTCACCTTTAGTTTTAGAGCTGTGCTGTTTCGAATGGTTCCAAAACTATAATAGTGTTGTGAAATTTATAACTAAAGTTTTAGAGCTGTGCTGTTTCGAATGGTTCCAAAACTGATTTCCAAAGAGCAAATTGCTCACGATTGTTTTAGAGCTGTGCTGTTTCAAATGGTTCCAAAACATTGTGACACCGAAAGCAAATGCCGTCTATGTTTTAGAGCTGTGCTGTTTCGAATGGTTCCAAAACATCTTATTTGCTAGATTCCATTTACTACCTGTTTTAGAGCTGTGCTGTTTCGAATGGTTCCAAAACCACAAGGTAGCTTAAAACGTAGGCATTGGTGTTTTAGAGCTGTGCTGTTTCGAATGGTTCCAAAACATGAAATGTATTATGAATTTTATTGAGCATGTTTTAGAGCTGTGCTGTTTCGAATGGTTCCAAAACGACTGCGATTGAGATGCTTGTTCTAGCTGTGTTTTAGAGCTGTGCTGTTTCGAATGGTTCCAAAACAATACTCGGTTTGCGCGTGGGGAATACATAGTTTTAGAGCTGTGCTGTTTCGAATGGTTCCAAAACACAAGCGATTGAATCGATTCTCTTAATTTAGTTTTAGAGCTGTGCTGTTTCGAATGGTTCCAGAACAGCCGGCCAACTTTACAAATACAGTTAATGGTTTTAGAGCTGTGCTGTTTCGAATGGATCCAAAACACAATACATTTTAATCATAGGGCTTGCAAATTTTTCCAATCGTGTTATAATACTTTTTAGAGACATATCACCTACAGGAAATCTTTCAGAGAGCGTGTGGAGCTGGGAATCACGCAGAGGATGTAGCTGGGACTACTCGATTTATTTTTATGCAAACATAAAACGGTGGCTACGTTAGAGCCAATCAGAGGTGTCAACAAACTTTTTTGTTGTACATGAATGAAGGTGGAACCACGTTGCGACGTCCTTTTAGGATTGCCGCTTTTTATTTTGTCGGAAGGAGGAAGAGTTATGCTCTATATGATTGGTGGATCGCCTTGCAGTGGGAAGTCAACAATTGCCTCCCTTCTTACTCAGCAGTATGGGCTGCTTCATATCAAGTTAGATGATTTGACAGACCAGATGATGGATCAAGCAAGAGCGAACGCAAAGCCGATTTCCCTTCTGAGACAGGACAGAAGTCCGGATCAAATCTGGCTGAGACATCCAGAGGAGATGGCAGGTGAAGAATGGTGTTTTTATGAGGAGATTTTTCCTTATGTGACATCTTACTTGCTAAATAATCAAGATAAACCACTCTTACTGGAGGGAGCAGGGCTTCTGCCTCACCTGGTAAAAAGTCTTGAAGAACCAGCGGTTTCCTATCTATGCTTGACTCCGACAGCTGATTTTCAGACAAAGCATTATCGGCAGAGAGAATGGGTTCCCTATGTTTTAGAGGACACATCCAATCCTGAGCAAGCTTTTGAAAACTGGATGCAGCGGGACATTCTTTTTGCCCAAATGGTGCGGAAGGAAGCAAAAAAATTAGGCTATCCTAGCCTCATGACAGACGGCAGTCGATCGGAAAAGGAGACCGCTGAAGAGATTGCTCGGCTCTTAAAATTGCCCAATACAAATAAAATAGATATTAAAGGAGAAAACTATGATTAAGATTACTTTCCCAGATGGCGCTGTTCGTGAATATGAATCAGGCAGCACGACTTTTGACATTGCCCAATCTATCAGCAATTCCTTGGCAAAGAAAGCCTTGGCTGGTAAATTCAACGGCAAACTCATAGATACCACTCGCCCTATCACAGAAGATGGTAGCATCGAAATTGTCACACCTGACCATGAAGACGCCCTGCCTATCTTGCGTCACTCTGCTGCTCACCTCTTTGCCCAAGCTGCTCGTCGTCTTTTCCCAGACATTCACTTGGGAGTTGGTCCAGCTATTCAGGACGGATTTTACTATGATACGGACAATGCTGCTGGTCAGATTTCCAACGAAGATTTGCCTCGTATCGAAGAAGAAATGAAGAAGATTGTCAAGGAGAATTTCCCGTCAATTCGCGAAGAAGTGACAAAAGATCAGGCACGAGAAATTTTCAAGAATGATCCTTACAAGTTGGAATTGATTGAGGAGCACTCAGAAGACGAAGGAGGGCTTACAATCTACCGTCAAGGAGAATATGTGGATCTCTGTCGTGGACCTCATGTACCGTCAACTGGGCGTATTCAAATTTTCCATTTGTTAAATGTAGCGGGTGCATACTGGCGTGGAAATAGCGACAATGCTATGATGCAACGGATCTATGGAACAGCTTGGTTTGATAAGAAAGACCTAAAAAACTATCTCCAAATGCGTGAAGAAGCGAAAGAACGTGACCACCGTAAGCTCGGTAAAGAGTTGGATCTTTTCATGATTTCTCCTGAAGTTGGACAAGGACTTCCATTCTGGCTTCCAGATGGTGCGACTATTCGTCGTATCGTAGAGCGCTATATTACAGACCGCGAAGTCAATGACGGCTACCAACACGTGTATACGCCACCGCTTGCTAGTGTGGATTTATACAAAACTTCTGGTCACTGGGAACATTACCAAGAAGATATGTTCCCGCCAATGGATATGGGAGACGGTGAACAATTTGTTCTTCGTCCGATGAATTGCCCGCATCATATTGAGGTCTATAAAAACCATGTGCATTCTTATCGTGAGCTGCCAATTCGCATTGCAGAACTTGGTATGATGCACCGTTTTGAAAAATCAGGTGCGCTCTCAGGACTCCAACGTGTTCGTGAAATGACGCTGAATGATTCTCACTTATTTGTCATGCCAGAACAAATTCAAGAAGAATTTAAACATGTGCTGGATTTGATGATTGACGTTTACAAAGACTTCAACATTACAGATTATCGTTTCCGTCTGTCTTATCGTGACCCGAATGACAAGCATAAATATTTTGATAATGATGAAATGTGGGAAAATGCTCAACGCATGCTAAAAGGAGCAATGGATGATTTAGGTTTGGACTATTTTGAGGCAGAAGGCGAAGCTGCTTTCTACGGTCCTAAGTTGGATGTCCAAGTAAAAACAGCTCTTGGAAATGAAGAAACTCTTTCCACTATTCAATTGGACTTCTTGCTACCAGAACGTTTTGATCTTCATTATATCGGAGCAGACGGTGAAGAGCATCGTCCAGTCATGATTCACCGTGGTATCGTGTCTACTATGGAGCGCTTTATTGCTTACTTGATTGAAACTTACAAAGGTGCTTTCCCAACTTGGCTTGCTCCTCATCAAGTGACAGTCATTCCGATTTCTAATGAAGCACATGCTGACTATGCTTGGAAAGTGGCGAAAGAACTGCGCAATCGTGGTGTCCGCGTGGATGTTGATGAACGCAATGAAAAAATGCAATACAAGATTCGTCAAAGTCAAACCCATAAAGTTCCTTACCAATTGATTGTAGGGGACAAGGAACAAGCAGACGGTACGGTGAATGTTCGTCGTTACGGAAGTAAACAAACACATACAGAAACAGTTGCAGAATTTGTAAATCATATTTTGGCAGATATTGTTAGAAAATCACGCCTAGATGATAGAGAACAATGATGACATGATTGCATATAAAAATATGCACCAGAGAATTATAACATGTATTCTGTCATTTCACTTTACAATCTTTCAATTTCTGAGCTTAAGCTAAAAAAGATATAAATCAAAAACTCTATTTCTAAAAGGGATTTTCCCGATTAGAAATAGAGTTTTTTAGTTTATCATTGCCAAGCATCGTAATCAAAGGTTTGTAAAATCGTATTCGTCATTTCTTCAGGTGTTTCTTTAACTCCACTTGAAATCCAGAGTGAGATAATGCCCTCTACGCTAGATAAAAAGACTTCCAGCGCATATTTTTTAGAAATGGTGAAATTTTCTTTTAAAAAGTATTCGGTTTGAAGTCTGTGTTGCTCGTTAGTTAAAATGCTAAGCATGAATTCACGGATTGTTTCACGGAAATTGAGGTAATGGCTTTGAGAAACAGCATAAATCAGGTCATAATTTTGTTGGAGATAGCTTAGATTGGTAATGAGTAGGTCACGCGTGTTTGTCGTTTCTTCAAAATTTTTGCGCAATTGAGCGATGATTTCTTCTTTTAGCGTTTCAATCAAATCGTATTTATCAAGATAGTGAAGATAAAAAGTTCCACGATTGATACCTACCCGTTGGCAGAGTTTACTAACGGAAATTGTTTCAAATTTTTCTTCTAACAAGAGTTGAATGAGAGCTTCTCTGATGTGTTGTTTGGTTGCTGTTTGCCGATTTTGCATCATAATACTCCTTAAATGAACACTCTGTTGATGATTGATGATTGCCTTTATGTTGAGTCTATTTTATAATAAAGATAGGAACAAATCAACAGCTTGTTTATTTAATTGGACATGGAAACTGAAAGAGGAAAAGGCGATGGCTTATATTGAAATGAAGCATAGTTACAAACGGTATCAAATGGGAGACACAGAAATCATTGCTAACAATGACACTTCTTTTGACATCGAAAAAGGAGAATTAGTCATCATTCTTGGAGCTTCTGGCGCTGGAAAATCGACGATTCTGAATATTCTTGGCGGAATGGACAGCAATGATGAGGGAGATGTGTTGATTGACGGGCAAAATATAGCGCATTACAACGCTCACCAACTGACGGACTATCGGAGAAATGACGTTGGCTTCGTCTTTCAATTTTATAATTTAGTTCCCAATCTGACGGCGTTAGAAAATGTTGAGCTGGCTTCGGAAATTGTTCAAGATGCACAGGATGCAGCAGAGGCGTTAGCAGCAGTTGGGCTAGGAAATCGACTGCATAATTTTCCTGCTCAATTATCTGGCGGCGAGCAGCAACGGGTTTCCATTGCGCGTGCCGTGGCAAAAAATCCTAAAATTTTGCTTTGTGATGAACCAACAGGTGCGCTAGATTATAAAACAGGTAAGCAAGTGCTGCAAATTCTTCAAGATATGTCACGCAAACAGGGAGCAACAGTGATTATCGTGACTCACAATGGTGCGTTAGCTCCGATTGCAGACCGCGTGATTCGTATGCATGATGCACGGATTCAGTCCGTCACTTTGAATGAACATCCTCAAGATATTGCAAGTCTAGAGTATTAGTGAGGAGTGGTGATATGAAAAAATCCATTCTAAATAAAGACATCTGGCTCTCTTTTCGTCAGTCCAAAGGACGCTTTCTGTCCATTATGTTTTTGATGATGTTAGGTTCTTTTGCGCTAGTAGGACTGAAAGCAGCCAGTCCAGACATTGAAAATTCAGCCAATCGTTATCTTTCACAGATGAAAATGATGGATTTGGCAGTGATATCAGACTATGGCATTAGCAAAGCTGATCAAAAAGAACTGAATACAATTTCAAACGCACAGGTAGAATATGGTTATTTCACAGATACAGTGATTGGGGATAGCTCAACTTCTGTTCGAGTTTTTTCTCAGACAAATAAAATTTCTAAGTTCAAGCTTGTCTCAGGTCATTTTCCAAGCAAGGAAAATCAAGTGGCTTTGGCTAGTTTTTATCAAGGAAAATACAAGATTCGTGATAGCATTACTTTAAACGAGGAAGGAACCAATAATTATGCTTTGAGGCAACATACCTTTACGGTGACAGGGTTCGTCAATTCAAGTGAATTGGCATCAACCATTTCTCTTGGCAATTCTAACTCAGGGAGTGGTACCTTGTCTGCTTATGCAGTAGTGACGCCAAAAACGTTTCAAAGTTCAGTCTATACAGTTGCTCGTTTGAGGTATGATGATTTAAAAACACTCAATTCTTTTGGAGATTCCTATCGGAAAAAGATAAAGCAACATGAAAATGAGTTAGAAAAGCTACTGGCTGATAATGGAAAAAATCGTTTATCAGAGATAAAAAATCAAGCGCAGACAAAAATTGCGGACGGAGAAGCAAACATTCGAACTTCTCAACAAGCATTGACAGATGCCAGACAGAAACTAACGGTTGCGCAGGATCAAATTGATCAAAAAAGAGCAGATTTAGAGCTTGCTCAAGGTCAAATAGTTGAAAAAGAAAGCTTGCTTGCGCAAGTAGCCACTCAAATAGCACAGGCTGAACAAACTTTAGCAAACTCGAAAGAAAAATTAGATACAGCCGCCGCTCAACTGTCTTCAGGTTGGGCACAATTGAACCAAACGAAAACCCAATTAGATCAGGCAGCTAGTCAATTGTCTGCTACAAAAGAAAATCTAGCAAACAGTCAAGCTACATTGGCTGCAACGCAGGCAGAATTGGAAAAAGGTCAAACGCAACTTGCAGCTGCAAAAGCTGATTTGCAGGTAAAGATAGCTGCGTTGCAAGCGCAAGGAATTGATCCAGCAACAGTGCCAGAAATTGTGGCAGCACAAACTAAACTAGCACAAGAAGAAACGAAATTAAATTTTGCGCGTGCAGAACTGGAGAAAAAGCAGGCTGAATTTCAAACTGGACTGACGCAGTATCAAAACCAAGAAGCGCTTTATCAAGCAGGACTTGCCCAATACCAATCTGCGGCTGAGGCATTGAATGCGAAACAAGCTGAATATGACGCAGGCTTGGCTCAATATCAAAGTGGTCAGGCAACCTTAAGAAATAAACAAGTCGAATACCAAGCAGGTCAAGCCCAATTGGCGCAAGCAAAACAACAAATCGCAGATGGTCAGACGCAATTGAACCAAGTTCAGGCAACATTGAACGATAAAAAAACTGAATACGAAAAGCAAAAGAAAGATGCTGAAACAAAAATAAAAAATGGGCAAGCAGACATTCAAAAGGCAAAAGATGAAGTAGCTGGCTTGTCTGTACCAACCTACCGCGTGTATACACGTCGGACATTTCCAGGAGCTGACGAGTACACAACAACGGGGAATCGTGCTTATGGAATCTCAGCTGTAGGGAATGCTTTCCCGATTGTACTATATCTGGTAGCTGCCCTTGTAACGGTAACGACAATGACACGTTTTGTCAGCGAAGAACGCACAAATGCAGGTGTTTTAAAAGCTTTGGGTTATCGGAACCAAGATGTCGTTAAGAAATTTGTCATCTATGGCTTGGTTTCAAGCTTGCTAGGTACAGTAATAGGAAGTTTGTTAGGTACTTATTTCTTACCCTACATCTTAGGGAAAACGATTTTTAAAACCTCCACTTATCCAGCATTGCGGTTAGACTTTTATTGGGGAATTAGTCTCATTGCTTTCGTGTGCTCGGTCTTGTGTGGTGTTGTACCAGCCCTTTATATTGCTCACAAAGAGTTGAAAGAAAAACCATCTCAATTATTGTTGCCTAAGGCACCTACCAAAGGCTCAAAAATCTTGCTAGAGCGGATTGACTTCATTTGGCATCGACTCAGCTTTACGCAAAAAGTGACAGCTCGAAATATCTTTCGTTACAAGCAAAGAATGTTGATGACCATTTTTGGTGTGGCAGGCTCCGTCGCTCTCTTATTTGCCGGTCTGGGGATGTCTTCTTCCATGGAAGGTATAGGAAATCGGCAGTATGGAGAAATTATCAAATATGATGCTGTTATTTCGCAAAAACATCATCTCAAATCAGATGAGCAAGCAGCAATCAATCATTTATTAGCAGATAAAAAAATAGCTAAAAAGCACGGTATTTATCAAGAAACATTTACCAAAAAAATTAAAGGAGCAAAAGATGAACAATCTCTCGCGTTATTTGTGACAACAGGAAAGGATTTTTATCATTTCATAGAGTTATATGATAGTCAAAGCAAAGCGAGCTTGAACTTGTCTTCGCATGGAGCAGTCATTTCTCAGAAATTAGCAACCATTATGCATGTCTCTGTTGGAGATACTTTTGAGGTGACATCTGACGAGGGGAAACGCTATAAAATCAAAGTTTCTGGTATTGCTGAAATGTACGCAGGGCATTTTATCTTTATGAATCAGGACTATTATCAAACGGTATTTGCTCGTAAGTTCCAAGAAAATGCTTATCTGATAAAATTGAAAGATTCTTCTAGTAAAAATGTACAAGATACCGCAGCAGCCTTCATGAAATTAACAGGTGTGCGAGCAGTCGTACAAAATACAGGCATTTTGGAACAAATTGATGTCATTGTCAAATCTCTTGGCTTTGTAATGCAGATTTTAACCTTTGCCTCTATTTTACTAGCCATTGTGATTCTTTATAACTTGATGAATATCAATGTTGCAGAGCGGATTCGAGAATTATCAACGATTAAAGTATTGGGGTTTCATAATAAAGAAGTCACGCTTTATATTTATCGAGAGACCATTCTTTTGTCTGTTATTGGTATTATTGTAGGCTTGTTTTTGGGGAATATCTTACATCGCTCCCTTTTAGAGACGATTGCTCCAGATGCCTTTCTTCTCAATCCGACCGTATCGGTGTTTGTATATCTTGTGCCAGTCTTTTCTATCATCATGATTTTGATTGTCTTAGGCTTTATGGTCAATGCAATATTGAGACGCATTGACATGTTAGAAGCATTGAAATCAGTAGATTGATGAGGCAGTAAAACTTTCACTCAAACTTGGGAGTGGAAGTTTTTTCTTGGTTTGTTATAATATTTTTATAAAGGACAGACGAAACGATACAATGAAACGAAAAATTGCTTTATTATCAGATATTCACGGGAATACGACAGCTTTAGAAGCTGTATTAGCAGATGCCAAAAAGGAACAGGTGACCGATTACTGGTTTTTGGGAGATTTGTTGGCACCGGGAACAGGACGAAGGAAGATCCTTGACTTAATGGCTGCTTTGCCAATCAGTCTCCAAGTGCGGGGAAATTGGGAAGATAGCATTTGGAATGCCCTTCATGGGAAATTAGACATTAGTCGCCCTAGTCATCTCTATATGATTTGTTTGTGCCAGTATCTTTTGGAAGAAGTCACGCCTGAAGAACTGAACCGACTGCATGAATTGCCTTTGCAGCTTTTGACAAAAGTTGGCGATTTAGAAATCGCTGTGACTCATCATTTGCCAGATAAAAATTGGGGCCGAGAGTTGATTCACATTGGTCAACAGGAGAACTTTGATCGCCTGTTTGAAGGAAATCATTGTGCAATTGCCATTTATGGTCATATTCATCAACAATTTCTTCGTTATGCGACGGGTGGACAGATGATTATCAATCCAGGCTCTATCGGTCAGCCTTTCTTTCTAGATGCTTGTTTGCGAAAGGATCTGCGAGCTCAGTATGCTATTTTAAAAATTGATGAACAAGGCTTAGCAGATGTTGACTTTAGGCGAGTCGCTTATGACGTAAACAAAGAATTGGAACTGGCGAGAACAATGAAGTTGCCTTATTATGAAGTGTATTACGAAAGTCTGGTCAATG
This sequence comes from Streptococcus anginosus, assembly GCF_001697145.1. Taxonomy (GTDB): domain Bacteria; phylum Bacillota; class Bacilli; order Lactobacillales; family Streptococcaceae; genus Streptococcus; species Streptococcus hominis. The sequence goes on along the minus strand of NZ_CP012719.1, from coordinate 1,342,069 downwards.
GAATTCATCATACGCATAACCATGATTTACTTCGGGCAATTAGTGAGCGAGAAGATTATGTTGCACATCTCAAGGAGTTTTTCGAGAAGTAACACTTGAGGTTACAACATAAATAAAGTATACTAGTAATAGAATCAGAAAATGAAAGGAGTTTTACATGCAAATTTCGAGTCGTTTTACCATTGCTACGCACATGTTGACTGTTATAGCACTAGAATGTCAAGAACATAAGGTAACTAGTGATTTTTTAGCTGATAGCGTTGGAGTAAATCCTGTCATTATTCGCAAGACATTATCACAGTTGAAAAGCGCAGGATTGATTTCCGTTGCGCGTGGAACGGGCGGAGCTGTCATTATGAAAGATTTAAAAGACATTACCCTCTTGGATGTCTATCAAGCAGTAGAATGCCTAGGCAAATCTGGACAACTCTTTAGCTTTCATGAGCATCCTAATCCATCTTGTCCCATTGGCAGAAATATTCATTTAGTTTTAGATGATAAATTAGCAGAAATTCAAGCAGCAATGGAAAAAGAATTGAGTAAAACCAGTCTTGCAGATGTCGTTGCATCCGCCCAAGAAGAGATACAAAAACAATCCGTTTCGTGAGAAATGGATTGTTCAGACTGAAGACAAACTTGCTTTTGTGGTTTGTCTTTTTTGATGTTCCTAATCTTTGCAGTTTTGGGAGAAAAAGAGGAGCTAAAAATAACAGTTGATTTCATAATCAAGAAAAACTTGCTGATAATCATAGAGGTCTTCCGGATGTAGAGCTTGCACATTTTCCATTTCATAAGAACGTTTTAGTAATTTATACTTATTTTCACCGAATTGATGAAAAGGTAAGAGTTGTACTTGGTCAATAGATAATTTTTTAAATAAAATAGCAAATCGTTCGGCATCTTCTAGAGAGTCATTAAAGCTAGGGATAACAGGAATACGCAGGACAATGGTTTTTTGTTGCGAAAAAGCATAATGAATATTTTTGATAATTAGTTCATTTTTGACCCCTGTGACTTTGCGGTGATTGATGGTGTTGTAATGTTTTAAGTCAGTATAGATAAAATCTACATACTGGAGCAAATCAACGAATTTGTTATGATCTACAAAGGCTGTCGTTTCAATCGCTGTATGGATACCTTTTTCTTTGGCAGCTTTAAGGATTGCTTTGGCAAATTCAAACTGAGCAAAAATTTCTCCGCCAGACAAGGTCAGGCCTCCACCTGATTCTTCATAAAATTCTCTATCTTTGAGAACTTCTTTGATAATCTCTTCAACGCTTTTTTCCTCTCCCATGGTGATAGTCTTTTTGCTAGAAGCGTCTAACATGGGCTCAGGTTTAAATTTCTGAGATTCTGGATTGGCACACCAAGGACAGCGTAAGGGACAGCCTTTTAGAAAAACAGTTGTCCGAATTCCTGGTCCGTCGTGAATACTAAAATGTTGAATATTAAAGATGATTCCTTTTTCTGCACTCATGATGTACACTCTTTTCTTGCTTATTTTCTTTTATTATATCAAACAAACGAAAGAAAAACAATTACGAATGAAACTATTTTTTATTTTATTTATTCCTTAAATTCTGTTAAAATAAAGAATGAGGTGAATAAAATGGAACGTTTAGATGAAATCGTTAAGCTCGTTTCGGAGTTTGAAAAAATTGATGTTAATACTTTATCTGATAAATTAAAAGTCTCTAAAGTAACGATTCGGAAAGATTTGGATAAGCTGGAAATGAAAGGCTTGCTTCATCGGGAGCACGGTTATGCGGTCTTAAATAGTGGTGATGACTTGAATGTCCGGCTTTCTTTTCATTATGATACCAAGCGAAAGATAGCACAAGAAGCGGCAAAAATTGTTGCAGACAATGAAACGATTATCATTGAATCTGGTTCAACTTGTGCTCTGTTAGCTGAAGAAATCTGTCGTACTAAGAAGAATGTGAAAATTATTACAAATTCTTATTTTATCGCAGACTATGTGAGAAAAGTAGATTCTTGCAAGATTATCTTGCTAGGCGGTGAATTTCAGAACGATTCGCAAGTTACGGTCGGTCCTTTGCTTAAGGAAATGATTCAATTTTTCCATGTAGAACATGCTTTTGTAGGGACTGATGGCTATGATGAAGAGCTTGGTTTTACAGGTAAGGATTTAATGCGTAGCGAAGTGGTGCAATATATGTCAGAAGCATCTGACAAAATGATTGTGTTAACAGATTCGAGTAAATTTGACAAAAGAGGGACTGTCAAGCGTTTTGGTTTGAAACAGGTTTCGCAGGTGGTAACGGATCAAGCTATTCCGACAGCCGCGGTTCAACGCCTAAAAGCAGCCAATATAAAATTGACTCTAGTCTGATAAGTAGAGGGAGATAAGATGAAAAGTGAAAGAAAAAGGCTATTAGCTAAGATTGCTTATCTTTATTATGTAGAGGAGAAAAGTCAGGCAGAAATTGCAGCAGAGACAGGGATTTATCGGACAACTGTGAGTCGTATGCTGGCTGAAGCTAAAAAGGAAGGCATTGTCAAAATCGAGATTGAAGCCTTTGATACTCGTTTGTTTCATTTAGAAAATGTAGTGAAAGAGAAGTATGGGTTAAAAGGACTTGAAATCGTAGCAAATCAAGTGGATGATTCACCTTCTGATTTGGAGCAGCGGTTAGCTCAATCAGCGGCAGGAATGCTTCGGGGGATGATTGATGACAATGCTAAAGTTGGATTTTCATGGGGAAAGAGTCTTAGTCTCTTGGTAGAACACTCGGGCAGTCGGCACTTGAATAATGTGCATTTTTTTCCATTGGCTGGCGGACCTAGCCATATTCATGCTCGTTATCATGTTAATACCCTCATTTACAGTATGGCTAATAAATACCATGGGGATTGTCGCTTTATGAATGCGACGATTATACAGGAAGACGAGATCTTAGCAAAAGGAATTTTGTCTTCTAAATATTTTGAGGACTTAAAAAGAAGTTGGCAAGAACTAGATGTGGTTGTTGTTGGTATTGGCGGACAAGTGGATGAAAAGAATCGGCAGTGGTTGGATATGCTGACGGCTGAAGATTTTCGTACAGTGGAAAATGAAGGAGCTGTCGGAGAAATTTGTTGCCGCTTTTTTGATGAAAATGGTGAGTTGGTTGATGAACAGTTGCAAAATCGAACAATTGCTATTTCTTTAGATTATTTAAAAACAGTTCCTCACAGTCTGGCTTTTGCCTATGGTCGTCAAAAAGCTGCCGCTATTTTGGCGGTTTTACGTGCTGGGTATGTCAACCATTTAGTTACAGATGAAGCAACTATTTTAAAAGTGTTGGAATTGGATAATAGTGCAGTTAATTAGTAGTTTATAAAAGTTCTCCTTTTCCTCGTTATTTCATCTTCAAAAGGTCAAGAATAATGATTCTGACCTTTTTTATTTCACTTGATAAGCACAAATGTGCGATAAATATAAAAAAAGAGAATTTGTTCAGTGATATATTGACGGAATAAGAGAAAGATGATAAATTTGAGTTACAAACAAAAATAAAACGCTTTCAAATAAAAGAAAGATATATTTTGTAAATAAAAATAGGAGTAACGTTAAATATGGAAGTGATTGTAGCTGATCAAATCATTATGGGGTTAATCTTGCATGCTGGGGATGCCAAACAGCATATTTACCAAGCTTTATCATTAGCAAAAAATGGTGAGTTTGAAAAGTGTAATGAGTATCTAGAATTGGCAGATCAGGCATTATTAGAAGCTCATAATCTTCAAACGGAGTTTTTGGCACAGGAAGCGGGGGGAACAAAGACAGAAATTACAGCTTTGTTTGTCCACTCTCAGGATCATTTGATGACCAGCATTACAGAAATTAATCTTATCAAGGAAATCATTGACTTGAGAAAAGAATTACAAGTGAAAAAATAAATCATCAGGAGGATGAAGATATGATTAAAATTGGGTTGTTTTGTGCAGCAGGTTTTTCAACAGGAATGTTGGTCAATAATATGAAAATAGCTGCGAAAGAAACTGGTTTAGAGGTTGAGATTGATGCTTATTCTCAGGCCAAGTTAGCAGATTATGCACCAAACTTGGATGTTGCTTTGTTAGGACCACAAGTAGCTTATACTTTGGATAAGTCAGCTGCCATTTGCGAAGAGAACCATATTCCAATTGCGGTCATTCCAATGGCGGATTATGGCATGCTAGATGGTAAAAAAGTATTGAATCTCGCTTTGGGGCTTTTGGAACAAAAACAAGGAGCTTAGTTATGGCTAAAATAGATACTCAAAAAATTATTGCGCCGATTATGAAATTTGTCAATATGCGCGGTATTATTGCCTTAAAGGATGGTATGTTGGCAATTCTGCCCTTGACAGTTGTTGGAAGTATCTTTCTGATTGTAGGACAGTTACCATTTGAAGGACTCAATCAGGCAATTGCAGGTATTTTTGGGAAAAATTGGACTGAGCCATTTATGCAGGTTTACTCAGGAACTTTTGCGATTATGGGTTTGATTTCCTGTTTCTCCATAGGATATTCTTATGCTAAAAATAGTGGTGTAGAGCCTCTGCCAGCAGGGGTGTTGTCCGTGTCCTCGTTCTTCATTCTTTTAAAATCTTCTTATGTACCGACAAAAGGTGAACCTATTGCAGATGCTATTACTAAAGTTTGGTTTGGTGGTCAGGGGATTATTGGAGCTATTATTATTGGTTTGGTTGTCGGTAGTATCTATACCATGTTTATTCAAAAGCATATTGTTATTAAGATGCCAGAGCAAGTTCCGCAAGCGATTGCTAAGCAATTTGAGGCTATGATTCCAGCTTTTGTGATATTCTTCCTTTCCATGGTAGTCTATATTCTTGCTAAAATGCTAACAAAAGGTGGCACTTTTATTGAAATGATTTATGGTGTGATTCAAGTGCCATTACAAGGATTGACTGGTTCCCTTTACGGTGCAATTGGTATTGCCTTTTTCATCTCCTTCTTATGGTGGTTCGGTGTGCATGGGCAATCTGTTGTCAATGGTGTAGTGACTGCTCTATTGCTTTCAAATCTGGATGCTAATAAAGCCTTGCTTGCTGCTGGAAAGTTATCTGTTGGAAAAGGTGCTCACATTGTCACTCAGCAATTCTTGGATAGTTTCCTTATTTTGTCTGGTTCTGGTATTACTTTTGGTTTGGTGGTAGCCATGCTCTTTGCAGCTAAGTCTAAACAATACAAAGCACTAGGAAAAGTTGCTGCTTTTCCAGCAATCTTTAATGTCAATGAACCAGTTGTGTTTGGGTTTCCAATTGTTATGAATCCCGTTATGTTCTTGCCTTTTATTCTTGTACCTGTTTTAGCGGCTGTAATTGTTTATGGCTCTATAGCAATTGGCTTTATGCAGCCATTTTCAGGGGTGACCTTGCCATGGAGTACACCAGCTATTATTTCTGGTTTCTTAGTGGCAGGATGGCAAGGTGCTCTCATCCAAGTTGTCATTTTAGCTATGTCCACTCTCATCTATTTCCCATTCTTTAAATTCCAAGACAATCTTGCTTACAGTAATGAACTGAAAGCGGAAGGATAAACTACATTGTATCACTGTAAAGAAATTATTTTAACGTTGATTGAGCACAAATGTGCAAAAAATCTTTAATTTGATAATTGATTATAAATGATTGAATTTTTGCATCTTGCATGCTACAATAGTTACGAAAGAAATAAAAATAATTTCATAAGAAAGGTTGTGCTGTGATGACTAATGTAAAAGAAATAGAAAAAACGACGATACAAACGAGTTATTTTGGTAGCTTAACGGACCGAATGAACAAGTATCGGGAAGATGTGCTGGACAAGAAACCTTATATTGATGCTGAACGTGCTGTTCTTGCAACAAGAGCTTATCAAGAGCATAAAGAAAAGCCAAATGTTCTGAAGCGTGCTTATATGCTTAAGGAAATTTTGGAAAATATGACGCTTTATATTGAAGATGAGACCATGATTGTTGGAAATCAGGCTTCATCTAATAAAGATGCACCTATTTTCCCAGAGTATACTTTAGAATTTGTACTCAATGAATTAGATCTTTTTGAAAAACGCGACGGTGATGTTTTCTATATTACAGAGGAAACCAAAGAACAAATCCGGAGCATCGCTCCCTTCTGGGAAAACAATAACCTCCGTGCTAGAGCTGGGGCTTTACTTCCAGAAGAAGTTCAGGTTTATATGGAAACTGGCTTCTTTGGCATGGAAGGAAAGATGAACTCTGGTGATGCTCACTTGGCAGTCAACTATCAAAAATTGCTTCAATATGGTTTGAAAGGTTTTGAAGAAAAAGCTCGGGCAGCTAAGGAGGCCTTGGATTTGACAGATCCGGCTAGTATTGATAAATATCATTTCTATGATTCAATTTTCATTGTAGTGGATGCTGTGAAAGCTTATGCGGATCGTTTTGTCAAATTAGCTCAAGATATGGCAGAGTCTGCAAGCCCAGAGCGCCGTCAGGAATTATTGGAAATTGCTCGAATTTGCTCCAAAGTGCCTTACGAACCAGCGGAAACGTTTGCTGAAGCTATTCAGTCTGTCTGGTTTATCCAGTGTATTTTACAGATTGAGTCTAATGGTCACTCCCTCTCTTATGGGCGCTTTGACCAATACATGTATCCTTATGTTAAGTCGGACTTGGAAGCTGGTCGCGAGACGGAAGAAAGCATTGTCGAACGCTTAACCAATCTTTGGATTAAGACGATTACGATCAATAAAGTACGCAGTCAGGCTCATACTTTCTCATCTGCTGGTAGTCCTTTGTATCAAAATGTGACAATTGGTGGACAAACACGTGATAAGAAAGATGCTGTAAATCCCCTTTCATATCTGGTTTTGAGATCTGTTGCACAGACGCATTTGCCACAGCCAAACTTAACAGTTCGCTACCATGCTGGTCTAGATGCTCGTTTTATGAACGAATGCATAGAAGTTATGAAACTAGGTTTTGGAATGCCTGCTTTCAATAATGACGAGATTATTATTCCATCCTTTATTGCCAAAGGCGTTTTGGAAGAAGATGCATACGACTACAGTGCTATCGGCTGTGTGGAGACAGCTGTGCCAGGTAAATGGGGTTATCGTTGCACGGGAATGAGCTATATGAATTTTCCGAAAGTGCTCTTAATCACCATGAATGACGGGATTGATCCGGCATCTGGCAAGCGTTTTGCACCAAGTTTTGGACATTTCAAAGATATGAAGAGCTTTGCTGAGCTGCAAACGGCTTGGGACAAGACTTTGCGTCACTTGACTCGTATGAGTGTCATCGTGGAAAACGCGATTGACCTTTCTCTAGAAAGAGAAGTACCAGATATTCTCTGCTCAGCTTTGACAGACGATTGTATCGGTCGTGGAAAGCATTTGAAAGAAGGCGGAGCTGTCTATGACTATATTTCCGGTTTGCAAGTTGGAATTGCCAATCTATCAGACTCACTAGCAGCAATCAAGAAGCTAGTCTTTGAAGAAGGCAAACTGACTCCAGCTGAACTCTGGCATGCGCTTGAAACGAACTATGCAGGTGAGCGCGGCAAGGAAATTCAAGAGATGTTGATTCATGATGCACCGAAATATGGTAATGATGATGATTACGCTGATAAGCTGGTGACTGATGCTTATGATATTTATGTGGATGAAATTGCTAAATATCCAAATACCCGTTATGGACGCGGTCCAATTGGCGGTATCCGCTATTCAGGAACATCTTCTATTTCAGCCAATGTTGGTCAAGGTCGCGGTACTTTGGCGACACCAGATGGCCGCAATGCAGGAACACCGCTCGCTGAAGGCTGTTCTCCATCTCACAATATGGACAAGAATGGTCCGACTTCTGTATTGAAATCTGTTTCTAAATTGCCGACAGATGAAATCGTTGGGGGGGTTCTGCTCAATCAAAAAGTGAATCCTCAGACCTTGTCTAAGGAAGAAGATAAAATTAAATTGATTGCTTTACTTCGTACGTTCTTTAACCGTTTGCACGGTTATCATATTCAATACAATGTTGTTTCTAGAGAAACCTTGATTGATGCGCAAAAACATCCTGAAAAACACCGTGATTTGATTGTGCGTGTTGCAGGATATTCGGCATTCTTCAATGTACTCTCCAAAGCGACTCAGGATGATATTATCGGACGTACAGAACATACATTATAGAAGAGGATTTATATATGGAATTCATGCTTGATACTTTAAATATAGAAGAAATCAGGAAATGGTCGCAGATTTTACCATTAGCTGGTGTCACTTCTAATCCAACGATTGCTAAGAAAGAAGGGGAGATTGATTTCTTTGAAAGGATAAAGACGGTCAGAGAAATGATTGGTCCTGTCCCCTCTATCCACGTTCAAGTCGTTGCTAAAGATTACGAAGGAATTATCAAAGACGCCGAAAAAATTCGAATAAATTGCGGTGAAAATATTTATATAAAAGTCCCTGTGACAGAAGCTGGTCTGGCTGCAATAAAGACTTTAAAAGAAGATGGTTATAAGATTACAGCTACGGCTATTTATACAACATTTCAAGGTTTGTTAGCCATTCAAGCTGGTGCGGATTATTTAGCACCTTACTATAATCGAATGGAAAATTTGAACATTGATTCAGATGTAGTTATTGGCCAATTGGCAGATGCGATTGCAGTAGAAGGTTCATCTAGTAAAATCTTAGCAGCTTCCTTTAAGAATGTAGGTCAAGTCAATCAAGCATTTGCAAATGGTGCTCAAGCTATCACAGCAGGCGCAGATGTGTTTGAATCAGCTTTTGCCATGCCATCTATCTCCAAGGCAGTAGATGATTTTGCAGCAGATTGGTCATTCATTCATGGTCAAAAGTACATCTAATCTCCATTTTTGCGTAGGAAGAGGTATTTTATGAGAACTTTTGCAAGCCCTTCTCGCTATATTCAAGGTGAAGATGCCTTATTTGAAAATGCAAAACAGATTTTGAACTTAGGAAACCATCCAGTTTTGCTTTGTGACAACACTGTTTATCAAATTGTAGGAAAGAAGTTCCAATCCTGTCTTACTCGCTATGGACTTCATGTATTGCATGTCAGTTTTAATGGTGAAGCTTCGGATAATGAAATCAATCGGGTAGCTACTTTAGCTGAAAAAGATGGAGCAGATCTAGTGATTGGTCTTGGTGGTGGAAAAACAATTGACAGTGCTAAGGCAATTGCAGATTTATTGGGAAATCCCGTCGTGATTGCACCGACTATTGCCTCGACAGATGCACCAACATCAGCTCTTTCAGTAATTTATACCGAGGAAGGAGCATTTGAAAAATATATTTTTTACACCAAGAACCCAGATCTTGTTCTAGTAGATTCAAAGGTCATTGCTCAAGCTCCAAAGCGCTTGTTAGCTTCTGGAATTGCAGATGGTTTAGCGACTTGGGTTGAAGCGCGTGCGGTTATGCAGGCAAATGGAGAGACCATGCTGGGACAAAGACAGACTTTAGCAGGCGCAGCTATTGCTCAAAAATGTGAAGAAACTCTTTTTGCAGATGGTTTACAAGCACTGGCTGCTTGTGAGGCGCAGGTGGTAACACTAGCTCTTGAGCATATCATTGAGGCTAATACGCTTCTCAGCGGTGTTGGTTTTGAAAGTGGTGGATTGGCTGCTGCTCATGCCATTCACAATGGATTTACAGCTCTGACTGGTGATATTCATCATCTGACTCATGGAGAAAAAGTAGCTTATGGAACGCTAACACAGCTCTTTCTTGAAAAACGTCCAAAAGAGGAGTTGGAAAAATATATTCGTTTCTATCAGAAAATTGGTATGCCTACGACTTTGGCAGAAATGCATTTAGAAAATGCCAGCTATGATGATTTGCTCAAGGTTGGTAAGCAAGCTACTATTGAAGGTGAAACCATTCATCAGATGCCGTTTAAGATTTCAGCATCTGATATTGCAGGTGCTATCCTAGCAGTCGATCGTTATGTAAACTCCTTATAAAAATAAAAAGAAACAAGTCCGATTAGATTGGACTTGTTTTTTCGTGTAGTGATAGCTAAAAGTTTTAATCAGAAATAATAAACGCCTGATGCACATTGAAAATGTTATAATGATAATAAATGTGAGAAATAAATGCAAACTAGTGGAGGACAGATTGAGTAAAAAATTAGAAGACATGAGTTTAGAAGAATTATGGCAGTTGTTTCCCATATTTCTTGTAAAACATAATAAAGAATGGGCGGATTGGTATGATGAGGAAGCAACTGCTATTTTGTCCCTGATACCAGCTAAATATATGGTAAGAATATCACATATTGGTAGTACCACTATTCAAAATATATGGGCAAAGAATATAGTAGATATATTACTTGAGGTTCGATTAGCCGAAGAACTAGAAATAGTGAAAAATATTCTTGTTGAAAATAATTGGTTATGCATGAGTCAAAGTACACGACGAATCTCATTAAATAAAGGATACACGGAGCAAGGTTTTGCAGAAAAAGTCTTTCATCTTCACATTAGAGTTGTCGGAGATAATGATGAACTATATTTCAGAGATTACTTACGTGAGAATCATAATGTAGCGAAAGAATATGAACATTTAAAGCTGAACTTATGGAAGAAATTTGAACATGATAGAGACGGATATACTGATGCAAAGCGTAAGTTTGTTAAACGATACACTAAGGTTGCAAAAGAAAAATTTATAGGAAGATATTAAAATAGACACGAGCGCTGTGATGGTGCTTTTTTCCTTACTTGAAATGTGGTAAAATGAATGTAACTAAAATATGAAAAGAGTATAAAATGGCGAAAAAATCAAACGCAAATATTGAATTTGAAAAAGAGGTAGTGTATGCGATTTATATTGAAAATTATCTTATTCCCGATTAGTCTTATCTTATCAATTTTGACAACTTTTCTGACATTCTTGCTTGGCATAGGAACGGTGTTGTTGTATATCGTTATGATGTTGCATATTTGGAGCATTAGCTTCTTTCAATCAAGGAGAAGTCGGAATAGGCATATCAGGATTGATTATCGGCTTCCTATTTAGTCCTTACAGGCTTCCGATGATAGGAGAAACAGTGATAGCGTTTATCAAATTGATAAATGATAAGATTAGGGCGATATAGATAGATTGGAATTTGGAGGGGGATAATCAAGGTGAATGAAATTAATGAATATGTTCGCGATAGTTTTTCTAAATCCGGTGATATTGTCATAAAATCTATGATGGGCGGATACCTTGTATATTTTAATGGTAAGCTGATAGGTGACATTTGCAATAATGAACTGTTTTTAAAGAGAACGCCGACATCGGACAGACTGCTTGCAGATTCCGAACTGCGTTATCCGTATGAAGGTTCAAAAACCTTGATGCATGTATTTGATAGTTTTGATGATAAGGCTCTAATTCTGGAACTTCTGGATGGTATGTATGCTGAACTTCCGGAAAAGAAACCTGCGAAAGCCAGATGAGAAAGACAAATCTTAATTTATTAGATGAAAGTTAATTAGAAATTATGGAGGTAGTAATGAATAAGATTACTTGTATTTGTTTAGGTGTTAGCGATATGGAAAAGTCAATAAAGTTTTACAGAGATGGTTTAGGATATAAGACTGACTGTAAAGAAAATAATCCGCCAGTATGTTTTTTCAATACTCCAGGAACAAAATTTGAACTATTTCCTTTAGAACAATTGGCAAAAGATATTGATGAAAATAACCCACCAAAGAGAAATGGATTTTCTGGAATTACATTAGCGTACAATGTTGAACAAAAAGAAGATGTTGATAGTGTAATTGAATTAGTACAAAATGCTGGTGGAAGAATTGTAAAAGAACCACAAGACACCTTTTGGGGTGGATATCACGCCTATTTTTCTGATTTAGATGGATATTACTGGGAAGTTGCTTGGGGACCAAATTTTAAGTTTGACAAAAATGGACTATTGAAATTTTAGTAATTAAAGGAGATATAAAAAAGGTATCAAGTAAAGAATACTTAGACTTTATTTTAGAACAAGTATCTGAATTAGATAATATTAGTTATAGATCTATGATGGGAGAATTTATTATCTATTATAATGGAAAAATTATTGGCGGAATACATGATGATAGATTACTTGTTAAACCTGTGCAGATATGCCAAATGTAGTGTATGACTTGCCGTATGATGGAGCAAAAGAAATGATTCTTGATTATAGTAGAATTTTGAACGAAAAAATTCAATTATGATAGAGTTAAAAAATGACCTTGTTCCTCTTGAACGAGGGGGCAAGGTCATTTTTGTTATCTCAGTATTCATTTGATAAGAAATTGTTTACTTCATCGTAGGGAACAACAATACATCACGGATAGAAGTGACATCTGTCAACAGCATAATCAAGCGGTCAATTCCAATTCCGAGACCTCCAGTTGGTGGCATGCCGTATTCAAGAGCTTCTACGTAATCGTAGTCGATACCAGTTGCTTCATCATCTCCGAGTTCCTTGGCTTTAGCTTGCGCTTCAAAACGCGCTAATTGGTCGATTGGGTCGTTCAACTCGGTAAAGGCGTTGGCAAATTCACGTCCAACGATAAAGAGTTCAAAGCGGTCTGTAAAGCGTGGGTCATCCGCATTTTTCTTAGCTAGTGGAGATACTTCTACCGGATGACCATAGATAAATGTAGGCTGAATTAAGGTATCTTCAACGAAGTCTTCAAAGAAAGCATTGATAATGTGACCAACCGTAAAGTGTTTTTCAACTGTTACATGATGTTCTTTAGCCAGCGCAGTCGCTTCTTCGAGAGTCATATCTTTCCAGAAATCAATACCAGTTTGTTCTTTAATGGCTTCTAGCATGTGTTTACGTGCAAATTTGCGACCGATAAAGATTTCAGTACCTTGATAAGGGACACTTTCAGCATCTGTGACAGCTTTCGCCGCACTTTGGATAATTCCTTCCGTCAAGTCCATGATATCTTCAAAGTCTGCGTAAGCCTGATAAGCCTCGATTGTAGTGAACTCAGGATTATGAGTAGCGTCCATACCTTCATTACGGAAAATGCGTCCCATTTCATAAACACGTTCCATACCACCAACAATTAGACGTTTTAAGTGCAATTCAGTCGCGATACGAAGTACCATGTCAATATTTTGTGCATTGTGATGGGTGATAAAGGGACGAGCAGCAGCACCACCAGCTTCGTTATGTAGCACAGGCGTTTCAACTTCAAGGAATCCTTGATTGTCAAGATAGCGACGGATTTCAGAAACGATGCGGCTACGAGTCACGAAGCGTTCAAAGCTTTCCCGATTGGAAATCAAATCCAAATAACGCTTACGATAAATCGTTTCAACGTCTGTTAGTCCATGGAATTTTTCTGGTAATGGACGAAGTGCTTTAGAGAGGTGTGTAATGTGAGTTGCTTTAATCGAAAGCTCTCCCATATCTGTACGCATAACCTCACCTTCAATACCAAGGAAGTCGCCAATATCTGCTTTTTTGAAAATTTGATAATTCTCTTCGCCGACAGTATCTTTTCTGACATAGATTTGAATTTGACCTTCACGGTCTTGGATATGAGCAAAACCGACTTTTCCTTTACCACGCTTGGTCATAAGGCGGCCAGCAATTGTAGCAGTTTCAGCTAATTCGTGCAGTTCTTCTTTTGTTTTATCATTATATTTTTCTTTTAATTGGGCAGAATCTGCAGTACGTTCAAAACGTTTACCAAATGGGTCAATACCTTGTTCTGCTAAAGCAGCCATTTTTTCACGACGAATCAGCTGCTGGTCATTTAATTCTTCAATATGTTCAGTAGTCATATTCTTCCTCCTAAAGTTTACCTTCCTCATTCTATCATAAATAAGGCAGAAATTCACCTATAAATAAAGAAAAAACCGTGATTTTATACGCTCACGGTTTCAATTGTTTTTAAGTGGTCAACATTGTTCCAATCAAGAAGTGTAAAATGTTCAAAATCTTGTGTTTCAAGAATGGTGACACTTCCATTTGTAAGACCGCCCTGCTGACGAAGTTGAGCAAAGTCATACCCTAATAACAAACGTAAAGAAGCAGTTAAATTCGCTCCATGACCAACAAAAAGAAGATTTTCATAAGATTGTTCTTTTTGTGATTTAATGAAGTCTATTGTACGTCGTGTAGTATTGTAGACTGATTCTGCACCAAAAATAGAGTTGTTAAATTTCGCCAGATTATGACGGAAAGCTTCCATTTGATGAGGATAGATGGCGGTAATTGTGGAGATTTTCTGTCCTTCTAGGGAGCCAAGTTGCCATTCGCGTAGCTCTGTATGTGGTTCAACAACTGATGAATATTGATTTTCACTACAGATGATCTGTGCAGTTGCCATTGCGCGTGGTAAATCACTTGAAAAAATCTTGTCAAATTTAATGTGAGCCATGTGTTTTCCAAGCAAGTGCAATTCTTCAATAGAAGTCTCAAGCAGCGGTGAATCACCATTAGCTCCTTGAAAGCGCCCTTCTAAATTCCATTGAGTTTTTCCGTGTCGAACGAAGTAGAGTTTCATACAGTTCCCTTTCTATTTTGAATCCTCTTTTATGTCTGCAAAGGTTGCCTCGACAAAATTTGCTAATTCCTTTGCGTTTATTTCAATACTGTGTCCTAATTCTCCAGCTGAGACAATAATAGTCTCGCGTGTTAAAGCTGAATTGTCAATGTAAATAGGAAAGTGGTGTTTTTGCCGAATGCCGACAGGATTATTTGCGCCATGGATATAACCCGTTGTTTTTTCCAACTCCTTTTGCGGAATCATGCTGACTTTTTTGTTGCCAGATATTTTAGCTAGTTTTTTTTCTGCAAGGTGTTCTGTTATGGGCACAATTCCAATGACTGTTCCTGTTTTATCACCTGTTAGAGCTAATGTTTTATAAATTTGTGAGCGCTCTATTTCTTCAGGTAATTGTCCTTCTAAAGCATTAATTTGGAGGCCTTTGTGAGGAACTTTTGCTTTTGTTAAAATTTGCTCTACAAGAGTTTTCTTAATTTTTGTTTTTTTAGCCATTATTTATACTTTTCCTCCAATTGGCTCATCCAAGCGCCCAGCCAAGTTCCCAAACCAAAGAAGAAGGCAGCAGTAACTAAAGTGATGATAGAAGTATTAGCATAATGAATACTTTCGCTATTTCCAGGGTTTGGTACCAAGATGAGAACAGTGCTAGACAAGACAATACCAATGATAAAATGGTACACTTGAGAATGATAATTTTCCAAAGCATAGTGCATAGACTTGGAAAAAATCACAAGAGCGAGTAGACCGCCGATTCCAATTGGTAAAAAAGTTCCTAAAATATCTAAAGATTTGAAACCGATCAGCATAGGAGAATACAGTCCCAAAATTAAAAGTAAATTTGAAGGACTTAATCCTGGAACGAGAATTCCCAGTGCGATAAGGGCACCAGCTAAAATAAAAGTCAAGAAATTTGCTGGCAATGTTCCGACTAAACTATTGAGGAAATAAAGGCAAACCCCAGAAATGAAAAAAGTGGCTACGAACCAAATGACATCGGTTCGATCGCGATCAGATTCTCTGACAGATTCGTTTAGCAAACTTGGAATCGTACCAATAATTGCACCTGCAAATCCCCATAAAACAATGATTTTATAATGCTCTAGTAAATATTCAACTGGCAGGGAAAATAGTGCAATTCCTAAAACCGTTCCAATGCCAACAGGTAAAAAATAAAGCATATTATCCCGAAAATTTTCCCTTATATGCGCTAAAAAATAAATCATCCGCTCGTAAATTCCCAAAATAGCAGCTAAAACTCCACCAGATACCCCGGGGAGAATAAATCCTAGCGCGATGATAATTCCCTTTAAAATTCTTATCAACCAAGAAATCATCCATTACTCCCTAAACTTTTCTATGCTAGTTATTATATCATATTTAGAAACAAGAAAGTAGTGATAAATGGACGAGAAGAAAAGAAAAACTCTGCAAAGTTTTCGATTCAAACTATTACAGAGTTATTATTGTCCATTACCAAATAACTTTTTAAATGTTTTTGTCTGATTTTTTAAAGGAGATAGCTGATTGAGATCGACATCATGTGCAAAACCACTAATTGAGCCTTGTGATGTGTATTGATGTAAATCATATTTCAAGTCTGTCTTAGGGGCAGCGTTGTAATAACCGTCATTATAGCCGTAAGTTGGAATCCAAATAGCTGTGAATTTCTTAGTCGAGATACTGTGTTCTTCAAGGAAATAGGTTCCGACATAAATCCCAATGTTCTTAGCACCCAATGATGCTAACTTAGCGCGAAAAGCTTCAACACCAGCATTCATGTCATCCATAGTTTTTTCTTCAACATCTAGCCAGTAGTAGGTAGGTTTGTATTTTGAAGCAGCTTTATAAAAATTTTCGGCAGCTTTTTGCATTTCTTTCTTGTTGCTACCAGCCACATAAGCATAGACAGCGACAGGAATATTTCGTTTTTGAAATTCTTCTATGTGGCGTTGATAGGATTTATCAATTCCGTTTAAGTGTGTAGCTGCATTTTCTTTTTTTGCTTGTGCTCCGCTATGCACGCGTATAATGGCGCCAGAAACATTTTTCGCTAGTACGTCATAGTTAATATCGCTTGGCAATTGCCAGCCGGACAAGTCAATGATTGGTTTATAGGGTTTGTCTGCTTCATCGGAATCTGAAGTATCAGTTGACTGAGAAGTAGCTGATGTTTGTGTAATAGCGTCCTTTTGCTGTTTAGTTTCCTTGCTCTCTGAATAATGCTTCGCTCCTAAAATAATCGCAATGAAGCTAACAAAGAAAACAAAGACAACAAGCGGTTTAATCCTCTTTCTCATATAATTTCATTTTAACGTAAAGTCAGATAAAAAGCAAAATAAACTAGTAGAAAATAAGTATTTGTCATCAAATTGAAATATTAAAGAAAGCGGTTTATTGGACATAATGGTGAAGAATGCTTATGAATCCTTTTCATAGACTCAGCTTATTGTTCTTTTTTTAGTTAAAGTTTAGCCTAGATACTGCAAGGATTTAAAAAATACCGTTCGTTAAATACTTTTTTTTTACCTTGGAAAATGGTATAATGTTCGGTGAAAATTTAATAATATTAGGTGAACTATGAAAATTGATAAACGCCACCTGCTGAATTATTCCATTTTGATTCCTTATTTGATTTTATCTATTTTGGGATTGATAGTTGTTTATTCGACATCAAGTGCCACTTTAGTACAGGTAGGAGCAAATTCGCTCAGATCTGTTTTAAATCAAGGAATTTTCTGGGTAATCAGCTTACTTGCCATTGCTTTAATTTACAAAATAAAGTTAGATTTCTTAAAAGACAATCGACTGATTGTCATTGTTATTTTTGTGGAAATCTTGCTTTTAATTTTATCTCGCTTCCTTGGTGCCCGAATCAATGGTGCACATGGTTGGTTGCGATTTGGTCCGATTAGTCTCCAGCCGGCTGAGTATTTAAAAATTATTCTGATTTGGTTTTTAGCACAGCGGTTTTCTCATCAGCAAGATGAAATTGCAATGTATGACTATCAGGCTTTAACACGAAATCAACTAATTCCACGTGCACTGAACGATTGGCGAATTCTGGTCGTGGTGCTCATTGGGATTGTGGCAGCGCTGCCTGACTTGGGGAATGCGACCATTCTTTTGCTGACGACCTTAATCATGGTAACGGTTAGTGGGATTGTTTATCGCTGGTTTTCAACTCTTCTTGGGATATTGGTCACTCTTTCCACAGCGGTTTTAGCAGGCATCTGGTTGATTGGTGTGGAAAAAGTTGCTCAGGTTCCTGTGTTTGGCTATGTAGCAAAACGATTTAGTGCCTTTTTTAATCCCTTTAAAGATTTATCAGGTGCAGGTCACCAGCTAGCTAATTCCTATTATGCCATGAGTAATGGCGGTTGGTTTGGCTTAGGATTAGGAAATTCTATCGAAAAACGTGGTTATTTGCCAGAAGCACAGACAGACTTCGTCTTTTCCATTGTTATTGAAGAATTTGGATTTATCGGTGCCAGCTTGATTTTAGCCCTCTTATTTTTCCTTATTTTGCGGATTATTCTTGTGGGAATTCGAGCGAAAGATCCATTTAATTCTATGATGGCTCTTGGTGTCGGTGGAATGCTACTGACACAGACGTTTGTCAATATTGGAGGAATTTCCGGTTTGATTCCTTCGACGGGTGTCACCTTCCCTTTCTTATCACAAGGTGGAAATAGTTTGTTGGTATTATCCGTAGCGATTGCTTTTGTGTTAAACATTGATGCCAATGAAAAACGAGAAAGTTTGTATAGAGAAATCGAAGAAACCAATCACGGTTTAAGAATTATTCGCTAACGTTAGATTGAGCAAAAGCTTATTGAAAGGTGTAGATTATGTCACTTCAAAAATTAGAAAATTACAACAATAAAGAAGTTATCAAAGAAGAAGTTACGATTCTGACGGACTTATTAGAAGAAGTTACAAAAAATATGCTGAGTCCTGAAACCTTTGAAAAAATCATTGCTTTAAAAGAATTAGCAGCAGTTGGAAATTATGAAGGGTTAAATGAGATTGTTCAAAGTCTATCGAACAAGGAAATGTCCTATATTTCTCGTTATTTTTCAATCCTGCCTCTTTTAATCAATATTTCAGAAGATGTGGATTTGGCTTTTGAGATTAACTATCAAAATAATGTGGGTCAAGATTATCTTGGGAAATTATCCACAACGATTGATTTGGTTGCTGAAAAGGAAAACGCTGCTGAAATTTTGGAGCATTTGAATGTGGTCCCTGTTTTAACAGCTCATCCAACTCAAGTGCAACGAACGACTATGCTGGATTTGACCAATCATATTCACGTTTTGTTGCGTAAATACCGCGATGTGCGAATGGGCTTGCTCAATGAGCAAAAATGGCACAATAATCTTCGTCGGTATATCGAAATTATCATGCGGACAGATATGATTCGTGAGAAGAAATTAAAAGTGACCAATGAAATCACCAATGTGATGGAATACTACAATAGCTCTTTCTTGCAGGCGGTGACTAATTTAACAGAAGAATACAAGCGCCTAGCCAAAAAACATGGAATTGACTTAAAAAATCCAACCCCTATTACAATGGGAATGTGGATTGGTGGCGACCGAGATGGAAATCCTTATGTTACAGCTGAAACATTGAAAAAATCCGCTTTGACCCAATGTGAAGTGATTATGAACTATTACGATACGAAAGTTGCTAATTTGTACCGTGAATTTTCTTTGTCAACAGGTATCGTAAAAGTTAGTGAAGCGGTGCAGGAAATGGCTTATCTGTCAGAAGATAATTCCATTTACCGCGAAAAAGAATTATATCGTCGAGCCTTCTACTATATTCGAACAAAACTGAAAAATACAAAGACTTACTTTATTAGCCAAATCAAAACAGAGCCACATTACCACAAAATTGAAGAATTTAAACATGATTTACTAGCTATCAAGCAGTCTCTTCTTGAAAATAAAGGCGAAGCAATGATTTCTGGTGAGTTTACTGAGTTGCTTCAAGCAGTGGAAGTATTCGGTTTTTATCTTGCTTCCATTGATATGCGACAAGATTCTAGTGTTCATGAAGCCTGCGTTGCGGAGTTATTAGCGAGCGCAGGAATTGTGGAGCATTATAGCGAGCTTTCTGAAGACGAAAAATGTCACGTTCTGCTAAATGAACTTCTCTATGATCCGCGGATTCTTTCTGCTACACATGCTAAAAAATCTGCCCTTTTGCAAAAAGAATTAGAGATTTTTCAAACGGCTCGTGAGTTGAAAGATAAGCTAGGAGATGCTATCATTAAGCAAACCATTATTTCTCATGCTACGAGCGTGTCTGACCTTTTAGAGTTGGCTGTTATGCACAAGGAAGTTGGTCTCATTGATAAAGAATTTGCGCGTGTACAGATTGTGCCACTCTTTGAAACCATTGAAGACTTGGATAATTCCTATGACACGATGAAGAAATACTTATCTCTTCCAATTGCCCAGAAATGGATTGCCTCTAATAACAATTATCAAGAAATCATGCTGGGCTATTCGGACAGCAATAAAGACGGTGGCTACTTATCATCCTGCTGGACTCTTTATAAAGCTCAACAGCAACTGACCGCTATCGGAGATGAATTTGGTGTGAAAATCACCTTCTTCCACGGTCGTGGTGGAACGGTTGGTCGTGGTGGCGGACCTACTTATGAAGCCATTACCTCTCAGCCTCTCCGCAGTATCAATGATCGGATTCGCCTGACAGAGCAAGGAGAAGTCATTGGCAATAAATACGGAAATAAAGACGCAGCGTATTACAATTTAGAAATGCTAGTGTCGGCAACGATTAACCGTATGATTACTAAGAAAAAAAGTGATACCAACACGTCTAATCGCTACGAGCGCATTATGGATCAGATAGTGGAACGAAGCTATCAAATTTATCGTGATTTGGTTTTTGGCAATGAGCATTTTTATGATTATTTCTTTGAATCAAGCCCGATCAAAGCTATTTCCAGCTTTAATATTGGTTCGCGACCGGCTGCGCGTAAAACCATTACTGAAATCGGTGGCTTGCGTGCCATTCCGTGGGTCTTTTCATGGTCACAAAGTCGGGTGATGTTCCCTGGTTGGTATGGTGTTGGATCCAGCTTTAAAGAATTTATTGATGAAAATCCAGAAGAAAATCTAGCTTTTTTGAGAAAGATGTATAAAAATTGGCCTTTCTTCCAATCACTTCTGTCCAATGTAGACATGGTGTTATCAAAGTCGAATATGAATATCGCCTTTGAATATGCTCAATTGTGTGAAGATAAAGAAGTACAAGAAATTTATTATACAATTTTGGATGAGTGGCAATTAACCAAGAATGTTATTCTTGCCATTGAAGATTATGACGACCTGTTAGAAGAAAATCCCTACTTGCGAGACAGTTTAGACTACCGCATGCGTTACTTTAACATTTTGAATTATATTCAGCTAGAACTCATCAAGCGTCAACGCCGTGGAGAATTATCCTCGGATGAAGAACGATTGATTCATATCACAATCAACGGAATTGCGACAGGACTGAGAAACTCAGGCTGATGTAGAATGAAAGTGTAAGATGATAACGAATGCTTGTGTGTAAGAAGGTTTAGTTGTGATGAGTAAAAGAAAGATTTTTAATGGTATTGTTACAGTAGGCTTTATATTATTTGCTAGTATCAGTGTTTTTACTGACATGAGCAACTTAATAAGCTTCATAGGATTGGCAGGTTTGCTGATTATACTTATTTTAGGCAATATTTATTATCGACACCTTAATGAAAAAAATAATAACGCTCGAAAATATATGCAGATAAGAAAAATCAGTATTTGGTTCTTTTATATTTTTCTGCTTTGTTTATTGATAGTAATCGGTGTAATGCTTACTTTTGGTAACAGCATTTCGCTTGCTACTCAAAAATTATTGGCTTCTCTACTATGTGTTTTCATATTTTGCATGTTAGTAGCAGGTTATTTATATGAGTATTATCGGTTTCAAAATTCTAAAGTATTTTCAGAAGCTAGAAGGCTTGGTATAGCAATAAATCCCAAGCACCCAGTTGGACGTGCCATTTATGTTGCTGCTTTCATTGTAATTGCTGTTATTTTTTCTTTAATAGTATTTTTGGGATCAACACATTAATTTATATGTCTTGGCAAGAGTAAAAAGTGTAAAAATCGGATTATTTCCGATTTTTTTATATCTTTGTAACCGAAAACGCTTCCAATTCGTTATACTAGTGAAGGAAGGGGGATGAGAATATCAAATTAGATGATTATGAAAAAGTCTTGATTGCCTTTGCGAAAGAAATCGTCTATTATCTGCAAGGCTCAGGCGTTCCAAAAGAGCAAGCAGAAGATGTTGTTCAAGATGTTTTTATCAAAATGCTAGAGTCTGATTTTGTCATCCCTGCTGAAAAAATGCGAGCTTGGATGTATCGTGTGTCTATTCGCCGCTATATTGACAAATACCGGCGTGATAAGCATTATATGGAAATCCTGCGACGAGATTTTTTTACAAAGGAAAATCAATTGATTGTTGAAGGAGCAGATTATGACTTTCTCATGGAGGAAGTAGAAAAGTTGCCAACACAGGATAAAATCATGTTGGATCTTTATTATTTTCAAGGGTTTTCAACAGGAGAAATAGCAGAAGTACTCCATTATTCTAAGAGCAAAGTCAAAGTTCAGCTCATGCGCAGTCGAAAGAAACTTCGACAGATTTTGGAAAAGAAAGGATATCATCATGGAAACATTTGAAATTGTTGCAAAGAAAAACAAAAAGAGAAATATCAAGCGGATTATCCTCTGGTCAACAACAGTAGTGGTAGTATTTTTTGGAATATATATTGCTGCTCGTATGATTACAGGAAAGCTCATCAGCGACCAAGCTTGGAAGGTGGTCAATGAGGTACAACTAGTTGAAAGCGTCGCCTTTCCTAATATTGAAACGTATACATGGTCTGCTAATGGTGGGGATATGTTTCACGGTGGTATTAAAGGTAGACAAGCCAAAGATATTTATGGGATTCCACTAGACTATGGTGAATACAAGACAGATTTTGGAATTTTTAATATCGATCGAGGAACTCTTTTTCATGCAAATTCTGGAAGATATACAGAATCCGGGGCAACTATTCAAATAGAAAACAATCAAAAAGTGCCACAATTCTACAATAAAAAAGCTAAAGAAGAGAAAGGAGAACCTGTCCATGAACCAACCCAAGAACTTCCTTATATCAAAGAAATGAAAAATCAACTGGTAGAAGTGGCTCTGACCTTTGATAAACCATATAGTTTAAAAGAAATTCGGGCAATGATACCTAAGAACCTCAAGACCAATTGGTATTGGATTGGTACAAATTCAACAAGCGATCCAAGCTGGTGGCAACCAAGCAATCTATATGGTACGAGTCCAGATTATCTAACGCAAAAAGAATATGTTCACAAAAAGGAAGCAGAAGAAGCTATTAAAAACCTCAAAGAAGGAGAGAAACTGAGTGACAGACTTTCCGAAATGAAGGATGTAGATGGATTCTTGACTAATTTGAAGAAATATATTAAAAGTAGATTTGGAAAAAGTAGCTACAATAATGTAACTCCGTCAGATGACATTAAAACCTACTTGAAAAAATTTGGTAAGCTAGACTTGTCTAAGAAAGAAGACCTAGACAAATTAGAGTTCTCAGGCGTTATCCTAACAGGAAAATCTGAAAATTTTGCACAGCTGGAAGGTAAGGAGTGGATTTATGCATCAAGCATTGGAGCTTCTATACCAAATCAACCATACTACAAGTTGGACAAAGAATAAATTGATAAAAAAGGCGTAAAATGCTTGCAATTTGAAGAAAATTTGATAAAATAGTAAGGAAAGTTAGACTGTATTGCCTACTGTCTATCTATAAAATATATTTTATTGGAGGCTTTTACTCAAATGGCAAAAGAAAAATACGATCGTAGTAAACCACACGTTAACATCGGTACAATCGGACACGTTGACCATGGTAAAACTACCCTAACTGCAGCTATCACGACTGTACTTGCACGTCGTCTTCCAAGTTCAGTTAACCAACCAAAAGATTATTCATCTATTGATGCTGCTCCAGAAGAACGCGAACGCGGAATCACTATCAACACTGCACACGTTGAATACGAAACTGCTAAACGTCACTATGCTCACATCGACGCTCCAGGGCACGCGGACTACGTTAAAAACATGATCACTGGTGCTGCTCAAATGGACGGAGCTATCCTTGTAGTAGCTTCAACTGACGGACCAATGCCTCAAACTCGTGAACACATCCTTCTTTCACGCCAAGTAGGTGTTAAATACCTTATCGTCTTCATGAACAAAGTTGACTTGGTTGACGATGAAGAATTGCTTGAATTGGTTGAAATGGAAATCCGTGACCTTCTTTCAGAATACGATTTCCCAGGTGATGAAATCCCAGTTATCCAAGGTTCAGCTCTTAAAGCTCTTGAAGGTGATGAAAAATATGAAGACATCATCATGGAATTGATGGATACTGTTGATGAATACATTCCAGAACCAGAACGTGACACTGACAAACCATTGCTTCTTCCAGTCGAAGATGTATTCTCAATTACTGGACGTGGTACTGTTGCTTCAGGACGTATCGACCGTGGTACTGTTAAAGTCAACGACGAAGTTGAAATCGTTGGTATCCGTGACGAAATTCAAAAAGCAGTTGTTACTGGTGTTGAAATGTTCCGTAAACAATTGGACGAAGGTCTTGCTGGAGATAACGTAGGGGTTCTTCTTCGTGGTATCCAACGTGACGAAATCGAACGTGGACAAGTTCTTGCTAAACCAGGTTCAATTCATCCACACACTAAATTCAAAGGTGAAGTTTACATCCTTACTAAAGAAGAAGGTGGACGTCATACTCCATTCTTCAACAACTACCGTCCTCAATTCTACTTCCGTACTACAGACGTTACAGGTTCAATCGAACTTCCTGCAGGTACTGAAATGGTAATGCCTGGTGATAACGTAACAATCGACGTTGAATTGATCCACCCAATTGCCGTAGAACAAGGAACTACATTCTCTATCCGTGAAGGTGGACGTACTGTAGGTTCAGGTATGGTTACAGAAATCGAAGCTTAATTCAATTAAGTTCCCAGATGAACAATTAAAGTCAGACAAATGAGCTCCGCTGTTGCGGGGCTTTCTTTTTTATGATTTCATTCGACTCAGTCTTTATTTCTCTATTAAATTATGGTAAAATAATAGATGTAAATAAAAAAAGAAGAGGTATGTGAAATGTCACGTAAACCATTTATTGCTGGTAACTGGAAAATGAATAAAAATCCAGAAGAAGCTAAAGCTTTTGTAGAAGCAGTTGCAAGTAAACTTCCTTCATCTGATCTTGTTGAAGCAGGTATCGCAGCTCCTGCGCTTGATTTGACGACAGTTCTTGCTGCAGCAAAAGGTTCAAATCTTAAAGTTGCTGCACAAAATACTTATTTTGAAGATGCTGGTGCATTTACTGGTGAAAATAGTCCCAAAGTTCTTTCTGAAATGGGTCTTGATTATGTTGTAATTGGTCACTCTGAACGTCGTGACTATTTCCATGAAACAGACGAAGATATCAACAAGAAAGCTCATGCTATCTTCCGCAACGGTCTTCTTCCAATCATCTGCTGTGGTGAATCTCTTGAAACTTACGAAGCTGGTAAAGCAGTGGAATTTGTAGGTGCTCAAGTATCTGCAGCCCTTAAAGGATTGACAGCAGAACAAGTGTCTTCTCTTGTCATTGCTTATGAACCAATCTGGGCTATCGGTACTGGTAAATCAGCTACTCAAGACGATGCTCAAAAAATGTGTAAAGCAGTTCGTGATGTTGTAGCAGCTGACTTTGGTCAAGAAGTGGCTGACAAAGTACGTGTACAATACGGCGGCTCAGTAAAACCGAACAATGTAGCTGAATACATGGCATGTCCAGATGTTGACGGTGCCCTTGTTGGTGGAGCATCACTTGAAGCAGAAAGTTTCCTTGCATTGTTGGACTTTGTAAAATAATTTCTTAAAAGAAATAGTTAGCTTGCCATATTTTATGGCAGGCTTATTTTAAAATGGAGAAATAAAATGAAAAAGAAAAGTTTATTTTATTTAGCAAGCACAGCTATTTTAATTGCAGCTAGTTCACAGCAAATTTTTGCTGATGAATCTGTAAAAACTTCTACGCTAGAGCCGACAGTAGAAGTCAATAAACAAGAAGCTCATTCTTCAGTTGAACTCCAAACAAAAGAAGTAACTCAAACTGCTCCAATAAATCAAACAACTTCATCTTCTTCATCTAAAAATGAAGCAACTGCTTCATCAACCGCTTCAACTGAAGCTAAAGTTTCAGAAGAACAAAATGTTGTAAAAGAAAATTCGACAACTACAACTGAGACTAAAAAAGACAACAAGTCAACTTTTTTTGCTGCACAGAATAATCAAGCAACAGCTAGAAGTAATCCTGATGCACAAGTGAAAAAATCAACTTTTGTGGATGTCAGCAGTCATAATGGACATATCAGCAAAGAGGATTATCAACATTTAGCTGAAAAAGGGGTAAATGGGGTTGTTGTCAAATTAACAGAAGGAACGAGTTATAAAAATCCTTATGCGGCTTCTCAAACACAGAATGCACAAGCGGCAGGTATGCAAGTGTCGGCTTATGCTTTTTCTCATTATACTAATGAAGCAGAAGCAAGAGCAGAAGCGCGCTATTTTGCAGAGGAAGCAAGGCGATTGAACCTTCCTTCCTCAACTGTTATGGTAAATGATATTGAAGATTCTGATATGCGTCCGAATATCAATGCAACTACTCAAGCTTGGGCAGATGAAATGCGGCGTATGGGTTTTTCAAATTTGATGTACTATACAAGTGCAAGTTGGCTTGATCGAAATAATCTCAGAACGAAAGGACCAATCCAAACAGAGCAATTTGGCTTGGAAAATTTCTGGGTAGCGCAATATCCAACTTCAAAATTAAGTGCAGATGATGCGAAAATACTGAAATATAATAGTGAAGCGGGTGCTTGGCAGTTTACTTCGCAAGCTGAACTACTATCTGGTCGTCATGTATTTGATCAAAGCGTGGATTATACTGGACGATTTACGAATAAGGCAACTCCAAGCAACCGTGCTGCAAATCAGCCAATAAAGGGAAAAATCACGGTTCAAAACAAGAATCCTAACACAGGAACCTTTGATGTGATTGTGTCAGATGTTTCTGCTCCTTATGGCGTTCGTGAAGTGAAAGTACCGACTTGGTCTAATGTCAATGGTCAAGATGACATTATTTGGTATACAGCTTCTAAACAGACTGATGGAACCTATAAAGTAACAGTAAGGGCAGTAGATCACAAATTTTCTACAGGACTCTATCATATTCACCTTTATTACATCCAAAATAATGGGAAATTGGTTGGCGTAGGTGGAACAACTACCGAGCTTTCATTAGGACGACCTCAAGGAAAGGTGACCATTGCTAATAATAATCCTGACACAGGAACATTTGATGTCCTTATTTCCAATGTTTCTAGTCCTTATGGCGTTCGTGAAGTGAAAGTTCCAATTTGGTCCAGCATCGGTGGTCAAGATGATATTATCTGGTATACTGCTAAGAAGCAAGCCAATGGAACCTATAAAGTAACAGTTAAAGCGACTGATCATAAAAAATCAACTGGAGAGTATAATATTCATGTATATTATATCCAAGAAAATAATCAGTTGGTAGGAGTAACAGGGACAACGACAACAGTTTCGATTGCGCATCCTAAAGGTACTTTGACTATCACAAATAACAATCCAGACGCAGGAACTTTTGATGTGATTGTCTCAGGCGTTTCCAGTCCAGATGGTGTTCGTGAAGTGAAATTACCGACCTGGTCTCATGTGGATGGTCAAGACGACATTATCTGGTATACCGCTAAAAAACAAGCTGATGGGACTTATAAGACAACTGTCAAGGTAAGTGATCACAAATATTCAACAGGTCTATATAATGTTCATCTATATTATATCCAAGGCAATGGCAAAATCGTTGGAGTAGCTGGAACACAAGTAAATGTTTCTTTAGCGAGAGCAAAAGGGAATCTTACCATTCAAAATAATAATCCAGACACAGGAACCTTTGATGTGATTGTTTCAGGTGTTTCTAGCCCTTACGGTGTTCGTGAAGTGAAATTACCGACCTGGTCTAATGTCAATGGTCAGGACGATATTATCTGGTACACTGCCACTAGACAGGCCAATGGAACTTACAAAACAACTATCAAAGCGAGTGACCATAAAAGAAGTACAGGCTTATACCACATTCATCTGTATTATATCCAAGACAATGGTAAAATCGTTGGAGTAGGTGGAACAACTACCGAAGTTTCAATTGCACGTCCAAAAGGTACATTAACGATTCAAAATAAAGATGCGAATAAAGGAACTTTTGAAGTGATTGTCTCCAATGTTTCTAATCCAGATGGTGTTCGTGAAGTGAAATTACCGACCTGGTCTAATGTCAATGGTCAGGACGATATTATTTGGTATACAGCTGCTAGACAATCTGATGGAACTTATAAAGTAACGGTCAAGGCAAGTAATCACAAAAACTCGGTTGGTGAGTATAATATCCATCTTTACTATGTTCAAAATGATGGCCAATTAGTTGGTGTGACTGGAACGAAAACCAATGTTTCTATTGCTAAACCACAAGGGAAAATTACTATTGCCAATAATAATCCTGATACAGGAACCTTTGATGTGATTGTATCAGAAGTTTCCAATCCAGCTGGTGGAGTGAAGATAGTCAGTGTGCCAGTTTGGTCTAGTGTCAATGGTCAGGATGATATTATTTGGTACACTGCTACAAAGCAAGTCAATGGAACCTATAAGGTAACGGTTAAAGCTAGTGATCATAAATATTCAACAGGCATATACAATGTTCATCTTTATTATGTACAAGATGATGGTAAATTAGTAGGTGTAGCAGGGACACAAACAGTTGTTTCTTTAGCTAAGCCACAAGGACAAATTACCATTCAAAACAATAATCCTGATACTGGGACATTTGATGTTATCGTGTCCAATGTTTCTAATCCTTACGGTGTACGCGAAGTCAAGTTGCCAATTTGGTCTAGTGTGAATGGACAGGATGATATTATCTGGTATACGGCAGCTAAGCAAGCCAATGGAACTTATAAAGTAACGGTCAAGGCAAGTAATCACAAAAACTCGGTTGGTGAGTATAATATCCATCTTTACTATGTTCAAAATGATGGCCAATTAGTTGGTGTGACTGGAACGAAAACCAATGTTTCTATTGCTAAACCACAAGGGAAAATTACTATTGCCAATAATAATCCTGATACAGGAACCTTTGATGTGATTGTATCAGAAGTTTCCAATCCAGCTGGTGGAGTGAAGACAGTCAGTGTGCCAATTTGGTCTAGTGTCAATGGTCAGGATGATATTATTTGGTACACTGCTACAAAGCAAGTCAATGGAACCTATAAAGTCACAGTCAAAGCCAGTGATCATAAATATTCAACCGGTTTATATTATGTTCATTTATACTATGTTCAAAATAATGGAACATTGATTGGAGTAGGTGGTACATCAACCAATGTCACAATTTCTCCAGATAAGCTGAAACCAACTGGAAAAATCACTATTCAAAACAATAATCCCAACACAGGAACTTTTGAAGTTGTCGTATCCAATGTTTTCAGTCCCAATGGTGTGCGTGAAGTGAAACTACCAACTTGGTCTAGTGTCAATGGACAAGATGATGTTAGTTGGTACACAGCCACAAAACAAGCTGATGGAACTTATAAATTATTTGTCAATGCTAGTAATCATAAAAACTCCACTGGTGAATACAATGTCCATCTATATTATGTTCAAAATGATGGTCAATTAGTTGGTGTGGGGGGGATTAAACTTCAAGTTAACAAAAGAGTCTATGAAACGCCATATTATTCTCAACGTGATGGTCGTTGGGCAGGACGAACTTATGGAGGCTACACATTTGCTGCAACGGGTTGCGTGCCAACAACGGTCGCTATGGCAATTTCTGGTATTACAGGACAGACTGTTTTACCAACAACTGTGGCAGATTATCTCTATCATTCTACAAATGAATTCAATAAGAGAAGCTACGGCACAACGAGCCATGGTATTGTATTAGCAGCTCGACATTGGGGCTTGAAAACAGATGTTTTAGGTTCAACCGCAGCTGTGCGAGAAGCGCTTGCTATGGGACACCATGTGCTTGGTGCAGTAGGAACCAGTGTATTTGCAAATTATCCTGTTACGCATGAGCTAGTCATGAGAGGCTATAACAACGGAATAACTTACGTAATGGATCCGTATAATGCTAATAATAATGGCTATTATTCAGTAGATTATTTATTTAGAGTACGGAGTTTGGATCCAACTGACAATACAGAAGGTTCTCCATTCATGACAATCAGAGCATAATATTGTGTCTGCTCTATGAGAATGAAGTTTCTGCCATTTTATCGGTTTAGTAATGAAAGGTTGAAACTACGAACTAAAAATTTTAAATGTTTAGTTCTGTCTTATTCTCTTTTTGATGAAAAGTAAGAAGCTCTATGATTTCTAAGGTTATTCCTATAGAAATCATAGAGCTTACTTGTTTTTGTTCGAATTTGTTTACTATTATTTTCCCAAACAAAATTGGCTGAAAAGTTGGCTAATGAGTTCATCAGGAGCGGCGTCACCTGTTATTTCACCAAGGATTTCCCATGTTCGGGTGAGATCCACTTGGACTAAGTCAACAGGCATTCCTAAATCCAGTCCCTCATTGACAGCGTGGAGACTTTCAACAGCTTTTTCAATTAGAGAAATATGACGAGCGTTAGAGAGATAAGTAGCGTCTTGCTCTACAATGCCTGCATTTTCAAAGAAAAGTTGGTTGATTCGTTCTTCGATTTTATCAATATTTTGATTTTGGAGAACAGAAATCTTGATAAAGTCATCGGGAAGCTGGTCAACTTCAATCTTTTCTTCTAAGTCGGTTTTATTGAGCAGCAAGATACGATTGGTGTCTTGACTGATTTCTAACAGTTTGCGGTCTTGTTCTGTCAATGGCTCGCTTGCATTTAGCACAAGAAGCACAAGGTCAGCGTCTTGGAGCGCTTTTTTAGAACGTTCTACTCCGATTTGTTCGACAATATCATCTGTATCACGAATACCCGCAGTATCAATCAACTTAAGTGGCACTCCGTTGATGTTGACATATTCTTCGATGACATCGCGAGTGGTTCCAGCAATGTCCGTTACAATAGCCTTATCTTCACGGAGCAAGTTGTTAAGGAGACTAGATTTTCCGACATTAGGGCGACCAATAATAGCAGTCGAAATTCCTTCGCGTAGAATCTTACCGCGACGAGCTGTTTTTAAAAGTTGAGTCAGCAGTTTTTCAAATTCAGCAGTTTTTTCACGCAACAGTTTGGTAGTCATTTCCTCAACGTCATCATATTCTGGATAGTCAATATTGACCTCGACTTGAGCCAGTGTGTTAAGAATTTCCTGACGTGTATTGTTGATGAGGTCGGACAGAGAACCGTCCAGTTGCTTGACGGCGATATTCATGGCTTTGTCCGTTTTTGCCCGAATAATGTCCATGATAGCCTCTGCTTGCGTCAAATCCACACGTCCATTGAGAAAGGCGCGCTTAGTAAATTCACCAGGTTCTGCCATTCTGGCACCTTCGCGAATAGCTAATTGGAGGATTTCGTTGGTCACAGCAATCCCTCCGTGGGTGTTAATCTCAATCACGTCTTCACGTGTGAAGGTTTTCGGAGAACGCATAGCTCCAATCATAACTTCATCTAAAATTTCGTTTTTTTCTGGGTCAATAATATGCCCATAATTTAGTGTGTGACTGGCAACCGTACTTAAATCTTTTCCTTTGAAGATTTTTTGAGCAATGGCAAAGCTATTCGTCCCGCTCAGTCTAACAATGCCGATAGCCCCTTCACCAAGAGGAGTGGAAATGGCAGCAATCGTATCAAATTCTTTGGTTATCATCAATTTAATCCTTATAATGTGTTTATGCAATCTATATTCATTGTAACGCAAAACAAGGTTAGTCGCAAGGTTTTTACATGCTATTTTTGTTCAAATAAGTTCATCATCTCTCTTTAATACAATAAAATAAATTTTAAGAAAGGTTCAATCATCATTCGGTTAATCGTTTGATATATCAAATTATGGCGGAGAAAATTTGGAATTTTTGGTGTCTTATAATCAAGAAAAATAGAATATTCGGATTTTAGAATGTTTGTAAAAAAGGGATCATTTAAAAAGAAAGTGGTTTCATTTTTGGGGTGCTAAAGTTGGCAAATCATGGTATACTAGAAGCAGATTGAATAAAGGAGCAAAAATGGAAAACCTCAAAAAAATGGCAGGAATCAAAGCTGCAGAATATGTGAAAGACGGTATGGTAGTTGGTTTAGGAACGGGTTCGACTGCCTATTATTTTGTGGAAGAAGTTGGACGGCGTATCAAGGAAGAAGGACTGAAAATAACAGCAGTTACAACTTCAAGCACAACGAGTGAACAAGCTCGGCGTTTAGATATTCCTTTGAAATCAATTGATGAAGTAGATGAAGTAGACGTGACCGTTGACGGAGCTGATGAGGTGGATACTGACTTCAACGGTATCAAAGGCGGTGGCGGCGCTCTGCTTATGGAAAAAGTTGTCGCAACTCCAACCAAAACCTACATTTGGGTAGTTGATGAAAGTAAAATGGTTGGTAAACTAGGTGCTTTCAAATTACCGGTAGAAGTCGTACAATACGGAGCAGAACAGCTTTTCCGTCGTTTTGAACATGCAGGCTATAAACCGTCATTTCGTGAAAAAAATGGGAAGCGCTATGTCACGGATATGCAGAATTTCATTATTGATCTTGATTTAGGCGTGATTGAAAATCCAGTCGAATTTGGGCAAAAGCTAGATCATGTAGTCGGTGTGGTAGAACATGGACTCTTTAATCAAATGGTGGATATGGTCATTGTTGCTGGAGGAAATGGTGTGCAAATTTTAAAATCAACCAAATCAAAAGGAGAATAGAATTTTATGTCACATGTTATTATATTTATGTCATTGTCATGGATTCAGTCCGAATTAGTATTGCACTAAATTCTGTTCAAAAAGAACAAGAAAGATTAGAATATGCTCTTGAGAGTGGAACAGAATTGTGCCATTCAGCATTTTTCAAGTGAAAATTAAAAAAGATAAAAAAGGATAAAGATATGAATTTAATGGATAAAATTAACGAAACAGCACAGTTTTTAAAAGATAAAGGAATTACTGCACCAGAATTTGGTTTGATTCTCGGTTCTGGTTTGGGAGAATTAGCTGGTGAGATTGAAAATGCTGTCAGCATTGACTATGCAGGCATTCCTAATTGGGGTCGCTCAACGGTGGTTGGGCATGCTGGAAAATTGGTTTATGGCGACTTAGCAGGTCGGAAAGTACTGGCTTTGCAAGGACGTTTTCATTTTTACGAAGGAAATCCAATGGAAGTAGTGACTTTCCCAGTCCGTGTAATGAAAGCGCTAGGCTGTGAAGGTGTCATTGTTACCAATGCCGCTGGAGGGATTGGATATGGTCCAGGGACGTTAATGGCTATTTCAGACCATATCAATCTGACGGGGCAAAATCCTTTGATTGGAGCGAATTTGGATGAATTTGGTCCACGCTTCCCAGATATGTCTGATGCTTATACAAAAGCTTACCGTGAAAAAGCCCACACCGTAGCAGAAAAATTAGGCATTGAATTGAAAGAAGGAGTTTATCTGGGTGTGACGGGACCAACGTATGAAACACCAGCAGAAATCCGTGCTTTCCAAACATTAGGCGCAAGTGCTGTTGGTATGTCAACTGTTCCGGAAGCAATTGTGGCAGCTCACTCAGGCTTGAAAGTATTGGGAATTTCAGCTATTACAAACTTTGCAGCTGGTTTTCAAAGCGAGCTAAACCACGAAGAAGTCGTAGAAGTGACAGAACGTATCAAGGAAAACTTTAAAGGACTTGTAAAAGCAATCCTTGCAGAACTATAAAAAACATAAATGTAAAAAGAGTCGAAGATTGAGCTTACAATCACATCTCTTTCTGAACTCAACTAAAAACGAAAGGAATAAAACCCACACGCAATCCTTTCTGAGATGAATAAGCTCCTAAGAAAAGTTTTTTAGCGCTTGTACTTTTCAGTTTGGTTTTTGACGGGCTTGGTATCTTACTTATGTCAATCCATATTGCAGCAAAACAAGGCGAAATTGCCGATAAAATTTTACTACCTGGAGATCCACTCCGTGCCAAATTCATTGCCGAAAACTACTTAGAGGACGCTATATGCTTCAATGAAGTTCGCAACATGTTTGGCTATACAGGAACTTATAAGGGGCATCGTGTTAGTGTTATGGGAACTGGAATGGGAATTCCGTCTATTTCTATCTATGCACATGAGTTGATTGTTAACTACGGCGTGAAACGTTTAATTCGTGTAGGAACGGCTGGTTCGTTGAATAAAGACGTTCATGTACGTGAATTGGTATTAGCGCAAGCAGCAGCGACAAATTCAAATATCATTCGTAATGATTGGCCTCAATATGACTTTCCGCAAATTGCAAGTTTTCGTCTTTTAGATAAGGCTTATCACCTTGCCAAGAATTTTGGTATGACAACGCATGTTGGAAGTGTCTTATCATCAGATGTTTTCTACTCAAACTACGGTGAAAAAAATATTGAACTTGGTAAAATGGGAGTTTTGGCTGTGGAAATGGAAGCGGCAGCTCTTTACTATCTAGCTGCTCAATATAATGTCGAAGCTCTTGGCATTATGACTATTTCAGATAGCTTGGTGAATCCAGACGAAGATACAACAGCAGAAGAACGACAAACGACTTTCACAGATATGATGAAAGTCGGCTTAGAAACACTTATTTCAGAGTGATGCTTGGAAATTTAGATATAAAAGAAGAAATAGTGTATGCTATTTCTCGCTATGATTATGCTCATGCCTATAAATTGGCTCAAAGACTGAACGATGCAGAATCAAAGCTAGTTGAACTTTTGTATATCATGGCAGAGCGGAGAGAGTTAAATATTCGCCCTGCTATGGAATATCAGTTGAAAATTAGAAATGATTTTCAACTTTTTTGTCATGAGTCTGAGGAAGATGAGCAATTAGCAAATTATCTCTATGATTTAGAAGCAAAACTGAAGAATGAACAAGTGATTGATTTTATTCGTGCTGTTAGTCCAGCTATTTATCGGATTTTTATGCGTTTAATCAAGCTGGAAATTCCTGATATTGAATCCTACATTCATAATTCCAGAGAAGCGAGTTACGATCGTTGGAATTTTGAAAAGATGAAAAATACAGATCATCCTATTTTGAGTACTTTTCATGCTGAAAGTCCAGTTCATTCTTCTAGTCTGGCTAGCTTGATTTTACTGTTGGATTTACCAGAGCAAGTTAAAATCATGGTCAAAGAACTACGAAAGTTGGAGAAATCTGTCCGAAATCCCTTGGCGCACTTGATTAAGCATTTTGATGAAGAAGAATTGCATTCCACTACAGGTTTTTCTTCTCAATTTTTTATGGAAATATTGATTTTGTTGGCAAAAGCAACAGGTATTACTTATGACGAGGAGCAATTTTTCTTTGATCAAGTCAATCGAGTCATCAAAACATTGATAGATTGAGTGCTTTCTTTCATTATAAAATGGCTCTATAATTTCTGTAGTGGGTAAAACCACCGCAGAGGTTATGGGCTCTTTGTCAACTGTAGTGGGTTGACAAAGAGCCTATAAAATCCCATACAGTTCATTTTACTTGTATGGGATTTTTGGTTATTTAGAAGAAGAGCTGGATTCTTCTGTTGATGAGGAAGAACCGCTACTTGTTGATTCAAATTGTTCAGGGTGAAGAGCACGATAGCTTGGGGAATTAAACAGATCAACAGTTGAATTACCACCTCGTTTGCTATAAAGACTTGTAGATTCATCACCTTTTTTCTTTTCAATAGATAATAATGATTTAAGTGAGTTGGTATAAGAATAGTCCTTAGGATTCACTTTCCCTAAATCATTTCCAGTATAGAAGCGAAGCAAGTCTCCGGTTTGAATCAGGTCACTCATTTTCAACTGCTCATTAGTTGTGTTGCGGATTTTTTCCAATTCTGCCTTAGTTGTTTCATCTGGATTGGTAATTTCTTCTCCTGTTTCTGTGTAGTAAGTACGTCCACTATAGCTAGTATACTTAGGAGTTACGAAATAGTTTGATGAACGGAAGGCAACGGTTTGCTGATGTTTTGGAGAGAGTAAATCTTGACCAACTTGTAAGTATTGTTTAGAGTCAATACCGAGCAAATGTTCCAGAGTAGGTAAAAGGTCAACTTGCCCGCCATAGGTATTAATGACTTTTCCTTTTGTCATACCAGGAATAACAACCATATAAGGAACTCTTTGGAGCATGGCATTGTCGTAGCTAGACCAAGTTTCAGAGTTTTTGCCTAGTAGTGGTGCCAGCGAAGGATTCCGTGAATTAGAGATACCGTAGTGATCACCATAAAGAACGATGATTGAATTCTCATAAAGACCAGACGCTTTTAAGTAGTCAAAGAATGATTTAACGGCAGAATCTAGATAATTGGCCGTTGCAAAATAACCATTGATTGTTTCATCCTTAGTCGAAGCAAGTGGGAAACCAGTCTCATCTCCAATCAAGCTAGTTGTATAGGGATAGTGATTAGAAACGGTGATATATTTTGCATAAAATGGTTGTTGCAAATGTTCAAGATATTTAATAGAATCTTTGAACATAATCTTATCATTCAAGCCATATTGGAATGAATTTGTTTTGTCTTGCTTAGAGAAGTAAGAAGAATCGAAGAAATAGTTATATCCCCATTGTTTGTAGGTGGTATTTCGATTCCAGAAACTACCAGCATTTCCGTGGAAAACGGCACTAGAATTATATCCATTTTTTGAGAGAATATACGGAGCAGCTTGCTGCGTGTTTGTTCCACCATAGTTTACCATAAAGGACCCCTGATTGAGACCAAATAAACCAGTTTCTAGCATGGTTTCTGCATCAGATGTTTTTCCGGCTTTTACTTGATTAAAGATATTAGAAAAAGCAAAAGTTGAGTTGGAATGATATAGTGAGTTGAGGAAAGGTGTTACTTCGTATTCTTTGCCATCAGACTTTAATTTATAATCAATCAGGAATTGTTGGAAACTTTCTAAATGAAGATAGATGACATTTCTACCTTTAGCAATTCCGTAATACTCTTTATTTGGCTCGGCATAGTGTGACTTGACGTATTCTTCAACTGGTTTCAAATCTTCAGCACTTGCTTTGGAGCGTTCTTTGTTGGCGCTATATGTCTGATTAGCACTATAGCCAAGAAAGGCTGGCAAGCCTAAAGCGCGGACAACATAATAATTAGAGAAGCCGCGTGTCAATAACTCTGGACGGTCAACTTCTGCTAAAAAGAGATTGGCTGAAAAAAGCATACTGGACAGAGCAGTAATTGCAAAGCTAGCTCGCTTGTTGAATGGCCGATCGTCTAAACGGATCCATTTTTTATAAAAAAGAAAACCTAAGATTGGAAAATCAATGATGTAAATCAAATCTCCAGGGCGGAATAATTCAAGCGCAGCCTCTCCTAGACCAGCCGAGACACTACTTGAAGCGAGCATGGTATTGACAGTAACAAAATCACTAAACTCACGATAATAGATAGAGTTTGAAATGAGCCAGACAAATAATAAAATGTAAAGCGCAACTGCTAGAATATAGAAAACTTTGGTGCGCTTAATATAAAGTGCCAGTCCAATCAACAGCAATCCCAATGGAAGGGGATTGAGAATCGCGAGAAAGACTTGATAGGCACCCTGAATATCAAGATTAAAGTCAACAGAATAAGCCCACATGGTTTTCAGCCAATAAAGGGTCAGTAAGGTCAAGACAAAACCTAGTCTTGTACTCATGAAGTTGAGTATCTTCCTAGTCATAGTTTTCACAAATATATACTTCCTTGTCTTATTTCCTAAAATTTTCACTACTAAGTATAACATATTTTTGATTTAAGTTGGTAATTTAAAATGTTGCATTTTCTTTTGCTAGATAAAAAACAGAGAAAGGATTTTTATCCATTGAGAATAAATAGAATTTTTACGTATGAACACATTTTTTGCAATCATTTTGTAATAAGTAGTACATTTTTTTGAGAAAATTCATAACATTTGATATAATAGAGCTTATGAAACAG
This sequence comes from Streptococcus anginosus, assembly GCF_001697145.1. GTDB lineage: Bacteria > Bacillota > Bacilli > Lactobacillales > Streptococcaceae > Streptococcus > Streptococcus hominis. The sequence goes on along the minus strand of NZ_CP012719.1, from coordinate 1,304,255 downwards.
CTTACGATTCCTTCTTATACTGAAGAAAACATAAAAAAAGGACGATTTGTTTTAGAAAAACAAGATTTTCCTTCACTTTCTTTTCATCATCAAGTCGTAGAATTGGTAAACGCAAAAGGAAATTTTGTAGGCATCGGATACTTATCGGAGCAAAACAAAGGGATTGGGTGGTTTATTTCACATAAGAAAGTAACTTTAGATGTCTTGTTTTTCTGTCAGTTATTTCAGTGTGCGAAAGAAAAGCGACAAGTTTATCAACAATCAAAAGAGACAACAGCTTACCGCCTTTTTAATCAAGAAGGAGATGGTTTTGGTGGGTTGACAATAGATTTGTATCAAGAATATGCTGTTTTTTCTTTGTATAATCTCTTTGTTTACGAGATTAAAGATACTATTGTTCAAGCATTTCAGCAGGTTTTTCCAGAAGTTACAGGAGCGTATGAGAAAATTCGTTTCAAGGGTTTGAATGTTGAATCTGCTCATTTATACGGGCAAGAAGCGCCAGCATTTTTCCCAATTTTGGAAAATGGCGTTCGTTATAAAGTATTTCTAAATGATGGATTGATGACAGGAATTTTCCTTGATCAGCATGAGGTGCGTGGTAGCTTGGCAGACGGTCTAGCAGCTGGTAAGTCGCTGTTAAATATGTTTTCCTACACGGCAGCTTTTTCGGTTGCGGCAGCGATGGGAGGAGCCAGTCAGACAACCTCCGTTGATTTGGCAAAACGAAGTCGTGAGCTATCTGAAGCCCATTTTAGAGAGAATAATCTTGACTTAAGCAACCATACATTTTTTGTGATGGATGTATTTGACTACTTTAGATATGCTAAGAGACATGGTTTGACTTATGATGTAATTGTGTTAGATCCGCCGAGTTTTGCAAGAAATAAAAAACAAACTTTTTCTGTGGCGAAGGATTATCATAAGTTAATTGCTCAGTCTTTAGAAATTTTAAATCCCCAAGGGATTATCATTGCTAGTACAAATGCTGCGAATGTTTCACGTACTAAGTTTAAAAAAGAAATTGAAAAAGGTTTTGCAGGAATAAAGCACCGTTATTTGAAAGAATACGGTTTACCAGCAGATTTTACTTATAATAAAAAAGATGAAAGAAGTAATTACCTCAAGGTATTTACCATTAAGGTGAACAAATGAAATTAGTCGTATCAGTGATGCCGAAAAATTTAGAGGAAGCGCAGAATATTGATAGCTCGCGTTATGATGACGCGGACATTATTGAATGGCGTGCTGATTTTTTAGCAAAAGATGATATTTTGACCGTTGCACCTGCTATTTTTGAAAAATTTGCTGGTCGTGAATTGATTTTCACTTTGAGAACAATTGGCGAAGGTGGAAATATTGAATTGACGGATGATGAATATATTTCTACCATTAAGGAAATCTCAACGATTTATCAGCCAGACTATATTGATTTTGAATATTTTTCTCACAAAAATAGATTTGAGGAAATGTTGGATTTTCCAAATCTTGTTTTGAGCTATCATAATTTTGAAGAAACGCCTGAAAACATGATGGAAATTTTATCTGAATTGACCAGTTTGACACCAAAAGTGGTGAAAGTTTCTGTTATGGCACGTAGCGAGCAAGATGTGTTGGACTTGATGAACTATACGCGTGGTTTTAAAACCTTAAATCCAGATCAGGATTTTGTAACGATTTCCATGGGTCAAATTGGAAAGATTTCGCGGATAACAGCAGATTTAACAGGCTCGAGTTGGTCATTTGCAAGCTTGGATGAATCCAGTGCGCCAGGTCAAATTTCTCTTACTAATATGAAGCAAATTCAGGAGATTTTGAATGAAAATTGACGGCTATACTCGTTTAGTGGCAGTTGTCGCCAACCCAATCAAACACAGTATTTCTCCTTTTATCCATAATGCAGCGTTTGAGCAAACGGGCGTTAATGGAGTTTATGTGGCTTGGGAAATCTCACAGGATGACTTGAAAGCAACTGTTGAAAATATTCGTCGTTACGATATGTTTGGAATCAATTTGTCTATGCCTTATAAACAGGCTGTGATTCCTTTTTTAGATGAGCTCACGCCGGCTGCGCAGATGATTGGGGCGGTGAACACTGTCGTGAATCAAAATGGAAAATTGATTGGTTATAACACAGATGGCAAGGGATTTTTTATGAGCTTGCCTTCTTTTGTCATTAAAGGCAAAAAAATGGTCATGCTTGGAGCTGGTGGAGCTGCGACAGCGATTATTGTGCAGGCAGCTCTAGATGGTGCTGAGGAGATTTTTGTGTTTACGCGCCAGTCCTCTTTTGAACGCGTTTCACAGAAAATGAAGGAAATTCAGCAGAAGACTGCAACGAAGATTTGGGTATTGCCTTTAGAAAATCAAGAATTATTGCAAGAAAAAATTAACGTTTCTGCTTTATTGGTCAACGGGACCAGTTTAGGCATGGACGGTAAGGCTTTACCAATACCAAGCAGTATTCGTTTACCACATTCACTTCTTGTGGCAGATGTAATTTACCAGCCGTTTGAAACCCCATTTTTAAAATGGGCAAAAGGACAAGAAGTTGAAGTAGTGAATGGCTTGGGAATGTTGTTGTATCAGGCGGCAGAAGCATTCAAATTGTGGACAGGAAAAAAAATGCCAACTAAAGAAATTTGGCAGGCATTGGAAAAAAAGTACAAATAAGGGGTTGCCTATGAAATTAAATGTGAATATTCCCAATCATCCTTACGATATTGTCATTGAAAAAGGTACTTTAGCCAAAGCTGGAGAATGGCTGGCAAGTTTATGGTCAGCTCAAAAGATCGTTGTTATCACAGATAATCATGTGGCAAGTCTGTATGCTGAAACGGTTAAATGTAGCTTAGAAGCTGCTGGTTTTGAAGTGTTTGTATTTGATTTTCTGGAAGGTGAAGCTAGTAAAAATTTAACAACAGTCAATAAAGTTTATGAATTTCTCGCTAAAGTAGGGATGACTCGCAGTGATGGTATTGTTGCCTTGGGTGGCGGTGTGGTCGGTGATTTGGCTGGCTTTGCCGCTTCAACTTATATGCGAGGTATTCATTTTGTACAGATACCGACGAGTTTGACAGCTCAGGTAGATTCTTCGATTGGTGGAAAAACAGGAGTCAATACGCCGTGGGCTAAGAACATGGTGGGTACTTTTACTCAGCCGGACGGGGTTCTGATTGACCCAGATGTTTTAAAAACTTTAGGACAACGTGAATTGATTGAAGGCATGGGAGAGGTCATCAAGTATGGTTTGATTGAGGATGTGGAGCTGTGGCAGGAACTGTCTGACATGGATGGTAGTCCAAAATCCATTTTGGAGCACGCAGAAAGTATCATCTATCATTCTTGCAATGTCAAACGAAAGCTAGTAGTGGAAGACGAACTTGACAATGGTGTGCGCCTTTATCTAAATTTTGGACATACGATTGGTCATGCAGTGGAGGCGACTGCTGGTTATGGCAAAGTCATGCACGGAGAAGCTGTGGCTATTGGAATGGTTCAGGTAGCGCGTGTAGCAGAAAAAAAGGGGCTGATGCCTAAAGGAATTACCACAGATATTGAGCAGATGTGTCGCAAATTTGGGCTTCCAGTTGATTATCAACCTTGGCGACAAGAAGAACTCTATCATGCCTTACTTCATGATAAGAAAGCTCGGGGCAAGACAATCAAATTAGTCATTGTTCCAGAATTAGGCAGGACTGCCATTCATCAGATTCCTTTAGAAGAGATGAAAGATTATTTAGAAAAGTAAGTGCTAAATAGCAACAACAGATGAGGTAATTAAATGAGATATTTAACTGCTGGGGAGTCACATGGACCGCGTTTGACAGCTATCATTGAAGGAATGCCAGCTGGGCTTCCTTTGACAGCTGACTATATCAATGCAGAGTTGAAACGCCGTCAGGGCGGATATGGTCGTGGAGCTCGTATGAAAATAGAGAGTGACAAAGTGGAAATTACTTCTGGTGTTCGGCATGGGCGAACCATAGGGGGACCGATTACACTCAATGTGACCAATCTAGATCATCAAAAATGGTTGGACATCATGAATGTAGCAGATGTGGAGGACAAGAAAAAAGAGCTGCGCAAGATTACTAAACCTCGTCCGGGTCATGCAGATTTGGTCGGAGGTATGAAATATCGTTTTGATGATCTGCGTAATTCATTGGAGCGCTCTTCTGCGCGTGAAACGACCATGCGGGTGGCGGTGGGAGCAGTTGCTAAGCGTCTCTTAGAAGAAATCGGAGTTGAGGTGGCTAGTCATATCGTAACTTTCGGTGGCATTGACATTGAGATACCTGAAAATCTGACCATTTCTGAAATCAAGAAACGCGCTCGTCGGTCAGAAGTTTCGATTGTCAATTCAGAGCAAGAAGAAGAAATCAAAGCCTATATTGATCAGATAAAGAAAGATGGCGACACGATTGGTGGAATTGTTGAAACCATTGTCGGTGGTGTGCCAGCTGGGCTTGGTTCCTATGTTCAATGGGATAGAAAACTAGATGCTAAAATTGCTCAAGGAGTGGTTTCTATCAATGCATTTAAAGGTGTGGAATTTGGAGTTGGTTTTGAAGCAGGGCGGCTTAAGGGCAGTCAGGTGATGGATGAAATAATCTGGTCTAAAGAGGACGGCTTTACTCGTCGTACTAACAATCTAGGTGGTTTCGAGGGCGGTATGACCAACGGAGAACCTATTGTAGTGCGTGGAGTGATGAAGCCGATTCCAACTCTCTACAAGCCACTTATGAGCGTTGATATTGAGATACATGAGCCTTATAAGGCAACGGTGGAGCGAAGCGATCCGACAGCTCTTCCAGCTGCTGGTGTTGTTATGGAAGCTGTTGTTGCAACAGTGCTTGCAACTGAGGTTTTGGAGAAATTCTCTTCGGATAATCTGGAAGAATTAAAAGAAGCCGTTCAACAATACCGCAATTATGTGAAAGGATTTTAATGCTCACCTATATTTTTACAATGACTTTGGTCGGAATTTTTGCAGGAATTTTGGGAGCTTTGCTAGGACTTGGAGGTGGAATTGTTATTACGCCTGTGCTGACTCTTTTATTTGGGGTGGACATCAAGTATGCAGTCGGAGCTTCTATTATTGCGGTTTTAGCAACTAGTTCAGGTTCTGCGATTGCCTATCTCAAAGATGACATGCTCAATCTGCGCATTGCCATGTTTTTGGAAATTTTCACAACTTTAGGAGCTTTTGTAGGCGCAATGTTATCAGTAATAACAGATTCACAAGTCCTTTTCTTACTTTATGGCGCTCTCATGCTCTTTCAAGCATTTAATATGTACCAGAAGATTCATGACAAAAAGGACAATCAGAGTGTGAGTCACAATGATGCTATCGCAGAGAAATTAAATCTCGGTGGTGAATATTTTGACAAAGGTCTCAATAAAACAATCAAGTACCAAGTGACCAATGTCCCTGGTGGCTCTGTTGTCATGTTTTTTGCTGGTGTTATGTCGGCGCTTTTAGGAATTGGTGCGGGTGCTTTCAAAGTATTGGCCATGGATACTGTTATGAAAATGCCCTTAAAAGCTAGTTCAGCGACTTCTAACTTTATGATGGGAGTGACAGGAACGGCTTCAGCTATCTTTTATCTTTTTGTAGGGCAAATCAATCCGGTATTGGTTACGCCAATCGCCTTAGGTGTTTTAGCAGGTTCTTTCATCGGAAGCCGCATCATGCCTTATGTGCCTGTAAAAGTATTGCGCTGGATTTTTCTAGTCGCTTTATTAGCTTTGGGTGTGCAGATGTTTATACGAGGTATGCAATGACAGATAAAATGCAAGAAGAAAAAGAGCAGCTAGATTTGGTCATGGGAAAAATTCTTCGCATAGGGATTTTTCTCTCCATCCTTTTTATGTTTATTGGCTTGGTTCTTTACCTTTTTAGTGGTCAGCAGGTCATTTCTTTAAAAAATTTGGAACAGTTTAATCCAGTTGCCTATGTAAAGAGTCATTCCATTTTTGATGCAGTGACGTTTATGTTGCTGGGGGCTTTTATGCTTATTTTGACACCGATTTTTCGAGTGATTTCAACATTTATCATTTTTGTCAAAACAAAAGATAAAATGTATACGATTTTCACAGCGATTGTTATGGTTATTATTTTAGTGTCGATTGTTCTGGGATTTATCGTTGAGCCAAAGTAAGGAGTAAGCATGGTAAAGAAAGTTATTTATATTGCGGGTCTTGGTTTGATTGGTTCATCAATTGCACTTGGAATTCGACGTGATCATCCAGACTATACTATATTAGGTTACAATCGTGGAGAAGAATCCCGAAAAATTGCCCTTGAAAAAGGCATGGTAGATCAAGTGACCAATCAGTTTGCTGAATTTGCTCCTCTGGCAGATGTGATTATTCTTGCTGTCCCTATCAAGCAAACCATTGAGTTTATCAGGCAATTAGCAACTCTAGATTTGAAAAAAGGTGTGATTATCTCAGATGCAGGCTCTACCAAAGCTGAAATTGTAGCTGCTGCTGAAGAAGCTCTAAAGGAAAAAACTATTCGATTTGTAGGTGCTCATCCGATGGCTGGTAGTCATAAGTCAGGTGCTAGTGCAGCAGATATAAATCTCTTTGAAAACGCCTATTATATTTTTACTCCGTCTCATTTGACGAAAGAAGGCACGATAGCAGAAATGAAGAATCTCTTATCTGGTCTGCATGCTCGCTTTATCGAGATTGATGCCAAAGAGCATGACCGGGTCACCAGCCAGATTAGTCATTTTCCGCATATCCTCGCTTCTAGTCTTATGGATCAAGCCGCTGCCTATATTCAACAGCACGAAATGACGCAGCATTTCGCTGCTGGGGGATTTCGTGATATGACACGGATTGCAGAAAGTGAACCGAGCATGTGGACTTCGATTTTATTGACAAATCCAGATGCTATTTTAGAGAGGATAGAGGATTTTAAGAAGCGATTGGATACTATTTCACTTGCTATTCAGAATAAAAATGAAGATGTGATTTGGAATTTCTTTCAGCATGGTCGTCAAGTGCGAAAAGCTATGGAAATTCATAAACGAGCAGGTGTGGATAGCTTTTATGACATTTTCATCAATGTTCCCGATGAAGAAGATGCTGTTTTAGGAGTGTTGGAACTTCTAAGGGGAACATCCATTGTCAATATTCACATTAACGAAGAAAATCGCGAAGATATTAACGGAATTTTGCAAATTACCTTTAAAAATCGCGAAGATTTGGAAAAATCTGCTAAAATAATAAGAGAAAAGACACACTATCAAGTCTTTTTAGATTAAGGAGGAAAACTATGTCAAATATTTATGATTTAGCGAATGAATTAAGCCGTACTCTACGTGACCTTCCTGAGTACAAAGCCGTTGTCGAAAGCAAAAAAGCAGTAGATGCTGATAGTGAAGCAAAGAACCTTTTAAAGGACTATCTAGCTTTCCAACAAGAACTGCAAGCTATGGCGCAATCAGGTCAAATGCCAACGCAAGAAGTGCAAGACAAGATGAAGTCGTTTGGGGATAAGATTCAAGGCAATCCTGCCCTGACTGAATTTTTCAATAAACAACAACAATTGTCTATTTATTTGGCTGATATTGAACGCATCATTTTTGATCCAGTTCAAGAATTGTTGAAATAAGGTTATGATTCAAGCTGATTCAAGATTTTGGTCAGCTTTTTATGTGCATGAAATCCATAGGAGAAGAAAGGATGCAATAAATACGAGAGAATTTTCTGAATATTTCCACTAAATACTTGTATTTTACTAATTTTTGAGTATAATGAAATGTATCAACTAGACAGATTTTCAGTTTAATGGTGAAGCTGAACGGTGTATTGTATGGAGGTGCTTTATGTCACGCAAAATTGCGATTATTGGTATGGGAAATGTTGGTGCCGCAGTCGCGCATGGTCTGATTGCGCAAGGAGCCTTTGATGATTATGTGTTGATTGATAAAAATGAAGCAAAAGTCAAAGCAGATGCACTTGACTTTCAGGACGCCGCAGCCAATTTGAATCATCACGCAAATATTATTGTTAATGATTATCAGGCGTTGGCAGATGCGGATGTGGTGGTGTCGGCACTGGGCAATATCAAATTACAAGATAACCCCAACGCCGATCGATTTGCGGAATTACCCTTTACATCTAAGGAAGTTCCTTTTGTCGCTGAACAATTGAAAAAAGTTGGATTTACAGGGATTATCATTGTTATTAGTAATCCAGTAGATGTCATTACTAGTCTTTATCAACACTATACTGGTCTGCCTAAAGAGCGTGTTATTGGAACGGGAACGCTACTGGACACAGCTCGTATGAAACGTGCAGTTGGTGTTCGCTTTGGTGTTGACCCTCGAAGCGTTTATGGCTACAATCTTGGAGAACATGGGAATTCTCAATTTACAGCTTGGAGCCAAGTACGGATAAAAGGGCAACCGATTTCTACATTTGCTTCAGTCGAGAAGTTGGATGAGATTGCTCTAGAAGCCCTTAAAGGAGGGCATACCGTCTTTTATGGCAAAAAGTACACATCTTATGGCATTGCGAGCGCAGCTATCCGTTTAGCAGTAGCTCTTGTATCAGATTCACATGAAGAATTGCCGGTGTCAAATTATTATCAGCCATTAGACACCTACCTGAGTTATCCAGCGATTGTAGGACGTGAGGGAATTGTTGAGCAAGTCAAACTTAGTTTAACGGAAAAAGAGGAAGAAAAATTAGCGTATTCTGCACAATTCATCAAGCAAAAATTTGCAGAAAGTTTATAATTTTAAGAGGGTGAGGAAAAGTTGAATTCAACGAAATGAAGCTTTTTCCCCGCTCTCTTTTGTTTCCCTTCTCTTTTTATGGTACAATATGTAAAAAGAATCAGGTATGAGGTTTTCTATGCAGTTACGAACAAATGCAAAGGGATTAGCTGGGTGCGTTCGTGTGCCGGGTGATAAGTCTATTAGTCATCGATCGATTATGTTTGGTAGTTTGGCCAAAGGAGTGACAACGGTTCACGATATTTTGCGTGGTGAAGACGTCTTATCAACCATGCAAGTTTTTCGTGATTTAGGTGTTCAAATTGAAGATGACGGCAATGTAGTAACGATTCATGGAGTGGGTTTTGCTGGTCTTCAAGCGCCGACAAACAAACTGAATATGGGAAATTCTGGAACCTCCATTCGCTTGATTTCAGGTGTATTAGCTGGGCAAGATTTTGCGGTGGAAATGTTTGGCGATGATAGTTTATCTAAACGTCCTATGGATCGCATAACGATTCCTCTTCGTCAAATGGGGGTGCAAATCGCTGGACGAACTAATCGTGATTTGCCACCGCTCACCATTCATGGGAATAAGAACTTACAGCCCATTCATTATACCTTGCCTGTGACATCTGCTCAGGTTAAATCTGCTTTGATATTTGCGGCTTTACAAGCTCAGGGCGAGTCTGTCATTGTGGAAAAAGAAATGACCCGCAATCATACAGAAGATATGATTAAACAATTTGGCGGTCAGATTTCTGTCAATGGAAAGGAAATCCGCATTCAAGGTGGACAAGAGTTTACTGGACAGAACGTGTTGGTACCAGGAGATATTTCTAGTGCGGCTTTCTGGATAGTAGCAGGACTTATCATTCCCAATTCTAAGATTATTTTGGAAAATGTTGGTATCAATGAAACACGGACTGGCATTTTGGATGTTGTCAAGGCTATGGGTGGAAATATAAACTTGTCCAATATAGACAGAGTTGCTAAGTCTGCTACTATAACGATAGAGACATCTGAATTAATCGGCACAGAAATTGGCGGAGAAATTATCCCACGTTTAATTGATGAATTGCCAATCATTGCACTTCTTGCCACGCAAGCTAAGGGGCAAACGGTGATTCGTGATGCAGAGGAACTAAAAGTAAAAGAAACAGACCGTATCCAAGTTGTGGCAGATGCACTAAATAGCATGGGGGCTGATATTACTCCGACAGAAGACGGCATGATTATCAAAGGGAAAACGTCTCTTCACGGTGCTAAAGTTCATACATTTGGCGACCACCGAATTGGCATGATGACGGCTATTGCAGCCCTTTTGGTAAACGACGGTCAAGTCGAGTTGGAGCGCGCCGAAGCTATCAATACGAGTTATCCGAATTTCTTTCATGATTTGGAGGATTTACTTCATGCCTAAAATTTTGATTGGTTTCATGGGGGCTGGGAAAACAACGGTTGCTAGCTTGCTAGATGAGAATTTTATTGATATGGATGAGCTTTTGTCAGAGAGACTGGAAATGCCGATTAAAGAATATTTTGAGCAGTATGGCGAAGCAGCTTTTCGGCAAAAAGAAAGTGAATTATTAAGAGAATTGCTACAGTCAGAACAAGTCATCTCAACCGGTGGTGGCATCATCAGCAATGCTCAAAATCGCGAGTTGTTAAAGCAGAACGCTGAAAATATTTATTTAAAAACAGATTTTGAAACGCTTTACCAGCGTCTTGAAGAAGATCAAGCTCACCAGCGCCCACTTTATTTGAACAATAGTAAAGCTGATTTGAAAAATCTTTTCGATCAACGTCAGGCTTGGTATGAAGAAGTGGCTACAAAAATTATTGATGTGACTACTTTGACGCCGAAACAAATCGTGGAGGTGTTGCAATGAAAGTTGGATTTTTAGGTCCGAAAGGTTCTTTTTCTCATCATGTGGCGCAAGAAGCATTTCCAACAGATACATTGGTGGCTTTTGAAAATATCACGGAAGTTGTCAAAGCCTACGAGACAGGTGAAGTGGATTATTCTGTAGTGCCAGTTGAAAATTCAATTGAAGGAAGCGTTCATGAAACATTGGACTACCTTTTTCATCAAGCAGCCATTCATGCTGTGGCAGAAATCGTCCAGCCAATCAAACAACAATTATTGGCAACGGCAGCTGATAAGCCAGTAGAAAAAATCTTTTCTCATCCGCAGGCAATTGCGCAGGGGAAAAAATATGTTCGCCAGCATTATCCACAAGCTAAAATCGAAATAACAGCTAGCACAGCTTATGCGGCTCGTTTTGTGGCTCAGCATCCAGAAGAAAATTATGCAGCCATTGCTCCTAAAACTGCAGCTAGTGAATATAATTTGCAGATTATTGCAGAAGATATTCAAGAAATGGACGAGAATTTCACCCGTTTTTGGTTGCTGGGACAGTCGATTCCGACTTTGTCATTATATCCTAAGGAAAAGAAAATAACGCTTGCTTTGACTTTGCCAGACAATTTGCCCGGTGCTTTATACAAAGCTCTTGCAACTTTTGCTTGGCGGGGAATTGACTTGACAAAGATTGAAAGCCGCCCGTTGAAGACCGCTTTGGGAGAATATTTTTTTATTGTGGACATCAATAATGAAAAAGAGGATTTAGTGTCATTTGCGATGAAAGAGTTAGAAGCGATTGGCATTACTTATAAAATTTTAGGAAATTATACCGTTTATACTATTTCAGAACAGTAGATTGGAGCAATCATGGGTAAAAAATCAGATAATCTCAGCCACCATGAGCAGTTGAGACTGGACTATCTTTACAAAAATATCCATTATTTAAATGAACGCGAGAAAAAAGAATATCAATATCTTCTGAGAAAGCAAGAAGGAGACCAAAGAGTAGAGTTAGCTCGTGAATCGAGAGGGACCTTTTCTGACCAACAAGTACCTGAGAATTTTGGTTACACCGAGCAGGGACTCCCTCAATATCCAGAGAGAAGTCGCCGTAATAAACGAGCTAAATCAGAGCACATACCAACTAATGCGGCTGAAAGTGTTGTAGAAAATATACCCAAGCCTAAAAAGGAAAAACGGCATAGAAAAATACGTGTGAAGCGGATTCTAGCTTGGCTTGCTTTAATTTTTGTTCTCATTATAGGGGGTATGCTTTTTATGTTTATAAAGGGGCTAAATACCTCTAAAAGTAATCCAAACGCAAAGGCCGCTCAAACGGAAGTCTTTCACGGCAAGGACACAAAAGACGGTGTGAATATACTTATTTTGGGTACAGATGGACGAATTGGTCAATCTTCTTCTGAAACGCGGACAGATTCGATTATGGTCTTAAATGTTGGTGGAAAAAATAAAAAAATGAAACTCGTCAGTTTCATGAGAGATACGCTCGTGCATATTGATGGAGTCAGCCAAGGTTCTGGTTATGATCAAAAGTTAAATGTAGCATATGCCATTGGAGAGCAAAATAATAATCAAGGCGCTGAATTAGTACGTCAAGTGCTGAAAGACAATTTTGATATTGACATTAAGTATTATGCCTTGGTTGACTTTTCGACCTTTGCGACAGCTATCGATACCCTTTTCCCAAATGGTGTTGAAATGAATGCGAATTTTTCAACTATCAATGGTGAAAAAGTGAGTGAAGTACAGGTGCCGGACGACCTCAATATGAAAGACGGCGTGGTTCCAGAGCAGACGATTAAGGTTGGCAAACAGCGAATGGACGGTCGCACGCTTTTGAATTATGCGCGTTTCCGTAAAGATGATGAAGGAGATTTCGGCCGAACACGTCGCCAACAAGAGGTGATGAGCGCGATTATTCAGCAAGTAAAAGACCCAACGAAGCTCTTTACAGGCTCTGAAGCGCTTGGCAAAGTATTTGCTTTAACTTCGACCAACGTTCCGTATAGTTTTTTACTAACGCACGGCTTGTCTTCTCTTACCAATGCTCGTAATGGTGTTGAAAAGGTGACCATTCCTGAAAATGGAGATTGGATAGATGCTTATGATATGTATGGCGGTCAAGGACTGTTAGTTGATTTTGAAGCCTATAAAGCAAAATTAGCACAATTAGGACTCAGATAAATGATATAATAGAAAGTGATGATGCGGTCGCTTTCTTTTTTTGGGAAATGGCAGAGCTGATAGAAAGAGAAATATATGTTAAAAAAGAATGATGTGATAGAAGTTGAAATTGTGGATTTGAGCCATGACGGTGCAGGAGTGGCTAAGGCAGAGGGGTTGGTTTTCTTTGTAGAGAATGCTCTGCCTACGGAACGTATCCGTATGCGCATACTGAAAGTCAATAAAAAAATTGGTTTTGGCAAGGTAGAAGTCTATCTGACGAAATCCCCTTATCGAAACGAAGATGTTGATGTGGCTTATCTGAGGACAGGTATTGCTGACCTTGGGCATCTAAAATATAGTGAGCAATTGAAATTTAAAACCAAGAAAGTTAGAGATAATCTTTACAAGATTGCTGAAATTGCAGATATCGAAGTAGCACCAACCCTTGGTATGGATCACCCTCTACATTATCGAAACAAAGCGCAGGTTCCTGTTCGCCGTGTCAATGGACAGCTAGAAACGGGATTTTTCCGAAAAAATTCGCATGATTTAATGCCAATTGAGGATTTTTATATTCAGGATTCAGTTATTGACCAAGTCGTTTTGGCAGTGCGGGATTTGCTGCGTCGTTTTGACCTGAAACCTTACGATGAGAAAGAGCAATCTGGTCTGATTCGTAATATTGTGGTTCGTCGTGGACATTACTCTGGTGAAATCATGGTTATTTTAGTGACAACTCGTCCGAAGATTTTCCGTGTAAATCAGTTAATTGAACAGTTAGTTGTGCGATTTCCGAATATTAAATCTATCATGCAGAATATTAACGACCAGTCAGGTAATGCGATTTTTGGGAAGGAATTTCATGTACTGTATGGACAAGATTATATTACTGACCGCATGCTGGATAATGACTTTCAAATTGCTGCCCCAGCATTTTACCAAGTCAATACAGAGATGGCAGAGAAACTGTATCAAACGGCGATTGATTTCGCTGAGTTGAGTACAGAGGATATTGTAGTGGATGCCTATTCGGGAATTGGCACCATTGGATTGTCAGTTGCGAAACACGTCAAAGAAGTCTATGGCGTAGAGGTTATCCCTCAAGCAGTTGAAAATAGCAAAAAGAATGCTGAGCTAAACAGTATTAGCAATGCCCATTATGTTTGTGATTCAGCAGAAAATGCTATCAAAAAATGGCTAAATCAAGGTATAAAACCTAGTGTCATCATGGTTGATCCGCCACGTAAAGGTTTGACTGAAAGTTTTATCAAATCAAGTGTCAGCATGAATCCAAAGAAAATCATCTATATATCTTGTAATGTAGCCACTATGGCGCGTGACATCAAGCTCTATCAAGAACTAGGCTATAAACTCACAAAAGTTCAGCCTGTGGATTTATTTCCAATGACACATCATGTGGAGTGCATAGCGTTGATACAAAGAGTGAAATCGTGAAAATCCTGCATTTTAAGCAGTTTTATAAGCATTATGTATTTGTAGAAGACGGAGAGGGAGGACGAAAAAAAGTCCTAAAAAATTATATTGATGTGAATGTTTGCATTGATATGGTGTGTGGAGATACAAAGAATGCTTTAGAAAGTGAGGACTACTAAATGATGAGATGGATAATAAAAATAATCTTGTTTCCAATTAGCTTGGTGTTAAGTATCCTCACAGCATTTCTGACATTTCTACTTGGTATCGGAACAGCCCTACTATATTTGTTGATGATGTTTTGCATATTTGGAGCAATTGCCTCTTTTATGCAAAAAGAAGTTGCCATCGGAATCGAAGCATTGATTATTGGATTCTTAGTTAGTCCATACGGAATACCAATGGTTGGAGCAGCAGTTATAGCTTTTTTACAAGGTATCAATGAAGCAATAAAATCAATCTAAAAATTTCATAAAAATGGTTACCAAAGGCGATAGAGAAAAAAACTATCGTCTTTTTCTTTGCTAATTTTTAAGGAGGGAGGTGAAGCGATGGACTTTGACTATTTCTATAACAGAGAAGCGGAAAGATTTAACTTCTTAAAAGTACCGGAGATATTAGTTGATGGAGAAGAATTTCGGGGCTTATCAGCAGAAGCAATTATCCTTTATTCCATGCTTCTGAAACGCACAGGAATGTCTTTTAAGAATAACTGGATAGACAAGGAAGGCAGAGTATTTATCTATTTTACTGTTGAAGAAATTATGAGAAGAAGAAATATCTCAAAGCCGACAGCTATAAAAACATTAGATGAACTCGATATGAAAAAAGGAATCGGACTGATTGAAAGAGTAAGGCTTGGGCTTGGTAAGCCGAACATCATATATGTTAAAGACTTTATGAGCATATTAGCGGTAAAAGAAAATGACTTTCAGAAGTCAAAAAACTTAACTTCAGAAGTAAAAGATTTTAACCTCAGAAGTAAAGAAAATGAACTTCAGGAAGTTCAAAATCTTGACTCTAACTATATAGAGAATAATAAGAGTAAGTACAGTAAGAGAGAATATAGTTTTGGTGAAAACGGGCTTGGAACATTTCAAAATGTATTTTTAACAGCAGAAGATATATCCGATTTACAAATCATAATGAACTCACAGCTTGATAATTACATTGAGAGATTATCTGCATATATCAAAAGCACCGGAAAGACCTATAAAGACCATAAAGCGACAATCCTTTCTTGGTTTTATAAAGATCAGGGAAGAAGTAAAGAAGTGAAAACATCAAATATCCCGACATGGGAAGAATATGATAAAGGAGAACACCTATGATGAAAGAATTAGAAAAAGTAATGATAGAAGATGTAGAGTATTCTTACGATCCTGAAAAAGAATATATCAAGGATGGACACGCATTTTGTAAAGTTTGCCATGAAAGAAAAGACGGAAAAGTGATGGAGTTCTTTGATAACAAGATGATATTTAAGATTTCTTGCAAATGCGATAGAGATAGAGAGGCAAGAGAAAAAGAAAGACAAAAGCAGATGGAGATTGAACGATTAAAGAGTAGCTGCTTTAACTCGATTATTCAGTGGTCATACACATTTGAAAATTATCAGGGAGAAGAAAATCAAAGCCTTATCATTGCAAAGAACTTTGTAAAAGACTATGAGGAAATGAAAAAAGAAAATATCGGACTTCTTTTTTATGGCTCAGTAGGTAGCGGAAAGACCTATCTTGCCTGCTCCATTGCAAATAGCCTTATTGAACAGTATCAAATAGGCGTTAAAATAAGAAATTTTGCACAGATTATCAATGAGCTACAAAAGGGAGGATTTGATTTTGACAAGAACGCATATATTGAATCCCTTGTAAATACTTCCGTTCTTATCTTGGATGACTTAGGAATAGAAAGAGATACAAGCTATGCCAAAGAGCAAGTATATAACATCGTGAATAACAGGTACTTAAAACAGAAACCGACTATCTTTACCACTAATCTTTCCTATGACACAATCCAAAATTGTAAGGATAGCGTAGAGTATCAAAGAATCTACTCAAGAATCATAGAGATGTGTATTCCTGTTATGGTTGTAGGAGAAGATTTTAGAAAGGTTATTCAAAAGGACAAACTGAATCGGAATAAGGACAGACTGCTGAATGGAGGTGAGAGAAGTTGATCAATGAAGAAATAGCAAGAAAAACGCTGAATATGGAAGTTAGAGCTGCTAAAGTAACAGGAAAGCTAATTCTGAACTTATTAAAGAAATTGATGAAAGAAGCAGAAAAACTTGGAGGACTTGAAAAACTGGTTAATGCTAACGGAAATGAAGTAAAGCTCAAAGATATGGTTAAAAAGGGACAGCTTGAAGAAATTCCGGTAGAAGAAGCGGAGCTGAAAGAACTGAAAAAGGAACTTAATCGGTATGGGGTAAAGTTTTCAGTAATGAAAGATAAGGAAAGCGGAAAATACTCTGTATTCTTTCAGGCAAAAGACATGAAAGTAATGGATAAAGCCTTTAAACATGCTCTTTCGGAATCGGAAAAGAAAACGGAAAGGAAAGAATCTATCCACAAGAATATTGAAAAGTTCAAGGAGATGGCAAAGAACTCTATTTCTAAAGATAAAGTCAAGAATAAACAAAAGGAGCAGAGCCTATGATAGATAAGATACTAAAAGACATCAAAGGCTTATTCAAAGTGCAAGATAAGGCAAAGTTTCTAAAGCAGAACATTCCCTATCTTGCATTTTTCTATGTGGGCAATATCTTTTCTCACCATGTAAGAGCTTATACAGGTGGCGATGTGATAGATAAAATCTTTCAAGGAATATTGGAGCTTAATACCATGAGCTTTATTCCGAGTATTCATCCAACTGATATTTTAATGGGTGTGGGAGTGGCAGTTTTAATTAAATTTATCGTCTATACCAAAGGCAAAAATGCAAAAAAATTTAGACAAGGTAAAGAGTATGGCTCAGCTCGATGGGTTGCATAATATTAACTGAACAGGAGTGATATATAGACACGAGAAAAGGAGGATATTGCATGATAGAATATCATAATAAAATCACAGCACTATACTCCCGCCTTTCAGTTGGTGATGAAGATAGAGACGGTGGCGAGAGTAATAGTATTGTCAATCAAAAAGCATTTTTAGAAAGATATGCAAGAGGTAAAAAGCTGATAAACATTCGCCATTATATCGACGATGATGAAAGCGGTAGGTTCTTTGACCGTTCAGCTTATACACAGATGATAAGCGATGTAGAGCAAGGCAAAATCGGAATTGTAATCATGAAAGATATGACGAGATGGGGAAGAGATTATCTTCAAGTCGGTAATGCAATGGAGATATTTAGAAGAAACAATGTACGCTTTATCGCCATCAATAACGGTATAGACAGTATTGACCAAAACACATTGGAATTTGCCCCCTTTATCAACATCATGTCAGAGTGGTATGCAAGAGACATCAGCAAGAAAGTAAAAACAGGAATTAAAACCAAAGGAGCAAACGGAAAGCCTGTCGCAACAGAAGCTCCATACGGCTATATAAAAGACCCTGAGAACAAAGATTATTGGATAGTAGATAAAGAAGCTGCCGAAGTTGTAAAACTCATTTTTAGGCTATTTATGGAGGGGAAAAACAGAAATCAGATAGCCGTTTATCTGAAAGAAAAAGAAATACTAACCCCAACCTTTTATATGAAACGACAAGACAGAGGAACAGCCAAAAGCAAACCTCTCAATGAAGAAAATCGCTATAACTGGAACAAAGCAACCATAACACGCATACTGAAAAGACAAGAGTATTGTGGCGATGTAGTCAACTTCAAGACTGAAAAGCATTACAGAGATAAGAGAAACCATTATGTAGATAAAAGCAAATGGCAAATAACAGAAAATGTTCATGAGCCGATAATAGATAGAACTACCTTTGAAAATGTAGAGCGTATGTTAAAAAACGCACCTGTCAAAAGACCAAACGGAGATGGAGAAATTCACGCACTATCAGGACTGATGTACTGTAAGGATTGCGGAACAAAAATGCACATTCGCACCATACACAAAAACAAAAAAGTACAGCATGTAACCTATTGCAGTGAATATGCCAAAGGAAAAGCAAAGCACCCTAAATGCAATTCCCCACATCGCATTGATGTAGATGAAGTTATGGAAAATATTGCAGAAGTCTTACGAAAGATAGCACAGTATTCTTTGGAAAATAAGACAGAGTTTGAAAAACTTGTAAAAGAGAGCTTGTATAAAGAGCAGACCGAAGAAGTCAAGAGAAATCAAAAGCGTATGCCACAAATCACAGACCGAATGGAGCAGATAGAAAGAGTGATGAATAAGCTCTATGAAGATAATGCACTTGGAAATATGGATACAGAACGCTATGAGCAGTTATCAAGAAAGTATGCAGAAGAATACTATACTTTAAAAGCAGAAAAAGAAGAAATCAAAGAACGCTTATCCGAATGTGAAAATGCAAGCCAAAGGGCAAAGAAATTTATCAGACTTGCAGAAAGTTATTCCAACTTTGAAGAACTTACTCCTACCATTATCAATGAGTTTATCAGTAAAATCGTTGTGCATGAAAGAGATGTAAAAAGAGCAAAATATGTTGTCCAAAGAATAGAGGTTTATTTTAACTATATCGGAAAATTTGAAAATGAACTTACAAAACAGATAGAGCCGACAAAAGAAGAAATACTACAAATGAGGGAAGAAATAGAAGAAGCAAAGAAAGAAAAAGCAAGGGCATATCGTAGGGCATATTACAAAGAATACAGAGCAAACAATCTTGAAAAGTGCCGAGAGTACGAGAAATTAAAAGCAAGAGAATACAGAGCAAAAAAGAAGTTACAAGCAACAACCTAAAACCAAATATCAATCAATCGCAAAAGAGGTTTCCTAATCACAGGAAATCTTTTTTTGTGCAAGTCGAAAGGAGGAACTAAATGGCAGAAAATACGAACACTCAAGTAAACGAAACACACGAAGAAGAACAAGAAGAATCCCAAAAGCCTGATGGCGTTTTAACAAAAAATATAAATGGAAAGACCTTTGTAACAGAGATATATTTTGATAAAAAGAGTAAAGAGACATTTCAAGATAAGCTGTTCAAAGTAATATATTCAAAGGGCAAATAGTAGTGAGTAGGGAAATCTGGCAGTAGAAAAAATGCCTAAAAAATGCTATAATATCAATAACTATTAAGAGAGAAATAACGAATTAAAGAGGTAACAATGAACAAAATTACTTGTATTTGTTTAGGTGTTAAAGATATGGAAAAGTCAATCAAGTTTTATAGAGATGGTTTAGGATATAAGACTGATTGCAAAGAAAATAATCCGGCGGTATGTTTTTTTGATACTCCGGGAACAAAGTTCGAACTATTTCCTTTGGAACAATTAGCAAAAGACATTGATGAAAATAATCCGCCAAAAGGAAATGGATTTTTCGGAATTACATTAGCTTACAATGTTGAACATAAAGAAGATGTTAATAGTGTAATTGACTTAGTACGCAATATTGGTGGAACCATTGTAAAAGAACCGCAAGATACTTTTTGGGGTGGATATCACGCATATTTTTCGGATTTAGATGGATATTATTGGGAAGTTGCATGGGGTCCAAATTTCAAGTTTGATGAAAATGGACTATTGAAATTTTAGTAATTAAGGGAGATAGAAAAATGGCTTCAAGTAAAAATATTTAGATTTCATTTTAGAACAACTATCCGAGTTGGAAGAAATAACATATAGATTAATGATGGGCGAATATATTGTTTATTATCGCGGAAAAATTGTTGGTGGAATTTATGATGATAGGTTTTTAGTGAAGCCTGTTAAATCTGCAATAGCATATATGCCAAATGCAAAGTATGAGTTACCATATGATGGAGCAAAGGAAATGCTATTGGTAGATGATGTTGACAACAAAGAATATTTAACAGGGTTATTCAATTCTATGTATAAAGAATTACCGGCAATAAAAACTAAAAAGAAAAAATGAACGGTAAATCAAAGCGGTATAATATTTTTCTGTATAGGCAACAAGTTTAAGGAGGAAAGATTATGGATTATAAAGAAATAAAGCTTAATGTTTCAAATAATAAAATTAAAGAATATAAGCAATTTGAGGGCTTAAAATTATATTCTGATATTTTTAAATCTGAAGATGAAAAGGTATTGATTAACAAAAGAATATATGTTACAAAAAAACAGAATTATGTTTATTACGAAAGAACAGATGTAAATTGGAATTATTGGTCAAGCGAAAGAAATTATAATTCAACATTTAATCCGGAGAATGATAGTAAACACAACATTATATTTGAAGTTTCATCAGAATTAAGCGATTTTATTAAATATTTGGGAGAAGAAATAATTCGGAAGATTGAATTGAAACAGCACAATGGAGAAATTGTTGAGATATTAGATATTTGATTGTGTTATGAAGAATGAAGCATTGACTGAAAATATAATATCTACTCAAGCACGTAAAATTCCTATTTTTAGTAATATCAATTAAATAAAAAATAGTATAAAAACAGTAAATCAAAAAAGGTTTACTGTTTTTCTTTACTCAAAATTAGAAAGGGAGGAAACGAGAAAATGAAAAACATTGAAGAAAAAATCTTAATGGCAGATGAAGAAATCAAGCAGTTACAAAACAAAAGGAAAAAGCTCATCAGTCAGCAGAAACAGGAAGAACGAAAAAAGAGAGATAAAAGGATATATGAAAAAGGGGCAGTCTTTGAAAGTATATTTACAGAAAGCAAGAACTTAACCAAAGATGAATTTTATCAGCTAATCACATCTCTAATTCGTAAAGAAGAAGCCAATATCAAAATAAAAAAAATCATAGAAAGCAGAGAAGAAACAGAAACTCAAAACATAAAAAAAGAAGATGAAGAAACGGACATAGAAGAATAGTCCCTTGTTTACAAGGGCGCACATATACACCTTAACAGGTGTGTGCGTTCTCCGAAGGCTCTTGGCAGAGGGCATATCAGCTAACGCTGATACAGGGGAGCTACACTCCCCTACGGAAATAAATTTCCTACCCCTTGTGTACTTCCCAAAAGAAATCGGATAAAAAGCTATCCGATTTTTTTAGGAAGTCTTATCTATCGCCACATCAAAGTATCAGAAAAACGAAAGGAGGTTTTCTCTTATGGCGATATATCATCTTTGCATAAAGATTATTTCAAGAGGCAAAGGCAAAAGTGCAGTAGCAGCTTCCGCCTATCGAAGTGGCGAAAAGATAAAAAATGAATATGACGGTATAATCCATGATTTTACAAGAAAAGGTGGAATAGCTCATACAGAAATTCTTTTACCACAAAATGCACCACAGGGATTTTTAGAGAGAGGAACATTATGGAACAGTGTAGAGAAAATAGAAAAAAGTAAAAACTCACAACTTGCAAGAGAAATTGAAGTTGCCTTACCCAAAGAATTAGACAGAGAAAAACAAATAAATCTTGTACGAGAATATGTAAAAGAAAACTTTGTAAAAGTCGGTATGTGTGCTGATATTGCCCTACACGATAAAAATGATGGGAACCCACATTGCCACATCCTACTAACCATGCGACCACTAAATGAAGATACAACATGGGGAGCAAAATCAAAAAAAGAATATATCCTTGATGAAAATGGCGAGAAAGTAAAACTTAAAAATGGTAATTACAAGACAAGAAAGATAAATACAACCGATTGGAACGAGCAAGACAAAGCAGAAGAGTGGCGAAAGGCATGGGCAGACATTACAAACAAATATCTTGAAGAAAACAGCATACAGGAAAAAGTAGACCATCGTTCTTATCAAAGACAAGGCATAGAACAAATACCGACCATTCATTTAGGAGTATCAGCAACCCAAATGGAAAAGAAAGGTATAGCTACAGACAGAGGAAATATCAATAGAGAAATCAAACATCAAAATATGATTTTAAGAGAAATTTCAAGAAGAATAAAAGCATTGCTTAATTGGATAAGAGGAATAGGCAAAGAAGAAAAAACAGAAAACGAAAATACAAAGTCCACCCTCCCACCCAAAGAAAATTTACAATCAATCTTTGAAAATCTTATCCATAAAAATGCAGATAAGAATAATGCAGACTTAGAGAAATATATTGAGAGTTGTCAATTACTAAAAGAGAAAAACATCAATTCATTATCTGAACTGAAAGAAAGCATTACCGATTTACGAGATAAGAATTATAAGACCACAAGAGCTTTAAAAGACACTGAAAAGAAGATTGATGAAAAAACACAACTCATAGACCAATCAGAAAAATATTTGAAGTACAAGGACACCTACAAAGCCTATACCAAAACCAAGAAAAGCAAACAGGAAGATTTTTATAACGAGCATACGGCAGAGATTCTTTTATTTGAAAGTGCCAAGAAATATCTGAAAAAGCATTTAGGTGAAAGTAAGACCTTGAATATATCCAAATGGAAATCAGAAGTTGCCAATTTGAAAAAAGAGAAAATGAGCCTTTACAATCAGATATTAGAGATACGAGAAGAAGTAGGACAGGCAGAAAAAGTTAAGACCTGTATAGAGCAGTTACAGGAACAAAAAAAGCAACTATCACAGGTAAAGAGGAATGAGTTAGACCTATAAAATCAATCGGAAAAATGGTATAATTATAAATAGTTATTTGATTTTGGAGGAGCTTAAATTTATGAATGAAAGAGAGAAAATCATTCGTTTATGGTTTGATATGTGGCTTACACAACAAGACTTAGGGATAGATGAAATTTTTTCTGATGATGTAATTTATATTGAGAGTTGGTGTCCTAAGTATGAAAACCGTCAAACAGTAAAGCACTGGTTTAATGAGTGGAATACAAGAGGGATAGTGCTTGCGTGGGATATAAAGCAATTTTTTCATAAGGATAATCAAACTATTGTAGAATGGCACTTCAAAAATAAAATGAATGAGGGGAAAGTTGAAGAATTTGACGGTATTTCTTTGATTGTTTGGACAGCCGATAATAAGATAAAAGCATTAAAAGAGTTTGGCTGTAATTGCAATAACTACAATCCTTATAAAGAGAGTGAAACACCCTTATTTAGAGATGAAAAAGCAAATTGGTTTTGAGGAGATAAAATATTGATAGAAAGTAGACCTGAGTTTGATAAAATTACATCGTTTGATGAATTTAGTAAATACTATTGGTATCGTGAAGAACTTTCACAGATATGCAAGTCATTAGGATTAGAATATAGAGGTATAAAACAAGAACTCAATTATATTATTGAGCAGTACTTTAAGGGCAATTTGATTAAAAAATCATCAATAAAAAATGAAAAGAAACAAGTAGAAACTATTACCTTAGATACGCCATTACTTGAATGTGGGTTCTCCTTTAACACACAATTTAGAGAATATTTTTCAATTTTAACAGATGTTTCACCATTTAAATTTACTGCTGATATGGCTACTGCTTGGAGAAAAATAAAAAGAGAAAATGATTTGAGTTTTACAATTCAAGATATGCTGAAAGTTTATTATGGAAAATCGGATTATGCCAAGTATGATAATTCGGTTTGTCAATGGAATCAATTTTTAAAGGATTTCTGTGCAGATGAAAATAGTTGCAACTATTCAAATAAATTAAAAGTAGCTTCCATTCTTTGGAAAGAAGTAAGAAATTCAAGAAATGAAAAAATTTATTCAAAGAATCTTTTGACTGAATATGCTCATAAAATAAAAGAGTATTGCAAGTAGGATATTTTCAGCTTGATAAACTAACAATTTAATAAAAACTAACACATGAACAGTAAATCAAAAAAGGTTTACTGTTTTTCTCTGCCCAAAAGAAAAAAGCCTTATAGAAAAAGCATCCATATATATAAAAAGGTACTTGACAAAACGCTTCCTGGGGAACGACAAAAGATATTCAGCCTTATGTAGATGAGAAGTTTCAAAATAATATCTTGCTTACTCAAACCGAACGATTAACCATGAATGGCAGACCGGCAAATCCAAAGTATGCAAGAAATAAAAATGTTTTGGTTATAGGTGGTTCTGGTTCAGGAAAGACAAGATTTTATGTAAAGCCAAATCTAATGCAAATGCACTCATCATATTGTGTAACAGATCCTAAAGGAACGATAGTCATTGAATGTGGTAAGATGCTTGAAGATAACGGTTATGAGATAAAAATCTTAAATACCATCAACTTCAAAAAGAGCATGAAGTACAATCCATTCGCCTACCTTAGAAGTGAAAAAGATATACTCAAATTAGTGCAGACAATCATTGCAAACACAAAGGGTGAGGGTGAAAAAGCAGGTGAGGATTTTTGGGTCAAAGCCGAAAAACTCTACTATACAGCTCTTATTGGATATATCTTCTATGAAGCTCCAAGAGAAGAAAAGAACTTTGCAACACTCCTTGATATGATAGATGCTTCAGAAGTTAGAGAAGATGATGAAACATACATGAATCCTATTGATAGATTATTTGAAGCATTGGAAAAGAAAGAACCTACGCACTTTGCAGTTAAGCAATATAAGAAATACAAACTTGCTGCGGGAAAAACGGCGAAGTCTATTCTTATTTCTTGTGGAGCAAGACTTGCCCCTTTTGATATTCAGGAGCTTAGGGACTTGATGAAAGAAGATGAGCTTGAGCTTGATACACTGGGAGATAGAAAGATAGCACTCTTTGTTATTATCTCTGATACAGATGATACCTTTAACTTTGTAGTGTCTATTATGTACTCACAGCTATTTAACCTACTTTGTGATAAGGCAGATGATGAGTACGGAGGAAGATTACCTGTTCATGTAAGGTGCTTGCTTGATGAGTTTGCAAATATAGGCTTAATTCCCAAATTTGAGAAATTGATTGCGACAATCCGTTCAAGAGAAATTTCAGCAAGTATTATCTTGCAGGCACAATCTCAGCTAAAAGCAATTTACAAGGATAATGCAGATACGATTGTAGGTAACTGTGATAGTACCTTGTTTCTTGGTGGTAAGGAAAAGACAACACTTAAAGAACTATCTGAAACACTGGGGAAAGAAACCATCGACCTATATAATACATCGGAAACAAGATCTAATGCCAATAGTTACGGACTCAATTACCAAAAGACAGGAAAAGAGTTGATGAGCCAAGACGAGATAACAGTCATGGATGGTAGTAAATGTATTTTTCAGCTTCGAGGTGTCAGACCATTTTTGTCAGACAAATTCGATATTACAAAGCACAAGAATTACAAACTTTTGGAGGACTATGACAAGAAGAATTTGTTTGATATTGAAAGCTATATGAAGCGAAAAGGGAAAGCAAAATTAAATAGAGAAACTCTTATTACAAGAGTGCAGTAAGTCTAAAGAACATAGATTTGCTGCTTTTTTATTACCTAAAATCAGGAGGCAAGATGGTAAGGATAAGAAGTCCCACTAAGGAAACAATTAAATAGTTTGAGCGTTAGCGATTGGAAAAGAAAAAACTCCAGTCGCTTTTTTATTGAAAAGAAAAGGAGAGATTTTTAATGAAGCAAGAAATGATTAACATCAACGCCAATTTATTGGCAGAACCAACTTTTTCGAGTTTTGACAAAGATGGAGAAGCTGTTGAGGTTGTAAACTTCACGCTTGTAAAAAAGTATGGAAAAGGCAAGGAATATATCAATTGTGCAGCCTACGGTGAAAAGGTAGAAACAGCAAAAGCCTTTGAAAAAGGCGATTTAATCCATATCTTTGGATACTTTAAGAAGCGTGAAAAAGATGGAAAGACTTACAAAAATTTTGTTGTGAAGTCATATAACAAGATTGAAAAGAAAGAAGAAAACGAGGAGGAATAAATCATGGAATTTTTTACACAGGCGGTAAATGTATTAAAGATTTTAGTTATGGCAGTAGGTGCAGGACTTGGAGCGTGGGGCGTTATTAACCTGATGGAAGGTTATGGTAATGACAATCCGGGTGCAAAATCTCAGGGTATTAAGCAGCTTATGGCAGGTGGTGGCATTGTCCTTATCGGATTAAAGCTCATTCCACTTCTTGCCAATGTACTCAAGTAAGAAGAAAAGGAGAAGCTAAATGTTTGGGATATTCGACAAGATAGAGGAGTTTTTCAAAGACCTTCTACTGGGCGGGATCCAAGCAAATCTTGAGTCCATGTTTCTTGACATCAACGATAAAGTTGGTGCGATTGCAACGGATGTGGGAAAGACACCGATGGGGTGGAACGGACAGGTTTTCAGTTTTATTAAAAGCATTAACGATTCCGTTATTATCCCCATAGCAGGACTAATCATAACGGCAGTCCTTTGTATCGAGCTTATCAATATGGTTATGCAAAAGAACAATATGCACGATACGGATACCTTTGAATTTTTCAAGTACATCATAAAGATGTGGATTGCCGTATGGTTAGTGTCTCATGCTTTTCAGTTTTCTATGGCAGTCTTTGATGTGGCACAGCACATGGTAAATAAAGCGGCAGGGGTTATCAATACCTCTGCCGTTATCTCCGGAGATCAGATAGTAAAAATGGTAGAAGGATTAAAAGATAAAGGTCTTGGAGAGCTTGTAATGATACTCTTTGAAACTTCGCTCATAAAGATAGCTATACAGGGAATCTCCATTGTGATTATGCTTGTGGTTTACGGAAGAATGTTTGAGATATATGTTTACTCATCCGTTTCAGCCATTCCATTTGCAACTATGGGAAACAAAGAGTGGGGACAGATTGGAACAAACTATATCAAAGGCTTATTTGCCATAGGACTACAAGGACTCTTTTTAATGGTTTGTCTTGGAATATACGCAGTATTAGTTAAGACAATACAGATAACAGATATACACACAAGTACTTTTACGATACTTGGATATGCGGTTTTGCTGGGGTTAATGATGCTAAAGAGCGGAACACTGGCCAAAAGCGTATTAAATGCACACTAAAAGAAAGGAAAGATAGTATGAATAAAAGAAAAACAGTATTTATAGCAGTAGTAATTGGAACAGGTATTATGGCGGTGATGGATAGAATCAGGCTTCACAGTAAGATAAATGACTTGGAAGAAAGAACAAAAGACATCGGTCGCTGCCATAATGATTTTTGTCTAATGCAGGAAAGATATAACAGAAGTACAGATGAACAGATTGCAAGTATTCAGGAAGAAATCGGCTCCGTATATGAGCATATAGAGGAGCTTTCAAAGGGTAAAGAAGATGGGAGGTAAGTTATGGCGTATGTACCTATCCCAAAAGACTTAAAGAAGGTAAAAACAAAGGTGGCATTTAACCTAACAAAAAGACAACTGATAGGTTTTACGATTGCAGGACTTATTGGAATACCAATCTATTTATTTATGCGAAAGGTCGTTCCAAATGATATAGCAGTCATTTTTCTCATTGTGTCCACTCTCCCTATATTTTTCATCACTCTTTTTGAAAAGGACGGACTTAGCTTTGAGAAATATTTTAAGTATATTTACCTTCATAAATTTTATCAGCCACAGAAAAGAGTGAGAAAGGAGGTTTACCTTGAAAGACAAAAGAAAGATTCAGCAGCTAAAGTTAGAACAAAATCAAAAGGATTTAAGAAGTCAAAAACAGGACTTAAAGCAAAATAAGGGGAAGTCCAAAAAAGATAAGGGCGGATTACTTGACCTTATCTTTAGGAAAGAGCCGAAAAGATACACAGTTGAAGATACCATTCCCTACCTTAGATTATTAAAAAGCGGGATATGTCAGATTGATGAAAAGCATTTCAATAAGAGTATCGCCTTTGAGGATATAAATTATCAGCTTGCTTTAGAAGAAGATCGAGATTTGATTTTCAATCAGTTTGCAAACTTTCTTAATTCCTTTGATCCAAGTGTCAGCATAGAGTTTTCATATATCAATCAGCTTGGTAGAAACGAAGAAATGAAGTCGGCAATTCAAATCCCGGATAAAAAGGACGGGTTTGACGATATACGTCTTGAGTTTCGAGAAATGCTGAAAAGTCAGATTGTAAAGGGAAATAACGGACTGAAAAAATCAAAGTATGTAACCTTTACGGTGGAAGCTGATAATTTAGAGCAGGCAATATCAAAACTTGAAAGACTGGAGATAGATATATTATCGAGTCTTAAAAGTATGGGAGTAAGAGCAGAAAGCCTTAACGGAGAGGAAAGACTAAAGATACTTCATGATGTTTTAAATCCGAATAAGACCTTTGAATTTTCATATAAGGACTTAAAGAAAAGGGAAAGTACAAAGACATATATCGCTCCAGATGAATTTGACTTTACACCGTCAAGGTATTTTAAGTTTGGAAAGTTTATCGGAGCAGCAAGCCATTTTCAAATCCTTGCAAGTGAGCTTTCAGACCGTATGCTTGCCGAGTTTTTGGATATAGATGATAACATCAATATTTCTTTTCATATCAAGGCAATCGAACAGTCAGAAGCCATCAAGATGGTCAAAAGAAAAAATACCGACATTGACAAGATGAAGATTGAGGAAAATAAAAAGGCGGTAAGGTCAGGGTATGATATGGACATTCTTCCAAGTGATTTAATAACCTATGGAGAAGATGTAAAAAGCCTCTTAAAAGATCTTCAGACAAGAGATGAGAGAATGTTTGTTGTAACCATTATCTTTATGAACTTTGCAAGGACAATTCAAAAGCTGGATAATACTATTTCTCAAATCAGCTCTATTGCCAATAAGCATAATTGCAAGTTAAAAAGACTTGATCACTCACAGGAACAGGGCTTAATCAGCGTACTTCCACTTGGGGTAAATAAGATTGAAATTGACAGAGGACTAACCTCGTCATCTACGGCAGTATTTATGCCTTTTACCACAGAGGAGCTTTTCATAAACTCATCGAACAGTTTGTATTATGGACTAAATGCTTTAAGTCATAACCTGATTATGGCAGATAGAAAAAAACTGAAAAACCCGAACGGTTTAATTCTCGGAACTCCGGGAAGTGGTAAATCCTTTAGTGCAAAAAGAGAAATGGCAAATGCCATCCTTACAACCGATGATGATGTGATTATCTGCGATCCGGAAGGCGAGTACGGAAACCTTGTGCGTCAGTTTAAGGGAGAAGTCATAAAGGTCAGCAGTAAGTCAAAAGACTACCTCAATCCTTTAGATATAAACATGAACTATGGTGATGGAGATGCACCGCTGAAAGATAAAGCAAACTTCATCATGTCAATGCTTGAATTAGTCGTTGGCGGTAGTGGTCTTACAGCAGAAGAGAAGTCGGTTATAGATAGATGCCTACCTAAGATTTATGAAAAGTATTTTGAAAATCCAAAGCCTTGTAATATGCCGATTCTTCAAAACCTGTATGATATGTTAAAAAATCAGGAAGAAAAAGTCGGTAAAAAACTGGCAACGGAAATGGAGATTTATGTAACAGGCTCTCTTAATGTATTTAACCATCAGTCCAATGTGGACTTAAATAAGCAGCTTCTGTGTTTTGATATTAAGGAGTTAGGCTCGCAGCTTAAAAAAATCGGAATGCTTGTTATTCAGGATCAGGTATGGAACAAAGTATCGCAAAACAGAGGAAATAAGGCTACAAGGTACTATATCGACGAGTTTCACTTGCTTTTAAAAGACGAGCAGACAGCTTCCTATTCCGTAGAAATTTGGAAAAGATTTCGTAAGTGGGGAGGAATTCCGACAGGCATCACGCAAAATGTCAAAGACCTACTGATGAGTAAGGAAATTGAAAATATCTTTGATAATACGGACTTTGTTTTAATGCTTAATCAAGCAAGCGGCGATAGAGAAATTTTAGCAAGGAAACTTAAAATCTCACAGCCACAGCTAAAATATGTAACCAATTCCAATGCAGGAGAAGGACTTTTGTTCTTTGGAAATACCATTGTTCCTTTCCTTGATAAATTCCCGAAAGACACAATCCTTTATCAGAAGATGACAACCAAGCCTGAAGAAGTGAGGTAGGCTTATGGGAAAGAAACTGAAAAAGGACTTTAAGGAAAGGCAAAGGGCAAGGATAGAAAAGGAAACATTGCAAAGTAATAGCAGCATAGAGCATGAAGAAAGTAAGCTAAAGCATAACGATGATTACAGAGGAAAAATTGTCCATGAAAAAGACCGATTTCAAGATAAGGTTCATGATAAAACAAGCAAAATGACCTCTGACAGTGAACCGGTTCAAGGGACTTCCAAAAGAAATGCAAGGTATAGAAGTCCTGAAACAGGAAATGTAAGTCAGGAAGAAATCGGAAAAGCTGATTATGGTACTGAGTTTAATGACGGAAAAATCTATGATTCTTTGGGAAAAGACCTTGATAATGACGGGATCATAGATAGATATGACAATGACTTTAGGGACAGCGACTATTTTGAGTCAACCTATGATGTTGAAGATAATCTGCAACATAAAGCGAAAGATATAAATGGCTTTTCAAAAAGCCAAAAGGTTCAAAAGAAAAATTATAAGAGAAAAAACTATTCCGATAAGCTCTATACCAGAAAAAAAGATAAAGAAGCTAAAAAGGAAAAAGCTGACAATAAAAAAAGCGGAAAAGAAGCCATCCTTGATAGAGAAAAGAAAAACAGACTTTCTAAAGAACAGGAAAGAATTTTCAGGGACAAGGCTTCTAAAGTATCCGCTTTATCAGGACTTGCCAAAGGAAGTGAAACCGTAAGAGATTACTTATCCCATGGAAGCGATGAAAATCAAGGGGTAGAGGCAGGAGAAAAAACAGCCGATACAAGCTCAAAGCTCATTCATGGCATTAAGAATTACTCGGATAAGAAAAAAGACAAAAAAGGATATGACCTTACAAATAAGGACTATAAAATCAGAAAGCGAAAATCCAAATTGGAGTTTCGAGATGCCAAAGAGGAGCTGAAAAAGACAGAGGAGTATCAAAAAGCAAATAACTTTAAGCGATTTCAAAAGCGAAAGCAGATGAAAGAATCCATTAAAAGGCAGAATAAGTCAAGGCTTAGAGATCGCATTAAGGAAGGGCTTATAGGAAGTCTTAAAAGTTCAAAGGAAGTTATATTAAGAAAAGCGAAGGGACTTATGATTATTTTCATAGGTCTTATTATTTTGGGAACTTTCTTCATTAACTTTGCAGGTACAGGAATGACAGGCTTTATGAACTCTACAAGTACGGTTCTTACAACAAGTTATTTATCAAAGCCTAATGTTCTAAGTGAAATCAATGAGAATTTTTCAGGGATGGAAAAGGAGCTGCAAAACGAGGTTGATAATGTCAAAGAAAATTATCCCGGATATGACGAGTACATCCTAAATAACACAGAGTACATCGGTCATAATGTCCATGAGCTTTTATCCTACATTACATCAAGGTGCGGAGAAGTAAAGACTGTATCAGAAGTAAGCTCTTTATTAGATGAGCTTTTTAAGTCCATGTATGACCTTGAGTATAAGGAAGAAATTGAAATCAGATACAGGACAGTTACAGAAACCTATACCGATGAAGATGGAAACGAATATACCGAAAGCCATGAAGAACCTTACGAGTACAAGAAGCTCATTGTAACCCTTCATAAAAGGGAAATGGACAGTATCATCAGAGAAATCTTTGCAAACTATCCTGATAACTTGAAACACTATGAAGCCTTGTTCCTTGCTCAAGGCAATATGGGAGAAGCCTTTGGCAATAGCGATCTGATTGCTTCAAATGGAGGTATCGGAGGTGGAAAAGAGTATGAGGCTTCTACGGAAGTTCAAAAGAAGATTGTAAATGCTGCATATATTACGCCATCTCCGGGTGCAGGCTGGTGTGCTATGTGGGTATCGCAGGTCTATCAAAATGCAGGACTTGGATATATCGGAGGAAATGCCTGTGATATGTACCGAAACTACACCTTTACATCAGATAAATCAAAACTCAAGGTAGGAATGCTTGTTGCAGTTGAAAGCAGTAGTAGCGGAAGTACAGCAGGACTTACCTATGGTCATGTGGGAATTTATATAGGCGATGGCAAGGTGATAGATAATATCGGTCGAATCAGAGTAACAACTTTAGATGATTGGATAGCAACTTTCTGCAAGCACCATCCAGTAGGATATGGCTTCCCACCAAATGTAAAAAGATAAGGAGGATACAATTTGAAAAAAGAACTGACAGCAGTAAAAAACAGAATAAAGAAATTAAAAGATAAAAAGACTCTGATTGATGAAGAATTGGAGCCTTTGTTCATTCGTGAGGAAGAACTTGAAAACGAAGAAATTATTGCCATTTGCAGAAAGAACAATATTACAATTTCTGATCTTATGGCAAAAGTAAACAGAGAAAAAGCAGAAATGAAAAAGGAGAACGGAAATGGAAAAAATGAAGAATAAAAAGGCTGCGGGAGTAGCTCTTGGAGCAGTGCTTTTGATTGTGGGAGTAGTAATCTCTTTATTTGCAGGTAGCAAGATTGTATTTGCACAGGGAGGTTTGCTTCCGACACTTGTAAGTCCGATAGAAGTCGTTGCTCAAACGGAAGTAGAGGTTAATGTTAAGTATATTTTTGAGGACGAAAAAGTCTTTAAGGAAGAAAAGATTAAGGCAGAAAAAGGACAGTTTCTTGATAGTGGAGATCTTCCAATGCTGTCTGATGATATGAAATTTATTGATGAATTTCTATTTTATGAAGTTAAAGGGGATGGGAAAGATGAAATCATCCGTAAAGTAGCAAAGGTTGAGGTTAAAGATAAAGAAACACAGACAGAAGAAAAGCCGAAAACCGAACAAAGTACGCAGACAGAACTTAGCAAAGATGACATTTCCAGAATGGAAAAGGAGTCTAAAGAACTTCAGGAAAAACTTGATAAGCTAAATCAGGAGATTAAGGACAAGGATAAATTAAGCGATAAGCAAAAGGAGAAAATCAAAGACCTTGAGGAAAAAATAGATAAGCTGAAGGAAAAACTTGAGAAGGGCAAAGACGATAAGGACTTATCGGCGGATATGAAAAAGGAGATAGACAAGCTAACTGAGAAAATTAAGGAGCTTGAGAAAAAGACGAATGAAGTTGGCAAGGCTACGGTTACGCATAATCCTACTGTAACACCAATCAGCCCTATCTCCGGAATGAAAACAGGAACAGGAAACTTTCCTCAAACATCGGTAAGTGATACGGGGAAAGGCTCATTATCACAGGATAATACAGGAAAGATTACAAAGTCCACAAATGTTGGCAAGACAGACGAGAAAGAAAAGGAAGTTCGTTATCCCAATAAGCTGACACCGAAACAGCCCGCCAATAACAGTAGTCAGGATTCCTCTATGGATGGTTCGAGTAAGAATGTAAATACCAATAAGGGAGTTGCTTCAGCACCATCAAAGGCAAGAGGAACTGTTACGGGAAATAAGGATAATGCGAACAATGATTATCCAATTCACCATAATGACAGCAAAGATAATAAAGAAACAGATAAATATTCAGCGGATGCAAGACAGTTTGTTACCTTTACAACTAAAAACGGTAAGACTTTTCATCTAATCATTAACCATGATGAGGATAGCGAGAATGTCATGCTCCTAACAGAAGTATCTGAAGATGATCTTCTTAATATGGTTGAGAAAAAAGAAGCTCCAAAACAGGAAATCACAAAGGAAGAACCACAAAAAGAAGAACCTAAACCAGTGAAAAAAGAAGAAAGCAGCAATATGGGAACTTACTTAATTCTCATTCTTGTAGTAGCAGGAGCATTAGGTGTCGGATATTATTTTAAGGTCATTAAGAAAAAGGAAGATAAGGAGCTTGAAGGCTTTGAGGAGGAAGATGATGATTTCTTTTCAGAAGCGGAAGAAAGTGAAAAGGAAGTAGATGAAGTTGAAACAGAAGATAATGAGTTAGAGTAAACTTGCACCTAAAACTATACAATATTTGGTGCAAGACACAGGGCGAGAGAGTAAAATCTTTCGCCCTTTTATATTGAAAACAGGAGGAAAAATATAGATGAAACTTGTAATTGATGAAAAGCCAAGTGTTGCAATTTCTATTGCAAAAGTGATCGGAGCAACAAAGAAGAAAGACGGATATTATGAAGGAAACGGATATAGGGTAAGCTGGTGTGTTGGACATTTAATTCAAATGGCAAATCCGGAAAGCTATGACGAAAAGTATGCCAAGTGGAATATGGCGGATTTACCGATTATCCCAAAAGAATATAAGTATGAGATTGCAAAGTTCACAAAAAAACAATTTACGATTCTTAAAAAGCTGATGAATGATAAGGACATAGACATCGTGATAAATGCTTGCGATGCAGGGCGTGAAGGAGAAGCAATCTTCAGGCTTGTCTACAATCAGGCAAATTGTAAAAAGAAGATGAAACGCCTTTGGATTTCATCAATGGAGGATAGTGCAATTAAAGATGGTTTTGATAACCTAAAAGACGGAAGTTTTTACGATAATCTTTTTGAATCTGCACAAGCAAGGGCAATAGCGGATTGGCTTGTGGGAATGAATTTAAGTAGGCTATACTCGTGCCTATATAAGCAAAATTATAGTGTAGGAAGAGTTCAGACACCTACCCTTGCAATGATTGTAAAAAGAGATGATGATATAGCAAATTTCAAGAAAGAAAAATATTTTACAGTAGAGCTTGATTTAGACGGCTTTTCTCTTTCTACCGATAGAATTGATGATAAGGCAGTTGCAGAGCAGCTTATCAATCTATTAGGTAATTCCATAGAAATTACCGATGTCATTCAGAAAGAAAAGGTAACAAAATCTGAACTTCCTTTTGACCTTACAACGCTTCAAAGAGAGTGCAATAAGTATTTTGGATATAGTGCCAAGCAAACACTTGATTATGCTCAAAGTCTGTATGAGAAAAAACTGATTACCTATCCGAGAACAGACAGCAGATGCTTAACGGAAGATATGATTACAAGTACCATCAATCATATCTTAGGAAAGAATGACTTTGATACGGGGCGTATTAAGACGGTATTTAACTCTAAAAAGGTTACAGATCATCATGCGATTATCCCGACAATCAGTTCCTTAAAAGAAGATGTTTCAGAACTTCCTTTAAGTGAAGCTAAAGTTTACTTCCTTATATCTGATAAATTTCACGCAAGCGTAGGTTATCCGTTAGTAGAAAATACGACAAAGATTGTAGCTAAGTTTGATGGATTTGAATTTACAAGCAGTGGCAAGGTGATTGTAGATGAAGGCTTTACCAAATACCTAAACGAATATGTAAAAAAGAAAAATGAAGATACAGTGCTTCCGGATGTAAAGATTGGTGATAGTCTTGATATTAAAGATAAAGAGATAAAAGAAAAATACACATCATCGCCTAAACATTTTACGGAAGATCTTCTCCTAAAGGCTATGGAGCTTGCAGGAAATGACGCATTGGAAAAAGGTGTAGAAGTAGAAAGAAAAGGACTTGGAACACCTGCAACAAGAGCAGGAATCATTGAAAATTTAATCTTCAAAGGATTTATTGAAAGAGATAAGAAAAACCTTATTGCCACACACAAAGGAATCAGCCTTGTAACGATTGTAGCAGATACTTTTAAATCAGCAGAAACAACCGCAAAGTGGGAAATGGAATTATCGGATATTGCACAGGGGCAATCTTCAAAGGAAAATTTTTTAGAAGCGATTGAAAATGAGATAAGAGGTGTTGTTTCAACTTATCGTGGATAAAATTGACATTTCCTGTGGGTAGAAAAAAAGGGCATAAAATGTTATAATATAATGATAAAATTTTTGAAAAGAGGAGGTATTATGCAGCTTTTAGATATAAAGAGAATGGCTCATAACATTCTTGAAAACCAAAATATAGAAAGCAGTTTTATTGAATATAAAAAGTCGGCAAATTTTAAAGATAAAATTCTAAAAACTGCCTGTGCCTTTGCCAATAATTATATGAACAATGAGATTGGTTTGCTGTTTGTCGGTATAGAGGAAGTAGATGATAAAGAAACTGGTGATAAGGCAATTCCCAAAAGACCGATTGAAGGGATAGCAGAATCAAAACTTGAAGGCATTGAAAATGAATTAAAATCACTTCTTTCCAACATTCATCCTAAAATCACCTATCATATTATTTCAGATACGATTGATGATAAGTTTTATATCGTTGTTGCTGTTGAAAGCACTTCAGGTGGACCATTTCAGACAAGCGAAAAGGCGGAAAAAGACAAAAATATTAGATTAAAGGCAGGAAGATATATCAGAGTTGGGAGAGATTCAAGACTTCCTAACCCGACGGAAGAATTTGAGTTATTAAAGAAATTTGCAGGCTTTTCTTTCAGTTCAAATCTCAATGATACAGCTACCATAGATGACTTAAGCTATGAGTATATGAAAGAGTATCTTATTCAAACGGGAGCTAAAAAAGATATTAGAGAGATGTCCAAACTTGATATGGCAAAGAGTATGGGACTTGTAAGTGAAAGTGGATATGGAGGTTATAGAGCCAAGAATTTTGCTGTGCTTATGTTTGCAGAAACACCAAATAAATTTATTCCAAATGCCCATGTTGAAGTTATAAGAGAAATTGACGGAACGGATAAAATGGAATCGAAAAGATTTGATGGGCCTGTTTGGATACAAGCAAAACAAGTCAGCAAGTATTTTGAAGATAATATCATGGCTTCATATACAATAAGGGAAGCTGATAAAATTGAGCATAAGATTATCTTTAACTATCCGCTCACAGCATTTGAGGAGCTTGCTACAAATGCTATCTTACACAAGGAGTATGATACGCCTGAGTATGTAGGGATCTATATATACAAAGACAGAATTTCTTTTGTGAATCATAACAGACCACTTCCGCCGGTAACAATCGAAGCACTTAATAGAGATAGAAGTTTTGATAGAAGGCAATATCTTAACAAAGAGCTGAAAGATATGTTCTTTTCCCTTAACTTAATAGAGTCTTACGGTTCAGGCATTAGGCGTGCGAAAGATGCACTATTAGAAAATGGTTCTCCTGAGCTTAAGTTCTATCCGGATAATGAGGAAGATGACTATACCAATGCAGTTATGGGTGTGAATGAAGAGTTTTTGAAAGGTTTTAATGGTAGCACTACCAAAGAAACTACCAAAGAAACTACCAAAGAAAAAGGTGGCATTCAAGAACAAATAGTTAAACTTATGGAGGGCAATCCTAATATTACTGCTGAACAAATCGCTGAAGAAATACAAGATATTACAGCAGATGGAGTACGCTATCATATAAGAAACCTAAAAGCTCATGGAATCATAAAAAGAGAAGGTTCTACGAAAGCTGGTAAATGGGTAGTGATAAAACAGAAGTAAACAAACACACAGAATTGAAAGGTGATTAGAGTGAAATCTAACCGCCTTTTTTGTTTGTAAAAAAGAAGGAGGTAAATATGCGAATAAATGATTTTCATAACATTTTGGAGCTAATAAAACAAGATATTCTGCAGAGTGAAGCAGAGTATCTGAAGCTCTTAAAGGTTGTCGGAAACAATCAGAAATATGATTTTAGAAGTCAGTTAAGTATTTATGATAAAAATCCTAAAGCGACAGCTTGTGCCAAGTTTGACTACTGGAGAGAACGCTTTAACAGAACGGTTATGCGTGGACAAAAAGGTATTCCCATTTTAGAGGACTACGGCACATACAAAAAGGTGGACTATATCTTTGATATTAGTCAGACAGTTTCCAAAAACAGAGATGTTAATGAGGTAAATCTTTGGAGATTTGATAAAGAAGCTCATAGAGATGTATTAAAAGAAATGATAAAAGCTGAGGGCTATGAAGAAAGCGAAAGCACCTTAGAAAATATCTTTTCTTTAAACAGGCTTTACGGAGATGAAAAAATAGATAATCTTATGAATGAACTTAGAATAGGCGATGAAGATAGGATTTCCTTTACTAAATTTGTGAGGGATTCGATAAGCTATGCAGTAGCTTCAAGATTTAAGTTAGACTATCCTATGGATAAGGAGCTGTTAGAGGAAAACTTTGCAATGCTTGACAGCATTTCTCTTATGAGTCTAGGAGAAACGGTGTCCGATATTAGCGGAACAGTCATTGATGCAACCATTCAAAAAAGTAAAGAGTTAGAGCTTCAAAAAGAAGTTTTAAGAGGTAAAGAAGCAGGATATAATAAAATAAAAGAAGAATTAGAGGAGGTAGAAGAAAATGTACTTCGACGAGATGCTCAGGAAAGAATTAGTGAAAACGAGCGAATTTTCCGAAATGGAGAGTACGGACGAGATAATAGAGAAAATCAAAGAGAATACACTGAATCAGTTAGAGGAAGAGATGGACTTTATGAGGGAATATCCGAATCCGACATACGCAGTGATGAGGCTAGATTATCTTTCAAACAGCGAGGAGCAGAACCACTTCGAGATGTTAGTGGATCTATACAAGGAGAAGAAGCTAACAAAACACCTGATGGATACTCAGAAACAGGCAATAGAGTTTATGAGAGCAGAGAAGCCGAAACTGATGATGGCTTGGAAGATAGAGGACGAGAGCCATCCGCAGTACAAAGCGATGATTTCAGCACTCAAAGAAATGATAATCAAGGAAGTAGTGGAGATTTAAAAGACAATACGGATAGAGAGATAAGAGAAGCTGACAAGGCTTCTTTTTCTTTGCCTGAAAATTCCTACGGACAGATTAAACTTCCAATACCTCTTACTCAAAATGATATTGACAGTATTCTTGTAAACGGTGGAAACCATGAGGGCGAAAGACTTCCTGTTATCGCAGAGTTTTCTAAAGGAAAAAGTAATGAAGAATTGGGAGAATACCTCAAAGATACCTTTAGAGGAGGAAACGGATTTTACATTGATGAAAGAGAAGTATCTTCCTGGTATTCGGATAAAGGTATTCATTTAGCTTATGGAACATCAGCAAGAGAGGATAATACACAAATTTTAAGCTGGCGTGATGCAGCAAGTAGGATAAATGAACTTCTTGACAGAGGTGAGTTTGCTACAAATGTAGAACTTTTAGAGGCACAGGACTATGAAAGGGATAGAATTTCAGAATCCTTATGGTATCTAACGCACGATTTAAGCGAAGAAGGAAAAGCACAAGGCTATTTTGACTTTATAGAAAGAGGTGGTGGCTTTCCGAAAGAAACAAGACAGTTATCGGAAGCTCTTAAAAATCCTGACTATCTAAAGAATGTTATTTCCGAGTACAGTCGCTTTTTAAAAGGTTATAAAGAAAACAGAGATGTACTAAGATTTCATTATCACAAGGTAGATAGCCTTTATCAGAAATTGCAGGAGCTTGAACTCCCAAGAAAGGAATATACCTCTAACCTTACCGAATTTCCAAAGATACATGGCTTTATTACAGAAGATGAAGTTATTGCTACGATTTCAAGAGGAAGTGGAGTATCTCAAGGAAAAGAGCGAATCACTAAGTTTTTCAAAGAAAATCATACGCTTCAGGAAAAAGCGAATTTCTTAAAAGATGAGTATGGAATCGGAGGTCATTCTCATGCTGTTTCAGGAGCAAAGGGAAGTGATGAATGGCACGATGCAAAGGGACTTAAATTACAGAAAAATGATTGTAATGATGTGTTTCTTACTTGGACAAGTGTTGCAAAGCATATCGATGAACTGCTTTCTAAAAATCTCTATATTGAAGAAATGGAAATAGGAAGTAAGGCAGAGATAGAAGAACCACAATATTATTCCAAAGATGATCCTGAAAACTTAATGACAGATGAAATGCTTGAAAGAGTACCGGAGCTTTACGCACAGGAGGATGTAGCTTTAGCGGATAAACAGGTTCATGCAGCATATATTATTCCATTTAGAAGTAACTGGACTTGGTATATGACGGAATATGATATAGAAAGTGGTGATGCCTTTGGACTTGTACTTGGGATTGAACCTGAATGGGGATATTTTAATCTTGAAGAGCTAAAGGAACTAAATGCCCAAAGACTTGTTTTAGAGGATTTTCCAAAGACCTTTAGAGAACTTAAAGACAGTGAACTTAAAAAGCAGATGGATGAGCAGGAGCTTCATCATGTCTTTAACGGAGAACTTCGCTTTGAGGAGAATATTACAGAGCTTGAAGCACCTGAAGAAGTAGAAGAAAGCATACAATCAGAACCTTTTCAGGCTTCCTTATTTGACTATCTAAAGGAAAAAGAAGAAGTAGAACCTAACGAAAAAGAGGATAGCCTTTCAGGTGAGTTTGCAGTTAAAGAAGGCGATACCGTCTATTTTAATCATGAGGAGTACAAAGTAAGGGAGATTTCTAAAAATCAAATTATAGGAAGAAATGATTTGTGGCTTGATCCTGTAAGACAAGGTAATCATCAAATTCCGATTGTAGCCTTTACAGATGATGAGGATTTATTAAGACAAATAAGCCTTGAAAGACCTGACTTTATCATCGGTGATGAAGTGAAATACAAGGATAAAGACTATACCATCACAAGATTTGATGACATGGGAAATAACCTAAAGACAGTAACGGTCAAGGATAATACAGAGTATCTTGGAGGTATGATTACAGGCTCCGATGTAATTCCTTATTACAAAGAAAGTGAGCTTGATAAAACCTTTGAAAATATTACCAATGCAAAGCCCGAAAAGACTTTTGAGGAAATAGAAATAAAGAAAAATGAAGCTCATAATTTCAAGATTACAGAAGAAACTCTTCCTCAAAAGATATCTCCAAGCGAGAGATTAAACAATAACCTAGAAGCAATTTCTATGCTTAACAGAGTGGAAAGTGGAGAAAGAGAGCTTGATATTATAGCTCAGGAAGTTTTAGCAAAATATGTCGGCTGGGGTGGACTTGCTGAAGTCTTTGACGAAAGTAAGGATGGGCAGTGGAAAGAGGCAAGAGCCTTCTTAAAGGGAAATCTATCGTCATCAGAATACGAAGCTGCAAGAGAATCAACCCTAACGAGCTTTTACACACCGAAAACGGTCATTGACGGAATATATAAGACACTTTCCGGTATGGGATTTAAACAGGGAAATATCCTTGAGCCGTCAATGGGTATAGGGAACTTTATCGGTAATGTACCTGATGAAATGAGTAAGTCAAAGTTTTATGGCGTAGAGCTTGACTCAGTAAGCGGTCGTATTGGAAAACTCTTATACCCTGAAAGTGAAGTACAGGTAAAGGGACTGGAAGAAACGGGATTCTCCAATAACTTCTTTGATGTAGCAATCGGAAATGTCCCATTTGGAGAGTACAAGGTAAATGACAGAGAATATAACCGCAATAACTTTCTTATTCACGATTATTTCTTTGCCAAGTCCATTGATAAAGTGAGAAATGGCGGCGTTATCGCCTTTATTACATCTTCAGGAACAATGGATAAAAAAGACGAAAGTGTAAGAAGGTATCTTGCAGCAAGAGCCGAATTTTTAGGGGCAATTAGACTTCCAAATGATACCTTTAAGGGTGTTGCCGGAACTGAGGTAACAAGCGATATTATTTTCCTAAAGAAAAGAGATAGCGTA
The DNA here is from genome assembly GCF_001697145.1 of Streptococcus anginosus. GTDB lineage: Bacteria > Bacillota > Bacilli > Lactobacillales > Streptococcaceae > Streptococcus > Streptococcus hominis. The sequence continues at coordinate 1,262,579 of NZ_CP012719.1, read as the reverse complement.
CTTGAGCGAGAGGAAGATTGGATACATCTTGCGGAAGATGAAAACGGGCTTGTATATAACAAATATTTTGTCGATCATCCTGAGCAAGTGCTTGGTTCTATGCGTGAAGTAAGTGGTCGATTTGGGAAAACTCTAACTTGTGAGCCGATGGCCTTTTTAGGGCAAGAGAACAATATGGCTTCGTTAAAGGATCGTATCGAGATTGCGGGAGAAAGAATTTCAAAAGATGCCAAGTATGAAGAAATAGAGCTTTTGGATGATGAAATAACCTCTATCCCTGCAACCGATGATGTAAAAAACTTCTCGTATACCTTGATTGATGATGAAGTCTATTATAGAGAAAACTCACTCTTTATCAAAAAGGAAGTAACCGATAAAAACAAAGAAAAAATCAAGGATTACATTGAGTTGAACGCTGCCTTAAAAGATGTGATTTACAAGCAGAAAGAAGATTTTAGAGAAGAAGAAATCAAGGCTTCACAGGAAAAACTAAATGAAGTATATGATAACTTTTCAAAGAAACATGGCTTTGTAAATAACCTAAGTAATACCAGAGCCTTGAAAGAGGATAGCAACTTCCCTTTGGTATCGTCCATTGAAATCCTTGATGAAGAAGAAAACTTCAAGGCAAAGGGAGATATTTTCTCCAAAAGAACCATTACAAAAGCCAAAGTCATAGACCATGTGGATACTTCTTTAGAAGCTCTTGTTTTATCGGTATCTGAAAAAGGTTATGTGGACTTTGACTATATGGGAAGTCTTACCGGAAAAGACAGACTGACTTTGATTGAGGAGCTTCGAGGGGAAATCTACTTAAATATCAGAGAGGAACAAAACTTTTACAGACCGCTTTCCTTTAACCCCGAGGATGGCGATTTACCTTTTGCCTGTGCCAATGGCAGCAATTCCTATAAATATGGCTATGTAACAAAGGATGAATATTTAAGTGGGAATATCAGGGATAAGATTGCCATAGTAGACAGCTACTTATCAAAGCTCAGACAAACGGAAAGAGAACTCCCTCATCTTGGTTTTGCCGAGAATGGAAAAGAAAAAGAGCTGATAAGCTATGAAATGAACCGTTTGGAATACCAAAAAGCAGAGCTTACCAAAGTTCTTCCAAAGGAGCTTGAAGCAAGTGAAATTAATGTGCGTCTTGGTGCAACTTGGATACCGATTAAAGATATTGAGAAATTCATCTTTGAAACGCTAAAAACTCCGGGGTATGCAAGATGGGATATTAAGGTTAAATTTTCAAACCTTACAAGCGAATGGAATGTAGAAGGAAAAAGCAGGGACAGGGGAAATGACCTTGCAGAAATGACCTTTGGTACATCAAGGGTAAATGCCTATAAGTTGATTGAAGATGCCTTAAACCTGAAAGAAACAAAGGTATTTGACCAGATTGTAAATCCGGACGGCTCTAAAACTTCTGTCTTAAATAAAAAAGAAACCATGCTTGCAGGACAAAAGCAGGAGCTATTAAAAGAAGAATTTAAGAACTGGATATTTAACGATCAGGAAAGAAGAAATCGTCTTGTAAAACTGTATAATGAGCGTTTTAACTCAATTCGAAACAGAGAATATGACGGAAGTAATCTTTCTTTTGAGGGAATGAATACAAAGATTGATTTAAGACCTCATCAAAGAAACGCCATAGCAAGAAGCCTTTATGGAGGAAACACCCTGCTTGCCCATGTTGTAGGCAGTGGAAAGACCTTTGAAATGGTGGCTTCCGCAATGGAAAGTAAAAGGCTTGGAATGTGCAGTAAGTCCTTGTTTGTTGTTCCAAATCACTTAACAGGGCAAATCGGTCGTGAGTTTATGCAGCTATATCCATCGGCTAACATTATGGTGGCTGATAAAAAAGACTTTGAGCCGAAAAACAGAAAGAGATTTATCGGAAAGATTGCAACAGGGGAATATGATGCGGTTGTAATCGGGCATACGCAGTTTGAAAAAATCCCGATGAGTAAGGAATATCAGGAAAAGCACATCCAAGATCAGATTGATGAAATTGTAAACTATGTAGAAGAATACAAGCATGACAGAAATCAGAATTTCACCGTAAAACAGCTTGAAAAGACAAAGAAAAAACTGGAAACAAGGCTTGAAAAATTAAATGATGATTTTAAGAAAGACGATGTGATTACCTTTGAGGAATTAGGAGTTGATAAGCTCTTTGTTGACGAGGCACATGGTTTTAAGAACCTTTATCTCTATACCAAAATGAGAAATGTTGCAGGTATCGGGCAGTCAGAAGCCTTTAAGTCCTCTGATATGTTCATGAAATGCCGTTACATGGATGAAATGACAGGTGGGAAAGGCGTGGTCTTTGCCACAGGAACGCCTGTATCAAACTCCATGACCGAGCTTTATACCATGCAGCGTTATCTTCAGTATGAGAGCTTAAAGAAAAACAACTTGGAGCATTTTGATTCTTGGGCTTCTACCTTTGGAGAAACACAAAGCTCATTTGAATTATCTCCTGAAGGAACAGGATATAGGGTAAAAACGAGATTTTCAAAGTTCTATAACTTGCCTGAACTAATGAGCATGTTTAAGGAAGTTGCTGATATTCAGACTGCGGATATGCTTAATCTTCCTACGCCTGAAGCTAACTACGAGGTTATTAAAACAGAGCCAAGTGAGGAACAAAAGGAAATCCTAAAGAGTCTTGCTGAAAGAGCAGATGATGTAAGAAATAGGGTTGTAGAGCCTGACGAAGATAATATGCTTAAGATTACCAATGACGGTAAGAAACTTGCCTTAGATCAGCGTCTAATCAATCCCCTGCTTCCGGATAATCCTGATAGCAAGGTCAATGTATGCGTGAAAAATGTATTTGCTATTTGGGATAAGACAAAAGATAACAGGTCAACACAGCTACTTTTTTCTGATATGTCCACTCCAAAAGGAGATGGAGAATTTAACATCTATGATGATATTAGAGAAAAACTTGTAGCAATGGGAATACCGAAAGAAGAGATTGCTTTTATCCATGAAGCGAATTCCGATAAGCAAAAAGATGAACTCTTTGCGAAAGTAAGAAAAGGAGAAATCCGTATTTTAATGGGTTCAACACAGAAGATGGGAGCCGGAACGAATGTGCAAAATAAGCTGATTGCTTTGCATGACCTCGATGTGCCTTGGCGTCCCGCTGACTTAGAGCAAAGAGCAGGGAGAATTGTAAGACAGGGGAACGAAAATGAGAAAGTAAATATTTATCGCTATGTTACAGAAAACACATTTGATGCCTATTTATGGCAGACGATAGAAAACAAACAGAAATTCATTTCTCAGATTATGACAAGTAAGACTCCTGTTCGTGTGGCAGAAGATGTGGACGAAAGCTCCCTTAACTATGCAGAAATTAAAGCTCTTGCCACAGGTGATCCGAAGATTAAAGAGAAGATGGATTTGGATAATGAGGTTACGAAACTAAAAATGCTTGAAGCAAACTATAAGTCTAACCGTTACAGATTAGAGGATAAGGTGGCGAAAAATTATCCTGAAGAAATCGCAAGAACGGAAAAGCTCATAGAAGCTGTTAAGAAAGATATAGCAAGTGTAGAACCTAAAGCGGAAGGTGAGGAAAAGTTTACTTCCATTACAATTGCGGGAGAAAAGATTATCGATAAGAAATTAGCCGGAGAAAGACTGCTTGAAGCTATTTCAAAGGTTAAAATCAATGAAAGCAAGGTGATAGGCAAGTATAGAAATATGGATTTAGAGGTAAGCTATAATTTCTTTACCAATGAGCATAACTTTAGCCTAAACGGTGCTGCAAAGCATTCAGGAGAGCTTGGAACAAGTGCGGACGGTAATATTACAAGACTGGATAATGCTCTTGAGAAAATGCCCGAAAAACTGAAAAGATTAGAGGAAAAGCTCGTCAGTACAAAAGAACAGCTTGAAAATGCCAAAGAGGAATTAAAAAAGCCTTTTGAAAAAGCTGATGAGTTGAAAAGTAAGGTATTAAGACTTGCAGAACTGAATAAGCTGCTCGATATGGGAGAAGTGGAAGAAAAGAGAAATGATAATCCGCTTATAGAAGATGTAAAAAGGGCAATCATTGATTTCTGTAACAGAGAGTACGAAGAAAATCACAGCTATGATGAATTTAATACCTTGTATCCTGACTTAAAGCATATCGGGATCGCCTATACCAATACACCGGATGAAAGACATGGTATTCAGTATGAACTGAACTTAGAGGAGAAAACTTGGACGCAGTACATTGATGATACTCCTATCAAAACAGAGAGCTTTGACTATGAGAATAAAGGAGAGAATGAGGCTCTAAGGAACATGAAAAATGAAATAGAAATGTCCTCTTTTAGTGATTTAGTTTATATTGATTCCGAAGATTTAAGAGCAGCAACGGGACTTGATATTGATGATGAAGGCAACTTCTATGATCCGCTTTCCAAAGACCTCGATAATGACGGTATTCCTGACAGATATGACAATGACTTTAAGGACAGTGATTATTTTGAGTCAACTTATGATGTGGAGGACAATCTTCATAGTAAAGAAGAAATCACACAAAAATCAGAGGATAAGCCATCTATTTTAGGACAGATAAAAGCTTATCAAAATGAAAGTAAAACAGAAGAAAAGCAAAAAACAAAAGAACAGGAAATTTTAAGATAAGGGAGCGAACAGCTCCCTTTTACCATGAAAGGAGATATAAAAACATGGATTACAAAACAATAAGGGATAGGATTGAAGATATGGTAAATGATAATCACAAGGACTTTGTTAAGGCGGTTATCAGCATGGAAAAAGGAATTAACGATGAAGGTGCTTTGGATAAGCTCTATGACGCTTATATGGACAATGACACCGTTAATTTGCTGCATGAAGAATTCGACTATATGATTGAGGATTTAAGGGAGCAGGGGCAGATAAAAGACCTGCCTTATGTTCAGGAAGAAAAGAATAATCTTATCAATATTGTCGGAAATATTGTTGGAGAGGTCGATGTAGTAGAAAGGGAAAACAAGAATGGAGAAGTCTTTAAGGTGGCGAATTTCTCCGTAGTATCCAAAGATGATGAAGGAAACAAGGTATATCATAATTGCTCAGCTTATGGAGAAAAAAGTGATATTCCAAAGGACTTTAAGCAGGGAGATTTTGTTAAGCTCTTTGGACAAAACAGAACATCCGTTGATGATAACGGCAAGGAGCATAGCAATATCAGGATACTTTCTTCAAAACTGTTAAAGGCAAAGGAACAGATGAAAGGACAGGAAGAAAAGAAAGAATCTGTACTTGGAACTATTAAGAAATATCAGGCTGAAGATAAGGAAAAGCCGAAAGAAAAGAAAGAGGCAAGCAAAGAAGCTGAGAGATAAAATTGCGGTCGGTGTGGTCTTAGGACTGCACCGGCTCTTTTGTTTTGATAACAATAATTGAAAAATAATAACAAAAAATATAATTTTGATAACAGAAATATTGAAAAATGATACGGATTGATGTATAATGAAGAAAATAGGAGGTGCATGGAATGTATACTGAAATTTCCAAAATAATTGAAGGTGCGTTATCCGGAGACAAGGAAAAGGTCTTTAATTATTCTAAGATATTGGCTAAAAATTTAGAAAATGATGGTGATTTAGCATTATCACGAAAAATAAAAAATTTATTATCAAAAAAAAGAGGAGGAATATTGTCCTTAGATTCATTATCATCTAAGCCTGTTGATGGTGAAAGCAGAATGGACATGGTAGATATTTGCTATCCGATTATTGAGAGAGACAAATTAATTTTGAATAATGAAATTGATAACAAAATCAGGGAGTTTATAAAAGGTTATGAAAACAGAGATAAATTATTAAAAGCTGGAATAGATGAACCTTGTACATTGCTTCTCTATGGTCCACCGGGATGTGGTAAAACCTCAATGGCACAATATATATCTATGGAGACTGAACTTCCATTAGTAACTGCAAGGCTGGATGGAATGATTTCATCTTTGTTGGGAAGTACAGCAAAAAATATTAGGAAAATATTTGATTTTGCTTCAAGGCAAGAATGTATCTTATTTTTAGATGAATTTGATGTAATAGCTAAAATAAGAGATGATAAAAATGAGACGGGTGAATTAAAAAGAGTTGTAAATAGCCTTATTCAAAATATAGATGTTTTTAGCAAAGATAGTATTATAATTGCAGCTACAAATCATCATGAGTTACTTGATCCAGCTATTTGGCGTAGATTTAATAGAGTTTTGAGCGTTAGTAGACCAACAGAACATGAAATTAATAGTTTGATACATATATGTATTGATAATTCGAAATTTAAATTTGATATTTCAGATAAGAAAATTGAGAATTTGGCAATTTCATTAATAGGATTAAGTCATTCTGATATTAACACTATAATGAACAATTCTATGAGAAGTTCCGTAATAAATGAAAAAAATGAGATTACTACATTTGATATTTTAAGAGAGGCGTTTTTGTTTAAAAATCATTCAATAACAAATGACGACGAGTTCCTTGAATTTTTAATTCAAGGAGGCATGACTCATAGAGAGTTACAAAGTTGTGGATTTCCACTGAGAAGAATACAGATGATTTCTAAAAAAGTAAGGGGTGAATAAGAATGAAAGAGAAATTGCCGATTAAATTTTTTGCTAAACGAGAAGAGGACAAACAAAGAGTGGAAGGTATGAGTAAAAAAGAACTTCCTAAGTTCGTTCTAAGTGGCAACGAGTTGAATGAAAAATCTTTTGAATTGACTCGAATGATTTCTGATGCTTTAGAAGAAGATTGGGAAGACAGAAATATACCAGTTATAATAGAAGCAAAATTAAATAAAGATGCACATGCTAAAAGCCATAGAAAGAAAATCGAGAATATATTTTTTACTAATAAGAATAATGTTATTGGAGTTTCAGATGAAAATACTTTAATTGTTCGTGTGGATTCTCAAAAAGATGGAGCTAAAATTGAAGAAAAAATAACCGATGTTAAAAATAATGCATATGGTATTTCGGGTATTGATAATATCATTAAATATAAGCCCACTGTATATAAAACTGAAGGCGTCTCTAACTATAAGGTGAAACTTTTTAACTTCAATGAGTTTTCTACTAACACGAGTCATAAAGCAAAATTTGAGATGCTTTTGAGAAATGAACATGTAGAATTCGTAAAAACAAATTATACGAAATCACTAATAATATATAAACTATGCAATATCTCAAATTTGCAAGTGGATAAACTCGTAAATAGCACATTGTTTGACTTAGCAGAAGAATTTGTTCCTATGCCATATGTATCAATTAATTTAGATGTTTTGAATAAAAAAGATGAAATAAAAATAAAAGAATATGATGTTGATAAAAGAAGTGAGATTGTCGGTGTGTTAGATAATGGAATATGTGGGATAGCCCCGTTAAAGTCATGGATTTATGGAAATAGAAATTCCCCATATCCAAATGAATTAATATCGGAAAGTCATGGAACATTTGTTGCGGGTGTTATTACATATGGGGATGAGCTTCAAGGAGAAGAAGTTGTCGGGGCTAAAAATATAAGAGTCTTTGACGCTGCGATTTTTCCAGATACTCAAAAGGAAAGTATAGAAGAAGATGAATTAATAGAAAATATTAGAGAGGTTATAAAAAATAACCATAAAGAAATAAAAATATGGAATTTATCAATAAGTATTGTTCGAGAAATATCTGAACAAAAATTTAGCGATTTTGCTATTGCATTGGATGATATTCAAGACGAATATAATGTCCTAATATGTAAATCAGCTGGAAATTGTACTAATTTTGCTAGAGGAGGTGCTGTTGGTAAATTACACGAAGGAGCTGATTCTATTAGATCATTGGTGGTTGGATCTATTGCAGATAAAAAGGAGTATGGTTGGATATCTGAGCCATATAACTTATCGCCATTTTCGAGAAGAGGACCAGGACCGGCATATATAATAAAGCCTGATATTGTTCATTTAGGCGGTAATGCTGGAGTTAATTCACGCGGAGAGATTATTCAAGGGGGAGTAAAATCATTTTCTAAAAATGGAGAGATCGCAGAACAAGCAGGTACTAGCTTTTCTACCCCTAGAGTAGCTGCTTTAGCTGCGGGTTTATTAAATGAAATGGATGAAGAATTTGACCCTTTGTTATTGAAAAGCTTAATAATTCATTCAGCTAATTATCCTAATAATACTGAAATACCAGAATTTGAAAGAACTAAATATCTTGGTTTTGGATTACCTGATACCGTCCATAACATATTATATAATACTCCAAATGAAACAACTTTAATACTGCGTGATGTTCTGCCGAAAGGAAGATTTATAGATATTAAAGATTTTCCTATGCCAGAATGCTTGGTAAAGGACGGGTTCTTTAATTTTCAGGCTATTGTAACGCTTGTGTATGATCCTATTTTAGATCCAACTCAAGGGTTCGAATATTGTCAATCGAATATAGATGTGAAGTTTGGTTCTTATGATGAAAAGGTGCCTAGGGATACAAGCAAAAATTGTATATTAAATCCGATTGGAAGGAGTGGGGCTCAAAATATATTGGTAGGTTCATTATATAGCAAGGTCAAAATGAGAGAATCATCGAAAGAGTTTGCGTTAAAAGAAAGAATGTTAATTCAGTATGGAGACAAATACTATCCAGTAAAAAAATATGCAGTGGATACATCTGAGTTGACAGATGGGAACAAATTGAAATATACAACTGCCGATAAAAAATGGTATTTAACAATAGATAACACTTATAGAAGTAGTATTGAAGATAGGGCAGCTATCGAAAATAGGGAATTAAGTCAAGAATTTTGTTTAATCATCACAATTAAAGATCCAACTAATACTTGTAATGTTTATAATGGTATTACACAAAAACTTGATGAATATAATTTTTGGCACAATAATATCAAAATATCAGAAAATATCAATATTAATTTATAAAAAAGTGAGGTAAGAAATTAATTATCTCTCCATCTCCTTACCCATGTAAATTCCGTAGTTTTTTCGTATTTGATAAAGCTCGTCCATAGTAGATTTTGTAGAAGAATACTCTTGCATAAGGGTATTCTTTTTTTCTTGCAATTTATCAAGTTTATCTAAAATATCCTTTGAATCAGGCAGCTTTGAATAGGATTTTTTAAGTTTTGCAAGATCTGTTTCGTAGTGTGTGATTTCAGCCTTATGCTCCTCAAAAAATGCCTTATCAGAAGGATTTGCTTTATATTCCTTGTAGTAGGCTCTATATTTTTTAACAGTATGAACTTGTTCCATTGTATTAGAAAGTAGCTGCATATCCTTGTCAATTTCTTTGATTTTATCTTGTAAGTTCTGTCTTTCTTCAGCACTTTTCTTGATGTATTCATCAAGCTGCTTAACGGAGTTAATGCCATGTTCTCTGATGAAAACAACTGACTCAGCCATTGTATTTAAGTTATGTTTTGTTGCCCAATATTCATAGCCTTTGCTCTTTTTCACTTTGGCATTGGTATTCACATTGATGACATTTCCGATTCGTTTTTTGACAGCAGGATCCTTAATAGCACTCCTTTCTGTAATACGCTCTTTTAATCTTTCTTCGGTATAATCTTCACCAATTGTTTTAGCTCTTGTAAATCTCTGCTTATCTTTTGGCTTAAAAGCTATATGTTTTCCATGCTTTATTTCATAACCAAGTTCCGCCATTTTCTTTAGAAATTCTTCCCAATCTTTAGACTGTTTTATCAAACAATCAATGTCAAATTGAAGTCTGCTTTTCCAAGAAGTACCTTTCTTAGATTGTTCATTTTCATACCATGACTTACCATTTGTTTTGTACTTTCTCTTATAGCTCTCGTAGAATTCATCAATCACAGAAAGGTTATTATCCTTGCATAGCTTATCGCTTTGATACCTGAGTTGATGATAGCTTTTCTTGTTGGACTGATAGCACTTTCCACTAACCATATTTACATTATTGAAGATGATATGATTGTGGATATGCCCTTTATCTATGTGGGTAGATAAGACATATTCGTATTCATCCTTTAATATCTTTTTACATAGTTCAAGACCGATCTGATGTGCCATTTCAGGACTTGTTTCTCCCGGCAAAAAGGATTGAATTAGGTGTCTGGCAAGGACAGTTCCGTTTGTTCCGGCATCATTTCGGGTTCTTAAAAACTGGGTATGAGCAGTTTCCTGATGGCATTTATGAGTTGTTACTAAGATTTGCTCATCTGTTTTTTCTCCATTAACAATATACGAAATGGCAAGATTAAGGGTTGATTTTATAGGATGTATTTTTGTGATAGCCATAAAATTTAATCACCTCCGGAAGTTCTGTTAAGAAGTAGAGAATGTATCTGCCACAGTTCTTTTGAGAAATATTCAATCTGCTTTTTCATATCGTTTATATCGTCTTTATAGATTATGCCGGTGGAATTTACACGCTTTGCAATCTGATTGATGTTGCTTGTAGCATTGGAAAGTAGTCCCTGTAAATCTCTAAACGGTTCTAAATCCACTTGATATATTTCCTTTTCTAAAACGCACTTGCGGATGAAATGGCTCATATTTTTACTTTTGGCAAGTTTTCTTTTCTCTTCAAAAATAGCCTTTTCTTCTTCTGTCAATTTAATTTCAAGTCGTTCATTTCGCATTCTATTTGCCATAGGTAAATCCTCCTTTGAATGTATTTCGGGGTCTTAGGGTACACCCTAACAAGTTAAAAATTGATAAAAAAAGAAGCAGATCCCAGAGGGCTGCTTCATCAATTTTTTCGTAAGTGTCCGTACACTTACTGTGCTTGCTACAAAAGAATGAATTAGATAGCAAGCGTTAAGCAAGTTATTTATTTGTAATTTAAATTTAGTTAAGCATACTTCTATATTTGCTTGGTGTAATACCATAAGTTGATTTGAAAATTTTAGCAAAATGTCCCGTATGTGAGTAGCCAACTTTTTCGGATATTTCAGATATGCTATGTTCCGAATTTTTCAGAAGCAATAATGCCTTATTTAATCTCAATTCTTTTAAATATTCATACGGAGGTACACCATAGTACTTGCGGAAAGCTAATTGAAATCGTGCAGGACTCATTAAAGCGATTTTAGAAAGTTCAATACCGTCAATATGGACGGACAAGTCTTTTTTCATTGTCGATACTACCTTTTTAAGATTTTGCTTGTCTTTTTTAGTTAGAACAACAGAAATATTTTTTTCTTTTTTTCCCAAGTTCGAAATGATGATGGACAGTAATTCCATAACTTTACTTTCTAAGTACAGAGGAAGAACTTTTCCTTCGGCTTGAGATTCTCTTATTTGTTGAAATATAAAATTCAGCTGAGGAGAATTTTGAGTTTTAAGTAAATAGGAGTTAAGAATTTTTGCCTTTTCATATTCAAAATCATCATATTTTAATTTAAGAAAGGTATCAAAATATTCTTTAGTGAGAATGATTTTTGTAAATTTAACAGGCTTATTTGCTTCACAGTGAGTATAAGTTTTTTTTTCAGTATTTAAATAGCAGTATATCCCTTTCTCCACATTGTTTAATTTTCTGCCTCCAATTTTAAAGGAACTGCTTTCTGTTTCAAATTGGCTAATTTCTAAATATTTTTCGGATACTTCGGTTACTTTTTCTATTGTTTCATTTGGAGTAAAATCGGCAATTAAAATCAGAATCATACTACTGTCAAACTTCAGTATTCGAAAAGTTCCTTTACCATGATGTGAGTCCATTTGAAACATTTGATTGTTTTCACTCGATAATGTTGGAATAGGGATAAAAGGGGCGTTATCAACTAAATGTGTTAAATAATCAATAACTGTTTTTTCCATTAGAGAACACCTCCTAAATATCATAATTTTATTTAATTATATCACAAAATTATAAAATATCAAACAGGAAAACCTAATAACATATTGAAAATAAAGGGAAAAATGATGATATCAAAATTCAAACCTAAATTTTAAATTATAAAAAAATAGCTTTATAATAAAATCGGTTAGTTAGATTAGGCTAACGATAAAGAAAGGAGATGCAATAGCTGATGGAAAAAAAGAAAACAGGAATATCATATGTATTCCAATTAACGAAAGATGAGAGACGAAAACTACATTTAGGCATGTTTTTATCTGTTATTTCAGCAGCTTTATCATTAGTACCATATTTTATTGTGTATAAAATATTGCTAATGATATTTCAGAACAACATTTCGTATAAAGAAATTTTAATTTGGGCAGGTATAGGAATAGTGAGTGCAATTTTGCAAGCGATACTAATGTCTTCTGCGGGCATTTTATCCCATACCGCAGCATTTAATACGATACACAAGATTAAGTTAAAAGTCGTAAATCATATTTCAAAATTTAATTTGGGCTTTTTCCAAGAACATGCTCCCGGAGAAATCAAAACATTATTATTTGATGATGTAGATAGGGTTGAAAACTTTTTAGCTCATAGCACTTTAGAGTTAGCACAGGTTGCAGTAGTTCCGGTTATCATGTTTATTTTTATGTTGAAATTAAATTGGATGATGGCACTTGTTATGTTAATCCCTATGGTTTTGGGATTGGGGATTCCGATGATGTTGATGAAAAATTATCCTGATATGTCAATGGAACTATCAAAAGATATTGCCGACTTAAATGCCTCAGCAAATGAATTTATAAAAGCGATGCCAGTGATTAAAATGTATCATTTAACCGCAGAAAAATTTGAGCAATATAAAAATTCGTTGAATGCTTATATTTCTTGTTGGAAAAAGATGTGCATGAGTTCTTGTTATCCTCTATCTATAACTTTAGTAGTGTTAGATTCAGCAATTTTATTTACACTGCCATTTGGAGGATATTTCTTCTTAAAAAATTCGTTATCAGCAACTTCATATCTGTCATTTGTAATGCTTACGATGTGTTTTTATGTTTCATTCTTAAATATGGTAACAATTTTTATGCAGTCTATGGAGCTTGGAAGTGGGTTGGATAACATAAAAAAAATAATGGATATGGATGAATTGAAAGATGGAACAAAAGTAATAAATAGAAATGTTCCTCTTGAGATAGATTTTGAAGATGTTACTTTCAGTTATGGTGATGAAGAAACAAAAAATAGGGCATTAGCACATATTAACTTGTCATTAAAGCCGAATACTATAAATGCTTTTGTCGGTTCTTCTGGAGCGGGTAAAACAACAGCAGCACAGTTGATTGGCAGGTATTGGGATGTAACAAGTGGTGTGATTAAAATCAATGATACGCCTATCAATGAATTGAAAATAGAAAATTTGATGGATATTACATCTTTTGTTTTTCAAGATGTATTTCTTTTAGAAGATACTCTTTATGAAAATATTCGTATGGGTGCAAATGCAGATGAAAATAAGATTATTGAAGCCGCAAAAGCAGCGCAAATTCATGAATTTATTATGAGTTTACCAAATGGCTATCAGACAAGAATCGGAGATCAAGGTGTGAAATTGTCAGGCGGTCAGCAACAAAGAATATCAATTGCCAGAGCGATACTTAAAGATTCGCCAATTATTATTTTCGATGAAGCTACTTCATATTCAGACATAGAAAACGAGTATCATATCCAGTTGGCACTACAGAATTTATTGAAAAATAAAACGATTATTATGATTGCACATCGTTTGCATACCATTAAAAATGCAGATCAAATTGTGGTATTTAATGATGGGAAAATCGCAGAGATAGGAACTCATAAAACTCTTTTAGAAAGAAAGGGTGTTTATGAAAGTATGTGGAACACATATACAAAGGATTATTTTGGAAAGGAGGCTGGTGCAGATGCTTAAAATCATTCGTACACTTCTAAAGGATAAAAAGAAAAAGTTATATTTACCGATTTTTCTTATGGTCATTGATTCGATAGGAAGTATTGTTTTGTATCTAATGCTTTATTTTACTGTTGTAAATATACTGCAAAATACATTAACTAAAAGTTTAATCATAGAATACACTGCAATATGTTTTATAAGCATGATTGTAAGAATACTTATTTATAGACACGCATACTATTTGAGCTTTTCAAGAGGAGCTGAAATGTGTGGGGATATGCGTTTGGACTTAGCAAATCATTATAGAAGTTTAAGCCTTGGTCATTTTCAAAAAAATAGTAGTGGTTATTTATTATCTACACTTACAAAAGATTTAAGTAGTTTTGAGTTGATTATAACGCACACTTTGCCATCGGTTATTAAAACGGCAGTTACGGCGTTAATGATTTTATTAGGCACATTTTTTATCAATCCCAAACTTGCGTTATTAGAGTGTGCGGTATTACTGATTGCATATCCTATGTTGGTGTGGGGCAATAAGCTGATAGAAAAATATGGAGCAAGAAAAAGAGCCTTAAATTCCAAGATGATTTCTATTATTTTAGAGTACATCCAAGGAATGAAGGCATTTAAGTCAGCTAATATGACAAGTAGCCATTTTGAAAGAATGATGGATACTCTCGAAAATGTTAGACAGACAAGTGTAAAGGCAGAAAAGAAAATGGCTTTGCCTACAAGCATGTATTTTATTATAGTAAATTTTTTGCTCCCTATTGTTCTAATGATTGGAGGATATTTACTCATAGGTGGTCAAGTAGAATCTAAACAATTTGTTGCATTTATGCTGATGAGTTTAGCATTATCTGCACTTTTAATTGCGTTTGAACATTCGTATGGATTGTTAAAGGATTTGAAATTGGCTGCGAACAATCTTGAAAAAGCTTATGATACAAAACCATTGCCTTATGATGAAAATGAAGTTGAATTAAAAAAATTTGATGTTCAATTTAAGAATGTAAATTTCTCTTATGACGGAAATAAAACGATTTTGAATAATATTTCTTTTGAAGCAAAAGAAGGAACTTCAACGGCGTTAATTGGTCCTTCCGGTGGAGGAAAAACTACAATTGTCAATCTTATTGCGAGATTTTGGGATGTTAATAGTGGAGAAATCTTAATAGGCGGTAAAAACATAAAATCTATAAAACCTGATCTTCTTCTTAAATATGTTAGTCAAGTTTTTCAAGATAATGTACTGCTTACTGATAGTGTCTATAACAATATTAAGGTTGGAAACCCTAATGCAACAAAAGAAGAAGTTTATAAAGCAGCAAAATTAGCTCGTTGCCACGAATTTATTTTGAAGATGAAAGATGGATATGAAACAGAAATCAAAGATGGCGGAAGTACATTGTCGGGCGGTGAACGACAAAGAATTGCTATTGCAAGGGCTATTTTAAAAGATGCACCAATTCTTTTGTTAGATGAATCTACTGCTTCTCTTGATCCTGATAACGAAGCAAAAATAAATAATGCTTTAGAAAATCTAATGAAAGAAAAGACAGTTTTTGTTATTGCTCATAGGCTAAATACCATTAAAAATGCCAGCCAAATCATTCTTATAAATGATGGAAAGATTGAAGAGAAAGGTAACCATAATGAACTTTATGCGAAAAAAGGTCATTATTACGAAATGGTTAATACTCAGGAAAGAGCAAAAAAGTGGATGGTAAAGGAGAATGGTTATGGAGAAGCTTAGTGGTTTGAAAGAAAATGTTAAAGGAAAAGTTATTGAAATTAAAGGGGATGCTCATTTTCAAAGTAGGATTATATCCATTGGAGTAACAGTGGGAAGTGATATTGAAGTAATTCAAAATCATAAAAAGCAGCCTATTCTCATTTATTGTAGAGATACACTGATTGCTGTCAATAAGTCAGAGGCAGATAAGATAATGATGGAGGTACTTTAGACATGAAAAAAGTAACAATTGCTCTGCTTGGGCAGCCTAATTCAGGCAAATCAACTTTGTTCAACGGATTAACAGGTGCAAATCAACATGTTGGTAATTGGCCGGGAAAGACCGTTGAGAAAAAAGAAGGTGAATTTTCATATAAAGGGATTGATTACAAAATTGTAGACCTTCCCGGTGCATATGGATTGTCAGCAAATTCTGAGGAAGAAGTAATAACGAGAGAATATATAGCAAGTGGGGAAGCAGATTTAATTGCTGTCATAGTTGATGCCTCGCAGTTAAATCGTAGCCTTTTTATGCTATCTGATTACATCGGAATAAATATTCCGGTCGTATTGATTATGAACATGATGGATGTTGCTAAAAGTCAAGGAAAAACTATTGATGTGAAAGGATTTCAAAAATCATTAGGCATACCAGTAGTTTCTATTGTTGCAGCAGATAAAAAAGAATATAGCAATTTATACGACTTTTTGGAACATACAGACCGAGTTAAGATTTTGAATGATGAGAGTTTGGATAAAAAGTATGAGAGTGCTATTGGAGAAAAATACCAAGCACTAAAAGAATACATTTCCAATGATGGAATAGGGGTGTTCTCAAAATCGTGGATTGCTCAAAAATTAGTTGAGAAGGATACAAAAGTTATTGAATTAGTAAAAGGTAATGTGAAGGCAGCAAAATTTCAAAAAATAGATACGATATTAAAAGATTTAAATAATGGAAATCTATTGACGGGTAATTGCAAATTTGAATGGATAGATAAACTTATTAGTGCCAATGTTATTCAGGAAAAAAGATTGTTTAAGAGAAGCAAATTTGATTGCGTAGCTACAAGCAAGGTTTGGGGAAAACCGATGGCTATTGGAATTATTATTTTGGGATTGATTGGCTCCATGCTTATTGGGGGGCCTCTAATGGGCTTATTTGGATTTGTGATACCTAAAATATCTGCATTATTAGCAAAAGGTCTTTTGGCTGTAGGTGTATCAAATTGGTTAATATCTCTATTATGTGGAGCGGTAATGACTGCGATTACTTTCGCATTGCAGATGGCAAGTTATGTATTAGGAATTAGCTTAGTGTTTGGTTTTTTAGAAGATGTAGGATATATGGCGAGAGTTTCCTATGTTTTTGATAATACAATGTCGAAACTTGGGTTGCAGGGTAAAGCAATAATGCCATTCTTGTTGAGTTTTGGATGCAATATTGGTGGAATTACAGGAACAAGGATTATTGATTCATGGGGACAGAGAGTTATGACCATTGCATTGTCGTGGGTAATTCCTTGTGGTTCGACATGGGGAGTTATAGGTCTTGTTACGGGAACATTTTTTGGGAAGCAAGCTATATTCGTGATTTTGAGCTTATTTGCAGTAGCGTTTTTACACTTGTTAATCACATATAGGATTTTCAGAAAATCACTCTATGAAGGGAATGAAAATTTTGGAATGATTATGGAATTGCCGCCGTATCATAAACCACATTGGAAAAATTTATTTTCTTCTGTATTTAACAAGATGGGAAATGTCCTAAAAAGAGCCTTGAGTATCATCATAATTATCTCTATCGTATTTTGGATCCTTGCTTATACTCCTGATGGGAATATAGCTAACAGTATCATATACAAAATAGGAACATTCATAGAACCTGTAACAAAGTTATTTGGTTTGCCATGGCAATTATTTATGGCATTCGTTGCTTCCGCAATGGGAAAAGAATCTGCATTGGGAGTAATGGCATCCTTATTCACTTCTTCAGGTATATGGCATGCAGTTGAAGTAAAAGGGACAATAGATACTGCAATCTTAAGTAATAACATGTTATCAGTAATTTCAAAACCGGAAGCATTAGCATTTTCATTTGCATTTTTCTTCAACATGCCTTGTTTGATGGCACTTGCGGCTACTGCACAAGAAACTCATTCAAAAAAATGGACAATAAAAATTGCTTTGTACTATATAGTATCTGCACTAATTATATCTTCTGTTGCGTATCATATAGGAATGCTTATTTATTAGGGAGTGATAATTTATGCTTATACAACTATTAGAGTTATTAAAAAATAAAAGAACCTATACCTTACAGGAACTTGCTGAACTTACAGGAGAAGATTTGGATGGCATAAAAATGAAAATCGAATATCTCGAAAATAATGGATATTTGATAAAAGTTAAAAAATCTGAAACAGAAAAATGCACAGGTAATTGTTTAGGGTGTTCACATTGTGTTGTTAATCACGATGATATTTGGATTGTGAAGGAATGAATTGAATGGAGGGGAAATATGAAATCATATATATGCTCATTTGTGAAAATGAATATCCCTTTTTCTCGTTGAATTTGTAGCAATATGTTGTTCTATATACTCTCCAATACAATTAAAAATATTTAACAGGAAGTTAAACTTCTTCCGTTTTCGAGGACTTCTTATGCCTATGTGCAGGAGTCCTCCTTTTTTGTCTTAAAACGCAGACAAAAAAGAAATGGAGGAAACATATATGCCAAAAGAATATTACCTTTATGTCAACGGACAAAAGGTCAAAGTCAGTGAGCAGATATACAAAGTCTACTGGCGGGAAAGAGAACACGAGAAGTATTTAGAGCAGGTGGACAAGAAAAACCACTTGTTCTTTTTTTCATCATTGGATCATGACGGACATTTTGTTGATAGCATTATTGATGAAAGTGTTGATGTAGAAAAGATTGTTGAAACACAAATGATGATTGAAGCACTCAGAAATGCTATATCAAGGCTCAATGCAGAAGAAAGAGATATTGTTGAACGCTTATATTTCAATGATGAAACGGTTCGTTCAGTGGCAAAGCTCAAAAGTATTACTCATCCGGCTTTAATCAAAAGAAGAAACAAAATTCTTGAAAAGCTAAAAAAATTCATCGAAGAACTTTAGAACTTCGGTAACCAAAGGGGTCAAATTTTCCTTATGTAAAGTGAAGGGGAGTTTGACTTCCTTTACTTTCTTGAATAAGAGATAGCCTGCTTATGGCAAATAGGAAAATGTAAAGAAAATTATCCCTTTCAAATATTGCTCTTTGACAACTGAATAGACCAAGGTAGGACTTTATCTACTTGTGGAGAATTATGACTTACGCCATGACCTTTCTGCTGAAAGCAATTTTGGTTTTATGAATACTGGGTTAGCCAAGGATACAAGAAAGTGAGCGATAAATAAGAATACATAAAAAACAGAGGTGGCAATCTGTTCGATGATACAAGTAGTGATAATGATACTTCAATAGTTTAAGCTGCCTCGTCTGGAAGAAGGGGCGGAGGTGAGATTCCTATGTAGCAGCCAATGCACCTACCAATGTCATAAAACTTAAAAATGAATTTTAACGAGGAGGGTTTAGAATGAATAACGAATTACTAAAATATAGCCTCCAATTATCTATGCTATCTATCTTGCTTTCCAAACATTTACTAAATGACATTGAATACAGGAAGATAAAATTAAAATTGATGAAAAAGTACAACATTTCAACAGAATTGTATTTATAATGTTTTGCGAGTGTGGTATAATAGAACTGCATAGAAAGATACAAAAAGGAGGCGGATGCAGTGAAGAAAGATGTAAAAGTTATTAAAGGTGATACCACACTGAAAAGAACTGCATCAGGCTGTGTTGAACGCTCAATAAAGAGAGTGGCAGCTTATTGCAGAGTTAGTACGGATACCGAAGATCAGATTAACAGCTACAATTCTCAGGTAGAACATTACACAGAATTTATACAGAAGAATAACGAGTGGACTCTTGCCGGAATATATGCTGACGAAGCGATAACAGGAACACAGGTTGATCGAAGAATTGATTTTCAAAGGTTGATAAATGACTGTATGAATGGCGATATAGATATGATAATTACAAAGTCTATATCAAGATTTGCAAGAAATACATTAGACACCTTAAAGTATGTAAGAAAGCTGAAAGAGTTTAATGTTGCAGTCTTTTTTGAAGAGGAAAATATAAACACCTTAACAATGGATGGGGAGTTGCTTCTAACAATTTTAAGTTCAGTTGCTCAACAGGAAGTAGAGAACATTTCAGCCAATGTCAAAAAAGGTTTGAGAATGAAGATGGAAAGAGGAGAAATGGTCGGCTTTCAAGGATGTTTAGGCTATGACTATGATCCAGAAACTAAAAGCATTTCTATCAATGAAAAAGAAGCTGAGATTGTAAGATATATTTTCAGAAGATACATTGAAGGTGTTGGTGGTATGGTAATCTCCAGAGAACTGGAAGAACAAGGATATTTATCGCCAAGAGGAAATAAAAGATGGACTGAAACAACTGTTTTAGGAATTATAAAAAACGAAAAATATAAAGGGGATCTTATGATGGGAAAGACCTATACGGTTGATCCTATTTCAAAGAGAAGATTGGACAATTATGGAGAACAGGATAAGTTTTATATAGAAAACCATCACGAGCCAATCATTTCGGAAGAAGATTTTGAAAAAGCTCAAGGTATTAGATTAAGAAGGTCAAAAAACAGAAATACTGTTGCCAACAATGGTGGTAAAAGAGAAAAGTATTCAAGAAAATATGCTTTTAGCAGTATGCTTGAATGTGGATTTTGCGGTCATAATCTTTCAAGAAGAAATTGGCATTCGAGTTCAGAATATACAAAAGTTATATGGCAGTGTGTCAATGCCACTAAAAACGGAAAGAAGTATTGTCCGCATAGTAAAGGGATTGAAGAAGAAGCCATAAAAAAAGCATTCATGGAAAGCTATCGTCAGGTATGCCACAATAATGTGGAAATTACCAATGAATTCCTTAAAACTGTGGAAGAGGAATTGAAAGACAACAGTTTAGCTAAAGACCTGAAGAAGATAACAAATCAACTTGATAAGATACTAAAGAAAGAAAAGGATCTTGTTGAGTTAAGGCTGAATGATTCAATCAGCATGGATATATATCAGGACAAGTATAATGAAATAGCTATTAGTAAAGAGAAACTACTTGCAGAAAAGAGGACTTTAGAGGTAACACTTACCGATGAAAAAGCATTGAAGAAAAGGCTTGAGGGATTTAAAAAATTACTTGAGTCCAATAAATACCTTGAGGAATTTGATAGAGCTGTATTTGAAAGTATAGTAGATAAAATCATCATTGGGGGAACTAATGATGAAGGAGAAATTGATCCTGCAATGATTACTATCATATATAAGACCGGGAAAAAGGATTCTCAGGACGGAAGATTATTTAAGAGCAGAAGAAAAAATGCTAAGGAAGTTAATGAGGAAACTGACAATAAATTGTATCCTCAATCAAGCGACGAGGTTAGTAATTTGTGTTCCTATCCTATGGACAACACACGTGGAGACGGTAGTCTTGATGTCAAAGGTGAACCCTAAGAAGTAAAAATAATGTAGTAAATAAAAGGCTTTTCAGAGAACTATCGTTAAAGAGTACGATTGGCTGCTGGAAAGCCTTTCTTTTTATGCTCGGAAATGGCTGTGTGGGAACTGGTCCATAAGACAAGGTTGACATTAGGAGATAGATAACAAGAAAAAAATGAACCCTGGGGTTCACCCTATAACGATTGTATATAAGGTGATAAAGATAAAAATCAATGATTTGAAAACTTTGGTATACAAATACCAAAATACATTGACAACAAACTTGCATGGTGATATAGTATCGTTAGAAGGTTTAGAATATCTAACAGCAGGAGGAGCTGCTCATGAAAAAGAATGATAAAAGAATCGATAGAGTGTATTCCTTCTTTAATGCTATAAGAGGGAATAATACGCCGAATGAATATCAAAGTGTTTTAGCTGTATTGAAAAAAGTAATGGTCCTTCAGGACTGTGCTCAAAACGAAATGGATTATGACGAATTGTATCAATTAATGGAAAGTGTTGCTACTGATTTTGAGATTCCTAATCCATTTCCAGAGAAAGAAAGATTTGTTGATATCTATAGAACTTTACAGGGATTCGATGAACTTAGTTGGACTGACATTTTAGAATATGGGGATGACAGATCAAAGTTTAGAGTTCCTGAGTCAGTTGTTGATGAAATGGAAAAGAATTTCATCGATGGTTTTCAAGAAGTTCTCATTGCAGAAGCGGAGAAGTTTTCACCATTTTTAGAAAGGCTTGTTGAAACACATTATGATTCTCATTTTACTTTGACAACAATGGATGCGTTTTATTACAAAGTCTTAAATGAGATGTTTGACGACAATGACATGGTTGATATCAAGCAGATAAATATATATCAGTATGAATTTACATCTGAAAAATTTGATTTGATTTTATCTGTTCCGGTGTTTGGTGTCAGAGATAAAGCTGATGAAAGTTCTGAGTTTATTTGCAGAGAGTATGACATGATTGCTGCCGAGAACTTAGCTCTTCATTTAAAAAGCGAGGGTATCTTGTCAATTGTGTTACCGGCTAAAATTACATTTGCTGGAGGAACAGTAAAAGAGTTAAGAGAGTTCTTGCAATCAATGTATTGCCTAAAAGAGATATCTGATTTGCCATCAGGGATTTTCGATAATACAGGAGTAAAGACATTCCTTCTTATTATTACAACTGGAAGAACAGATGAAGTTACCATCAAGAGATTTGTTTTTGAGGATGAAAATGCACGTAAAACAGGTAATAAAAAACTTGTAGTTCAAGATGACACTTTTGTACTCGAAGATGAGCTGACAGATATGGGAGATTGGAACGTTGATAGAATATTTGAAGCTCAAGACGAAGATTGGATAAAATTCCAGGAGTCAAATGTGAAAAAACAGGAGCTTGGAACGGTTGCTTCTATTTTTAGAGGAAAAGCAATCAATCGAAAAGATCCTAACGGAAGTATTGGTGTTGTTAATATTTCTAATATTGGTGAGTATGAAATTGATTATTCCTCTTTGGATCATTTAGATGAAGAGGATCGAAAGATTACAAACTATATTCTCCAGACAGGTGACCTTTTAATACCTGCAAGAGGAACAGCTATAAGAATAGCTATATTTGAGGAGCAGACATATCCATGTATTGCTTCATCGAATGTAATAGTTATTAGAGCTACAGACGAAAGCTTATCCACAATTTATTTAAAGCTATTCTTTGATAGTCCGCTAGGAAGAAAGATGTTAGTTACTAGACAGCAGGGTACTGCAGTAATGAATATCAGCTATAAGGAATTAAATAATATAGAAATTCCACTTCCTTCTATTGAAGAACAAAAATCAATAGCCGAGGAATATACAAAAGAACTTGAAGCATATAAGAAAGCCATCCAAGAGGCAGAAAATAGATGGAGTTCAACGTTATCAAGACTTCAAGCAAGAATTTAAGGAGGTCGTTAGATGTTAGGAGCGATTATCGGAGATATCGTCGGGTCTCGTTTTGAATGGAATAATCACAGAAGTAAAGATTTTGAGTTTTTAACTTATAAGTGTTTTCTTACCGATGACAGTATCATGAGTCTAGCAATTGCGCAGGCGATATTGGTAAGTAAAAAAGACCATAGTGATTTATCGAAAAATGCGGTTGAATGTATGCAGAACATTGGTAGAAATTATCCCGACTGCGGATATGGTGGAAGCTTTTATGGATGGATTTTTTCTGATGATCCTAAGCCATATAACAGCTATGGAAATGGAGCTGCAATGCGAGTAAGTGCAGCTGGTTTTGCTGCTAATAGTATTGAGGAAGCTAAGAAACTGTCAAGATTAGTGACAGAAGTTAGTCATAATCATCCAGAAGGAATTAAAGGTGCTGAAGCGACCGCTGTTGCGATTTTTATGGCCAAGACGGGAAGCAATATCTTTGAAATAAGAGATTACATTGATAAGAATTATTATCCAATGAACTTCACTTTGGATGAAATTCGCGATACATATCAGTTTAATGAAACCTGTCAGGAAACAGTACCACTAGCTTTACAGGCCTTCTTCGAGTCTACTGGATTTGAAGATGCAATTAGAAATGCAATATCTATTGGTGGAGACAGTGATACGGTTGCAGCCATCTGTGGTGGAGTTGCAGAAGCATATTATGGCATTCCGACAGATATAAGAAAGCATGCATTGACATTCTTAGATCAGAAGCTTATGCAGCTATTGATACTATTTGAAAACAAATATCCTCCGGTGATGGAGAAAATGCACGATGATATGAGCGTTAGAATAAAACGTTCTGAAGATAAAAAAGTTAAGACTGGAGGTCGAGAATCTATGATTCAATCAGCGACAGAGACAGCGGATCAAGAATTGAAAGATTCTATCCCTGAAAACGAAGAGACAACAAGTCAGAAGCTATTTGCTCATCTGTATGAAGCTTGTAATATTTTGAGAGGTCCAATTAACCAAGATGAGTTTAAGGACTATGTAACACCGATCTTGTTCTTTAAAAGAATAAGCGATGTTTATGATGAAGAAACTCAGGAAGCATTAGAACTTTCAGGTGGCGACGAGGAATTTGCTGCATTTGATGAAAATCACAGCTTTGTAATTCCAGAAGGTTGTCACTGGAAAGATTTAAGAAATGCAAGTCAGGATGTGGGTAAGATTATCGTCAAAGCTATGAATGGTATTGAACGAGCTAATCCAGGAACTCTTAGCGGAGTGTTCTCAAGTTTTGATGATGTTACTTGGACCGACAAAACAAAGCTTACAGATGAAAGATTAAAAGATTTGATCGAACACATGTCTAGTCTGAAGGTCGGAAATAAAAACTATAGCGCAGATGTAATGGGTGATGCATATGAATACCTCATCAAGAAGTTTGCTGACCTATCTAAGAAAAATGCTGGTGAATATTACACACCAAGAACGATTGTAAAATTGATGGTTATGCTGATGGATCCTAAGCCAGGAGACACTGTATACGATCCGGCTTGTGGGTTTCGTGTCATAATAATGACACAGGCAAATAGTCAAGTAAATACAAGGGTTTTAGAGCTTCTACCAAAGTTTAAAATCAAAAAAATGAATCGTTGGTGTGCTGTTTAGAGCAGTTATTACGAAAATAAATGTTGTAAACAGTACATCAGCATAAAGGAGGAACTCACATGTCTAAGGCAAAAAAAGACACGATTGAAGCAAAAGGTTTTGCTATTCAAATTTATACTGAAGACTTTCAAAACGACTATATAAGTCTAACGGATATTGCTAGATATAAAAGCGATGAACCAAGTGATGTAATTAAAAATTGGATGAGAAGAAAAGATACAATTGAATTTCTTGGTTTATGGGAAAGCTTAAACAACATGAATTTCAATTCGGTCGAATTCGACCGAATTAAATCGGAAGCTGGATATAATTCCTTTACACTGTCCCCTAAGAAATGGGTAGAAAAAACAGACGCAATCGGAATTATCTCAAAAGGCGGAAGATATGGTGGTGCATTTGCACATACAGATATTGCTTTTGAATTTGCTTCATGGATTTCTGCTGAATTTAAGATGTATGTAATTCAGGATTACAAAAGACTTAAGTCAGATGAAAACTCTAAGTTATCATTAGGTTGGAATCTTAATCGAGAAATTTCCAAGATTAACTACAAAATTCATACAGACGCAATCAAAGAATATCTCTTAAAAGATCTTACCAACGAACAGTTGTCTTACAAGTATGCAAGTGAAGCAGATATGCTCAATGTAGCCTTGTTTAACAAGAGAGCTAAACAGTGGCGTGAAGAAAATCCTGAGTTAAAGGGTAATATGAGAGACTATGCAAGTCTGAATGAATTACTTGTTCTTGCAAATATGGAAAGCTATAATGCAATTCTTATTGGTAAAGGTATGGATCAAAAAGAAAGAATGATAGAACTTAGAAAGCTTGCCAGAACTCAGCTGATGTCAATTGAAAAGTTGAACAATACAGGTATTAAGAGTTTAGAGGATAAATCAAAGAAATAGAGAGGTCTGTTATGAGATGGGCATTGAAAATTATCTTATTTCCAATAATATTGATCTTGTCGATACTAATTGCTTTTCTAAAATTTATTATAAAAGTTAGTGGAATGATTTTAGGTATAATATCTTTCCTAGTATTTATTGGAGCAGTAGCTTGCTTCATACAGAAAGATATGGTAACTGGAATAGTAGCATTACTTCTAGCATTCTTAATAAGTCCTTATGGACTACCTAAAATTGCACTGTGTATTACAGCATACCTTGAAGTAGCGAAAGATACATTAAAGGAAATATAAGAGATCTAAGACGATGGAATATAAATCTATCGTCTTTTTCTATTCCTAAATTTAAGAGAAAGGAGGCGATGAAATGAGTATGTATTTATTTGATGAACAACCTATACTGGCAAATAAAGCATTAGCCAGAGAATTAGGCTTAAATGAAGCTCTTGTGCTTCAACAAATAAATTACTGGATTGAGATAAATAAGAAGTCTGGTAACAATTATCATGATGGCAAGTATTGGACATATAACTCAATACGAGCATGGCAAGAAAAAGATTTTGATTATTTAAGTGTTGATACAGTAAAGAGAACTTTTTCTAAGCTTGAAAAAGCGGGCTATCTTTTAGTTGGAAACTATAATAAAGATCCTAGAGATAAAACGAAGTGGTACACAATAAATGACAAGAAATTAGAAGAACTTTATCTTGAACTAAATCAAAGAAAACAAGAGAAAGAAAGAGAAATATTAGAACAAGTAAGTAAAAGTGCAATGCCTAATGCATTAGGGCAAAATGCACCAATGGAAGATGGCAAAATCAACCAATGCAATGAGGCATTTAGCACCGATGCATTTGATGAAAATCTACCAGTGCATTATGGCAACTTGCATGAACCATTACCAGAGATTACTACAAATAATACATCAAAGATTACTTCATATATTTCTACAGAGAATTCCTCCCACCTACCCATCTGTGAAAGAGATCTGTTTTATTCAAGGGACGGAATGGAGGAAGGATGTAAAAAAATAAAATCATATAAATCTTGTTTAGAAGAATTAAGAGAAAGTACAGGATATAACGAACACATGAGGCTAGGTAATAAGATTATTGCTAAAACCTTTGATGAAATAATTAAAGTTTTAGCTGATGTTATGGTATTAAATGCAGAAGATACAGTAACAATAAATCAAACGAAATTACCAGCATATGTTGTTCAAGAGAGATTTAGAGAAATAGATTCTTCGCATATGGAGTATCTTGTAAATGCTTTATCAGAGAATGAATCAAAAATAAGAAATATAAGAGCATTTATTTTAACGGCAGCATATAATGCACCAAGAAATATGGATGCCTATTATACAGCACTTGTTAGTTATGATATGAGGGAAGGTGGTTACTGATGATAAATGAAGAAATTTCTAATAGAGTAGTTAATATTGAAATTAATGTCTTAAAGGCAACATATCAAGAAATCTTAAGCCAGGTAAAGAAGCTACAACAGAGATCAAAACAACATGGTGGCTTAGATAAACTTATAAAGGCTGAGGGAAATGAAGTCAAACTTAAAGATATGGTTAAGAAAGAGCAGCTTGAAGAAATCAATGTTAAAGATGGTGAATTAAAAGAATTAAAAAAAGAATTGAATAAATATGGCGTTAAATTCTCAGTGATGAAAGATAAGGAAACAGGTACACATTCAGTATTCTTCCAAGCAAAAGATACAAAAGTTATGAATAAAGCTTTTCAAAATGTGCTTTCAAATATTGAGAAGAAAGAGAAAAATAAGGAGTCAATTCACAAGAATATAGAGAAATTTAAGGAGATGGCAAAGAACACCATTTCTAAAGATAAAGTCAAGAATAAGCAAAAGGAGCAGAGCCTATGATAGATAAGATACTAAAGGACATCAAAGGCTTATTTAAGGTGCAAGATAAGGAAAAGTTTCTAAAACAGAACATTCCCTATCTTGCATTTTTCTATGTTGGCAATATCTTTTCTCACCATGTAAGAGCCTATACTGGTGGCGATGTGATAGACAAAATCTTCCAAGGAATATTGGAGCTTAATACTATGAGCTTTATTCCGAGTATTCATGGGGCTGATATTTTAATGGGCGTAGGAGTGGCAGCTATAATTAAATTTATTGTCTATACCAAAGGCAAAAATGCAAAAAAGTTCAGACAGGGGAAAGAGTATGGATCAGCACGATGGGGAACGAGAAAAGATATAGAGCCGTATGTGGATGAAAAGTTTCAAAACAATATCTTGCTGACACAAACCGAGCGATTAACAATGAATGGCAGACCGGCAAATCCAAAGTATGCAAGAAACAAAAATGTACTTGTTATTGGCGGTTCAGGCTCAGGTAAGACGAGATTTTATGTAAAACCGAACCTAATGCAAATGCACTCTTCATATTGCGTAACAGATCCTAAGGGAACGATAGTCGTTGAATGTGGCAAGATGCTTGAAGATAATGGTTATGAGATAAAAATTTTAAATACCATCAACTTCAAAAAGAGCATGAAGTACAATCCATTCGCCTACCTTAGAAGTGAAAAAGATATACTCAAATTAGTGCAGACAATCATTGCAAACACTAAGGGTGAAGGGGAAAAAGCAGGTGAGGATTTTTGGGTCAAAGCCGAAAAACTCTACTATACAGCTCTTATTGGATATATCTTCTATGAAGCTCCAAGAGAAGAAAAGAACTTTGCGACACTACTGGATATGATAGATGCTTCAGAAGTCAGAGAAGATGATGAAACATATATGAATCCTATTGATAGACTATTTGAAGCTTTGGAAAAGAAAGAGCCTACACATTTTGCAGTTAAGCAATATAAAAAGTACAAACTTGCTGCTGGAAAAACAGCAAAGTCTATTCTTATTTCATGTGGTGCAAGACTTGCACCTTTTGATATTCAAGAGCTTAGGGACTTGATGAAAGAAGATGAACTTGAACTTGATACACTTGGAGATAGAAAGACAGCATTGTTTGTCATTATTTCAGATACAGATGATACTTTTAACTTTGTGGTGTCTATTATGTACTCACAGCTATTTAACTTACTTTGTGATAAGGCAGATGACGAATATGGAGGAAGATTACCTGTCCATGTAAGGTGTTTGCTTGATGAGTTTGCAAATATCGGCTTAATTCCAAAATTTGAGAAATTGATTGCAACAATCCGAAGTAGAGAGATTTCAGCGAGTATTATCTTGCAAGCACAATCTCAGCTAAAGGCAATCTACAAGGATAATGCAGATACGATTGTAGGTAACTGTGATAGCACCTTGTTTCTTGGCGGAAAGGAAAAGACAACACTTAAAGAACTGTCTGAAACACTGGGTAAAGAGACCATAGACTTATATAACACTTCTGAAACAAGATCTAATGCCAATAGCTATGGACTGAATTACCAAAAGACAGGGAAAGAATTGATGAGCCAAGATGAGATAACGGTTATGGATGGAAGTAAATGTATTTTTCAGCTTCGTGGTGTAAGACCGTTTTTATCAGATAAATTTGATATTACAAAGCATAAGAATTACAAGTTACTTGAAGATTTTAATAAGAAAAATGCCTTTGATATTGAGGAATATATCAAGAGAAAAGGTAAAGTTAAGCTTAATAGAAATACAGTAATTACAAGATTGTAATATTTTCTGTTATAGCTTTATGTGGCATGGGTATATGTAGTATAATAAGATAAATTTGAATTTATGGAAGTGATTAGTGTATGAAGAAAGCAGTATTTATCTTGATGTTGATTCTGTTCATAGTAATCGATGTATATACCTTGTGGCTTATGTCACCTGATTTTTTGTTTCCAAAAAGAAGCATATATGTTACAAATCAAGATGACTATATAGTAGAAAGTGTAAAAGAATATTTTCACATTGAATATGATGTTAGTAAGATTGTTTATCAGCAAGGCTTTCCAGATGGCTATTCTTTGGATATATATGACGCAGTTGGAGAGAAACACGAAGAATTTGATGACACATTTAATGTTGCCGAAAGTGATAAAATACAACAATATTTTTTGAATTTAAAGCCAGATACACCCAAATATTTGATGCTATTCACGGCAGAACTTATAATTGAGTTCTTTGCAATTGCAGTGGTTATTATTGCTAATATAAGAAAGAATCGAAGAAAATACTTGGAAAATTGTTCATAAGTTTTGGGGTAACACGGATTAATAAGGTTGACAGTAATTTGTCAATTTCCAGTTTGTCGAACGGAATATAAAGTATTAAAGACGATAGAAAGAAAAAATCTATCGTCTTTTTTCATGCCTATTTTCAATTTATATTGCGATCAATAAATAGGAAAAACTCGCAAGAGTTGCTAACTAGTATTTCAAATGCCTCTCACTAATATATACATGACAAAATGCTAATTCCCTTAAATATGTTACAGAAAGTAAAGGAGAAAAGATGATCAGGATAAGAAGCCCTACCTAAAAGACAACTAAATATACAAATACTTAGCGATTGGAATTAACTTTTCAGTCGCTTTTTTAATTGGAGGAAAAAATGGAAAAAGAAATGATTAATATCAATGCCAATCTGTTAAAAAAACCTATTTTTGGAACTTTTACAAGAGGTGATGAAGAGGTTCAAGTTGTAAATTTTGCTCTTTCGAAAGGATATGGAAAAGGTAGAGAGTATATCAACTGTGCAGCCTATGGCAATAAATCTGAAGTGGCTAAGGAATTTTCAGAAGGTGATTTCATTCATGTATATGGCTACTTCAACAAACGAACTAAAAATGGAAAGACATATAAGAATTTTGTAGTTATGTCTATGAACAAAATTGAAAAGAAAGAAGAAAACGAGGAGGAATAAATAATGGATTTTTTCGTACAAGCAGTTAATGTATTAAAGATTTTGGTAATGGCAGTAGGTGCTGGTCTTGGAGCATGGGGTGTTATCAACCTTATGGAGGGATATGGTAATGATAACCCTGGAGCAAAATCTCAGGGCATTAAGCAGCTAATGGCTGGTGGAGGCATCGTTCTAATCGGATTAAAACTAATCCCATTACTTTCAAATGTATTGAAGTAAGGAGAGTAGCTTATGTTTGGTATTTTCGATAAGATAGAGGAATTTTTTAAAGAGCTTCTTCTCGGAGGTATCCAAGCAAATCTTGAGTCAATGTTTATCGACATTAATGATAAAGTCGGAGCAGTAGCAACCGATATAGGCAAGACACCAATGGGATGGAACTCAGAGGTATTTAACTTTATTAAGAGTATCAATGATAGTGTCATTATTCCAATTGCAGGTTTAATCATTACGGCAGTCTTATGTATTGAGCTGATAAATATGGTTATGCAAAAGAATAATATGCACGATACAGATACCTTTGAGTTTTTTAAATACATGATAAAGATGTGGATAGCGGTATGGCTAGTATCTCATGCCTTTACATTCTCAATGGCAGTCTTTGATGTTGCACAACACCTTGTAAATCAGGCGGCAGGAGTAATCAATACTTCTGCTACCGTTTCAGGTGATCAAATTGTTCAGATGGTTGAGGGATTAAAAGACAAAGGACTTGGAGAACTGGTGATGATACTCTTTGAAACCTCGCTTGTTAAAGTTGCAATACAGGTTATGTCGGTAGTCATAATGCTAGTTGTCTATGGCAGAATGTTTGAGATATATGTTTACTGTTCAGTTTCAGCAATTCCATTTGCCACTATGGGGAATAAGGAGTGGGGACAAATTGGAACAAACTATATCAAAGGTCTATTTGCTATTGGGCTTCAAGGCTTATTCTTGATTATATGCTTGGGTATTTACGCAGTTTTAGTAAAGACGATAAAGATAACGGACATTCATGCAAGTACCTTTATGATATTAGGCTATGCATTACTTCTTGGTCTAATGATGCTAAAGAGTGGAACGCTTGCAAAGAGTGTATTAAACGCACATTAAGGAGGATTTTTAATGATAGAAGTAAAGAAAAAGTTGTTTCCTGTTTCAATTATTGCAGTAGGAATTGGAGCATTTGCTATCTCGATTTTTAATAGGAACAAATTAAAGAATTTAGAAGATGAAGTAAAAAGTACAAGAGATGATGTGAAATCTATTCTTTGTTATCAAGAGCAGAAAAATGCATTCATTGAGTCAGAATTAGAAGAGATGAGAAATGAAGTTGCTTCATGCTATGAACATTTTGAAGCATTTTCAAAGGAAAAAGAAGATGGGAGGTAAGCTATGGGCTATGTACCAATTCCCAAAGATTTAAAAAAGGTAAAAACAAAGGTAGCCTTTAACCTTACAAGAAGACAATTAATTGGATTTACACTTGCTGGACTGGTTGGTATACCAGTCTATTTATTTATGAGAAAGTTTATGCCTAATGATATAGCGATACTGTTTTTAATTGTATCAACTCTTCCAATCTTCTTTGTAACACTATTTGAAAAAGATGGACTTACCTTTGAGAAATATTTTAAGCACATATATCTACACAAGTTTTATCAACCACAGAAGCGAGTGAGAAAGGAGGTTTACCTTGAACAAGAAAAGAAAAATACAGCAAATTCAGTTAGAAAAAAATCAAAAGGTATTAAAGGAAAACAAAAGAAACCTGAAAAAAGAAAAGCTGACTAAGCAGAAGAAAAAAGCTTCTCTAATCGACTTAATATTTAAGAAAGAGCCTAAGAGATATACTGTTGAAGACACAATACCTTATCTGAGAATGCTAAAAAGTGGAATATGCCAGCTTGATGAAAAGCACTATAATAAGTGTATTGCATTTCAGGATATAAACTATCAGCTTGCCTTAGCAGAAGATAAGGATTTGATTTTCAATCAATTTGCGAATGTCTTAAACTCTTTTGATCCAAGTGTAGATATTGAGTTTTCATATATCAATCAGCTTGGAAGAAATAATGAATTAAAAGCTGCTATTCAGATACCTGATAAAAATGATGGTTATGATGATATTCGATTAGAGTTTCGTGAGATGTTAAAAAGTCAGCTTGCAAAGGGAAATAATGGTTTAAAGAAATCGAAGTATATCACCTTTGGAGTTGAAGCGGATAGTTTGGAGCAAGCGACTGCAAAACTTGAGCGACTTGAGATTGATATATTATCAAATCTAAAGAGTATGGGAGTTCGTGCTGAGGGCTTAACTGGAGAAGAAAGATTAAAGGTATTGCATGATATTTTAAATCCAGATAAGCTCTTTTCTTTTTCCTATAAAGACTTAAAACCAAGAGAAAGTACAAAGACTATTATTGCACCAGATTCTTTTAATTTTGTACCAAGTAAGTATTTTAAGTTTGGAAAATATATTGGAGCTGTTAGTCATCTTCAAATACTTGCAAGCGAGCTATCGGATAGAATGCTTGCAGAATTTTTAGATATAGATGATAACATCAATATTTCTTTTCATATCAAGGCAGTTGAACAGACAGAAGCGATTAAGATGGTGAAAAGAAAAAATACAGATATTGATAAGATGAAGATTGAGGAAAATAAAAAGGCAGTTAGAAGTGGCTATGACATGGACATATTGCCAAGTGATTTAATTACCTATGGTGATAATATCAAGATGCTTTTAAAAGACCTTCAGACAAGAGATGAGCGTATGTTTATCGTAACGATTGTCTTTATGAATTTTGCAAGGACAGTACAAAAGCTAGATACGACTATTTCTCAGATTTCATCTATTGCAAGTAAGCATAATTGTAAGATTAAACGCTTAGATCATAGTCAAGAACAAGGTTTTATCAGTGTATTACCTCTTGGCGTAAATAAGATTGAAATAGATAGAGGGTTAACCTCATCATCTACAGCAGTCTTTTTACCATTTACAACAGAGGAGCTTTTCATAAACTCATCAAATAGCTTGTACTATGGATTAAATGCCTTAAGCCATAATCTTATTATGGCTGATAGAAAAATGCTTAAAAATCCAAATGGCTTAATTTTAGGTACGCCTGGTTCTGGTAAGTCATTTTCTGCAAAGCGTGAAATGGCAAATGCTATTCTTACAACCGATGATGATGTCATTATCTGTGATCCAGAGGGTGAATATGGCAATCTTGTTAAACAGTTTAAGGGAGAAGTCATAAAGGTTAGTGCAAAGAGTAAAGACTATCTTAATCCCCTAGATATAAATATGAATTATGGAGATGGTGATGCACCACTTAAGGATAAGGCAAATTTTATTATGTCTATGCTTGAACTTGTGGTTGGTGGTAGTGGACTTACAGCAGAAGAAAAGTCTGTTATAGATAGGTGTTTACCTAGAATTTATGAAAAGTATTTTGAAAATCCAATTCCAGAGAATATGCCTATACTTCAAGACCTTTACAATATGTTAAGAGGGCAAGAAGAAAAGGTGGGAAAGAAACTTGCAACAGAAATGGAAATCTATGTTTCAGGAAGTCTTAATGTCTTCAATCATCAGTCAAATGTAGATTTAAATAAACAGCTTATTTGCTTTGATATTAAAGAACTTGGAACGCAGCTTAAGAAGATAGGTATGCTTGTTATTCAAGACCAGGTTTGGAATAAGGTTTCTCAAAATAGAAATACTGGCAAAAGTACAAGGTATTACATTGACGAGTTTCACTTGCTTTTAAAGGATGAACAGACTTCACAGTATTCGGTGGAAATCTGGAAGAGATTTAGAAAATGGGGAGGTATTCCAACAGGAATTACACAAAATGTCAAAGATCTACTTGCAAGTAAAGAAATTGAAAATATTTTCGACAATACGGATTTTATTCTAATGCTTAATCAAGCAACAGGTGATAGAGATTGGCTTGTTGTAAAGCTTAAAATTTCAAAGGATCAGGAAAAATTTGTTACCAATTCAAGAGCTGGTGAAGGTCTGATTTTCTTTGGAAACACCATTGTCCCATTTGTAGATAATTTCCCTAAAGACACAATCCTATATCAAAAGATGACTACAAAACCTGAAGAAGTGAGGTAGCATCTTATGAGTAAAAAAAGAAAGCGAGATTTGAATGAAAAATTAAAGGCAAGAGAAGAGAGAACTATCACAAAAACTGAAACAGATGATGTCTTGGATTACAAAAGAAAAACTGGAGATGATTACAGGGATAAGGTAGTTAAAGAAGAAAACAGATTTCAAGAAAAAATCCATGATAAGATAAGTAAAAGAGCTGATATTACTAGTGAAATAGAAACAAGTAACAAGAGCAAAAATGCTATAAAAAGAAATATTCGAAGTAACAGTTTTCAAGCCGAAGTAGCCAAGTCAGATTATCAAACAGAGGTTAAAGAAAATCGTATCTATGATCCTTTAGCAAAAGACCAAGATGGTGATGGTGTTATTGATAGATATGATAATGACTTTAGAGTTAGCGATGTATCTTATGAGCCTTTAGGTAATAAAAAATCCAAACTTCATGAAAAGCAGAAGAAATCACTTAAAAGAAAGAACTATTCTGATAAGCTCTTTACAAGAAAAGGTGCAGATAAGAAAAAAGAAGATAATATTAACGCTTCTAACACTGGTAAAGAAGTCATCAAAGATAGGGAAAAGAAGAATCAGCTTTATAAAAGGTATAACAAGGAAACCTTAGTCGGTGGAAGTGTGATTGGAGCTGCAAAACTTGGTGAGGTTACAAGTGTTTATCTATCATCTGGTAGTGATGAAAATGCATCTGTTGAAGCTGCTGAAAAAGGCTTATGAAGTTCCTCTAAACTTATTCATGGTGTAAAAAATTATTCGGACAAGAGAAAAAGTAAGAAGCTATATGATTTAGAAAAGAGCGATAGGAAAATCCAAAGTAGAAAATCTAAGCTTCAGTTTAGAAAAAGCATGGACGAGGTTAAGAAGATCGACCAATATAAAAAAGCAAATGCTTATAAAAAGTTTCAAAAGAAGAAACAGATGAAGTCAGCCATCTATAAACAAAATAAGACAAGAATTAGAGATAGAGTTAAAAAGACACTGATGGATACATTTAAGGTATCTAAAGACTTCATCATAAGAAAAGCAAAAGTGGTAGCAATCATAATGGCCGCCATAATTATTTTTGGAACTTTTGTATTTAACTTTGCAAGCATGACAATGGGTGGATTTGCTAACTCTACAAGTAGTGTTTTAACAACATCATATTTATCAAGACCAAATGTTTTAACTGAGATTAACCAAAGCTTTTCAAACAAGGAGAATGACTTATATAGCGAGCTTGAAAATGTAGAAAAGAATAATCCCGGATACGATGAATATATCGTAAGAAAAAATGGAGATATTGGTCATAATGTTCATGAGCTTTTATCCTACATCACTTCAAGATGTGGTGAAGTAAAGAGTTTGTCTGAAGTTAGTAATATTTTAGATGACTTGTTTAAGACTATGTACCATGTCGATTATAAAGAGGAAATAGAGATAAGGTATAAGACTGTAACTGGAACTTACACTGATGAAGAGGGGAACGAATATACCGAGAGCCATGAAGAACCTTATGAGTATAGAAAGCTCATTGTTACTTTAAGTAAAAGAGAAATGGATAGCGTGGTTCGAGAAGTCTTCGTTAAGTATCCAGACAATTTAAAGCATTATGAAGCACTATTCCTTGCACAGGGGAATATGGGCGAAATGTTTGGCAACACGAATCTCATTACTGCAAATGGTGGCATAGGTGGAGGAAAAGAATACGAAGCATCGTCTGATGTTCAAAAGAAAATTGTAAATGCAGCATATATTACTCCATCACCTGGAGCAGGTTGGTGTGCAATGTGGGTTTCTCAGGTTTATCAAAATGCAGGTCTTGGATATATCGGAGGTAATGCTAATGATATGTACCGAAACCATACATTTACTTCTGATAGATCAAAGTTAAAAGTAGGAATGCTTGTAGCAGTTGAAAGTAGCAGTAGTGGTGGACAAGCCGGACTTACTTATGGTCATGTCGGAATTTATATTGGTGATGGTAAGGTAATGGATAATATCGGAGTAGTTAGGGTAACAACCTTAGATGATTGGATTGCAACATTCTGTAAACACCATCCAGTAGGATTTGGATTTCCACCAAACGTACAAAGATAGAAGGGAGTGGAAAATGTGAATAGGGAACTGAATACTGTTAATAAAAAAATTCAAAAGTTATTAGATAAGAAGGCTCAGATCGATAAAGATTTAGAGCCTTTATTTATTCGTAAAGATGAACTATTAGACCAGGAGTATGTAGTGATTTGTAGAGATAACAATATCACTCTTGAAGAATTAGTGAAGATGTTCAAAGAGAAAAAAGAAAAGGAGAAATATAGTAATGAAAAGCAAATTGAAGAATAAGAAAGTATTGGCCGCACTTATTGGAGCAGCGTTACTTTTGGTTTCAATTATAGGTGTGATGACTGTAAATAAGCAGATTGTATTTGCAAAAGATGGAACTGTACTTTCAATGCTTAATCCGATTGAAGCTCTTGCAGAAACGGAAGAGAAATTTGAAGTAAAGATTAAATATGTATTTTCAGACGAGAAAGTATTTAAAGAGGAAATTATAAAAGCGGATAAAGGACAAATCCTTGATAGTGGTGATTTGCCAATGTTACCTGACGATATGAAATTCATTGATGATTTTCTTTATTATGAAGTCAAAGGTGATGGAAAAGATGAGATTATCCGTAAGATTGAAAAGATTGTAAAAGATAAAGCAACTCAGACTGAAAATGAGAAAGATAAAGAAAAGAAGCTTGAGGAAGTAAAACAGGATAAAGCCACTCAAACAGAAGAACCTAAGAAAGATTCATCAGCTCAAACTGATATTACTAAAAATGATTTAGATAAGATGGATAAGGAGTCTAAAGAATTAAAAGAAAAGGTAGATAATCTTAGTAAGGAACTTAAGGATAAAGATAAGCTAAGTGATAAGCAAAAAGATAAAATCAAAAATCTTGAAGATGAAATTGAGTCTTTGGAAAAGAAAATCAAAAAGGACAAGGACTCTGTTGATTCATCGAAAGAAAATATTGAGCTTAAAAAATCTATTGAAGAGTTAGAAAAGAAGACTAAGGAACTACAGGAAAAGCTCAATTCCATAAATAAGATAGGGACTAATTCTAATTCAACTATCTCAAATCCAGTACCAAAAAATAATGAACCTTTTAGCAAATTTATTCCAAGCACACCTATAAATACAGGAAAAGGTAGCGATGCTTCTGGTAATACTTCAACACCGACATCTAAGACTGAAAATAAGGTAGAAACTAAGTCAGATAAAAAAGAGGAGAAACAGGAAATCCGTTATCCGAATAAGCTAACACCTAAACAGACTTCAAGTAATGGAGATACGTCTTCTATTGATGGAACAAGTAAGCATGTAAATACCAATAAAGGAGTAGAGTCAGCACCATCAAAGGCAAGAGGATCTGTTATAGAGAATAAGGATAATGCAAACAAAGATTATCCAATTCACCACAACGATGGTAAAGATAATAAGTCTACGGATATGTATTCAGCAGACGCAAGACAGTTTGTAACTTTTACAACTAAAAATGGAAAGACTTTTCATCTAATCATTAATCATGATGAAGAAAGCGAGAACGTAATGCTTTTAACAGAAGTTTCAGAAGATGATTTGTTAAATATGGTTGAAAAGAAAGAAACACAAAAGGAGATTGTAAAGGAAGATCCAATAAAAGAAGAGCCTAAACCAGTGAAAAAAGAAGAGAGTAGCAATATAGGAACATATTTAATTCTAATTCTTGTAGTTGCTGGAGCATTAGGTGCTGGTTATTACTTTAAGGTTGTTAAAAAGAAAGAGAATGAAGAACTTGAAGCATTAGAAGATGATGACGATGATTTTTTCTCAGAAGCTGATGAAAGTGAAGAAGATATAGATGAATTAGAAGAAAATGAAAACTAATCATATTATCTCCACTTTAAAATGCCACTGAAATGTGAAGATGGACTTTTTGCACCAAATATTATACAATATTTGGTGCAAAGGAGGTGGCATATTGCATGACTTATAAAGACCAAATTATGGATAGAATAGATAATTTAAGCTCAAAGGAAGTTTTTATAGCAAATGATTTTTTTGATATTGCTGGATATGAAACGATTCGTAGCACATTGAATCGCCTTGTAGAAGATGAAGAGATAAGTCGCATTATGAATGGTATTTATTATAAACCAAAATTTATTGAATTGATTGGAGAATACGAAGCTCCATCGGTTAATGAAGTTGCTAATGCCATTGCTAGAAAATATAATTGGACGATTGCACCGTCAGGAAATACGGCACTTAATTTATTAGGATTATCTACTCAAGTTCCTGCTAAATGGACATATATATCTGATGGTAGGTATGTTGATTTTAAGTTTGGGAATATAACCATTGAATTTAAACGTAGAAATAATGGAGATATTTCAAAGATGTCAACACTTACAGCGATGGTTATACAGGCGGTTAAGGCAATTGGAAAAGATAAAATTACAGATGAGCAGATTGATTATTTAAGAGAAAAGTTATCTGATAAAGAAAAAGAGGCTTTGATGGAACATGGAAAAACTACAAGTGTTTGGGTATATCAAGTTCTCAAGAGAATATGTGAGGAATAAATATGTTTGAGTATAAAAGAATTACAAAAGAGGAATTAGAACAAGTCATAAGAAACGCTTCGCAAAAAATAGGTGTAAGCGAAGTGATTCTTGAAAAAGATTATTGGGTATGCTTTGTGCTTAATTATCTTTTTTCTAAATGTAAATGGAAAGATGCTTTTACTTTTAAAGGAGGAACTAGTCTTTCAAAATGTTTTAATTTAATTCAGAGATTTTCTGAAGATATTGACTTAATATTGGATTGGAGAGTTATTGGATATAACTTTGACGAACCATGGGAAGATCGTTCGAATACAAAACAAGATAAATTTAATAAAGAATCTAATCAAAAGACCGAAGAATTTTTAAAGAATGAGTTTTTACCTCAAATGAATGAAGACTTAAAGAAACTATTAAATGATGAATTTAAGATAGGTGTAGATGAAAGAGATGAGCAAACCATTCTGTTTGAGTATCCGAAAGTATTTCGTTCTTCCTATTTAACACAGGCAGTAAGGTTAGAAATAGGAACTCTTGCAGCATGGACACCTTCGGAAGTGGTTGCTATAGTACCAGACTTAAAGAAAATTTATCCAGTGCTTTTTGAGGGTGATTTTATAGAAGTCAGGACAGTTCTTCCAGAACGAACATTTTGGGAAAAAGTAACTATTCTTCACCATGAGGCGAATAGACCAAAAGATCTTCCAATGCCTAAACGATATGCAAGACATTATTACGATTTGTTTTGTATTGCAAACTCAAAATATAAGGATAGAGCTTTTCAGAGTTTAGACCTTCTTGAAAAGGTGGTATTTTTTAAACAGAAATTTTATCCGAGAAAATGGGCGAAGTATGAAGAAGCGAATTCAAAAAATATAAGACTTATACCAAATACTTATAGATTGAAAGAAATTGAAGAAGATTATAAAAATATGAGAGAAATGTTTTTTGGGGATTATCCAAGCTTTGATGAAGTTATGAGTCAAATAATGGAACTTGAGAAAGAAATACACAAAATTAAATAAAGCACCAAAAACAATACAATATTTGGTGCAGATGGGACGAGGGATATATTCTTTCGTCCTTATTTTTTGAAAGGATGATAATATGGATTTAGTTATTGCAGAAAAACCGAGTGTAGCTATATCAATTGCAAAGGTAATAGGAGCTACAAAAAAGAAAGATGGATACTATGAGGGAAATGGATATAGGGTATCTTGGTGCGTGGGTCATCTAATTCAGATGGCAAATCCTGATAGCTATGATGAAAAGTATGCTAAGTGGAATATGGAGGATTTACCGATTGTTCCAAGTGAGTATAAGTATGAGGTTTCAAAATCTACTAAGAAACAATTTAGTGTCTTGAAGAGACTATTGAATGATAAAGAAGTAGAGAATGTAATAAATGCTTGTGATGCTGGTCGTGAAGGAGAAAGCATTTTTAGACTTGTCTATAATCAAGCAAATTGTAAAAAGAAGATGAAACGACTTTGGATTTCATCAATGGAAGATAGTGCAATTAAAGATGGTTTCAATAACTTAAAAGATGGAAGTTACTACGATGATTTATTTGAATCCGCCAAGGCAAGAGCGATTGCAGATTGGCTAGTTGGGATGAATATTAGTAGGCTTTATTCTTGCCTGTATAAGCAAAATTATAGTGTGGGAAGAGTACAAACACCTACACTTGCAATGATTGTAAATAGGGATGATGAAATCAGTAATTTCAAGAAAGAAAAATATTATACAGTTGAGCTTTCTTTAGATAAATTTTCACTTTCTACAGACAGAATTGATGACAAGACTACCACAGAGCAGCTTATCAATTTAGTAGGTAATTCCATAGAAATTACTGATGTCTTGCAAAAAGAAAAGATAACAAAGCCTGAGTTACCATTTGACCTCACAACACTTCAAAGGGAATGTAACAAGTATTTTGGATATAGTGCGAAACAGACACTTGATTATGCTCAAAGTCTTTATGAGAAGAGACTTATCACATACCCAAGAACTGACAGCAGATGCCTGACTGAAGATATGATTACAAGCGTAATTAACAATATATTAGGCAAGAATGACTTTGATACTGAAAGAATTAAGATAGTGTTTAACTCCAAAAAAGTTACGGATCACCATGCGATTATACCGACAATCAGCTCATTAAAAGAAGATATTTCAACTCTTCCAGAAAGTGAAGCAAAGGTATATAGACTTATATTAAATAAACTTCACGCAAGTGTTGGATACCATTTAGTAGAAAATACTACAAAAATTGTTGCTGAGTTTGATGGCTTTGAATTTACAAGTAGTGGCAAAGTGATAATTGATGAGGGATTCACTAAGTATCTAAAAGAATATAAAACGAAGAAAACAGAAGATATACTACTCCCAGATATAAAGGTTGTAGATGTATTTGAAATAAAAAATAAAGAAATAAAAGAGAAATATACAACACCACCTAAACATTTTACGGAAGATACACTTTTAAAGGCTATGGAAGTAGCGGGTAATGACACCTTAGAAAAAGGCATTGAGGTAGAAAGAAAAGGACTTGGTACACCGGCAACTCGTGCAGGTATTATTGAAAACTTGATTTTCAAAGGTTTTATCGAAAGAGATAAAAAGAATCTAATTGCAACCAATAAAGGAATTAGTTTGGTGACTATTGTTTCAGATACTTTTAAATCGGCAGAAACTACTGCTGAATGGGAAATGAAACTATCTGATATTGCTAATGGAAAGGCGAATAAGGATGATTTCTTAAAATGTATTGAGAATGAAATAAGAGAAACAGTAGGGATATATCGTAAATAATTTTTAGGGGAATGAGAGCTGATCTTGTTCCCTTATTTTATTGGAGGTGATTAAAATAGATGAGCTAAATGTATTAGAACTGTTTGGTGGTATAGGTGCCATTAGAAAAGCTTTAATAAGGCAAAAAATATCTCATAAGACAGTGGATTATGTAGAGATAGATAAGAATTGTGTTAAAAGTTATAATGCACTTTATGGCGAAGAATTTGAGCCTAAGAGTATAGTAGATTATTATCCACCAGATGAAAAAATAGATTTATTAATGCATGGTAGTCCATGTCAAGATTTTAGTCGAAGTGGCTTAAAGAAAGGTGGCACAAAAGGTAGCGGTACAAGAAGTAGTCTTCTTTTTGAAACAATACGAATAATAGAAGAAATGAATATAAAGCCCAAGGTTGTGCTTTGGGAAAATGTAAAGGGAGTTCTCGATAGAAATTTGAGAGCTTCCTTTTTTCATTACCTAAAAGAAATGGAAAGGCTTGGTTATGAGAATAAGTATGAAATTTTAAATGCTATGGACTTTGGAATACCACAAAAAAGAGAGCGTATCTTTGTTGTAAGTATCTTAGGTGAAAACTACTTTAATTTTTCTTCTTTAGAAAAGATAGAGGCGAAGGATATATCTAAGTTTTTAGAAGAAGATGTCTCTAATCTTTATGAAGTAAAGCAAGAATCAATGCTTTCTCATATTAGAGGAGATCCTACAAATAATCATTTCAAGGGCAGATTAAAAGTTATTGATAAGTTTGCCTACACCATTTCAACAAAACAAGTACGCATTCCCAATTCAGGAATTATTGATATAGGAAACAGTAAGTATAGGTATTTAACAGAACGAGAATGCTTTAGGCTAATGGGTTTTGATGATGAAGACTTTAATAAACTCAAAGCTATATATCCAGGAAGAAAAGGTAAATTATCGTCAATACTGTATAAACAAGCTGGAAATAGCATTGTCGTAAATGTGCTAGAAGCAATATTAAAAGAAATTTTGAAGAACTAGGAGGTAAAGATGAGAACGAATGATTTTTACAACATAATTGAGCTTGTAAAAAGAGATGTTTTAGATAGTGAAAGAGAATATCTGAAGCTCTTAAAAGTCATTGGAAATAACCAAAGATACGACTTTTTAAGTCAACTTAGTATCTGTGATAAAAATCCCAATGCAACTGCTTGTGCAAGCTTTGATATGTGGAGGGAAAGATTTAATCGAACTGTTATGAGAGGGCAAAAAGGGATACCTATTCTAAATGACAGTAATGCTTTTCAAAAAGTAGGATATATCTTTGATATTAGTCAGACTGTATCAATGGATAAAAATGTTAATGAAGTGGAACTATGGTCTTTTGATAGAGAAAAGCATGAAAATGCATTAAAGGATATGATTGAACTACAAGGATATGACTCAAGTGAAAGCCTATTGGAGAATCTATATTCCCTTAGCAGAATATACGCGGATGAAAGCATATATGAGCTTGCGAATAATCTGAGGATTGCTGATGAAGATAGAAACTCATTTGTAAACTTTATGAGAAATTCTATTAGCTTTGCAATTTCAAATAGATTTAACCTGGATTATCCTATTCCAATGGATAACTTACAAGAAAATTTCAAGTACTTAGATAGAATTTCTTTAATGAGTGTTGGTAACTGTATTTCCAATGCTTGTAGCAATATTATTGAAGCTGCAATGGTAAGAACAAGAAATTTATCTGTCAATCAAGACCTGACAAAGAGTATAGGTGCCGATTATAATAAGCTTAACGAAAATAATAATGAATTAGGAGGTATGGAGAATGCTATTCGATCAAATGACGAAAGAGATGATAATGACAGAAACCGAATTTTCAGGGATGGAAAATACGGACGAGATAATTTCGATAATCAAAGAGAAGACTTTGAACAATCTGGAGGAAGAGAAGAAATTCATGAAAGAATTTCCGAATCCAATTTACGCAGTGATGAGATTGGACTTTCTAACAGAGAGCAGCGAGGAGAAACACTATCAAATGCTAATAGACCTTTACAAAGAGAAGAGCCTAGTGAAACACTTGATGGAAGTTCAAAAGAGAGCCATCGACTTTATGAGGAAGGAAAAGCCGAAGATGATGGAAGCATGGAAAATAGAGAGCGAAACGAATCCAGAATACAAGGCAATGATTTCGGCCTTGAAAGAGATGACAATCAAGGAAATAGTGGAAGCTTAGAAAATAGCATTGAAAAAACAAACGAGGAAGCAGAAAATGCTTCCTTTTTCTATTCTAAAGAAGATCCATACAATTTAATGACTGATGAAATGCTTGAGCGTGTTCCAAAACTTTATGATCAAGAACATACTAATCTAGGAGATACTCAGGTTCATGCAGCATACATCATTCCATTTAGAAGCAATTGGACATGGTATATGACGGAATATGATAGGGAAACAGGCGATGCATTTGGTCTTGTTTTAGGAATTGAACCAGAGTGGGGATATTTTA
This sequence comes from Streptococcus anginosus, assembly GCF_001697145.1. Lineage (GTDB taxonomy): Bacteria > Bacillota > Bacilli > Lactobacillales > Streptococcaceae > Streptococcus > Streptococcus hominis. The sequence goes on along the minus strand of NZ_CP012719.1, from coordinate 1,218,083 downwards.
ATATTCATGAGCTTGAAGAACTAAATGCTCAAAGACTTATTTTAGAAGATTTTCCAAAGACTTTTAGAGAGCTTAAAGACAGAGAATTAAAAAAGCAGATGGATGAACATGAGCTTCAAATGGTCTTTAATGGGGAACTCAGTTTTGAAGATCAAGTAATTCCTAAAGAAGCTAGCAATCAAGTAATAGATAAATTTGAAGAAGAATTAAGCCCTAATTTTGCTGAAGAAGTTGCCTCTATTATGGAAGAATACGAAGTCCCAAGAGATGTTGCAATTAGCAGACTTGCCAATAGTAAATTAGAAGAAGCTCTTCAAGGAACAAACATTGGGATTGATGATTTTAATTTTGAACAATTAGAACAGATTATGAGTGCCATAAAGGAGTACGATTTTTATGGAAATGAAATTACTGAGATTGCAGATCCTAAACTTCCTGTATGGAAGATGGAACATTTAAAATGGCTTATTGATGATTGGAACAAAGGCTTGGACGGTGTTACATCAGAAAAGATAAAGTATCTGAAAGAGTTAGACATTGAACTTGCTAAATTTAATGTGCTTAAAGGTTATCTAATGAATGATGAAGTAAGCATAAGTCAGATTGAAGAATTTAAGGATAACATTGACTTTGTTACGATGAGCGAGTTTGTTGATAGCCTTAAATACTACGCATATAACAATCAGAATGAGAAAGTAGCAGTTAAAGTTGGTAATGAATTTATACTTGCAAGTAAAAAAGATAGCTTAGATATTAGCCTTGAAGATACTGGAATAAAAGTAGAAGTTGATGGAGTAGAATATTCACTTAATCGAGGAGTAGATTTTAAGGAAAGCACAAAGGTTGATACTTTGATTGATAGCGGGAAATATGAAGCATATAAGATTGCTGATTATGTTGTGGAAGCTACTCAAGTTGAAGTAAAACAAGAGACACTTTTTGATTACATTAATCCAGAAGAAGATAAAGAAAAATCATTAGATTTATCTATTGGAAAAACTGTCTACATGGATCATGAGGCATATAAAATTGATGATGAAGTGAGCTTTAATGAGATTCTAAAAAAGAATGACTTAAGACTTGCTCCTCTAAGAAATGGCAATCATATGATGCCTATAGTAAGTTTTGCAGATGATAAAGAGTTATTAGAAAAGATTAGCTTTGATAGACCTAAACTACTTGTTGGAGACGAAGTTCACTATAAAGATAAAGACTACACTATAACTCGCTTTGACGAGATGGGTGGTGGTCTTAAGACTGTTACAATAAAGGATAATGTTGAGTATCTTGGGGGAATGATTACGGGTTCAGAAGTTATTCCTTATAGATTAGAAAGTGATTTAGTAAAACTTTTTGGACTTGAGGAAAATAAACAAGAGAAAGTATCAAACTTTAGAATTACAGAAGATATTTTCCCTGATAAACTTACTCCAAGTGAAAGGTTAAATAATAATCTTGAAGCCATTTCAATGCTTAACAGAGTGGAAAGTGGAGAACGAGAGCTTGATATTACAGCACAGGAAGTTTTAGCAAAATATGTAGGCTGGGGTGGACTTGCGGATGTATTTGATGAAAGTAAGGAAGGACAGTGGAAAGAGGCAAGAGCCTTCTTAAAAGAAAATTTATCACTATCAGAATATGAAGCTGCAAGAGAATCTACCCTAACGAGCTTTTACACACCGAAAGCAGTCATTGACGGAATATATAAGACACTTTCAGGTATGGGATTTAAACAAGGAAACATCCTTGAACCTTCAATGGGTATCGGGAACTTTATCGGTAATCTTCCAGATGAAATGAATAAATCAAAGTTTTATGGGGTTGAGCTTGATTCTGTTAGTGGTAGAATTGCAAAACTTCTTTATCCTGAAAGTGATGTGCAAGTTAAAGGCTTTGAAGAGACCAGTTTTTCAAACAACTTCTTTGATGTGGCAATCGGTAATGTTCCGTTTGGCGAATTTAAGGTTAATGATAGGGAATACAATCGTAATAACTTTCTAATTCATGACTATTTCTTTGCTAAATCTATTGATAAGGTGAGAAATGGTGGTGTTATAGCATTCGTCACATCATCTGGAACTATGGATAAGAAAGACGAAAGTATCCGTAAATATATAAATGCAAGAGCAGAATTTTTAGGTGCAATAAGACTTCCTAACGATACCTTTAAGGGTGTTGCCGGCACAGAAGTAACATCAGACATTATATTCCTTAAGAAAAGAGATAGTGTACTTGAGCGTGATGATGACTGGGTGCATTTATCGGAAGATGAAAATGGTCTTGTATATAATAAATATTTTGTAGACCATCCAGAACAAGTTCTTGGAAACATGAGAGAAGTAAGCGGAAGATTTGGAAAAACTCTTACTTGTGAGCCAATAGCATTTTTACCTTATGAAATAAATATGTCTTCTTTAAAAGATCGTATCGAAGCTGCAGGTGAAAGAATATCAAAAGATGCGAAGTATGAAGAGATAGAGCTACTAGATGATGAAGTAACCTCAATACCCGCAACCGATGATGTAAAAAACTTTTCCTACACAATCATAGATGATGAGGTATATTACAGGGAAAATTCACTTTTTATTAAGAAAGAAGTATCAGACAAAAACAAGGAAAAGATCAAGGATTATCTCGAATTAAATGACGCACTAAAGAATGTAATATACAAGCAAAAAGAAGAATTTAGTGAAGCTGAAATCAAAGAATCTCAGGATAAATTAAACGCAGTTTATGATAGTTTTTCTAAGAAGCATGGTTTTGTAAATAATTTAAGTAACACAAGAGCCTTAAGAGAAGATAGTAATTTCCCTTTGGTATCTTCTATTGAGATACTGGATGAAGAAGAAAACTTTAAGGCAAAAGGCGATATTTTTTCTAAGCGAACTATCACAAAAGCGAAAGTTATTGACCATGTAGATACTTCACTTGAAGCATTGGTACTATCTATTTCACAAAAAGGTTATGTAGATTTCGATTACATGACAAATCTAACGGAAAAGGATAGAAATACTCTTATAGAAGAACTTAGAGGAGAAATCTTTCTAAATATCAGGGAAGAGAATGTTAGTTTTAATCAGAAGCTTTCTTTTGACTTGGAAGATGGTGATTTGCCATTTGCTTGTAGTGATGAAACTAACTCCTTTAAGTATACCTATGTAACGAAAGATGAATACTTAAGTGGAAATATTAGAGAAAAAATAGGTATTGTAGATAGCTATATCAATAGGTTGCGACAAGCAGAACGAATGCTTCCAGAAGAAAGTGAAAACGAAAGAAAAACACTTGTAAACGAACTAAGCAGACTGGAATATCAAAAAGCAGAACTTCAAAGAGTAATGCCAAAAGAACTTGAAGCCAGTGAAATCAATGTAAGGCTTGGTGCAACATGGATTCCACCTAAAGATATTGAAAGATTCATATTTGAAACATTAAAGACTCCAGGATATGCAAGATGGGATATTAAAGTCAAATTTTCACATTTAACCAGTGAATGGAATGTTGAAGGTAAGAGCAAAGACAGGGGAAATGACCTTGCAGAAATGACTTATGGTACAAGCAGAGTAAGTGCCTATAAGCTTATTGAAGACGCTCTAAACCTAAAAGAAACAAAGGTGTTTGACCAAATCCTAAATCCAGATGGTTCAAAGACTTCGGTGCTAAATAAGAAAGAAACCATGCTTGCAGGACAGAAACAAGAGCTTATAAAAGAAGAATTTAAGAACTGGATATTTAGTGATCAGGATAGAAGAAGTAGACTAGTAAAAGCCTATAATGAAAAATTTAATTCTATTCGTAATCGAGAATATGACGGATCAAATTTAAGCTTTGATGGAATGAGTACAGATATTTCGCTTCGTTCACATCAAAAGAATGCAATTGCAAGAATACTTTATGGAGGTAACAGCTTACTTGCTCATGTGGTAGGAGCCGGCAAGACTTTTGAAATGGTAGCAAGTTCTATGGAAGCAAAGAAACTAGGAATGTGTACTAAGTCCTTATTTGTAGTGCCAAATCATCTTACAGGGCAAATTGGTCGTGAGTTTATGCAGCTATATCCATCAGCAAATATCATGGTGGCAGATAAAAAAGACTTTGAACCAAAGAATCGAAAGAGATTTATAGGGAAAATTGCCACAGGTGAATATGATGCAGTTATTATTGGGCATAGTCAATTTGAAAAGATTCCAATGTCTAAGGAATATCAACAAAAGCACATTCAAGACCAGATTGATGAGATTATCAATTATGTAGAAGAGTACAAGCATGATAGAAATCAAAATTTTACAGTAAAAGAGCTTCAAAAAACCAGAAAGAAATTAGAAACAAGGCTTGAAAAGTTAAATGATGATTTCAAAAAGGATGATGTTATTACTTTCGAAGAGCTTGGCGTAGATAAGCTGATTGTTGATGAGGCACATAACTATAAGAACCTATATCTTTATACAAAAATGAGAAATGTTGCAGGTATTGGGCAATCAGAGGCTTTTAAGTCATCAGATATGTTTATTAAATGCCGATACATGGATGAAATGACTGCTGGCAAAGGAATTGTATTTGCGACTGGCACACCAGTATCAAATTCAATGACAGAGCTTTATACTATGCAAAGATATTTACAGTACGACACTCTGAAAAAGAATGGACTAGAGCATTTTGATTCATGGGCGTCAACTTTTGGAGAAACACAATCTGCTTTTGAATTATCTCCAGAGGGAACAGGTTACCGAGTTAAGACTCGTTTTTCTAAGTTTTATAACCTACCTGAGCTTATGAGTATGTTTAAGGAAGTGGCCGATATTCAAACCGCAGATATGCTCAATCTTCCTGTTCCAGAAGCTCATTTTAAAGTCATTAAAACTGAACCAAGTGAAGAGCAAAAAGAAATACTAAAGAGCTTGTCTGAAAGGGCTGATAAGGTGCGTAATAAGTCCGTAGAGCCTGAAGAAGATAATATGCTTAGGATTACTAATGATGGTAAGAAACTTGCCTTAGATCAGCGTTTAATCAATCCATTACTACCAGATGATGAAAATTCAAAAGTTAATGTATGTGTTAAAAATGTATTTTCTATTTGGGATAAGACAAAAGAAGAAAAATCAACACAACTTCTATTTTCAGATATGTCTACACCAAAAGGTGATGGTAGTTTTAATATCTATGATGATATTAGAGATAAACTTGTAGATTTAGGAATACCAAAGAAAGAAATTGCTTTTATCCATGAAGCCAATACTGATAAACAAAAAGATGAACTCTTTGCAAAGGTAAGAAAAGGAGAAATTCGTATTTTAATGGGTTCTACTCAGAAAATGGGTGCTGGTACAAATGTGCAAAATAAACTAATTGCAATGCACGATTTAGATGTACCATGGAGACCGGCAGACCTTGAGCAGCGTGCGGGCAGAATTGTTCGTCAGGGAAATGAAAATAAAGAAGTAAATATCTATCGTTACATTACCGAGAACACCTTTGATGCCTACCTTTGGCAGACCATTGAGAACAAGCAAAAGTTCATTTCTCAGATAATGACAAGTAAGACTCCTGTCAGAGTGGCGGAAGATGTGGACGAAAGCTCCCTTAACTATGCAGAAATTAAAGCACTTGCTACAGGTGATCCAAAGATAAAAGAAAAGATGGATTTAGATAATGAAGTTACAAAACTTAAAATGCTTGAAGCAAACTACAAGTCCAATCGATATAGATTAGAGGATAAGGTTGCAAAGACATATCCTGAAGAAATAGCAAGGACTGAAAATCTAATTGAAGCAGTGAAAAAGGATATAGAAAATGTTGAGACACAAGGAAGTGGTGAAAATAAATTCACCTCTATCACGATTAATGGCGAGATAATTCGAGATAAAAAGATAGCTGGAGAAAAGCTCTTAGAAGCGATTAAAGGTGTAAAAATTAATGAAAGTAAGGTCATAGGACAGTACCGAAATATGGACTTAGAGGTAAGCTATAATTTCTTCACCAATGAACATAATTTTACTTTAAGAGGTGCTACAAACCATTCAGGAGAGCTTGGTACAAGTGCAGATGGTAATATTACAAGACTAGATAATGCTATTGATAAAATGCCAGAAAGGTTAAATCGTCTTGAAGAAAAACTCATTAGCACAAAGGAACAACTGGAAAATGCAAAAGAAGAATTAACAAAGCCTTTTGAAAAAGCAGATGAGCTAAAGACAAAAGTATTAAGACTTGCAGAATTAAACAAGCTACTTGATATGGGAGAAGTAGAAGAAAAAGAAAATCCTAATCCATTACTTGAAGATGTAAAAAGGGCTATTGTAGATTTTTGTAAAAGGGAATATGAAGATGATAGTTATACCTATGAAAATTTTAATAATCTATTTCCTGACCTTGCTCATATTGGAATCGCTTATACGACTACACCAGATGAAAAGCATGAAATTCAATATGAAATTAGCTTAGAAGACTTTACAGCTACTCAATATATCAATGGAGAACCAGTTACAAAGATTGATTATCTCAAAGACCTTGGAAGTGAAGAAAAGGCATTGGAATTTCTAAAACAAGAAATGGAATATGGAGACTTTGGAGAATTTGTATCTATTGATGATAATGACCTTAAAAAAGCATTAGGTCTTGAAAGAGATGACGATGGTAATATCTATGATCCGCTTGCAGAAGATTTGGACAATGATGGTGTGTCAGATAGATACGATAATGACTTTAGAGACAGTGATTACTTTGAAACTACTTATGATGTAGAGGATAATATTCACACAAGGGCAGAAAGCAAAGAAAAGGTATCTGAAAAACCATCTATTTTAGGGCAAATTAAGTCATATCAGTCACAAGAAAAACAAGCAGAAACACGAGAAAATAAATCAAAAGAACACGATGAACGTTAAGGGGCTTACAAGCTCCTTTTCATTTTTAGTAGAAAAATGGAGGTATATTATGAACTACAAAGAAATGAGAAATACACTAGAACAAATGGCAAACGAAAATCACGAAGATTTTGCAAAGGCACTAATTAGTTTTGAAAAAGGAATCAATGATAAAGATGCCTTGGACAAGTTATACCAGGAGTATATGGATAATGACAGTATGAGCCTACTTAATGATGAGTTTGATTATTTGATTGATGAACTTAGAGAAAATGGACAGATTAAAGAAAGTGCAGCAATCGAAAAAGAAGATAATAATCTGGTGAACATTGTTGGGAATGTCGTAGGTGAGATTGAAACAATTGAAAGAGAAAATAAAAATGGAGAAGCCTTTAAAGTAGTTAATTTTTCGGTTGTGTCAAAAGATGATGAGGGAAATAAGACTTATACAAATTGTTCGGCTTATGGAGATAAGGGAGATATACCAAAGAATTTTAAGCAAGGTGACTTTGTAAAGATTTTTGGTCAGGTAAGAACATCCATTGACGATAATGGAAAGGAACATACTAATGTTAGAATACTATCGTCTAAGCTTTTAAAAGCAAAGGAACAGATGAAGAAGCAAGAAGAAAAGAAAGAATCGGTACTTGGAGCAATAAAGAAATATAAGGCTGAAGAAAAAGCAAAACCTGTAGAAAAGAAAGAATCTCTAAAGGAAACTGAGAGATAAGATATGTCGGTGTAGTCTTCGGGCTGCACCGATTATTTTTTTGTATCCGATTCGACTTTTGCAACTATATGTAGTATGTGTTATAATATAGTGTATAAAAAATCCATTTTTATGGAATAAGGAGAAATAAAAATGAAATTTAACTACAATGGTCTTTGGAAGACACTGATAGATAAGAACATGAAGAAAAAAGATTTGATTGATAGAACAGGTATATCACCGACAACAATATCAAAGATGGTTAGAGGAGAAGCTGTTTCGTTATCTGTAATAGGAAAAATTTGCAAAGAGCTTGGAACAGATATTGGATACCTGATTTGTATTGATAAAGACATTGAGGAGGATAAATAAATGGACAAGAACATTTTTGAAATAGTAGAGGAAGTTTTAAAAACAAGAGAAAAATATGTTTCGGAAGATGATAAACTTTTGAAAGCTATTGTATATAGTGATGTTATGACGATGAATAATGAGCTACTGTCATTGTTACTTTCCAACGAACAAATTAAAGAAAGATTTTTTGAGAAAGTTGATGGTACTCTTGTTTTCGATAAGCAAAAATTTGCTTGGTTTATTGAGTCAAAAGAATTTTTGCCAGATTCTTATACTAGGTATACTAATAAAATTGGATTAACACATAATGGAGACTTTATTTCAAAATTAAATGATGTTGTTTTAGATTTTCCGTATAAAGACTGTGTTTTAGAGGGTGGTCAAGATAAAGATGATCAAAAGAGAAAAGAAATATTTTATAACGAAACCATTGCAAGCGATGAAATAACAAAAATGCTTGCTCCCAAAGTATTTACTAATGCAAAAAGATACACAAAAGATGGAATAGAAGAAAATATTGCTTTTGATGAGAATGATAATCTTATTATCAAGGGTAATAATTTGATTGTTTTATCCAGTTTGCTTAAACGATACGAAGGAAAAGTTAAGTGTATTTATATTGATCCGCCATATAATACAGGATCTGATGGTTTTGGCTATAATGATTCATTCTCATATTCTACATGGCTAACGTTTATGAAAAATAGACTTGAATTAGCTCAAAGATTATTATCAAAAGATGGTTTAATCTTTATTTCTATAGATTCTTCGAGACAAAATGCCAATGGTATTGTAGGAACATCAGCTATGCCATATCTAAATATTTTAATGGATGAATTGTTTGGAAGAGAAAATTTTATTGGTCATTTGCACTGGAAAAAGAAAAAACAACCTTCATTTTTATCTAGGATAGCTGGAGTTATGGAGTCTGTTTTGGTATATGCAAAAGAACAGAAAAATATAGGAAAATTACAGATGGGAGTACAAAGTGATTCTACTAAACGTATTGATAATGCTTCAAATAAAGCAGTATCAATGAAGATTAAAGCAGGAATAAGATATATGGGAGATAAAAATTCAGTAATAAAAAAAGGTATTTATCAAAATAAAACAATGTCAACTGAATTTTTACAAGATGTTTATATTAAAAATGGTAGAGTAACAAATGATTTTGAAGCAATTGCTAAATATAGAAATTCACAAGAAGAAATTACTAAATTTTGCGACTTAGATTTATTTTATATTACTGCAAATAATTCCTTTAGAAGATATAAAACAAAAGAAGAGGAAAAATCAGGCAAGACTATAACTGATTTATTACTTGATTGGGGGCAAAATCAAGATGCGACAGAAGAGTTAAGAAAATTATTCAACATAACAAATGATGATAAAGCTTTTGACAATCCAAAGCCAGAACTACTTATATCAAATATTATCAATGTTTCATCAGAGGTAGGAGACTTAGTTATGGACTTCAATTTAGGTTCAGGAACAACTTGTGCGGTTGCTCACAAGATGGGACGCAGATATATTGGTGTAGAGCAAATGGATTATATTCAAGACATTACTGTTGAACGAATGAAAAAAGTAATTGATGGAGAGCAAGGCGGTATTTCCAAAGATGTCAACTGGCAAGGCGGAGGTAATTTCGTATACTGTGAGCTTCTGGAAAATGCAAACACACTCATATACAATATTCAATCCACAACGGAAGATAGTATTTTGGAAGTCAAAAATGCTATTTTTTCAGACGAGCGTATTATTCCGTACATTACCAGAGATGAACTTAATAAAGTTGAATCAGATTTTGAAAGTTTATCATTTGAAGAAAAGAAACAAGCTTTGATTGCCTTAGTTGATAAGAATAAGCTGTACGTGAATTATACAGATATGAATGATCAAACTTTTAATGTTACTGAGGAAGATAAGAGATTTACAAAGTCATTCTATGAGGAGGTATAGACATGGAAAGATTGTTTTTGCATGAAGAAATTTCTGCCTATAAAACATTTGCAGATCCTATTGAAATACCTGAAATTATCTCAAAGGGTTTATCTCCCAAAATAGTATTAAGAGAATATCAAGAAGAGGCTTTTAGAAATTTTATTATCAATTTTAATAAAAGCAAGAACAAACAGATTCATAATCTGTTTCATATGGCAACAGGTAGCGGTAAGACTGTTATTATGGCAGGTCTTATACTTTATCTATATACAAAGGGATATAGAAAATTTCTTTTCTTTGTTAATCAAACGAATGTATTAGAAAAGACTATTGAAAATTTTATAAACCCTTTATCTAACAAGTATTTGTTCAATGAAACGCTCGAATATTTAGGGAACAACATAAATATTAAAAGAGTTAATAATTTTAGTGGTGGTAACATAGATGATATAGAGATTATTTTTACCACCACTCAGAAACTTCATATGGACTTGTTTGAAGCAAAGGAAAACTCAATAACCTATGATGATTTTGAAAATAATAAGATTGTATTTATTTCTGATGAAAGTCATCATATTAATTCGCTGACTAAAAAACCAACAAAAGATGAAGCTGAAGCTACTAAAAGCTGGGAGTATTCGGTTACAAATGCTTTGTATAGGAACAGAGACAGCATGATGCTGGAATTTACTGCTACTTGCGATTTGAAGGATGCAAATGTTGTGGCTAAATACAAAGATAAGATTGTTTTTAATTATCCTTTAATTTCATTTAGAGAGAGTGGATATACCAAAGATTTTCAAAATTTTGCAACGGATACGGATTTATGGACTCGAAGCCTGATGGCTCTTATTATGAGCGAATACAGGCGTTTTCTATTCGCTGATTTGAAGCTGAATATTAAGCCGGTTATCATGTTAAAATCACAAAAAATAACAGAGTCAGAAAAATTTTATACTGAGTTTTTTTCAAAAATCAAAGAACTTACAACATATGAAATAGCTAATCTTGAATTGGTTGGGATAAACGAACTTACAGAAGCTATTCAGTATTTTAAAGATAAAGACTCTACATTAGAAATTTTAGAACATTCTATAAAGAGTACTTTTACAGAGGAAACATCAATTATTATGAATGGAGCTTCTGATAACAATAAAGAAAAACAATTATTGGTAAACTCATTGGAGGATTGGGATAATCCGATAAGAGTGATTTTTGCAGTAGATATGTTGAATGAAGGATGGGATGTTTTAAATTTATTTGATATTGTTCGTTTATATGATACTAGACAATCGAGTGGAAAAGCGGGAAAAATAGGTTCGTACACTATTAAAGAAGCACAACTTATTGGGCGAGGAGCAAGATATTGTCCATTTGTTATAGATGATGAGGAATATAAGTTTAAGAGAAAGTATGACGGAGATATTGCTAATAAAAACCGTATTTTAGAGACGATGTATTTCCATAGTAAAAACGACTCAAAGTATATTTCCGAACTTAAGCAAGCACTTGTTGAAACGGGGCTACAAGCACCTGATCCGATTACTTTAGAATATAAGTTGAAAGATGAATTTAAGGATAGCGATTTTTATCGTAAGAGCTTTGTGTATTCAAATAGGAGATTGCCAAAAAGTAGAGATGAAATAAATGCTATAGAGCCGAGTATGCAGACGAAAACATATCATTACGTAGCCTTGTCTGGTAGAGGTAATATTATAAATTTGATTGGGGATAATAATGTATCGTCAAATTCTATCAAAACAAATGTAAAAAGTATCAAATTTAAAGATATAGATATGAATGTTTTGCTTGGAGCAAGTGAATGTTTTGAAGAATTAAGATTTGATATTTTAAAAATGAAATACCCGACTTTAAAATCTAAAAAGGAATTTTTGACTTCTGATAATTTTTTAGGGAATTCAAAAGTCGAGGTTACTTATCCTCATGATGAATTGAGAGGAAGAGATCTATTTTTGGCTGTAAAACATGCATTTAGTAAAGTAGCTTCTCATATTATGTCCTTAAAACCAGAATATGTAGGCTCAAGGGAATTTAGCCCTAAAATGTTAAAAGATGTGCTTAAAGACAAGAAAATATTTATTGAAAAGATTGATGCGAATGGTGGAAAGGGCGACTCACAGAATAATTGTACTAACGATAACTACAAATTAGATTTAAGAAATGAAAATTGGTATGTATTTAATGACAATTACGGAACGAGTGAGGAAAAATTATTTATTAAGTATTTTAAGTCTACAATCGAACCTAAATTACAGGCGAAAGGCTTAGAGTATTATGTTGTTAGAAATGAAAGAATCCCTGAATTAGCAATATATTCCTTTGCTGCAGGTGAAAGATTTGAGCCTGATTTCTTACTTTTTGTTAGAAAGAAAGAGATGGAAGGGAGCATAATATATCAAGGATATGTAGAGCCAAAAGGTAGTCATCTACTAGAAGAAGATGCTTGGAAAGAACAGTTCTCGTTACAAATAGAAGATGAGCATACGATTGGTGGTTTATTTACAGATGGTTATAAAATCATAGGCTTACCTTTCTTTAATCAAGAAAATAGAATGGCAGAATTTGAAGCGGCTGTAGATACTTGGATTAATAGACTATAGCCTAATAATTGTAAAATATTTAACTAGGAGGAAAAATAGAGAGTATGTTAAACAGAGATAAATTTATATTAAATTCATTGAACGATTTGGATTTAACTCCAACAATGGAAAAAAATGCGAGAGACAAATATGCAGCGTTATCTAAGTATTTAGATGAGCATGGATTAAAATCGGATTTTCATCCTCAAGGTTCATTTTTGATAGGGACAACAATTCGTCCTTACCGTGATGGGAAAGATCAAGATTATGACTTGGATATATTGGCAATATTGAAAAGAAAAAAGGAAGATACAGATGCAAAAAGTGTAAAAAATGATGTTGGCAATTGTATAAAAGAAAGTGGAATTTATTCCGATAAGTTGGAAAAAGAAGATAGAAACTGCTGGACTTTAAAGTATGCAGAAGTATCAGATGGTGTTGGGTTTTCTTTAGATATTGTTCCATCTGTTGACGAAGATATTTTGATTAAGAATGATATTATCGACTCAGGGGTTTCGTATTCTAATGCAGAAAAAACTGTTGCCATAACGAATAAAGAAGTCTCTGAATATAATTGGTTAACAAGTAATCCTATTGGTTTTGGAGATTGGTTTTTGGGAATTAGTAATCAGCATTTAACTAACGATATGAAATCAAAGCAGTACAATAATTTACCATACGATATACGAATGGTGTTTGCTAGTGCAGAAAAAATACCAACTTATTACTATAGGTCAAATTTGCAAAGAGCTGTTCAATTTATCAAGAGGCATAGAGATATTTATTACGACAGAATCAAATTAAGAAATGATAAACCATCGTCAATTCTAATATCAGCTTTAGTCGCAGACAGTGTAAAAGACAAGTGGATTTTATCGGTTTCGGAAATAGTAAATGCCTTTATAGTAGGGGTTTTAAACAGAAGCATTTCAATAATGCAAGATGATAAAATCTTAAATCCAGTTGATTTGAGAGAAAATCTTATTGAACGATATACGGATAGCAAATTGAACAATATGAATAAATGGATTGCTGAGTTAAATAATTTCATGAACATTGATGATGATAGAAAATTTAAGCAAAATATTCATAATGATATTAATACAAGAGTATTTGCAGAGTCATTTGAAACACCAACAATAATTACCCCTACAAAACCGTGGAAGAAATAATATGAGTTATGAATTAAGTTATGAAGTAAAGGAGTTATTGGATAGTCAATCTAACTTGGATGTAGAAGAAAATGATGCAGAATATATAATCCAAGGACTATACAAATACTCATTGGATTATGATGATTGTATTCTTCAAGGGGAAAGAAACATAAAACTTACAGTGCAAAAGAATTTCCCTAATAGTATTCCAAAATTTTATGTTTTTGATTATCCAGAACAAATAGAGCATATTTACGAAGATGGAAATGTTTGTTTAGCAACAATAGGAGAAATGATTTACTTTCTACATGAAAATCCTTCTTTGAAGGCTTTTATTAATAAATTTGTAAATTCTTTTATATACACTTTAGATTGGTTTGATAAATATAAGACCTATCCGTTTGGAGATAGAAAACATGGATATAAGGGATTGTTGGATTATTATTTGAATGATTTAAATTTGACTAAAGAACAATATAAGGCGATGGTATTTATAATTTATAATGATATGTACAGGGGACATATGCCGTGCATTTGTGGATCCGGGAAAAGACTTAGATCTTGTCATGGCAAATATATGTTGCCTATTATAACGAATGATTTGTATAAGAAAGAGTTTCTATATGAAGCAAGTATGATATTAACGGAGGATGGAAAAAATGACAGCAGAAAATCCTCAAAATAAAAATTTTGCTATTTCTAAAAATTTTGCCATAGCTCAAGATGTTTTTGGTGCAATAGCTTTTATATTAGCTGTTATCCAAGGAATAACAGCGGTTATTCCTGCTAAAAGTTTCCTTGTAATAGCAGGTGTAATTTTAGTGTTAGAATATGTATCGGCATATTATAAAAGTTCTTTTTTTGATAAAGGACATCGTATCAGAGAAATGGGACTTATTGATAATAGTTTTAAGGAGAAAAGAATTCCAAACTATAATAGTGAACCTTATTATAATAATTCTATTATATTAAGAGATGAAATAAAGTTATTGGCAAATATACATGAAAATTCTTTGTTTACCTCTAATATAGCGGGGAAAATGTCATTTCCATATTATTTGTTTTCAGCAATTACATTCTTATTTTTTACATTTAAACTATTTATTAGTGGTATGGATGATTACTCATCGCTTTTACTGGGCTTTATAGTATCTAGCAGTTTGTTTGATAGAGCCATTAAACTGAATTCTTTGAAAAACATATCTGAAGAAGTGTATGAGAAAGCAAATGAAATATGTAATGTATATGAAAAGTCTATGGCTGAACCGAGTGTGTTTTTGCCCAAAATAATTGATGTACTTTTACTCTATGAAAATGCAGTATTCGAAACAAAAATAATTCTATCTGAAAGAATATTTAACCAATTAAATACATCGTTGAGTAAAGAATGGTTGGACATTAGGGATAATTATTCAATATACAAAAATCAAGCAGAGATGAAGAAATAGCACCTATCTCTCCATCTCCTTACCCATATATTTCTCATAATTTTTTCTGATTTGATACAGATCTTTCATATCAGACTTTGATGAAGAATACTCTTGCATTAGGGTATTCTTTTTTTCATGCAATGAATCAAGCTCTTTCAAAATATCCTTCGAATTTGGAAGTTTTGAGTAAGATTTTTTTAGGCCTGAAAGGGCATTTTCATAGAGTGTTATTTCTGATTTATGTTCTTCAAAAAAAGCCGTATCAGATGGATCTTTCTTATATTCTAAATAGATTTGACGATACAATTTTACAGTATGAACTTGTTCCATAATATTTGATAGAGTTGAAATTTTGTTATCAACAATTTTGATTTGATCCTGTAAATCTTGTCTTTTTAATGCACTCTCTTTAATGTATTCATCAAGCTGGGAGATAGACTTAAATCCTTTTTCACGCATCAAAAGTACAGTGTCGGCTGCAGTTTTTAAATTATGTTTTGTAGCCCAATACTCATAGCCTTTGCTTGATTTTATCTTTTCATTATTTGAAATATCTATAATATTGCCTACACGTTTTTTAACAGTATAGGTTCTTTGATTAGTATTATCTAAGATACGCTCTTTTAATCTATCTTCAGTATAATCTTCTCCAATAGTCTTAGCTCTTGTAAATCGTTCTTTGTCCTTGTGCTTAAATGCAATGTGTTTTCCATATTTGATCTCGTAATTAAGGGCAGCCATTCTCTTTATAAAATCATCCCAATCTTTGGATTGTTTAATAGCTCTATCTATATCAAATTGAAGTCTACTTTTCCAAGAAGTACCTTTCTTAAATTGGTCATTTTCATACCATGACTTACCATTAGTTTTATATTTCTTCCTATAAGTTTCGTAGAACTCATCAATAATAGATAGATTGTTTTCTTTGCATAGTTTATCACTTTGATACCTAATTTGATGATAGCTTCTCTTGTTGGATTGATAGCACTTGCCTGTAACCATATTTACATTATTGAAGATGATATGGTTATGGATATGACCTTTATCTATATGGGTTGTAAGTACGAACTCGTACTGATCCTTAAGTATTCTCTTACAAAGTTCCATTCCGATTTGATGTGCTATTTCTGGAGTAGCTTCACCAGGCATAAATGACTGAATAAGGTGTCTTGCAAGTACTGTTCCATTAACTTTATTATCTTCTCTAGTCTTCATAAAAGCAGTATGGGCGGTAGAAGCAAAGCACTTATTTGTGCTTACCAATAATTTTTCGTCTGTCTTTTCTTCATTTGTTATATAGACAATAGCAAGGTTAAGTGTTGATTTTATTGGATGTATTTTTGTGATTGCCATTTAAACCTCATCTCCTTTGTTAGTAGTTTTATTAAGTAGTAGGGAATGTATTTGCCATATTTCTTTTGATAGATGTTCAATGTGGGATTGTATATCTTTGATGTCATCGCTATAGATAACACCAGTAGAATTAACTCGTTTAGCAATTTGGTTTACACTACTTGCATACCTAAAAAGCAATCCTTGTATTTCTCTAAATGGTTGTAAATCGACAACATAAATATCTGATTCAGAGACTACTTTTCTTAGAAAATGGTTCATGGTCTTACACTTTGCCATCTTCATTTTCTTTTCAAAAAGTACTTTTTCTTCTTCTGTTAAGTTTATTTTCAGCTGAATATTTCTAATTCTATTTGCCATATTTGTTACTTCCTTTCATAAAATCTGGGGTCTTAGGGTACGCCCTAACAAGTTAAAAATTGATAAAAAAAGAAGCAACTCCACGAGTGGCTGCTTCATCGATTTTTCGTAAGTGGGTACACACTTACTGTGCTTGCTACATAAGAATGATTTGTAAAACAAGTGTTAAGCGAGATATGAGTTTGTGTCTTAATTATACCAAGTATTGAAGTTAATGTCAGCGTTTTATCTAAAACTCATTTATAACATGACAAAGAATGTCATATTTATGGTATAATAGTAACTACTAGGAGTGGTTAAATAATGAAAAACAATAGATTGTTTAAAATTTTGTATTATGTACTGGAAAAAGGAAAAGTAACGGCAAATGAACTTGCGGAAAAATATGAAGTGTCAATAAGGACAATTTATAGAGATATTGATGTCCTTAGCAGTGCCGGAATTCCCATCTATGCCACCCAAGGGAAAGGTGGTGGAATAGAAATAGCGGATGATTTTGTGTTGAAAAAATCATTTCTTTCTGAGAACGAGCAAGAACAAATTTTGATTGCCTTAAAAGGTTTGGAACTGACAAATAAAGAGTACGAAAATGAACTTTTAACAAAATTAACTGCTTTATTTAAAACTAAAAATACCAACTGGATAGAAGTCGATTTTACAAATTGGCAACGAAGCAAATCTTATGATGAATTATTTAAAGATATAAAATCAGCAATCATCAATAAAAATATTGTTAGTTTTACATATTTTTCCAGCAATAAAAAAGAAACTAGCAGAGAAGTAAAGCCAATCAGACTCCTTTTTAAAGGATGGGATTGGTATGTGTATGCATTTTGTTTGTCCAGAAATGATTTTAGATATTTTAAGCTGTCACGCATAAAAGAATTTGAAATTTTATCAAATACCTTTGAAGATGATTTTGATAATATCGTCTTAAAAAAAGAAATGGAGTATGAGGAAACTGTATTTGTTAAAGTAAAATTTGATAGAAAAATGGCTTTTAGAGTATATGATGAAGTATCCAGTGCTATTGAAGAAGATGAAGATGGAAATTTATATGCTACAGTAGAACTTCCCAATAATTACAATTTATATAACTATATATTCTCTTATGGAGATGCGGCAGAGGTGTTAGAACCGAAAGAAATTCGAGATAAAATAAAAAACATAATAAACTTTATGGATAAAAAATATAAATATGACATATGATGTCAAGTTAACTTTTGTATAATATATTTATCAGTACAAAGGAGAATTTTGCTATGAAATATGAATGGAAAAAAGAGGAAAAATATTTATATGGAGCGAAGCAAAAAGCGGAAATAATAGATGTTCCTAATCAGAAGTTCATTATGATAAATGGAGAAGGCAACCCCGATTTAACTGATTTTTCAGATAGAGTTTCGGCATTGTTTACATTAGCATATGGTATAAAAATGTTATTTAAAAAGACGAATATAGATGAAAATAATTCTTCTTACAAAGACTTTGCTGTATTTCCACTCGAAGGCATCTGGAGAAAAAACTCTGGAGAACAATTTGATAAAAATAAATTGAAATATGCAATTATGATTAAACAGCCAGATTTTACTACAAGAGATATTTTTGATTTAGCTATTAAGAATGTTAGAGAGAAAAAACCGAATAAATTATATGATGAAATCATTTTTGATAATGTAGAAGTTGGCAAAGCAGTACAGATTTTACATATTGGAAGTTTTGACACAGAACCATATTCATTTGAAAAACTAGAAAGTTTTATGGAAAAACATGGTCTTTTAAGAAAATTTGATTATCATACAGAAATCTATTTGAGCAACAAGAATAGAACATCAGAAGAAAACTTAAAAACCATATTGAGATATAGCGTAAAGTAGGAGGAAATATTATGCCAAGACCAAGAACAAAAGAAGATTTAATGATTGCAGCGAAAGAAAACTATGATAAGTTGAACGTGTTAATTGCTAAGCTGTCTGACGAAGAATTAAATACACCTTTTGACTTTTCAAGTGATGAAAAAAAGAAAGAGGCTCATTGGAAAAGAGATAAAAATCTAAGAGATATTTTGATCCATTTATCTGAATGGCACCAGCTTCTTTTGAATTGGGTAGATACAAATTTAAAGGGAGTGGCAAAACCTTTTATTCCAGCTCCATATAATTGGAAAACTTATGGAGATATGAATGTTGAGTTTTGGAAAAAACATCAAAACACTTCTCTTGAAGATGCAAAAGAAATGTTTCATAAATCCCATAAAGATATTTTAGAATTAGCTGAAAGATTTACAAATAAAGAACTGTTTTCAAAAGATGTCTATAAGTGGGTAGGAGGAAGTGTACTCGGTTCGTACTTTGTAAGCACTACTTCAAGCCACTATGATTGGGCGATGAAGAAATTAAAAGCACATCAAAAAAATTGTAATAAAAAATAAGCAGATATGGAGATGATAGAATGCATTTTATGAAGGTAAAAGGAATATTATCTTCAAAAAATGGAATGAATTTATTCAGAGGTTGTACACATGGTTGTATTTATTGTGACTCAAGGAGTAAATGCTATCAGATAAACCATAGATTTGAAGATGTAGAAGTTAAAGAAAATGCCCTACAACTTTTAGAAGATTCTTTAAGAAGAAAACGCAAAAAATGTATGATTGGATTAGGTTCTATGACAGATCCATACATTAAAGAAGAGCTTAGATTAAATTATACAAGGCAGGCACTTGAGGTAGTGAACAAATATGGATTCGGCATAACGCTTATAACAAAATCATCAAATGTGTTAAGGGATTTAGATTTATTGAAAGAAATAAACGCCAAGACTAAGTGTGTTGTTCAAATGACACTTACTACTTATGATGAAAAGCTATGTAAATTGCTTGAACCAAATGTTTCTACAACAAAGGAAAGATTTGAAACCTTACTTGCTTTAAGAGATGAAGGGATACCTACAATTGTATGGTTAAGTCCAATTTTACCTTTTATCAATGACACTGAAGAGAATCTAATGGGCATTTTAAATTATTGCAAGGAAGCAGAAGTAAAGGGGATAATTTGCTTTGGTATAGGTCTCACTTTAAGAGAAGGGAATAGAGAGTATTTCTATTGTGCATTAGATGAAAAATTCCCCAAGGTTAAAGATAAATATATTAAAACATTTGGAAATAGCTATATTGCTAACAGCAAGAATAATTCTAAATTAATGAAGATCTTTCATGACTTTTGTGAAAAAGAGAAAATAATGCATGACAATGATATTATTTTTGGCTACTTGAAAGAATTTGAAGAAAGAGAGATAAGTAGACAACTTAGTATATTTGATTTTTAGAAAATAGAAATAATACAAAAGGTTAAGGAGGACTTTTAAAGATGGTGTCACAAAGAACTAAATACGATACATATCTTAATATAAGCCCTTTTTTATATTTTCAATTTAGTAAATCATAAGGATTACCATGTAAATAATTTAATATTTTTCATCCATTATGGAGGATTCGGTATGCATAAATGCCGAAGTCCTCCTTTTTTGTTTTAAACAAGAAAACAAAGAAATGGAGGAAAATAAAAATGCGAAAAAATTATTTCTTGTTTGTGAATGGAAAAAAAGTGGAGGTTAGTGAAGAGATTTATAAAGTCTACTGGCAAGAAAAAAATCATGAAAAATATTTGAAGCAGGTGGATAGAAAAAATCACCTGCTTTTTTTCTCGTCTTTTGATCATGATGGACATTTTGAGGATAGTATAGTTGATGAGGGTTTTGATGTAGATAAGGTCGTTCAGACACAGATGATGATTGAGGCAGTGCGAGATGCACTGTCAAAATTGAATGATGAAGAAAGAGAAATCATTGATAGACTTTATTTCAATGACGAAACCATTCGTTCAGTAGCTGAAACTAAAAAAATATCTCATCCAGCTCTCATAAAGAGAAGAAATAAGATATTAGAAAAGCTAAGAGAATTGCTTAAAGACTTTAAATAGTGTTTAAAATAAGCAGGCAGAGTAAAATATGCCTGCTTTTAAAGTGGAAAATCATACCGAAAAATGGTATAATTAATATATATTTTTTGGGGGAGAAAATAAGATGAGCAGTGGTTTTCAATCTCCAATTACAATAAAAGATGCAATAGATAACATCCATAATAGACAATTTTTATTACCAGCAATTCAAAGAAAATTTACTTGGTCGAGTAATCAGATTGAGATGCTATTTGATAGTATTATGCATGGGTATCCTATTAATTCTTTTATGTTTTGGAAGATAACAGATAACGAAATAAAAAGTGGCTATAAATTCTATGAGTTTATAACTAGATACAGAGAATTTTTTTCGGAAAATAATAGAGATATTGATACAAAGGGAGTTCCTAATTTTGATGCAGTTATAGATGGGCAACAAAGATTAACAAGCTTATACATTGGCTTAAGAGGTAGTTATGCATATAAAATGCCTAGAAAATGGTGGAAAGATACAGAAGAATGCATTCCTACTAGAGAATTATATTTAAATTTAATTGCACCTATAAATCAAGAATATGATAATCAAAAGGAATTTGATTTTAGGTTTCTGTCAAAATTAGATTTAGAGAAATTTGATAAAGATAGAGATACATATTTTTGGTTTAGAGTCGGTGAAGTGTTAGACCTAGATACTATAAATAAAGTTTATAAGTATCTAAATGATAATAAACTAATGGATAATAATTATGCTTCCGATACATTAGTTCAATTATTTCAAGTTATTCATAAAGACAAGTTAATAAATTATTATCTACAAGAAGAACAAGAACCTGATAAAGTGCTTGAAATTTTTATTAGGACTAATAGTGGAGGGACACCATTATCTTTTTCAGATTTACTTATGTCTATTGCGTCTGCTAATTGGAAAGAGATAGATGCTCGTAAGGAAATAGAAAAATTAGTAGAGGAAGTTTATATAATTGGGCGTCCTGGTTTTATTATTGATAAAGATTTTGTTTTAAAAACTTGTTTAGTACTATTTATAGATGACATAAAGTTTAAATTAAAAAATTTCACACATGAAAATGTTAATGAATTTGAAAATAATTGGAGTAGAGTAAGAAAAAGCATAATTGCAGCATTTTCTTTATTCGAATCTTTAGGATTTAATGACAAAACTTTTAGAGCAAAAAATGCAGCAATTCCAGTAATATATTATATCTACTATAACAATCTAGAAACAACTATTTCTAGTCCTATCTACAAGAATAAAGAAAATAAAGATAGAATAGCAAAATGGTTAATACTTACGTTTATTAAGTCGGTATTCGGTGGACAAACTGATACCGTTCTAAAGAAAATGAGGGATGTTTTGAAAGCGAATTTAGGAAAGGACTTTCCGGATAAAGAGCTAATGGATGCTTTTAAAAATGATCCGGCAAGAAATTATAGTTTTGATGACGAATTTATAGATGGTTTATTAGAAGCAGAGAAAGATTCTAATAATGCATATTACATATTGCATTTAATGTATTCAAATTTGGATTTTTCAAACCAAGATTTTCATCAAGATCATTTACACCCGTCAACCATTTTCACTGACGAGAAAAAGTTTAATAATTTCATTCCATATGAAGTACAAGATTTTGCTAAGAAAAGAGAAAACTGGAATGGAGTTGCTAATTTGCAATTATTAAACGGAAGGCAAAACGAATCTAAGAATGCTAAGTCTCTTAAAGAATGGGTTAATGCGGAAAACAAGACACATGATGATTTATTTTTATCTGATGGAATTAGTTTGGAAATAAAAGATTTTAAGGATTTTATTATTGATAGAAAAACAAATATAAAAAAATATATTAAGAGTATTATTGGATAGTTAAATTAGCAGATCTTAATGGTCTGCTTTTTTTTTAAATTTCATAAATCTGGTTACCAAGAGGGATAAATTTTCACTATTAAAGTGTAGGGGGAAATTTATCCTTTTTGCTTTTGAGGTAGAAGAGAAAATCTATTCCGTTATTAAGCAAAGAATCCTACATAGCAGAAAGCTAATTGATCTTTGACAACTGAATAGACCAAGGTGGGACGTTATCCATTTGTGGAGAATTATGACCTACGCCAAGACTTTTCTGCTGATAGAGTTGGTTTAAATGAATACTGGTAAGTGCCAAGGATAAAAGAAAAAGAGCGATAAATAGGAATACATAAAGGATAGGTGTGGCAATCTATCTCTGTGATGCGAATGGTGATAATGATACTTCAATAGTTTAAGCCGGCTCGTCTTAATAAGGGGCGGTGGTGAGATTCCAATGTAGCAGCCAATGCACCTACCAATGTCATAAAACTTATTACAAAAAATAGTGAGGTTAAGACTATGAATAAGAAAAAAGAAGTTAAAAAAGATAAGGATAAGAAGCAAATAGCAGATGATTATTCTAAGAAAATAACCTACTCTACGAGCGAAAGTGAAAAGCTTGATTTACTTGATATTGTTGAGATGTATCTATGTAAATCTTGTGTCAGAATTTGAGGGGCTGACAAAGAGAAATAGGGTGCGGTAAAATATAGGTGGTAGAAGTAATCTTCCGAAATGACTATTTGCCAAAATATCATTTTAGGAGGATTGTTATGAGAAATACTGCGTGTATGTATCTTCGTCTTTCAAGAGAAGATGGAGATAGTAATGAAAGCAACTCTATTTCAAATCAAAGACAAATAATCAAATCTTACGCTAAAGAAAAGAACATAGATCTATCTTATGAATATGTAGATGATGGATATAGTGGTTCTAATTTTGAGCGTCCAGATTTTAAGAATATGATTGATGATCTGAATAAAGGAAAGTTTTCTATCATTATGGTAAAAGACTTATCTCGTTTCGGCAGAGATTATATTGAGTCTGGAAAGTATCTGCAAAAGATATTTCCTGAAAAAGGTATTCGCTTTATATCTGTAAATGATAACTATGATAGTGATAATGCGGATGTTAGCGATACACATTTAATACTTCCTATTAGAAATTTTATCAACGATAGTTATTGTCGAGACATTTCTATGAAGGTGAAGTCATCAAAACAAGTGAAAAGGAAGAATGGCGAGTTTATTGGATCATTTGCTCCTTTTGGCTATAAGAAAGATGATAAAAATAAACATCAGCTTGTAGTTGATACAGAAGTAGCTCATATTATTGAGCGAATATTTAATATGAAAATAGAGGGTTATTCCTCAAAGGCTATTGCCGACTTTCTAAACAGTATTGGAACAGTTACACCATCAAAGCATAAGGAAAATAATGGTGATAACTTCAATACTGGTTTTGTTGTGAAAAAAGCAAAATGGGATGCTAAGATGGTAAACCGTATTATTTCAAATAAGGTTTATATTGGTGTCCTGGAACAAGGAAAAACTGCAAAGTTAAATTATAAATCAAAACATGAAGTAGATGTTTCAAAAGAAGATTGGATTGCAATAGAAAATGCTCATGAAAGCATAGTATCAAAATCTATCTTTGCACTCGCAAATAAAATGCTACTTCGTGATGTGAAACAGTCCAAAGATAAGCCGTATATATTATCAGGGATGCTTTATTGTAAAGATTGTGGAAGTCCTATGGTTAGGCGAAAAGTAAGAGATAAGGTTTTCTATATTTGTTCTGAATATAACAATACTGGAGAGTGTTCAAGACACAGTATAAAAGAAGGCTATGTTACTCATGCAACCATTCATGCATTAAATGAATACCTATCTAAGTACAATGAACTGCTTAAAAAAGTTAGCGAAATAGATGTTTCAAAGTTTACATTAAAGGTTGATTTTGAGTCATTAAATGCAGAAAAAAGGAAGTATGAAAGACTTAGACAATCTCTTTATATGGATTTAGAAGAAGAACTTATAACGACTGAGGAATTTGAACGATTTAGAAAAAATTATCTTATCAAGATTAGAGAAATTGAGAAACAAATTATTACAAAGCAAAATATCGTAGATGAACTGAAAATGAAGATAAACGATAAAGGTAGTTTCGTTTCTGAGATAGTTCCTAATCTTGGAAGTGATGAACTGAATCGATTGTCTTTAGTGTCTTTTATAGATCGTATTGAGATTGGAGAGGATAATGCAATTAACTTTGTATTCAACAATATTGAAACAGTGAATCTGCTTCAAGCGATTGTGAATAGTGATAAGGTTGAAGCTAAGAACACACATAAGGCAAGATTAATATCAATGGGCAAGTTATTTGGTGAGCATTTAGAAAGAGCTGAACCTAAGCTTGCAGTTGGAGGTGTATGTTAATGGCAAGGACTTCCAAAAGATATATAAGAAAAAACGAAGAACAAGTACAAAAGGTATTTTATAAAGCGGGAGTATATACAAGATTATCCAGTGAAAGAAAAGAAGAATGGCGTGAGAAATCATCGTCTATCGAAACACAGGTGCTTTGTTGCAAAGAGTATGCTTTAAAGGAAAATATCAAAGTCGTAAATATCTACAAAGACTATGAATATAGTGGAACAAACTTTGAAAGACCACAGTTTCAGGAGATGATGCAAGATATTCGTGAAAGAAGAATTAATTGTATTATTATAAGAGACTTATCAAGACTTGGAAGAGAATATCTTGAGATGGGAAGACTTATAGACAAGGTATTTCCATTCTTAGGAGTAAGGTTTATTTCTGTTAATGATAAGGTTGATACCGTTAAGGATTTAGATTCTAAGAAATCATTTGAAGTAACTCTTAAGAATATCATCAACGATATGTATGCTAAAGATATTTCGGTAAAGATAAAGACAAGTAAGCATAATAGGGCAAGAAATGGATACTTTATTGGTTCTGTTCCACCTTATGGATATAAGGTAGTGAAATTAAAAGAGGGACAAAAGTTAGAAGTTGATGAGAATGTTAGGTTCATTGTTGAAGAAATGTTCCGATTGACACTTGAGGGGAAAAGCCAATATGAGGTTGCAAAGCACTTTAATACAAAGGGCTATGCGACAGGAATGGTTTATTACAAAACAGGTAGAATTTATAGACAAGATGGCGATCCACAGTGGAATAAAGGTACTATTTCGAAAATGCTTACTAATAGAGCTTATATAGGAACTTTAGTGCAAGGTGTTAAGCAACAAAATCTTGCAAAAGGAATGAAGCAACAATATGTAGATAAAAGTCAGCATATTATTTATGAAAATGCTCATGAACCAATCATTTCAAAAGAAAATTTTGAAATGATACAAGATGGAAGAAAAGAACGCTTAAAAAATCATGCTTTTGGAGCAGAACAACATAACTTTAAACGAGATTATGAAAATAGATATAAAGGCTTAGTCTTTAATAATGCAACAGGCAAAGAACTTTATCGAAGAACAAGAA
Source organism: Streptococcus anginosus (assembly GCF_001697145.1). Taxonomy (GTDB): domain Bacteria; phylum Bacillota; class Bacilli; order Lactobacillales; family Streptococcaceae; genus Streptococcus; species Streptococcus hominis. Next base: position 1,191,981 of record NZ_CP012719.1, on the reverse strand, counting down.
TTTATGGGATAAACCATGATAGGCTTAACTACTCTTTTCAAAATGATACTTGTACAGGCAAGATAGATAACGAAGTAAGAGTATTTATTATAGAAAGAGAACTTGATCAAGCAATGTCTGAAAAGGTGGCAGAGTTTATTACTAAGGCTACGAGTAAGGCAAAGCTAATAGAAAGAGTGTCTGCAAGGTTTTCTGAAAGCATAGATAAGCTAAACAAAGATATTTCAAAGCTTAAAATTAAGACAGAGAAGGAAGAATTCCTAATTCAAAAAGTTTATGAAGAATATAGCTTAGGCAAGGTTGATAGGGAAGTATATAGTCTTAAAAGAGAGATTGCTCTTAGCCATATTGCAACAATCAATAATGAAGTTATTTCGGTTGAAAAAATTGTAAAAGACCTTGAAAGGGATAAGAAAACATCTATTAAGTGGATTAAGGATGTGTTTTCGGCAAAAAAGGTTGAAAAATTACCAGCTGATTTAATTCATAGCTTAGTGGAAAAGATAATTGTCTATGGTAATCATAACTTTGAAATAATCTTTAAATTTAATATGGATAGTTTGATGGGAGGTGTGGAAGATGAGTAAAATTGCACTCTATATCAGATTATCTGTAGAAGATCAGATGAAGAAAGATGAGAGCGAAAGTATTATAAATCAAAGGTATTTCCTGAATGATTTTCTTGATAGAAATGACGAATTTAAAAGCTTCAAAAGAGAAGAATATGTTGACGATGGATACACAGGAACAAATGAGAAAAGACCATCTTTTCAAAGAATGCTTGAGGAAGTTAAGAGTGGTAAAATCAATGCCATTATTGTAAAAGACTTATCAAGGTTTATGAGAGATTACATTTCACTTGGTGATTATCTAGAGAATATATTTCCGTTTCTTGGTATTAGATTTATTGCTATTAATGATGGCTATGACAGTGATAAGGAAAAAGGAAATGGGACAGATCTTGATATTCAGTTTAAAGGGCTGTTATATGACTTCTATACAAAGGATATTTCGCAGAAAGTAAAGACCGTTACAACGGAACTAAAGAAGCAAGGAAAGTTTCTTGCTTGGAGTCCACCATTTGGTTATATGAAAGATCCGGATAATAAGCACAACATTATTCTTGATGAAAAGACAGCTTGGATTGTGAGGAAGGTATATGATTTAGCACTTACAGGACTTGCATCGAGAAAGATTGCAGCAGTTATGAATGAAGAGAATATACCAACACCAAACGAGCGTAAAAAAGAACTTACCAATATGGATTATGAATATAACATAGTATCATCAGATACAAGAGATGCACCAACATGGACAAATGGTACAGTGGTAGATATTTTATCCAATGAAAATTACACAGGCACTTATGTCTTCAATATGCAAGAAAAATCGGTATTAAATCCCAGTAGTTTTAAATTTAATCCTAAAGAAGAATGGGGTAGAGTTTATGACCACCACGAAGCTATCATTTCAAGAGAAGAATTTGATAAGGTTCAAGAAATTAAAGAAAAAAATAGCTTTCTAAAAGGGAAAAATACTGACTATCCATGGAGAAAGCATTCTCCATTACAAGGATTTGCAAGATGTCCTACTTGTAACCATATTCTGGGACTTACTCAATCAAAATTTAAGCGACCAGATGGAAGTATGAGAATACATAAGTATTTTCATTGTAGGATCTGCAAGTGCAATAATGTAGAACATAAAAATTCAAGAGTAGATAAGTTAGAGAAGCAGGTGTTTACACTTATTAAAGAGAAATATGGCGAAGCAGAAGTAAAGCCCAAAGAAAAAATAAGCATTAAAAATATAGAGAAAAAGATAGAAAAGCTTCAGGCGAAGAAGATGGCTGATTTTGAAAAATATAAGCTTGGTAAAATGACGAAAGTTAAGTTTGTAGAAAGAAAAAGCCAGATAGATAAGGAAATCGAGAAACTTGAAGAAAAGATAAAACTATCTTCTAATGAAACAGAAGTAGTAACAGATAATGAACTTACACGGGAACTTATGGAAAAGTATGTTGAGTCAGTTATCTGTGAAGGTAGTATAGTTCAAAAAATCATATGGAAATAGACACAAGAGGGAGTGAGAAATCACTCTCTTTTTGCTGTCTAAAAATAGACAATAAATTTTGTGTCAGTCGCTTGACACGAGAGGGTACTGGCGGTATGCTGATTGAGGCAATTCGTCACATTGGCGATAAGCAAATGACTTACGGAAGAATCTATGGTCAGGAGAATAATCTGTCTACATCAGCAATTGCAAGAATGAACTTGTTCTTACATGGTGCTAGCGACTTTAAGGTTGCACAGGGTGATACTTTGAGAACACCAAAGTTTATTGAACATGGACAGCTTCAGAAATTTAATTGTGTTCTTGCAAATCCGCCATTTGGTCAGGAGAAGTGGGGAGCTGATAGCTTTGAATCAGATAAGTATGGCCGTAATATGTGGGGCTGTCCTTCAGATTCTAATGCAGATTTTGCATGGCTTCAGCACATGATTAAATCCATGAAACCGATGGACGGTAAAGTTGCAGTTGTTCTTCCACAGGGAGTTTTATTCCACAACGGCAAAGAAGGAGATATCCGTGAACAGCTTATCAAGAGTGATTTGATAGAAGCAGTAGTGGCTCTTGCAGGTGGTGTGTTCTATGGAACTGGCGTATCTGCTTGTATTCTGTTCTTGAATAATCATAAGAGACCAGAACATAAAGGTAAGGTTTGCCTGATTGATGCGACAAATATCTATACTCCAAAACGCGCACAAAACTTAATGGAAGAGAATGATATCAATGAAGTGTTCAAGCTTTATCAGGAGTATAAAGATGTCATTGAAAAATGTAAGATTGTATCTATTGCTGATTTAGATGCAGCAGGAAATACGCTTGCAGTAAATACTTATATTGAAAAGAAAAAACAAGAGGTTGTTGCTCCTGAAATAGTGAGAGCACAATATTTCGAAGCATTGGAAAATGTTAAGAAAGCAGAAGTAAAGATGAAAGCATTGTTGATTGAAGGAGGTTATGTCGATGAGCAGTAAGATTACAATTGATGAATTAGAAAAATACCTCTGGGGTTCAGCAGTACTTCTTCGTACACATGTTGATGCTGGAGCGTACAAACAATACATTTTCCCTCTTTTATTTTTCAAACGTCTTAGTGATGTTTATGACGAGGAATGTGAGAAGGTAAGAGCTGAGTTTGGAGAAGAGGCACTTGATTGGGAAGAAAACCATCAGTTCCAAATTCCAGACGGAGCACATTGGAATGATGTAAGAAATGTATCGCAGGATGTTGGTAAGGCAATTATTGAAGCTTTCCATAAGATTGAAGCGGCAAATCCTGAGAAGCTTCATGGTATTTTTGGTGACGCATCCTGGACTAATAAGAACCGCTTGCCAGACAGACTTTTGAAAGACATGTTGGAACATTTCAGCACTAAAACATTATCTATAGCAAATTGTCCTGCTGACGAATTAGGTCAGGGATATGAATATCTTATCAAACAGTTTGCAGATGATAGCGGTCATACAGCACAGGAATTTTATACAAACAGAACTGTAGTTAATTTAATGATAGAAATGCTTAAACCACAGCCGAGTGAGTCAATTTATGATCCTACATGTGGAAGCGCAGGTATGTTAATTTCTGCGGTTGCGTATTTGAAACAACAAGGACTTGAATGGAGAAATCTTTCTATCTACGGACAAGAAATTGTAACTCTTACATCAGCGATTGCAAGAATGAATCTTCTTCTTCATGGTGTACAGGACTTCAATATTGTAAATGCGGATACATTAAAAACACCGGCGTTTACTGATCATGCAAAATTACAACAGTTTGATTTGATTTTAGCAAATCCTCCTTACTCTATAAGCCAGTGGGATAGAACAGCTTTTGAGTCAGATAAGTACGGACGTAACTTTTTAGGAACACCACCGCAGGGGCGTGCTGATTATGCATTTTTCCAGCATATATTAAAGAGCCTTGATGAAAAGACGGGACGATGTGCGATACTGTTTCCTCACGGTGTTTTATTCAGAAATGAAGAAAAAGACATGAGAGAGAAGCTGGTTAAGTCTGATCTTGTAGAATGTGTAATTGGTTTAGGGCCTAATCTTTTCTACAACTCTCCAATGGAGGCATGTATTATCATTTGCAGGACTAGAAAAGCTGTAAATCGTGAAGGACAAGTATTATTTATTAATGCACTAAATGAAGTTACACGAAAGAATGCTCAGAGTTACCTTGAAGATAAGCATATTGAAAAGATTGCTAAAGCATACGACAAATATGAGTCGGATGGTGATATCGCTAAAGTGGTTACTATAAAGGATATAGCAAAGAATGATTACTCTCTTAGTATTCCTTTGTATATTCAGACAAGTAGCGAGGAACAAGAAGATGATAGAACTATCCAAGAATGTTATTCAGACTGGAAAGAAGCAGCTGAAATGGCATCAAGACATTTTGAATCAATAAATAAAATGATCGGAGGTGATGGTAATGGCGACAGTTAAGCTTGGAGATATTGCAATTGAGGCTAAATCATCAAATAAAGGTGATAAAACCGGAATAAGAATAGTTGGACTAGAGCATCTTACTCCATCAAATGTTACGTTATCATCCTGGAGTGACGACACAGAGAATTCGTTTACGAAGGAGTTTTCAAAGGGCGATGTTTTATTTGGTAGAAGACGTGCTTATTTGAAGAAGGCAGCAGTAGCACCATTTGATGGAATTTGCTCAGGAGATATTACTGTTATAAGAGCAATAGAGGACAAGGTTGATCCTGATCTTTTGCCATTTATCATTCAGAATGATTTCCTTTTTGATTTTGCTGTAGGAAAATCAGCTGGGTCTTTATCACCTCGTGTAAAATGGACACATTTAAAAGAATTTGCTATAGAGCTTCCATCAATGCCAGAACAAAGCAAATTAGCTGAAACATTATGGTCAATCAATGAAACTAAGAATGCGTATGAAGATTTAATAAACAAGACTGATGAATTAGTGAAATCGCAATTTATCGGGCATAGAAGCACTGAAAATATGCGCATTTTCGATGTGAGGAGGTGTGCATAATGGGAACTTTTAAGTTCGATGGAATCGCATTTAATAGTACTGAAAAGAAGAAGCCTGTTGATGAGGATAAGCACACATATCTAGGTTTAGAACATTTGGATTCAGACAGTATTTACATCACAAGGTACGGAGCTGATGTTGCACCTAAGGGTGACAAGCTAATCATGAAAAAGGGAGATGTGCTTTTTGGAAAAAGAAGAGCATATCAGAAGAAAGTTGCAATAGCTCCGTTTGATGGAATATTCTCTGCACATGGTATGGTGCTAAGACCAAAGGAAGATGTAATCGACAAAGATTTCTTCCCAATGTTTATAAAATCAGATTATTTCTTAGATGCAGCGATTAAGATTTCTGTTGGATCTTTATCTCCAACCATAAATTGGAGAGATCTAAAAGAACTGAAATTTGAGTTACCATCTTTGGAAGAACAGCGTAAATTGGCGGAGGTCTTATGGGCTATTTACGACATGAAGGATAAGTATAAAAAGCTTATTTTAGCCACTGATGAGCTCGTTAAGTCGCAATTTATCGAGATGTTCACAGATGTCAAAAAAGGCATACTAAGTGATATGGCTACCATCATCATGGGGCAGTCACCTGATGGGAAAACGTATAATGATACTGGTGATGGAATGGCATTTTATCAGGGCAAAACGGAGTTTGGGGATTTATATATTCGTGAAGCTACTACATGGACTACCGCTCCTTCAAGAATTGCAATAGCGAATGATGTACTGATGTCTGTAAGAGCCCCTGTTGGTAGTACAAATATAGCAACTGAGGAATGCTGTATTGGACGAGGTTTGGCGGCAATCAGACCCATAGAAGAAAAAACCACAACTATGTTTATTATCTATGCAATGAGGGTTATTGAAGATACCATAGCAAATATGGGTGTGGGGTCAACCTTCAAAGCAATTAACAAAGACCAAGTTCATAAATTACCAATTCCGTTAGCGAACATTGAACTTCAAAACCAATTTGTTGAACTCGCTGAGCAGAGCGATAAATCAAAATTTGCACTACAAGAAGCAATTAAGGATCTGGATGCCTTAAGTAAGAAAATTATAGCTGAGAATTTAATTCCAGCTGGGAAGGAGTAAACTATGTCACAGTTTAATGAAGATAATACTGTTGAGCAACTTTTTATAGAGACTCTCAAGAAGAATGGTTGGAAATATATCCCGGCAGAACAGCTTGATAGAGAACCTTCTGATGTGATGGTAGAGTCCATGGTAAAGAATGCTTTAATAAGATTAAATCCTGAAATTGAAGAGGAACCATCCAGAGCTGATGAAGTTATTTATAAACTTCGTGCTATGTTGCAGCCTTTTCCGGCAGATAATTTGGTTGCTCAAAATGAAGGTTTTAAGAAAAAGGTTTTTGAAGAAAATTCATATTCTTTTGGTAAGGATGGAAAACCGACACCAATAAAGCTTTTTGGAACTCTTACAAAAGCGGAACTTGATAAAAACGAGTACGTTGTTACTAACCAGTGGGTATATCCTACTATTGAGAATGGCAAACGCTTTGATATAGTGCTTCTTATCAATGGATTGCCCGTTGCGATCGGTGAACTTAAAACACCAGTAAGAAATGCAATTTCATGGCTTGATGGTGCTCAGGATATTTCTGACTATGAAAAATCGGTGCCAGAAATGTTTGTACCTAATGTGTTCAACTTTGCGTCAGAAGGAAAATGCTATAGATATGGTTCGATAAATATGCCGCTTACTAAGTGGGGACCTTGGCATACTCCGGATCATAAAGTAGAAGGTAGTCTTGCTGATGTAAAAATTAGTGTTGCAGATATGATTACCCCTGAGAAAGTGATGGATATCATGCAATTCTTCACAGTATTTTCTACGGATAAGAAACATCGTAAGATTAAAGTTATTTGTAGATATCAGCAGTATGAAGCAGCAAATTTAATTATTGATCGTGTCAAAGTAGGATATCCAAAGCAGGGATTGATTTGGCATTTTCAGGGCTCTGGTAAGTCATTACTTATGGTGTTTGCTGCTCAGAAACTTAGAATGATGCCCGAACTTCAAAATCCTACAGTTGTTATTGTTGATGACCGTATTGATTTGGAAACGCAGATTACGGGCGATTTTAACGCAGCAGATATTCCAAACCTACAGTCTTTATCAACGAAAGAAGATTTGATGAACTTCTTTGAACAGGATATGCGTAAGATTGCGATTACTACAATTTATCGATTTGGTGATGTTGAAAAAGCTCTTAACATGAGAGATAACATCATTCTTATGGTCGATGAGGCACATAGAACACAAGAAGGTGACTACGGTGAAAAGATGCGTCTAGCTTTACCTAATGCATTCTTCTTTGGTTTAACTGGTACTCCAATTAATAGACTCGATAAGAATACATTTAAAACATTCGGTGCTATTGAAGATAAGAGTGGTTACATGAGTAAGTATTCATTCTCAGATTCCATCAGAGATAATGCCACACTACCACTTAACTTTGAACCAGTTCCGATTGATTTACATGTTGATAAAGAAAAGCTTGATCAGGCATTTGATGAAATGACGGATGGTTTATCTGACGAGGATAAAGGCGAACTTTCTAAAAATGTTACGATGAAAGCCATCATGTATGACCGTAAGCGTATCAAAAAGGTTGTAGAACATATTGTTAACCATTATAAGACAAAGATTGAGCCAAACGGATATAAAGCTCAGATTGTTGTTTATGATCGTGAATGCTGTTTGATGTATAAGGAAGAATTGAATAAGTTGGTTCCTCCAGAAGCATCCACAATTGTCATGACTACAGGTGATGATAAAGCTGGCCGTTACAAACAATATAAGAGAAGCCGTGATGAAGAAGCGAAGGTACTTGATCAGTTTAGAGAACCAAGCAATCCATTAAAGTTTGTAATTGTAACTAACAAGCTTTTGACTGGATTTGATGCTCCAATTTTACAGGTCATGTATTTAGATAAGCCTATGAAGGACCATAACTTACTTCAGGCAATCTGCAGAGTAAATCGTACTTATGATGAAGGTAAAACTAACGGTTTGATCGTTGATTATATAGGTATCTTTGATAATGTCGCCAAAGCATTGAACTTCGATGAAGCAGGCATGAAAAAGGTTGTTACAAACATTGAAGAAGTTAAGAAGCAAGTTCCTGCAATTATGAGAAAATGTCTCAGCTATTTTATGGGAGTAGACAGAACTGTAGAAGGCTGGGAAGGATTGTTGGCCGCACAGGAATGCCTGCCAAATAACAAAATCAAAGATGAGTTTGCAGCAGATTATAGAGTTTTAAATCGTGCATGGAACGCACTATCACCTGATCCGTTCCTTGAACCATTTAAATACGATTATGTATGGCTTAGTAAGGTATACGAATCAGTGAAACCGACTGATAACAGAGGACAGCTTGTATGGGCGGCCCTTGGAGCGAAAACACTTGAACTTGTTTATCAGCATATTGAAGTCGGAGAGGTTCATGATGATGTTGATATTCTTACATTGGATGCTGCGTTAATCGATGAGTTTATCGAGAAGCAAAAGGATATCAAGAAAACTACAATGAAGGTTGAAATCGATCTTGTTGCAAAAATTCAAAAGCATAGCCGAAATCCTAAGTTCCAGAAGCTTGGTGAAAAATTGGAAGAGCTTAGAGAAAAGCATGAGCAAGGATTGGTTACTAGCATTGAGTTCCTAAAATTGCTGTTAGAGCTTGCTAAAGAAGCAGTACGTGCAGAAAAAGAAGTTGTCCCTGAAGAAGAAATCGACAGAGGAAAAGCTGCTCTTACAGAATTATTTAACGGACTTCGTAACGATAAGACACCTGTCATTGTAGAAAGAATAGTTTCAGACATCGATGATATCGTAAAAATCGTTAGATTCGATGGATGGCAGAATACAACAACTGGAAAGAATGAAGTTAAGAAGGCCCTAAGAAGTGTTGTTTGGATTAAATACAAAATAAAGGATAAGGACGTGTTTGACAAAGCGTACAGCTATATTGAACAGTACTATTAATATCCGCATTTAATATTAGTGGGGTAGTGATGTCGGTAACGAGGAGATTACCGATATGACAAATGAACTAATAAACAAGATAAAACAAAAAATGCAAGCGTATTTGGGAGAAGAGCAGATGAGACAGTTGCATGAGGTTTTATGTGACTGTCTTTCTTCTTCTGAAGAAAAATCTGAAAGTAAGACTGTTGATTTGATACAGCTATTTCTTGCAGCAAAAAGAGTGGAAGGATGCTCTAACAAAACAGTACATTATTATGAATCAACTATTAGAAATGCTGTGGAAAAGATAGATAAAGATGTAGTGAAAATAACAACTGATGATTTGAGAATGTTTCTAGATGGATATCAGGAAGAAAACAATATCAGTAAAGTTACAGTTGATAATATACGAAGAATTCTGTCCAGTTTCTTTGCTTGGCTTGAAGATGAGGATTATATCGTCAAGAGCCCGGTTAGAAGGATTCATAAGGTTAAGACCTGTAAAACTGTAAAGGAGACTTATACAGACGAAGCTTTAGAAATAATGAGAGACGAATGTGATGGATTGCGAGATCTAGCTATGATTGATCTTCTTGCATCTACTGGAATGAGAGTTGGAGAGCTTGTGAAGCTTAACTGTGATGATATTGACTTTGAAAATAGGGAATGTGTTGTTCTAGGAAAAGGTAATAAGCAGAGAAGAGTATACTTCGATGCAAGAACCAAGTTACATCTACAAAAGTATTTGAATAGCAGAGAGGATTCTAATGAAGCGTTATTCGTATCACTACAGAAACCTTACAATCGTTTGCTTATTAGTGGTGTTGAGATCAGACTTCGAAATCTAGGAGAAAAACTGAACTTGCATAAGGTGCATCCACATAAATTCCGTAGAACATTGGCAACTACTGCTATTGATAAAGGAATGCCAATAGAACAAGTGCAACAGCTTTTAGGGCATCAGAGTATTGATACGACATTGCAGTATGCAATGGTTAACCAAAATAACGTGAAGCAGTCACATAGGAAATTTATAGGGTAAACTAATCGCAATTTATCGAGTGGTTTGGCAATGAAAAAAATACCGCTGAATTAGGCGAATGCGCATTCATTGAAAAAGGTAAAATAATTACACGTGATAATGTGGTGGAAGGAGATGTACCTGTTGTTGCAGCTGGGATTGAACCGAGTTGTTATCATAACGAATCAAATAGAATGGCAGGAATAATTACAGTAAGTGCTTCGGGGGCTAATGCTGGGTATGTGAATTATTGGAATATGCCTATTTTTGCATCGGATTGCAATACTGTTCTTACAAAAGATACAAATAAGCTAGATGAAGTATTTTTGTATCATAGACTTAGGACGATGCAGGAAGAAATATTTTTAATGCAAAGAGGGTCTGGACAACCGCATGTTTACGCGAAAGATTTAGAACACATTATTGTTCCAGTGCCTAATATGGATGCTCAGATAAGATTTTCTGCATTTGCAGAACAGAGCGATAAATCAAAATTTTACGGGTAAATCGCAATTTATCGAGATGTTCGGTGATATGTTAACTGACCAATCAGTATACAAGGTTGTACCACTTGCTTCTGTATTTGATAAGCCGCAAGGAGGAGAATGGGGAAAAGATGATCCTGATAATACTGGTGTTCCTGTCTTAAGGACAACTAATTTTACGGATGAGGGAATTATTGATTTCACGGATGTAGCAACGAGGATTATTCCTCTTGATAAAGTTGAGAAAAAGTCTTTATCAAAAGGGGACATTCTTATTGAAAAATCTGGTGGATCAAGCGATAAACCTGTTGGTAGAGTGGTTTATTTTGAGAGTGATGACAACACTTATCTGAATAATAACTTTACTGCAAAATTACACCTAAATGGAATATTTGATTTGAATCCATTCTATGTATTTAAGCTTATGTTTGTAAATTATTGGATGGGAGGTACAAAGATCCATGAAGGCAAAACAACAGGCATTCATAATATCAGATTGAATGACTATTTAGAAAAAACATATATTCCGCTTGCTCCAAGAAGTATTCAAGACGAGTATGTGGAGTTTGCAGAACAGAGCGATAAATCAAAATAAGAGGAGGAAGGAAGATTGCAAAAATTTAGCAGCTTCGAGAAGTATCTCGAACATAAGTATTACAATGAAAGAAAAAGTAGATTTTTTGTTTGATGCATATAATAAAATGTATGCTGAAAAACAAGAGTTAGAAAGGCAGATAAATTGTTTAGTTAAACTCTTGAATGCTATAAATTGTCCAGCATCTGTAATCAATAAGGCCTTGAATGAGGAGACATAAATATGATTTCGTATAGAGAAAAAGAGATGATAATGGTCATGAAATTTATGGCTGATCATTCTAGTGATTTTGCAGAACAGTTTATGGATACTCATAAGAAGATGACTGGTAGCGAAGCGGTTGTCGAATCAATTAATATACTTCCTGAGATATCGAATTATGCCTCTTTAGTAGAGTATGTTAACAGCCAAGGGTATGATACGATTTTAAGAATGGAAGATTTGTTATCTGAGGAGGAGCTGGCTCAACTTGAGAAAGAATACGATGATATTGAAAGTGAGTTCAAAAGTCAAACAGGTTTGAATAAAACTGATGCTCTTTTTATTCTTATTGCAGTAGTATTACAAATGATTCGTCAATTCTTACAACCCTCTGTTAATTTTGATGCGTTCAAAAATAAGAAGGATAGACCGTCACACAATACCACAGCTAATGAGGCTAAGAAATCTGTATATGATAAAGACAAAGCAAGTACTATGAAGAATAAGGCGGAGAGCGACAAAACAAAGGGCTCAAGATATTATCATGCCTCAGTTCAAGAAATAGCAGATATAAATCATGTTCCATACGATGTGGTGAGTGGTACAAAAAAATTTAATGTGAAGCTGAGCGGAACGAATCATAGAGCCAAGACATTAGGACATGATCCTTGGTTGGGTTATTTATTTGGAACTTGTAATATTTTAACAAATACTATGTCACTTGGAAAAGACAATGCATTTCGTACATTACATGTAGGAAAGGATACATCGGATAAGCCAGCTGCTATAGCTGAGGCAAATCTGATAAAGATGTTTGAATATACGGTAAAAAGATATAAAGAATCAAAGGCAACAATAGGTCTAGCATTTATTAAGCAAGCCTACCATATTAAATCTGACGAGTATTCGAAAGAAGGATTAAGCTTACCATTTTTGCAGTTGTTGGTAGATTCGGATATTATCAAGGAATTATGTGAATCAGGAATAGACTATGCGAAATTGAATTTTTTGGGGTCAGTCGGAGTTCAGACAGTATTAGCAGAGATGATTAATTACATAATTTCTGTTGCTCATAGAATTACGATTATTTGCGAAGAAAATAAAAAGAATAACGAAACGATAACTAAAGATCAGTTACTTCAATCACTAAAGAAAAATGTAACTTTACATGAAGTGAGAACAAGAAAGGTTATTATGATTTCTGAAAGCATAGCGTCTTCGGTAAATGCAATCGTAATTGGTAGTATTGAATTGTTTGCTGTATATACAGAGAATGAAAAGTTGGCGAAAGATGCAATTAAAAAATTAGATATTGGAGGGTATATATCAACAGTTTTTCATTTGTTTACCGATATTAGATTTATTACAAAAATAAAAAAAGATTTTATTGCAAAAGCTATTGAAGAAAATTATCAAGACAAATTAGCACAAGCTAAGTAGTTTCCAATATGTCTCCTGTAATATTGCTACCATGACATCAAGCTTTAGCTGGCACCAGACTATGAGTTTGAGAAAGTTTATTCTGCAGTCTTGTTTTTACATGCGCATTACGTTAAGTCTGTTGATCTATTATCTAAGCTAGATGTTGCTTATCAGGATATTCTTGTATTAGATGAGAATGATATTCAATTTATTGATTAAAATCTACCTAATCAACAATCATCCACTGAGAGATAAAATCTATGAAGTTTACATATAAGTAACTGTTTTAAATAAAAAACTGCAAGCGTTTTAAAGAAAAATCGGAAAAAGGATTGATAAAAACGAAAAGGTAGTATAGAATGGAATTATTGAGAAATAATATATTAAAAGGAGTCGTTATATGAACTACAAAGAAGTTTATGAACAATGGCTAAACAATGATTTTTTCGATGAAGAAACAAAAGCTGATTTGCTGTCTATTCAGGATGATGAAGCTGAGATCGAAGATCGATTCTACAAGGGTCTTGAGTTTGGGACAGCTGGTCTTCGTGGGAAATTGGGTGCTGGTACCAACCGCATGAATAAATACATGGTAGGAAAAGCAGCCCAAGCATTAGCTGAAACCTTGAAAGACCATGGTGAAGAAGCGATTAAAAGAGGCGTTGCAATCAGTTATGATGTCAGATATAAATCAAAAGAATTTGCTGAATTGACTTGCTCTATCATGGCTGCTCATGGAATTAAAACCTATATTTACAATGGCATTCATCCTACACCAATGTGCTCGTATGCAATTAGAAAATTGCACTGTAAAGCAGGAGTCATGGTAACGGCTAGTCATAATCCACAAGAATACAATGGCTATAAAGCGTATTGGGAAGAAGGTTCACAGATTTTAGATGACATTGCAGGACAAATTGCAGGTCATATGGATGAAATTGTGAATTTTGAAGACATCAAGTCCATTCCTTTTGAAGAAGCCTTGGAAAGCGGTCTTGCAAATTATATTGATCCATCTGTTGAAGAAGATTACTACCAAGAAGTTCTCAATTTAACGATCAACGAAGATGTTGATAAATCTATCAAAGTTGGCTATACGCCTTTGAATGGTACAGGAAATATTCCTGTCAGAGAAATTCTGAGGAGAAGAGGATTTGAAAATATTTTCGTCGTAAAAGAACAAGAATTTCCTGATCCAGATTTTACAACAGTTGGTTATCCAAATCCAGAATTTCCAAAAGCATTTGCTTACTCTGAAAAGCTTGGAAAAGAAAATAATTGTGACATTTTGATTGCCAATGACCCAGATTGTGACCGTGTTGCTCTGGAAGTAAGAGATGCGAATGGCGATTATATCTTTTTAAACGGAAATAAGATCGGTGCTTTGCTTGCTTATTACATCTTCTCTCAACGTTATGCCCTCAACAATTTGCCGGAAAATCCTGTCATGGTGAAATCTATCGTTACAGGTGATTTATCTAGAGCAATTGCAAAGAAATATGGCATTGAAACAGTTGAGACTTTAACTGGATTTAAAAATATCTGTGGAAAAGCCAATGAATATGAACGCACCAAAGAAAAAACTTATGTGTTCGGTTATGAAGAAAGTATTGGCTTCTGCTATGGAACTTTTGTCAGAGACAAAGATGCTGTCAGTGCTTCTATGATGATTGTAGAAATGGCTGCTTACTTTAAAAAACAAGGTAAGACTTTGTTAGATGTTTTAAATGATATCTATGCAGAGTTTGGCTTCTATAATGAAAGACAGGTTTCGCTTGAGCTAGAAGGTGTAGAAGGTCAAGAGCGAATTGGTCGCATGATGGAAGAATTTAGAGAACATCCGTTGACAACAGTCGGAGTAATGGAACTTGAAAAAGTGATTGACTTTAAAGATGGCTATCTTGATTTTCCAAAACAAAACTGCTTGAAATATTACTTTAAAGATGGTTCATGGTATGCACTCAGACCGTCAGGTACAGAACCTAAAATCAAACTATACATCTATTCAATTGGTAAAGACGAAAAGGAAAGTGTTGAAAAACTCGATCTCATTGAAAGGGCTTGCCGAGAAAAAATGGATAGTGTAAAATAAGTACATATAAAAAACTTGAAGCGCTCTTTTGAGAACTTCAAGTTTTTTGCTTTTTAAAGACTGGTCGAATGTTTTGGCTGTATTTTTTGGTCGGGATAAATATAGTTCATAGCATTGTTGATAGCTGTAGGAGCTTCGCCTAGTCCTGTGGCTATCAAATCAATCTTTCCGTCGTAACTACAGCAATCTCCAGCAGCATAGATACCTGCGACAGAAGTTTCTTGTTTGCTATTGACGATAATCTTGTGGCGATTGAGTTCTAGTCCCCATTTTTTCAAGTTTCCAACAGATGATTTGAAGCCATAATTGACAAAAAGCTGATCAAGCGGCAAGAGCTCTGTTTCATTGCTTTTCACTTTAGTAATCTCAAGATGAGTGAGTTTGTTTCCATCGCCTATAAGTTGACTTGGGACAAATGGTGTTTTAATCGTGACAGTAGAAGCTTTTAGCTCATTGACACTGTGTTCTAAAGCACGGAAATTATCCCTGCGGTGAATGATGCTGGTCGGTGCAATCTTATCAAAAGCCAATGCCCAATCAACAGCAGAGTCACCACCACCTAGAACAACAATATTTTGCCCAGCGTATTGATTGATATTTGACACGTGATAGTGAATGTTTTCAAATTGGTCTACATTTTCTAGTTCCAGCGGACGTGGTTTAAAAGCACCACCTCCCATAGCAATCAAAATGGCTTTTGAGATGTGTTTTCCTTTGCTAGTTGTTAAGGTAAATAATTCATCGTTTTTTTCAATATCTAATACAGTCTCATTGAGATGTATGCTTGTTTCAAATGTTTTTACTTGATCAATCAAACGCTCAATCAATTCTTCACCTGTTAGATTGATAAAACCAGGAACATCCAGAATTTTCTTTTCAGGATAGAGAATGGCTGGCTGTCCACCGAGCTGAGGCAGCGAATCAATCAAATTTACTTTTGCTTGACGCATGTGTGCATAAAAAGCAGCAAAAAGACCCACAGGTCCCCCACCAACAATCGTAATATCAAAAATTTCAGACATGATTTCTCCTTAAAATAGTAACGTATTTCTATTTTATCACAAAATGAGGAAAACGATAGAGAAATTGTGTTAGGACACGTGAATTATGTTACAATAGTTACAGATTATATTATTAAGGAGACATACATGCAAGCAGTTGCACATTTTATTGAAACATTTGTTCCAAATCACTATACGATTTTTTTAGATTTGAATCGGGAGCAAAAAACATTCACAGGTAAGGTCAGCATTAGCGGAGAAGCAAAGGGAGAAAAAATTTCTCTTCATCAAAAGGATTTGACAATTCAGTCCGTTGAAGTAGCTGGCGAAGCTTGTCCTTTCTCTGTAGATAATGAAAATGAAGCAGTTTACGTTGAGCTTGGTCAAGCAGGAGTTGTTGAAGTAACGCTGACTTATACGGGTAAAATTACAGACAATATGACAGGGATTTATCCGTCTTACTATACTGTCAATGGAGTCAAAAAAGAAGTTCTTTCTACTCAATTTGAAAGTCATTTTGCACGTGAAGCCTTTCCAAGTGTAGATGAGCCAGAAGCAAAAGCTACGTTTGACCTTTCTTTGAAATTTGACCAAGAAGTAGGAGAAGTCGCACTTTCAAACATGCCAGAAGTCGATGTAGAAAATCGAAAAGCAACTGGCATCTGGAAGTTTGCAACGACTCCTCGCATGTCGTCTTATCTTTTGGCGTTCGCGGCGGGTGATTTGCAGGGCGTTACAGCAAAAACGAAGAATGGTACCTTGGTCGGCGTGTACTCTACCAAAGCTCACCCTGCTTCAAATTTGGAATTTGCCTTAGATATTGCAGTTCGCTCTATTGATTTTTATGAAGAATACTACGGGGTAAAATATCCGATTCCTCAATCTCTGCATGTAGCTTTGCCAGACTTTTCTGCAGGAGCTATGGAAAATTGGGGCTTGGTCACTTATCGTGAAGTTTATCTTTTAGTAGATGAAAACTCAACTGTTACAAGCCGTCAGCAAGTAGCTCTTGTGATTGCTCACGAATTGGCGCACCAATGGTTTGGTAACTTGGTTACAATGAAGTGGTGGGATGACCTTTGGCTCAATGAAAGTTTTGCCAATATGATGGAATATGTCTGTGTGAATGCCATTGAGCCAACATGGAACATTTTTGAGGATTTCCAAACAGGTGGTGTCCCTCTGGCTCTAAAACGGGATGCGACTGACGGTGTTCAATCTGTCCATGTGGAAGTAAAACACCCAGATGAAATCAATACCTTGTTTGACCCAGCAATTGTCTATGCCAAAGGAAGTCGTCTTATGCACATGCTTCGTCGTTGGCTAGGAGATGAGGCTTTTGCAAAAGGCTTGAATGCTTATTTTGCCAAACACCAATACAGTAATACGATTGGTCGCGACTTGTGGAATGCTCTCGGTGCAGCTTCAGGGCGTGATGTGGCAGCCTTCATGGATTCGTGGCTAGAACAACCAGGCTATCCTGTTTTGACAGCGATTGTGGAAAATGACACTCTCAAAATTTCTCAAAAACAATTCTTTATTGGAGAAAAAGAAGAAAAAGGTCGTCTATGGGTTGTACCGTTGAATAGTAATTGGACTGGTATCCCAGATACCCTAGAAACAGAAACGCTTGAAATTCCAAATTATACAGCTCTTGCAGCTCAAAATGAAGGAGCACTTCGTTTTAATACAGAAAATACAGCGCATTACATTACTGATTATCAAGGCGAATTGCTAGACAATATTTTGGCAACTATTACAGACTTAGATAATACAAGTAAGTTGCAAGTGGTGCAAGAACGTCGTTTGTTGGCTGAAGCTGGTTTCGTTTCATTTGCAGATTTGATTCCAGTGGTTGAAAGATTAACTAATGAAACATCTTATCTTGTGGTATCTGCAGTGAAGTCTGTGCTAACTAGTTTGAAGATTTTTGTGGATGAAGGGACAGAAACAGAGGCAGCCTTTAAGAAGTTACTTATCAAACTGAATCAAGCTAACTTTGACCGACTTGGTTTTAAAGCTAAAGCAGGTGAAACAGATGAAGATGAATTGGTTCGTCAAATTGTTGTAGCGAATATGATTGCGGCTGATGATGAAAAAGCGAGTCAAAAAGCGAGTCAAATTTTTGAAGCTTATCACGATAGTTTGGAAAAACTTCCTGCAGCCACTCGCTTGCAAATTTTGATTAACCAAATCAAACACCATGAGACAAAGGAATTGACCGATAAATATCTATCAACCTATATCACAACGGTTGACGGTAACTTCCAACGTCAATTGGCTTCTGCTCTATCTTATACGAAGAACGAAGCAACTCTAGCGCATCTTTTAGAAGAATGGAAGAATAAAGATGTTGTGAAACCACAGGACTTAGCAATGAGTTGGTATTTTACTTTCTTACAACACGATTTCACACAAGGAACAATCTGGACTTGGGCACGTGATAATTGGGAATGGATTAAGTCTGCTCTTGGTGGAGATATGAGTTTTGATAAATTTGTCATTTATCCAGCAAGTGCTTTCAAGACGCATGAACGTTTAGCAGAATACAAAGCTTTCTTTGAACCGCAATTATCAGATCTAGCTATTAGCCGTAATATTAGTATGGGAATCAAAGAAATTGCTGCCCGTATTGATTTGATTGACAAAGAAAAAGCAGCTGTTGAAGCAGCGATCCAAGCTACTGTATAACAACTAAATGAAAAGAAAGGTTGAATGAAAGTTCAGCCTTTTTGTAATGTTCGTTACTGTTTTAGTAAAAGAATGATAGTTTTTGAAAGAAAATGCTTGACTTTGAAAGAAAAAGGTGTATAATAAATTGTAAACGATTGCAGAGAGGGTGGTATTATTTTAAAATCAGAGCGCAAACAGGCGATCTTAGAGGAGCTCAATCGTCATCAGGTTGTTTCACTGGACAACTTGGTTCGTTTGTTAAATACTTCTGAATCAACGGTTCGTAGAGATTTAGACGAATTGGAAGATGAAAGAAAGCTGCGCCGGATTCACGGTGGAGCAGAAAGCATTCATTTCCTTCAAGAGGAAGAAAGCAATCAAGAAAAATCTATCAAAAACGTTCAAGATAAATTACGAATTGCTCAAAAAGCGGCGGAATTGATACAAGAACAGGATGTTATTTTTATTGATGCTGGAACGACAAATGAATTGTTAATCAATGAGCTTTCAAGCAAACATATGACGGTTGTAACCAACTCCATTCACCATGCTACAAAGTTAGTTGAGAAAAACATTCCAACGGTTATTATCGGAGGAGTTGTCAAAAGCTCAACAGATGCTAGTATCGGGGGGGTTGCTTTGAACCAAATCGGTCAGTTGAATTTCAATAAAGCTTTTATTGGTATGAATGGAATTGATGAAAATTTCTATACAACACCTGATATGGAAGAAGGAGCAGTCAAACGAGCGATTCTTGAAAACGCCAAGCAGACCTACATCTTAGCTGATGCTTCAAAAATCGGTCATTCCTCTTTCGTGAAAGTCGCCCCTATCAAACGTGCTAGCATTATTACGAGTGCATGTGCCAATGAGCAATTGGAAAAGATAAAAGAAAAAACGGAGGTTATTGAAGTATGATTTATACTGTTACGCTTAACCCTTCTATTGACTATATTGTCCGTTTGGATAAGGTCAATGTTGGAAGCGTGAATCGTATGGAAAGCGATGATAAATTTGCTGGTGGCAAAGGCATCAATGTCAGTCGTGTGCTCAAACGTTTGGGAATTGATAACACAGCGACTGGCTTTATAGGTGGTTTTACTGGAAAATTTATTACTGATACCTTGGAAAATGAAGCGATTGCGACTAATTTTGTTCAAGTGTTAGAGGATACGCGCATTAATGTGAAAATTAAAGCAGATGCTGAAACAGAAATCAATGGAACGGGTCCGACTGTCTCACCAGAGCAATTGACAGCATTGAAAGATGTCCTATCAGGGCTTTCAGAGAAAGATACAGTTGTCTTTGCAGGGTCAAGCAATAAAAATTTAGGCAATGTTGTCTACAAAGAGCTGATTAGCCTGACGAGACAAACTGGAGCACAAGTCGTTTGTGATTTCGAGGGACAAACACTTATTGATTCACTAGAGTTTCAGCCATTATTGGTAAAACCAAACAATCACGAGTTAGGTGATATTTTCGGAGTGAAGCTGGAAAATTTGGATGAGATTGAGAAATACGCTCGTGAAATTCTAGCTAAAGGTGCGCAACATGTTATTATTTCTATGGCAGGCGACGGTGCGCTTTTGGTAACAAAGGACGGAGCTTATTTTGCAAAACCAATCAAGGGAATCGTAAAAAATTCTGTCGGAGCTGGTGACTCAATGGTTGCAGGCTTTACTGGCGAATTTGTCCGTTCAGGAAATGCTGTTGAAGCCTTCAAATGGGGAGTAGCTTGCGGAACGGCAACGACTTTCTCTGATGACTTAGCGACAGCTGATTTCATTAACGAAACATATGAAAAAGTAGAGGTAGAAAAAATATGAAAATTCAGGATTTACTGAGAAAAGATGTGATGTTGCTTGATTTACAAGCAACTGAAAAAACAGCTGCTATTGATGAAATGGTTCACAGTTTAGTTGACCACGGTTATGTAACGGATTTTGAAACATTCAAAGAAGGAATCTTGGCTCGTGAAGCTTTAACGTCAACAGGCTTGGGCGACGGGATTGCCATGCCACACAGTAAAAATGCCGCAGTCAAAGAAGCAACAGTGCTCTTTGCTAAGTCAAACAAAGGTGTGGATTATGAAAGTTTAGACGGGCAACCGACAGATTTATTCTTCATGATTGCTGCACCAGAAGGAGCGAATGATACTCACTTGGCTGCACTTGCAGAATTGTCCCAACACCTGATGAAAGATGGATTTGCAGATAAACTTCGTCAAGTGACTTCACCAGACGAAGTGATTGCGTTATTTGATCAAGCGTCTGATAAAGCAGCAGAGCCCGCAACGGTAGCACCAGCAACCAAAGATGGTGATTTTCTTGTTGCGGTAACAGCATGTACAACAGGAATTGCACATACTTATATGGCGCAAGAAGCTCTTCAAAAGGTAGCTGCTGAAATGGGCGTTGGCATCAAGGTTGAAACCAACGGTGCTAGTGGTATCGGAAATAAACTGACAGCAGAAGATATTCAAAAAGCAAAAGCGGTTATTATTGCGGCTGATAAAGCTGTGGAAATGGATCGATTTGATGGCAAGCCATTGATTAACCGCCCAGTTGCTGACGGTATTCGTAAGACAGAAGAGTTGATTAACTTAGCACTATCAGGAAAAGCAGAAGTGTATCATGCAGCCAATAAAAAAGCTGCCTCCTCTTCAACAAATGCAGCAGGTGGATTCTACAAACACTTGATGAGTGGTGTTAGCCAAATGCTTCCATTCGTTATCGGTGGTGGTATCATGATTGCGGTGGCATTCTTGATTGACCAAGCAATGGGAGTGCCAAAAGATCAATTAGCAAATCTCGGTACTTATCATGAGTTGGCAGCAATGTTTAAGAATATTGGTGGTTTGGCCTTTGGCTTTATGCTTCCTGTACTGGCTGGTTATATCGCTTATTCTATCGCTGAAAAGCCAGGTTTAGCACCAGGTTTTGTAGCAGGTAGTATGGCTTCAGCAGGTCTTGCTTTTGGTAAAATTCCATTTGCAGCAGGCGGGAAAGCAACTCTTGCACTTGCTGGTGTACCTTCTGGTTTCCTTGGAGCTCTAGTGGGTGGTTTCCTTGCAGGTTACGTTGTAAACTTCCTTAAAAAAGCCTTGAGTGGTCTTCCAAAATCACTTGAGGGTATCAAGTCCATTCTACTTTATCCACTTTTAGGTACATTGCTAACTGGTTTCTTGATGCTGTTGGTAAATATTCCAATGGCCGCTATCAATACTGGCTTGAATAGTTTCCTAGAAGGCTTATCTGGTAGTTCAGCTGTCCTCCTTGGACTCGTTGTAGGTGGTATGATGGCTATTGATATGGGTGGTCCTTTCAACAAAGCGGCTTATATCTTTGGTACAGGAACTCTTGCTGCAACTGTTTCAACAGGTGGTTCAGTTGTAATGGCAGCAGTTATGGCTGGTGGTATGGTTCCACCTCTTGCAGTCTTTGTCGCAACCCTTCTATTCAAAGACAAATTCACCGAAGAAGAACGCAATTCAGGTTTGACAAACATTGTTATGGGTCTCTCATTCATCACGGAAGGTGCTATTCCATTTGGTGCTGCTGACCCTGCCCGTGCCATTCCAAGCTTTATGGTTGGTTCAGCTTTAGCAGGCGCACTTGTTGGCATGGCTGGTATTAAACTCATGGCACCGCACGGAGGTATCTTCGTTATTGCACTTACTTCAAATGCCCTTCTCTATATCATCTTCATCTTGATTGGCGCAATTGTAAGTGGTGTGTTATTCGGAGCGCTTCGCAAACCATTGAATAAATAATGATGAGTTTCATCGTTCTAGGAGTTGGAAAAAAATTTCTCCAGCTCCTTTTTTTAATCTAAAAGAAAGTATTGAAAGGAGATGATTTTCATACTGATTAAAATAGTCAGGCGCTGGAAAATATGTTATAATTTTAATAACGCATATTTTGAGGAGAAATGAAATGGAATTACAACGCGAAAAAGAATTTGTCAGTCAATATCACTATGACGCACGTAATTTAGAGTGGGAAAAAGAAAACGGAACGCCAGAAACGAAAGTGGATGTCAATTTTCAATTATTAAATCAAGATCAAGAAGGACAAGTGACTTCTATCGTTGTAATTGTGAGTTTTATGATTGTCTTTGATGCTTTTGTAATTAGTGGAACAATCTCACAAGTCAATCATATTATGGGACAAATTGTCAATGAGCCAAGTGAATTTGAGCAGGACGAAGTAGAACAACTTGCTCGTCCAAGTTTGTCCGTCTTAAATCGTTTGACCTATGAAGTAACAGAAATCGCCTTGGATTTACCAGGTATCAATTTGGAGTTTTAATGCATGAAATTAGCCGTAATTACTGATTCGTCAGCATATTTGGATAGCAAAGTCATCGAAAATGAGCATTTATTTATCCTAGATATTCCCGTTAGTATAGACGGGGTTGAGTATATTGAAGGAAAAAATCTTTCTGCTAGTGAATTTTATCGAAAAATGGCAGCTTCTAGTGAATTGCCAAAAACGAGCCAACCGAGTATTGCTAGCTTAGTAAATATCCTTTCTTTAGTAGAAGGACAAGGTTATACTCATGTCATTGGTTTGTTTTTATCGAGTGGAATTTCTGGTTTTTATCAAAATATCCAGTATTTGAAAGATGAATTTCCAAGTTTGGAAATTGCTTTTCCGGATTCAAAAATCACAAGTGCGCCACTTGGAATGATGGTGGAGCATATTTTGAACTGGGCTGAACAAGGGTTAGCGTTTGAGCAAATTCTGAGCAATCTTGACGTTCAAATCAAGGGAATTGGCGCTTTTATCATGGTAGATGACTTAAATCATTTGGTAAAGGGCGGCCGTTTGTCGAACGGCGCTGCAATTCTGGGAAACTTGCTCAGTATCAAACCAATTCTTTACTTTAATGACGAGGGCGTCATCGAGGTTTATGAAAAGATTCGTACCGAGAAAAAAGCTACGAAACGCCTGATTGAGATTGTCAAAGAGCAAACTGCACAAGGAAATTACCAAGTGATGATTATTCATGGAAATGCACTGGAAAAAGCAGAACATTTACATCAATTATTGTTAGAAGCTGGTGTTTCCGGAGAGGTTCCGATTGCGACATTTGGTAGTGTGATTGGAACTCACCTGGGTGCTGGAAGTATTGCCTTAGCTTATATTCCGATTATTTAAGGAGAATTCCATGAGTATAAAGGTCATTATTGCTGGTTTCAAAGGAAAAATGGGACAAGCTGCTTATAACATGGTGACAGAAGATCCTGTATTAGAGCTCGTTGGATTGCTTGACCCACTTACTCCAGAAAAAGAAGTAGCTGGTGTTCCCGTTTTTAATCAGAAAGAAGATTTGAGTGGTGTAGAAGCGGATGTGTGGGTTGATTTTACAACTCCTAAGGTGGCGTATGAAAATACTCGTTTTGCATTAGAGCATGGTTTTGCACCTGTGGTTGGAACGACTGGATTTACATCGGATGAAATCAAAGAGTTAGTTGAGTTTTCTCGGCAAAAAGAGCTAGGAGGCTTGATTGCTCCTAATTTTGCTGTAGGAGCGGTTCTTTTGATGCAATTTGCAACGCAAGCAGCTAAATATTTTCCAGATGTAGAAATCATTGAATTACATCATGATCAGAAAAAGGATGCGCCGAGTGGCACAGCGATTAAAACAGCTGAATTGATCAGCAAGGTTCGCCCCAAGAAGCATCAAGGTGCAATGGACGAAAAAGAGTTATTACAAGGAGCGCGTGGTGCAGAAATAGACGGCATGCGTATTCATTCGGTTCGTTTACCAGGCTTGGTGGCGCATCAAGAAGTCATCTTTGGCGGTCAAGGTGAAGGACTGACACTTCGTCATGATTCGTACGATCGTAAGTCTTTCATGACGGGGGTGAATTTAGGTATTAAGGAAGTGGTCAAGAAAAAAGAGCTTGTCTACGGATTGGAATATTTATTATGAGATTAGAAAATCTGCCTTCTGAATTTCAGGAGGCTTTACCAGTATTAAAGAAGATTAAGAATGCCGGCTTTGAAGCGTATTTTGTCGGTGGTTCAGTCCGCGATGCTTTATTGAATCGACCGATTCATGATGTGGATATTGCAAGTTCTAGTTATCCAGAAGAAACCAAACGTATTTTTGAGCGAACGATTGATGTCGGAATTGAGCATGGGACAGTTTTAGTCTTAGAGGACAATCATGAATATGAAGTGACGACTTTTCGGACAGAGGATATCTATGTAGACTATCGCAGACCTAGCCATGTCACGTTTGTTCGTTCTCTAAAAGAAGATTTAAAACGGCGCGATTTCACGATCAATGCTTTGGCTTTGGATGAAGCAGGGAATGTGATTGATTTATTTGAAGGGTTGGATGATCTGAAACAGCAGATCTTACGTGCTGTAGGAACACCTTCGGAACGCTTCAACGAAGACGCCTTGCGCATTATGCGAGGATTTCGTTTTCAGGCATCCTTAGGCTTTTCATTAGATACAGACACATTTCAGGCTATGAAAATGTGTGCGCCACTATTAAAAAAAATTTCTGTGGAGCGAACTTTCATTGAATTTGACAAACTACTGACAGCGTCTTATTGGCGTAAAGGATTGAAAAGTCTGCTTGCCAGTGGTGCAACGGACTATTTACCTGACATGCGCAGCAGCCAATCACAATTGAAAACAATGTTTGATATTAAAGTAGATTTTCAATTTACGAGTTCAGAGCAAGCCTGGGCTACTCTTTTAATGGCTCTTCAAGTAAATAATGTTAAAAAATTCCTCAAACATTGGAAAACTTCAAATGAATTTCAAAAGCGCGTAGAGCAAATTGTCACGATTTATAATATCCGCCAAAGGCATTTTCTGGATAAGGAAGAATGCTATCGTTTTGAACTGGACCTGATGATACAAGCAGAAGAAATTCGTCAAGCACAGGGATTAGCGGTTGATTTTGAAAAAATTCATTCTACTTATGATTCACTAACGATTCATGATAAACATGAAATTGTCGTCAATGGTGGTCTGTTAATCAAAGAATTTGGCTTTAAGCCGGGGCCTGCTTTAGGACAGCTCTTGACTGAGATTGAGACAGCTATTGTGAATGGTGTCTTGGACAACCGTCTGGAGGCTATTTTAGCTTTTGTAGAGGAGAGAAGATGAGTGACTTTATTGTTGAAAAGTTGACTAAAACGGTGGGAGATAAGACTGTTTTTAAAAATATTTCCTTTATTATTCATGGTTTGGATCGGGTTGGCTTGATTGGGGTCAATGGAACTGGAAAAACGACTCTTTTGAATGTCCTGTCTGGAAAATCTGGATTTGACGGGGATGTCAATCCTTTTTCTGCTAAATCGGGCTATAAGATTGGCTACTTAACCCAAGAACCGCACTTTGATGACGACAAAACGGTACTAGATACGGTTTTATCTAGCAATCTGCGAGAAATGCAGCTCATTCGTGAGTATGAGCTATTGCTGTCTAACTATGATGAAAGCAATCAATCTCGTTTAGAGAAAATTATTGCTGAAATGGATGCTCTTCAAGCTTGGGAAATTGAAAGTCAAGTTAAGACTGTTTTGTCGAAGCTAGGTTTGAACGACTTATCTGCTAAGGTCGGCGACCTGTCGGGGGGGTTACGACGGCGCGTGCAATTGGCGCAAGTCTTGTTAGGAGACGATGACTTATTGCTCCTTGATGAGCCGACAAACCATTTGGATATTGATAGTATCGAATGGCTGACGAATTTTTTGAAGAATTCCAAAAAAACGGTTCTTTTCATTACCCATGACCGCTATTTTCTAGATCATGTTTCGACGCGGATTTTTGAATTGGACAGCGGAGATTTGCTTGAATATCAAGGAAATTATCAAGATTATGTCCGTTTGAAGGCAGAACAAGACGAGCGAGATGCTGCCCTTCTCCATAAAAAGCAGCAACTTTATAAGCAGGAATTGTCCTGGATGCGTCGCCAGCCACAGGCCAGAGCAACCAAGCAGCAAGCTCGAATCAATCGTTTTCAAGATTTGAAAAAGGATTTATCTGATCAAGCGATTCAGACAGACTTAGAAATGAATTTCGAGACCAGTCGGATTGGGAAGAAAGTGATTGAATTTAAAGATGTGGACTTTGCTTATGGTGACAAGAAGATTCTTTCTCATTTCAATTTGTTAGTTCAAAATAAAGATCGGATTGGGATTGTGGGGGATAATGGTGTTGGAAAATCTACCTTGCTCAATCTAATTGCTGGGAAATTAGCACCTCAATCTGGTCAATTGATCATTGGTGAGACGGTTCGTGTGGCTTATTTCTCACAGCAAATTGAAGGATTGGACGAATCCAAACGCGTTATTAATTTCTTGCAGGAAGTCGCAGAAGAAGTTAAGACATCTGCGGGGACGACATCTATTGCTGAGCTGTTGGAACAATTTCTCTTTCCTCGCTCCACTCATGGAACTTTGATTGAAAAATTGTCCGGAGGAGAGAAAAAGCGGCTCTATCTTCTCAAGTTATTGTTGGAAAAGCCGAATGTTTTGCTGTTGGATGAGCCGACTAATGACTTAGATATTGCGACATTAACGGTGCTGGAAAATTTTTTGCAAAGCTTTGCCGGCCCAGTTATTACTGTTAGTCACGATCGGTATTTCCTTGATAAAGTAGCAGATAAGATTTTAGCCTTTGAAGAGGGAACTATCAGAGAATATTTCGGTAATTATACTGATTATCTGGATGAAAAGGCATTTGAGCTAGAGAGCTCTGCTATTTCCCAAAAGTCGGAAAAGGAAAAAGTAACTAAAGTGCGAGAGGAAAAGAAGCGCTTAAGTTACTTTGAAAAACAGGAATGGGAATCTATTGAGGGAGATATAGAGAAGCTTGAGGAGAAAATTGCAGCTATTGAGGGGGAAATGCAGGAATATGCTTCGGACTTCGGTCGGCTCGCTGAACTCCAAAAAGAGTTGGATGCTAAAAATGATTTGCTTTTGGAGAAATATGAGCGCTACGAATACTTGAGTGAGTTAGTATAGAATTGACTACTGCCTGTAATGTGTGTCAAGTGTGATTGCATTTTTAAACAAGGTCTATTTACAAGTCCTATAAAATTTGGTATAATATCAACTAATTAAATAAGATTCCGCAAGACTAGTAGCTTAGGGGAAGTTTGACAGGGAGAAGAGCCAGAGACTGAGAGCTCTTTAGATGAAAACTAGGTGAATTCACTTGCAATAGGATTGAGAATTAAGGTCTGGGAAACCAGATAAAAACGGATGGTACCGCGTGTCAACGCTCCGCTTATGGAGTTTGGCATGCGGTTTTTATATTTGGAGGAATTATGTCAACCATTGAAGAACAATTAAATAAGCTTAGAGAAGAAACGCTGGCGTCGTTGAAAAAAATCTCGACTGAAAATGAAAAAGAAATGCAAAATCTACGAGTTTCTGTTCTTGGGAAAAAAGGCTCTTTAACAGAGATTTTAAAAGGAATGAAAGACGTCTCTGCCGATATGCGTCCGATTATCGGGAAGCATGTCAATGAAGCACGAGATATTTTGACCGCTGCTTTTGAAGAATCTGCAAAGCTACTAGAAGAGCAAAAAGTTGCTAATCAGTTGGCGAGGGAGTCAGTAGATGTCACCCTTCCTGGTCGGAAAATTCCTGCTGGGAATCGTCATGTTCTTAGCCAAACAAGTGAAGAAATTGAAGATATTTTTATCGGTATGGGCTATCAAGTCGTAGATGGTTTTGAAGTTGAAACAGACTATTACAACTTTGAGCGGATGAATTTGCCAAAAGACCACCCAGCGCGTGACATGCAGGATACTTTCTACATTACAGAAGAAATTTTGCTGCGTACTCACACCAGCCCAGTTCAAGCTCGTGCTATGGACGCTCATGATTTTTCTAAAGGTCCTCTGAAAATGATCTCGCCAGGGCGTGTGTTCCGACGGGATACGGACGATGCGACGCATTCTCACCAGTTCCACCAAATCGAAGGTTTGGTTGTCGGGAAAAATATTTCTATGGCAGACCTTCAAGGAACATTGCAGCTCATTGTGCAAAAAATGTTTGGAGAAGACCGCAGTATTCGTCTGCGTCCGTCTTATTTCCCATTTACAGAGCCGTCTGTTGAGGTGGATGTTTCTTGCTTTAAATGCGGTGGGCAAGGATGCAATGTTTGCAAAAAGACTGGCTGGATTGAAATTATGGGAGCTGGAATGGTGCACCCTCGTGTCCTTGAAATGAGTGGCATTGATGCTGATGTTTATTCTGGCTTTGCTTTTGGACTGGGTCAAGAACGGGTGGCTATGCTGCGCTACGGTATCAATGATATTCGTGGCTTCTATCAAGGTGATGTTCGTTTTTCAGAACAATTTAAATAAATGCTATGTTAGTAAAAGTAAAAGAAGGACAGGTTGAAGTTCTACGAGAACTGGAAGTGCAAACTTATCAAGAAACTTTCGGCCCTTATATCAAAGTGAAAGATATGCAAGATTATTTTACTCATGAACTCTCCCTTGAGCAGATTCAGAAGGATTTGGCGCAAGTAGAGTCGGAGACTTATTTTGCACTAGATGAGAAAGAAAAGATTGTTGGCTTTCTCAAATTTAACTGGGGGCAAGCACAGACTGAGCCAGTAGAATCAGAACACTCAATGGAGAATGCTTTTGAGGTTCATCGGATTTATGTTTTGAAACCTTATCAAGGACAGGGCTTTGGCAAGGAAATGTTTAATTTTGCCATGCAAGAAGCTACTAAACGAAAGTTTTCGTGGATTTGGCTAGGTGTTTGGGAAAAGAATTTCAAAGCGCAAAACTTTTACTTTAAATATGGTTTTGAACGTTTTAGTGAGCATGAGTATGCGACTGGTGAAACGGTTGATATTGACTGGCTCATTCGGAAAGAATTAAATTAAGCGAAAAAGCACTTGGCTTGGGCACTTGTCCCAGCTTCAAAAAGAAAGGAAGTAATATGAGGCAAAATTTTTGAGCAGAAACAATAGTTCTCAAAGATTTCTATGCACTCATATAGATGAATTATGCTAGTAAGTTATAAATGGTTAAAAGAACTAGTTGATGTTGATGTGCTAAGTGAAGAATTAGCTGAAAAAATGTCAACGACAGGGATTGAAGTAGAAGGGGTCAGCTCTCCTGCTGAGGGATTGTCAAAAATTGTAGTTGGTGAAGTGATTAGCTGTGAAGATGTAGCTGAAACACATCTCCATGTCTGTCAAGTGAATGTTGGAGAAGAAGCGCTTCGACAAATCGTTTGCGGTGCTCCAAATATACGAGCAGGAATCAAGGTTATGGTAGCTCTTCCAGGAGCTCGCATTGCGGATAATTACAAAATTAAAAAAGGAAAAATTCGTGGGTTAGAATCCCTTGGAATGATTTGTTCCCTTGGAGAATTAGGCATTTCGGACTCGGTTGTTCCAAAAGAATTTTCCGACGGTATTCAAATTTTGCCAGAAGAAGCTGTACCGGGGGATTCCGTTTTTCCTTATCTTGACTTGGATGATGAAATTATTGAGCTTTCTATCACGCCGAACCGTGCAGATGCGCTTTCAATGCGTGGAGTAGCGTATGAGGTAGCGGCTATCTACGACAAGTCGGTTCATTTTAAAGATTTTCCGTTGTTGGAAACACAAGAGCAAGCTGGAGAACAACTTTCTGTTGCGATTGAAACGGACAAGGCTCCTTTTTATGCAGCACGTATTTTGGAAAATGTAACCATTGCTCCAAGTCCGCAATGGCTTCAAAATCTGCTTATGAATGCAGGGATTCGTCCTATCAACAATGTAGTAGATGTGACAAATTATATTCTACTTTACTTTGGACAACCAATGCACGCCTTTGATTTAGATACTTTTGAGGGCAATCAAATTGTGGTGCGCGAAGCGCGTGCGGGTGAAAAATTAGTAACTCTTGATGATGAAGAGCGCGAATTAGAAACGAGCGATCTTGTGATTGCGGTAGCAGATAAGCCAGTCGCTCTTGCTGGTGTCATGGGTGGAGCTGCAACGGAAATTTCTTCTCAATCAAGGCGTGTAGTGCTTGAAGCAGCAGTTTTTGACGGAACTTCCATTCGTAAGACGAGCGGACGTCTCAATCTTCGTTCAGAATCATCCTCTCGCTTTGAAAAAGGAATTAACCTAGCGACAGTAACAGAAGCTCTAGATGCTGCGGCTAGCATGATTGCAGATCTTGCAGGTGCAACGGTACAAGCCGGTATCGTCTCAGCGGGTCAATTAGACACATCAGATGTTGAAGTTGTTTCAACATTATCAGATGTCAATCGTGTACTTGGAACGGAATTAACCTATATAGATATTGAAGATGTTTTCCGTCGCCTTGGTTTTGGTCTTACTGGCGATGCAGAGAAATTCACAGTCAGCGTACCACGTCGCCGTTGGGATATTCACATTGAAGCAGACCTTTATGAGGAAATTGCGCGTATCTATGGTTATGATAAATTACCAGCAACTCTTCCAAAAGGTGACGGAACAGCTGGTCAATTGACAGAAACCCAAAAACTTCGTCGCAAAGTTCGTACAGTTGCAGAAGGTGCTGGTTTGATAGAAGTTATCACCTATGCTTTGACTACTCCTGAAAAAGCTGTGCAATTTAGCACTAATCCAAGTAACTTGACAGAGCTGATGTGGCCGATGACAGTAGATCGCAGCGTTCTTCGTCAAAATATGGTAGCTGGCATTTTGGATACTGTTGCCTATAATGTAGCACGTAAAAATAAGGACTTGGCTCTGTATGAAATCGGAAAAGTCTTCGAGCAAACGGGGAATCCACAGGAAGAATTGCCAACTGAAATCAACAGCTTTGCCTTTGCTTTGACAGGTTTGGTTACTGAAAAGGATTTTCAAACTCCAGCTGTACCAGTTGATTTCTTTTATGCAAAAGGAATTTTGGAAGCACTTTTTGACCGTCTGGGTCTAAAAGTAGAGTACACAGCGACACAAGCATTAGCTGGTATGCACCCAGGTCGTACAGCGACTATTTCACTAGACGGACAAGTCGTTGGTTTTGTCGGTCAAGTTCATCCAGTAACTGCTAAGGATTATAATATCCCAGAAACGTATGTAGCAGAAATCAACTTGACAGCGATTGAACAAGTAATGCAACCAGCAAAACCATTTGTAGAAATTACCAAATTCCCAGCTGTAACACGTGATATAGCACTGCTTCTGAAAGCAGAAATCAGTCACAAAGAAGTCGTTGAAGCTATTGAGGCTGCTGGTGTGAAACGCTTGACAGATATCAAATTATTTGACGTCTTCTCAGGTGAAAAACTGGGACTCGGCATGAAATCAATGGCTTACACCTTAACTTTCCAAAATCCAGAGGATACTCTGGAAGATGAGGAAGTAGCTCGTTATATGGAAAAAATCCAAAAGTCTCTTGAAGTAACGATTGGTGCAGAAGTGCGGTAAGACATGAAAAGCTCCTAAATTGAAGTTTAGGAGTTTTTTCTTGTAGTAATATAATGTATAATAAGGAAAAGTTTTATATCGGAGGAGAAAATGACAGTTTTTACACAACTTTGGAAAGCATTTTCCAATTTACCAGAAGTGATAGCGATTGCCTTAGGCGGATCTCGTAGCGGAGAAACTTATGATGAGACTTCGGACTATGATTTATATATTTACTGCACGAGCATTCCAGATGAAGACAGTCGGAAGTTGATTTTGACCCAATATTGTTCTTATATGGAAATAAGCAATCAATTTTGGGAATTGGAAGACGACTGTACCTTAAATAATGGCATTGATATTGATATTCTTTATCGGAATATTCGTGATTTTGCGCGAGATATTGAAAATGTTGTCGAAAAGCACCAAGCAGGAAATGGCTACACCACTTGCTTTTGGCACAATTTAAAAACCTGCAAGATTCTTTATGATGCTAATGGAGAGTTCGGAAAATTGAAAAAACGGTTTGACATTCCTTTTCCTCAAAAATTAAAAGACAATATCATTTCACGAAATTTTAGTTTGTTAACCGGACATTTGCCGTCCTACGATATGCAGATTTTAAAAGCAGCAAAACGAAAAGACTTTGTCAGTGTCAATCATCGTGTAGCAGCCTTTTTAGAATCCTATTTTGACATCATTTTTGCAGTTAATGAATTGACCCACCCCGGCGAGAAGAGAATGATATCATATGCAGCAGCGCATGCGAACCTTCTTCCTAATCAATTTGAGCAATCTTTAAATACTTTACTAATGAGCATTACTGCTAGCCCTGAAATTCTTGAAAAACAATTAAAAGATATGATTGCAAATTTAGCAGAAATTTTATCATAAAATCGGCTGGAATTGAGTATAAAAAAACGGCTTAAACCGTTTTTTGTATTTAGTAGATTTTTCTTGAAATCATTATAAAAAGCTCCTTTAGTAGTTTCTTCTGCAGAAAGAGTCAAAAATATTTTGGGCAGTCTTATTGTTTGGTTGTGGCTAGTCATGTTTTTCGTATTGCAGTTGTTTTCTCTCTTACTCATGCACTTTTCCTATTTCTTTAAAATTTTTTCCATGATTGTTTGTTGGGGCTTTAGATCTAAACGTTCATAAAAGCGCAAGGCAGCGACATTATCATTCCATACATCAAGGGTTAAGTTGTAACAGCCAATTTTTTGGGCAAATTCTTCTGCAAAATGGCAGAGTTGCTCACCAATTTTTTGACCACGAGCACTTTCATCAACGCAAAGGTCTTCAATGAAAAGTGTTTTGATAGGTGTCAATACGAGACTGTGTGGTTCTTTAATGATGCAAAAGAGGTGACCCAAGATTTTACCTTCTTCATTTTCATAGACAAAGATTGGTGTATGTTCTTGAGACATCAGTGTTTTCAATTGTTCATCGTTGAATTTGCAACCACTCTCTTTGAAAATGTCTGGTCGGACGTTGTGATGAACAAGCAAGACTTGCTCTAAGAGATTATTGAGTGCTGGAATATCGCTTGGGACTGCTTTTCTAATAGGCATGGTGAGCTCCTTTTGGTGACCGTCGATTATTTTTTTTAAAATATAATAGGACTGTTGGTCATTTTTGTCAAGAATAAAATGAAAAAATCTTTTTGAGCAATGTAAAAAGAACCCACAACACGTGAGTTCTAATAATGGGAGTGAGACAACTTTATCAATTTTTAAAGTAGGGATGATCTTTTAAGCTTTTAAAAATAGGTCTACTGATAAAACTAATTGCAATCAGTTTTATGAGATCTGGTAAAATGAAGGGGATGACTCCGACTGTAATAGCTTTATCAAGTTGAAAACCTGCTAGAAACATTAAACCAAGTACACCACCAACAAAAACCAAAGCATCTCCGAGTAGATTTGATAAGAATATCGTCAAAAAGCTACTATTTTTGGAAGTTAGACTAGCTGTTACTAGGGCGTAGAACAAATAAAACCAGAGATAACCTGCATTTGGACCAACAAGTGCCTGAAATCCACCGTTTCCTCCTGCAAAGACAGGCAGACCGATAGCGCCTAAGAGAAGATAAAGAGCGACTGCTAATAGAGCTTCTTTTCGATGAAAAATAGTAGCCACTAAGCCAATTGCCATATTTTGCAGAGCAAAAGGTACCGGACCGATAGGAATGGTAATTTGAGCAAAAACGGCTATCAAAGCTGCGCCAATTGCTGGCAAAATAAGTGTAAATGATTTTTTCATAATTGTAACCCTTTGTTTTGTAATATGGTAACTATTATAAAATAAATAAGAAAAATGTCAAGGGTTAAATAAAAAGGTGAAAGACTGAATTTACCTTTTTGTCAAAATGGTTACTTTTTCCGCGATATTGCTTTCCTTTTATGTTTACTGCGAAGGAATAATATCAAAAATGCAATTAGTCCAAAGACATTTAAGAAAATAAGTAGGATGGTTATCAGAATTGTTTTTATCTTTCGCATAAAAGCACCTCCTCGTAAAATAGCTTTGAGATTATCATAACAAAATTTACATCTTTATCAACTAAAAAATCACAGGAAAAAGGAGAGGCTGGGCAAAAATTGTCCCAGTTTCTATTAGATTTAGTAATAAACGAATAACGTAGAATAACGTAGCTTCAACAATTCAGTGAATTGTTGAAGGCGGGAAATCAGCCTTGCACAGCAAGCCACTATGATTGGGCTCTTCATTCACTGTTCAAGCTCGGAAGAGCACCTAATCACCCTTGCGGGGGTGGGACTACGAACTAAAAATCGAAAACTTTTAGTTCTGTCCCACTCCCTAGCAGATAAAATGAAAGAATAAGTTATGGAATGAGAAGAAGTTATCGTGTAAACTAAAATAGTCAGAGACGTTGGCAGCCATTCTGACTATTGAGATAAAGTTGGAAAAATTCGGGGAGTAAGACATTTATGATGCTCAACGCATGGTGACAAACTCTTCTGATCCAGTAGGATGGATGGCAACGGTCGCATCAAAATCTGCTTTGGTCGCTCCCATTTTAATAGCAACTGCAAACCCTTGAATCATTTCATCAACACCGTAGCCAATTCCGTGAAGCCCAATGACTTTCTCTTCTGTTCCTGTTGTAATCAGTTTGAACTTAGCTTGTTGTCTGTGTTGGGTGACAGCTGAATACATGGAAGCAAAGTTAGAAGTGTAAATATGGATGTTTTCTGCTCCATATTGTTGGATTGCCTGCTCTTCGGTCAAGCCAACGGTTCCAATCGCTGGATGAGAGAAGACAACAGTTGGAATGTTAGAATAATCCATTTTAGCTTCAGTTTTTCCATTAAATAAGCGCTCGGCTAAGGTACGACCTGCTTTGATAGCAACAGGGGTTAATTCTTTTTCGCCTGTAACATCTCCTAGAGCATAAATCCCCGGTGTTGCTGTATTTTGAAATTCGTCAACTGCTATAAAGCCAGGAGAATTTAGGGTAATACCAGCCGCCTCTAAATTCAACCCTTTGGTGTTTGCAGTTCGCCCAGTTGCCCAGATGACGTGTTGAGCGGTGTGGCTCGTTCCGTCCTCAAAGGTAATGCGAATCGCTCCGTTTTCAAGTTTTTCAAGCTTTTCTGGTATTTTGTGAGTATGTAGAGTAGGACCTGATTTCTTCATTTCTTCCACAAGACCATCAATGATATAAGAATCAAAGTTGCGGAGAGGACGATCTCGACGAACGAAAAGGTCTGTTTTTACACCCAGAGCATGAAGGAGTCCGGCTAGTTCAACTGCGATATAGCCGGCACCGAGAATGGCAACGGATTGAGGGAGTTCTTCCCATGCAAAAACATCGTCAGAGGTTTCGCCGAATTCTGCTCCAGATACTGCTGGAATATGAGGGTGAGCACCAGTTGCGATGACAATGTGCTTGGCTTGGATAAGCTCGCCGTTGACTTCAACCGTATGACGGTCTATGAATTTAGCGCGACCTTCAATCAGCTCGACGCCATTTCGATTGAAACTATTATTGTAAGAATTGCGGGCACGATCAATATAGGCTTCGCGATTTTTCCGAAGCATCTTAAAGTCAAACTGCTGATTATCCGAAGTAAAACCATAGTCTGGTCCGTAATCTTGAATGGCTTCAGCGATTTGGGCACCATACCACATGATTTTTTTAGGAACACAGCCGACGTTGACACAGGTGCCTCCTAATTTCTTTTCTTCAATAACGGCAGCTTTTGCACCGTGTTCTCCAGCACGATTCATGGTTGCAATTCCTCCGCTACCGCCCCCAATAGCAATGATGTCAAATGTTCTCATACGAGTCTCCTTTTATCTATAGTATGAAATCATTGTAACGTTTTTGGAAAATGATTGCAAAAATCTGCTACAAAAATTGATAAAAGGCTTGATTATTCAATTGTATTATTGTATTATATATTTAATACAATATGAAATAACTAGAAAGAAGGTAGATGGATGTTAAAAGAGTAAAGGATTTCTTATAGATGTTATTTTATTTTTAATCGTATGTGTTATAATATAAAAAATAGACCGTTTTCATCAGGAGGAGAAAGAGATGAAAAAATTGAAAAAGTGGCAGTTGTACAGCTTGATTGGTGTAACTGTAGTTGTCGTTTTAGGAGCGATAGGTACCATGTTATTGTTTAATGGTAATAGTACTGCTGATAAAGATAAAGAAGAAACGATTCAAGTGCAGAAAGCAAAAGAAGGGTCAGTTGCTTCATCTGCTTTGCTGTCAGGAAATGTT
The DNA here is from genome assembly GCF_001697145.1 of Streptococcus anginosus. Classification (GTDB taxonomy): domain Bacteria; phylum Bacillota; class Bacilli; order Lactobacillales; family Streptococcaceae; genus Streptococcus; species Streptococcus hominis. The sequence continues at coordinate 1,155,251 of NZ_CP012719.1, read as the reverse complement.
GCGGCTAACAATGAGCAATATGTCTACTATGACGGGACAAAGGGCGATTTGGATAATGTTCTTGTAAATGTTGGAGATCAAGTTACAGCCGGACAAGCCTTAGTTCAATACAAGAGTGTTGAAGCACAAGCTACATATGATACTGCTGTTCGTGCTTTAAACAAGATTGATCGCCAAATTTATGATTTGAAAACGTATGGAACAACTGTTGATGTGACGGGTGATGAAGCGGCAGATAATAAAACAACTGCGTCTGCACAACGTTCGGTGGATTCTCAATTAAACGATTTGCAGGACAGTCGCGCAGATGCTGTGGACAATGTCAATAAAGCACAGGCATTACTAGATGCAACGACTGTCACCAGTACAAATAATGGGACTGTAGTAGAAGTCAATCGTGATGTTTCTAAGTCTACGACAGGTACTAATCAAACACTCGTTCATATTGTCAATAACGGCAACCTTCAAGTGAAGGGCGAATTATCAGAGTATAATCTGGCAAATCTTTCAGTCGGGCAAGAAGTGACGATTACGTCCAAGGTCTATCCAGATAAGAAATGGACTGGGAAAATCAGCTATATCTCAAATTATCCAAAAGACAGTCAAAATGCAGCGGCAGCTGGTGCAGGCACTGTAAATTCAGGAGCAAAATACCCTTATACAGTAGATATTACAAGCGAAATTGGTGATTTGAAGCAAGGATTTTCCGTCAATGTTGAAGTAAAAAACAATACAAGAGGGATTTTAGTGCCGGTCAGCAGTGTTGTTTCTGAAAATAATAAAAACTATGTTTGGACATTAGAAAAAGGAACTGCAAAAAAAGTGCAAGTAACACTGGGAAATGCAGATGCTAAAAATCAAGAAATCTCATCTGGTTTGACAAAAGATAGTAAAGTTATCACCAATCCAACAGATAGCTTGAAAGACGGTCAAGAGGTGAAATCGTATGAAGAAACTCATTGATTTAAAAAATGTTAGCAAAAGTTATCGCAATGGAGATCAGGAGCTTCAAGTTTTGAAAGATGTTCATTTAGAAGTTGAAGAAGGTGAATTTGTTGCGATTATGGGGCCTTCTGGCTCAGGAAAGTCAACCTTGATGAATATCATTGGTATGTTGGATCGCCCAACGAGTGGTGAATATTACTTGGAAGGTGAAGAAGTTGCCAAGCTCAGTGAGAAAAAGCTAGCCAAAGTGCGTAATCAGCAGATTGGCTTCGTTTTCCAACAATTCTTCCTCTTGTCAAAATTAAATGCTCTTCAAAATGTAGAACTTCCTTTGATTTATGCAGGGGTTTCTCAATCCAAACGGAAAGCTTTAGCAGAGCAATATCTTAAAAAAGTTGAGTTGGAAAAGCGGATGCACCATTTGCCGTCAGAACTTTCTGGTGGTCAAAAGCAGCGGGTGGCTATTGCGCGTGCCTTGGTCAATCATCCCTCCATTATCTTAGCAGATGAGCCGACGGGAGCCTTGGATACCAAGACGGGTGAGCAAATTATGGAATTGCTGACGGAGCTAAATCGTGAAGGAAAAACCATTATCATGGTCACTCATGAGCCTGAGATTGCAGCCTTTGCAAAACGACAAATCGTTATTCGAGACGGTGTCATCTCATCAGACAGTAAGAAAGGAGAAGCATGATGCAGAATTGGAAATTTGCAATCAACTCCATTATGGGGCATAAAATGCGCTCTTTCTTAACGATGTTGGGCATTATCATTGGTGTTATGTCTGTTGTTGTTATTGTGGCTCTAGGAAGTGGTATGTCCAATGCCTTCACAGATGTTCTAGGTGGTGCCCAGCAAGATGTTTCCTTATTTTACTCACACAAGAGAAGTAAAAACGGTGACGGTGTTATGACGTATCAAGAGATGCGTGATGATGCCGAAAGTGGAAATGGTGATGAGACAGTTTCGACAGAAGAAGAGCCTCAAATCCAAGAAGTTTGGGTCAAGCAAGCGGTTAATGATATTAGCGGAATTGACAATTATTATGTTACAAATAACACAACCGCTACAGTAAATTATGGTAAGAAGAAGGCGGATAATATTCCTATAACGGGTATCAATTCCACTTACTTTACGGTAAAGAAATACCAAATCGTTGCAGGACGTACATTGAAATCAAATGATTATCAAACATTTGCAAGAGTTGTATTACTGGATACGAAACTAGCTGATATTCTTTTTGGAGGTGCAGATAAGGCGCTCAATCAGATTGTCCAGCTGGGATCTAATAATTACCGTGTGATTGGGGTTTATAAAGATCCGAATGAAACGCGAAATCGCTTAGCCAATATGAACAACGGAAATTTACTAATGGCTAACACTCAGTTGGCAGCTGAATACAATGTTGCTGAGATTATGAATGTCGTGGTACATGTAAAAAAATTAGATGATGTGTTGAAAGACGGAAGTGCAGCTGCGCGCTTGATGACAAAATTGTCCGGTGTGAGAGAAGGCGAGTACCAGATGTTTGATCAAGCCAGTCAATTGGCTGCTATCCAAAGTCAGGTTGCCATTGTGCAAGTGGTTTTTGGAGCGATTGCCGGGATAGCACTTCTCGTTGGTGGTATCGGTGTTATGAATATTATGCTTGTATCAGTGACAGAACGAACCCGTGAAATCGGTCTTCGAAAAGCCCTTGGAGCAACCCGTGGCAATATCTTGATGCAATTTGTCATTGAGTCAATGGTGTTGACAGCGATTGGCGGTTTGATTGGGCTTGCTTTAGCAGCTCTTATCGTGGCATCTATCGGTCATAGTTTGGATGCATTTTTCGGAGCTCCACCTACTATTACGACTGTGTCTGCTGTCGGAAGTGTGCTTTTTTCTGCAACTATCGGAATTGTTTTCGGTATTTTGCCAGCTAATAAGGCTTCTAAATTGGATCCAATCGAATCCTTGCGTTATGAATAAAAAACTGACCGTTGCAGTATGAGAAAAAACGTGTAAAAAAACTCCAACAGATACTCATTTTTCTAGTGAGTTATCTATTGGAGTTTTTATATGAAATGAATGGTTTTTAGTGTGATACACGTTTGCGAGCTGCTTTTTTACGGTTTTCTTCGATGAAAGCTGCTTTCTTTTCTTCAGGTTCAATCACTTTTTTCTTGAATGTATAAACTGCACCTGCAACAGCAGCAACAGTACCAGCTACGCCAGTTACAACACCTTTAACAAATCCTTTAGCCATGAGATTTCTCCTTTTCTGAACTTTATTTATGTTATAATATATAGTAACGAAAAATTAAATTTTTTTCAAGGGAAAAGATGAAAACCAAGATAATTGTAATTGTAGGACCAACTGCTGTCGGAAAAACAGCTCTCAGTATAGACCTCGCAAAACGTTTCAATGGTGAGATTATTAGCGGTGATAGTCAGCAAGTGTATAGAAAACTGAACATCGGAACGGCTAAAGTCACTCCAGGTGAGCAGGAGGGGATTCCTCATTATTTGATAGATGTTCGGGAAGTGACCGAGTCTTATTCAGCCTTTGACTTTGTAAAAGAAGCCGAGGCTGCTGTTGAGATGATTGTAGCAAAAGGGAAACTGCCGATTATTGCAGGCGGAACGGGGCTTTACATTCAAAGTTTGCTGGAGGGCTATCATCTGGGCGGTTTAGCTTCTCATGAAGAGATTTTAGCTTATCGAGCCGAACTAGATACCTTGGCTGATGAGGAATTATTTGGCAAAATAGCAGAGCTGGGATTGGAAATTCCCCAGATTAACCGCAGGCGGGCTATGCGAGCGCTGGAAATTGCTCATTTGGGGAATGAACTTGAAAACAAACAGCCTGACTATGAAGCCCTGCTGATTTGTCTGGACGATGACCGAGAAGTTCTCTATGAGCGTATCAATCAGCGAGTGGATCTAATGCTAAAGGCTGGACTTTTAGAAGAGGCGAAGTGGCTTTATGACAACTATCCACATGTCCAAGCCAGCAAAGGAATTGGCTACAAGGAACTTTTCCCCTACTTTGCTGGGGAGTTGACCTTAGAGGAAGCTATCAATAAACTTAAACAAAATACTCGCCGCTTTGCTAAACGTCAGCTAACTTGGTTCAGAAATCGCATGAATGCTACTTTTTATCAGGTTTCAGAGCCGAATGTCAAAGAGCGGATTATGCAGGATATAGAGGAATTTTTGAATGATTGAAACAGAAAAACAGCAGGAACGAGTGATCCTCATCGGAGTAGAATTGCAGGGAATAGAAAATTTCTCCATGTCTATGGAAGAATTAGCCAGTTTAGCCAAGACTGCTGGTGCTCAGGTGGTTTCCTCTTACACTCAGAAACGAGAGAAGTATGATAGCAAGACTTTTGTTGGTGCTGGAAAATTAGAAGAAATCAAGCGTATGGTAGAAGCAGATGAGATTTCCACCGTCATTGTCAATAATCGTCTGACACCTCGCCAGAATATCAATTTGGAAGAAATTCTAGGGGTTAAGGTTATTGATCGCATGCAATTAATTTTGGATATTTTTGCTATGCGGGCTAGAAGCCACGAAGGAAAACTTCAAGTTCATTTGGCTCAGCTCAAATATCTCTTGCCTCGCTTGGTCGGACAGGGGATCATGCTCAGCCGTCAGGCTGGGGGAATTGGTTCCCGCGGTCCTGGTGAAAGTCAGTTGGAACTCAATCGTCGTAGTGTTCGCAATCAGATCCACGATATCGAGCGCCAACTCAAAATTGTAGAGAAAAACCGCGCAACTGTACGGGAAAAACGTTTGGATTCTAGTGTTTTTAAAATCGGTCTGATTGGTTACACTAATGCTGGAAAGTCTACCATTATGAATGCCTTGACCAACAAGAGTCAATATGAGGCGGACGAACTTTTTGCTACTTTGGATGCGACAACTAAAAGCGTCAATCTGACAGGCAGATTCAATGTAACATTGACGGATACGGTCGGATTTATTCAAGACTTACCAACCGAGTTAATATCTAGCTTCAAATCCACTTTGGAAGAGAGTAAAAATGTGGACCTTTTAGTTCATGTGATTGACGCTAGCAACCCTAACCACGAAGAACATGAAAAAACGGTCTTGGCTATTATGAAGGACTTGGATATGCTAGACATTCCTCGCTTGACCCTCTATAATAAAGCAGACAAAGCAGAGAACTTTACTCCAACCTTAACTCCCTATGTCCTGATTTCGGCGAAAAATGAAAATAGCAGAACAGTTTTGCAGAATGCTCTGTTGAATAAGATGAGAGAACTTTTTGTCCCTTTTCGTATCAGGGTTAGTCCTAGCAAGGCTTATAAGTTACATGAATTGGAAAGTCTGGCAATCATTGATAAGAGAGAGTATCTGGAAGAAAGTGAAATGATTTCTGGCTATATAGCAGAAAAAAATAAATGGAGACTAGAAGAATTTTATGACTGATTATATCAATTTAGCACTTAAATATGGCGGTTTTACGAGCTTAGACCGTGTTTACCTAGAAAAGGTTTTGGACAGGTTGTCTGATTCGCAAAAAATGACTTTTATCACGCCACCGCCTAGCGTTATCAATGCGTATTTTTCGGAACTCTATCAAAAAAAGAGTCCGGAAGCTGCAATGGATTATTTTTTAGAATTAAGTAAAGAATTAGCCCTTTTTAATGACCACCCTAGTTTTGATGAGGAAAAACCTTTTATCCGTCTGAATCTTTCAGGTAAGTCTTATGGTTTCTGCTTTGAAAACGAAGATGGGATTGGTTTGATTTTTCCAGAATGTCCAGAGGTAATTCAGTCTGATCTGCTTTTTGAAATTGCTCAGATTTTTCCCCACTATCTGGTTTATGAAGAGGAAAATGTCATTCGGATGATGCCAGCAATTCCTGAAGAAGTAGTCCAAAAGCAGCCGCTCTCTGCTCTGACAGATCTTTATAAGCTAGCAGATGGTCGCCTGAAACTGGAAGGGTACAATCAGGAAGAGCTAATCCAGTTGGCTCAAGACTATTCTGGTCAGCTTTACTATCGCTCGCAGAATCGCTCTGCTATGATTTATATTAAGGAAAAATAGAGAGAATAATATGCAACTACAATTTTTAGGTACAGGAGCAGGTCAGCCGTCTAAGGCTCGCAATGTATCCAGTCTGGTTTTGAAATTATTGGATGAAATCAATGAAATCTGGATGTTTGATTGCGGTGAAGGAACCCAGAATCGTATTTTAGAGACAACAATTCGTCCCAGAAAGATTAGAAAAATTTTTATCACTCATCTGCATGGGGATCATATTTTTGGTCTGCCGGGTTTTCTCTCCAGTCGAGCATTTCAAGCCAATGAAGAGCAAACTGATATTGAAATCTATGGACCAGTTGGCATCAAAAGTTTTGTCATGACAAGTCTGCGTGTGTCAGGGTCTCGTCTGCCTTATCGGATTCATTTTCATGAGTTTGACGAAAAAAGCTTAGGGAAAATTTTGGAAACTGACAAATTTACAGTTTATGCCGAGAAGCTAGACCACAGTATTTTTTGTGTGGGTTATCGCATTATGCAGAAAGACTTAGAGGGAACCTTGGATGCAGAGAAGTTAAAAGCTGCGGGGCTTCCTTTTGGGCCTCTCTTTGGTAAGGTAAAAAATGGAGAGGATGTAGTGCTAGAAGACGGAACAAAGATTATAGCAGCGGATTACATTTCAGCTCCACGACCTGGGAAAATCATCACTATTCTAGGAGATACGCGTAAAACGAATGCTAGCGTGCGACTGGCTGTCAATGCAGATGTTTTGGTGCACGAGTCCACTTATGGCAAAGGAGATGAGAAAATCGCTCGCAATCACGGTCACTCTACCAATATGCAAGCAGCAGAAATTGCTAGAGAAGCTGGTGTCAAGCGCCTCCTTCTCAATCATATTAGCGCACGCTTTCTATCAAAAGATATAGGTCAAATGCGCAGAGATGCCAGTTCCGTTTTTAAAAATGTTCACTTAGTCAAGGATTTAGAAGAAGTTGAACTATAAAATTTTAGCGAGAATCAGCTAGAGGAAAGAAATTCATGAATCTATTATTTGTCAGACATGGGAAAGATTCTGATCAACACAGAGGTGGCTGGAGTCAGCTCGATTTGCTTCCTGAGGGAAAAAGGGAAGCAGAAGAGTTGGCGGATTACTTAGTCCGATACAAAGAAGACTACCATTTTACAAAAATGATTACGAGTGATTTAAAAAGAGCCGAAACAACTGCAACAATTTTAGCAGAGACACTTCAACTGCCATTGAAGAAAGAAAGCGCCTTACGAGAAACGAATAATGGCGATTTGGCAGGAATGTTAAATAGCGAGGCTGATCAAAAATTTCCTCGTCTTTATTTTAGAAGTCTTGCAATGGACGAACATTATCCAAATGGAGAAAGTCCGAGAGAATTTTATCAACGGATAAAAACTTGGTTTCAACGCTTCTTGCAGGAAAATGATGATTCAGATGAGACACAAATTGTAGTCACACATGGTGGAGTGATCAACATTATCTATCATTTAGTGAACCAAATAGAATGGACGAATAAAAGCAATCTATTTCACGTCAAACATTGCAGCATTAGTCTATTGAATACAAAAACGCTTGTTTTTGAGGTTGAAAACCAAACGGATTTTTTAGAAGAAAAATAAGGAGAACACATGCGAACAATCGTTATTACAGGGGCTAGTGGCGGTGTGGCTCAGGAAATGGTGAAGCTGTTGCCAAATGACCAGCTGATTTTAGTGGGACGCAGTCGGGAAAAATTAACAAAACTTTATTCAAATCATGCGCATTGTGAATTCGTTGAGTTGGATATTACGGATTACAAAGCTTTAGAAGCTTTTACTGAAGAAATTTACCAGAAGTATGCTCAGGTGGATGTTCTAGTCAACAATGCTGGTTACGGGATTTTTGAGGAATTTGACAAGATTAGCAACGAAGATATTCATGCCATGTTTGAGGTCAATACGTTTGCTCTTATGAATCTGTCTCGTCTTTTCGGAGAGCAGATGAAGCAAGCGGGTCATGGGCATATTGTCAATCTTGTTAGTACAGCTGGGTTGATTGCCAGTGCCAAATCCAGTCTTTACTCGGCTACCAAGTTTGCTGGAATTGGCTTTTCTAATGCTTTGCGCTTAGAGCTCATGCCTTACAATGTCTATGTGACCACCGTTAATCCGGGACCAATTAAGACGGCTTTCTTTGACAAAGCTGACCCTGACGGTAGTTATGTTAAGGCAGTTGATAAGTATATTTTAGAAGCGGATGTCGTTGCTAAGCAAATTGTGGACAATTTTGGAAAGAAGAAACGGGAGCTGACGATGCCTTTCGCTCTGAAAGCAGCCCACAAACTTTATACGCTTTTTCCAAATATTGGTGATAAACTAGCTAGTAAAATGTTTAATTATAAGTAGGAGAATTTTATGGATGTGACAGCTTACAAAGAATTTTTAAACCAACCTTGGGGTAAGCTTTATTATGATATTCTCTTTGCTCAGCTAGCACATATAAAGAATAAGGAAGTACTGGATTTCGGTAGTGGTTTTGGCTTGGTAGCAGATTTTTTAGCACAAAATAATCAGGTAACAGCCATAGAGCCAAATGACGAGATGATTGCAGAGCGGAAGCAGAATTTTCATTATCATCAACTGCAAGGAAGTTTGGGAATGTTGAAGGAAATTCCAAGTGCTCGTTTTGACCTTATCGTTTGCCACAATGTTCTGGAGTATGTGGATGAGCCAGCTCTTTACCTAGCTGAATTTAGCAGATTGCTGAAAAAGGGTGGACAGATTTCTCTTGTCAAGCACAATGAAGTGGGGCGAATCATGCAGACGGTTGTGTTTGCAAATGATACAAATTTAGCATTGGATTTATTATCAGGTAAATCCTATCAATCACATACAATGGGGCAAGCAACCTATTATGAAATAGCAGACTTATTACAAAAAGCTGACACTGAACTGACTGTTCAGGACTATCAAGGAATCCGAATTTTCTATGGCTTGCAAGACAATGCAGTGAAGACTGCTAATGACTGGCGGGAAAAGATGCTGGAGGTAGAGCTTGTAGTTTGCCAACAGTCTCCTTATCGAGATATTGCGGCTTTTCAGCATATTTGGCTACAAAAAGGAGGCAAGAATGATTCGTTATTTTGCAAATAGACAAATTGCAATTGAAGACTTACTTCCACTTTATCAATCTGTTAGCTGGACCAACTATACAGAACGGTCAGATATGTTAGAACAAGCATTTCAGCACTCACTATTTACTGTATCAGCCTATGATGGAGAACAGCTAGTTGGTCTCCTTCGAGCAGTCGGAGACGGATTTTCTAGTGTTTTCATTCAGGATTTGTTAGTTTTACCATCTTATCAGCGCCAGGGTATCGGTCGAGAATTGGTTCGACAAACGCTGGAGACGTTTGCAGATGTTTACCAGATTCAGCTAGCAACAGAGCAATCAGATAAAAATTTAGCTTTTTATCACTCTTTAGGATTTCGAGAATTGTCAGATTTGAATTGTACGGGTTTGATTTATAGAGGTAAAAGCTATTAGATAAATGCTTGTGTATAAAATTGGAGGTTTGGGCTAGTGAAAGCTAGTCTTTTCGTGTTATAATAGATGTTATATTGCAACAGAAAGATAAAAGCATGATTACATCAAAATATGATTGGCAGATTGCCACAAATTTTTCAGATGAGGGTTTTATTAAAAAAGCTAAAAAACTTGGCTTGGAGGCTTCGGTAGCTAATCTGGTTTACCAGAGAGGAATCCAGACAGAAGAAGCACTGCGAGATTTTCTAGAGCCTAGTTTGGACCAGCTGCATGATCCTTATGAATTGCATGATATGGATAAGGCAGTGACGCGCATTCGTCAAGCGATTGAAAATTATGAGCAGATCTTGATTTATGGCGATTATGATGCGGATGGCATGACTTCGGCTTCTATTGTTAAAGAAGCACTAGAACAACTTGGAGCAGAGTGTCAGGTCTATTTGCCCAATCGATTTACAGACGGTTATGGTCCTAATGCGAGTGTTTACAAGTATTTTATTGAAAATCAGGGAGTTTCACTCATCGTTACAGTGGATAATGGAGTTGCAGGACATGAAGCAATCGAACTAGCTCAGTCTATGGGAGTGGATGTGATTGTGACGGATCACCATTCTATGCCAGAGGTACTTCCTGATGCTTATGCAATTATTCACCCAGAACATCCGGAAGCTGATTATCCTTTTCAGCATTTAGCTGGTTGCGGTGTAGCTTTTAAGTTAGCGACTGCTCTTTTAGAGGAAGTACAAGTAGAGTTGCTAGATCTAGTCGCTATTGGAACTATCGCAGATATGGTCAGCCTAACGGATGAAAATCGCATTTTAGTTAAATATGGCTTATCTATTTTGAAAAATACCCAGCGCATCGGTTTGCAGGAACTTTTCAAAATAGCAGGCATACAGTCTGACGAGCTGAACGAAGAAACAGTTGGTTTCCAGATAGCCCCTAGGCTCAATGCTCTAGGTCGACTTGATGATCCAAATCCTGCTATTGAACTTCTGACGGGTTTTGATGAAGAAGAAGCGCGTGATATTGCCCTGATGATTAACCAGAAAAATGAAGAGCGCAAGGAGATTGTTCAGAAGATCTATGATGAAGCAAAAACCATGGTTGATCCCAATAAACCTGTTCAGGTTCTAGCCGGCAAAGGTTGGAATCCAGGCGTCTTGGGAATTGTGGCAGGTCGGCTTTTGGAAGAATTACACCAGCCAGTCATTGTCTTGAATATTGAAAATGATTTGGCAAAAGGCAGCGCCCGCAGCATTGAAGCAGTTGATATTTTTGAAGCGTTAGACCCTCATCGAGATTTATTTGTGGCTTTTGGTGGGCATGCAGGGGCAGCTGGTATGACTCTAGAGGCCAGCAAGTTAGAAGCACTCAGTCAGGTTTTGGTAGCATATATTGAAGATAATCAAGTGGATTTGTCCACTAAGAATGAGCTCTTTTTGGATGAGGAATTATCTTTGCCAGATTTGACACTAGAGACCCTCAAAAACTTTGAAAAGTTAGCTCCTTTTGGCATGGACAATAAAAAGCCTGTTTTTTATTTGAAAGATTTTAAGGTTGAAAATGCCCGCACTATGGGGGCGGGAAATACTCACCTTAAGCTGAAAGTTTCTCAGGCTGACGCAGTTTTTGAGGTAGTGGCTTTTGGTCTGGGTGATCTTGCGACAGAATTTTCCCAAACTAAAAATTTAGAGCTGGCGGTTACTCTGTCGGTCAATAAATGGAATGGTCAGACTAGTCTGCAACTTATGTTGGTAGACGCTCGAGTCAACGGAATTCAGCTCTTTAATATTCGAGGTAAAAATGCTCCTTTGCCTGAAAATGTGCCCGTCCTGCGTTTTTCAGAAGAAATGCCTAATTTGGAAAAGAGCAGAGCAATTGTCGTGTATGACTTGCCTGAACGCCTAAATCAGCTCAAAGCAATCATTCAGCAAGGACATTTTGAAGCAATTTACTTTAAAAATGAGATTGCTCAGCCTTATTATCTGACAGGTTTCGGAACGAGAGACCAGTTTGCAAAACTCTATAAAACAATTTATCAGTTTCCAGAGTTTGACATTCGTTATAAGCTCAAAGAATTAGCAGCTTATCTCAAGATTGACTCCATCCTACTCATCAAAATGATTCAGATATTTGAAGAGCTGAACTTTGTGACAATTCAAGATGGAGTGATGCAGGTAAACAAAAAAGCAGAAAAAAAGGCTATTGAAAACAGCCATATTTATCAAGAACTGAAGAAAACAGTCAAAGAGCAGGAGCTTATGGCTCTAGGAACGGTGCAGGAAATTTATGATTATCTGATAGAAAAAGATGAATTTTCAAACTAAATTTTAGATGAACTATTTATTTGTCTCGCACCAAAGGCTGCGAGACGGACTGAAAGTCGCATAATAAAAAAGTCATGAGTAAGATGGATCTCATGACTTTATTGTTTATATAAGTATTGCTATTAGCTTGTGTTACCTACTGCAAATTCACTTTATTTTTGAGGATATAATACGTTCCGGCATAGTAGATAAGCCCTAAAAGAAGATAGGCTATGACTCCGCTCAAACTACCTAAAGAAGTTGAAAGTGATGGGAAGGCTGAAACATATAGATTAGCAGCGATAATCAGAGCAAATTGAATTCCAAAATAGGCTAGAAAGGCTATAGCGGCGCGGTGGTCTTGGAAAAGTTGACCGATAGAGATAGAAAGATAAATCAATAGGATATTTGGAATGAGAACTACAAGATAGTATCCAAATGATTTCAATAGTTCACTAGCAAATTCCCAAAAATGCTTGCCGAGTAATTGCACAAATGTTCCCATTTCAAACTGTGTATGAGAAGCTATTCCTACGATAAGAACAATGATTCCAAAGCTAAGAAATAATGCAAGTGTGCTAAGAATCGTCCATATAACAGCACCGAGCAATTTTGAGAGAATAATTTGGTGTTCATTAACTGGTAAGGTGAGCGTTAGATATCCTTCTCTTTCATAAACACTATTTTTAAAACGACGAATAATCAGAAAGAGTGTTGAAATTGCAAGTGCCACAAGGAGGCCTGAGAAAATCAGCATTGTAAAACCGAAGAAAGTACTTGTCATACTCCCTGCTTCATTAGTAGAAGACTGCAAACGGTCGAAAAAGTTCCTTCCATTTGCCAACTGTCTAAGCCAAAGTCCGATGCTAGCGGATAAAAACAGTACGATTCCGTATAAACCTAAATACCACTTGTTCACATTTTTAAATTCGTATTTTAATAAATTCCAAAACATAGTCAATCCCCTTTGTTCTAAGCCTTAAATTCTTGGCGGAAGAGCTGGTCAATAGATTCACCAGACTCATAGCGAATATCATCTACATTCCCTTGTCGAACAATCTTGCCATTCTCAATAAAGATGATTTCATCTAGGATTGGTTCAATATCTGAAATCAAATGTGTTGAAATGAGAACAGAAGCGCTAGGTGAGTAATTGTTGATAATCGTCTTTAGAATGTAGTCTCGCGCTGCTGGGTCAACCCCTCCAATAGGTTCATCCAGAACATACAGTTTGGCTTGGCGGCTCATGACTAAAATCAGCTGAACTTTTTCCTTGTTTCCTTTAGACAATTTTTTGAATGCCAGATTTTCGTCAATATGAAGATCTTGCAAGAGTGCCTGTGCACGCTCTATTTCAAAGTCTGCATAGAAAGATTGAAAATACTGCAAAGCATCTTTGACTTTCATATTTTCATTTAGGTAAGTCGTATCTGGTAAATAAGATACGATTTTCTTGGTTTCTGAAGACGGTTGAAGTCCATTGATGAGGATTTTTCCGTCATTGGGTTGAAGCAGTCCATTGATTAGTTTTATCATGGTTGTTTTTCCAGAGCCATTTGGACCAAGTAAGCCGATAATTTTTCCGGCTTCAATTTCAAAATTGATGTGTTCTAAAGCGGGTGTGCTGCCGTATGATTTTGAGACATTTTCAAATGCAAGTAATACCATTTCCTAAACTCCTTTTATATAATCTGCAATGATAGTTGGTAGTTCTTCTTTGTGATAGCCAAAGCGAGTCATATTGTTTACAAAATTTTTCACTTCCTCCTCAGAAAGTTTTTGTCTTGCTTGTAAAATCAAGTCGCGATTATCTGTGACGAAACGTCCTGATGTTCGTTGAGAATAGACAAATCCTTCTTTTTCCAAGTCAGATAAAGCACGCTGGATTGTATTGGGATTGACCCCCGCTTCAGCAGCCAATTCTCTGACGGCAGGTAGCTTTTCGCCAGCTTGCAGTTGATTGGAGATGATTTGTAATTTTATCCTGTCCATGATTTGTAAATAAATGGGCAGATTATTATCAAAAGTCCAACTCATGATTTCTCCTTTCTTCTGTATCTTTGTACTAATTAAATAATACAGTGTTTTTTAAAAAATAGCAAGCCTTTAGAAAAAACTTCTATTATTTTTTCTTTAGCAAGCAAGCCAGAAATTTAGTATAATAGAAAAAAGAAGAATCAAAGGAGGATGCCGTGGTTGCTCAATTAGATACCAAAACTGTTTATACATTTATGGATAGTTTGATTTCTATAAAAAAATATGTAGAAACAGCTAAAAATTTAGGCTATCAAACTCTAGGGATAATGGACATTGACAATCTCTATGGAGTTTATCATTTCATGGAAACGGCGATCGAGCAAGGAATTCAGCCGCTTTTAGGCGTGGAAATGACCTTGGATTACGCTGGACTTCCTCTTAATCTTCGCTTTCTAGCTCTTGATAGTCAAGGGTATCGCAATTTAATGAAACTTTCTACTTTAAAAATGATAAGAAAAAGCAAGTGGGAAGAATTTCAGCATTTATTGGAAGGAATAGCGGTTATTGTGCCTGTGTTTGAGGGCATTGAAGCCTTAGACTTGGGAAGAGAGTTTTATATTGGCGTATTTCCTGACACTCCTAAGCAGGCGTTTCCTCATGCAACCTTGCCTTTGCAGACAGTTCGCTATTTTGATACAGGGGATTTAGAAACCTTGCAAATGTTATGTGCCATTCGTGAAAATAGTAGCTTGCGGGAAGTTGGAAATTTGCCAAATCACGACTACCTCTTATCACCTGAGCAATTCACACAATCCTTTCAAGAAAATTATCCAGAAAGTCTGGATAATTTAAAGCAGCTAGTTGCAGGTATTCATTACGAAATCAATACAGAGTTGAAATTACCACGTTTTAATCCAGAACGACCAGCAATAGAAGAATTACAAGAACGAGCAGAAGCAGGGCTAGAGAAAAAAAGGCTGAATAGTCTGGTTTATAAAGAGCGATTGCAGCAAGAGCTGTCTGTCATCCACCAAATGGGTTTTGACGACTACTTTTTGATTGTCTGGGATTTATTGCGCTTTGGTCGCAGTCAGGGATATTATATGGGCATGGGACGTGGTTCTGCCGTTGGAAGCCTAGTTGCCTATGCGCTAGAGATTACAGGGATTGATCCTGTCGAAAAGAACCTCCTTTTTGAGCGTTTTTTAAATGTGGAACGTTATACTATGCCCGATATTGATATTGACATTCCTGATGTCTATCGTCCAGAATTTATCCGCTATGTCCGCGATCGTTATGGAACCATGCATGCAGCTCAAATCGTGACCTATTCGACCTTTGGAGCTAAGCAAGCGATTCGTGATGTTTTTAAACGCTACGGTGTTCCAGAGTATGAATTGACCAATATTACCCGTAAAATCAGTTTCCGTGATAATCTGACATCTGCTTATGAAAAAAATATGTCTTTCCGTCAGATTATCAATAGTAAGCTGGAATATCAAAAAGCTTTTGAAATTGCGAAAAGAATTGAAGGAAATCCTCGTCAAACCTCTATCCATGCAGCAGGTGTCGTGATGAGTGACAATGACCTGACAGATCACATTCCACTTAAATATGGGGAAGATATGTATATCACGCAATACGATGCGCATGGTGTTGAGAGTAACGGTCTGCTCAAGATGGATTTCCTTGGCTTGCGCAATCTAACCTTTGTCCAACGAATGAAAGAAGCAGCTTTGGAGAAATACGGTGTCGCTATTGATATTGCAAAGATTAACTTAGAAGACACAGCAACCTTGCAGCTCTTTTCTGCTGGCAGAACCAAAGGGATTTTTCAATTTGAGCAAGCAGGCGCCATTAACCTTTTGAAACGAGTGCAGCCAACTCAATTTGAAGAAGTGGTTGCAACAACCTCACTCAATCGTCCAGGAGCTAGTGACTATATAGATAATTTTGTCAGAAGAAAGCATGGACAAGAAAAAGTAGAAATACTGGACTCAAGTTTGGAAGACATCTTGGCGCCAACTTACGGCATTATGCTTTATCAAGAGCAAGTAATGCAAGTAGCGCAACGGTTTGGGGGCTTTTCACTCGGAAAAGCTGACATTTTACGTCGTGCTATGGGTAAGAAAAATGTTGTTGAAATGCATAAAATGGAAGCAGAGTTTGTCACAGGAGCTCTCGAACTTGGGCATTCTGAAACTAAAGCAAAAGAAGTATTTGCAGTTATGGAAAAGTTTGCAGGTTATGGCTTCAACCGTAGTCACGCTTATGCCTATTCTGCACTTGCTTTTCAGTTGGCTTATTTTAAGGCACATTATCCTGATATTTTCTTTGATATTATGCTGAATTATTCAAGCAGTGATTACATCACAGATGCGCTAGAATTCGACTTCCAAGTTGCTTCTTTAAATATCAACAATATTCCTTATAGAGATAAGTTTCAAGACAAGCAGATTTATTTAGGGTTAAAAAATATCAAAGGTTTACCACGTGATGTTGCTTATTGGATTATTGAAAACCGCCCATTTACAAATGTTGAAGATTTTATTTTGAAGTTGCCAACGCAATATCATAAGGTTCAGTTGATAACCCCTTTGGTACAAGTCGGTTTGTTTGATGTATTTGAAAAGAATCGCCAAAAAATCCTACAAAATCTTCCGAACTTATTTGTCTTTGCAGATGAGCTGGGCAGTCTTTTTGCAGATACAAATTATAGCTGGACAGAAGCAGAGGATTATACAGAAGCAGAAAAATTTGAGTTAGAAAAAGAAATTATCGGTATCGGTTTGAGCGAGCATCCCTTGGTAAAACTTGCAAAATCTGCTACTCAAGCCTTTACCCCTATTCAAGACTTGGTTGAAAACAATCATGCAACGATTTTAGTAGAGATTTTGTCCATTCGTGTTATCCGTACCAAAACGGGTGAAAATATGGCCTTCTTACAAGTGAGTGATGCTAAAAGAAAAATGGAGGTAACAGTCTTTCCAGATGCTTTTAAACAGTTCAGCAAAGGTTTGCATGAAAAAGGTTTCTATTATCTGACTGGTCGGGTTCAAAAACGCGAGGAGCGTTTGCAGTTAATTTTAAATGATTTGCAGGAAGCTATCACCGAACGTTTTTGGATACAAGTAGAAGATCATGAAAGCGATGCAGCAATATCTGCTATTTTACGACAATTTCGAGGAGATATTCCGGTTGTTCTTCGATATGAAAATGAAAGAAAAACAGTAGCAATTACTCAATATCGTGTTCAAAAATCAGAGAAATTACAAGAAGAATTGAAAAAAATAACCATGAAAACGATTTATCAATAAAAAATTAGGAAAAAAGAAGAATTTTGGTTTTGATTGTGGTATAATCAAGGGTGAATGTAAAAAGAAAAAGGAGCACAAACGAATGAAACGTATTGCTGTTTTGACTAGTGGTGGTGATGCCCCTGGTATGAATGCTGCTATCCGTGCAGTTGTTCGTAAAGCAATTTCAGAAGGAATGGAAGTTTACGGTATCTATGACGGTTATGCCGGTATGGTTGCTGGTGAGATCTATCCACTTGATGCTGCATCAGTTGGAGATATTATTTCACGTGGTGGTACTTTCCTTCACTCAGCTCGTTATCCAGAATTTGCCCAATTAGAAGGACAATTAAAAGGGATTGAGCAACTTAAAAAACATGGTATTGAAGGAGTCGTAGTTATCGGTGGTGACGGTTCTTACCATGGTGCTATGCGTTTGACAGAACATGGTTTCCCAGCTGTCGGACTTCCTGGTACGATTGACAATGATATTGTTGGTACAGACTTCACAATCGGCTTTGATACTGCTGTAACAACTGCAATGGACGCCATTGATAAGATTCGTGACACATCATCTAGTCACCGTCGTACTTTTGTTGTTGAAGTAATGGGACGCAATGCTGGAGACATCGCTCTCTGGGCTGGTATTGCCACAGGAGCTGATGAAATCATCGTTCCCGAAGAAGGCTTCAAGATTGAAGATATCGTCGCTAGCATTAAACGTGGCTATGAAGAAGGTAAGAAACATAACATTATCGTTCTGGCAGAAGGTGTCATGTCGGCGAATGAGTTTGGCAAGAAATTGAAAGAAGCTGGTGATGTGAGTGACCTCCGTGTGACCGAACTTGGACATATTCAACGTGGTGGCTCACCAACTGCACGTGACCGTGTTCTTGCTTCACGTATGGGTGCTCATGCTGTTAGCCTTCTTAAAAAGGGCATTGGTGGTGTTGCAGTTGGTATTCGCAACGAACAAATGGTTGAAAATCCAATCCTCGGTACAGCAGAAGAAGGTGCTTTGTTTAGTTTAACTGAAGACGGCAAGATTATTGTTAATAATCCACACAAAGCTGATCTTGATCTCGCTAAATTAAACCGTAGCATTTCAATGTAATTTTAATTTGTTATCCTGGTCATAAAGACCATTAAATAAAAAGGAGTTTTCATATATCATGAATAAACGTGTAAAAATCGTTGCAACTTTAGGTCCTGCGGTAGAAATCCGTGGTGGTAAAAGATTCGGTGAAGACGGATATTGGGGCGAAAAACTTGACGTTGAAGCTTCAGCGCAAAATATCGCTAAATTGATCGAAGCTGGAGCTAACACTTTCCGTTTCAACTTCTCACATGGTGACCACGCAGAGCAAGGTGACCGTATGGCTACTGTTCATCGTGCTGAAGAAATTGCTGGTCAAAAAGTTGGTTACCTTCTTGACACTAAAGGTCCTGAAATCCGTACAGAATTATTTGAAGGCGATGCTAAAGAATATTCTTACAAAACAGGTGAAAAAATCCGTGTTGCAACTAAACAAGGTATCAAATCAACTCGCGAAGTTATTGCTTTGAACGTAGCAGGTGCACTTGATATCTATGACGATGTTGAAGTTGGAAAACAAGTTCTTGTTGATGACGGTAAACTTGGTCTTCGCGTTATTGCAAAAGATCCTGCTACACGTGAATTTGAAGTAGAAGTTGAAAACGACGGTATTATCGCTAAACAAAAAGGTGTTAATATTCCAAATACAAAAATTCCTTTCCCAGCACTTGCTGAACGTGACAATGACGATATTCGTTTTGGTCTTGAACAAGGAATCAACTTTATCGCTATTTCATTCGTACGTACTGCAAAAGACGTCAACGAAGTTCGCGCAATCTGTGAAGAAACTGGTAATGGACATGTGAAATTGTTCGCTAAAATCGAAAACCAACAAGGTATCGAAAACTTGGATGAAATCCTTGAAGTAGCGGACGGTATCATGATTGCTCGTGGTGATATGGGTATTGAAGTACCATTTGAAATGGTTCCAGTTTACCAAAAAATGATTATCACAAAAGTCAATGCAGCTGGTAAAATTGCGATCACAGCAACAAACATGCTTGAAACAATGACTGAAAAACCACGTGCGACTCGTTCAGAAGTATCAGACGTATTTAACGCTGTTATTGATGGAACAGATGCGACAATGCTTTCAGGTGAATCTGCAAATGGTAAATACCCACTTGAATCTGTAACAACAATGGCTACAATTGATAAAAACGCTCAAACTCTATTGAACGAGTATGGACGCTTGTCATCAGTTGACTACGCACGTAGTTCTAAAACAGAAGTTGTGGCTTCAGCTGTTAAAGATGCTACAAACTCAATGGACATCAAATTGGTCGTAACAATGACTGAATCAGGAAATACAGCTCGTTTGATTTCTAAGTATCGTCCAGATGCTGATATCTTGGCAATTACATTCGATGAATTGACACAACGTTCATTGATGTTGAACTGGGGTGTTATTCCAGTAGTAACTGAAAAACCTGCATCTACTGATGATATGTTTGAAGTTGCTGAAAAAGTTGCTCTTGAAAGTGGTCTTGTAGAATCTGGCGACAATATTGTGATTGTAGCTGGTGTGCCAGTCGGAACTGGTGGAACAAACACAATGCGTATCCGTACAGTACGGTAATCTATCTCATTCAGAAAAAACTAGTCTATCAATCCAACGATTATCTGATTGATAGGCTTTTTAGTTGCAAATGGGAGCAGAGATAACAGTTGACTTTCCTACCTTTGTTTATTTTCTGAAAACATGATATAATGAGTAGAAGAAGAGGAGAGACTAT
The DNA here is from genome assembly GCF_001697145.1 of Streptococcus anginosus. Taxonomy (GTDB): domain Bacteria; phylum Bacillota; class Bacilli; order Lactobacillales; family Streptococcaceae; genus Streptococcus; species Streptococcus hominis. The sequence goes on along the minus strand of NZ_CP012719.1, from coordinate 1,135,339 downwards.
GGTTAAAAGAGATTTAATTAGGAATGTTATTTTTTTATCTATTGTTGTGGTAATCATTGCTTGTTTGCGAATTTTTATTTTTACACCATACAGGATTACTGTAAAAGATGCGAATCATTTTTTACAAGATAAAGATGTTGTTGTTGCCAATAAAAATGAAGAAATCAAAAGAGATGATTTTGTCTTGTACGAGGTGAAGGGAAAAGAGCATGTCGGACGTGTCATTGGTCTAGGAAATGACTCCGTTGTTTATATGGATGATGTTCTTTACTTAAATAATAAAATCAAGTCAGAAGATTATTTAACGAAGGCTAAGGAAGAATACTTAGCAAAAGCTACTAGTACAGGTTATTTCACTCATGATTTCACCATTCAGACATTAACTAAATCGAATGAAAATAAAATTCCAGCGCAGTCATATCTGATTCTGAATGATAATCGGCAAGATATGGAAGATAGTCGGAAGTTTGGCTTGATTACAGAGAAACAAATTAAAGGAGTTATCTCATTTAGAGTACTCCCGCTTAATCAATTTGGATTTATTAAAACAAAGTAGTTCAACTATTTTGTTTTTTTATTCTTTGAAAAATGAAGTTTTTGCGATATTTAGTAAAAATTTATGGATATATTTGCAAAAAGATGTTGAAAATATAAAAATTTTTGATATAATGATAAATATTTATTTAGGAGGTGTACGCATGAACTATATTTTTGAAGTTTTGCCAAGCTTATTGAATGGCGCATTGGTGACTTTACAAGTATTTGTTTTAGTCTTAGTTTTATCCATACCACTTGGAATTGTGATTTCCTTTTTAATGCAAGTCCACTTTAAACTGCTTCATTGGCTTATAAATATTTATATTTGGATTATGCGCGGTACACCTCTCTTGCTACAACTGATTTTTATTTATTATGTTTTGCCAAGCATTGGTGTGCGTTTGGATCGGCTTCCAGCGGCTATCATAGCATTCACGCTAAATTATGCTGCTTATTTCGCCGAAATTTTCCGTGGTGGGATTTTATCTATTCCAGCAGGGCAATATGAGGCGGCTAAGGTTTTGAAGTTTACACCATTTCAAACGATACGGTTTATTATTTTACCGCAAGTTGTCAAAGTGGTGCTTCCGAGTGTCTTTAATGAAGTGATGACGTTGGTAAAAGATACATCCCTTGTTTATGCGCTTGGTGTTTCCGACTTAATCTTGGCTAGTCGGACTGCAGCCAATCGTGATGCGAGTTTAGCACCGATGTTTATAGCAGGGGCTATTTACCTTGTCTTGATTGGTCTTGTGACGATTGTATCGAAGCAAGTTGAAAAGAGATATAGTTACTATAAGTAGGAGGCGCTTATGTTAGAATTAAAGAATATTAGCAAACGTTTTGGCGAAAAGCAAATTATTTCCGACTTGAATTTAAAGGTGCCAGAAAAGCAAATCCTTGCCATTGTAGGACCGTCTGGCGGCGGGAAAACGACATTATTGCGGATGTTAGCTGGCTTGGAAACAATTGATTCGGGTGACATTATTTATAATGGAGAAGAGCTGCCCTTGGATGAACTTGAAAAACGTAATTTATTGGGATTTGTGTTTCAAGATTTTCAGCTATTTCCACATTTAACGGTTCTTGAGAATTTAACTTTATCACCCATTAAAACAAAAAATGTCGCAAAAGAGGATGCAGAAAAGAAAGCAATTAGCTTATTGAACCGATTGGGGTTAGCAGAACATGTAAATGCTTATCCTTATTCTTTATCAGGTGGTCAAAAACAACGTGTAGCATTAGCTCGTGCGATGATGATTGACCCAGAAATTATCGGTTATGATGAGCCAACTTCCGCATTGGATCCGGAATTGCGTCTTGAAGTTGAAAAGTTGATTCTTCAGAATCGTGAGCTAGGAATGACGCAAATTGTAGTGACCCATGATTTGCAGTTTGCGGAAAATATCGCAGATACGATTCTTAAAGTTCAGCCTAAATAGGAGGAGAATATGAAGATAAAACGTTATGTTCTTGCGATCTGTGGTTTGATTCTTTTTTTGCTCCTTACAGCTTGTAGCAATGTTAGCAACCCTAAAGTAGATAATTGGTCAAAATACCAACAAAAAAAGAGCATTACTATTGGTTTTGACAATACATTTGTTCCTATGGGATTTGAGCAAAAAAATGGTCAATATGTTGGTTTTGATATTGATTTGGCAAATGCTGTCTTTAAAGAATATGGGATAAAAGTGAATTGGCAGCCGATTGATTGGGACATGAAAGAAACTGAGCTCACAAATGGAACGATTGATCTTATCTGGAATGGGTATTCGGCAACTGATGAGCGACGAAAGAAAGTACAGTTCACCATTCCTTATATGAAAAATGAACAAGTACTGGTTACTAAAAAATCATCGAACATTGCAAAAACAGCTGACATGAAGGATAAAATTCTTGGTGCTCAGACGGGTTCTTCGGGTTACGATGAGTTTGAAGCTCATCCGGAGCTTTTGAAGAATCTAGTTAAAAATCACAAAGCTGCTCAATATCAAAGTTTTACAGAGGCGTTGATTGATTTGCAAAATAGCCGGATTGATGGATTGTTGATTGACCGAGTTTATGCCAATTATTATTTAAAAGAAGAGGGGATTTTGCAGGATTATTATGTTTTCCCAGCCGGATTTGATAGTGAATCATTTGCAGTTGGCGCTAGAAAAACGGATAAGCAGCTCGTTGAAAATATAAACCAAGCATTTAAAAAATTATATCAAACAGGTCAATTTCAAAAAATAGCAGACAAGTGGTTTGGTGAGGATATTGTGGCAGATGAAGTCAAAAAATGAGAGAACATCTGATTGTTGCCCCAATCACCCACAGAAGAAGTAAAGACAAAACCCAAAGTTTTCGCTAGGAGTATCATCTTAGTGAGGGCTTGGGGTTTGATGATTTATTGATTGTGAGAAATGAGGGCCAAATTAGTTTGCTTTACTGATAAATTCCTAAAAATTATAGGCTGAGAATACTTTTATCTCAGCCTTATTTTTATAGCAAAATTCCTTATTAGCCTTGTGGGAGCGAGATAAGAAAGTCGGTTTCTATGGCATTACGACTGTTGTTCGCTCTCGTTTTTTCGTGTTTCCTGATGGAAAATATTCTGCCATGTTTCGTGACGACGCCAAAGGCTGGTATGAATAATCCCGTCTTCTTCGTAGCAAATTAGTTTGGTTTTTTGGCTGATAGAAGTTAATTGGAAATTTCTGATAGGAGATTGTTTTCCTTTTTCGATTTGAAATTCCTCTTTGTTCATTTGGCAGCCATCCTGAGAAATGTACACAAATTCAGGTGCTAGTAAATCCTCTAATTGGCTTCCCTGATCAACCAATTGCTCTCTCATAAAGAGCTTTCGATAAACATTGTCCAATATTTCATCTTCGGGGATAGGAGCAGGCTCAATGTGGATGTCAATATCAAAGACACCAAAGCGCTCTTTGAGCATATTTTCAACCTGATCGGCAATTTCGTGGCTTTCATAGACAGACAAGTCGGGATTCATTTCTAAAATGAGGTCAAGATAGATGTTGCTACCGTAGGTTCGCCCTCTTTGAGATTTAACACGGGAAATTTTAGGAATTTCTAAAATGGCTTCTTTGTATTCTTTTAAAAGATTTTCATCAAAGCCGTCTGATAGACTAAAAGAAGATTCCATGAAAATTTCATAAGCCGTTTTAAGGATGAAAAAGGTAATGACGATAGCGACCAGTTTATCTACAATCGGGAAATTGAAGGCGCTTGCGATGATTGCAATGGTTGTACCAAGCGAAGTAATAGCATCAGATAAATTGTCTTTGGCAGCTGCGTCGAGTGCTTTAGACTGAGCTTTTTTTGCTAAGGCTTTATTGTAAAAATACACTCCTGTCATGACCAAAGCGGAAATAATCCCGACGATGGCGCCTAAGGGATCGATAGTCGTTTCTTGGTTAGAGATGATTTTTTGAACGGTATCAATTAAAACATCAAATCCGACAAAAAACATGATAAGAGAAGTGATAAGGCTAGCTAAATCTTCAATTTTCCAGTGACCAAATTTGTGGTCCGTGTCAGCTGGCTTGCGTGCCATACGAAGTCCTATTAAAACGGCAATATTAGCAACAATATCTGAAACATTATTAAAACCATCGGCTGTCAAACTAGAGGATTGTAAGACAGATCCGGCAATGATTTTAGCAATGGATAAAACGATATAGGCTAGAATGGCTAAGATAGCACCACGCTCTGCGAGTTTAAGATTTTTTGCTGGATTATTCATGCTTTTTTCCTTTCAGAATGTTTATTATAACGCTTTTTAAATGATTTTTCAAACTTTTATGAGGAAGAACTAAAGCAAAGATTTTCTTTTCTAGTTTAGCTTATGAGTGATTTTTGTTATAATAGAATCACTGACTTTGAAAGAGGAAAAAAGATGAATCCCTTATTAACTGGTATGAATGACCGTCAGGCGGAGGCAGTTCAAACAACGGAAGGACCTTTACTGATTATGGCAGGAGCTGGGTCTGGGAAAACCCGTGTTTTAACTCACCGTATTGCTTATTTGATTGATGAAAAGTTAGTCAATCCTTGGAATATCTTAGCGATTACCTTTACCAATAAAGCAGCTCGTGAGATGAAGGAGCGTGCTTACACTCTCAATCCAGCAACAGAGGATTGCTTGATTGCGACTTTTCACTCAATGTGCGTGCGGATTTTGCGTCGGGAAGCTGACCATATCGGCTATAACCGCAATTTTACGATTGTCGATCCTGGCGAGCAGCGAACTTTGATGAAACGAATACTTAAAACGCTCAATTTAGATCCTAAAAAGTGGAATGAACGAGCTATTTTAGGGACGATTTCCAATGCGAAAAATGATTTGATTGATGAAGTGGCCTATGCAGCTTTAGCAGGAGACATGTACACAGAGATTGTAGCGAAATGCTATGAAATGTATCAAAAGGAACTCCGCCAGTCGGAGGCGATGGATTTTGATGACTTAATCATGCTGACCTTGCGGCTTTTTGATAAAAATCCAGATATGTTGACTTATTACCAGCAGCGCTATCAATACATCCATGTGGACGAGTATCAAGATACGAACCACGCTCAGTACCAACTGGTCAAACTGTTGGCTTCACGTTTTAAAAATATTTGTGTGGTAGGAGATGCCGACCAGTCTATTTATGGCTGGCGAGGTGCTGATATGCAGAATATCTTGGACTTTGAAAAGGATTATCCTGAAGCTAAAGTTGTTCTTCTGGAGGAAAATTATCGCTCAACTAAGACCATTCTGCAAGCTGCTAATGATGTTATCAAAAACAACCGCAACCGCCGTCCAAAGAATCTCTGGACACAAAATGCTGATGGTGAAAATATTGTTTATTATCGGGCTAATGATGAGCAAGACGAAGCTCTCTTTGTAGCTAAAACCATTGATGAGCTATCTAGCACATCTGACTATGTCTATCGGGATTTTGCTATTCTTTATCGAACCAACGCCCAATCTCGGAATATTGAGGAAGCTCTTCTAAAAGCTAATATTCCTTACACCATGGTGGGGGGGACTAAGTTTTATAGTCGTAAGGAAATTCGAGATGTCATCAGCTATCTCAATCTCATCGCTAATACTAGCGACAACATCAGTTTTGAGCGTGTTGTGAATGAGCCTAAACGGGGTGTCGGACCGGGTACAGTGGAGAAAATTCGTAATTTTGCAGCTGGTCAAGAGATGTCTCTTTTGGATGCTTCTTCACAGATTATGCTCTCACCTGTTAAGGGGAAAGCTGCTCAGGCTGTTTTTGACTTTGCCAATCTCATTTTGAATCTGCGCGAGCAATTGGACGAGTTGACCGTGACAGAAGTGGTAGAGCTGGTGCTTGAAAAGACTGGTTACACCGAGCAATTAGCAGCTCAAGCTACGCTGGAAAGTCAGGCTCGGATTGAAAATATCGAAGAATTTCTTTCTGTTACTAAGAATTTTGACGAAAATCCAGAAAATGATACTGAGGAAACTGGTTTGGACAGACTTAGCCGTTTTCTCAATGATTTGGCTTTGATTGCGGATACAGATGATGGTGATCAGGAAAGCTCAGAAGTGACACTTATGACGCTACATGCTGCCAAGGGATTAGAGTTTCCAGTGGTTTTCATTATCGGTATGGAAGAAAATGTCTTCCCACTTAGTCGCGCGGCTGAAGATGAAGATGAGCTAGAGGAAGAGCGCCGATTAGCCTATGTCGGAATTACTCGTGCTGAAAAAGTCTTGTTCCTAACCAATGCAAACTCGCGCCTGCTATACGGAAAAACCAATTACAATCGTCCAACTCGTTTTCTCAATGAAATTAACTCAAGCTTGCTAGATTATCAAGGCTTGGCTCGACCTGCTAATACATCCTTTAAAGCTTCCTATGTGAATGGCAAAGCTGTTCAGTTTGGTCAAGGAATGAGTCTCGCTCAAGCATTGCAGGAACGCAAGCGGCAAGCTGCACCGAGCAGCATTTCCTCGAGCCAGTTGCCATTTGGTAAGAATGTAGCTGCTAATCAGCCGACTATTGATTGGGCTATCGGTGATATTGCTCACCATAAAAAATGGGGGGACGGAACGGTATTGGAAGTGTCAGGCAGTGGCAGTAGCCAAGAATTGAAAATCAATTTCCCAGAGGTTGGATTAAAGAAACTGTTGGCAAGTGTTGCACCAATTGAGAAAAAGTGAAATCTAAGGGACTACTGCGATGAAATATTCCATTGAAGCCTGGATTTATAACCCGATTGCTAAGGAAATTTTGCTCTTAAAAGTTAAAATTGAACAACGTTCTTTCTGGCAACCGATTACTGGTGGTATTGAAAGTGATGAAAGTCCTGAAATAGCTTGTATTCGTGAGATTTTTGAAGAAGCGGGACTGGAAATCGAGCTAACAGAACTGTTGCAAATCGGTCATCACACAGTTGTTATTGATGAAGACTTGACCATTTTTAAAACACTTTTTCTTGTGGAAACAAAGCAAAAAGATATTCATATTTCTGATGAGCACATTGATTTTATGTGGACAGAAGTTAAAAATGTGCCTGATATATTGTACTGGCAGAGCAATCAAGAGACTTTTCAAAAGATTTTAGAGAAATTGAGATAAGGTATTCATGGAAAGGCACGGTCTATGATAGAGAGTAGATTATTTAGAATAGTGTATGTTCTTTTAGAAAGAGATAACGTTACAGCGAAGGAGCTGGCAGAACAATTTGAAGTATCTGTTAGAACGATTTATCGAGATGTTGACCGACTTAGCAGTGCGGGCATTCCAATCTACACCATGCAAGGCAGAGACGGAGGCATTCGACTGACGGAGGATTTTGTACTAAATAGTTCTTTGCTTAATCAATCAGAAAAAGAGCAACTGTTGGTTGCCTTACAAGGATTAGAGGTTACGGGTCTTCTGCATGAAAACGAGCTTTTGACCAAACTATCGACTTTATTTCAATTGAACCAACCAAACTGGATAGAAGTAGATTTTACTAGCTGGTCCAACGGCAAGAAATATGAAGAGCTGTTTCAGAATTTGAAAAATGCAATCATCAGTAAGCAAGTGATTTCTTTTTCGTATGTTAGCAACAAAGAAGAGTGCACCCAGCGTCAAGTAAAACCAGTTCGCCTGCTTTTTAAAGGACAATCATGGTATCTTCATGCATTTTGCTTAGTACGAAATGATTTTCGTTATTTTAAACTTTCTCGCATAAGCCAGCTAAAGCTTTTACCACAACATTTTGCAGATAACTTTGACAATGTGAGCTTGGAAAAAGAAGCGCGATCAGAAGAGGCCGTACGAGTCAAGCTGAAATTTAATAAAAAAGCTGCTTTCAGAGTATATGATGAACTGGATTGTCCAGTCAAAGAAGATGAGCAAGGAAATTTGTATGTAGATATAGAAATTCCAAATGATTATAGTCTGTACTGCTATATTCTCTCTTTTGGAGACAATGTGGAAGTGCTAGAGCCAACAAAGATTCGTGAGCAAATAACAGAAATGATTGAACGTATGGCACAAAAATATAAAAACTGATAGCAGTGTCTATTTTTTCAAGCTACAATGAAGTTGGGGCAAAAGTGCTCAGCTTCCTTTGTTTATATAGTCAAAATTATAAGACGCAGTAGTTTGGAGAAGCTCTATTGACTTTCGTCAATGTAGAGTTTCCCATGCACAATTGATTGGCACTAAAGTGCCTAATCAATCACTACTGAGTGGACTCAAATATGTTGATAAATCAAGTTTTACAACCCTTTTGACGTTAAGCTTCATTCCAACCTAGAAAGGTTCCCCAAACCTTTCGAGCTATGCGGAGGTGGGACGATGAAATCAAGTTTCTACGAAACTACTGATTTCTGTCTCGCTCTTTTATTTTTGTTTGACATTAGAATTGTCAGAATTTATAATATGAGTATAAATTAAATCATAGCATTGTTAGCCTATCATGAATTGTTTGACTAGGGTTCTTTATTCGTTTTCTAGGAGAAAGAAGGGATTTGTATGAAGAAAAAGTCGGTTGTATCTTGGATACTGGAATTTGTCTCTCTTCACAAATTTTATTTTATTGTTAGTCTTGTTTTTGCCTTTTTATCTGTTTTGTGTGGATTTTTGCCTTATTTTTTTGTAGGAAATATCATCAATCAGCTCTTACAAGGCAATCGAGATTGGAATTTTTATGTTCTTCAGTCCATTTGGATAGGACTGGCATGGATAGCACATTGGGGATTTCACGGGATTTCGACGCTCTTGTCTCATACAGCAACCTTTAAGATTTTAGCAGAAATGCGCTATCGTCTGACAGAGAAATTGGCCAAATTGCCTCTGGGAACGGTTTTAAGTCAATCTTCTGGAACTTACAAAAATATCATTGTTGAGCGAGTGGATGCCACAGAAGTAACTTTGGCACACTTAATTCCTGAGTTTACATCCGGGCTATTTGGTCCCTTTATTATCTTAATTGCCATGTTAGTGATTGATTGGCGCCTAACCATGCTTTCGCTTCTGACAATCCCGATTGTTATCTTAGCTTATGGGAATATGCTACGCAAGAGCGAAGGTGATTTTGAAAATACAGTTGAGAAAACGAAGAAACTCAACGATACAGCAGTAGAATACATCAATGGGATTGAAGTCATCAAGGTTTTTGGAAAAGAGAAATTTTCTTACGATAAATTTGTCAAGGCTGCCAAAGAAGGAGCTGATTGCTTTATTGAATGGATGCGCAAGTGCGTAGTTGAAATGGGCATTGTTACAGCTTTCTTACCGTCCGGTTTGCTTTTCTTACTCCCTTTTGGAACTCTCTTTTACCTTCAAGGTAGCCTAACAGCTAGTAACTTTATTTTACTAATCATTCTGTCTCTTAGCCTTTTGACGCCGTTTATTTTAGTGGCTTCCTATATGGATGATTTACGGAAAATTGCGACAATCTTTGGTGAAGTGATTGCTATTTTGGAAAAACCTGATTTACCTCGTCCGACAGAATTAACGGACATTCCAAAGGGAACAGAACTTCAAATGATAGATGTTAGTTTTGGTTATTCAGATGAGGAAGAAGCATTGCATAGTATTTCCTTAACGATTGAGCCTGATACAGTAACTGCTCTTGTCGGCCCTTCTGGCTCAGGGAAATCTACGATTGCTAAACTTCTAGCTTCTTTCTGGGATGTCAATTCTGGTAGTATTACCTTTGGTGGCGTGGACATTCAAAACCTACCTCTTGATTATTACAGTCGTCAGATTGCCTATGTCACACAGGATAATTACCTTTTTGATGAAACGATTATGGAAAATATTCGTATGGGTAATTCCGCTGCTTCGGATGAAGAAGTGATTGACATTGCTCGCAAGTGCGGCTGCTATGATTTTATTAGTAATTTAGAAAATGGTTTTGAGACCCGTGTTGGAACTGGTGGTAATCATTTATCTGGTGGAGAACGACAACGGATTGCAATTGCACGAGCTATGCTGAAAGACGCACCGGTTATTATTTTGGATGAGGCAACGGCTTATACCGATCCTGAAAATGAAGCTCTCATTCAGTCTAGTTTAGCTCGTTTGATAGAAGGTCGTACGCTTCTGGTCATTGCTCACCGTCTTTCAACGATTGCAAGTGCAGATCAGATTGTCGTAGTTAATGACGGACGTATTGAGGCAAAAGGAAAACATGCAGATTTGCAGAAGACTTGTCCGCTTTATGCTTCTATGTGGCAAGCTCATATAGCAGTAAAAGATAGCGATAAAATGACGGAAGGAGGATTGGCAGATGCTTAGTACATTGAAAAAATTCTTTGATTTTTGTACAGAAGAAGATCGCAAGAAATTCTACACTTCTGTTTGTTTAGGGGTTCTAAAAGCTTTCATTATTGCTTTTCGGATTCCAGCTATTGGGTTGGTTGTTATGGCTATCATTAACAATGATGTTTCTATGCAGACTGTATGGCTCTCTCTCGGAATTATGCTCTTGTCTGTTATTCTTAACATTTGGATTAGCTTGAAAATTACAATGTTGCAGACAGAAGCGGGCTATCATACATGTACTCATAAGCGGATTGAAATTGCTGAACACATGCGCTACCTGCCAATGGGGTATTTTAATCAAAATAGTCTGGGACAAATCACCAGCGTTACAACCAATACACTTGAAAGTCTAGCAGATGTTGCTACTCGGGTTGTCATGGTGACGCTGGAAGGATTCCTAACAGCAGGAACTATTACGGTTTTTGTATTTATCTACGATTGGAAAATTGGTTTGATTTTGTTGGCAGGCTTGATACTGTTTCTCTTGCCAAATGGATTGATGCGTTGGCAAGCTGGAAATGTGTCAGAAGCTAAACAACAAGCTGATACAGATTTGGTAGCAGTTGTGCTAGAATACAGTCAAGGGATTGCGGAAGTAAAGAACTATAATATTGTTCAATCATCGGCTAAAAAACTATCGCGTGCTATTGAGAATAAAAGGCATTTAGATACAAAGCTGACTTGGGTTACCTCGCCTTATATCGCTCTGCAAGGGATGATTACCAAGCTGACTGGAACGATTATGGGGCTGTTCTCCATTTATTTTTACCTGCAAGGAAGTATGAGTCTTTTGATTTGTATCATGATGCTCATTAGTGCTTTTATGATTTACGAAAGTCTGGACGGAGTTGGTAGTTTTTCTTCTCTTCTTCGCATTGTTGATTTATCGGTTGATATGGTCAATAAAGTTTTGTCGATTAAACCAATGGATATTAGCGGAAAAGATTTGCAGTCAAAAACCAGCAATATCAAGCTGGATCATGTCAGTTTCTCCTATGAGAGTAAGAAAATTATTGATGATGTATCGTTGGATATTCCAGAAAAGACAACGACAGCTCTGGTAGGGCCTTCTGGTTCTGGAAAGACAACTCTTTGCAATCTCATTGCCCGTTTCTGGGATGTAGAGAGTGGCAGCATCAGCTTAGATGGTCATGATGTAAAAGAATACAGCTATGACAGCCTTATTCGTAATTTCAGCTTTGTTTTTCAAACGGTTTATCTGTTTGAAGATACCATTGAAAATAACATTAAATTTGGAAAACCAGATGCCAGTCATGAAGAAGTTGTAGCTGCTGCGAAAAAAGCTGCTTGTCATGACTTTATCCTGTCTTTGCCAGAGGGTTATCAGACCAAGATTGGTGAAGGCGGAGCCAGTCTCTCAGGCGGGGAGCGGCAGCGGATTTCCATTGCTCGTGCCATTATCAAGGAAGCTCCAATTATTATTTTGGACGAAGCAACTGCTAATGTCGACCCAGAAAACGAAGAAGCCCTCATGCAGGCCATTCAAGCTCTGACTCGCGATAAGACCATTATCATGATTGCCCATCGGCTAAAAACAGTAGAGCATGCCGATCAAATTATTGTTCTTAATCAAGGTCGTATAGTTGAGCAAGGCAAGCACCAAGAATTGCTTGCCAAACGAGGTTTATATAGCCGATTTATTCAGGAAAGACGCAGTGCTGCCAGCTGGCGGATACAGGCTTAATTTACAAACAAAAAGATTGTTGTTCATGTGCAACGGTCTTTTTATATTTAAGCTGTTAATTTAAAATAACCATAAGAAATGGTATAATAAGATGTTATAGAGAACAATCAATGAAGAGGTATCCATGAACGAAATCAAATGCCCCAACTGCGGGGAAGTTTTTACAGTTAATGATAGCCAGTACAGTGAGCTTTTGTCGCAGGTTCGAACTGCAGAGTTTGACAAGGAGATTCATGCTCAGATTGAGCAGGCGTTAGCTCTGGAAAAACAAAAGGCACAGAATGAGCAACAGCAGGTCTTAAGTCAGAAAGAGTCTGAAATTCAAGAGCTCAAGGCAACTATTTCCAATTTTGAATCACAAAAGGAGTTGATCAAAAAGGATACGGAGCAGGCTCTGTCTGAAAAACTCATCAATAAAGACAAGGAGTTGCTGGGCTTGCGATCGCAACTGGATCGTATGAAGCTGGAACACCAAAATGAGCTGCAAGCTTCGTTGACAAATATTGAAAAAGAACGCGACCAAATCCAAAATCAGCTTTTATTGCAAGAGAAAGAAAATGAATTATCCCTTGCATCTGTTAAACAAAATTACGAAGCTCAGCTAAAGGCTGCCAATGAGCAAGTAGAATTTTACAAGAATTTTAAAGCGCAGCAATCTACTAAAGCGATTGGAGAGAGTTTAGAGCATTACGCTGAAAGCGAATTTAACAAGGTTCGCAGTTTTGCCTTTCCAAATGCTTACTTTGAGAAAGATAATCAGGTTTCTGCACGAGGCTCCAAAGGGGATTTCATTTTTCGTGAGGAAGATGAAAACGGAGTAGAAATCATTTCTATTATGTTTGAGATGAAAAATGAAGCGGACGGTACTGAGAAGAAGCATAAAAACGCTGATTTTTACAAAGAATTGGACAAGGATCGCAGGGAAAAGAAATGTGAGTATGCTGTTTTGGTAAGTATGCTGGAAGCAGATAATGATTATTTCAATACTGGCATTGTTGATGTCAGCCACGAGTATGAAAAAATGTATGTGGTTCGTCCTCAATTTTTTATCCAGCTCATTGGACTTTTACGAAATGCTGCGCTCAATTCTCTTAAATACAAGCAGGAGCTGGCTCTGGTTCGGGAGCAAAATATTGACATTACCCACTTTGAAGATGATTTAGAAACCTTTAAAGTAGCGTTTGCGAAGAACTACAATTCAGCTTCTAAGAATTTTAACAAGGCAATCGAAGAAATTGACAAAGCCATTAAGCGAATGGAAGCAGTCAAACAGGCACTTCAGACATCAGACAATCAACTGCGCCTCGCCAACAACAAACTGTATGACGTCTCCGTCAAGAAATTGACCCGCAAAAATCCAACTATGAAAGCTAAGTTTGAGGCGTTGAAGAACGACTAGGAGGAAACGATGCAGGTACGACAAGCAATCTTGAAAGACATAGAAGTCTTGCTCCCCCTCTATGAAGATTTAGGCTATCCGACGACTGCTTCAAGTCTGACTAGATGTTTAGATACAGCTTCATTATGGCTCTTGTGGTGCTGAAAGAAACAAGGAATTTAATCAACTACTAATAGAATTTTTAGCAGAATAAGGAATCAATGAACGGAATTATCAATTTAAAAAAAGAAGCGGGAATGACCTCGCATGATGCGGTTTTTAAACTGCGTAAAATTTTAGGAATGAAAAAAATCGGTCATGGTGGGACTTTAGACCCAGATGTGGTGGGTGTATTGCCCATTGCAGTCGGGAAGGCCACGCGATTGGTAGAATTTATGCAAGACGAAGGTAAAGTGTATGAAGGAGAGGTCACTTTAGGTTTTTCGACAACGACAGAGGATGCCAGTGGAGAACAGGTGGCTTTCAGTCCTGTGACAGAAGCGCTAGATGAAAAATTAGTGGATCAAGTCATTGCCAGTATGGTTGGAGAACAGACCCAAGTGCCACCTATGTACTCGGCTATCAAGGTCAATGGACGAAAACTCTATGAGTATGCTCGAGCTGGGGAGGTAGTAGAGCGACCAAAGCGTCAGGTAATAATTTACAACTTTGAGCGGACAGGAGCTATTGTCTATGAAAGTAACTTGGCACGTTTTCCTTTTCGAGTTAAATGCAGCAAGGGAACCTATGTGCGAACATTGGCAGTTGATTTAGGAGCGAAGTTGGGTTATGATTCCCATATGTCTAAACTGACTCGCACTGCTGCGGCTGGTATGGATTTGGAAGAAGCTTTGACTTTAGCAGAAATTGACGAGAAGGTGAACAAAGGAGATTTTTCATTTTTGCAACCCATTGAATTCGGCATAGGAGATTTACCTAAGGTAAACCTTACGGAAGAGCAGGTTGAAGAAGTACGATTTGGACGCTTTATTCATATAGATACCAAGGCAGGACAGGTGGCTGGTTTTTATCAAGGGAAATTACAAGTTATTTTAGAAAAGCGCGACAAAGAATATAAACCTAGAAAAGTATTTCTTTAAAATTTTGTGATAAAATAGTTAAGTGATGAAAACGATTAGAATAAAAAATGAAAAAGACATTCAGCAAATTGAACACACAGTATTAGTGCTAGGGTATTTTGACGGACTGCATAAAGGACATCAAGCCTTGTTTGCTGAAGCGAGAAAAATGGCAGCAGAGAAGCATCTGAAGATTGCAGTGCTGACATTTCCAGAATCTCCCAAATTAGCTTTTGTACGCTACCAGCCTTCATTGATGCTTCATTTGACTAGTCCAGAAGATCGCTTGCAGCAAATGGAAAATCTTGGTGTAGACTACCTTTATTTGATTGATTTTACCAGTCAGTTTGCTCGTAATACTGCGGAACAATTTTTTGAAAAATACATCTCGCGTTTGAAAGCAAAAGTTGTCATTGCGGGATTTGATTACCATTTTGGTTCAGATCGACGCAGTGCAGAAGATTTGAAAAAACTATTTGACGGACAAGTTATCGTAGTTCCTTCTGTAAATTTCAATGGAGAAAAAGTTAGTTCAACTCGTATTCGAGAAACAGTACTAGCAGGAAATGTCGCCGAAAGCAATCAATTGCTAGGCTACTCCTTATCCACTAGAGGAATTGTCGTTCATGGCAATGCAAGAGGACGAACGATTGGCTATCCAACGGCAAATCTTGCTCCGCTAGATCGGGTTATTTTACCAGCCGATGGTGTCTATGTGGTTGATGTAGAACACAACGGAAAGGTGTATCGCGGGATGGCTAGCGTCGGCAAAAATGTCACTTTTGAAGGAGATGAACTTCGTTTTGAAGCCAATATTTTTGAGTTTTCACAAGATATTTATGGTGATACTATTCGTATTTTTTGGTTAGACAAAATTCGAGATATGGTAAAATTCGATAATGTGGACGAGCTAGTCAAGCAATTGCAAGTTGATAAGGAAATCGCAAGATATTGGACTTCTAAAAATGAAAACCACTAAATCATGTAGTAAGCTTCTTATTTTTCCTAAAAAATAGGAGAAAATTTGTAAAAATACCTAGTAATCTTACATAAAATTTAGTATAATGATAACAGTTACAAATAATAAGAAGAGAAATGCATGGTTACACTATTTTTATCACCGAGTTGTACAAGTTGTCGCAAGGCGCGTGCATGGTTATCCAATCATGAAGTTCCTTTTGAGGAGCACAATATCATGACGAGCCCTTTATCTACACCCGAATTACAACATATTCTTTCTCTGACGGAGAATGGAACAGACGACATTATTTCAACTCGTTCAAAAATTTTTCAAAAATTAAATTTGGATGTTGAAAATTTATCAATTTCTGAATTGCTTCGTTTAATTGAGGAAAATCCAAGCCTTTTGCGTCGCCCGATTATTCTGGAAGACAAGCGAATGCAAATTGGATTTAACGAAGATGAAATCCGTGCGTTTTTGCCTCGCGGATATCGAAAACAGGAATTGCGCGATGCAACTCTAAGAGCTGAGATTGAATAATATGAATAAAAACTATCGTTACCCACTAGACATATCGTGGAGCACTGAAGAGCTTGCTTCAGTGCTTTCTTTTTTGAATGATGTTGAGCAGGCTTATGAAGAAAAAATAACAGCAGAAGAAATACTATCATCTTACAAACTCTTCAAAAAAATTGTTCCAAGCAAAGCTGAAGAAAAGCGGATTGGACGTGAATTTGAAATAGCAAGTGGCTATTCCTTATATCGAGCTGTTCAAGCTGCAAAACAAAAGGAGAAAGGAATGTTTTCTCTTGGAAAAGAAATTTAATTTTGCCAAACAAATTGTTCTGAATGTAGCTTCTTACATCAAAGAGCATTTGGATGATCAATTAGAAATCGAAACCAAATCCAGTCCGTCTGATTTGGTAACTCAAATGGACAAGGAAGTTCAGGATAATTTAGTAACCTGGATTTTAGAAGCTTATCCTACGGATCACATTTTAGCTGAGGAAAATGGACTGCGTCATTCTATTTCGGATGGCAATGTTTGGGTCATTGATCCTATTGATGGTACAAATAATTTTGTCGCACAAAAAGCTGATTTTGCTGTTGTATTGGCTTATTTTGAAAATGGGATTGGTCAATTTGGTGTCATTTATGATGTGATAGGAGACAAGTTGTACCATGGTGGTGGTCAATTTGATGTCTATTGCAATGAGCAGAAATTGCCTTCTTACCAAGATCGTCCCTTGAATCAATTTTTAATGGCATCAAACGCTGGTATTTTTGAGCGCAACGATTGGGGAATTGCTGACTTGGCGAAAGAAACCTTAGGAGTTCGAGTGTATGGAAGTGCTGCGATTAGTTTTAGCAAGGTTTTGTCAGGTCAACTTTTGACTTATATTTCCTATATTTGCCCTTGGGATTATGCTGCAGCTTCCATTATGGGAGATAAATTAGGATATACGACAGTGACACTTGATGGTAAGCAGCCTGATTTTGAAAGTCATCAGGGGATTATGATGATTCCAATGATGAAATTGGACGAAATTAAAAAATACATATATCGAAAGCGAGAGGATTAGATGCATTTTCCAAAAGGATTTAAAGAAAAATACTACAATCTTTTGGGAGAGGAGGCTCCCTCTTTTTTTCTAACTTTTGATGAGGAGCCGGTTTCCGCTTTTCGAGTAAATCCACTAAAAGCACATCAAAAACATTTTCTAAATCCTATCTCCAACACGAACTGGGGTTATTATGGCAAGATTTCTGGAAAATCAATAGAGCATGTTACAGGCTTGGTGTATTCTCAAGAACCTGCTGCGCAAATGGTTGCTCAAATTGCAGCACCGCGTCAAGATATGAAAGTGCTTGATTTGGCTGCAGCGCCGGGTGGGAAATCCACTCATTTGTTGTCATACTTGAATAATACAGGTGTGCTTGTTTCCAATGAAATCAATTCAAAGCGTTCGAAGGTTTTAGTAGAAAATATTGAGCGTTTTGGAGCGAGAAATGTAGTGGTGACGAATGAGTCAGCTGGCAGATTAAGCCAGATCTTTCAGGGCTATTTTGATATGATTGTCTTAGATGCACCATGTTCTGGTGAAGGAATGTTTAGAAAGCAGCCAGAAGCAACGGAGTATTGGAGCGAGACTTATCCTGCTCAATGTGCACAGCTTCAACGTGAGATACTAGCGGATGCTTTGAAAATGTTGACAACTGGTGGTGAACTGATTTACTCTACTTGCACTTGGGCACCAGAAGAAAACGAGGAAATCGTTGACTGGCTGTTAGAAAACTATTCCCTTGAATTGGTTGAAATTTCAAAAATCAATGGTATGGTGGCTGGTATTCACTTTTCGGAAACTGCACGCATGTATCCTCATCGTTTTAAGGGTGAAGGACAATTTGTTGCAAAATTTCGTTTTTATGGTGAGCAGTCAGCTAAAAAAATAAAAGCCAAAAAGAGCAATCTGACATCGGAGCAGAAGACGTTGTGGCAGGAATTTCAAAAACAACATTTGGCTTTAGAGTTAAATGGCGATTTACAGACTTTTGGAGATCATTTATATCTATTGCCACTAGGTCTTCCAGATCTATCGAAACTCAAAATTGCCAGAAATGGCTTGCACCTAGGTGTTTTTAAGAAAAAACGATTTGAACCGAGTTTTGCTTTGGGACTGGCTTTAAAACCAAGTGAAGTAAAGCACATAATTGAAATTGATGAAGAGCAGTTTAAAAAGTACGTTGCTGGGGAGACAGTCAATCTCAATCAGAACACTGCAAATGGTTGGTATCAAGTTGTTGTCCAAGGTAATGGTTTAGGGTTTGCAAAAGTGACTGGAAATATTCTGAAAAATTATTTTCCAAAAGGCCTGAGATTTCAATAAAGAATCTTTCCAAATATCTAAAGATATGTTATAGTGAGATTAGATGTGAAAAGATTAGGGAAATCTTAGAATGAAAATGCTTTCACATCTGAAAAGGAGTTTCATGTGATTAAACACAAAAAAATACTTTGGGCAGTCACTCTCGTGATTTGCAGCATCGGTCTTTCAGCTTGTTCTTCCTGGATTAACCGCGGTGAGGCGATAACAGCAGTTGGCTCAACAGCTCTACAACCGTTGGTTGAAGCAGTCGTGGACAAATACACCGAAGAAAATCCGAAAAAAATTGTCAATGTGCAAGGTGGAGGATCGGGAACAGGATTATCACAAGTCCAATCTGGTGCAGTAGATATTGGAAATAGCGATTTATTTGCAGAAGAAAAAGACGGAATCAAGGCTAAAACTTTGGTGGATCACCAAGTTGCTGTAGCGGGTACTGCGATTATTGCAAATAAAGGAATTAAAGTAAACAACTTAACCACAGAGCAGCTACGTAAAATTTTTACCGGAGAATACACCAATTGGAAGCAAGTTGGTGGTCAAGATTTGGAAATTACCATCATCAACCGTGCCGTTGGTTCTGGTAGTCGAGCAGTTTTTGATAGTGTTATTATGAATGGCAAAGAAGCTAAGCAAGCGCAAGAGCAAGATTCTAACGGAATGGTCAAAACGATTGTTTCGCAAACTCCAGGTGCCATTTCTTATTTAGCTTTTTCTTATGTTGATACTAGTGTGAAAAGATTAAACTTGAATGGTTATAAGCCAACGAAGAAGAATGTGACGACGAACAACTGGCCTATTTGGTCTTATGAGCACATGTATACTAAGGGAGAACCTAACAAATTAGCTAAAAAATTTCTAGAGTACATGATGACAGCAGAAGTCCAAAATAATATTGTTGGTAAAATGGGCTACATTCCTATTAACGATATGAAGGTTACTCGTAGTCTTGACGGAACTATCAGCTCAAAGTAAAAGAAAGAATTTAGGAATAACATGAACGAAGTAGCAAAAAAAATGCTGACAAAGTCAAAAAACTCTCGTTTAGAAACATTTGGAAAAACCATTACTTTTCTTTGCATGAGTTTAATTGTTTTTGTCGTCGCAATGATTTTATTATTTGTAGCGGAGAAAGGACTTTCGACTTTCTTTGTTAATAAAGTAAACATCTTCAGTTTTCTTTTTGGAACAAGGTGGAATCCATCCGGTAAGGAATTCGGTGCTTTACCAATGATTCTGGGCTCTTTCCTCGTAACTCTCCTATCAGCTTTATTGGCAACACCATTTGCAATTGGAGCAGCTGTTTTTATGACGGAGGTTTCCCCTAAAGGCTCAAAAATTCTGCAACCAGCTATTGAACTTCTAGTCGGAATTCCATCAGTTGTGTATGGATTTATTGGATTACAGGTAGTTGTTCCCTTTGTTCGCAGTATCTTTGGTGGAACAGGTTTTGGAATCTTGTCAGGGATTTTTGTTCTCTTTGTCATGATTTTACCAACGGTGACCTTTATGACAACAGATAGCCTGCGTGCTGTACCGCGGCATTATCGAGAAGCTAGTATGGCAATGGGAGCGACTCGTTGGCAAACGATTTGGCGTGTGACGCTAAAAGCAGCTCGCTCAGGTATTTTTACAGCTATTGTCTTTGGAATGGCTCGTGCCTTTGGTGAAGCTTTGGCGATTCAAATGGTTGTCGGAAATTCAGCGGTTATCCCAACTTCTCTGACAACACCTGCTGCAACCTTGACCTCTATTTTAACAATGGGAATTGGAAATACCGTTATGGGAACCGTTAATAACAATGTCTTGTGGTCGCTTGCTCTGGTTCTGCTTTTGATGAGTTTAGCCTTCAATACTGTGATTAAATTGATTACAAAGGAAAGAGGTAAGAAGAACTATGCACGCTAAAAAGATGGATAAATTAGCAACAGGCGTCCTCTATACCATTGCAGGAATCATTGTTGCTATTCTTGCTTCCTTGATTTTGTACATTTTAGTAAGGGGCTTACCTCATGTTTCGTGGAAATTCTTGACGGGACAATCGTCTTCATACCAAGCGGGCGGCGGAATTGGAATTCAGCTCTATAATTCATTGTTTCTGTTAGTTATCACCTTGATTATTTCCATTCCTCTATCAATGGGAGCAGGGATTTACTTATCTGAGTATGCAAAAAAAGGTCCGGTAACAGATTTTGTCAGAACCTGTATTGAAATTTTATCCTCCTTGCCCTCTGTTGTTGTGGGTCTCTTTGGATATTTGATTTTTGTTATTCAATTTCAATATGGTTTCTCAATCATTTCTGGTGCTTTGGCTTTGACTGTATTTAATCTGCCACAGATGACACGTAGTGTGGAGGACAGCTTACAGCATGTGCATCATACACAGCGCGAAGCTGGGCTTGCACTTGGCATCTCTCGCTGGGAAACGATCGTCCATGTCGTCGTTCCAGAAGCGTTACCAAGTATTGTGACGGGGATTGTATTAGCTTCTGGACGTATTTTTGGGGAAGCTGCTGCGCTTATCTATACAGCAGGTCAGTCTGCCCCAGCACTTGACTGGTCAAATTGGAATATTTTCAGTGTAACTAGCCCAATTTCTGTTTTCCGTCAGGCTGAAACTTTGGCTGTTCACATTTGGAAAGTCAATAGTGAAGGAACGATTCCTGATGCAGTAGAAGTGTCAGCTGGATCAGCAGCAGTACTTCTTATCTTTATTTTAATCTTTAACCTTGGAGCTCGTAAGCTCGGAAGTTACCTGCATAAGAAATTAACATCTGCTTAAAAGGAGAAGAAATGACAGAATATAACTGGAATGAAAAACATATCGTTACTTTTCCTGAGAAAGAGGTTGTTTTATCAACGAAGAATTTGCATGTTTACTATGGTAAAAACGAATCCATTAAAGGGGTTGATATGCAGTTCAAGAAAAATAAGATTACAGCTCTTATCGGGCCTTCAGGTTCTGGTAAGTCAACCTATCTTCGCAGCTTGAATCGAATGAATGATACGATTGACATCGCTAAGGTTACTGGTGAGATCTGGTATGAAGGAATTGATATTAACCGTCCAGATATCAATGTCTATGAAATGCGGAAACATATCGGAATGGTCTTTCAAAGACCAAATCCTTTTGCCAAATCTGTTTACCGCAACATCACCTTTGCGCATGAACGTGCCGGTGTTAAGGATAAGAAAATCTTAGATGAAATTGTAGAAACATCTCTAAAACAAGCGGCTCTGTGGGAACAAGTAAAGGATGACCTTCATAAATCTGCTTTGATGTTATCAGGCGGTCAGCAGCAACGTCTCTGCATTGCCAGAGCCATTTCCGTGAAGCCAGAAATACTTCTAATGGATGAACCTGCTTCTGCGCTTGATCCAATTGCAACCGCGCAGTTAGAAGAAACGATGTTAGAGTTGAAGAAGAACTATACGATTATCATCGTGACCCACAGCATGCAGCAGGCGGCACGTGCTAGTGACTATACCGGTTTCTTCTATCTTGGTGATTTAATTGAATATGATGAAACAGCCAATGTTTTCCAAAATGCTAAGTTGCAGTCTACGAATGACTATGTTTCTGGTCATTTTGGCTAAGAAAATTGCTGATTAATTAGAATTTATTAAAGGACTATCAGAATGACAGAACCTATTTTACAAATCAAGGACTTGTCGGTTTATTATAATAAAAAGAAAGCTCTCAATAGTGTATCATTAGATATACTACCGCAGGAGATTACCGCTTTGATTGGTCCTTCTGGATCAGGAAAATCAACCCTTTTAAAGGCAATCAATCGCATGGGAGATTTAAATCCAGAGGTGACAACGACAGGCACTGTAATTTATAATGGGCACAATATTTACAGCCCACGGACAGATACGGTGGAGCTTCGCAAAGAAATTGGAATGGTTTTTCAACAGCCCAATCCATTTCCAATGACGATTTATGAAAATGTTGTTTATGGTTTGCGGATCAATGGTGTTAAGGACAAAGAAGTGTTAGATGAAGTTGTTGAAACTTCACTAAAGGGAGCATCCATTTGGGATGAAGTAAAAGATCGTTTACATGACTCAGCGATTGGCTTGTCAGGCGGTCAGCAACAACGTGTTTGTGTGGCTCGCGTTTTAGCAACGAGTCCGAAAATCATTCTTTTAGATGAGCCAACGTCGGCACTTGATCCCATTTCTGCAGGAAAAATTGAAGAAACACTTCATGGGCTGAAAGATCAATATACAATGTTACTTGTGACCCGCTCAATGCAACAGGCTAGTCGTATTTCAGACAAGACTGCTTTCTTCCTAAATGGCGATTTGATTGAGTTTAATGCCACGAAAGAGATGTTCCTCAGTCCGATTCATAAGGAAACGGAAGATTATATCACAGGCAAGTTTGGTTAGAGATTGTAATTGGTCACTACAATATTATGGCTATTCCAATGTTTTGGCGACTACTGATTCTCTATATATTTATATATAAAATGCACATATACTTGTAGACAAGAATTATGTAAAAAGATGGATTTTCGTATAAAATTCTTTAGATCTTAGGAAAGGAAAATTTATGCTTAGAGTACAATTTGAAGAAGACTTAGCAAAACTCCATAACCAATTTTATGCAATGGGAAATGAAGTTTTGTCACAGATTAATCGCACAGTTCGTGCATTTGTGACCCACGACCGCGAATTAGCAAAAGAAGTAATCGAAAAAGACGCAGAAGTGAATGAATATGAAGTAAAGTTGGAGAAAAAATCTCTGGAAATCATTGCTTTGCAGCAGCCTGTTTCGCAAGACTTACGAACCGTTATTACAGTTTTGAAGGCTAGTAGTGATGTGGAAAGAATGGGCGACCACGCTGTTTCCATTGCACAGGCAACGATTCGCATGAAGGGAGAAGTTCGCATCCAGTCTGTTGAGGAAGAAATCAGCAAAATGGGACGCGATGTCAAAAATTTTGTGGAAGCAGCACTTGATCTTTACCTTAATGGCGATGTGGACAAGGCTTACGAAATAGCAGCTATGGATGAGAAAATCAATCAGTATTTTGATGATATTCGTGATTTAGCTACACAAGAAATTAAGGCAAATCCAGATTTGATTGTTACAGGTCGTGATTACTTCCAAGTTATTTCGTACTTAGAACGCATTGGTGATTACGCTAAAAATATCTGTGAATGGGTTGTTTACTTTGAAACAGGTAAAATTGTTGAAATGTAAATACTAACTTAAAAAATTTGAGAATCATTTCTCAGATTTTTTATTTTCCTCTTCTTTTTCCGAATAAGGATATGAGGAGGTTTTTTATGTATAGTATTTCATTTCAGGAAGATTCTTTGTTGCCAAGGGAACGTTTAGTCGCAGAAGGTGCAGAACAATTGAGCAATCAAGAATTGTTATCCATTCTTATCCGCACAGGCAATAAAAAAGAAACTGTTTTTCAAGTTTCTCAACGAATTTTATCAACTATTTCTAGTTTGAATGATTTGCGCAATATGACGCTACAAGAATTGCAATCAATCTCTGGAATTGGTCGTATCAAAGCTATTGAATTGCAAGCCATGATTGAATTAGGCCAGCGAGTCAGTAAGGCAGAATTGATTACGCAAGAGCAAATTTTAGGTAGTCAAAAGTTAGCGAAAAAAATGCAACAAGAATTGGGGCATAAAAAACAGGAGCACCTTGTAGCTTTATATCTGAATACTCAAAACAAAATCATTCATCAGCAGACGATTTTTATTGGTAGTGTGTCACGCAGTATTGCAGAACCACGAGAAATTCTGCATTATGCTGTGAAACACATGGCGACATCCATTATTTTGGTGCACAATCATCCATCAGGAGCTGTACTGCCAAGCAAAAATGACGATGAAGTGACCAAACATGTAAAAGAAGCGTGTGAGCTAATGGGCTTCATCTTACTGGATCATCTCATCGTCGCAGAGAAAGATTATTATAGTTATCGCGAAGAAACAGACTTGATTTAAAGTCTATTGACAACATAGTCAAACAGCATTCGATCTTTAGGACGTGTTTCAAATAAGAATTCTGGATGCCACTGGACTCCCAGATAAGCGATTTCATCAGTTGTTGTAATGGCTTCAATGGTGTTGTCTTTCGGATCACGGGCAATGACTTCGACATTTTCTGCTAAATCTTTGATACTCTGATGATGGAAAGAGTTGATATGAGATACTTCGCCGTAAATTTTTTCCAAAACAGAATCGGATTTAGTGACTAGTTTTTGAGTAGTATATTCAGCAGAACTGTCTTGCCAATGGTGCTCAATATCTTGATAAAGAGTTCCGCCCATTGCAACATTAAACAATTGCGTACCGCGGCAAACGGTAAAAATTGGTTTTTGTTGTTGGATAGCTTCATGGATTAAGGCTAATTCAAACAAATCACGTTCCAAATAGTAATCATCACTGTCAATTGTTTTTTCTTCGCCATAGAATTGTGGTGATACATTTTGCCCACCCGTTAGGATAAGTTTGTCAATCATCTGGATGTAGCGCCGTGCCATATCTGCATCTCCGATTGGCAATATGATGGGAGTTCCACCAACTTCTTTTACGCCCTCTACAAATCCCTTAGCAGCATAACTCATGATGGCAAATTCATCTTCAGGGTTTGGTCTTTCATTTCCAGTAATGCCGATAATAGGTCTCTTCATAAATAAATGTTTGCTCTTTCTAATTACTTAATGCTCTTTTTTCATAAAATAAAGGAGTGTTTGTAGCTCACTTGTCAAATCAACATATTGAACGACAACATCTTTTGGAACGGTTAAGTGAACAGGAGAAAAACTGAGAATACCTTTTACACCAGCTTCCACAAGAACAGTTGCAACTTCTTGCGCTTTTGCACTAGGAACTGTTAAAATAGCTGTTTTAACATCCACACCTTTTAATTTGTTATTGATTTGTGAAATGCCATAAATAGGAATCCCGTCATTTGTAGTAGTCCCAACTTCAGGATGATCATCTGTATCAAATGCCATAACAATCTTCATTTTGTTCCGTTCGTGGAAACGGTAGTGGAGCAAAGCATGTCCCATGTTACCGATACCAACTAACATCACATTGGTAATGGAATTGTCATGAAGTAAGTCAGCAAAAAAATTCATGAGTTTTTTTACATCGTAACCATATCCACGACGACCTAATTCGCCAAAATAAGAAAAATCTCGACGGACAGTTGCAGAATCAATCCCGATCGCATCTGCGATTTGTTTTGAATTGGCTTTGTCAATTTTTTCGGAATTAAATCGTTTGAAAATCCGATAATACAGAGAGAGCCTTTTAGCAGTTGCGCGTGGAATGGTTGTATTATTTTCAGATTTCACAAAATCACATCCTTTCAAAGACTATTTTATAGAAAGTTTGTGAAAAAATCAACTTATTTGATAAAAATAGAAAAGGAGTAGGACAAAATCAAGAAAATCAAAGATTTTTGGCTTGTTTCCTACTCTTTATTGTTTTACTGATGATTTAAAAATGAGTTTTTAAGCTATTTGTTTATTGTTCTTGTTTAGTGAAAATACCACGTTCTACCAAGCTATCCATTAAGAAATAAAACTTTTCTTGAATGATGTGATTATCTTCTGATTTAAAAATATTCACTAATCTAAGGCCAGATTTGTCTGTGATATTGATTTTCACACCTGAAAGGTCTTTATTGATAATGATTTTCAACAAAAAGCCGTCTCCACTATTGGGAACATTTTCTAATAAGCGTGTTAATTCGTAATTTCCGACTTTTGTTTCGGCAAATGTGTTATCACGCAAAGTAAATTTTTTTACATTTTCTCCAAGAGAGTAACTGTAGGGGCAGTCTTTTAAGTGAATAGTGGTCTGAAAAGCCATCTATTTTATCCTCCTAAAATTTCTTTTAATGTTGTAGTAAATTGTCGAACTTCTTCTGAAGTATTTTGCTCCGAGAAACTAATGCGAATAGATTCCCTTAAGCGTTCTGAATCGCTACCATAAAAAGCTTTAAGCACATGACTTGGCTCAACCGTTCCGGCCGTACAAGCAGAGCCAGTTGAGATAGAGATTCCAGCCAAGTCTAAACGCATGAGCAATAAATCGTTAGCCTGATTTAGAAAGCCAAGATTTACAACATAGGGAAGTGTGTGTGAATCATTATTTATATAGTAATGGATTCCGTCAAGTTCAGAGAGAAGTTGCTGTTTCAAACTTTCAACATGTTCCATGTTTTCTTGGTAGCAATTGTGGCTCTCTTTTAGAGCCGCAACCATACCGGCAATAGCCGCTAAATTCTCAGTTCCTGCACGCCTTTTATCCTCTTGATCTCCACCATGTAAAAATTTGTCAAATTTTACATGATTGAAGTACAAGAAGCCGATGCCTTTTGGACCATGAAATTTATGAGCTGATGCGCTCATAAAGTCAATTCCTAGCTCGTCAGGATAGACAGGTAATTTACCTATAACTTGCACAGCATCCACATGA
The DNA here is from genome assembly GCF_001697145.1 of Streptococcus anginosus. Lineage (GTDB taxonomy): Bacteria > Bacillota > Bacilli > Lactobacillales > Streptococcaceae > Streptococcus > Streptococcus hominis. The sequence continues at coordinate 1,108,534 of NZ_CP012719.1, read as the reverse complement.
TAAGCAGCGGGATGATGTTTTACAACGTCAGCAATTTCTTTGACTGGAAGCATATAGCCTGTTTCATTATTGGCATACATGGTTGAGACAAGTATTGTATCTTCTCGAAGGGATTCTTTTATCTGTTGAGCCGTAATCTCTCCATTTTTAGGTTGGATATAAGTAGCTTCAAAGCCAAATTTATCCACCAAGTATTCAATTGTTTCAAGAACCGAATGATGCTCAATAGCAGTAGTAATAATGTGTTTTCCTTGATCTTGATGGGCTAAGGCATATCCTTTTATGGCTGTATTGTTACTTTCTGTCCCACCAGATGTAAAGATGATATGTTGACTATTAGTATGAAGCAGTTCAGCAAGCTCTTGTCGGACTTCGCGAAGAATTTTGCTAGCAGCTCTTCCGTGACTATGAATGCTAGATGGATTGCCGAAGGTATTTTCCATAACCTGTGTCATAGCAGTAATAGCAGCTTTTGACATGGGAGTTGTTGCTGCATTATCGAAATAAATCAAGATTTCTCCTTATTTCTTTTTATTGTAAGCAAAAAGAGGACTAACTGGTTTTCTTTTATGAATACGAACGATTGCATCTCCGATTAGCTCACTTGCAGTAATGTATTGAACATTTTTCGGAGTTTTTTCTTTGGTTGCAACTGAGTCGGTTACTAGAATTTCTTTGATTGGGGCATTGTCTAACTTTTCAGCAGCTCCCTCAACAAATAAACCATGGCTAGAAACTGCATAAATCTCTGTTGCACCTTCACGTTCAACGATTTTTGAAGCTTCCGCAAAGGTACGTCCGGTATTTAAAATATCATCAATGAGAATAGCTTTTTTGCCAGCAACATCTCCGATAATATATCCTTCGTTACGATGAGAATCGTCTTGTGCATAGTCAATAATCGCAATCGGAGCACCTAAATGCTCTGCTAAGCTTCTAGCACGTTTAACACCAGAATTTTTTGGACTAACCACAACAACATCTTCACCAGATAAGCCCTTTTCACAGTAATGTTTGGCGAAGAGAGGGACAGTGTAAAGGTTATCAACAGGAATATCAAAGAAACCTTGAACTTGAACGGCATGCAAATCAAGGGTCAGAACACGATCAACTCCTGCCTTTACCAACATATTTGCTACCAGTTTTGCCGTAATTGGTTCACGAGGAGCAGCTGTACGGTCTTGACGAGCATAGCCAAAATATGGCATAACGACATTAACAGAATTAGCGCTGGCACGATTGCAAGCATCCACCATGATGAGAAGTTCCATTAAATGATTATTGACAGGGAAACTCGTTGACTGAATGATAAATACATCGAAACCACGTACACTTTCCTCAATGTTAACTTGAATTTCTCCATCTGAGAATTGACGTGAGGATAATTTTCCAAGGGGAACACCAGCAGCTTTAGCAATTTTTTCGGCTATATCGTGATTGGAATTTAGTGCAAATAACTTCATCTGTGTTTTATCCGTCAGTATATCCATCATAACTTATTAAGACTCCTTTTGATTTCTACACTCCATTTTATCAAAAAATAAGTAAAATTTCAGCTTTTTATTCATAAGTTTTGAGCAAATCTTGCAACTTTAGGTTTTGCATATTTATAATGGATATGATGAGCCTGTAAAAAGTGGTCGAATTGTTTTTTTCCAATTTTAGCATCTGTTACTTCGAGTTCCAATTCGTAATCTATTGTATTAAAGAAATGGTTTTCGTCAAGTGCCATTAAGCCAATAGTGGTTTCTTTTTCATAGCGAATAGTTGTTAAGTTCCCCAGCACCTTTAGTTCATCGAGATTGATAGCAGCGTGAGTCAGCAGTATGCGTATTTCTCCTTCAGGTAGCATACATGTATTGATGAGTGTGTGACACTCTTCTAAAGTGAGAGATTGGTTGTATTCCATATTACCGACCTGTTGTGGAATTTTCAAAGTTAATTCGGCACGATTTTCAAAAGCACGGACGCGTAGTGCCATTTTTGCATCTCGGATTGAAAAGTCGGCTGTGTCAATATAGTAGTTTGTCTGTTTGGTAGCTGTTATATCTGAAAACAGCGGTAACAGCTGTTGGTACTCATTTTTTGTCAGAAGTGTTTTGTATTCAATTTCCAGGTGATTCATTTCCCAATCCTTTTCTTTTGTTTGAAAGCGATTTATGTTATAATAAGTATTGTGTTTATTTTATAAAAAAATAAGTAAAATGACAAGGTGATAGTATGGAAGTAGAATGGGAAGAGTTCTTGGATCCTTATATTCAAGCGGTTGGTGAGTTGAAAATCAAACTGCGCGGGATTCGCAAACAATACCGAAAACAAAAGCAGCATTCTCCGATTGAATTTGTAACGGGGCGTGTAAAACCAATAGAAAGCATCAAAGAAAAAATGGTTTTGCGTGGAATCAGAGAGGAAAATTTAGCACAAGATATGCAGGATATAGCAGGTTTGCGCGTGATGGTCCAATTTGTGGATGATGTAGAAGAAGTTTTGGATGTTTTGCGAAAACGTCATGATATGCGGATTATTCAAGAGAGAGACTATATTAAAAATCGTAAAGCTAGTGGTTATCGCAGTTACCATGTTATTATTGAATACCCCGTTGATACCATCAATGGGAGCAAAACGATTTTAGCAGAAATTCAAATTCGTACTCTGTCCATGAATTTTTGGGCAACAATTGAACATTCGCTGAATTATAAATACAAAGGTGAGTTTCCAGATGAAATTAAGAAACGTTTGGAAATTACAGCAAAAATCGCCTATCAATTAGACGAAGAAATGGGAAAAATTCGTGATGATATTCAAGAGGCACAAGCTTTATTTGACCCAATTAGTCGCAAATTGAATGATGGCGTAGGAAATAGTGACGATACAGATGAAGAATACAGGTAAAAGAATAGGGATTATCAGTAATCGCAGACGGCAAAGTCAGGAAATTTGTCGCCAATTGAAACAGAAACTAAAACAAAATCACTTTATTTTGAATGATAATAATCCTGATATTGTCATTTCAATTGGTGGCGACGGGATGCTTTTGTCAGCATTTCACAATTATGAAGATCAGCTAGACAAAGTTCGCTTTGTTGGCGTTCACACAGGACATTTGGGCTTTTATACAGATTATCGAGATTTTGAGTTGGACAAACTAATCGATAATTTAAAATTAGACACAGGCGCAAAGGTGTCTTATCCGATTTTGAATGTGAAAATTTTCCACGGAAATAATGAGATTTGTATAAAACGTGCGTTGAACGAGGCGACGGTCAAGCGTTCTGGACGAACAATGGTCGCTGATATCATTATCAATCAAGTGCATTTTGAGCGCTTTCGTGGTGACGGCATTTCAGTATCAACTCCGACAGGAAGCACAGCTTACAATAAATCGTTGGGTGGAGCTGTTCTGCACCCAACCATCGAAGCTCTTCAGATTGCAGAAGTTGCAAGCTTGAACAATCGTGTGTTTCGGACCTTGGGCTCCTCAATTATTGTCCCTAAGAAAGATAAAATTGAAATTGTGCCGACTTGGAATGACCGACATGCGATTTCGATTGACAATCAAAATTTTATGATAAACAATATTTCTAAAATTGAATTTCAAATTGATCAACATAAGATTAACTTTCTTGCTACACCGAGTCATACGAGCTTCTGGAATCGTGTCAAAGATGCCTTTATTGGCGAGGTGGAGGAATGAGGTTTGAATTTATCGCAGATGAGCATGTGAAAGTCAAAACATTTCTAAAAAAACATGAAATTTCCAAAAGTTTGCTTGCAAAAATAAAGTTTTCTGGTGGGGATATTCAGGTAAACGGCAAAAAGCAAAATGCCATTTATTTGTTAGATATTGGCGACAAAGTTGCCGTCGATATTCCTGCAGAAGAAGGTTTTGGCAGTTTGCAAGCTGTAGAGAAAGATTTAGAAATTGTCTACGAAGATGAACATTTTCTGATTTTGAACAAGCCGGCAGGCGTAGCCAGTATTCCTAGCGTGAATCATTCCAATACAATGGCTAATTTTGTGAAGGCTTATTACATTGCGAATCATTATGAAAATCAGCAGATTCATATTGTGACTCGTTTAGACCGTGATACGAGTGGTCTGATGTTGTTTGCAAAGCACGGTTATGCTCATGCAAGATTGGACAAGCAGTTGCAAAAGAAAGTCATTGAGAAGCATTATTATGCTTTGGTCAAGGGTTCGGCACCGTTAAAGCCAGAAGGAGATATTATTGCTCCCATAGCGCGTGAAGGTAGTAGTATCATTACTCGCTGTGTAGCAAAAAATGGAAAATATGCTCATACGAGTTATAAAGTTTTAGCGCAGTATGATGACATTTATCTCGTGGATATTCATCTTCATACAGGACGAACACACCAGATTAGGGTTCATTTTTCTTATATTGGTTTTCCGCTCTTGGGAGATGATTTATATGGTGGGAGCATGACTGACGGAATAACGCGGCAAGCGCTTCATTGTCATTCATTGCGTTTTTACAATCCATTCCATGAGGAAGTTGTGAATAAATCAAGTCCTCTTCCGGAAGATTTTCAAACAGTCATTCAAAAATTAAGCAATAAGTAAGGAGTAAAACATGAAAATTTTTGAAACAATTCGTGAAACATTGCAAGACAAAGAAGTGAAGATTGTCTTACCAGAAGGTGAAGAACCACGTATTCTTCAAGCTACTAAACGTTTGGTAAAGGAAACAAGTATCACACCTGTTTTATTGGGAAATCCTGAAAAAATTCGTATTTACCTTGAAATTGAAGGTGTGACAGAAGGTTATGAAGTCATTGACCCTCAAAATTGTTCATGCTTTGAAGAAATGGTTGCAGCTTTTGTAGAACGCCGTAAAGGAAAAATCACAGAAGACGAAGCGCGTAAATTATTGAAAGAGGACGTCAATTATTTTGGTGTCATGCTTGTTTATCTTGGTAAAGTACAAGGTATGGTTTCTGGTGCGATTCATTCTACAGCAAGCACGGTTCGCCCAGCTCTTCAAATTATCAAAACACTTCCTTGGGTTTCTCGCACATCTGGTGCCTTTCTCATGGTTCGCGGTGATGAACGCTATGTTTTCAGTGATTGTGCAATCAATATTGATCCAGATGCTAAAACATTAGCAGAAATTGCTATTAACTCTGCCTTGACCGCGCAAATCTTTGACATTGACCCTAAAGTGGCGATGCTGAGCTATTCAACTAAAGGTTCTGGATTTGGTGAAAAGGTTGATAAAGTCGTCGAAGCAACGAAACTTGCGCAAGAAATGCGACCAGATTTGGCTATTGACGGAGAATTACAATTTGATGCAGCTTTTGTGCCTAAAACGGCAGAGTTAAAAGCTCCTGGAAGCAATGTAGCTGGTCAAGCGACTGTCTTTGTATTTCCTGGTATTGAAGCTGGAAATATCAGTTATAAAATGGCAGAGCGCCTCGGTGGCTTTTCAGCAGTCGGTCCTATTTTGCAAGGATTGAACCACCCAGTAAACGACCTTTCCCGTGGATGCAATGCTGATGATGTTTATAAATTAACATTGATTACTGCCAGCCAAGCAGTTGGTCATTATTAGAAAGCCAAGACAGAATCCAGAATTCAAGTTCTGGGTTCTCTTTTTATTTTGTGTTATACTAAAGCTATGTTAGATTTGAAAAAATATGGGATTGAGATGTGGGAGGATGAAAAGATTATCTCTTTTCGCCAAAAATTATTAGCTTGGTATGATGAAAATAAGCGCGATTTACCTTGGCGGAGAAGCAGCAATCCTTATCATATCTGGATTTCAGAAATTATGCTTCAGCAAACACGGGTAGATACGGTTATTCCTTACTATGAGCGCTTTTTAGCTTGGTTTCCGACAATCAAAGATTTAGCAGTGGCTTCAGAAGAACGTTTGCTTAAAGCTTGGGAGGGGCTAGGTTACTACTCGCGAGTACGTAATATGCAACAGGCTGCTCAGCAGATTATGACAGATTTTAGTGGCGAGTTTCCTCACACTTACGAGGAGATTTCTAGTCTGAAAGGAATTGGTCCTTATACAGCAGGAGCTATTGCAAGTATTGCTTTTGGCTTGCCTGAGCCAGCGGTTGATGGGAATGTTATGCGGGTCCTGAGCCGTTTATTTGAAGTTAATTTGGATATTGGTGTCCCTGCTAACCGAAAGGTTTTTCAAGCGATGATGGAAATTCTGATTGACCCCCAAAGATCGGGAGATTTCAACCAAGCTTTGATGGATTTAGGCTCAGATATTGAAGCACCTATCAACCCTAGACCTGATGACAGTCCAGTAAGGGAATTTAGCGCTGCTTACTTAAATGGAACAATGGATAGATACCCTATCAAAGCTCCTAAGAAAAAACCAGTTCCAGTTTATTTATATGGTTTGATTATCCAAGATACTCAAGGACGGTTTCTTTTGGAAAAAAATGAGACTAGCGGCCTTTTGGCCGGATTTTGGCACTTTCCTTTGATTGAAGTGGAAGAATTTCCGGACGGTGAACAGTTATCCCTTTTTGAAGTGGCAGAAAATCAAGTTGCATTTGAATTATCTCCGCAAGAAAGCTTTGAGCAGGATTATGATGTGGTAGTGAATTGGCAGGAGCAAGCTTTTCCGACAATTCAACATGTGTTCAGTCATCGCAAGTGGCAGATTCGTTTGCTTTACGGTCAGGTAGTAAATGCTACGGAAATGCCTAAACAGGAACAAGTTTTATGGTTGCATCCTGATGAATTTGACAACTATCCATTTGCTAAACCTCAGCAGAAGATGTGGCAAGCCTTTCAGGAAGGCAAATTAAAAGGAAATTAAATGTTAAGAGGCAAGGATAATGTGCTCCCTGCCTCGCTTTGTGATTGTAAAAGCCACTGCCTAGTTGGTTTATAATATGCTGTGAAGTTGGAAATTTTAATTCCAGCTTCATTTTTATAAGTTAGCGAATGACTTGATTTCCTCAGCCGTCATAGAAGAGTCACAACGGACAGCTACTTGGCCATTCTCTATGTGTAGGAAACCTGGTACAGTTGGGATTCCGTATTCGGAACGGAAAGCTTGGAGCTCTTCCAGTTCACTAGGTTCCTCACTATTGATAAAGAAAATATGTGCTTGGGTTTCAGCGACAAAACTAGCTAGCGTAGTGGCGAATTTACGACAGTAAGGGCATGTTTTACGCCCAATGAAAAAAGTTGCGTTTTCTTTATTTGCAATGGCTTGTCGGGCACGTTCAACAGTCGTGACTTCTAAATCTTTGATATCTTGTGTAAATTTATCCATAAAATAACCTCATTTCTTTTGTTCATTCTAGTATGCCACAAATAGGAAAATAATGCAGAGATTCGAAATGAAATGTAAAACATTGAAAGAGAGGTGAAACAGGACTAGAAATTGAAAATTTTAATTGTCGTGCTCTTGTTTCAAGACTCCGATATAAAATGTTTCCTAGCTATTTTGTATAGTCTCCCCTATAATGTTGAGCAAATGTTAAAAAGCGAAAAGACCTTGAGACCTGCTTCGAAAGATCTGTCTGCTATCTTAAAAAGTAGCATCTGAGCAATTATCTGTTATTTGTTACAAGACAATTTCGAGTCTGAGACACTCTTGTCCCAGACTCGAAGTTTGAATATTGTAGAAGTTAGACTGAGAAATCAAAACCTTCTTACTCTTTGCTTATTTTACAAAATCATTGATTTCTGCTTCAATTTTTGCAATTTTTGCTTGAGCGTCTTGGCTAGAATTTCCGACAACAGCAATGTAGAATTTGATTTTTGGTTCAGTTCCTGAAGGACGTACAGCAATCCATGAACCATCAGTAAGTGTGTATTTTAATACATCGCTTGGTGGAGTTGTTAATTTCGTTACATTGTCGTCAGAATCGGTAGCGGTTTGTGCTTTGAAATCTTCTGTGACTGTAATAGCAGTAGCGTTGAATTCTTTCGGTGCATTGTCACGGAACTTGCTCATAATAGCTTTGATTTGTTCAGCGCCATCAACACCAGACAAAGTAACTGAAATCGTCTTTTCAGCATAATAACCATATTCTTTGTAGATTTCTTCAATTCCGTCTGCAAGAGTCAAGCCGCGAGAACGATAATAGGCTGCCAATTCTGCAACAACTAATACAGCTTGGATAGCATCTTTGTCACGCACAAATGGTTTAATCAAGTAGCCAAAGCTTTCTTCAAAGCCCATCATGTAAGTGTGATTGTGTTTTTCTTCAAATTCTTGAATCTTTTCAGCGATAAATTTGAAACCAGTTAAGACATTAAACATGGTAGCGCCGTAGCTTTCAGCAATCTTGGTCACAAGATCGGTAGACACAATGGATTTGCAAAGTGCTGCATTGGCAGGAAGTGTTCCAGCAGTCTTGTGCGCTTCAAGGATATACTTAGCCATAATCGCACCGATTTGATTTCCTGAAAGATTGCGGTAGCTGCCGTCTTTTTGGAGAACTTCAACACCAACACGGTCAGCATCTGGGTCTGTTGCGACAAGGACGTCCGCACCAACTTTGTGTCCCAATTCTTCAGCGAGAGAGAAAGCCGCCTGGTTTTCTGGATTTGGTGATTTGACAGTGGAGAAGTCTGGATCTGGCACGCATTGAGCTTCAACAACCTGAACAGAATCAAAACCAGCTTGGGCAAATGCTCGACGCGCTAACATTTCACCTGTACCGTGAAGCGGAGTGTAGACGATTTTCATGTCTTTTCCATATTCATCAATCAATTGTTGATTGATATTCACGTCTTTTACTTCTTTAAGGTATTCAGTATCAACGTTTTCACCGATGATTTCAATCAATCCAGATGCTTTTTCGGCTTCAACATCAGCAACTTCAATGGCAAATGGATTTTCGATGGCACGAATATAAGCTGTTAGAGCATCAGCATCATGAGGCGGCATTTGACCACCATCTTCGCCATAAACTTTATAGCCATTAAATGGAGCAGGGTTGTGGCTGGCTGTAATCATAATCCCGGCAAAAGCTTTTAAGTGACGAACTGCAAATGACAGTTCTGGTGTTGGACGGAGACTTTCAAATACATAAGATTTAATGCCATGTTTTGCTAAAACAGCAGCAGATTCAAAGGCGAATTCTGGAGAGAAGTGACGAGAGTCATAAGCGATAGCGACACCGCGTTTTTTGAAATCTTCACCTTTTTCATCAATCAAACGTGCTAAACCTTCAGTTGCCTGACGAACGACATAAATATTGATACGATTCGTACCTGCACCAATCAAGCCACGCATACCAGCAGTACCAAATTCGAGATTGGTATAAAAAGCATCTTCTTTTGTCTTTTCATCCATCGAAGCCAATTCTTTACGAAGGTAATCTGGAAGTTCTGCAAAATCAAGCCATTTTTTGAAATTATCTTGGTAAGTCATTACGAAATCTCCTTTTATAAAAATTGGAAAGTTTATGAAACATTTGAAAAAAAGCAACTAACTTCGTTTTCTTAGTAGAATGATGAAAATTATATTTTTCTCAGAATTTTAAACTTTCTTTTATTGTTTAACCGTTTTCATTATAGCATTTTTTCATAAAAAAATCACGTTTTCACGTGATTATTTTTTAACTTTTTCAAGAGCTGGAATAATGGTAACCGTCAGAAGCGCAGAAATAATCATTTCAGCAATGGAATTGGTTGAAATAACAGAAGCAAGCAGTAGTTGAATGTTTCCATTATAAACTTTAGAGAATAGTAGGAAGATTCCTCCTAAAACAAAAATAGTATTTGTCAACGAACCAACCGTCCCAGCTAAAATAAGTCCAGTCTTATTTTTAAGATATTTATAAACAAAATAAGGTGTGACTCCGATTAAAATTCGCGGAACAAGAGCAATGATGAGCGAATAAATATTGCCATTAGGGACAAATGGACTAAATAGATAACTTGTTGGCAAGAGGACAATTGTATTTGTAACTAGACTAATAATTCCCATTAAAGCACCTAAAAGTGCACCAACTTTTGGTCCATAAAGGATACTAGCAATAATAACAGGAATATGAACAATCGTTGGTTTGATCGGGACGGGAAAAAGGTTAAATATTACCGAACTTAATAGATGAATAACGAGCATAATAGCAAAAAAGATAGCAATTTGAGCAATATTAGATTGTTTTTTCATAAATCAATTCCTTTACTTTTTTTATAATTGTTTCTACAGAAGCAAGAGCACCGATTCCGTGGTCACCACAGGCTAGGACGGTTTCTCTAGGCTGAATAATGTGCCAGCCGTATTTTTCTAGTTTAGATAGATTTTCTTGAGTGATTGGATTTTCATACATTTTTGTATTCATAGCAGGAGCTAGCACTTTTTTGGCTGTTATAGGCAAAGCAAGTGCAGTGCTGGTTATCATATTGTCCGCAAAGCCATTGGCTAATTTAGCGATTGTATTGGCAGAAGCAGGTGCAACCAAGAAAAGATCTGTTTGCTTGGCAATTTCAATATGATTGACCTTGTTTGGCGCAGGCTCGTCCATGACATCTGTATGTACTAAATTTTTCGACAATACCTGCAAAGTCAAGGGGGGAATGAAATTTGTAGCTGCTTGAGACATCAGAACAGTCACCTTTTGATTGTCTTTTGTCAATTGACTGGTCAAGTCAGCAGCTTTATAGGCGGCAATGCTTCCTGTGACGGCTAAAGTAATATGTTTCATAAATTGTCCTTTGTGTGAATGTGTGTTACGAGTTGTTGAGCGATTTCCTCTTTTGTGTTGGCTTCTATGACAGAATTTTCTTTGACTAAGTAAGCATGATGTTGATTATTGGAAATATCATACAAGTCATTTGCCACAATTATTTCTGCTTTGTTTTTTATGAGACTAGCACGAGCAACTGTCAGTAATTCTTTCTTAGAAACATCAACTAAGAGTTTAAAGCCAATTAGACGGATATTAGGATTCCATTTTTTTACTTGGCTGATAATTTTCGGTGTTTGTTTGAGAAAGAGCACTTGGTATTCATCTTTTGATGAAATCTTGCCTTGATCATTGGTCTTGTTTAAAAACTCTGTTAAATCCTGTGAAGCAGTGATTTGTTCAAAACCTGTCATGTAAATAGGCGTGTAGTCAGAAACGGCCATTGAATGAATTAAAACACCATGAGTTTTGACTAAAGGCTGCATCGTTTCCAGCAAATCTTGTACATTTTCAATGATTTGAATGGTTAAATTCGGATGAGCAGCAGGCTTGACAGCACTCTGTGTAGTGACTAATGTAACTTGATCGCCTTGTGCTAAAAAACTCTCCGCAATAAGAGCACCAAGCTTTCCTGTTGAGTGATTCGTAATAGAACGAACTTGATCGATTTTTTCGCTCGTTCCGCCAGAAGTAATCAATAGTTTCATAACTAAATTTTACACAAAAAAAGTTAATTCGTAAATAGAAAAGACTTTTCCGAACGTTTTTGAGAATTTTAGCTTTGAAAGTGTTTGTTTTCTTTATTTTTTGGTATAATAATCCTATCAAAACTGGAGGATTCCAAATGAAAACGGATATAGAAATTGCTCAGAGTGTTGACTTGCAGCCGATTGCTGATGTAGTGAAGAAAGTTGGAATTGATTATGACGATTTGGAGCTTTACGGTAAATACAAGGCTAAATTGTCTTTTAATAAGATTCAGGAATTACAAAAGAAGCCAGTTGGTAAGTTGATTCTGGTAACAGCCATCAATCCAACACCGGCCGGCGAAGGAAAATCAACTATTACTATTGGCTTGGCAGATGCTCTCAGCAAAATTGGAAAGAAAACCATGATTGCGATTCGTGAACCGTCTCTTGGACCAGTTATGGGAATCAAAGGCGGAGCCGCTGGAGGTGGTTATGCACAGGTTCTACCAATGGAAGACATCAATTTGCATTTCACAGGAGATATGCATGCGATTACCACTGCCAACAATGCCCTTTCTGCTTTGATTGATAATCATTTACATCAAGGAAATGCTCTAGGAATTGACCAACGTCGCATTATCTGGAAGCGCGTGGTAGATCTGAATGACCGTGCTTTGCGGCATGTGACCGTCGGTCTGGGCAGTCCGGTTAATGGAATTCCGCGGGAAGATGGTTTTGATATTACGGTTGCATCTGAAATCATGGCTATTCTCTGTTTAGCGACAAGTATTGAAGACTTGAAAGAACGTCTAGCTAATATCGTTATTGGTTATCGTTATGATCGGACGCCTGTTTATGTTCGAGATTTGGAAGTAGAAGGGGCTCTTGCTCTCATCTTGAAAGACGCTATAAAGCCCAATCTAGTACAGACTATTTATGGAACTCCTGCATTTGTTCACGGCGGACCGTTTGCCAATATCGCCCATGGCTGTAATTCTGTTCTGGCGACAACAACAGCTCTGCATTTGGCGGACTACACAGTGACTGAAGCTGGTTTTGGTGCGGATCTAGGGGCTGAGAAATTCCTAGATATCAAAACGCCAAATCTGACGACTGCTCCAGATGTAGTGGTTATTGTTGCAACTCTTAGAGCACTGAAAATGAACGGTGGTGTTGCTAAAGAAGAGCTGACAACTGAGAATGTTGAAGCGGTTAAAGCAGGTTTTGCCAACCTCAAACGCCATGTGGGAAATATCCGTAAATTTGGTGTTCCGGTTGTGGTGGCTATCAATGAATTTGTCTCTGATACTGAGGCTGAAATTGCCGTTCTCAAGGAACTTTGCACGGAGATTGATGTCCCTGTGGAATTGGCTAGTGTCTGGGCAGACGGAGCTGACGGTGGTCTAGCTCTTGCTGAAACTGTGGTTAAAACGATTGAAGAGACTCCTGCTCACTACAGCCGACTCTATGACAACAATTTGTCTATCGAAGAAAAAATCGAGAAAATTGTCAAGGAAATCTATCGTGGAACAAAAGTCAATTTTGAAAAGAAAGCCAAAACTCAAATTTCTCAAATTGTCAAGAATGGCTGGGATAAGCTGCCAATCTGTATGGCCAAGACCCAATACAGCTTTTCAGATAATCCAGCCCTGCTTGGAGCACCAGAAGATTTTGAAATCACTATCCGTGAAGTCGTTCCAAAACTAGGCGCAGGCTTTATTGTAGCCTTGACTGGTGATGTTATGACCATGCCCGGTCTGCCAAAACGCCCAGCAGCCCTCAATATGGACGTAGCAGCAGACGGAACTGCTATTGGACTATTTTAAAACGAAAAAGGTTCGAGAGAGCCTTTTCTTTTTGAATTTGGTAAAATATACATGGTGATATACTTCATTTTTATGAAAATAATAAGAAGAAAGGAAGGTTCGGATGAACATCAGATTAGCAAATAAAAACGACGCCACTGCTCTTGTAGCTATTTACGCGCCTTATGTGGAGAAAACAGCCATTACTTTTGAGTATGATATTCCGTCGGTAGAGGAATTTTCTGATCGGATTGAGAAGACCTTGGAAAGGTATCCTTATCTGGTGGCAGAAGAAGATGGAGCAATTCTAGGTTATGCTTATGCTTCGACTTATTATGGTCGAGAGGCATACAACTGGGCTGTTGAACTGTCGGTCTATGTAGCTGATGAGAATCGCGGTAGAGGGATTGGGAAGCAGCTTTATGACAAATTGGAAGAAATTCTTGAACAGCAAGGTTTTGTCCACTTTCTAGCTTGTATTGCTCTTCCGAATGACGCTAGTATTTCTTTCCATAAAAAACGTGGTTACCAGCAAGTAGCGCATTTCCCAAAAATCGGCTATAAATTTGGCTGCTGGCATGATACAGTTTGGTTGCAGAAGAGTTTAGATAAACCAGCAAGACCAATTAAATTATTCAAAGATATGAATGTTGAAAGTGAATGGTAATATGAAAGTAGAAGATATTTTCCAAGGATTAAAAGAAGTAGCAAACCCTGAAGATGCTATTCACATGAAAGCATACATGAAAGACCAGTTCGAGTTTTTAGGGGTCAAAACACCTGTTAGACGAAAGCTTTCCAAGGTATTTTTTAAGAAAAATAGCAGCCTTGCAATTGATTGGAAATTTATCCATCAGGCTTGGGACAATCCCTATCGTGAAATGCAATATGTGGTGCTGGATTATTTGCAACTGAAACAAAAAGCTTTGACACCAAGCGATTTGCCAAAGATAAAGAAATTAGCACAAACAAAGCCATGGTGGGACACAATTGACTTTTTGTGTCGCTCGGTAGGCTATATTAGTTTGCATTATCCTGAGACAAAGAAAATAGTATTAGATTGGAGCAGGGATAAAGATTTCTGGTTGCGCCGAATTGCTATCGAGCATCAATTGCTTCAAAAAGAAGAAACGGATGTCCAGCTGCTGGAGCAAATCCTGATTAATAATCTTAATCAAACCGAGTTTTTCATCAATAAGGCCATCGGCTGGGCTCTGCGAGACTACTCTAAAACCAATCCCGACTGGGTGCTGGAGTTTATCGAAAAATACAAGGATAAACTGAGCAAACTCAGCATTAAAGAAGGAAGCAAGTATTTGTGAGATTGATAGATGAGGAAGTTTTTCCATCAGTAGTTAAAAACTGATGAAGAGGATTGATAAATGAAATATCGCAGGCAAGTATTGAGGAACTAGCAAAAACCGAACCAATTCTCTTTGTGAGCATTACCCAAGAGGATTGGTTCGGTTTTTTGTCTTACTTAGTTCCTAGTTTGCTTTTCGATTTTCATTGAGTGTTAGATATTTTTTTGCTCTAAGTGATGTATATGATTGTATCTGGTATAATGAATGATAATAATCGTCAAAATAGTGGTGACTGTCCAGATAGCATATTGGTGAATGAAGCGTGTGAGAAAACCAGTAAAAACAGCACCGCCGATGAAACTAGCGACAATCATAGAGTAATTAGCCGCTTGCCTTCTAATAATATGTCTACGGTCTTTAAAACGAATATACTCATACCAAGCAGTGACCATTCTCCGATAGTTTCCTGAAGTCATCATAATCATATAGGGATAAGACTCAATTTTTGAGCCTGTATAAGTTAGCATGACCATTCCGGTAGAGGTTGCAAGCAATATCACCCAGATAAAATAATGAGAATGAAAGAAAGGAAAGAGGAAAGTCGTGAGAGTCAATGGTAAGACCCCCCAAGTACGCCAATGTGAACTTTGCGCCCGTTCCTTAAGTAGAATACCGAAGACAAAGCCACAGGTAAAAAAGATAAGCGAAAGGATACGGTAAGCAGTCTTTACGGTTGGTCCATCCCAATCGGCTACGATTAAAAGAATATTCCCTGTTTGGGTTGCGATTAGCGTACTAAATTGCATATGCGAGAAAACATCAAGGCAGCCACCTACAGCACCAAGTAAGAGGGCCATTATTCTCGTATCCTGAGGCATAAGGACAGGCTGTTTTGTTGTATCCATAACTTTTTATCCTCCTAAAATTATTTTACTCTTTTAAGACACCAATTTCAAATATTGATAAGTTAGAAAATCTCTCATAAAAAATAGTTTGACTTTTAGGATTTTCTATAGTAGAATGCTAGATATGCGATGAGTCGATAAGTGGCGCAAGCCACATATTGAGCATGGGAGGTCATATACGCAGGAGCGGACCTTGATGAGTTGTGTGAACCTGCTCATCACACGAAAGTGCCCTCAATCCCTACTTTTTAGTGGGGATTTTTTTCTTATAAGTCTTTTCAATTCTTTAGAAAAGTAGTATAATACCAGCAATACACAAATTTTTTGAAAATTCAGAGAGGTATGTTATGGGATATACAGTTGCTGTGGTTGGTGCTACAGGTGCCGTTGGAGCTCAAATGATTAAAATGCTGGAAGAATCAAGTCTTCCAATTGAGAAAGTACGCTACTTGGCTTCAGCTCGTTCTGCTGGGAAAGTTTTGAAATTCAAAGACCAAGACATCACAATTGAAGAAACAACGGAAACTGCCTTTGAAGGTGTAGATATCGCTCTCTTTTCAGCAGGTGGCTCAACGTCTGCCAAGTATGCTCCTTACGCTGTTAAGGCAGGAGCTGTTGTCGTTGACAATACCTCTCATTTTCGTCAGAATCCTGATGTGCCTCTGGTGGTACCGGAAGTGAATGCTCATGCACTTGATGCTCATAACGGAATTATTGCCTGCCCAAACTGTTCAACTATCCAGATGATGGTGGCGCTGGAGCCGATTCGTCAGAAATGGGGCTTAGAGCGCATTATCGTATCGACCTATCAGGCCGTGTCTGGTGCTGGTATGGGAGCTATTCTTGAGACTCAGCGTGAACTGCGTGAGGTCTTAAATGACGGAGTCAATCCGCGTGATGTCAAGGCTGAGATTTTGCCTTCTGGCGGCGACAAGAAGCACTATCCGATTGCTTTTAATGCTCTTCCCCAAATCGATGTCTTTACGGACAATGACTACACCTACGAAGAAATGAAGATGACCAATGAAACCAAGAAGATCATGGAAGATGACACGATTGCGGTTTCTGCTACTTGTGTTCGTATCCCTGTTCTTTCAGCGCACTCAGAGTCTGTCTACATCGAGACAAAAGAAGTAGCACCCATCGCAGAGGTCAAAGCAGCTATTGCGAACTTCCCAGGAGCAGTATTAGAGGATGATGTTGCTCATCAAGTCTACCCTCAAGCTGTCAATGCTGTCGGAAAACGCGAGACATTCGTGGGACGAATTCGCAAGGATTTGGACGCTGAAAAAGGCATCCATATGTGGGTGGTTTCAGACAATCTGCTTAAAGGTGCTGCTTGGAATTCTGTTCAAATCGCTGAGACTTTGCATGAACGTGGCTTGGTGCATCCAACAGCAGAGGTCATTTTCGAATTGAAGTAAAATGTGAGATAATATTCGTATAGTTGTATTTTGCAAGCTAGGAGGACGAGGTTTATGTCTATAGAAGATTTAAAAAAAGCAAGAATCATAACAGCACTTGTAACACCGTTTAAAGAGGATGGTAGCATTAACTTTGAGGCTCTTCCTAAGCTGATTGAACACCTTCTAGCGCATCATACAGAAGGATTGATTATCGCAGGAACGACAGGCGAAAGCCCAACTCTGACGCATGAAGAGGAGCTGGAATTATTTGCAGTAGTTCAAAAGATTGTAAAAGGGCGAGTTCCGCTGATAGCCGGAATTGGTACAAATGATACTCGAGATTCAGTTGAATTCGCGCGTGAAGTTGACAAATTTGGTGGTTTTGCTGCCGGACTTGCAGTGACTCCTTATTATAACAAACCGACTCAAGAAGGTCTATATCAGCATTATAAAGCGATTGCGGAGGTTTCAAATCTGCCAATTATTGTTTATAATGTTCCAAGCCGAACGGTTGCTGGTTTGACAGTAGAAACTTCCTTGCGCTTGGCGCAGTTGCCAAATATTATTGCTATCAAAGACTGTACGGGTATAGATACTCTTACTCATTTGGTTGAAAACGCGCCACAGGACTTTCTAATTTATACTGGGGAAGACGGACAAGCTTTTCATGCAAAGGCAATCGGAGCACAGGGGGTTATATCTGTTGCGGCTCATACCAATGGTGATGATTTTTATGAAATGTTTTCGGCCTTAGATGAGGGCAATCTGAAAAAAGCTGCACAGATTCAACGTCAGCTGTTACCAAAAATAGAAGCTCTCTTTTCTGTGACTAGCCCAGCACCACTTAAAGCTGTGCTAAATTCTCAAGGGTTTGAAGTCGGACCACTCCGCCTCCCATTGGTTGCTTGTACAGAGCAAGAAAAAGCCGTTATTCTTTCATTTTTTGAAGATTGAAGGAAGCATTTTAGGTTTGTAAAATGTTGGGAACATTTACGATGAACTAGTGAATTTTTTATTACGTAGGACTTTAGCATTTAAATCTGCAAGAAGAAATGTTTGAAAAGACAAAACTAAGCTGAATGGAAAGACTGATATTACTAGATTGTCATATTTTCTGTTATGATAAGATAAGAGTGGGATATTTAGTATAATAGAAATGGATAAATTGAAAGTTGATGAGAAGTTGGAGCATATGAAGAAAAGAAAATTGAGAATCAGTTCCATTGAAATTATGGCGATTTTAGGATTATTAATTTGGCTACTCACAATATTTTTAAGAAAATATTATTCAATTAATTCAGTTGTTCCTATATTTTATGTCACACCCTAGTTTTGGAGGAGCATGGATTGGAACAGCTATGCTAAAACAACCTTTTAGTCCAACATTCAGTGTAAATAAAGTCTCAACTATTGAATTTTCTAAAAAGACACTTATGTATATATGTATAGTGGTTGTACTGATGTCTTTTATTAATGAGTTATTACCATTGGGTAATACTAGTGTAGTATTTGACGTATACGATGCGCTTGCTACTGTACTAGCGGAAATCATAGCTTTTAACATACCTGTCATTCTAAAAGAAAAGACTTTAATAGATTACCGTTGATTTTGGGAAGATTAAAAAACCAGTGTCGAACTGAACAAGGAATAAAAACACATTAGACGGTAGAATGAAACATTCTATCGTCTTTTCGTATTAGTTCTTACCATTTTCTCTTTTTCCGACAATTTAATAAATCTACGAATCAAAAGGGATAGCTTTTCACTCCAATTATAAAAAATGATCAAAAAGTCTTGTAATTTTTTTCTTATGTTACGATTGTTAATAGTTAGAAAAAATTGTAAAATTAGTGCAGTAAAAGCTTAGCCTTTGATGTTTTTAGACAATAGTTTCATTTTTTAATAGCTTTTTTGATTTACAATAAAACATGTGAAATTTCTTTCTTCTACGCAAACCTATAAATTCCGTACAAATTTGATGGGGGGATAAATCTTCCTATCGTTTATACTATAGGCAAGGAGGTAGGAAGATGAATTTATACTTTGGTGATATTCCGATTTGTTATTCTCATTCGACGGCTATGGCCTTACAGGCTGCGGGCTATGATTTTCGCTCGGACTACCTAGAAGCGATCATGGTCATGGGTAATGGAGCTACCCTTGTGAAAAAAGACGACAGACATCCTTTGGTTTTCTTTGATAATGGCATGCCAGATGAGTCCATTAGTCATTGTTTACAAATTCTTGGATTTGACTATGAGGAGTTTTTCTGTGATTCTTCAGAGCCAGTCAATGTGATAGAACTAAAAGAAAAACTCAAGACATATCTAGACCATGGATCTGTTATTGTAGGTCCTTTGGATATGGGATATCTGACTTATAATCTCAATCATAGCCATCTACGAGGTGTGGATCATTTTGTTTCAGTTTATGACATAGATGAGCATTGGATTTATTTCCATGATCCGGCAGGCTATCCTTATGTGAAAATGGATTTTCGTGATTTTTGTAAAGCGTGGAAAGCAGAAGCGATTGACTATAAAAGAGGAGCTTATTCCATGTGGGGAAATTTGCAAAGAAATAAGCTTCCAACAAGTCAGGAGATTTATCACAGTGTCTCTATTATCATGAAACAACGATATGAAAATGGTGAGGTTGGTATAATTGAGGACTATGCTAAAACTATTCGAGCAAACGGCTTAAATGCGGAACAAAAACAACTTCATCAATTTTTTTCATTTCGTTTGGCAGCCGTTAGAAGTCTTTACTTGAGTCAATTTTTGAAAGATTATGATCCTGTAAAAGCAGACTTGAAGGAAAAAATTGCTATGCTTTTTAGCCAAGCCTATCTGGACAGCAGGCAGGAAGCCTATAATTCTTTAGCAGATACCCTGATGGAGATTGCCCAATTGGATGTACAGTTTAGGGATTTGTGCCTTCAATGTATCAAGGGATAAAACTCTGAAAGATTATTGTACTAAAGGTAAAGAAGTTAGAGATTTTGGTATCTTTACATAGGATAGAAAAATGAATAGAGGTAAAATATGCAGATAATTCAATTTTTTAATGAAACAATTAACTACATTGAAAGTGTGCTGGATAGCGAAATAGATGAAGATAAAATTACCCATTTATCCACTTATTCTTATCCTATGTTTAGCAGACTCTTTTCTATATTAACAGATACAACATTGTCAGAGTATATTAGAAGTCGAAGGTTGACAGAAGCGGCTGTTTTACTGAGAGATACCAATATTAAAGTTATTGATATAGCGATGAAGTATGGATATGAATCATCTGATTCATTTGGGACTGCATTCAAAAAATTTCATGGATTTACACCTTCAGAGGTGAGAAATGGAAAACCATTCAAAATAGTTTCACGAGTGCAGCTAGCACTAAGTGTAAGAGGAGGAAGAAGTATGAACATCACAATTCAAAAGAAAAATTCATTTACAGTTGCAGGTAGGAATGAACAAAATATCAATTCATCATTATGTCCGAGTGTTTGGAATAAACTATATGGAGAATATCGTCATGATGAATTAGCAAGATTGGGAGAAGGTCAAAGTGTCGGTGTTTGTTACAATGTAGAACAACCAAGTACTATTAATTACATAGCAGGGTATATCGTTACAGATGTAGATAAAGCAAAAAGTATGGGCTTAGATGTTTTGAAAGTTGAAGAAGCAGAATATGCCATTGTAGAGTTAACAGGAAGTGTTCCGGAATGTATTCATAATGGTTGGAAATATGCAATGGAAGTATTTTTTCCAGAACATGGTTATGTTCATTCAGGAAAACCTGACTTTGAATATTATTATGAAGGGGATATGGATAGCAAAGACTACAAAATGGAACTTTGGATTCCAATTGTAAAAGCATAATAAATATAAGATAGTTAGAGCAGATCTTTATGGTCTGCTTTTTTATTTTTCCAATAATTTAATAAATCTGCTAACTAAAAAGAATAGATTTTCGTTCTAATTATAAAAATTATTAAAAACTCTTGCAATCTTTTTTTTCTTATGTTACAATAATCATTGGTTTGAAAAAACTGCCTAAGACAGTAGGGGAGCTCGACTCATAAAGATCCTACCGAGGACAAAACGGATCATGTAAAAGAAACGTATTGTACTTTCGTGTCTAGGTTTGGGCACGTTTTTCTTTTGGAAAAATTTCCCAAGCAAAATAATTACGGAGGTGAAACACTAAATGAGTGAAGCAAGTATTGCTAAAAAAGCGGAACTAGTTGATGTAGTTGCTGAAAAAATGAAAGCAGCTGCAAGTATCGTTGTTGTGGATGCTCGTGGTCTTACAGTTGAACAAGACACAGTTCTTCGTCGTAATCTTCGTGGAAGCGAAGTTGAGTATAAAGTTATTAAAAACTCAATTTTACGTCGTGCAGCTGAAAAAGCTGGACTTGAAGGTCTTGCTGATGCATTTGTTGGACCATCTGCTGTTGCATTTTCAAATGAAGATGTTGTAGCACCAGCAAAAATCATCAATGATTTTACTAAAGAAGCTGATGCACTTGAAATTAAAGGTGGAGCTATTGAAGGTGCTGTTGCATCTAAAGAAGAAATCGTTGCTCTTGCAACTCTTCCAAATCGCGAAGGACTTCTATCTATGCTACTATCTGTACTTCAAGCGCCAGTTCGCAACGTTGCTCTTGCAGTCAAAGCGGTTGCAGACAACAAAGAAGAAGCGGCTTAATGTTAAGTTGCGCGTAGCCTATGCTACAAACTAATTTTAAACTAATGAAATATATTTGGAGGAAATAACAATGGCATTGAACATTGAAAATATTATTGCTGAAATTAAAGAAGCTTCAATCCTTGAATTGAACGACCTTGTAAAAGCTATCGAAGAAGAATTTGGTGTAACTGCAGCTGCTCCTGTAGCTGTAGCTGCTGCTGGTGCTGGTGAAGCTGCCGCTGCGAAAGATTCATTTGATGTTGAATTGACTGCAGCAGGCGACAAGAAAGTCGGCGTTATCAAAGCTGTTCGTGAAATTACAGGTCTTGGTCTTAAAGAAGCTAAAGAATTGGTTGACGGAGCACCAACTGTTGTTAAAGAAGGTGTTGCAACTGCAGAAGCAGAAGAAATCAAAACTAAATTGGAAGAAGCTGGAGCTTCAGTTACTCTTAAATAAGAAGCACATAGCAATTTGAGAGCGGAATCCCGATTTATCAGTCTTTGATTGCGATAAGCAAATGAAAAAAACAGGTTAAATCATTTGATTCCCTGCTAAAAATCCCTGTCAAAATTTGTTTGGCAGGGATTTTTGTTTTTTTAAAGAATTATTGGCTCTTTGTCAACTGTAGTGGGTTGATGTCAGCTAACATCGCGAGAGGACGAGATTCGTTCTCTCTCTTTTGATGTTCAAAGCGATGAGAACGCGTTTCTTAAAGTTGTCAAAGTTCCTGAATCCAAAAGCGTTGCGCTTGATGACCTTGATGAGATTGTTAGTCGCTTCCAGCTTGGCGTTGGAGTAGGGCAGTTCCAAGGCATTGAGAATCTTGCCTCTGTCCTTCAGAAAAGTTCGAAAAACTGTCTGAAAAATCGGGTGAACATCCGAAATAACCTCCTCAATTAGGTCAAAGAAATGATTAGTTTGCTTTTCCTGAAAGTGAAAGAGCAGAAGCTGATAAAGCTCATAGTGTTGTCGGAGTTGGTCCGAATAGCTGAGCAGCTGATGGAGAATCTCTTGATTGGTTAAATGCGCCCGAAAGGTTGGCCGATAAAAACGCTTATGGCTGAGCTTGCGGCTGTCCTGTTGGAGGAGTTTCCAATAGCGTTTGAGGGCTCGGTATTCCTGAGATTTTCGGTCGAATTGGTTCATGATTTGGATGCGGATACGGTTCATAGCTCGGCTGAGGTGCTGGATAATGTGGAAACGATCGAGAACAATTTGGGCATACGGGAAAAGCTGCTTGGCCAGCTGATAGTAAGGACTGAACATGTCCATGGTCATCACTTTAACCCTCATACGAACCTGTCTAGGATAGCGTAGAAAATGGTTTCGAATGACCGCTTGGGTTCTGCCGTCCAGGATGGCTAGGACCTCATTGGTATTAAAATCCTGAGCGATAAAGCTCATCTTTCCTTTCTTGAAGCTATACTCATCCCAGCTCATGATTTCTGGCAGTTTCTGCCAGTTCATTTCAAATTTGAATTCCTTGAGCTTGCGAATGACGGTTGAAGTTGAGATCGAGAGCCTGTGGGCAATATCAGTCATGGCTTGCTTCTCAACCAATAATTGAGCGATTTTTTGTTTGACTGCAGCGGCAATCTGGTGATTTTTCTGGACGAGGGAGGTTTCAGCGACGGCCATTTTCCTGCATCCTTTACAGCGAAAGCGCCGCTTTTTGAGTCGGATAAGAGTTTTGTATCCCGCTGTTTCCAGATAAGGAATTTTAGAAGGTTTCTGAAAGTCGTATTTGGCCATCTGTCCCTTGCAGGCAGGGCATGGAGGGGCATCATAGTCAAGGTGGGCCAGGATTTCTTTGTGAGTACCGGCATCAAAAAGATTGTCTATTTTGATATTTTTGTCTTCAATTCCAAGAAGTTTTGTGATAAAATCGAGTTGTTCCATATGAGTCTTTCTAATGAGTAGTTTCGTCGCTTTTCATTATAGGTCATATGGGACTTTTTGTATACACAAAAATAGCTCCATAATCTCTGCGGTGGTGTTACCCACTACAGAAATTATAGAGTCAAATTATTTATCTCAAGTGAGAACTGTTTTCATAATTCTCGCTTTTTTGTATTTAAGGAGGAAGCATGCAGAAGGAAATACAATTGTCATGTTACATCGTGATTTCCTATCTAGTCCGACAAATGGGGATACTAAACTTATAAGGAACTCAAAGAACATTACGAGGAAGCGACTGGGGGACTCTTCTCGAAGAGAGAAATCACTAGTCAACTAGAAATCGCCCTCCAAGAGCACCGTAAAGTGGACCTTGAAGGCCATGAAATAGAAAGTATAGGAAAACTCCCCTTATAGTTTTAGTGAATTTTTGTTTTTTCATTGTCCACTATAAGGGGAGTATATCACATCACGGCGTGGGTGGGGTTATTTGTTTTCTTGAGAATTCCCTTTATTCATGATAAAATAAATAGGAGAATGCTAGTACTTGGAGAGAAAATGAACTATTATAATGTTGGAAAAATTGTAAATACGCAAGGTTTGCAGGGTGAAATGCGTGTACTATCGGTGACGGATTTTGCAGAGGAGCGTTTCAAAAAAGGAAGTATTTTAGCTCTTTTTGACAAGAAGGAACATTTTGTCATGAATGTGGAAATTGCTAGTCATCGTAAGATGAAAAATTTTGATATTATCAAATTCAAAGGAATGTATCATATCAATGACATTGAGAAATATCGTGATTTTACTTTGAAAGTGGCTGAAGAAGATTTATCGGATTTAGATGAGGGCGAATTTTATTATCATGAAATTATTGGCTTAAATGTTTATGAACAGGATATTTTGATTGGAACTATTAAAGAAATTTTGCAGCCGGGTGCCAATGATGTCTGGGTGGTAAAGCGTAAAGGTAAGCGCGATTTACTCTTGCCTTATATTCCACCTGTTGTGCTGAATATTGATCTTGAAAATAATCGAGTAGATGTGGAAATTCCGGAAGGGCTGGATGATGAAGATTGATATTTTAACATTATTTCCGGAGATGTTTGCCCCGCTGGAGCATTCAATAGTTGGTAAGGCACGTGAAAAAGGATTGCTAGAGATTAACTATCATAATTTTCGAGAAAATGCAGAGAAATCGAGACACGTTGATGACGAGCCTTATGGAGGCGGTCAAGGAATGTTGCTTAGAGCGCAACCGATTTTTGATGCTTATGATGCGATTGAGAAAAAACAGCCACGGGTTATTTTGTTAGATCCCGCTGGTCGAACGTTTGATCAAGCCTATGCGGAAGAGCTTTCCCAAGAAGAAGAATTGATTTTTATTTGTGGACATTATGAAGGTTATGATGAGCGGATTAAAAGTTTGGTGACAGACGAGGTCTCTCTTGGAGATTATGTTTTGACCGGTGGAGAGTTGGCTGCTATGACGATGATCGATGCGACGGTACGGCTGATTCCTGAAGTTCTTGGTAAGGAAGTTAGTCATACTGATGACAGTTTTTCATCAGGTCTTTTAGAATATCCTCAATATACGCGCCCTTATGATTTTCGTGGAATGGTTGTGCCAGATATTTTGATGAGCGGTCATCATGAAAATATTCGAAAATGGCGTCTGTATGAGAGTTTGAAAAAGACTTATGAACGTCGTCCAGATTTGCTAGAAAAATATGAGTTCACAGCAGAAGAAGTTGAAATGCTGGAAGAGATTCGTAAAGAAAAAAGCGATTGGTAAGACTAAAAGTTTTCTAATGTGGTTTAGGAAGCTTTTTTATTATTGTTAAAAAAACAGATAAAAAATTCTTGACAGCTAAATTCTATCATGGTATCATATTAACCAGTTAATAAACTGGTTAAGCACTAGTTAAGGAGTGATATATGAAATTAAGGAAATATTTATTTTCTATTTTTGTGGCGGGACTGGTTTTGCTTTTGACAGCGTGCGGTGCAGGTAGCAAAAAGCAGAGCAAGGGAATGAAAATTGTAACAAGTTTTTACCCGATTTATGCCATGGTTAAAGAAGTGTCTGGGGATTTGAATGATGTTCGGATGATTCAGTCAAGCACGGGAATTCATTCTTTTGAGCCATCGGCGAATGATGTAGCTGCTATCTATGATGCGGATGTCTTTGTTTACCATTCTCATACACTAGAGTCATGGGCAGGAAAATTGGATCCAAATCTAAAAAAATCCAAAGTGAAAGTGCTTGAAGCTTCAGAAGGGATGAAGCTGGAGCGTGTGCCGGGATTAGAAGATGTAGCTGCTGGTGAGGGAGTGGATGAAAAGACTCTTTACGATCCACATACATGGTTAGACCCAGAAAAAGTGGCAGAAGAAGCGCAAATTATCGCTGATAAACTTTCGAAGATTGATGGTAAAAATAAAGAAACCTATCAAAAAAACGCGAAAGAGCTGGCAGGTAAGGCAAAAGAATTGACTAAAAAATATCAACCGATTTTCAAAGCTGCGAAACAAAAAACATTTGTGACGCAGCATACGGCCTTTTCTTATTTGGCAAAGCGATTTGGATTGACTCAGTTGGGGATTGCTGGGATTTCACCAGAGCAAGAGCCTAGTCCGCGTCAATTGACAGAAATTGAAGAATTTGTCAAAACTTATAAAGTCAAAACCATTTTTGTGGAAAGCAATGCTTCATCAAAAGTTGCTAAAACCTTGGTCAAATCTACAGGCGTTAAACTAAAACAATTAAATCCTTTGGAAGCTGATCCGCAAAATAATCATACTTATCTTGAAAATCTAGAAGCCAATCTAGCGACATTGGCAAAAGAATTGAAAAAATGAGGAGAATCATGAAGAAAAAATATCTTATCGGTTCTGTTGCAGTTGTTGTCCTAAGTTTATGTAGCTATGAGCTGGGGCGTCATCAGACAGTATCTAGCAAGGAAAATAACCGTGTTGCTTATGTAAATGGAAAATCTAAAGCAAACAAGGGCAAGCAAGCAGAGAATTTGTCGCCTGATGAAGTGAGTGCGAAAGAAGGGATCAATGCAGAGCAGATTGTTGTCAAAATTACAGACCAAGGTTACGTAACTTCTCACGGTGATCATTATCATTATTATAATGGGAAAGTCCCTTATGATGCGATTATCAGTGAAGAGCTGATTATGCGGGATCCAAACTATACCTTGCAGCAGTCTGATATTGTCAACGAAGTAAAAGACGGCTACATTATTAAGGTGAATGGGAAATATTATCTTTACTTGAAAGATCCAAATCATACCAGTAATGTTCGTACAAAAGAAGAAATTGCTCGCCAAAGGGCAGAGTATAGCGGAAAAGGCCATAAGGGAGCGAAAAGTAGTGATGTAACAACAGCTGTCAAAGAAGCTCGTGCGCAAGGTCGTTATACGACGGATGACGGCTATGTTTTCAATCCGACAGATGTGATAGAAGATACTGGAGATGGCTTCATCGTACCGCATGGTAATCATTTCCATTATATTCCAAAGAAAGATTTGTCTCCTAGTGAGTTAGCTGCTGCTCAGAGCTATTGGGATAACAAACACAAATCTGGCGGTACGACATCAACTCCGAGTCCAAGTCCAACGCCATCAAGACCATCAAATGGCGGAACTACACTACCTTCTATCCATTACCAACCATCAACGCCGGGAACACAGACCCATCAGGGCAATAATCATCATGCGCAGCCATCACAACCAAGTCATCAGAATACTCCATCTGCTCATCAAGAAATCATCAATCTGTTAAAACAACTGTACTTGATGCCGTTAAACCAACGTCATGTGGAATCTGATGGTTTGGTATTTGACCCGGCACAGATTACTAAAAAATCTTCTAGTGGGGTGGCAGTGCCACATGGTAATCATTATCATTTCATTTACTATAGTCAAATGTCGCCACTAGAAGAAAAAATTTCGCGGATGATTGTTCCTGGTACGGACTATTCAGAAGCGAAAAAGCTAGCTGGTCAAAGTAATCAACAGCCAAACCCAAGTAAACCGAACCAAGATACGGGCAAGGACCAAACACAGCCAAACAAACCTAATGATGGCAAGCAAACTGAGCCAAGCAAAGAGCCTGAAAAGCCAAAAGAAGGACCATCTGAGACAGAAGTGATGGATGAACAGATTCAAACCTTTATCAATAAGGTTGAAAGTTTGATGAGTAAGGTGACAAATGCTAGTCAAAAGGCAAACTTTGAAGAGCAACTCGCTGGTATCAAATCTGGCTTCACTCTTGGAACAGAAGAAAAAGCAACAGTGCTTCAAAAGGTGAAAGATTTGTTGTCTGAAATCGTCAAGGCGGTTGATCCGAAAACACAAGCGGGACTGACAAAGAAAAATGCTGAAATCGTTGCTGCTTTCAAGAAAGTCTTAACACCAATTCGTCAAACGCTTGAAAGCAAAGGGGATAAAGCACAACTGGCAACGGTTGAAGACCTCATGCAACAGGCTGCAAATCCGAATGTGGATAAGCTTGCCTTATTGGATAAGGTTTTGAAATTGTCAAGTGAGGTACAGCACCCTGACCGCGCAGGTAAAGCAAATTCTCAAATTGCTTATACGGCTGATGAAGTTGCGCTAGCTAAAGCTGCAGGTCGTTATGCGACATCAGATGGTTATATCTTTGATCCGCATGATGTGATTAAGGATGAGGGAGATGGCTACACTGCGCCACACATGACACACAGCCATTATATTCCTAAGAAAGATTTGTCAGAATCTGAGCGTAAGGCGACGGAAGAGTATCTGAAAACAAAAACTCCGAATGAAAAGAAAGAAGACAAGCCTAAAACTGATCCAAAGCAACCTCAAAAAGAAAGTGCGCAATCAATCTATGAACGCGTGACACCGGCTAAAAAGGTACCTGTTGAGGCAATGCCATATCATACAGCTTATGTCGTTGATTATAAAAATGGTCAATTGATTATTCCGCATTATGACCATTATCATAATATCTCTCTTTCTTGGTTTGATCAAGGACTTTACAAAGCACCTGACGGCTACAGCATGGAAGATTTCCTTGCGACCGTGAAATATTACGTCACTCATCCAGAAGACCGTCCGCATTCTGACAATGGTTTTGGTAATTCTAGTCAGCATGGTAAGAAAAATCAATCAGATAACGGAAAGAACTATGCACCAAATGAAGAGCCAGAAGATAAGAAAGACGACTCTGCAAGTAAAGAGGTAGATGATGAAAAGGAAAATTCAGAAGGGACTGAAAAACCAACAGTTAATGCTGAAGAAGCTGAAAAGGCACGCGCAGCAAGCTATGGATTGTCTCTGCAAGATTTTCGAGCAAAAATGATTAACATTGCTTTTAAATATGGTTTGAGCTTAGAAAACTTTACCTATCATCCTGAAAACAAGACAGTCAGCTATACTGATTCGACAGGAACTGTCAAGTCTATCAATGTACTCACAGGAGAATTGGTTTCTTAATAATGCACCCCTCAAGAGTTGGAAATTGACTTTCCAGCTCTTTTGTTATTCTATGTTTATAGAGGGAGATTTTATCTTGTCCGCCTGGCGGACAAGATAAATTAAAAGAGATTCACACCGTCCGCCGGGCGGATAAGACAAACCAAAATGATTTCACTTCGTCCGCCGGGCGGATAAGATAAACTAAAAGAGATTCACACCGTCCGCCGAGCGGACAAGACAAACCAAAAGGAATTCATTCTGTCCGCCGAGCGGATAGAACAAACCAAAACTAATTTATCCTGTCCGAGGGTCGGATTGCTTCAACCAAAAGAGATTCACTCCGTCCGAGGGTCAGATTACTTCAACCAAAAGAGATTCACTCCATCCGAGGGTCGGATTGTCTCAATTAAAACTAATTCACTTCGCCCGACCCTCGGACGCCCCTTTATAAACTGACAAATCTACCATTTTTGAGGAATGACTTGCCCACTTGCGAAAAAACAGTCACGAGGCTGTTTTTTTGATATAATAGAAAGTATGAATCAATCAGAAAAAATTTCAAATTATCAATTACTTTTAGCGCAGCTTGAAGCATTACTTGAGGGCGAAAGCAATGCGTTGGCGAATCTCTCTAACAGCTCTGCTCTGCTAAACCAAGCCTTGCCTCATTCTGTCTTTACTGGCTTTTATCTTTATGACGGAAACGAGTTGGTGTTAGGTCCTTTTCAAGGGGGCGTTTCCTGCGTGCACATTGCTTTAGGAAAAGGGGTCTGCGGTGAAGCAGCAGCCAAACGGCAGACGATGATTGTAGAAGATGTGACCCAACATGGCAATTACATTTCCTGTGATAGCAGAGCTCGCAGCGAGATTGTAGTACCAATGGTCAAAAATGACCGCTTAGTAGGAGTGCTGGATTTGGATTCTCATCTGGTAGCGGATTATGATGAGATTGACCGAGAATATTTGGAAAATTTTGTGGCTCTCTTACTAGAGAAAACAAGTTGGAATTTTGAAATGTTTGGAGACAAAGCCTAATGTATCAAGCTTTATATCGAAAATATAGAAGCCAAACCTTCGGTCAGCTAGTTGGGCAAGAGGTTGTGGCGACAACCTTGCGGCAAGCGGTTGAGCAAGATAAAATCAGTCATGCTTATCTCTTTTCAGGTCCCAGAGGGACAGGAAAGACCAGCGTAGCCAAGATTTTTGCTAAGGCAATGAATTGCCCCAACCAAAAGGATGGAGAGCCTTGCAATGACTGTTATATTTGCCAAGCCATTACCGAAGGAAGCCTAGAAGATGTCATTGAGATTGACGCGGCTTCTAATAATGGTGTGGATGAAATCCGAGATATTCGTGACAAATCTACTTATGCTCCCAGTCTAGCGAAGCACAAGGTTTATATCATTGATGAGGTTCACATGCTCTCAACAGGCGCTTTTAATGCGCTTCTTAAGACTTTGGAAGAGCCGACAGAGAATGTTGTCTTTATTTTAGCAACGACAGAGCTGCATAAAATACCAGCAACCATTCTCTCGCGTGTTCAGCGCTTTGAGTTCAAGTCGATTAAGACCAAAGATATTGTAGAGCACATTGAGTGGATTTTGCAGCAAGAAAATATTGACTTTGAAAATGAAGCGGTGCAGATTATTGCAAGACGAGCAGAAGGCGGTATGCGAGATGCCCTATCTATCTTGGACCAAGCCCTCAGCTTGACTCAAGACAATCAGCTGACAACGGCTATTTCTGAAGAAATCACGGGTTCTATCAGTTTAGGAGCATTAGACGCGTATGTAGCAGCTGTATTAGCGCATGATACGTCAGTGGCATTAAAAAATCTTGATGTCATATTCGACAGCGGCAAAAATATGGCTCGCTTTGTCACAGACCTGCTGCAATATTTCAGAGATTTGCTCATCGTTAAAACGGGTGGAGAAAATACGCATACGAGTGAAAGCTTTTTAGAAAACCTCAAGACTCCGCAGGAAAGATTGTTTGAGTTGATTGAGATTGCAACGAAGAGCCTTGCGGAAATCAAGAACAGCTTGCAACCCAAGATTTATACAGAAATGATGACCATTCGACTGGCTGAAGGGCAAGATAAAGCAGAATTACCCTCCAATATAGCAGGCGAGATAGAAATGCTCAAAGAGGAAATCAACCAGCTTAAGAATCAATTGGCAAGTTTGCAGTCAAGTTCCGCACCTAGTAAGCCAGTACAGGCAACACGCTCAGCCAAAACAAGCAAGGGTTATCGAGTAGACCGCCATAAAGTGAATGCCATTCTGCAAGAAGCAGTTGAAAATCCTAGCCTGGCTCGCAGTAATTTAACCAAGTTGCAGAATGCTTGGGGAGAAATTATTGAAAGTTTAGCCGGAGCAGATAAGGCACTTTTAGTCGGCTCACAACCCGTCGCAGCTAACGAAAACCACGCTATTCTGGCATTTGAGTCAAGCTTTAATGCAGAACAAACCATGAAACGGGAAAATCTCAACACCATGTTTGGAAATCTCTTGAGCAATGCGGCTGGATTTTCACCAGACATCTTGGCGGTTTCTATGACGGATTGGACAGAGATTCGGGCTGAATTTTCGGCTAAAGCGCGTGGAGAAAATGCACCACAAGCTGAAGAAAAAGAGAATACGGTCATTCCAGAAGGATTTGATTTCTTAGCGGAAAAAATTACCGTTCAAGAGGACTGAATTTAGATTTTTCTGCTGTTTCGTGCTATAATAGAATCATGACAAGACAACAATTTCTTACAACAGCTTTTTTCACAGCAATTGAAACGTATTTTTTTAACGAAGCAATGATGTCAGGACACTATTTATTTGCCGTTTTCTGGGCGCTTCTAGTGATTCGCAATTTACAGGTGAGCTATGTCATGGGTAAAATAGTGGACGAAATTGACAAACATATCAAACGTAAAAAATAAAAAGAAAGGTTGAGGCAAAATTCCTTGACCTTTTTTCTTCTGTTTGATTTAAAAAATCTGCACATGGTAGAATAAAAGGAATTGATTTTGTGCTGAAAAAGAAGGAGACAAGTTGATGTTTACTCAATTTATCCCCTTCTTTTATTTACCAACTTGTTAAAGAAACTTCACCACTATTTAGCCACATTTCTCGACCGGTATCTAATTGAACCAACAGCTGACCGCTATCTGATATTTCCTTGGCAACTCCTTTGTATTCTTTGTCATTCTGGCAAAAAGTGACCGTCCGACCTAAGACAAGGGAATGTTGTTTGTAAAGGTAAATCAGCTCGTCTGGCTCACATTCATAGAAATCTTTCCAAATCTCAGCAATGAGTTCATTGCGTGTGATAGGTTGCTTTTCGTGGAAGAGAGAGCCAGCCTTATTTTTTAACTCTTTCGGAAAATCAGAGATTGCGAAATTGATGCCCACTCCAATAATCACATCAGTGACTAAGCCCGTCTCGACAGAAGTAATAGCTTCGGTTAAGATGCCAGCTATTTTCTTGCTCTTGTAGTAAATGTCATTGACCCATTTAATATCCATTTCCATTAAAGTGAGGTCTTTAATGGCTTTGTAAATGGCTCCGGCAGTCAGGATAGTATAGGCGGGAATTTGCTGAAAAGAGAGATTGGGTTTCAAGTGAAGAGACATATAAATCCCGCCTTTTTCTGGAGCAAAATAATTTCTGCCAAAGCGTCCACGACCAGCTGTCTGAGAAGAAGCCAAATAGAGGGTGTTGGCAGGATTGCCAGCTTCAACTCCTGCTTTGGCATCAAGTTGAGTGGATTTGCAGTTTGGATTGAAGGAAACTTGAATAGGAGCAGTTTCTTCTATTTTCTCAGCAATCAATAAATCACCTGAAAGGAGCTTATAGCCTTTATTTTTAACGGATTCAATGTGAACGCCTTCTTTTTCCAAATGTTGAATAGCTTTCCAGATAGAAGTGCGTGAAATTCCTAACTCCTGTGCTAATTTTTCACCGCTGATATAGTCAGATTCTCGACTTAAAATGTCGAATAAAATTTCGTATGTTTTCATTTCTATAAGCTGCTCTTTCTAAGGGTCAGTTTGGTGGCAAGTGTTACCATACGTGGAATGGTCGAGCCAGGATGTTGAAATTCCTCGTGCAGCAGTTGCAAGCCTTGTCGCCCCATTTCTTCTGTAAAGACAGTAACCGTGCTGAGTGGTGGATAGACGTACTTGGCGATAGATGTATCATTAAAAGCAATCAAACTAACACGATCTGGCACAGGAATATCTGCTTCTTGCAGTGCTCGAAGTGCACCCACAGCTAAAGCATCACTTGCTATGAAAAATGCAGTTGGAAGTTGTTCACCTAAATTTTCAATCAATTCTTTCATCATGGAATAACCTGATTCAGATGAAAAGTTTCCTATTTTGACGTATTTTTCCTGATAAAGTTGTTTTTCAGTTAGAAAATTTTTAAAGGTTACTAAGCGTGGATCAGATAGGATAGTGGTTTTGTCAGAAGTCTGTTCTTGCCCCACTAGCAGTCCAATTTGTCGGTGTCCATTTTCTAAAAAGTGGCTCAGAACAACTGTAACAGAATTTTCAAAGTCTGTCGTGACGCAGCTATGACCATAGGAAAGCGTATTGCTATCAATAAAAACAAGCTGCTCTGTGTGGAGTTCCAGCTCCCTTATCTTTTGAGGGCTGAATTTTCCAATCGCAACGATACCGTCAACTTGAACGAGCTGTTCTAATTCTTCATTATTGAAAAAACGCATAATATCATAGCCCAATTCTTGGGCCTTTTTCTCTACCCCAAGACGAATGGCATAGTAGTAGAGGTCGTCTAGTTCCTCCTCTTCTGTGTACCATTCTACAATCGCAATTCTGCGGTTTTGGGAATTTCGCTTGCTTCCTCTTTTTGTTTTTTTATATTCTAATTTCTCTGCAATATCAAATATCTTTTGGCGTGTCTCATCACTCACAGACATGGATTGGTCATGATTTAAAACGCGTGATACAGTTGCCGGAGAGACACCAGCACTTTTTGCAATATCTTTAATCGTTGCCATGATTGTTTCCTAATTTCTTTAAAGAATATGTCTATTATATCTTAAAAATTAGTAAAATACAAAAATATTTAGTAAATTTTTTAAAGTTTAGTATGAAAGATTGACGAGTATTATTTTTTACAACTTGATTGATAAAATTTTGGTAAAATTTTACTAAAATACTTGAAGTTTTACTAATGATGTTTTATAATAAAGATAATAAAACGGTTACAATACCAAATAAAAAGGAGACTTTTTATGTCAACGACTCTTTCTATTCAACAATTACGTTCAGATTTTGCAACAGTTTTTGGAACAGAAGCAGATCATACATTCTTTTCACCGGGACGCATTAACCTGATTGGTGAGCATACAGACTACAATGGTGGTCACGTTTTTCCTGCGGCTATTTCGCTCGGAACTTACGGAGCGGCGCGCAAGCGTGACGATAATTTACTTCGTTTTTACTCAGCAAATTTTGAAGACAAAGGGATTATTGAGGTGCCGCTAGAAGATCTTCGTTTTGAAAAAGCGCATAATTGGACGAATTATCCAAAAGGTGTGCTTCATTTCTTGCAAAAGGCGGGGTATGTCATTAACAAAGGAATGGACATCTATGTTTTTGGAAATATCCCAAATGGTTCGGGTCTCTCTTCATCGGCTTCTTTAGAGCTACTGACAGGAATTATTGCAGAGAAACTGTTTGATTTAAAATTAGAACGTTTGGATTTAGTAAAAATTGGTAAACAAACAGAAAATGAATTTATCGGTGTTAATTCTGGTATCATGGATCAATTTGCCATTGGCATGGGGGCGGATCAACGGGCAATTTACTTAGATACGAACACGCTCGAATACGAGTTAGTGCCGCTTGATCTTAAAGACAATGTGGTTGTCATCATGAATACAAACAAGCGTCGTGAACTAGCAGACTCCAAATACAATGAACGCCGTGCAGAGTGTGAAAAAGCAGTAGAGGAATTAAAGCAAAAACTCTCTATTGCAACCTTGGGTGAATTAAATGAGTGGGATTTTGATGAATACAGCTACTTAATTCAAGATGAAAATCGACTCAAACGCGCTCGTCACGCTGTGTTGGAAAATCAACGGACACTTCAAGCTCAAGCTGCATTGCAAGCTGGCGATTTGGGAAAATTCGGTCGCTTAATGAATGCATCTCATGTCTCACTTGAACATGATTATGAAGTCACAGGATTAGAGTTGGATACCTTGGCTCATACTGCATGGGAGCAAGAAGGAGTGCTGGGCGCTCGCATGACAGGAGCAGGATTTGGCGGTTGTGCCATTGCTTTGGTTCGTAAAGACGCAGTGGAAGCTTTTCAAAAAAATGTTGGTCAAAAATATGAAGAAGTCGTAGGTTATGCACCGAGCTTCTATATTGCTGAAATTGCTGGTGGCAGTCGCGTATTGGATTAAGCGAGCGTTTTACATAATAGTAATAAGGGCTGACGAGGATTTCAGCCCTTTCTATAAAAGAAAGGAAAATCAATGGCACGAAATTTACTGAATGCCTTTGTAACGGAGGTCATAGCAAATAGCTCTTTTACAGAAATCGACCGGATTTATCTAGCAAATCGCGTCATGAGTCTGGTTGGAGAAGAAGCTGCAAAGCAAGAGACAGCAGCAACCAGCTTAATTGATCTCAAAGATGATTTACTAGAAGTTGCTTTAGCAGTTGGAAAAATCGGCTCAACTCTTGCAGAACAGGATATTCTTGGGGCAGAGTTGATGAATTTAGTCACGCCAGCACCCAGTCAGCTCAATCAGCAATTTTGGCAGACTTATGAACAAGATCCCAAGCGGGCTATTGCTGATTTTTATGAGCTTAGTAAGCGTAATGATTATATCAAGGTCAAAGCTATTTCTAAAAACATTGCCTATCAAACACCGACTGAATATGGTGATTTGGAGATTACGATCAATCTTTCTAAGCCGGAAAAAGATCCCAAGGAAATTGCAGCAGCTAAGAAAGCCAAGACGAGCCACTATCCAGCTTGCCAGCTTTGTTTTGAAAATGAAGGATATCAAGGGCGACTAGATCATCCAGCGCGAGTGAATCATCGAATTATCCGCTTTGATTTAGCCGGACGAGAATGGGGCTTTCAGTATTCGCCCTATGCATATTTTAATGAGCATTGTATCTTTTTAGATAGCAAGCATACTCCTATGGCTATCAGTCGTGCTACTTTTGAACGTCTTTTGGACATTGTAGAGACTTTTCCGGGTTATTTTGCAGGCTCCAATGCGGATCTTCCTATCGTAGGAGGCTCCATTCTCACTCACGACCATTATCAAGGTGGACGACATACTTTTCCTATGGAAAAGGCAGAGCTTGACAAAACTTTCATCTTTGCAGGTTTTGAAAATGTAGAAGCCGGTATTGTCAATTGGCCTATGTCGGTTTTAAGGTTGCAATCAACTGATAAATCCACATTGATAGATTTGGCGGATAAAATTTTACAGAAATGGTGCAGTTACTCCGATCCGACTGTTCAGATTGTAGCTGAGTCAAATGGTGAATCGCACCATACCATTACTCCAATCGCACGCCAAAAAAATGGCAAGTTTGAGTTAGATTTGGT
This sequence comes from Streptococcus anginosus, assembly GCF_001697145.1. Taxonomy (GTDB): domain Bacteria; phylum Bacillota; class Bacilli; order Lactobacillales; family Streptococcaceae; genus Streptococcus; species Streptococcus hominis. The sequence continues at coordinate 1,072,122 of NZ_CP012719.1, read as the reverse complement.
TCTTCGGGACAATCAAACGTCAAAAGAGCATCCAGATGGTATTTATCATCCTCATAAAGATGTTCAGCATATCAAGAAAGAAAACATTGGTTTGATTGAGGTCATGGGCTTAGCGATTCTCCCACCTCGTTTGAAAAATGAGTTAAAAGAAGTTGAAGAATTTCTTTTGGGGCAAATAAAAGAAGTGGCTCCTTATCATCAAGCGTGGGCTGAGCAGTTAAAAGATAGCCATTCAGATATAACAGCAGAATCAGTCCAGACAATCGTGCGTGCTTCGGTTGGTCAGATTTTCAAACGTGTCTTGGAAGATGCAGGTGTTTACAAGCGCACAAAAGAAGGTCAAATCGCCTTTATGCGTTTCGTTGAATCAGTTGGTCTTAAGAAATAGCGCCCTTTTTATGATATAATCTAAAAAATAGGAAGGAATGGTTATGGCAATTTTAGTATTAGGAGGAGCTGGTTATATCGGCTCACACATGGTTGATCGATTGGTTGAAGCCGGACGAAAGGTGACAGGACACCCCATTCCACTTGAAAGCGCAGGTCGTCTAGGGGATTCGGATACACTTGTTGCATCGTCTGACAAGGCACGTCAGGTCTTTGGTTGGCAACCGAAATTTGACAATATTGAGATGATTATCGAAACAGCTTGGAAATGGCATTCGACACATCCAAACGGTTACGCTGATTGACATTGAAATCCAGCAGGAAGCCTGTTGGATTTTTACTTTTTAGTAATTTTCAGTTGTAATCTTTTTATTTCAGCTATCATTTGAAAAACTCTCACCTTCATGTTACAATTAAGAGAACAAATTAAATATATAGAGGTAATATCGTGGCTTTTGGTGATAATGGACAACGTAAAAAAACAGGATTTGAAAAATTGACTTTGATTGTCGTTGTTATCATGTTATTGGTAACAGTCGGAGCAATCTTTGCAAGTGCACTTGGTGCTTTGAGTAATTTCTAATCCTCAAACGCTTGAAAGAGCGTTTTTTTAGAGTGGAAAACGAGAAAAGAGAAAAATATGAGTATGTTTTTAGATACAGCTAAGATTAAAGTCAAGGCTGGTAATGGCGGTGATGGCATGGTAGCTTTCCGCCGTGAAAAGTATGTCCCAAATGGCGGACCTTGGGGCGGTGACGGTGGTCGTGGCGGCAATGTTGTTTTTGTCGTAGATGAAGGACTTCGTACCCTGATGGATTTTCGTTACAATCGTCATTTTAAGGCTCAATCTGGTGAGAAGGGAATGACTAAGGGAATGCACGGTCGTGGAGCAGAAGACCTCATAGTTCATGTACCACAAGGAACAACTGTTCGTGATGCTGAAACAGGGAAAATTCTGATAGACTTGATTGAAAATGGGCAAAAGTTCGTCGTAGCTCACGGCGGTCGTGGAGGTCGTGGTAATATTCGCTTTGCGACGCCTAAAAATCCAGCTCCAGAAATTTCTGAAAATGGTGAACCGGGACAAGAACGAGAACTTCAGTTGGAGCTGAAAATTTTGGCAGATGTTGGTTTGGTCGGATTTCCGTCTGTTGGGAAATCCACTCTTTTAAGTGTTATCACTTCTGCTAAGCCGAAAATTGGCGCTTATCATTTCACGACCATTGTGCCTAATCTTGGAATGGTTCGGACGCAGTCCGGTGAATCCTTTGCTGTGGCAGACCTACCTGGCTTGATTGAAGGAGCTAGCCAAGGTGTAGGACTTGGAACACAATTCCTTCGCCATATTGAGCGAACTCGTGTCATCTTGCATGTCATTGATATGTCAGCTAGCGAAGGACGTGATCCTTACGAAGATTATCTTGCTATCAATAAGGAATTGGAATCCTACAATCTTCGCTTAATGGAACGTCCACAGATTATTGTTGCTAATAAAATGGACATGCCTGAAAGTGCAGAGAATCTAAAAGTCTTTAAAGAAAAATTAGCAGCAAATTATGATGAATTTGATGAACTGCCACAGATTTTTCCAATTTCAAGTCTGACAAAACAAGGCTTGTCAACGCTTTTGGATGCAACTGCAGAATTGCTAGATAAAACGCCCGAATTTCTGCTTTACGATGAGTCAGAAATGGAAGAAGAAGCCTACTATGGCTTTGATGAAGATGCTCCAGCATTTGAAATCTCACGCGATGATGACGCTGCCTGGGTTTTATCTGGTGATAAGTTGGAAAAACTCTTTACCATGACGAACTTTGACCGTGAGGAAGCTGTCATGAAATTTGCACGGCAATTACGTGGTATGGGGGTAGACGAAGCCTTGCGGGCGCGTGGTGCTAAGGATGGTGACTTAGTTCGCATCGGCAAGTTTGAATTTGAATTTGTAGACTAAAAAGGAGTGATATCATGGGTGATAAACCAATATCCTTTCGCGATGAAAATGGCAATTTCGTTTCTGCAGCTGACGTTTGGAATGAAAAAAAGCTTGAAAAACTTTTTAACAAACTCAATCCCAACCGAAAGCTTCGCTTGGAACGTGAGAAATTAGCACAAAAGAAAAAAGAATAGGACTTGCTCGTTTTTGAGCTAAGTCCTATTTTTCAGTTTGTAGCAATTTCATTTAATAAATCTTGTGCAGTTGTTGTTGGGTTGACACGGATACGATTGAGGGTTAAAAGTCCGTCATTAAGAGAAGCTAGTCCATTGTTGGTTGTCAATCCCATTTTATAGCCGAGGCTTTCAGCAATCTGTGTCGTCGTTGCACTATAACGTCCCGAAGGATAGGCAACCGTCGTTGTATTTTGTGATAGGTTGTTATCTAGATATTGCTTAGAAGTTTGCAATTCTGTCGTTTGTGTTTCAGTACTGGCAAGGGATAAATCTGGATGATTAACGGTATGATCTTCAAAAGACATTCCCTTTTGCTTCATTTCCTTGATTTGCTCAAGTGTCAGCATATCCTCGCGCCCATTTTCGACAAAGCCAGTAATGACATTATTAGTTGCCCGCATTTGGTATTTTTGAAGAAGCGGGAAAGCATTGGTGTAGAAATCTCTCAAGCTATCATCAAAGGTCAACCATACGACTTTTTTATTTTCTGGAAGAACATTTTCGGTTAAGACTTTATAGGCTTCTTCTGGTGTGAGAGTATAATATCCAGCGTCTTTCAGAGCTTTCAAATGACTTTCAAACGTTTCTGGCGAAACAATCAAACCAGCATTTGCTGCTTCAGAAGGATCCATATTATGAATCGCATGGTACATCAAAATAGGAAACTTAACTGGTTGATCTTGCTTTATCCATTTCACTTTGCTTACTTTTTCACTAGATCCAGATGTTTCTTTAGAAGTTGCTTGAGAAGTAGAAGATTTCTTTACTGTTGAAATGGCAGTTCTTGTATGGTTATTAGCCAGATTTATTCCAGAACGTCTCCACATGAATGTCCCTGCAATCACCAGAACAACCAATAAGATGAAGCTTATAATAGCACGCCGTTGTCTCCTCTTACGAATACGATTTCGTACAGAACGATTACCAGAATGTTTTCCCATTATGTGGAACTCCTTTTACTTTTAAATCACTATGTTTATTTTACCATATTTCTGACTAACCGTTCACAATTTTTTAAAATAGATTTCTATTATTTTTATAAAAATCCTGAAGTCTGCTTACTAGAAAAAAACAAGTTTATTTGCTATAATAAAAAGCATAAAATCTCAAGGAGTAGTCATGTCTATTAAAATTGCTTTACTTGGTTTTGGGACAGTTGCTAGTGGTGTTCCATTTTTATTGAAAGAAAATAGTGAAAAGATTGTGCAAGCAGCTCATTCAGAAATTGAAATTGCGAAAGTATTGGTAAAAGATGATGCTGAAAAAGAGCGTTTGTTAGCAGCGGGAAATCATTTTAATTTTGTCACGACGATTGATGAAATTGTAAATGATAATGAAGTAACGATTGTCGTTGAATTGATGGGGCGTATTGAACCTGCAAAAACTTTCATCACTCAAGCGCTAGAGGCAGGTAAGCATGTTGTCACTGCAAATAAAGACTTGCTGGCAGTTCATGGCGCTGAGTTGCTTGAGATTGCTGCAAAACATAAAGTAGCTCTTTACTATGAAGCGGCAGTAGCGGGAGGAATTCCGATTTTACGCACGCTTGTTAATTCCCTAGCTTCTGATAAAATTACACGTATTCTCGGTGTGGTCAATGGGACATCCAACTTCATGATGACCAAAATGGTAGAAGAGGGCTGGTCTTATGAGGCAGCACTTTCTGAAGCACAACGACTTGGATTTGCAGAAAGCGACCCAACCAATGATGTGGACGGAATTGATGCTGCTTATAAAATGGTTATTTTAAGTCAATTTGCCTTTGGAATGACGGTTAAATTTGAAGATGTCGCCCATCAAGGCATTCGCAATATTACACCAGAAGATGTAGCAGTTGCGCAGCAATTAGGCTATGTTGTCAAATTAGTTGGTTCCATTGAGGAAACGGAATCAGGTCTCGCTGCAGAAGTCACACCGACCTTTTTACCAAAATCTCATCCTCTTGCTAGTGTGAATGGCGTGATGAATGCAGTCTTTGTGGAATCTATAGGTATTGGTGAGTCGATGTATTACGGTCCAGGTGCTGGACAAAAACCCACTGCAACAAGCGTTGTCGCAGATATTATTCGGATTGTTCGACGGATAAACGAAGGAACCGTTGGAAAAGCCTTTAATGAGTTCCGGCGTGAATTAGTTCTGGCTAAACCAGAAGATCGTAAGAGCCTGTACTACTTTTCGATATTAGCACCTGATGCGAAAGGACAAGTTTTACGCTTAGCAGAAATTTTTAATGCTGAAAATATCTCCTTTAAACAAATTCTGCAACAAGGAACAGATGGAAATACCGCACGTGTTGTGATTATTACCCATGCTGTCAACAAAACGCAGCTAGAAAATGTCATTCGAAAATTGCAGGCAACTTCTGATTTTAAATTATTGAACACCTTCAAAGTATTAGGAGAATAAAATGAAAATTATTGTACCTGCAACGAGTGCGAATATTGGTCCGGGATTTGATTCGGTTGGTGTAGCTGTCAGTAAATATCTAACCATTGAAGTTCTGGGAGAAAGCGACCATTGGATGATTGAGCATGATTTGGAGCGGCGTATTCCTTCTAACGAACGGAATTTATTGATTAAAGTGGCGCGCAGAATTGCTCCAGCTATTCAACCTCATCATTTAAAAATGACAAGTGATATCCCTTTAGCGCGTGGTCTGGGTTCTTCTAGTTCCGTTATTGTTGCAGGGATTGAACTTGCAAATCAATTGGCAAATTTGCAGTTGTCAAATGCTGAAAAATTGAATTTTGCGACGAAAATTGAGGGACATCCAGATAATGTAGCACCTGCTATTTATGGTAATTTGACGATTTCTAGTTATTTAAACGAGAACGTTTCAACTGTAGTGACGGAATTTCCAGAAGTAAGCTTTATTGCCTATGTTCCAAATTATGAATTGCGTACTAAAGACAGCCGTAGCGTTCTTCCAAAAGGTTTATCTTATCGTGAAGCTGTCACTGCAAGCTCTGTAGCGAATGTGGCTATTGCCGCTTTAATGAAGGGCGATATGGTAACAGCGGGGCGTGCTATTGAGTCCGACCGTTTTCATGAGCGTTTTCGCCAAGGTTTGATTAAGGAATTTCCAAAAATCAAGATGTTGGCAAAGAAAAACGGTGCGTATGCGACTTATCTATCAGGAGCAGGACCTACTGTGATGGTTCTAGCGCCAAAAGAGCAGTCGAATATGATAAAAGAGAAAATAGAAGAGCAACAATTTAAAGGACAAGTTTTTGAACTTCAGGTTGATTGCCAAGGCGTCCGAGTAGAAAATTGAGAAGAGAGTGAAGAGGGTGGAACAGAACTAATGAAACGAAAATTTAGTTCGTAATCCTACTTTCGTAAGGTTGCTCAATAGTCTGAGCAACTATTGTGAGGGCAGACAAGGAAAACGAAGTTTTCGCCCAAAGTGGCTCTTCTGAGCTTGAAAAGTGAACCGCTTGGAAAGCTCGAACTGCCACCTCAAGGCAGTACTTTGAGCAATCAGTCGCTGCGATAGTGTACTTTTTAGGTTGGGAATTTTTGTCCTAACCTCTTTTAATATTTTTACAAAAAATCTCCTCTTGTCTATTTATTCAAATGTATGCTATAATAAATAAAGAATATATAAAGGAGCACGGTTATGAATAAACTTGATTTGCAGGCGCTTGCGGATGAGTTAGGGTTGCAATTTGATGAGACTTCATCTGTTATTTTTGGTCAAAAAGATGGTTATACTTTCTATATTGAACAAATGAATCAAAAAAATCAATACCGTATTTGTTGTTCGGTAAAAAATGGCGAAGCGTTGCCTTCTTTGGAAGAATTTAAAGAGTTGACGAAATTTTCTAAGGCATTGAAAACCTATCAAGTTAATTTGTATAAATCAAGCTTTGATATTAAAGTAGGTATGACCAAAGGAAAAACACGTGAACATATTCGTCAAGGATTACAAGACATTATCGTGTTCTTGAAAGAAAAAAATCTTACGAATGTTTGTGAGCAGACCGGAAAAGCAGGGAAAGTAGATCTTTATCAAGTCGGAGGGAACCTTTTACTGCTTTCACCAGAAGCATTTCAAGAATTAAGCTCAAACTTGTCAATTGAAAACCAAGTTTATGACCACCAAAAGGAAAGTATCTTAGCAGGGACGGTAGGAGCCTTTCTAGGGAGCTTGATAGGGGGAATTGTTACCTTGGTGATTGCTCAACTTGGATATGTAGCTGTTGTTGCAGGGATTGTCATGGGAGTTTGTACGATTAAAGGATATGAATTGTTAGGTAAAAAGTTATCTAAAGTTGGGATTGCAATCAGTGTCGTGTTTATGTTTGTGATGATGTTGGTTGCGCACCAATTTGATTATGCAATTCAGCTTGCAAAAGCAGAAGGAGTGGATATTTTTACAGCCTTTACTTATCTAACAGAGTATATTTTTAATGGCAATGAAGTGCATATCTCTTATTGGACAAATCTTGGTTTGCTATTATTATTCACAGGTGCCGGTGCTGTGGGAACGATTATTAGCGTTTTGTCTGCACAGTCACAAAAATATGTTACAAGAAAATTAGGGTAAAAGAATTCAAAGGTTTAGATTTTTATCTGAGCCTTTTTAGATCTGATCAAAAACATTAAAGAATAGCTATTCAAAACATTTAGCATTTAATTTTAAAGAAGCTAATTGAATCGTCATCTCAACAATGCTACAATCAAGCTATGATATTCAATAAATTAACCAGAAAAAGTAGTATAGATCAATACTTAATAAAAAAATGATTGCCTTTCGGAAAATGAGTTTCATTAAAATTACACAAGAAACATTGGTATCGCTCTTTCCGTTTTTCTTGCTGACGACGATAACAATGGTTTTATCTGAATCCATTTTTGGTATAAATGGCTATATCAACAATCTTTTTGCGATTCGGCATTGGTTTCCTCATTTTTCAACTATTAGCTTAGTTACGACAAATTTCACCTATCTAATAGGAGGATTGGCAGGACCATTAGCAACTTATTTTAGTGCAAAGTACACAGCTGGTTATTATGGTCGTAGTACGGGGACCGCTGGGATTACAGCCTTTATTTTTAGCTTATTAGTCAATTCACGCGAATTATTTTCGGTGGTTTTAAATGACGGCGCTTTGACGAGAATCAATCTTCCTGTCAATATCAATCTAATTGTTGCAATATTGATTGGTTATGTGGTGGGACAAATTTTTCGATTTTCAAGTCCGAATGATGATCACATTGTAGATGAGCATTTTATTTATTACCCTAAAACGTTGCGCCCTATCTTCTGCTCGTTTGCTCTGGCTGTCTTGGTTAGTTTTCTCATTAATCTGGGCAATCGATACAATGTTTTCTCAACAATTGCAAATTTTTTGTCAGGCTTAATTGTCAATCGAAACAATATCTTTGTCATTGAAATGAATACTGCCTTACGGACTTTTAGCGCTTGGATTGGAAATAGTAATCCATTTAATGACCTGTCGTTTGTCAATGACTCCTCTGCCTTGGATAATCTCAATTATGCTTTGAAACATCATACTACGACAGGGGTACCTTATCTCTTTTCAACGACCAATCTGTATGATGCTTATGGAACGTTTTCAGGTCTGGGCGGAGTTTTAGCTCTTCTCGTAGCTATTCTCTGGAAATCTCGAAGTGGCAAAGACCGAGATGTGAGTTTGAAAAGTATTTTTCCTTCACTTTTTAACCATGGTGTAGCCTTTATGGTTGGGATTCCTATATTTTTCAATTTTCTATTTTTAATCCCTTTTATCCTCGTACCAATGCTGAATGTCTTTGTAGCTAGTATTTTTCTATATTTTAGAATAATACCTCCGGCTGTCTATCCAGTTCCTAGCGGAGCGCCAAGTGTACTCTATGCTTTTATTGGGACAGGCGGAAGTTTGCGAGCATTAGCAGTAGGAATTTTTATTTTTATTATCGATGTTCTCATTTATATCCCCTTTGTGAGATTTAATGACCGGATTCATGAGGAACTCAGACAAATGGATCGGAAAGGAGGCGAACATGACTAAAAAGGTAAAAATAGTGCTACTAATTGTTCTAATTTTTTTGATAGGACTAGCAATTCCCTCTTATAGTTGGACGAGAAAAAACATTGATCAAATTGCTAAATTTTATAATGCTCGGATGTCGCCAATCATTATGATACCAGGTAGTTCTGCTACGGAGAGCCGCTTTGACGGCTTGGTTCAAAAGCTCAATCAAAGACGTCGTGGCGTGAAGCATAGCTTGCTCAAAGTTAAGGCCTGGAATGACGGACGAATTACATATAATGGCTCTATCGCAGCGAATGATAACGAGCCAATCATTGTAATTGGTTTTGAAAATAATAAAGATGGCTATAGTAACATCAAAAAACAGGCCAAAATGGTTGACGCTGCCTTTGAAAATCTCCAAGGAAAATACAATTTCAATAATTTTAAAGGCTTGGGTCACTCGAATGGTGGTTTAATTTACACAGCTTTTATTGAAAATTACCTCGGCAGCTATGATGTGGAATTGAAGAAGTTGATGACAATCGGAACGCCTTATAACTTTACTGAAACCAATATCAACAACAAAACTGAGATGTTAGCTGATTTCATCAAAAATCGCGAAAATATTCCGACTACTTTAGCTATGTATTCTGTTGCAGGAACCATTACTTATGATTCGGATGAATTGGTTCCTGATACAAGTGTAAGTGCTGGTAAGTATATCTATCAAGGACAAGCGGCGCACTATACTGAAACCACAGTCACAGGTGCGGATGCCCAGCACTCGGACTTGCCAACCAATGATGAGGTTGTCTCCTTAGTTCAAGAGCGCCTTGTAGATAGACAAAACCAGCGAAATCAAAGAAATTGAGAAGGAGTAGAACAGAAGACTAGGGCTGCTGACACAATCATGGACATCTATCCTAATCTCCTCTTTTTTGTTGTTATAAATTATGAATTGGACGATAATTGCTATTCATTTTTTGCATACTACTCTGCAATTTTGCTATTGTACTTTTTCTGAAAAGAGCGTTATACTTATGATAAAAATTGCGAAAAGAGGAAGTCACATGCAAAATATAACCTTAAACAACGGTATCGAAATTCCAATTTTAGGTTTTGGAGTGTACCAAATTGCTCCCAAAGATACCAAGAGTGCTGTGCTAAATGCTATCAAGGCAGGTTATCGTCATTTTGATACTGCTAAGCCTATGCCAATGAAAAGGAAGTAGGCGAGGCGATTCGAGAGTCTGGGATTGACCGCAAAGAGTTTTTCATCACTAGTAAAGTCTGGCTATCCAACTATGGCTACGACAAGGCTTATGCCTCGGTTTTAGAATCTCTTGACAGAATGGAGTTAGATTATCTGGATCTTATGTTGCTCCACCAACCTTTTGGTGACTATTATGGTGCCTACCGTGCTTTGGAAAAACTTTACAAAGAAGGAAAACTTCGAGCGATTGGTGTGTCTAATTTCTATCCAGATCGTCTCAGCGACATTGTAGCTTTCAATGAGATTACACCACAAGTCAATCAAGTGGAAACTCACCCACTGAATCAACAGATATTCGCACAAGAAAATATGATAAAAAATAAGGTGCAAATTGAATCTTGAGCTACTTTTGCAGAAGGTCGTGGTGACATTTTCAACAATCCAATTCTCAAAAATATTGCTGATAAACATGGTAAATCCACTGCACAAGTCATGGTTCGCTGGCAAGTTCAACGGGGAATTGTTTGCTTGACTAAGTCTTCACGTTTTGAGCGAATGAAGGAAAATATTGATGTTTTTGACTTTGAACTCAGTGCAGAGAATATGGTGAAGACTGCAAGCATGGACACCCAAACCAGCCTTTTCTTTAATCATCAAGAAGCCAGCACAATAGATCTCTTTTTAGGATTTCTGGGGAGAAAATGAAAACAGGATTTTCGTTTGAAAAAGATTATTATATATGTAAGTAAGTAATCTGATGTAAAGAATGCTTTATTATAATTTTTGAAAGGTTATCTAAAGTTAACTCCAAAATTTAGTCTATTTGTTCTTGCTAGCTATTTTATCTTACCAATTATTGCATTGTTATTTCCAAACAAATATGTTAAATTAATCGTATTTGTGATATTTCTATTAGAAAATATTTTGGTGATAGGTCTGTATATAAAGGGCAAGTATTTTAACTAATCATCTTATTTTACAATACAATAGTAACAATAGTACCAAGAAAAAGCCTAACTTTTTATTTTGATTGAGTTGGGCTTTTTCATCTTATTCAGTTTTAATACTAGAACAGTATTTAGTTGTTTAATAATCTTATTTTATAGTGAATATATCATGTTTTTTCATAAACATAGATCATTTAGTTTTCACCAACTCCTGTAAAATAGCTTTATTCTTCTTCAAAACGGAAATGTAGAAAGTCTTGGTAGCTTCTTTGCCCGAGATAGGAATCTGGATACGTTGGCTATTCACAGTGGATTCTTCAGTGTTTTGTTGAGTAATATTGGTAGAAAAAGTTGGTAATTCAGAAGCATTTACCAAATCAACAAAGGCTACCCAATCTTTTTGAACAATAAACTTTGTTTGCGTCAGTTGATTGACTAATGGCTGCCAAATGCCTAGATCCGATCCGCAGCAGCATAGTCAAATTAGCCAATTCTGCAAGTTTTATCTCTTTTCGTGTGGCATACGGGTGAGTCAAGGGAACGGATAAGTAAAGTTGCTCCATGAAAAGCCCCATGGAAAGAATATGCTCTTTTTGATAGGATAGTCTGTTACAATGAAGTGAACGTTTTCGTCATCCAGAGCTTTTTCCAATTCGTCATTCGTCTTTTGCTCAATTTGAATGTGTTGTTCCAAGCCCTTTTCTTTTATACGACTTTCCAGTTCAAAGATGGCTCCCGGCGCATTAACACCACCAAAAATAGTACTTTCTTTTAATGCAAAATGTTGTACATCATCGAGAAATTTTTGTTTTTGTTTCAGAAATTTTTTGGTTAGTTTAACTGTTTGATGACCGGTTTCCGTGAAACTTAATTTATTTTTTCTTCGCTCAAAAAGAGTAACTCCCAATTCATCTTCCAGCATTTGCATATTTCGAGTTAAGGATAGCTGAGAGATGAGTAGGACTTCGGCTGCCTTAGACAAGGTAAAACAATGAGTTGCTCCAAGTGTTGTAAATTCAGCATGATGTCTCCTTTTTGATCAATGAATTGGACAGTTTTAACTATAGGTAAAATGAATACTAATATTATCTATCGTTATTGTGCAATTTTTTATTTGTCTTGTAAAATGAAAGCAGAGAGTAGCACAAGTCATTCAAAACTATTCAAGTTCTATGCAAACCTTTTCAATTCGTAAAAAATCTGATATAATAAGAATGAAAAAAAGTTATTAGAGGAGAGTAGCATGTCTAAAAAAATTATTGGGATTGACCTAGGTGGTACATCTGTGAAGTTTGCGATTCTGACCCAAGAAGGAGAAGTTCAAGAAAAATGGTCTATTAAGACAAATATTTTAGATGAAGGCAGTCATATTGTTGATGATATGATTGAATCGATCAACCATCGCTTGAAATTATTAAACCTTTCAGCTGAAGATTTCATTGGAATTGGTATGGGTTCTCCTGGTGTCGTGGATCGTGAAAAAGGAACTGTTATCGGAGCTTACAACTTAAACTGGAAAACCCTTCAACCCGTAAAAGAAAAAATTGAAAAAGCGACTGGCATTCCTTTCTTTATTGATAATGATGCGAATGTAGCTGCGCTTGGCGAACGTTGGAAAGGTGCTGGTGAAAACCAACCAGATGTCGTCTTTATGACACTTGGGACAGGTGTCGGTGGTGGCATTGTTGCGGAAGGAAAACTACTGCATGGTGTAGCTGGAGCAGCCGGAGAATTGGGACATATCACAGTTGATTTTGACCAGCCGATTCTCTGTACTTGTGGCAAAAAAGGTTGCCTAGAAACTGTAGCTTCTGCAACGGGAATTGTCAATTTAACGCGTCGCTACGCTGATGAATATGCTGGTGATGCAGAGCTGAAAAAATTGATTGATAACGGTGAAGACGTTAATGCAAAAATTGTCTTTGATTTGGCTAAAGCTGGTGATGAACTAGCCCTCATTGTTTATCGCAATTTTGCACGTTATCTTGGTATAGCTTGTGCGAATATCGGATCTATCTTAAATCCGTCAACAATTGTCATTGGTGGTGGCGTCTCTGCAGCAGGTGAATTTTTGCTAGACGGTGTTCGTAAGGTCTATGAAGAAAATTCTTTCCCTCAAGTGCGTACATCAACAAAACTTGCACTTGCAACGCTTGGAAATGATGCAGGCGTCATTGGAGCAGCTTCATTGGTTCTTCAATAATTCGCTAAAATGGAAGAATAATCCGAATAAGGCATTTACAATTATTATAGAATTTGTTATAATATTAGTTAGTGCGCAATGGAAGCACTAGAAAACGACTAATCCGCTGTGGTCTTGAACTGCAAGATTAGTAAGATAGGAGAAGAAAAATGAATCCATTAATCCAAAGTTTGACTGAAGGTCAACTTCGTACTGATATTCCTGCATTCCGTCCTGGTGACACTGTTCGTGTTCATGCGAAAGTTGTCGAAGGAAATCGCGAACGTATCCAAATTTTCGAAGGTGTGGTTATCGCTCGTAAAGGTGCTGGTATTTCAGAAAACTATACTGTTCGTAAAATCTCTAACGGTGTAGGTGTTGAACGTATCTTCCCACTTCACACACCACGTGTTGAAAAGATTGAAGTAGTGCGTTACGGTAAAGTACGTCGTGCGAAATTGTATTACCTTCGTGCATTGCAAGGTAAAGCAGCGCGTATCAAAGAAATTCGCCGTTAATGTAGAATTAACTCTGTCACTTGGCAGAGTTTTTCTCTAGTCCCCTTAGTTCAATGGATATAACAACTCCCTCCTAAGGAGTAGTTGCTGGTTCGATTCCGGCAGGGGACATATTTCAAAGGCTTCAAACGTTGATAAATCAGCGTTTCTTTTATTTTTGTTCAAAATTTGTTCAAAATAGTTTTTACTGGCTTAAACCGTGGAAAAAGTCACGGATTTTATTGTCTTCACGGATAGCTTTTTCTTTGATTAAATGCCCGTAAGTCTCACTGATTTGCTGAATATCTTTATGTCCCATATTCTTGGCGATTGCCCAGATGTCTATATCCATTGCCAGAAGTGTGCTTGCGTAAGTATGTCTTAAACCTGTACTAGTCATATTTGAAGGAGTAATAGACAATTCAGATAGTATCTTCTTTAATTGTTTATTGACTGCTGAATTTGTAGGTAGTCCAGATTGTTTATCGAAGAATAAACATTTGTCTGGATTAGAAACTTGATGGCTTCTTAAAACATACCTTTGTTCAGCCTTTAGCTTTTGTAAAATAGAGACTGTAGTATCATCAATCGGAACGTCACGGATAGAAGTTTCTGTTTTAGCTTTTGTCCAGCGTTTTCTTGTGCGATCATAGCGTCTATATGTTTTAACGGTCTTATTTTCAATATTGATACAATCCCAAGTTAAGCCAAGAACTTCTCCAAACCGCATACCTGTTTTCAGTTGGATATATAAGAGATATGGAATGACGGATTCTTGATAATCGAGGAGATATTCTAGATACTGACAAAGTTTTTTATAATCTTCTAAGCTATGGATATATCTTTCATTCTTAGACTTTGGTGATTCTCTGCCAGATAGCACAACTCCTTCTGTGAATAAATCTATACTGAGTTTATCTTGCCTAGCAAAAATAAGGACACTTCGTATCTCTGCATTTAGGCGGCTGACATTATCACGACAATTTGTCTCAGCGTATTTATTGATAAATGCTTGATATTGGCTTGATGTGATGGATACAGCGGGTGAGTCTCCAAAGTATTTTTGAATAAACTTTCCACGCAAGCGATGCTTGTTTTGTGTAGATTCCATTTTATTGAGTGGGATGATTTTTAAATGGTACCATTTTTCCCACAATTGAAAGAGACTGATGTTTTTATCAATGACCTTTCCTTGATGTAATTTAATTTCTTGGGTCAAACCTTCAATTTCAGCTTCTTTTTTGGTTTTAAATCCTGATTTTGATGTAATATAGTTTCCTTTTTTGTCAGTGATACGATAAGACCACTTCCCTTTTTTTCCTCCGCGTTGCGTAATGTATAGTGACATGATTACCTCTTTTCTAAGAAATCGATAACCAAGGTTTTATCTTGGTTATCTTATCATAATTCAAAAATTTTTGCAAAATGATCCTCGAAAAATTCTTTGGTTTTGCTTGCTAGAAAGTAATAGCGTCCGCCTTGACTATCTGGGTATTTCACAAATCCATTGCTATTTTTATAAATGTCAATTTGCTTACGAATTTCAGGCTTATAAAGCACGTTTTCGAGCAGCCATGGACGAGAGACGGAAAGAAGTTCTAAAACCTCAGAGAGCGTTAGATAACGCCCTTTTGAGGAGGTTTTTTTGAGTTCTTCATACTCGGAACTGTCAACGATAATTTTATCGGGTGGTAGTTGTATCGTAATATTTTTTAAGTCAATTTGTAGGGTGGTTGGTTTCATAGGCAGTTAGTCTGTATCCATTTCTTGGTCAATGATGGTCACGTCTTTGATGTGTTTACTCGCACGATAGCGTTTTGATTCTATAAATTTTGTAAAAAAGTAGGTACGGTTCATAATCAATGTGAGCAGGCGAGGGTCATTGTGTCTTGCATAGATTACTAGGTCTTGAAATTCGGTAAAATTGTAATCATTAATAAGGTCAATGACTTCATTGATAAAGCGCCCAGATTGTTGCTCAACGAGGAACTGATCGAGGTCAAACCCTGCACCGCTTTCAATGTCTTCAGCGTTATAAGGTGTTTTGTCTGGGTTTTGTGCATGGGTGAAATAGTCAAGCATCCCCTTTGGAGATAAGACAATTTGCACCTTTTTAGGAGTGTTTAGATTTTCGGCAAGAAGTTCTGATACTTGCGTATAGCTCTTCAAAGAATCAAAGAAGAGAGCTCCGTGTTTGTGGGCTTTTAATAGTTCACCCGTTTTTTTGTCCACATCTTGGTCATGCCACGGGCTCAAAATATAAGGGACTTGCATTTCTTCTAAAATGTCAAGATAGTTTTCGGGCGCACTTTCTTTGTAGAGAAGAAAAGCCCATTTGTTAGAACGTTTTGTTAGAGGCATAATATATCAACCTTTCTAATGATTTGATTATTGATTATTGAACTCATGGGGGTCGTAGTAACCCCCATGAGTTCCTATCACAATTTCCCGCTGATAGCGGGAACCGCCCTTCTAGCTCGGCGGCTGCGCTAGGAACAGTTACCAAGATAGAAAAGACTACGCTATTTCTATCCTGCTTCCTGTTTGAAATGGGGTGCTTTTCTGCGGCTCTTTGTCTGTTCCGACAAAGCCGCAGAAGCACCTATTTAGTGCGAGTGCCAATGGCTTGATAAACGCGGTAGCTTTCAAGCGTGAAGTCGTTAAAGCTATAGGTTGGGTCTAGTTCTGCTAGCTGACTTTTAATATCGGGCAATAACTCTTTGACCATTTTCATAGCTTTATGATTGACAGGTAACTTTATAGAAGTGATGATTTTATCTTCTTCACATTCGACTGTTAAAGACCATAAAGAACGATTGGCAAGACGCTTATCAGCAACGCTGTAAGGAATCTTATCTTGTCCGATATTCAGAGACTTTTCAGAGGTAGTATATGCAAATCTTCGGATTTTATTTGTGTAATAAAGAGATTTCCACATATTGAGTTTTTGATTTGACAACCATTTTATCGCTGTTATCCCAACAAGTAATAGGAACAGTCTCAATGCGAGAGCTAGTAGTTTGGCAGAAAGAAAAGTAAAGATATTTGTAATTATCAAAGGTGTTTGAAAAACAACTAAGCATAATTTGAGGAGAAGTCCGCCTCCGCCTGTTAGAAGTAGAGCGAAACTTAAAAGATAAAAAGTATTATAGAAATTAAAATTTTTAAAATAATATTTAAACATAATATAAATGTACCTCGTTAATACGTTGGCGTCAGTAGTGGCATAATGTGATTGTTGTGCTGATCATCTGTAAACTTGATGATACCCGTCCCGATGCCAGCTGGGACAACAATATGGTCAATATTTGCATGAGGCAATAAGAACTGCGTTGTGTTCGTGTTGATGTCGCCTAATATAATGGCGCAATTGATTTGTTCTCGAACGGCTGTATTTCCACCAAAGGCAGTTGCGTCAAAGCGTTGAGAGATGAGAATCAAGCTGACTTGTGTCTCACGCCCTAAAAGGGCAATCGTTCCAAGTAATTGAGAGAAAGTATCTCTTGCTTGCTTCGAGCTACCTTGCACTAAAGCAAGGAGTTCATCAATCACAACGTAAATCTTTGAAAATCGTGTAGTAGGATTGATGAGCAATTTTTGTTGCCGCTCATAAATCTTGTTTATCACTCGTCCTAGAAGTTCGTTGACTTCTGTAATAAAGCTATTGAGATTAGAGCCAAAGGTAGGGGATAAAACTTCTAAGTTTAGCTCTCTTCCTAGTTTGTAAATTTGAGACAATTTTGGATCAACGAGCAAGAGATGAGTAGCAGAATCAGCGTTTAAGCATCTAATTAAATATTCAGTGAATTTTGATTTTCCTGACCCTGATGAGCCGCTAACGGCTAGATGAACAATGTTGTCCATATTGAGACTGACCTTGTTTTTCATGATTGGAATGCGGTTGCTAGTTACTTCTGTAGCAATAAACTGGTCAATATTTTCAATCATTAGACGCTTTGGAATCCCATCTATCCAAGGGAAAAAGAGGGCTCGTGCGAGATTGGGCTCTTCGGGGTCATAAGGAACAAAGTAAGCACTGGTTTGCGGTAACAAAGTTTTGTAAGGGTATAAAATTCCTGAACAAATCGCATAGATTTTCATATAAAGCTGATTGTCAAGGGAGTAGGAAACGGGCAGATTTGGCAGATAGAGAAAGCCGCGGTCATTGCCAGCCAGACGAATCATAAACGAATTTGTATAGCTCGTCTCACCGTTGACATCGAGGGCATTGTTTAGGTTTCGTTGAATAAAAGTGCATAACTCATGCGGGTCACGGAAGGCCCCACTAGATGCGGTTTGGTCTAGTGGGTTTCGTGACGGTTGAGCTTGCTTCTGATGTTGCATGCTGAAACTCATGATTTCACCTCATGTACTTCATCAGCACGGAAGTAGATATTGTAACGAACTTCGCAGGCTTCTAAGTTGTCAAAGTTGACGGCAGATAAGTAGCTTGGCAGCGCAATCTTTTTAGCGAATTTCACCGTAAAAGGTGGCAGCCCTTCTTGCGTGAACCAAGCGCGATAAGCTACAATCTCATCTGTACGATGATTATTTTCAAAACGATATTGCGGTTCTAGCTCTGTACTCAAGAGATAAATATCTTTGTTTGAATCAAGTGTATGATTAGCGAGTTCTGAACTATAACCAGATTGAGTGATTTTCCTCATAATAAGAAAATCTTCCTTTCTATTGAGTGCTTAGGACAGAATGTCCTTCTAAAGGACTAGCTCCCCTTTCCTTTGACGCTAAAAAAAATATAAAAAAACGTCTTCATCTATCATGATAAGACGAGGAAAGGAGAGCATAGTAAGTGGACTGTTGGCATGCCATGTAGCTCGGTTTAACGTCATGAGCTGGACGCAGGAGGGACATAAACTATTTGTAATGAATTTGTAACTTGACAAGTTGGTGAAATCATCTTATAATTCCCTTTAGGGAAATACGATGTAGGGTGACGATAGAATCTATATATAATTTTTTTTTAACAAAGATATTGTTTTTGTATCTATGATGAATCAGAACTTATTAAAACTTTTACTCTCCATTCATTGATTTAGCGCAAGCTTTGTTGGGCGACTTGAGCCCAACAAAAAAAGTATGGGTACTCTACCCATACTAAATTCAATATCTCTGTTTTTATTAGTTGAAAAATCATTTTGTCTCATACTTGAAAGATGGGCACCCTGCCCTCATAAACTTATATATTATAGTTTTTGTAAATAAAAATTGCCGCCAAAAATGACGGTATGACATTTAGCAGTCTAAAATAATCTGAGTTCATACACCTTATAAACACTAAAAGACAGTTAAAATAGCTGTCTTTTTTTATTTTCAACTTATTTTATGCTTTTAGAAAGTAGAGCTATTAGTGCTTCGGATTCACTAGAGTTATCAGTTTTTACAAGACCAGTTTCTGTTTTGCTAAATAAAGCATTAAAAATTATCAGGCGTTCTTCTTTATCTACCTCTTTACCATCATAAACTAGCGCTTGATAAAATCTTGTTAATGCTTCTTTTTGCTCATATTCCATAGCCATATGCTGACTTGAAATAATAATCTTAATAACAACCCGAACGAGATATATCAAAAAAGAAACTAGTGCAACATAAATAAATGATTGCGAAATGAATGGAATATTTTTTATCGTCCCCTGTAAATAATCATGTATGTTAACCACTAAACTCCCTGCAGAGCATATCAACGCGACAATAAAAACCCCAAGACCACCCATCCACCACCAAGTTTTAATTTTATAATTCTTTGAACGTTCTTTCCATAACTTTTCAGGCGATTCAAGTTGTAATTTTTTCTCGTAGGTATCTTCTAAAATCTTTATAGCTGTTTCTTTTTTATCTCTCCATTGTTCAAGATTATTTTTAAATTCATCTACTTCACGAGAATGTTCAATGAAAATCTCTCTAATTTTTTCATCATTTTTCTCAACCAAGTTAGCTGTTTGCTTGAAATGCTCTTCTGTTTCTTTAGCGAGATTATCTACAGATTCTGAAACAGGTTGGACAAGTTTATTCTGAATCTCCTTAACAGAAATTTTGAGTTTAGGCATCTCTCTATTGAGTACAAACAAAGCTGGTAAATTTCTTTCTGATTCTGTAGACGAAAGATAATATCCAATATTATTTTTGTTCTTTTCAATCTGAATATAATTTCTTATTGCATCTAGCAAGTAATCTGTAGCCCAGCTGTTTAAGTAAAAATCTATAAACAATCTTATACTTGCTATGTCTTTATCTTTATTGATTGGACTATCAATATCTATTCGATAAGTTCTAATTTCTGTTGAAACTTCGCTTGAATAATAAGAACTAAAATAATTATACATAAAATTATTTACGTCTTGATTGTCAAATTCTTCCTTATTCTTGAGAAAATCTTTTAATTGTTCAAACTTCGTCTTCCAATTAGTCCATTTCTCAAAAATAGGAGTAGCCATATCATTATCTTTATTTTTTCGCTCCCAATATTTATAATTGGATTGAATTATAACTTCTAGCTCAGAAAAGGTCATCTCGGGTTGATCATAATCTAGATTACAACTATCATTTTTAATCTCAAATCGGAAATATTCATCCATAAAATTAGAAATTTGTGCATTAGTCTGTCTGGTCATTCAATCTCCTTGTCTGTTGTGATTTTATTGATATTATTTCTCAAAGAGACACTTATATATAGGATTGTTATGTCATACTCTATATACTCTTTGTATAATGATTGTAACATTATACAAACTAGTATATTTACACATGTGACTCTCTCTAGAAATGACGGTTTCTTTATTATTCAAAACTCAACTCTCTAATAATACGGTAATGGCATCAATCACTTTCTTTTGTTTTTCTTGTGGGAGTGATTTCAGATGTTGGACTAATTGGGTTAAATCATCTTCTTTCTCCTTGTCTGTTACTGCCATATCAAAAAAGGTTTCAATATCAACTTCTAGGGCTTGCATCACCCTTTCAAGAGTGTTGATTTTGACATTTGGGGCAAGATGCTCTAGTTTATAAACGTAATTTGTGCCTAAATCCGCTCGTTCTTCCAGTTGTTCTTGGGTCATTCCTCTTTCTAATCTTAAAAGGCGGATTCTTTTCCCAATGTAATCTCGTAATAATTCTTTCATATCGTACCTCTTTTTCTCCATGATACCGATTTTTAGGGAGAAAGATAACTTCTCAAAAGGTTGATTAATAACTTTACAAGATTGGTTTTAGGTGCTATAATCAATCTGTGACAACTTTTTAAGGTTGGATAGGGGAACGTTTTTCTCAAAAATTTTTCAAAAATCATGCTAAATACTTGACAAAAACGCTTGTTATACTACATATAACAAGGCTTGACTTTGTAGTCAAGCCTTCCTAAAAGTTAAAAAACAGGAGGAACTATGGGAAACAAGGTTATTAAAGGTACAGCAACAGGGGCTATAGCACTAGCTGCGTTTGGTGTAGCTAATGGGGCAACTGTACAAGCGGACGAAGTGGTCAAATCGTCAACGGAGATCTCTTCAGATGTAACAGCACCCAAGGCACATAATATTAAAGTCTTAGACGGTGTTCTATTGACGAAGGATAGCGCTGTGGTCACCACCACCCCAACAGAGAAGACGGTTGAGGAAGCGCATGGGATTAAGCAACAAGCCGATCAAGCGGTGACCGACCAAGCCGGGAAAGTAGCTGAAAGTGCTCAAATTGAAGCGAACAGCCAAAAGGCTGTTGAAGATGCTACCGCAAAAGTAGCCGAAGCGGAAAAGAATAAGGCTGCCGCTACACCAGATGCGATTGCCCAAGCGGAAAAAGGCGTAACCGATACGCAAAAAGAAATTGCACAAAATCAAAAAGCAAGTGATACTGCAGCCAATGCGACACAAACGGCAACTGATGCGGCGACTGCCCAAAAAGCACAGGTGGACAAGAGCCAAAAAGCGGTAGAAGATGGACAAAAAGCCGTTGAGAATGCCCAAAAAGGTGTCGATACCGCCAAAGCAGCGCTCGACGGCACCGGCGAACAAAAAGCCCTCGATGAACAAAAAGCGGCCAACAAAGGCTTAGAAGATGCCAAAAAGGCAGAAAGCGATGCCACTCAAAAATTGGTAGACGCTAAAAAGGCAGATACCGACCGTCATGCCCAAATCGAGGACTTGAACAACCAAGCAGCCACTCAAAGCAAAACGGCAACCGACACGGCAACCGATGCGGCTGCGAAAAAGACAGCGGATAGCGCAGCTAAAGCGGACGTTAACACCGCTAAAAAGGCAGTAGAAACGGCTCAGGCAGCCCTCGATGGAACCGGCGCCCAAAAGGTCTTGGATGAACAAAAAGCTGCTGAGAAGGCTCTTTCTGACGCCAAAACCAAAGAAATGGAAGCCGCTCAAAAATTGGACGAAGCCAAGAAAGCAGATGCTGACCGGGATGCCAAAATCAAAGACTTAACCGCAAAAGAAACGGAACAAACGGCAGCCAAAACCGATGCCGAAAATGCCCTTGCGGAAGCCAAGAAAAATGCGGAAGCCAAGAAAGCAGTCAAAGAAGCAGCCGAAGCCAAACGTGATGCCTTGCAGAAAGAATTGGATGCTAAGAAAAAGTTGTCTAAAATACCGAAATTCACACCAGAAATGATTGCAGCTTATAAGAAGTTTGTAGATTCTGGTAGAAGTCAAGAAGCAAAAGATGAATTTTTCGATTCTATGGACGCATGGTTTGAGCAACAAGCTGGATTATATGAAGCACCTGTAGTACCAACAGATCCATCAACTTTCGATCCAGCACATCCAACACGTGATCAAGTTCGTGCCCTATCACAATACTATGCGCATGTTTTAACAGAAATGCGTCGTCAAATCTGGGGTCCAAATGCGAAATCATATACCACAGAAGATGCCATTACATCTGTAATGAAAATTGCTAAAGCATATGCAAAAGAAAACAAACCATTGTCATCTGGTCACAGTCGTGATGCATTAAATGAAGGTAGTGCAGCAGGTGGAACAAACTGGACATCTGAAAATATCGGATTTATTGGTTCTGGTACCACAACCATGACGGAAATGTATCGCTACATTTTTGAATCAATTTTGGGTACCTTTAGAACCGATTACAATCACAATTATGGTCACATTGTCAATATGTTGACAGAATCCGATAATGACCAACACGTTGTAGGAGTTGCAACCAGTGTAACACCAAATGGTGCTGCGCGAGAACACTCTGTTTCATTTGCAACAAATGATAATGCCCTACCAGACCCATATGACACTACGCAATTAGAAAAAGACTTGGCACAAGCCGAAAGCGACTTCCAAATGGCACTCACAGCTTTCAATGAAGCAAATGGAGTTCTGACTGCTAAACAAGCGGCTTTTGATGCAGCTAGTCAAGCACTCGCTGCTACTCAAGCTGAATTGGCTACTGTACGCAACCAAGCGCTCCAAACACCTAGCGCTAAAATGGCACACCGTGCGGCAGTTGCAACACGTACTAGCGCAGAAACCCGCAAAGCGAGTGCAGACAAAGCGGTTGCCAACCTCAACGCATCGATTCAAGAAAAACAAGCTGCATTGCAAAAAGCACAAGGTATCTTAGCTGCCAAAGAAGAAGCGGCTCAAAAGGCTGCTACCGCCCTTCGTGAAGCAGAAAGCAAAGCAGTGGAAGCGCAACAGATGCTCAATGCCACCAAAGCCAAATTGGCAGCACTTACCGGGGTGAAAGACGCTACACCAGCGGCTAGTGAAGCATTGGAAAAAGCAACGACCGCTCGCAAGGATGCCCAAGCTCGTAAAGATGCGGCAGACAAAGCGGTTGCCAACCTCAAAGCATCTATCAAAGAAAAACAAGCGGCACTTCGTACCGCAGAACAAGCCTTGACGGCAGCTGAAAACAACTTGGCTGTGTTGAAAGCAAGTAAAACAAATGAAGATGCCAAATTGGTCGCTGCTGAACAAGCGGTGGCAGCTGCGAAGAACATGGAAGCTAAATTGGCTGCGGAACGTGCAGTGTTGGAAGGCAAGTTGAAAGACCAACAAAACTTGCTTGCCATGTATAAGAATGCGGATAAGTTGCTTGGTGAAGCAATGAAAGAGCAACTGGTAGCAAGTGCGAAGCATAAGGAAGCTGTTGCGAGAACGTTAGAAGCGCGTAGCAAGCTGGCGGAGCTGTTGAAAGACCAAAAGGATGCGAATAGCCAGTATGAGGCGGTGAAGAAGGCGTATGAGGAGTGGGTTGCTTCTAAGAAAGCAGCAGAAGAAAAAGCACAAGCTCTTTCAATGCGTCAAGCTGCCAAACCAATGACCACAAGCAAAAAGATTCGCCCAACCATTCACTCAAGCTATATTTATAGCCGAGCTGACAAACAACTCCCACAAACTGGAGAAAAAAGTTCATGGCTGGCATTGATAGGTATGGGAATCTTAGCAAGTCTTAGTTTTGGTGTACGTAGAAAACGTGGAAGAAGAGGATAAGGAAATATGACAGAAGAAAAGTTAGCCATTAGTGATTTTAATAGAGAAGAATTGCTTGATATTTTGACTTTGCTTTATGTACAAGGGGATAAAATTGTAACTCTTAACAATAAAATGCAAAATACAATTAAAGCAAACCGTCAACTGAGACTACAGCAAGCAACTAAAAGAAAAAAGAACAGAATAGCCAATATAATTGGAATTGTTTTTGCTGTAGCATTTTTTGCCAGTTCAGAGAGCAATTTCTTTATTACTATACTACAGCTCCCAATAGGATATGTAATAGGGCAGGTTACTGCGAAAATATTCATGTTTCTAACTGAAAAGATGAATGAAAAGATAAGTGAAATCACTAAACATGAAAAACGATCTCTTTTTTTCCCAAAAATTACAATTAATTATGGTTTAACACGTAAACAAGCTGAGAAAGTGTCAGAAGAAGCAACTCTTGAAGCAACAAATACAACGCAGTATCAATCGTATAATCAAGAAAAACAAGATTTAGAAAATGATCCAACCTTCTCATATTTCATTTCTCTTATTCCTGATAATTTTTGTAAACTAGAAGACTTTGCAGGAATGATTGTTCTTTTAAAAGATTACCGTGCAATGAATTTTCAAGAAGCAGCTAATCTATGGCGTACAGAACAACATCAACAACAAATGTTACAACAACAAAAACAATTAGAGAGACAATTGCATCAAAATTATGATCAAGTCATGGCAGAGGTTCGCGAATCTGCGAATCGCTTACGGCAAGACATGCAAAATGCTCGAAATGAATCTTCAAAAGTCAATAGAAACCTTGAAGCTATTAGACGTAATGGGGTAGGTATTAAATCAAGATTGATATAGTATGTAAAATGAAACTGACTTAGAATTATTTCACATGAGGGAAAAAGTCAATATAAAAGCTCTGGTATCTAAAAATACTAGAGCTTTTATAGTATAATAAAAATAAATTAAGGCAGAATTCTTTTTTCAGCAATCTTATAGATTTCAGAATCACTCCGTTTGCCAATCGCAATGACCTCTATAATCTCAATTCCGTTGCTTGTTTCTCTAAAGATAACTCTTAAACCTAATTTTCTATGTTTTAATTTGCGATAGCCTGCTAACTTACCATGGAGAGCTTCACCGACTTTAGGACCATTTTGTTCTAGTTTGAGTAAAGATTTTCTAACATGAATGATTTGACTGTTATCTAATTTAGCTAAATCATTTTGAGCATCTGGAGTTAATTCAACTTGGTAGGTCATTCCCAATCGTCCTCAATTTCATCTAAGCCGTCTCTCCAATTTTTCCCAAAAATTTCATCAACAGTCAAATTTTTACGAATACTAATTTCAAAAGGTATTTTTTGCTCGGTTAAAATTTTTCTGAAATAGATATTGATAGCCGTTGTGTAGTCTAGTCCCATTTCTGATAAAATTTTTCCTACATTTTCTTTTAGGTCAGAATCAATATTCAAATTTAATCTTGACTTATTTTTTGTGAGAGCCATTTTTGCACCTCCTTTTATATCATAAGTATATTATACACCTAATGTCTTCATCTGTCAATTTGACATAAAAAAACTCCTTGAAGTGTTATTCATAGAGTTTCTTTATATGACATCTAAAAGCTGATATTAACCAATGTTAATGGTGAGTTTTTGATTCAGTGCAAAAGCAATCTTACTCATGTTGAGAATTGATAGTTTACAAAGTTTGTTCAAAATCTGTTCAAAAAATTGTTTTTTTATATTCTAAAGCAAGTGATAAAACCTTGATTTCATGCGATTTCTGTTTTTTATTTTAACTTAATTTAACGTAATTTTACTGGCAGGGGACATAATGTGTCCTCAAAAGTCCTTATTGTTGAAGGGCTTTTGTGTTTTTTGAGTTCAATATTTGCTTGTTATTCTCAATAAAATATAAAAGTAAACTTTGTTTTGGAAACATCTGACTGAAAGGATAAGAATATGAAGGCTTATTTTATTGGAGGACTAGGCTGCAATTGCTATTATCCCCAGGACTTTTTTAATGCACTGTCTTTTCCAGTTACTTATCTAGATATTTATGATTCTAGGTTGGAAGAGCAACTGATTTCATTACAGGCGTTGAAAGATTGGTTTATGGCATAAGTTGATATGGATGACGATATTCTGTTAATAGCCCATTCTTTGGGAGCAGATTTAGCAGTTTATCTAACAAGTGTCTATGATAAAATTACGCATCTCGTCTTATTAGATGGTGGATACATTAATATGGATAAAATTTGCCCTTTGAATGTAGAAATTGAAGATTCTCTGAATTATCTTCAAACGAGTGTTTATGAAAGCCTAAAGAAAGCTGTTATAACTGAAAAACAAAGCTCTGCTGTATGGTCAGAAGATTTGGAGAGGGCGGCAAAAGAAAGTTTTGTTTTTGATAAAGTTCAAAAACATTGGCATTTAAGCTTATCTAAAAAGTTAATGACTCATTTATTGACAATAAGACGGCAAGCTTTTAGAAATTTGTCCTTTTTGAAAAATAAAAATGCAATTTTGTTCATTCCAGAAATAAATAAGGAAACGCCAATTTGGAAAAAGAGGGCTATACAGACCATCCCGAACTTTCTAAACCTCATAGAAATGACTAGCTGTAGTCATTCATTGTATATGGAAAAACCGAAAGAATAGCAGCATTACTTGAAGATAAAATGGAAAATAGGTCACTCTTTTGAGAAAAGAGACTATGCTCTTTGCCTTTTCTAGGACAAGTTTTATGAGATAATCTTCTAAACTAAATTGGAATATTCTGATTTAGTTTTTTCTTTTTATATTTTGTGTATCATTTTACTATTTTCTCTCTTTATTTTTAGTTTCTTTTAAGAAAAAATTCAGTCACTTTTAAGAAAAAGTAGATATGATAGTTCCATTCAAAAGAAAGGACGTGATGAGATGAAAAACTCAAAGTTAAATTTGTTTGTCTGATAAATTTTGGCATCAAAGAAGTTATTGTGGCAATACTCTTTGGAATGCAATCTCTGATCGCTTAAAAATAGAAAGAAGGAATTTGACAAAAATGAAACAAGAGAACACAAGTAAGAAAGAGAAGATGATCATGGTTGAAAAAAGTACCAAATGGTGGATGACTGTTGTAGCGAGCGGATCACTCGCTGTTGGTCTTCTCGGTGGGTTAGGCATTGGCTCTTTAGCAACAAATGCACTCAATCAGCAGGCAAAAGTACAGACAAGCACAACAACTCAGGCACAGAATAACCAGCAACAGGGGAACCAAAATCAAGGTGGTCCAGGAATGCCTCCAGGTGGACAACAAAACGGAAATAACCAAGGTGGTCCAAATGGAATGCCACCCCAACAAAATGGCAACCAAAGTGACAATAGTAATAGCCAAAATGGCTCAGGAAACAGTAATAACTCAAAGAAAAAAGCTCCATCAAATGCTGACGGTTCAACCAAATCAGATAAGAATAGTAGCACGACAGAAAATAATGATTCAAATACAACAAATTCTTAATATTTCAGAGGAAGTCATGATATAATAGAATTAAAACGTTAGTAGATTGATTTTCAAAAAGGTGAAGTGAGAAGAAGTCTTTACTTGTACTTGGTTCACGATTAAAGGAGTGGGCAGAACTAAACATTCAAAATGTTTAGTTCGTGATCTTATCCCCTCAAGCCTCAAAGTGCTGTTTTGAGCAATCTGCTACTGCATCGTTAGTTTAGTGCATAACGAATTTTGAAACTAGGAACTTTTGTTCCAGACTTGTATTTTAGAAGGAAAAGCGTATGATTAAGATTCTATTAGTAGAAGATGACCTCGGTTTATCTAATTCAGTATTTGACTTTTTGGATGATTTTGCAGATGTCATGCAAGTTTTTGATGGTGAGGAAGGATTGTATGAGGCTGAGAGTGGCGTATACGACCTTATCTTGCTTGATTTGATGTTGCCAGAAAAAGACGGCTTCCAAGTGTTGAAAGAATTGCGTGAAAAAGGTGTCACAACTCCTGTGCTAATCATGACAGCCAAAGAAAGTTTGAATGATAAAGGACATGGTTTTGAACTGGGTGCTGATGATTATTTGACCAAACCATTTTATTTGGAAGAATTAAAAATGCGGATTCAAGCTCTGTTGAAGCGTTCTGGCAAGTTTAATGAAAACACCCTTTCTTATGGCGATGTCACTGTTAATTTATCAACTAACACAACACTTGTAGACGGAAATGAAGTAGAATTGCTCGGAAAAGAATTTGACTTGCTGGTGTATTTCTTGCAAAATCAAAATGTCATTTTGCCTAAGACACAGATTTTCGATCGCTTGTGGGGATTTGATAGTGATACAACGATTTCAGTTGTAGAAGTTTATGTCTCAAAAATCCGGAAAAAATTGAAAGGGACGACCTTTGCGAACAATCTTCAAACGCTTCGTAGTGTCGGATATATTTTAAAAGATGCTGAATAAACTAAAAAAAACATGGTATGCGGATGATTTTTCTTATTTCATTCGCAATTTTGGTATTTTTACTCTCATTTTCTCAGCCATGACTTTGATTATCATTCAGGTGATGCGCTCAAGCCTTTATACAACGGTTGATAATAACTTGAAAAGTCTCAGTCAGGATTCTGCTTCTGTCATCAATTTGGCACTCGCTCGGAGAGTGGGGATGGAACAGAAGTCAGACAACGGAGAGCCTAAAACCGATACGGGTGACAAAGAGCTTACTGATAAACCAAATGTCAGTGCCAATACGGAAGTTATTTTATTTGATAAGAATTATAAGCCAATCATTACAAGCAATAATTTTCTGGGACTTAATAAACTTTCCTTTAATAGCAAGCAATTGGATCGCATTCGGCAAGTCCAGGTTAA
The DNA here is from genome assembly GCF_001697145.1 of Streptococcus anginosus. Lineage (GTDB taxonomy): Bacteria > Bacillota > Bacilli > Lactobacillales > Streptococcaceae > Streptococcus > Streptococcus hominis. The sequence continues at coordinate 1,043,422 of NZ_CP012719.1, read as the reverse complement.
AAGCAATTATGGTCGACAAGAAACCTATCGGATGATTTTATTTGAAGTGAAAATCCCAAATTTGGAAACCAATGTCAAATATGCAGCGGTCTTTATCAATATCAGTCAGTTGGAACAAACTAGTCAAAATCATGAGCAGCTGATTGTAGTTGTGATGATTAGTTTCTGGGGAATTTCCTTGATTGCCAGTGTCTATCTGGCTCGGGTTAGTGTTAAACCTTTGTTGGAGAGTATTCAAAAGCAAAAGAGCTTTGTTGAAAATGCCAGTCATGAGTTGCGCACGCCTCTAGCTGTTTTACAAAATCGTTTGGAGACTTTGTTTAGAAAACCAGAAGCCACCATTATGGAATCGAGTGAAAGCATCGCTTCTAGTTTAGATGAAGTGCGAAACATGAAAATGTTGACAACGAACTTACTTAATTTAGCACGGCGTGACGACGGGATTAAACCAGAAATTGGCGATGTCGAGCCAAATTTCTTTAATACGACCTTTACCAACTATGAAATGGTTGCCGCAGAAAATGGGAAAACTTTCCGATTTGACAATAGGATTCACCGCATGATTAAAACAGACAAGACCTTGCTGAAGCAATTAATGACGATTCTGTTTGACAATGCTCTGAAATATACAGATGAAGACGGTGTGATTGAATTGACAATCTCTGCAAATGATCGAAATTTGTTTTTAAAGGTTTCAGATAATGGTCCGGGGATTAGTACGGCAGATAAGAAAAAGATTTTTGATCGTTTTTATCGGGTTGATAAAGCACGGACTCGGCAGACAGGTGGTTTTGGTCTAGGCTTGTCGCTTGCAAAGCAAATCACAGAAGCTCTTAAAGGAACTATTACGGTGAAAGATAATAAGCCGAAAGGAACTATTTTTGAGGTGAAGATTGCCATTAGAACGGATAATAGAAAGAAAAAATAAGTCAGGAATAACTTGTATCCATAGGGGGAAGGTTGTTTCGGAAGATGAGAAAAACACGAACAAAGTCAGGATTAGTAGTTGGCTATCTTGATCTGTTCGTGTTTTTATCTTGTTTAAAAGCAGAGTTGAATGGTTGAGGCTGGGATGTCAACGTTGCTTTCGTCAGCCGAGCGGACGAGTTGCCTGAGTTTTAGTTTATGCTGTCAGCCGAGCGGACGAGTTGTCTAACTTTTAGTTTATGCTGTCGGCCGAGCGGACGAGTTGTCTAACTTTTAGTTTATGCTGTCAGCCGAGCGGACGAGTTGTCTAACTTTTAGTTTATGCTGTCAGCCTGGCGGACGAGTTGTCTGACTTTTAGTTTATGTCGTCAGCCTGGCGGATGAGCTGCCTGAGTTTTAGTTTATGCTGTCAGCCGAGCGGACAGGACTCCCAACTTTCCGTTTGCTTCATCGCCCTAATCGACAGAGAGAATGAATTTTGGTTTCAATCTTGCTGTGTTCTTTATTTTATTGCACAGACCAGACACTAACTGACTTTTCTGCAACTGGGAAATCTGCCCAGCCGTCTTTTTTGATTGTCACGCTTTCTGAGCAATTTCCCAAGTAATCTTTGAACGCCTTACCAGCCCAATTTTCACCAACATACATGCGTTTTGCATTTGCTTGGTCGTTACTTATGATAACAGCAATTGGTTGTTCGTTGTCCTTTCCTGAACGAGTCCAAGCGATACAATGCTCGTCATCAAAATAATCAGTCTGTTCTCCATAGGCTAAGTTGAGCCGAATGTCTAACAGTTTATCTAGGACTTCTTGGAAACTTTGTTGAGCGAACTTGCCGTTGATGCCATAGTAATCTCCGTAGAACACACAAGGAAGCCCAGCTTCACGAAGCAAAATAAGCGCATAAGCAGCAGGTTTAAACCATTCTTCAACAGTTGATTCTAGCGCTTGTCCACGTTGTGTGTCGTGATTATCGACAAAAGTAACAGCCGATTTAGGGTGGTTTTTGACAAGCGTTTGTTCAAAAATATTTCGCAAATCATAGTCCGCCCCAGCACGGCTAGCATCAAATAAGTTGTGGTGCAGTTTGACATCTACGAGATCAAAACGATAGTCAATACTTCCTAAATAATCGTTATTTGCAGTTTCATCACCATTCCAAAACTCTCCGAAGACATAGAAATCTTCTCCATACTTCGCCATAATGTCGCGGATAAAATTTCCCATAAAGAAAGAGTCAATATGCTTAATAGCGTCCAATCTAAAGCCATGAATGCCGGTCGTTTCGATAAACCAATCTGCCCAATCATAAAGGTTTTGAATGACTTCTGGGTGCTTAAAATCAAGGTCAGCGTACATAAGATAGTCGAAATTTCCATTTTCATTGTCTACTAAGTCATCATCAGCCCAACCTTTGTTGTCCCCTTGAATGAGGTAAATCCCTGATTTATTTCGCTTAGCGTCATAATCCGTTCCTGTAAAGTGGTACCAATGCCATTCAAAATCATTGTATTTTTTATGGCGACCAGGGAATGTGAACTTGGTCCAGCCTTTTATTTCAAAAGGTTCAGAGAGGGCGACTGTACGATCATTTGGGTCAACTTCAATAACAGTAAATCTCTCTTTGTAATCTGCTGCCGCCTTGTGATTTAAAACGATATCTGCAATGGGCTCAATCCCATTTTCTTTGAGTGCTGAGATAGCCTTCAAATAGTCTTTCTTAAAGCCATACTTTGTCCGAACGGTTCCTTTTTGGTCAAATTCGCCCAAGTCAAATAAGTCATAAATGCCGTAGCCGACATCATTAGAACTAGTTGCTTTGAAAGCAGGTGGCATCCAAACCTTGCGAATGCCTTTAGAAGCTAGATGTGGAGCGTCTGTAGCCAAACGATTCCAATGTTGCCCGTCATTTGGTAGATACCATTCAAAATATTGCATTAATGTTTGATTTTTCATACGAGATACCTCTTTCTTGTCTTGTTGGCTATTATTTTAGCAAAATAATCTCCACAACGCAAACGTTTGCGTAAATTTTATAGAGTCAAAGGATGAAAAAAAGATTGAAACGATGATTGTTGAGGTATATAATAAGGCTAGTGAGCTATTTTTATAAAAAGTTGAAGGAGCCATTGATGAAAAATAGGATTCAAGATATTTTTGACAAGAGCATGGCGATTGAGAGTTTCACGCATACGAGTTCAGAAAGAAATATTGAAAATTTTCTCAATCAATATATTGGCAGTTTGCCGTATTTTCAAGAGCATTCAGATTACTTTGGCACCTATCAGATTCCGGATGATATTTATCGGCGTAATGTTAATTGGGCTTTGGTAAAACGTCATCGTGCAGATACAGTAATTTTGTTTCATCACCATGATACGGTGGATATTGAGGATTTTGGAAATTTAAAGGAATTTGCTTTTGATAATGTTGCTTTGAAAAAGGCTTTAGCGAGTGCTTCACTAGGTCAAGATGTACTAGAAGATATCGGTTCTAACGAATGGCAGTTTGGTCGTGGGTCATGTGATATGAAAGCTGCATTGGCTTTGCAATTGGGAGTAGTAACAGAATATGCGAGCAAAGCAGAAGGGAAAGTGAATCTTCTTTATTTATCAGTTGGAGATGAGGAATCTTATTCTCAGGGAATGCGTGCCGCTGTAGGTTTGCTTGCTAATCTGAAAAAGAAATTTCATCTGAATTATATCTTGGCGATTGATTCAGAACCATTTGAAAGTCCTTCAGCTCAAGAAAAAGTATTGCATGTTGGAACAGTTGGGAAAATGATGCCTGTCGTGGTTACGCAGGGTATTCTTTCCCACATGAAAGAGCCTCTCAAAGGTATCAATGCCGTCTCGCTTCTAGCAAAAGTAGTGGAAAAAATTGATCTCAATCCCCTTTTGTCGGATTCGATTTATGGAGAGCAGGCTCCTTTGCCTTCGTGGTCTTACATGCGTGATTTGAAGGAAAATTATGATGTGTCAACCGTTCTCAGAGCAGCAGGCTATTTTAGTGTTCTTTATTTAGATAAAAGTCCAAAAGAGCTGATGACGACGATTCAACAACTCTGCCAAGAAGCCATTGATGAGTTTTATGAGCGTTATCAGGCTTTGCAGGTAACTTATAAAGAGGATAAAAAAGTCACAAAACCTCATGTATTGACTTATGAAGAGTTAATCCAGTTATGTCAAAAGAAGGCTGGATTTGAAGAATTTATGCAAAAGGTAAACCAATCTTCTCATGAAGCATTTCAAGCGGGTTCAAGCTATCAAGAAATAACCATTGCAACTGTTCAAAAGGTGTTAGATTTCTATGATAAAAAGGAAGCATTTGTTGTGCTGGCTATTGCGCCGCCTTATTATCCTTCTATGAATTGTCGACATCTGAAAAATAGCGTGGTTGATATTGAAAAACTCATTGCATTTTATAGGGATTACTTGGTTGAACAAGGAGCTAGTCGTTTAAAAGTCGAAGAATTCTTTATGGGAATCTGTGACATTAGTTACTGTGCTTTAGAAAAATCTGTTAAAGAGTATCAGAAAATTATCGAGAGTATGGCTGTTCCTGAACATTTATATTCGATTAATTTTGAAAAAATTCAGGACATCAATGTTCCTGGCATCAATCTAGGACCCTGGGGAAAAGATTTACATCAGTTGACGGAACGCGTCTATGAAAAGGATATGTTGGAGACGATTCCTCAATTTCTGTTATATTTGCTAGAACATATTGACAGTATTAAAAAATAAAAAACAAGAGCTATCTTCTTAACTAAATTGAATATAGCTCTTGTTTTTTATGAAAATTGCTCTAAAAAGTTATCTAGTTCTTTTTGGTTATGAAGAACTATAAATTTGTAGGGATACATTTTTTGAAGTTTCTTATATCGTTTCCGAATGTTAGCAGTTCGTCCGTCATGTAAGATCCAGCGGATAAATTCCCAGTCAAACTTTTCAGGACAGCCTTGTGCCATGCTGTCTCTGACCTCACCTCTGTTCTTGGAATAACGCTTTACAGCCCGTAAAAGACAATCCCAAGGCGAGAAATTTAAAAAAATAATTTGGTCTGCTTGCTCCATTCTCTCTTCATAGCAGCAGGAGCTGTAGTTTCCGTCTATTACCCAGCTTTTTCTGGCTTCTAAAAAATCCCTAACTTGCTCTTGCATCCAGCTTCGATCGCTCATTACCCAATTGGGTAGAAATTGTAGCGTGTCCAAATGAAGCAGTGAGATGTCATAATGTTTTGCTAAATATTTAGCAAGTGTAGACTTTCCAGAGCCGGAGTAGCCGATAATTGCGATTTTCATATAGAGCCTTTCTTACCGATGCAACAAAAAAAGCTCCACTGAGCTCTTTTTTACGTTATGCAGATTATTTTGCAAGTTTGCTAGCAAGGCGTGCTTTGTCGCGGCTCGCTTTGTTTTTGTGGATCAAACCTTTAGTTTCTGCTTTATCGATAGCTGAGCTTGCAGCACGGAAAAGTTCTTCAGAAGGGTTTGCTTCAAATGCTTTAATTGCAGAACGCATAGCTGATTTTTGAGCTGAGTTTTTTTCGTTTTGTTTAACGTTTAATTCAGCGCGTTTGATAGCTGATTTAATATTTGCCAATGTTTTCACCTCCAATGATATACTAACTATCTAATTATATATGAAAAGTTGAGATTTGACAAGCTTTTTTATTTTTTTAAGTAAATTTCATCAATCTCATGATTTTCTGTTTTATGAAGAATAATTTCAGCTCGGTTGCGTGTGGGTTCGATATAATCCTGTAAATTGACAAGATTAATAGATTTCCAGACATTTTGAGCAAATTCCATAACTTTGTTTTCTGGCTGAGAAGTGAAAGGATGATAATAGTTATTTGGTTCTTCTTTTGCTAAAGTGAGCAATTTTTTAAAGCGGTCCAGATACCAAGTTTCGATATTTTCAACTTCTGCATCCACGTAAATCGAAAAATCAAAGAAATCCGTCATATAGAGGCGTTCATTTTGTGGATTTTGAAAAACATTGATACCTTCAACGATGACAAAATCTGCGGCTGTAACATACTGTTTTTCGTCTGGAACAATATCATAAATTTCATGAGAATAAACAGGAATTTGATAATCCTTTCCATTTTTGATATTGTCCAAAAAGTCAAGCAAGAGCCCCATATTATAGCTTTCTGGAAAGCCTTTGCGCTTGAGAAGATTTTGATCCTGCAAGTGAGCATTTGGATAAAGAAATCCGTCCGTCGTCACCAATTCAACAGTAGCATTTGAAAATGTTCTAGATAAAAGGATTTGCAAGAGCCGACTGGTAGTAGATTTTCCAACAGCAACGCTGCCAGAGACACCGATAATAAACGGTTGGCGTTTGATAGCTTTCTGTAAAAAAATCCCTTTTGAAAATGCTAAATCTTCTTTTGAGCGCTTATAAATTTGGATGAGATTGGTCAAGGGAAGATAAACATCTGTTACATCTTGAAGGCTAATCTTATCATTGAAACTTTTGATGGAATTTAGCTCTTTTTGTGTTAAAGGTGGAGTTGTTTTGCGATGTAAGTTTTGCCAAGTTTTTCGACTAATTTTTTCAAAATGGATAAATTCGTTATTCATAGAGGACTCCTATTAATATGACCATTAGTATATCATAATTTTAAACAAATTGTAAACGGTTTACAAATAAAAGGTCTTTATGTTAAAATAGTTTTATGACTAAAATGTATTTCGCAGAAAATCCAGATGCAGAACATGATATTCACGAACTGAACGTTCAACTTCTGGGGCAAAATATGACTTTCTTGACTGATGCCGGCGTCTTTAGTAAGAAAATGATTGATTATGGAAGTCAAACGCTTTTAAAGTGTCTTGATTTTCATAAGCAAGAAAGCGTATTAGATGTTGGTTGTGGCTATGGAACATTAGGACTTACTTTAATCAAGGCTAAAGAAGTCAAGGCGACCCTTGTTGATATAAATCAGCGTGCTCTTGATTTAGCTCGCCAAAATGCTGATCGTAATCAAGTTCTAGCTACGATTTTTCAATCTAATATTTATCAAAATGTAGAAGGGAGATTTCATCATATTATCAGCAATCCACCAATTCGAGCTGGTAAACAGGTCGTTCATGAGGTGATTGCAGGAAGCTATGCGCACTTACTAGACGGGGGCGACTTGACGATTGTGATTCAAAAAAAACAAGGGGCACCAAGTGCAAAAGCTAAGATGGAAGAGGTTTTTGGAAACTGCGAAATTCTAAAAAAAGATAAGGGATATTATATCCTTAGAAGTAGGAAGGAAATATGAGAGCAGTTGATGTGATTCAGAAAAAGCGGGACGGCTTAGAATTAACCAGCGATGAAATCAAGTGGTTAATTGAAGGATATGTTGCCGGAACTGTGCCAGATTATCAAATGTCAGCTTTTGCAATGGCAGTATATTTTAAAGGCATGAGCACTCGCGAGATTTCTGATTTGACGATGACTATGGTAGGGACAGGTCAGCAAATTGATTTGTCAGCTATATCTGGCGTTAAGGTTGATAAGCATTCAACCGGAGGCGTAGGAGACAAGGTAACGCTTGTACTGGTGCCTTTGGTAGCTAGTTTTGGAATCCCTGTTGCTAAAATGAGCGGTCGTGGACTCGGTCACACAGGGGGAACGCTTGATAAATTAGAATCCATTAAAGGATTTCAAATTGAGCGCAGCCAAGAAGAATTTATTAAGCAAGTACAGGATATTGGACTATCCGTCATTGGTCAGTCAAATCAGTTGGTGAAGGCAGACAAGTTGTTGTACGCTTTGCGTGATGTGACGGCGACAGTTGATACCATTCCTTTAATTGCAAGTTCTGTTATGAGCAAGAAAATTGCAGCTGGTGCGGATAGCATTTTGTTAGACGTGACAGTTGGGGAAGGCGCATTTATGAAAAATCTAGAAGATGCGCGTGCTCTAGCTCGTACAATGGTTGATTTAGGAAAGGCGGTTGGGCGTAGGACGACAGCAGTTATTACTGATATGAGCCAACCTCTGGGAACTAGCATTGGTAATCGTTTGGAAATCCTTGAAGCTTTGGATATCCTGCAAGGAAAAGGACGAGAAGATGTAACAGAATTTATTTGTGAATTAGGTCAAATCATGCTCAGCTTAGCAAATGTTGAAAAAACTGTAAAAGAAGTGCGGGAACATCTATTTGATGGATCGGCACTGCAAAAATTTGAAGCCATGGTTGTTGCACAAGGTGGCGATTTAGAAGATTTGTACCGCCCTTCATCAGCAAAATACGTTGTAGAAGTGACTGCAGATGAAGCGGGTTATATTTCTGAATTACCAGCGATGGAGTTTGGTTTATTTGCTATGCGGCTGGGTGCAGGTCGAGCTGTGAAATCTGATGCATTAGACTTTGAAACAGGAATTGTTTTTGAAAAGAAAGTCGGAGAATCAATCAAAATTGGTGAAATTGTCGCAAAAGTTTATGCAAATGAAAAAATTTCACAAGAACTAGTTACAGAATTCAAAAAAAATGTTAAAATAAGTAATGAGTCAAAAAAAGTTCAAGAGATTATTGAAGTAATCGCTTAACTTACAGGAGAACCGAAAATGAAGTTAAATAAATACATCGATCATACGCTTTTGAAACCAGATGCTCAACAAGAGCAAATTGAAAAATTGATTGAAGAAGCAAGAGAATATGATTTTGCAAGTGTTTGTGTTAATCCAACATGGGTCAGTTTTGCAACAGAAGGATTACGAGATACAGATGTTAAGGTTTGTACGGTTATTGGTTTCCCTTTGGGTGCAAATACACCTGCTGTAAAAGCTTTTGAGGCAAAAGATGCCATTAAGAACGGAGCAGACGAAGTGGATATGGTGATCAACATTGGTGCTTTGAAATCTCAAAATCTGGTGTTGGTAGAAGAAGATATTGCTGCTGTTGTGGAAGCAAGCGGTGACACACTTGTAAAAGTAATTATCGAAACTTGTTTGTTAACTGATGAAGAAAAAGTTGTAGCGTGTCAGTTAGCCCAAAAAGCTGGTGCAGACTTTGTAAAAACTTCAACTGGATTTTCAACTGGAGGCGCTACTGTTCATGATGTGGCGTTGATGAGAAAAGTAGTTGGTCCGGATATGGGGGTCAAAGCTTCAGGAGGCGCTCGCTCATACGAAGATGCAGTCGCATTTATTGAAGCAGGCGCAACGCGTATTGGAGCTTCTTCTGGTGTAGCCATTATGAAAGGAGAAAAAGCTAGTGGCGACTACTGAGTTGATTGATCTAGCTATTGAGACAAGTAAAAAGGCCTACGTTCCTTATTCTCATTTTCCAATCGGTGCTGTACTAGTAGCAAAAAATGGTCAGATTTTTACAGGTGTGAACATTGAAAATGCTAGTTTTGGTTTGACAAATTGCGGGGAACGCACAGCTATTTTTAAAGCGGTTTCTGAAGGTGTCACAGACTTTGAGGAGTTAATCGTCTACGGTGAAACCGAACAGCCTGTTTCTCCATGTGGAGCTTGTCGACAAGTAATGGCAGAATTTTTTTCTAAGGATTTAAAGGTAACGCTTGTTGCCAAAGATAAATCGACGGTCGTGATGACGGTCAAGGAATTACTTCCATATTCTTTTACTAACTTAAACTAGTTAGTAAAAAAGGTCATTTGACCATAGTTAATCTTGCAACGTTGTTGCACATCTTATTTAGGAGGTTCAGAGATGAACAAGAAACAATGGCTAGGCCTTGGTCTAGTAGCTGTCGCAGCAATTGGACTTGCTGCATGTGGTAATCGTGCATCTAAATCAGATAATAAAGATGCAAAGACGGATTTGAAAGCTGCAATTGTTACAGATACAGGTGGTGTAGATGATAAATCATTTAACCAATCTGCTTGGGAAGGTTTGCAAGCTTGGGGTAAAGAAAATGGATTGACAAAAGACCATGGCTTTACTTACTTCCAATCTACAAACGAATCTGAATACGCTACAAACCTTGAGCAAGCTGCTTCTAGCAATTACAAATTAGTATTTGGTATTGGATTTGCTCTTCGTAATGCAGTAGAATCTGCTGCAAAGGATCACTCTGATATTAACTATGTTATTATTGATGATGAAATTAAAGGTCAAAAGAATGTAGCTTCTGCACTCTTTGCAGATAACGAAGCTGCTTACCTTGCTGGTGTGGCTGCAGCCAAAACAACTAAAACAAAAATGATTGGTTTTGTTGGTGGTATCAAAGGTGCTGTATTAACTCGTTTTGAAAAAGGTTTTGAAGCAGGTGTGAAATCTGTTGATCCTTCTATTAAGATTGATGTGAAATACGCTGAAAGCTTTGGAGATGCTTCTAAAGGGAAGACAATTGCAGCAGCTCAATATGCAGCTGGTGCAGACGTTGTTTATCAAGTAGCCGGTGGTACTGGTGCTGGTGTATTCAACGAAGCAAAATCTATCAACGAAACTAGAAATGAATCTGACAAAGTTTGGGTTATCGGTGTTGACCGCGACCAAAACGATGAAGGTAAATACAAATCTAAAGACGGCAAAGAATCTAACTTTGTTTTGGCATCTAGCTTGAAAAAAGTTGGTGGTACTGTAAAAGATATTGCTAACAAAACAGCAAAAGATAAATTCCCAGGAGGAAAAACTACAACTTACGGTCTGAAAGACGGTGGGGTAGATTTGACAACTAAGAACTTATCAGATGATGCTAAAAAAGCTGTTGAAGATGCAAAAGCAAAAATCCTTGACGGAAGTATTAAAGTTCCTACAGAATAAATAATAACCTGATACTCAAGAAGCGACCTTCGTGGGTCGCTTTTTTGAGATTGAGACAGCTTTTGTCTCAGTAAAGCTGGCTAATCTTCTAGTGAGTTTTACTGAAATAAAATAATTTCTGAAAGGAATCAATCATATGGCACATGAGAATGTCATTGAAATGCACGAAATAACCAAGATTTTTGGTGAATTTGTCGCAAATGATAAAATCAACTTAAATCTAAGACGCGGTGAAATTCATGCACTTTTAGGAGAAAACGGAGCGGGCAAGTCCACTCTGATGAATATGTTGGCTGGCTTGCTTGAGCCAACAAGTGGTGAGATTACTGTGAATGGAAAATCAGTGACAATTGATTCTCCATCGAAATCAGCATCTTTAGGAATTGGAATGGTTCACCAGCATTTCATGCTGGTAGAGGCTTTTACGGTTGCTGAAAATATCATTTTGGGTAGTGAAACGACCAAAAATGGTGTTTTAGATATTCGAAAGGCAATCAAAGACATCAAGGAACTATCCGAAAAATATGGTTTAGCTGTGGATCCGACTGCAAAAGTTGAAGATATTTCAGTAGGTGCGCAACAACGTGTTGAAATCTTGAAAACATTGTATCGTGGCGCAGATATCTTGATTTTTGACGAACCAACAGCAGTATTAACTCCTTCAGAAATTGAAGAACTAGAACATATCATGAAAAATCTAGTTAAGGAAGGAAAATCCATCATTTTGATTACGCACAAATTGGATGAAATCCGTGCTGTTTCTGATCGTGTCACTGTCATCCGTCGCGGTAAGAGTATTCAAACCGTTGAGATTGGTGGCGCAACGAATAAAGATCTTGCTGAAATGATGGTGGGACGTTCGGTATCCTTTACAACGGAAAAAGAAGCTTCAAATCCAAAAGAAGTTGTTCTATCTATTAAGGATTTGGTTGTGAATGAGAATCGTGGTGTGCCTGCTGTTAAAAATTTATCTTTGGATGTACGAGCTGGTGAAATTGTTGGGATTGCCGGGATTGATGGCAATGGACAAAGTGAGCTAGTTCAAGCAATCACAGGTCTTCGGAAGGTGAAATCAGGTAGCATTACCATTAAGGGGAAAGAAGTCGTTGGCTTATCTCCGCGGAAAATTACCGAAATGCAAGTTAGTCATGTGCCGGAAGACCGTCATCGTGATGGCTTGGTTTTAGATATGATGTTGTCTGAGAATATGGCTCTGCAAACTTATTACAAGGAGCCATTAAGCAAAAATGGAATTTTGAATTACAATAATATCACTTCTTATGCACGAAAGTTAATGGATGAATTTGATGTTCGGGCTGCAAGTGAAAGTGTTCCAGCATCTGCTCTTTCAGGAGGAAATCAACAAAAAGCCATTATTGCTCGTGAAATAGACCGCAATCCTGACCTTTTAATCGTTAGTCAGCCAACTCGTGGATTAGATGTCGGAGCGATTGAATACATTCATAAACGTTTGATTGAAGAACGTGATAAGGGTAAAGCAGTACTTGTTGTCAGCTTTGAATTAGATGAAATCCTGAATGTTTCAGACCGTATCGCTGTTATCCATGATGGTAAGATTCAAGGTATTGTTACCCCAGCAGAAACAAATAAACAAGAGTTGGGTATCTTGATGGCTGGTGGTGAAATTAAGAAGGGAGATTCAAATGACTAAGAAAACACAGCAAATTGCGGTGCCTTTGATTTCCGTTGTTCTTGGAATTTTACTCGGTGCCATTATCATGTGGATTTTTGGCTATGATGCTATCTGGGGTTATGAAGAGCTGTTCAAAGCTGCTTTTGGTACTATCCGTAGTATTGGTGAAATTTTCCGTGCAATGGGTCCACTTATTTTAATTGCTCTTGGGTTTGCAGTAGCAAGTCGGGCTGGATTCTTTAATGTCGGCTTGCCAGGGCAAGCTTTAGCTGGTTGGATTTTGAGTGGCTGGTTTGCACTTTCATTTCCTAATCTTCCTCGTCCAATTATGATTCTTGCTACAGTTGTCATTGCAGCAGTAGCTGGTGGGATTATCGGTGCTATTCCTGGTATTCTTCGTGCTTATTTGGGAACGAGTGAAGTTATCGTTACGATTATGATGAACTACATCGTTCTTTATGTTGGAAATGCAATGATTCATAGTTTCCCAAAAAGTGTTATGCAAAGTATTGACTCAAGTGTTAAAGTTGGAGCTAATGCAACCTATCAAACAGAATGGCTACGAGCGTTGACAAACAATTCACGGATGAATATCGGAATCTTCTTTGCGGTCATTGCAGTTGTCCTTATCTGGTTTATGCTGAAAAAAACAACGCTTGGATTTGAAATCCGTTCTGTCGGGCTAAATCCAAATGCGAGTGAATATGCAGGGATGTCTGCTAAAAGAACAATTATCCTTTCAATGATTATCTCAGGTGCTCTTGCCGGTGTCGGAGGTGTTGTTGAAGGACTTGGAACTTTCCAAAATGTCTATGTACAAGGAAGTTCCCTAGCTGTCGGTTTTAATGGTATGGCCGTTAGCTTGCTGGCAAATAATTCACCAATTGGTATTCTCTTTGCAGCATTCTTATTTGCCGTGCTTCAAGTCGGAGCTCCAGGTATGAACACCGCAACGATTCCAGCGGAATTGGTCAATATTGTAACAGCATCAATTATTTTCTTTGTAAGTATTCATTACATCATTGAACACTTTATCGAACCAAGAAAACAAGCAAAAGTAAAGGGAGGAAAATAAGATGAATTTTGTAACAATGTTAAGTCTGTTAGTTTCCTCTATGCTGATTTATGCGGCACCTTTAATCTTTACTAGTATCGGTGGTGCCTTCTCAGAGCATGCTGGGATTGTCAATGTCGGACTTGAAGGTATTATGGTTATGGGAGCTTTCTCAGGAGTTGTCTTTAACCTTACTTTTGTGAATACCTTTGGAAGTTTAACTCCTTGGTTAGCACTTTTAGTCGGTGGTATTGTGGGACTAATTTTCTCACTCATTCATGCTGTAGCGACTATCAATTTCCGTGCGGACCACGTTGTCAGTGGTACAGTGCTCAATTTGATGGCACCTGCGTTAGCGATTTTCTTGGTAAAAGCTTTCTATAATAAAGGGCAAACAGATAATATTCAAGTATCATTTGGTAAATTTAATTTTCCTCTATTATCAGATATTCCAGTCATTGGAGATATCTTCTTTAAACATACCAGCTTAATGGGGTATATTGCAGTTGCATTTGCTTTCCTAGCATGGTTCATTATGTTTAAGACGAAATTTGGGCTTCGTTTGCGCTCCGTAGGGGAACACCCACAAGCGGCAGACACCCTCGGTATCAATGTTTATCTCATGCGTTATTACGGTGTGATGATTTCAGGTTTTCTTGGCGGTGTTGGTGGAGCGATTTATGCACAATCTATTTCCGTAAATTTCGCTGCTACAACCATTATCGGACCAGGATTCATCTCACTGGCTGCTATGATTTTTGGTAAATGGAATCCAATTGGCGCTATGCTTTCAAGTTTATTCTTTGGACTATCTCAAAGTTTGGCCGTTATCGGAAGTCAATTACCATTCCTATCACATGTACCAGCTGTGTACCTACAAATTGCACCTTATGTATTGACTATTGTTGTGTTGGCAGCATTCTTCGGAAAAGCTGTTGCACCAAAAGCAGACGGTGTCAATTATATTAAATCAAAATAAACTATTGCAAAAAGCCAAGTTACTTTTCAAAGTAGCCTGGCTTTTTTGATAAAAAAACAATCATTCTGCTAAGAAGAGCGACTTAGAGAATGATTGTTTTTAAAATGTTTTACATAAAATAGACAATAGCAAGATATTGAAGTGCAGAAGCAGCTAGGATAAAGAGGTGCCAAATCATGTGGAAATATGGTTTTTTCTTAGCATAAAATCCTGCACCAATAGTATAACAGAGTCCTCCAGCTAACATCAATCCCCAGAAAATAGGTCCCGTTTGACCAATGATTTGCGGAATGATCAGAATCACTAACCAGCCCATAATAAGATAAAGTGCCAAGCTAAATTTTTCATTAACTTTTTTAGCAAATATTTTATACAAAATACCAAAAATGGTCGTTCCCCATTGAATTGTGATAATAAGATAACCCAACCAATTGTTCATAAGAGATAGTACGACTGGCGTATAACTTCCCGCAATAGCAATGTAAATCATTGAATGATCGATGATCCGTAGAATATACTTATGCGTAGAACCATAGCTCATTGAATGGTAAATCGTTGAAGAAAGAAACATCAGAAATAAACTGATGACAAAAATTGAAACTCCGACAGCTGCAAGCATACCATGTTCTTCATAGCTGTAAATGGCTGAGATAGGAAGCAGTACTAACATAACCACAGCCCCAACAGCGTGAGTGACAGCATTGGCAATTTCTTCCCCGAAGCTGAGTTGTTTGCTGAGTTTAAGCGTTTGATTCATTTGTTTTACCTCTTTCTAAGGCTAGAGCTAATTTTTTTGTTTGATGAAATAATTTCACCGTTTGGCAAGCTGCTTCAATAGCAGGTGCGACTGTGTCAGCTTTTTCTTCTTGCATGCAATTAACGAATTCATTATAAAGAGTGGCCGAATCTTTTCCGTCTACCAGAAGTTGAATCGTCTTGATAATATCTGGTATTGGAAAGACAGGTTTTAACGTCGTCAGTACAATCAGACGAGCAATCTGTACACGATTGTATTTTTTCTTAATTGGCTTTGGAATGTGGGCGTGTTTCACATAATTATTGACCATAGCAGCTGTTAAAGGCTTATCTGTACTATGAAATGCTTGTTCGTTGACACCATTCACATAGAGGAGAACCTGGTCAAGATAAAGATCTAACTCTGGTAGTTCTTCCCAAGTTGGGAATTTTGTGATTTCCAAAATATCCACCTCTTTCTTATCTAGTCTTAATAACTAGATTATATGATAACAAATGTCTAATGTCAAGAGAAAAATCATTTGTTCTGCAAAATAACTTTTGATACAATAAGATTATGAAAATTTTAATTCCAACTGCAAAGGAAATGAATCTTAGCCTTAAACCTCATGGCAAGTGTTTTCTTTCAGAGCAAACAAAAACAATTGTAGCTAGTCTGTCACAGTATTCTATTGAAGAATTAGCGCATTTCTATTATATTGACCTGGAACGAGCAGAAGAGGAGTATGTTCATTTTCAACAATTAAAAAATGGGCAAGCCTTGACTTACCCAGCACTACATTTATTTGATGGTCTTATGTATCGAAACATCAAAAGAAGTGATTTAACGGAGAAAAAGTCGAGGTATGTAGACAAGCATTTGTTCATCACTTCTAGTCTATATGGTGTTATGCCAGCTATGGCGTTGATTTCACCTCATCGATTGGATTTTTCAGTGAAATGTACTATTTCTGGCAAAAGCCTAAAAAATTATTGGCGCAACGATTATGATGCAGCTATTTCAGACGAGGAAATGATTTTGTCTCTGTTATCAAGTGAGTTTGAGACGGTGTTTTCCAAATCTGTGCGCGATAAGATGCTTCGGTTTAAATTTTTAGAAGACAGAGAAGGAAGTTTGAAAGTTCACTCAACTATTTCTAAAAAAGCTCGTGGTCAATTTTTAACAGCTTTAATTGAAAGCCAAGTAAGAAGCAAAGAAGAAATCAAACAATTGCAATTTGCAGGCTTTGCTTTCCGAGAGGATTTGTCTACGATAAATACCTATGTCTTTGTTAAGGAGTAAAATAAAAATGGAATGATGTAAAAGTGTCATTCCATTTTTTGCTTATTTTAGTCAATAGCAGCTAATAATGCTTCAGCTTGAGCTGCGAGTTCAGCTTGTTTTTCTTCGGAAACTGTCAGTTGACCAGTTCCCCAGGCTTCTGGGTTTACAGCAACACCAGTAAATGGTTCAACAACTTTCATGCGAATAAATGGAAGAAGGCTGCGATAATGTTTGAAAACTTCATCTGGAGAAGTTCCATTAGCTACTGAGGAAACTGTTACAAGTTTTTCATTAAGAGCAGAAGGCCCTGATGGGTCTGAAAGGTCAAGTGCACGTGATAGCCAATCTAAGAGATTTTTAACAACTCCTGGAATTGCCCAGTTATAGGTTGGTGAGAAGAGCCAGATAGCATCAGCAGCGAGAATTTCTTCACGAGCTTTGGCAACAGCCGCAGGAGCTGGGCTTTCAATATCTTGGTTGAAAAATGGAACATCTTTGAAATCAAGATAAGAAACTTCAGCTTTGTCAGCAAGAATGTTTTCAGCCTGAGAAGCTAACTGATGGTTGAATGAGCCTTGGCGAAGAGACCCGACGATAAATAGTACTTTTTTAGACATATAAGTCACTCTCCTTTTCTTTTGTACCCTTTTATGTTACAACGAATATCACTAGTTAGCAAGAAATTAGCTCAAATTTTTAAATTTCTTTAAAATCCGAATCAAATCTTCTTTATCTTGCTCTGTTAAAATCCTTAATCCTTGCTGGATATTTTGAATATGCTCTGGAAGAACCGCTTCAATTTTACTACGTCCTTCCGGTGTCAATCCGACTAAAAAAGAACGTCGATCAGATGGGTCACAGGTACGAAAAATCCAACCGTCCCGTATCATATTTTTGATGACAACGGTCATATTTCCAGATGTCGCAAGCATTTTATCAATTAAGTCTTGAATGCGTAAGTTCCCTTTGCTATAAAGGGTTTCTAAGACTGAAAATTGAGTTGGAGTCAATTTGTGTTGCTTTGCCGCTTGATTTTCAAAAGGTCGAATCGTGCGAATAGCTTTATTTAAAACAATCATTGTTTTTAAATCAAGACGATTTTCTTGAAAAAGTTTTGTTAGTTTGTCCATATCTGTATTTTATCAATAAGTAGTAATAAAATCAAATTTTAGAAAAAGATAGAAAAAAGTCCTTATTTATAGTATAATGGACGAGTGAAAAATAGAAGAAAAAATGATAGAAATTTCATTATTTGGCAATATATTATCGGAAGTGTGATAGTTTTGGCCGTTCTCACTTTTTCTTTCCTTTACATTTTAAATCTATCTATGGATCCTTACCAATCAGCTAAGGTAACGGCTAGTAGAATTGCTCGTCAATATGCGGATTTGGATAAAGTGGATCGCTTTGCTATTTATAACGGTGAAAAAAGTTATTATAGTCTTTTGGGGAAAAATCGTAAAAAGACGCAGCTTGCTGTTCTAATAGAAGCAGATAGTGATAAAATCTATACTTATGAGTTGTCCAAAGGGATTAGTCAAGAAAAAGCAAAACAAATCGCTAAAGAGAGTGGTGCCAAACAAATTGATAAAGTGACATTTGGCTATGTAAAAGAGCAACCAATCTGGGAAGTCAAGTCTGGAACAATTTATTATAATGTTGGATTTGAAACAGGAACATTGCTCAGCAAGGAGGGGCTATGATATTATCAAATCGTGTTTTAAATATGGAAGAAAGTGTAACTTTAGCAGCAGCAGCGCGCGCAAAAGCTTTAAAAGCACAAGGTCGTGATATCCTTTCGCTGACTTTGGGAGAGCCAGATTTTCCAACTCCGAAGAATATTCAAGATGCTGCTATCTCTGCAATAAAAGACGGTAGAGCTAGCTTTTATACGGTTACCAGTGGTCTGCCTGAATTAAAGGAAGCAATTGTAGCATATTTTGCAAAATACTATGGTTATACGATTAAACCAAATCAAGTGACCGTTGCAACGGGTGCAAAGTTCTCCCTTTATACCTTTTTTATGAGTGTCATCAATCCAGGTGATGAAGCGATTATTCCGGCACCGTGCTGGGTTAGTTATGGCGACCAGATTAAGATGGCAGAAGGGTTACCAGTTTTTGTTCAAACGACAGAAGCAAATCATTTCAAAGTGACCGTTGAGCAATTAGAGGCTGCTCGGACAGAGAAAACGAAAGTTTTGGTGCTCAATTCTCCTTCTAATCCAACGGGAATGATTTATACTGCTGAAGAGTTATTAGCGATAGGTAATTGGGCTGTAGAGCATGATATTCTCATTTTGGCAGATGATATTTATGGCCGCTTGGTTTACAATGGAAATGAATTTACACCGATTTCAAGCTTATCTGAAGCTATTCGCAAGCAGACAATTGTTATCAATGGTGTATCTAAGTCGTATTCGATGACTGGTTGGAGGCTGGGTTATGCTGTTGGAGAACCAAAAATCATTGCAGCGATGAGTAAAGTGGCTGGACAAACGACTTCTAATCCAACCGCTGCTTCCCAATATGCGGCGATTGAAGCTCTAAAGGGTCCTCAAGATACTGTTGAAATCATGCGTCAGGCTTTTGAAGAACGTCTCAATACCATTTATCCTTTGCTTGCAGAAGTTCCTGGCTTTGAAGTGGTGAAACCACAAGGAGCGTTTTACCTCTTTCCAAATGTTAAAAAAGCAATGGAGCTGAAAGGCTATTCAGATGTGACAGAGTTTACAACAGCTATTCTAGAAGAAGTAGGTGTCGCTCTTGTAACGGGTGCTGGCTTTGGTGCGCCAGAGAATGTTCGCCTGAGCTATGCGACGGATATGGATGCCTTGAAAGAGGCCGTCCATCGTATCAAGGCGTTTATGGAGGGTTAAAAAATGATCGATCATTTTACCCTTAAGGTAAAG
Source organism: Streptococcus anginosus (assembly GCF_001697145.1). Taxonomy (GTDB): domain Bacteria; phylum Bacillota; class Bacilli; order Lactobacillales; family Streptococcaceae; genus Streptococcus; species Streptococcus hominis. The sequence continues at coordinate 1,024,136 of NZ_CP012719.1, read as the reverse complement.
AATTTAGAAATTTCTAAAGCTTTCTATCAAGCAGCTTTGGCTGCTGGAGGAAAGGATAATGGTGCACCTGGCGAACGTAAAAATACTATGCGGCTTTTGTGATAGACCCAGACGGGAACAACATTGAGGCTGTTTATCATAAAAAATAAAATAGAAAAGAGAAAAAACGTGTTAACAAAATATACTTCAATTATGGATGTTAAAAATCATGTCGGAGAAGAAGTGACGATTGGTGCTTGGGTTGCCAATAAATCAGGAAAAGGAAAGATTGCTTTTCTGCAATTGCGCGATGGGACAGCTTTTTTTCAAGCTGTGGCTTTCAAGCCAAATTTCCTTGAAAAATTTGGTGAAGAGGAGGGTTTGAATAAATTTAATATCATCAAACACTTGAACCAAGAAACAGCTGTTTTGGTAAAAGGAATCGTCAAAGAAGATGAGCGCTCAAAATTTGGATATGAATTAGACGTGACGGATATTGAAATCGTTGGAGAGTCTAATGATTATCCTATCACACCAAAAGAGCACGGAACAGACTTTTTGATGGATCATCGTCACTTATGGCTGCGTTCACGCAAGCAAATGGCAATTATGCAGATTCGCAACGCGATTATCTATGCTTCCTATGAATTTTTTGACCGCAATGGCTTTATCAAATTTGATAGTCCGATTTTATCGGGAAATGCAGCAGAAGATTCCACAGAGCTTTTTGAAACAGATTATTTTGGAACTCCTGCCTTTCTAAGTCAATCTGGGCAACTTTACTTAGAAGCAGGTGCTATGGCACTTGGTCGTGTATTTGACTTTGGCCCTGTTTTCCGTGCCGAAAAATCTAAAACACGTCGTCATTTGACAGAATTCTGGATGATGGATGCAGAATATCCATTTGTTACTCATGATGAGTCGCTTAATCTTCAAGAGGCTTATGTGAAGGCTTTGATTCAAGGAGTTTTGGATCGTGCACCACATGCGCTTGAAGTGTTGGAACGTGATATTGAACTTCTTAAAAAATACGTAGCAGAACCCTTCAAACGTATTTCTTACGATGAAGTAATTGACCTCTTACAAGAACACGAAAATGATGAAGATGCAGAGTATGAGCATATCGAACGAGGTGATGATTTCGGCTCACCTCACGAAACTTGGATTTCAAACTATTTTGGTGTGCCAACGTTCGTTGTGAACTACCCTGCTAGCTTTAAGGCTTTCTACATGAAACCTGTTCCTGGTAACGAAGAACGTGTGCTTTGTGCAGACCTTTTAGCACCAGAGGGTTATGGAGAAATCATTGGTGGATCAGCTCGTGAAGAAAGCTATGAAAAATTATTAGCGAAGATTGAAGAAAATGGTCTGAACTCTGATGACTATGCTTTCTATCTAGATCTTCGTAAATATGGTTCAGTTCCTCATGCTGGATTTGGACTTGGTTTGGAACGTATGGTGACATTTGTTGCAGGAACGAAACACATCCGTGAAGCCATTCCATTCCCACGTATGCTCCACAGAATTGAACCTTAGGAAATGTGAGAGTGGGATAGAAATCAATCATTCGAAGAATTTGATTTTTCAGCAAGTCCTAGTTTCTAGTTGCTGACCTAAAACAGTCCACTGGACTGTTTTACTTCCACCTCTGTATAAGTTGGTTAGGATAGCCGTTATCACCGGTATAACAAGGGATAAGGATATCCAACCAACCACTGCGTTTTGCAAGCCAAACTATAAAATGCATGAGGTTGGGAGCTTATGTCCCAACCTCTTTAAAATTGAAATATTATGAAAAATGAATAAGTTAGAAAACTGAACGGGAAGTTCGGTTTCTTCTTAGTAAAGGAAAAAGTATGTTTAGGAGAAGTTACAAAAGAAATATTCCTCTTATGGCAGGAGTGGAATTCTTAGGATTTTTAGGTATTACGAGTTTTTGGATTTTATTCCTCAGTCAAAATGGTATGTCTTTACTGCAAATTGGGCTATTAGAGAGTATTTTTCATGCAACAGGCATTGTTTTTGAAATTCCGTCAGGCATGTTGGCAGATCGATTTTCTTATAAGACCAATCTGTACGTAAGCCGCTTGACTAGCATTTTATCATCTATTTTAATGTTGACAGGGCGAGGGAATTTTTGGATATATGCAATGGCAATGATAATCAATGCTTTGTCTTATAACTTTGATTCAGGAACGAGCTCTGCACTGTTATATGACTCTGCTGTAGAAGCTGGTTTAAAAGACCGTTATTTGAAAATATCAAGTTTGATGTCAGGTGTTTCTGAGGCAGCAATCTCTTTAGGAACGGTACTAGCGGGGTTATTTGTACATGGATATTTGTATATTCCCTATTATATCATGATTGCGGTCTCTATTATTGTTTTAATTCTGATTTGGTTGATAAAAGAACCGACAATGAAAAAGAAAAATGACGAAGTGTTAACGATGAAAAAAATTATCTTGATTGTGAGAGAAGAGATGAAAAATAATCCCAGTCTTTTTACATGGATGATGATTTTTCAATTTGTTGGAACAATAATGTGCATGTTTTACTTTTACTATCAAAAACAATTACCAGACTTGGCAGGATGGCAGATTTCAACAGTTATGTTGATTGGTAGCGTCTTAAATATTTTGGCAGTTTCTCTTGCCAGTAAGATTGGGAAAACATGGCATTCTTTTCGGATTTTTCCAGTAGTTGTCAGTTTAACAGGAGCAGCTTATGTACTGTCATTTTTGGGAACACCATTTATGTATATACTTGTTTATTTGACGACAAATGCTCTGTATGCCATGTACCAACCGATTTTTTACAATGATTTGCAACAGTATTTACCAAGTTCAGCCAGAGCGACCATGTTAAGTGTTGCTTCAATGATGTTCAGTTTAAGCATGATTATCATTTTTCCGATTGTTGGTTGGCTGATTGACAGTTTTGGCTTTGATCAGACTTTTATTGGATTAGGGCTAGTTCTTATCTTGCTAACGCCGCTTTTAGTGATTGTTTTTCAAATGATTCGTAAACAATTGAAATCAATCAAAAATTAGTCCATTATTTAATATCTACAGAAGTGATTTATATCTAATTTTTAATGAATACAATCAGTTGTTGCTGCTTATGATAAAAACAGCAAATATAAGGAAAATTATATACTTATTTTTTACACAACTACAAAATATAATTATCAAATTTAGGAAAATCTTGTTTAAGAATACAATATATTATAGTTAGTATAAACTGCTATATAATTCCTTAGTGTTATAGGATGATAGGAGGAAAAATATTATGCGTGATAATCATCTTCATACTTACTTTTCTTACGATTCAGATGCTGATTTCAGAGATTATTTGGAACATTACGATGGTGAAATCGTGACGACTGAACATTTGGATTTATCTAATCCCTATCCGTATGATGCAGGCTCTCCTCACGATGATATTCCTGATTATGAGTCTTATTCTAGAAAAATAGCTGCTCTCAATCGGAAATATGGAAATCGAATCAAAAAAGGAATTGAGATTGGCTATTACAGACCACGAAAGAAAGATATTTTAGCTTTTTTGGAGAATAAAGATTATGATTTGAAACTTTTATCTGTTCATCATAATGGGAAATTCGATTATTTAGAAAAGCCTGTTTTGCAATTTGATAAAATGAAGTTTATTCCAACGTATCTAAAAGAAATGGAAGAAGCTATTGAGAGTATTCCAGCCCATGTTTTGGCACATTTCGACTATGGTTTTCGCAAGTTTAATGTGACGGTGGAAGAATTGAAAAACTTTGAAGCTCAACTTCGTACCCTCTTTCAAAAAATGATAGATTACAGCTTAGCTTTTGAACTGAATTGCAAGTCAATGTATCTCTATGACCATGAAGATATTTATATTTATGCCCTGTCTTTGGTGAAAGAATTGGGCGGAACAAAGTATTCTGTTGGCTCTGATGCTCATACGTTAGAACATTTTCGCTTGAATTTCGACCGAATCCAGCAAATCCTAACAGAATTTGACATAGACGAAGGAATGTTGCTATAAAAAAAGGGGTAGAACAAAAAGTTCTTAACCTCCCATTATATTTGTTTTAGATTACAAGGTGTAGTAGTTGTCGGACATGGAAACATCATAATAAATATTCATATTCTCTGACAATTAAACCATTTTCAAACTCAAAAATATCACAGGATAGTTGACCAAAATCATTTTGGAGAATGGTGACAATCCGATTTTCATTAGTTGAAAAAGTATGCAAGCAGGAAAATTGAACGTTGCTATGATGATAGGCTTGCTGAATCTTCAGAAGATAATCGTCTATTCCATGAATGGTTGAAACTTCTTGTCCATGCAATTCCCAGGTAATATCAGAATGTAAAAAACTTTGGTACGTTTCCCAGTCTCTTTGATTTTCTGCTTGAAAGAATAAGGTTAGTTTTTCTAAATTTGGCATCAATCGCCCCTTTAATGAAACAACTTTTTCCAAAGAGAAGGACTCTTTTCTACTTTTTGAGATGAATCTGCTTGGAAAAATTCAGAAAATTGGTTAGCAATTTCTTTTTCATCTATTTCTACTGGATGATCACTATGAATGACTAAACCAAATGGAGAATTCTTGCAGTTACTAGACACGATTGTCGCTTTGCAACCCAGATCTTTTGCTATTTTTAAGTAAAAAATTTGATATTGACTATTAACCTCAGGTGATATTTTCACAGTCACAGGCTGATAGTCCGAGCTAATTTTTTGTAAAATCTCTTTAAAGCGGTCGTGTATAGGAGTGCTATTAGCTTCATCAATACTACATTCTGCAATGACCCGCTCTTCAAATGTTTCTAAAAATTTTCTTTGCTCATCAGGATTTAATTTTAATCCCCCTTGAGATTTTTCCATTATTGCTTTATTTATATCTGTCATAAAGTTAGTATAACATACTTTTTTTGAAATTTATCCAAGAAACATTCGGAAACATAAAACGCTTACATAGAAAATTATCGTAAATTTCATAGAAAGGCACGATTTTTCCTTGAAAAAAACTGATTTTTAAGGTATGATAGGAATGTAAATAAAATAACTCAAAGGAGAGTAAAAAATGTCAATTATTACTGATGTTTACGCTCGCGAAGTCCTAGACTCACGCGGTAACCCAACACTTGAAGTAGAAGTTTATACTGAATCAGGTGCTTTCGGACGTGGTATGGTTCCATCTGGAGCTTCTACTGGTGAACACGAAGCAGTTGAACTTCGTGATGGTGACAAATCTCGTTACGGCGGTCTTGGTACACAAAAAGCTGTTGACAACGTAAACAATATCATTGCTGAAGCAGTTATTGGTTATGACGTTCGCGATCAACAAGCTATTGACCGTGCAATGATTGCACTTGACGGTACTCCAAATAAAGGTAAATTGGGTGCAAACGCAATTCTTGGTGTATCTATTGCTGTAGCACGTGCTGCTGCTGATTACCTTGAAATCCCACTTTACAGCTACCTTGGTGGATTCAATACTAAAGTTCTTCCAACTCCAATGATGAACATCGTCAACGGTGGTTCTCACTCAGATGCTCCAATTGCTTTCCAAGAATTTATGATTGTTCCTGCTGGTGCACCTACATTCAAAGAAGCTCTTCGTTGGGGCGCTGAAATTTTCCATGCTCTTAAGAAAATCCTTAAATCTCGTGGTCTTGAAACAGCTGTTGGTGACGAAGGTGGATTTGCTCCCCGTTTTGATGGAACTGAAGATGGTGTAGAAACTATCCTTGCTGCTATCGAAGCTGCTGGTTATGTTCCTGGTAAAGATGTATTCCTTGGTTTTGACTGTGCATCATCAGAATTCTACGACAAAGAACGTAAAGTTTATGATTACACTAAATTCGAAGGTGAAGGAGCTGCAGTTCGTACAGCTGACGAACAAATCGAATACCTTGAACAATTAGTTGATAAATACCCAATCATCACTATCGAAGATGGTATGGATGAAAATGACTGGGAAGGTTGGAAGAAACTTACTGAACGCCTTGGTAAGAAAGTACAACTTGTTGGTGATGACTTCTTCGTAACAAACACTTCTTATCTTGAAAGAGGTATTAACGAAGGATGTGCTAACTCAATCCTTATTAAAGTTAACCAAATCGGTACTCTTACTGAAACATTCGACGCTATTGAAATGGCGAAAGAAGCTGGTTACACTGCCGTTGTATCACACCGTTCAGGTGAAACTGAAGATTCAACAATCGCTGATATCGCAGTTGCAACTAACGCAGGACAAATTAAGACTGGTTCATTGTCACGTACAGACCGTATTGCTAAATACAACCAATTACTTCGCATCGAAGATCAACTTGGTGAAGTAGCTGAATACCGTGGTTTGAAATCTTTCTATAACTTGTCAAAATAATTCAGTTATAATACGAATCGGCTAGTTCTGCTAGCCGATTTTTTCTTTAATAATGTTGGTAACTTTTAGGAGGGCGATATGGACAAGATTGAAGAACTGGCACAGAACATTCAAAGTAGCCAAAATATTGTATTTTTTGGTGGTGCGGGTGTTTCAACTGAATCTGGTATTCCGGATTTTCGAAGTTCTAATGGGATTTACAATATTGAGTTAAACCAGCATTTTACAGCAGAGCAATTAGTTTCGCATACGATGTTTGAACGTTATCCAGAACAGTTTTTTGACTTTTACAAGAAATATCTTATTTATCCTAATGCTAAGCCAAATGTGGCCCATAAATATTTAGCTTATCTAGAAAAGCTAGGGAAATTAAAAGCAATTGTTACACAGAATATTGATAGTTTACACGAGATGGCAGGAAGCAAGAATGTATTAAAAATTCATGGTAGTGTGGACCGAAATTTTTGTACCAATTGTCATCGTTTTTATGACTTAGAGGATTTTTTGAAATTGCCTGGAATCATTCCTTATTGCGAGACTTGTGGTTGTGTAGTTAAGCCAGATGTGACTCTTTATGAGGAACCGTTAAATATGGAAGTTTTTTCTCAAGCTATTCAGGCTATCAGTCAAGCTGACCTACTTATCATTGGCGGAACATCGCTAGTTGTTTATCCAGCCGCTAATTTGGTTCATTATTTTCAAGGACGGCACTTAGTTGTAATCAATAAAAACAATATAATACAAGATAGTCAAGCTGACTTAGTTATCAAGGGCAAGATTGGAGAAGTGCTGGGTAAGGTATGGAAAGTAAAAGGATAGTCATTATCAGATCAAATGATGGTTTCAATCATGTGCTTAGCTGTATTTTTTAGAGATAGTCGATTAGAAAATTTCCATTATGACGGAAATTTTAGAAAATGTCCTTTATAATGGAAATTTTTAAAAATTTCCATTATAATAGACAAAAAGAGGTGAGAAGATGATGTACATTGCTCTTATTGGAGACATTATTGAATCAAAAAAAATACAAGATCGAGCGCAGGCACAACAGCAATTGTTGCAATTGATGAAAGAGTTGAATCAGCAATATCAGAAATATTTAGTTTCTCCCTTTACGGTCACAGCTGGCGATGAATTTCAAGCTTTGTTTTTACCAAATTCGGATATGTTTCAAATCATGGAGCAACTTTCTATGTTATTTGCTCCTTATGAAATTCGATTTGGGATTGGTGCTGGAGATATGATTACAGAAATTAACAAAGAACAAAGCATTGGTTCTGACGGTCCGGCGTATTGGCTGGCAAGAGAAGCGATTAACTATGTTCATGACAAAAATGACTATGGCATCAATCACATTTCAGTTTCTTTGGCAGATGAGAAAGCCACCCAGACAATCAATGCTATTTTAGCTGCGTGCTCTTTTATTCAGTCCAAGTGGACAGATATCCAATATGAAGTCCTCAAACAATTACTAGCTGAAAATATATACGATGAAACATTTTCGCATAAAGAAATGGCAAAACTACTTGGTATCACTCCGAGTGCTTTCAACAAACGTATCAAGGCGAGTGGGTTAAAAATTTATCTCAGAAATAAACGAGTTGCGATGAACTTGATGTTAAATGCGATAGCGAAGGAGGCGAAACATGTCTAATTTGTGGGGATTTTCGGACTATTTTGTCCAACATCCAATCTTGTTGTTAGTCTTATTGGCGCATGTTTTAGCTGATTTCCAATGGCAAAGTCAAAAAATGGCAGATTTAAAATGTCGAAAGTTGCCTTATTTATTGTTGCATTTAGCCATTGTTTTTCTGCCGTTGCTGATTTTGAGTATCTTTTTCCCAAAAAATATTATTTACTTTGCTGCTGTTTGGATTAGTCATGTAGTTATTGATTTCTTGAAATACAGGCTCAACACGTTTATAGAAATAAAGAGACTCACAAAGCAAGTTTTCATCATTGACCAAGTCCTTCATTTGATTTGTATTTTTCTATTTTATGCTTTATTGGCCAATAAAATCAATCCACAATGGCTGAAAAATGGAGCGTCAGTTGCTCAAACCCTTCTTTTCTTAGCAATCGTTGGCAAGCCTGTTAATATTTTATTTAAGCTTTTCTTCAGTAGGTATCAGTCAAAGGGAGATAACCAAGACACTATAGCAGGTGCAGGGGCGATGATTGGGATTTTAGAGCGTTTTATTATGGCTTTGTCTCTTATATTTGGGCAGTTTGCTTCCGTTGGCTTAGTCTTTACTGCTAAGTCAATCGCACGATATAATAAGATTTCAGAAAGTCAGTCCTTTGCAGAATACTATCTTATAGGCTCACTTTTTAGCATGATTAGTGTGCTAGTTGTTTTTGGTTTGCTATATTTGTAATAAAAAAACTGTAGTTTAGTGATTGACTACAGTTTCGTTATATTATTGAATTTCATAGCCCATGAGGAGACCATTTTCTTCAGCATAAAAGCTACAAAGCCCAGAAGTCGGGATGACTTCAATAACAGCTTGTGGGAATTTTTCACGAACCATTTCGGAAAATTGCTGGCAAAACTTGGGATTATTTCGATGAGCAATAATGATTTGTCCACCGGCATAGCCTGCCTTGATGAGTTCATCAAAAGCTGCGATTAGTGATTTTTTAGCACCACGCGCCTTTTGAAGCAACTCCAACTTGCCGTCTTGACTGGCTTCGCCTACCATACGAATATTCAGTAATCCTACAACGGCTCCAAGCAACTTGCTCAGTCGTCCATTTTTGACTAGATTGTCAACTTTTGCAAGAACGAAAAGTAACTTCGTCTTTGCTTGATAGGCTGTAATTTCTGTTACAACCTCTTCATAACTTAGCCCTTGACCGATGAGAAGATTAAGCTTTTTGATAATCAAATCATTTTCACCGCCAGCAGAAAGAGTATCAATAATATGGATATTCACGTTAGGATGTTCTTCAAGATAGAGTTTTTTAGCCACTTGTGCGCTATTATGGCTTCCTGATAAGGTTCCTGTAATAGTGACCACAAAAATATTTGAAGCTCCATCAAAAGCTTTCATATAATCATCTGGACTAGGACAGGCAGACTTTGAAGCCGAAGAAGTGGCATACATTTTTTCCATCATATCATCAATATTGAGCTGAGCATTATCTATAAAGATTTCATCGCCTACTTGAATGGTCAAAGGAACACTTTCAAACAAGGTGTCAACAGCAAGGTTTTCTATAGTTCTATAATCACAGCCTGAATCAGCTACAATTTTCCAAGTCATTGCATTCTCCTTTAGTTGAGTAGTAAACTAGTTAGACATTGACAAAACTTTTGTCTTTTTTTACAATTATATCATGAAACTTCTGCTTTAGAAAGCCTTTACAGTCGGTTGTTACACGTAGAAAGAAAATGTTATGTCGGAACGTAAAATATCGAAAAAATCTTTAGAAAATCTGAAAATATCAAATCAAGAATCTAACCGAATTACAAAAGAATCATTGGAAATTTCTTTGTTGCAATTATTGGAACAGAAAGAGTTGACCAAAATTACCATTTCTGAATTAGTAGAGAGGGCAGGCGTTTCACGTGCAGCTTTTTATCGAAATTATGATTCAAAAGAAGAAATTTTACAAGAGATTTTCCAACGAACAGTACAAAAGATTACTGATAAATTGGAACGATTCAATATGAGAACGGAGCTCTATCAAGTGTGGTTGTTTTTGTTTAAAGAAGTCAAAAAAGAGGCACGAATCCTTAGTTTAGCAGTCGATTACAATTTAGAAAAAATGTTGACAAGTGCTGTGTTTGATTTCTTGGAAAAACAAAATAGCTCTAGAAAAGAGGCTTCGACTTACATGAATTCCTTTTGGAGTTCGGCGGTGGTTTCTGTCTTAATCAAATGGACAAAAGACGGCATGAGGGTTCCGGCAGAAAAGATTGCATCGCTCGGACTTCCGCTTTTTCCACATCGAAAAAATGATAAACTGAGTGATAAATAAAAAAGAAGGTGACAACATGGTTACAAAAAGATTGGCTTGGGACGAATATTTTGCAGCACAAGCGCTCTTGATTGCAAATCGCTCAACCTGCAAACGAGCAAGCGTTGGTGCGGTTATTGTAAAGGATAATAAAGTTATTTCAACAGGATATAATGGTTCCGTTTCAGGAACGGAGCACTGCATCGATCATGAATGCCTGATAGTCGACGGGCATTGTGTGAGGACTTTACATGCAGAAGTAAATGCGATTTTGCAAGGTGCAGAGCGCGGGATCCCGAAAGGATTTACTGTTTATGTCACGCATTTCCCTTGCCTCAACTGTACGAAACAGCTTTTACAAGTTGGTTGCAAGCGAGTGGTTTATATCAATCAATACCGTATGGATGATTATGCTCGTTATTTATATAGCGACAAGAAAGTTGAGCTAGTACATCTGCCAATCGAAAAAGTGAAAGAGGCAATCTCGGAGACTGATTTAATATAACTTTTAAAGTGTGACTTTTGTTTTCTATGAATAAAAGGAAAGAAAATATGACAGAAGAACAACTTCAAAAAGCTTATGACTTGATAATGACAGAAGCTGCAATTATTGCAAAGCATTTCCCTGATGATGTCTTAAAGACATCAGTCAATTTGTACGAACAGGGGTATTTACAATTCAAATTTGGAAATATTCATCTTGCAGAAGAACTTTTACAAGAAACATTAAATTTAGCATTGCAGACAGATGACTTTGTCAATCATGCTTGTGCTTATCGTGGCTTGGCTGAGGTAATGCTAGCTAAGGGAGATATAAAAATGGCTAAATCTGATGCTCAAAAAGCACTGGTGTGTTTTGAAAAAGCGGGTGATACCGTGGGAGTGGCAGGGCTGAAGAACTTAATGGCACAGATAAACTCACAAGGTAGAAGTTTGTAAATAATGTTTGTGAAATAAGATATTCTAATGTAAAAGTTAGAGTATTTTTCTTTTTAGAACAATTTTAGCGAACGATAAGATAAAGCTTGTTCAATAAGGTTTTATTTTACCAGAAAATCTTGTATACTTGTATAATAGAATCAAAAAAATAAAAGAGGATTGATTATGAAAAAGAACAAATTCATTATCCCCATTTTGTCAACATTGCTAATTGCTCCAGCAATTTTAGCACATCAGGTTTCTGCTGATGCTGTAGATCCAGCTACTTCAACAGCACATGTAGAGCAAGTAGAAGCTCCTAAAGAAAATCAGTCGGTTGCACCTACGACCGCTCAAGGAGATTCAGCAGTTTCGCCTGCTACTGAAGCTTCCACAGAGAAAGTAACAGAAAAGAGCGAGAACAAACAAGTTGAAACTTCTGTAACTCCAGCAGATTCTACAACTCCGGCAAATCAAGCTGTTGCTGCACCTACAACTCAATCTGAAAAAGATACAGTTATTCTTCATACAAATGATGTACACGGTCGTATTGTGGAAGAAAAAGGAGTCATTGGAGATGCTAAATTAGCAGCTGTCATTGAGCAAGAACGTGCAAAGACTAATCAAACAACACTCGTTGTGGATGCAGGCGACGCTTTTCAAGGGCTTCCGATTTCCAATAGCTCAAAAGGAGAAGAGCGCGCGAATATTTTAAATAAGATTGGCTATGACGCAATGGCGGTCGGAAATCATGAATTTGACTTTGGTTTGGATGAGGTGAAAAAATACAAAGAAATTTTGAAATTCCCTCTTCTTAGTGCCAATACTTATGTCAATGGAGCACGTCTTTTTGAAGCTTCTACGATTGTTGATAAAGACAAGAATGTTGTGGGAGATGAATTTGTGGTTATTGGGGTGACAACGCCAGAAACTGCAACAAAAACACACCCACGCAATGTTCAGGGGGTTACGTTTACAGATCCAATTTCAGAAGTCAATAAAGTCATTGAAGAAGTGGAATCTCGTGCGAAAGCAGAAGGTAAAACTTACAAACATTATGTTGTTTTAGCGCATTTGGGTGTAGATACGACGACACCAGTTGAATGGCGCGGTTCTACCTTGGCAGAAGCATTATCAAAAAATCCTTTGCTAAAAGGAAAACGTGTGACAGTGATTGACGGGCATTCACATACTGTAGAATCAGTAACCTACGGCGACAATGTTACTTATAATCAAACAGGTAGTTACTTGCATAATATTGGAAAAGTAACATACAAATCTGGTCAACTTCTAGGAAATCCTCAACAAATCTCAGCTGATTCAGTAAAAGGCGTTACTCCAGATCCAGCTATTCAGCAATTGGTCAACAAAATCAAAGAGAAATACGACCAAGAAAACGCAAAAGTGGTCGTTGCTAATAGCCCAGTTGAGTTAAATGGTAATCGAGAAAATGTCCGTGTGCGGGAAACCAATCTTGGAAATGTCGTAGCAGATGCGCTCTATGAGTACGGGCAAACAGGATTCAGTCATAAGACAGACCTTGCTGTAACTAACGGCGGCGGACTTCGTGAAACAATTGCGAAAGGAAAACCAATCACCAAAGGAGATATCATTGCTGTTTTACCATTTGGTAATACCATTACTCAAATAAAAGTGACTGGGCAAAACATCGCAGACATGTTTGCTAAGTCTTTAGGTTCTATTTTACAAGAAAAAGACGGCAAACCAGTCCTAGATGAAAATGGTCAACCGTTACTTGAACCAAGCGGTGGTTTCCTGCAAGTTTCTGGAGCAAAAGTTTATTATGACACAACCTTGCCAGCTGATAAGCGTATTCTTGGCATTGAAATCAAAAATCCTGAAACAGGAAAATATGAAAAATTAAACCTTAAGAAAATCTACTATCTGACAACTAATGATTTCTTGGCTGCAGGTGGTGACGGTTATAGTATGTTGGGCGGAGCTCGCGAAGAAGGTCCTTCAATGGACGTTGCTTTTGCAGACTATTTGGCAAAAACAGACTTAACAGCTTATGCGGTTGTCAATCCTAATTCACGGACTATTTCAATCTCGACTGCACAATACAAGAAACTTCAAAATCAAGCTGCTAATCAAGTGAAGCCAAATGAAACTGGACAAAAAGAACTTGTGCCAGCGGTTCAAACAAATACACATCAAAGAACGGCAACGATTCCAGTCAATGTACACAAACAATTTGTGCCTTCAGGCCAAAAGAGCTTGCCAGAAACAGGTACAACAGATACTACCTTTATCAGTTTACTTGGCTTTGTCGTTGGACTTTTAGGATTATCTAGATTTAAAAAAGCTCACAAAGAATAAAATAAAAGGAAGCTAAGATTTTTTATCCTAGCTTCTTTTATTTCTGTTTAGGTTGTTGTTTTGTGATATTCAATCCGAAGGGAATGAGATTTTCTTGCTTCGTCCGAATCCGCTGAATATTATCTTTGTGTCGAACGATAATGATGAGCGCTAATGCCAGCACAATCACGGTAAAAAGCACATCGTAACGTGGCAAAAGAAAACTAAATAACGGGAAAATTAAGACTCCCAGAATAGCAGAGGCAGCAGCTGTCACACTTGAAAAAGAAATCATACTAGTCAAATACAAGCAGCTGAAAAAGATGACAGCTAAATAAGTGAAGAAAGTCGGTGAAAAGCCCAGAATGACACCTGCACTGGTTGCCACGGCTTTACCGCCCTTAAATTCTGCGAAAATGGGGAAGGTATGCCCAAGCACGGCTAAAAGTCCAAAAACAAGAGGAGAAATACCGTTGATATGAAGAAAAAATGGCAATAGTGTCGCAAACGTTCCTTTAAAAAAGTCGAAAATAAAGGTGATGATGCCTGCTTTTTTCCCAAGGACACGAAAGGTATTGGTCGTCCCTGTATTTCCGCTACCGTATTCGCGGAGATTTTTCTTGTAAAATGCTTGTCCAATCCAAAGCCCGGCAGGGATTGAACCAATCAAATAAGCTACTATCAATGTAAAAACTATCTTTATCATGTTTTTATTATACCATGAATTTTGATTTTGATAGTTGAACGACCAGAAATATTTTACAAAATTTGTCTAGGCTGAAAAAATGGTGGTGAGAAGCAGAAAGAATACACTATTTTCTTAAAATCTTTGCAAAATTTACTAAAAACTTGTAAGATAGAAAGGATGAATGATTCAGGAGGCTCCTTGTGGCAAAAAAGGAAATCAATATTAACAATTACAATGATGATGCCATTCAAGTATTAGAAGGGTTGGACGCGGTTCGGAAGCGTCCTGGTATGTATATCGGATCAACAGATGCAACTGGGCTTCACCATTTGGTCTGGGAAATTGTTGACAATGCAGTCGATGAGGCTCTGTCTGGCTTTGGCGACAAGATTGACGTGACCATTCACAAAGACGGGAGTTTGACAGTAGCAGACCACGGTCGGGGAATGCCAGTCGGTATGCACGCTATGGGAATCCCAACTGTTGAGGTTATTTTTACGGTACTGCATGCAGGCGGAAAATTCGGTCAGGGCGGTTACAAGACATCGGGAGGCTTACACGGGGTTGGCTCTTCAGTTGTCAATGCACTGTCTAGCTGGCTGGAAGTTGAAATCACACGTGACGGTACAATTTATAAACAACGTTTTGAAAATGGTGGAAAGCCAGCAACAACTTTGAAGAAAATTGGGACAGCAGCTAAGTCCAAATCTGGTACGAAAGTGACCTTTATGCCTGACGACACGATTTTTTCAACGACAGATTTCAAATATAATACTATTTCGGAGCGGCTCAATGAATCAGCCTTTCTCTTGAAAAATGTTCACCTTTCTCTGACAGATGAGCGAACGGGCGAGTCTGTTGATTTTCATTATGAAAATGGGGTGCAAGATTTTGTTAGCTATCTGAATGAAGATAAGGAAACATTGACACCAGTTCTTTATTTTGAAGGAGAAGAGGGCGGTTTTCAAGTGGAAGTGGCTCTCCAGTACAACGACGGTTATTCAGACAATATCCTTTCTTTTGTCAATAACGTCCGCACCAAGGACGGCGGAACGCACGAGACGGGGCTTAAATCAGCTATTACCAAGGTCATGAATGACTATGCAAGAAAGACTGGTTTGCTGAAAGAAAAGGATAAAAATCTGGAAGGCTCTGACTACCGTGAGGGTTTGGCGGCTGTTCTTTCTATCTTAGTGCCAGAAGAGCATTTGCAGTTTGAAGGGCAGACCAAGGACAAGCTAGGCAGTCCGCTTGCTCGTCCTGCGGTGGATTCGATTGTGTCAGACAAGTTGACTTTCTTCCTCTTGGAAAATGGGGAATTGGCGTCTAATCTCATTCGTAAGGCGATTAAGGCGAGAGATGCGCGCGAGGCAGCCCGCAAGGCGAGAGATGAAAGCCGAAGTGGCAAGAAAAACAAGAAAGACAAGGGGCTTTTATCTGGAAAGCTAACGCCAGCTCAATCCAAAAATCCAGCTAAAAACGAACTCTATCTGGTCGAAGGCGATTCAGCGGGTGGCTCTGCCAAGCAAGGACGCGACCGCAAGTTTCAGGCGATTCTGCCCCTGCGCGGTAAGGTCATCAATACCGCCAAGGCTAAAATGGCAGACATTCTCAAAAACGAAGAAATCAACACCATGATTTACACCATTGGTGCAGGTGTCGGATCGGACTTCTCCCTCGAAGATGCCAACTACGACAAGATTATCATCATGACCGATGCCGATACGGACGGTGCCCATATCCAGACGCTCTTGCTGACCTTCTTTTACCGCTACATGCGCCCACTCGTAGAAGCGGGGCATGTCTATATCGCCCTGCCTCCGCTTTATAAAATGTCCAAAGGCAAAGGCAAGAACGAGGTTGTCGAGTATGCTTGGACGGACGGTGAGCTAGAAGACCTGCGCAAGAAATTTGGCAAAGGTGCCATGCTGCAGCGTTACAAAGGGCTTGGAGAAATGAACGCCGACCAGCTCTGGGAAACCACCATGAACCCTGAAAACCGCACCCTCATTCGCGTTACCATTGACGACTTGGCTCGTGCCGAGCGCCGCGTCAATGTCCTCATGGGCGACAAAGTCCCACCACGCCGCAAATGGATTGAAGACAACGTCAAGTTTACGCTGGAGGAGAGTGGAGAAGTTATTTTTTAGGAGATATAGAAAAAGTATGTTTATAGCAGTACAACAAAATGTTCAGCAAAGTGGTTTTCAGCTATCCCAACAGTGGTGGTGGCTAATCTTAAGTCTGATAGTAACTGTGATTGTGGGGCCAATTATAGTACATCGTTCTAAAAACAGATTTGATAATGAGAAAAAGATAGAGATAGTTGGAAATAGTATTTCAAACATAAATAACAGAAGTGGAGTTCCCGAACAAGCAACTTCTGAATCACCAATATATTCAAATTTCTTATTAAACACTCTAGCTGTAGAAAATAAAAGAAGTGTTACTCAATCAGTAACAGAAATTGAATTATATAATATAAAGAAGGAAAATAATGATTTTCCTGATATTCAATATGATGGTGGTTTTTATGATAGAAATCAAAAATTTGTGCTTCTAGCATATAATAATGGAACCAAAGAGTCGTTTGTAGAGCAATGCACTGTTAAGTTTATTAGGTGTGAGAAAGACACTTTTAAGGAAGTTTATGAAACAGAGAAAGTTCTACAAGAATCTCTAATTTTAAAACCAGGAGATATTAGGAGCTTAATTATATGTTCATTTGATGAATTCGTTTCTGAATTTGAACAGAATAGCAAATTATATCTTCTTAAAGTATCAGTATTCAATAACAAGGGAAAAGAAATTCCTAATCTGATGTTAGCAGTAGCTTATGATAGCAGAGAAAAGAGATTCCGTATTGTGGCACGAGGCTCTGCTGGTTCTAGTATAGGTGAAGTTCCATTAATTAATCTAATTGAAGATACTATTCAAAAATCCGTTACTTGCTCTCAAAAATTAACTGCGGGAGCTAATGATGTTAATTTTTACATTTTGGTTGATAGAAGTTGTAGTTTGAAATATGATGTTGCTATCAAAAGTGGCGAAAAAATAATAAAAGGTAAAGAAAAATACTCTTTAGATATTCGAATTCCTGTGTATAAACAAGAAAAGGGAGGATTTTATGGAGACTTTTATATATTTTTACAAGATCAAAAAATTGAATTAAATCAAGATGTTGATTATAACAAAGATCTAATCAAATCTTTAAAGAGCGATTTGATTTATGATAAATATTACGCAGCTAGGACTTTTGCGAATGTAAAAATCTAGTTTGAATTAAAAAGATTATCTATATCTGAGATGATGTTCTCAAGTATAATAATAAACTCTCACTGTCCAAGTTTCGGACAAGCTCGCTAGAGCAAAAGTAAAGTCGTTCAACTTTCGGACAAGCGACTTTTTAGTAAATACCGATTGTTCTTTTTTCGGACAATAGTTTTTAGAACAAAAGACGAACGTTCCAATTTCGGACGAACGGTTTTTGAGTAAAAAGCCTTTTCCGAAACTGAATAATGTAAAAATGACATGAAATAGATTAGAATTTAAAAGAATTAGGAGAAAATAATGAAATTGACATACGGAATCACTACATTGGACACGAAAACTCTGGATAAAAGTGAATTTTCCCAGCTTATGACCGAGTCGAAAGAGGCGATTGCTGCTTTTAACAAGGCGCACAAGGTTGAAAGTATTTATACGAGTAAGCTGGAAGAGATGAGCCAGCATTTGGCTAAGTTTCAGGAGGGGCTTCATCAGATGAAAGCTAGTCGCTTGGTGACTAGTTTAGACCAAGCCGACCACGAGCGAGACGATGCTTTGGGGACGCTGACTGCTTTGGTGCGGGCATTTTCACGGGTCAAGGAGACGGCGACCAAAGAAGCCTACGACACCTTGGCAGGCTTGCTGAAAAATTACGCAGGGATTGCGGCTGCCAACTATGAAAAAGAGACAGAGGGCATCAACCACCTGCTCCAAGAGCTGAAGAAATCGACTTATCAAACGGCGCTGGCAAAACTGCACTTGGAAGCTCATGTGGAAAGCTTGATGACTGCGCAAAAGCGGTTTGAGGAAGCCTATAAGGAGCGCTTGAACGAGTTGAAAGGCAAAGTGCCTAGCCAAAGCAAGCAACTCCGCATTCAACTACAAGAAATCTACGATTTCCTGCTGGATTTCACTGCTATTATGACCTATGCCTACCCAGAAAGAAGCCACTATGCAGATCTTCGCGATCACCTCAATACCATTCGCAGCCGCTACAAAAAACGCAAAGCGGTTAAGAAAGTGAAAGAAGAGATCTAGCAAAAAGGTAGGTACTTCCATGAGAACTGAAAGTGAAATGTTGGATTTGATTTTACAAACCGCAAAAGTGCTAAAAGTCGATGCTGTTGCCATGTCCGGCTCGCGGACAAATCCAGATGCTCCCAAGGACGAGTTTCAAGACTATGATGTGGTCTACATTGTGGATAATTTGGATAGACTGGTAGCTGACCTTGCTTGGTTGGAGCAGTTTGGCGAGCGCATTATTGAGCAGCATAATGTACTTGCGCATCGCCGGCTCTACTTGATGCTCTTTGAAGATGGTAATCGGATAGATTTGACCCTTTGCCCTAAGGAGCATATCAAAGAATGGGTGGATAGCGAAGCAGACTTTATGGTGTTGGACGACCCACAGGGACTTTTTCAACCCTATACCCCCACTCCCAAACGCTATTGGACAAAACCAGCAAGTGCGGATGATTTTGCAAAATCGTGCAATGAATTCTGGTGGGTTTCAGCCTACGTTGTCAAAGGCATTCAGAGACAACAATTTGTGTATGCAGCAGATCATCTCTATGGTATCTGTCAGAAAGAATTGCTCAAGCTTCTAGCTTGGCAAGTGGCAGCGAACAAGGGAGTGATTGATGTCGGCAAGAACTATAAGTATCTGTTTCAGTATTTGCCCGCGGAGAAGGAAGAAGAATTTGCCACTTTGCTTGATTTTTCCAACAAAGAAAGCCTCATCCAGTCTTTACTGTCTACGCAGCAATTTTTCCACAGAGAAGCTCAGGCTTTCTCTCTCAAGACTGGTTTTCCTTATGATAAAGAAACTGCAGAAAAAATGATTCAGTACACTAAAGAAAAACTGAATCTAAGAAAGTGATAATCCACTTTGCTCATTCATAAGAGATGCCTCTTACATCAGGAAGCATTAAAAAAGAAAATTACAGAAAGGATAGTTTGGTTGTATAGCAACTGAACACGGGACTAAGACTTAGGAAAAAAGATAAATCGATTGGAGTTCATCGAACCCTGCATCGATTTCCTATTTTTCTACAGAAATTTTCGGCAAGCCGAAACGTCCCTTTGTATCTTATGAGTAACATTCAAAATATGTCCTTGGAGGACATCATGGGAGAGCGTTTTGGGCGCTACTCCAAATACATCATTCAAGAGCGGGCCTTGCCCGACATTCGTGACGGACTCAAGCCCGTGCAGCGTCGGATTCTTTATTCGATGAATAAAGACGGCAACACTTTTGACAAGGGTTATCGTAAGTCTGCCAAGTCTGTCGGAAACATTATGGGGAATTTTCACCCGCATGGTGACAGCTCCATTTACGACGCTATGGTTCGCATGTCTCAGGATTGGAAGAACCGCGAGATTTTAGTGGAAATGCACGGAAATAATGGTTCTATGGACGGTGATCCACCAGCCGCTATGCGGTACACTGAGGCTCGCTTGTCTGAGATTGCAGGCTACTTACTGCAAGACATCGAAAAGGACACCGTACCTTTTGCTTGGAACTTTGACGATACGGAGAAAGAACCAACCGTATTGCCTGCTGCTTTTCCAAATCTTTTGGTAAATGGGGCGACGGGGATTTCTGCTGGGTATGCGACGGACATTCCGCCTCACAATCTGGCTGAAGTCATTGATGCGGTGGTGTATATGATTGACCACCCCAAAGCCAAGGTTGACAAACTCATGGAGTTTCTGCCGGGCCCTGACTTTCCAACGGGAGCCATTGTGCAAGGGCGAGATGAGATTAAGAAAGCTTATGAAACTGGGAAAGGTCGCGTTGTCGTGCGTTCTCGGACGGAGATTGAAAAGCTCAAAGGCGGCAAAGAGCAGATCGTTGTCACCGAGATTCCTTATGAGATTAACAAGGCTGTTCTGGTCAAGAAAATTGATGATGTTCGGGTCAATAACAAGGTAGCTGGTATTGCAGAAGTGCGGGATGAGTCTGACCGTGACGGGCTTCGTATTGCTATTGAGCTGAAAAAGGATGCCAATACCGAGCTGATTCTCAACTATCTTTTCAAGTACACTGATTTGCAAGTTAATTACAATTTCAACATGGTGGCAATCGACAACTTCACGCCTCGTTTGGTGGGAATTGTGCCGATTCTGACTAGTTACATTGCCCACCGAAAAGAGATTATTCTGGCGCGCAGCCGATTTGACAAGGCAAAAGCAGAGAAGCGCCTGCATATCGTAGAAGGCTTGATTCGAGTGATTTCTATCTTGGATGAAGTGATTGCGCTCATTCGTGCATCGGAAAATAAAGCTGATGCCAAGGAAAATCTCAAAGTCAGTTATGATTTCACCGAGGAGCAGGCAGAGGCCATTGTTACTCTCCAACTTTATCGCTTGACCAATACAGATGTGGTGATTCTGGAGGAAGAGCAGGCGGAATTACGCGAAAAAATTGCCATGCTCTCAGCTATTATCGGTGATGAGCGAACTATGTATAACCTCATGAAGCGCGAACTCCGTGAGGTCAAAAAGAAATTTGGCAATCCTCGTCTTAGTGAATTGCAAGATACAGCTAACGCCATTGAGATTGACACGGCTAGTCTGATTGTGGAAGAAGAAACCTATGTCAGCGTCACTCGTGGTGGCTATCTCAAGCGCACCAGTCCACGTTCTTTCAATTCATCAACGGTTGACGAGGTCGGCAAGCGAGATGATGACCGTCTGATTTTTATTAGCTCGGCGAAAACCACTCAGCACCTTTTGATTTTTACCAATCTTGGAAATGTCATCTATCGACCAGTTCATGAATTGGCAGACATTCGCTGGAAAGAAATCGGGGAACACCTCAGCCAGACTATTACCAATTTTGAGACCAACGAAGAAGTCATCTACACTGAGTTAGTAGATAATTTTGACGAAGGCACTTATTTTGCGGTAACAAAACTAGGGCAAATCAAGCGTGTAGAGCGAAAACAATTCAGTCCTTGGCGCACCTATAAGTCCAAGTCTGTTAAATTTGCTAAATTAAAAAATGAAGACGACCAAATTATCACACTTTCTCCAATCAAGCTAGACGATGTTATGCTAGTGACCCAGAACGGCTATGCCTTGCGGTTCAATATCGAAGAAGTACCAGTTGTGGGCGCTAAGGCAGCAGGTGTCAAAGCTATCAATCTCAAAAAAGATGATGTCTTAGCAGCAGCTTTTATTGTCAATACTGATTCATTTTATATCTTGACCCAGCGCGGAGCACTCAAGCGAATGGCAGTTGCAGATATTCCTGTGACGAGCCGAGCAAATCGTGGCTTGCAAGTGTTGCGCGATCTGAAGTCCAAGCCACATCGTGTTTTCCAAGCAGGTCCTGTTTTTGGAGAGCAGCCTGCGGAACTAGATCTCTTTAGTTCGGACAATCCAACGGCAGAAGAGGAGCAGATTCTCTCAATTATTTCTAACAAAGGAACTACTTACCAAGTGAATCTAGCTGACCTCGGTTTGTCTGAAAGAACCAGCAACGGAAGTTTCATCTCAGATACTATTTCAGATGAAGAAGTGTTCTCTGCGAATCTTAAATAATTGAAAATCAGTCCAAGCGGCTGATTTTTTATTGTCTTTATAAATTGAAATTAAAAAATTTTCAGAATTTTGCAAAAAACTATTGAAAATATCTAAAAATAGTGTAAAATAAAAATCATAAAATTAAAAAGGAGAATGTTATGTCAGTAAATCTTGATTGGAAAAATCTTGGTTTTTCCTATATGAAATTGCCTTATCGTTATCTTGCCTATTATAAAAATGGTCAGTGGGAAAAAGGAGGATTGACTGAAGATGCAACTCTGCACATGTCTGAATCATCTCCTTGCCTTCATTACGGTCAACAAGCCTTTGAGGGAATGAAAGCTTATCGCACGAAAGACGGCGGCGTACAGCTATTTCGTCCAGATCAAAATGCAAAACGTCTGCAACGCACCTCAGACCGTCTCTTGATGCCACAAGTTCCGACTGATATGTTTGTAGATGCTGTGAAGCAAGTGGTTCGTGCCAATGAAGAATACGTTCCACCGTATGGAACAGGAGGAACCCTTTATATTCGTCCGCTATTGTTAGGTGTTGGTGACATCATCGGTGTTAAACCAGCAGATGAATACATTTTCACCGTGTTTGCCATGCCTGTTGGAAATTACTTTAAAGGAGGCTTGACTCCGACAAACTTTATCGTTTCCGATAAGTACGACCGCGCTGCTCCTTATGGAACAGGCGCTGCTAAAGTCGGCGGTAACTACGCAGCAAGCTTACTTCCAGGGCAAATGGCTCACGAAAAGAAATTTTCTGATGTCATTTATCTAGACCCTGCCACTCATACGAAGATTGAAGAAGTGGGGTCTGCAAACTTCTTTGGAATTACCAAAGACAATGAATTTTTAACACCATATAGCCCATCTATCCTGCCTTCTATCACAAAATATTCTCTGCTATACCTAGCAGAACATCGTTTGGGCTTGAAAGCTATCGAAGGAGATGTACCAATTGATGATTTGGATCGTTTTGCTGAAGCAGGGGCTTGCGGTACAGCAGCGGTCATCTCTCCAATTGGTGGTATTCAGCACGGTGACGATTTCCATGTCTTTTACAGTGAAACAGAAGTTGGACCTGTCACTCGAAAACTTTATGATGAATTAACCGGTATTCAATTTGGTGATGTTGAAGCACCAGAAGGCTGGATTGTCAAAGTTTAGAAATTTTTGAAGCTATCTCTCTGCTGAGGTAGCTTTAAATTTCGCATATTGCTTGCTAGTTTTTCTATTTTTTTGTAAAATAGAGACTTGAAAGAGGTATATGATGAGTAAAAAAGACAAAAAGATTGAAATCCAATTAGCAGATAGCCAAGTAAAAGTAGGGTCTGATCAATACGAAGGTTATGTTTTATCTATTGGTAAAAAAGTCATTGGTCAAATTGCTGAGTTTGATGGACAATTTGCTATCATAAAAAATGAAAATGTTGATAGTTTTTATAAAAAACTTGAAAATGCCGTGGAAAAATTGATTGAAACCTATAATTTGGGTAAATAAATGCTTGTGTTTTCTTTTCATCAATGGTATAATGAATACTGTTGATTATACAGGAGAGGTAGCGAAGAGGCTAAACGCGGCGGACTGTAAATCCGCTCCTTCGGGTTCGGGGGTTCGAATCCCTCCCTCTCCATGAGCGTACTTAGCGTTTAAAGGATTTTGTCCGCGTTCATTTTGGGGTATAGCCAAGCGGTAAGGCAAGGGACTTTGACTCCCTCATGCGTTGGTTCGAATCCAGCTACCCCAGTTCTTAGGTAATATATCAGATAAATGGTAAAATATCTTAGGGTATTTTATTTCTTTATAGGGTGGGAAACGTTAAAGATAGTTCATGTCATTGCGGTGCTTAGGAAAAATATTATAAGTATGTCAAGCAAGAAATGCTTGATTGTTGGAGGATTTTTTTAGATGAATGAATTTGAAGATTTGCTAAATAGTGTTAGCCAAGTTGAGCCAGGCGATGTCGTTACTGCTGAAGTATTGACTGTTGATGCGAACCAAGCTAATGTTGCAATCGCTGGAACTGGTGTGGAAGGTGTGTTAACCCTTCGTGAATTGACAAACGATCGTGAAGCTGACATTAACGACCTTGTAAAACCAGGTGAAACACTTGAATTGCTTGTTCTTCGTCAAGTAGTTGGTAAAGATACTGATACAGTTACTTACCTTGTATCTAAAAAACGTTTAGAAGCTCGCAAGGCATGGGACAAGTTGGTTGGACGTGAAGAAGAAGTTGTTACTGTAAAAGGTACTCGTGCAGTTAAAGGTGGTCTTTCAGTAGAATTTGAAGGACTTCGTGGATTTATTCCTGCTTCAATGCTAGATACTCGTTTCGTTCGTAATACTGAACGTTTTGTAGGTCAAGAATTTGAAGCAAAAATTAAAGAAGTGGATCCAAAAGAAAATCGTTTCATTCTTTCACGCCGTGAAGTAGTAGAAGAAAAAGCTGCAGCAGCACGTGCTGAAGTGTTTGGTAAATTGGCTGTTGGTGACATCGTGACTGGTAAAGTTGCACGTATCACAAGCTTTGGTGCCTTTATTGACCTTGGTGGTGTTGACGGACTTGTTCACTTAACTGAATTGTCACACGAACGCAACGTTTCACCAAAATCTGTTGTATCAGTTGGCGATGAAATTGAAGTAAAAGTTCTTGATTTGAACGAAGAAGAAGGACGCGTATCACTTTCTCTTAAAGCTACAACACCTGGACCATGGGACGGTGTTGAACAAAAATTAGCTGCTGGTGATGTGATTGAAGGCACAGTTAAACGTTTGACAGATTTCGGTGCTTTTGTTGAAGTATTGCCAGGTATTGACGGACTTGTCCATATTTCACAAATTTCACATAAACGTGTTGAAAATCCGAAAGATGTGCTTAAAGTTGGTCAAGAAGTAACTGTGAAAGTTCTTGATGTAAATGCTGATGCAGAACGTGTATCACTTTCTATCAAAGCTCTTGAAGAACGTCCAGTACAAGAAGATGATCAAAAAGAAAAACGTCAATCACGTCCTCGTCGTCAAAAACGTCAAGAAAAACGTGACTTTGAGCTTCCAGAAACTCAAACTGGATTTTCAATGGCTGACTTGTTTGGTGATATTGAATTATAATCAAATAAAAGGATTGGAATTTATCATTTCAGTCCTTTTTTACTTGTTATTTTTATAAAATTTTTATATAATAAAATAGTTGCCACCCTTAGTGTAATGGATATCACGTAAGATTCCGGTTCTTGAGATGGGAGTTCGATTCTCTCAGGGTGGATTGTGTTTATTACTTGAAAGTCTTGTTTTATGCAAGATTTTTTATTTTTACAAAGGAGATTGCGAATGCCTATAAAATTGATTGCTCATGTTCTAATTGAAAAAGATGGAAAATATTTGCTTATTAAACGAAGTAAAATAAAACGTGGTTCTCCAAACATGTATCCAGAATATTGGGATATTCCAGGAGGTAGTGTGGAAGAAGACGAATTGCCGCGAGAAGGTGCTGTACGAGAAGCGATGGAAGAAGTCAACCAAAAAGTACAATTAAGTTCGATTCTTCATGAGGATAGCTGTTATGATGATACAAAGGGCATCGTTTTTACGCGTCTAGTGTATAAGGCAAAATTGCTGGAATATAGAGAGATTAAACTTGATTTGGAAGAGCATACAGCATTTCGCTGGATTCGGGTGCTGTCAGATATGAAAGGTGAGAAGACTGTTCCTTATTTAAAAGATATATTGAAATAAATTGATAAGGTGAGATTATATAAAATAATGGATACGATAAAGTCATGATGCCGTGCAAATCAACTTTATCGTATCCATTTTAGATATGAAAAAACTCCTTGATAAAACAAGGAGTAAGAAAGGAAATTCTTTAGTTTTTAGCTGCTGAAGCAAATTCTTCTTTGGAGAAGGCATCATTGATGATGTCTTTTAATTGTTTAGCAGAAGCTTGCATTTTTTGTTTTTCAGCATCATTCAACGGGATATTTACTGGACGTACGATACCATGTGCGCCGACAATAGCTGGTTGTCCAATGTAGCAGTCTGTAACGCCAGGATATTGGCCTTCTTGGAATACTGAAAGTGGAAGAACTGAATTTTCGTCATCAAGGATAGCTTTTGTGATACGAGCTAAGGCAACTGCGATACCATAGAAAGTCGCACCTTTTTTATTGATGATTGAGTATGCAGCATCACGGACACCTTCAAACAGGTCAACTAATTCAGCAGCATTGAAGTTTTCTACGTCTTGAAGATAATTTTCAAGGTTGACACCTGCAACGTTGGCATGTGACCAAACAGCGAATTCTGAATCACCATGTTCTCCCATGATGTAAGCATGGACAGAACGAGCATCTACATCTAATTTTTCAGCAAGTGCTTGACGGAAACGTGCTGAGTCAAGAGAAGTACCTGAACCAATGACACGTTCTTTAGGGAATCCAGAGAATTTCCAAGTTGAGTAAGTCAAAATGTCAACAGGGTTAGCAGCTACGAGGAAGATACCGTTGAATCCTGAAGCAACAATTTTAGTAACAACATCTTTGTTGATACGAAGGTTTTTTTCAACCAATTGAAGACGAGTTTCACCTGGTTTTTGTGGTGCACCAGCAGTCAAAACGACAAGATCTGCATCGTGTGCATCAGCATATTCTGCTGAATAAATTTTCTTAGGTGAAGTGAAAGCCAAGGCATGGCTGAGGTCTTCAGCATCCCCTTCTGTTTTTTCTTTGAAAATATCAACAATACCAAGTTCTTGGGCGATTCCTTGGTTGACAAGAGCAAATGCGTAAGAAGAACCTACAGCACCGTCACCAACAAGGATGACTTTTTTATGTTGTTTAGTAAGAGTCATTTTGCTAAACATCTCCTTTATTTTATTGGGGAACGTTTTCCCTTTACACATCTATTCTATCACTTTTGTAACATTTTGTCACGAATATAATACATATCATCTTATGTAAACGTTTTTACAACAAAGGGTGTTTACTGAAAAAAATCCCAATTTATGTTATAATGATATGGTCATATAAATTGAAGAGAGGCATTTTTTAATGCAGGATAATAATTTAGTAAATGTGAATTTAACGAGCGAAATGAAGACGAGTTTCATTGATTACGCCATGAGTGTCATTGTTGCTCGAGCGCTTCCTGATGTTCGTGATGGCTTAAAGCCTGTTCACCGAAGAATATTGTATGGAATGAATGAGCTGGGAGTAACTCCTGACAAACCACATAAGAAATCTGCTCGTATCACGGGTGATGTCATGGGTAAATACCACCCACATGGAGATTCTTCTATCTATGAAGCAATGGTGCGGATGGCGCAATGGTGGTCTTACCGTCACATGTTAGTAGATGGTCACGGAAACTTTGGTTCTATGGACGGAGACGGTCCTGCGGCACAACGGTATACAGAAGCTCGGATGAGCAAAATATCGCTTGAAATGTTACGTGATATTAACAAAAATACAGTTGATTTTGCAGATAACTATGATAGCAGTGAGCGTGAGCCATTAGTTTTACCGTCACGTTTTCCTAATTTGCTGGTCAATGGGGCGACAGGTATTGCTGTGGGAATGGCAACAAACATTCCTCCTCACAATCTTTGTGAGACCATTGATGCTGTAAAATTAGTCATGGATAATCCAGATGTGACCACACGTGACCTTATGGAAGTGTTGCCTGGTCCAGACTTCCCGACAGGCGCTTTGGTTATGGGGAAATCAGGCATTCATCGCGCTTATGAAACTGGGAAGGGTTCCATTGTTTTACGTGCTCGGACAGAAATCGAAGAAACTAAATCTGGTCGTGAACGAATTGTCGTCACTGAATTTCCGTATATGGTCAATAAAACCAAAGTTCATGAGCATATTGTGCGACTGGTTCAAGAAAAACGTATTGACGGGATTACAGCGGTTCGTGACGAATCTAACCGTGAAGGGGTTCGTTTTATCATTGATGTGAAGCGGGATGCAAGTGCGCATGTTATTTTGAACAATTTATTTAAATTAACGCAAATGCAGACGAATTTTAGTTTCAATATGCTGGCGATCCAAAATGGAGTGCCAAAGATTCTGTCTTTACGCGAGATTTTGCTTGCTTATATTGAACACCAAAAAGAAGTGGTGACACGTCGGACGGTTTTTGATAAGGAAAAGGCGGAAGCTCGTGCACATATTTTAGCTGGTTTGCTGATTGCACTTGATCACATTGATGAAGTGATTCGCATCATCCGAAACAGTGAGACAGATGCAGAAGCGCAAGCAGAGTTGATGGCACGCTATGAATTATCCGAACGTCAAAGTCAGGCGATTCTGGATATGCGTCTTCGCCGTTTAACGGGATTGGAACGGGATAAGATTCAATCTGAATATGACGACTTGATGAAATTGATAGCAGATTTAGCAGATATTTTAGCTAAACCAGAACGAGTTGTTGCGATTATCAAGGAAGAATTAGAAGAGATTAAACGTAAGTTTTCTGACGAACGTCGTACAGAACTAATGGTTGGTGAAGTACTGTCTTTGGAAGATGAAGATCTCATCGAAGAAGCAGATGTTTTGATTACACTTTCCAATAAAGGCTATATCAAACGGTTGAACCAAGATGAATTCACTGCGCAAAGACGTGGTGGTCGTGGTATTCAAGGAACAGGTGTAAAGGATGACGATTTTGTCCGTGAATTAGTTTCTACCAGCACACATGATCGCTTACTCTTCTTTACCAATAAAGGTCGCGTTTATCGCTTGAAAGGTTATGAAATTCCTGAATACGGCCGTACAGCAAAAGGTTTGCCGATTGTTAATTTGTTGAAATTAGACGAAGGTGAAACAATTCAGACGATTATCAATGTTCAAGCCGAGCATGATGATCATTCCTACCTTTTCTTCACAACGCGCTATGGTGTTGTGAAGCGGACAAGCGTAACAGAGTTTGCTAATATTCGTCAAAATGGTCTGAAAGCTTTGAATTTAAAAGATGAGGATGAACTCATCAATGTCTTTTTGACAAATGGTCACGCAGATATCATTATCGGAACCAAAATGGGATATGCTGTACGATTTAACGAAAATCAAGTTCGAAATATGGGACGAGCTGCGACTGGTGTGCGTGGAGTGAATTTGCGTACAAATGATTATGTTGTGGGCGCCAGCGTTATTTCGGATAATCAAGAAGTATTAGTCATCACTGAAAAGGGATATGGCAAGCGCACGTTAGCCAGTGAATACGCTACGAAAGGTCGTGGTGGAAAAGGAATGAAAACGGCTAATATTACTGAGAAAAATGGTCCATTAGCGGGACTTATGGCTGTGAATGGTGATGAAGATTTAATGGTTATCACAAATACAGGGGTTATTATTCGGACAAATGTTGCCAATATTTCTCAAACAGGGCGCGCAACTTTGGGTGTTAAAGTAATGCGACTAGATAAGGGAGCGCAGATTGTTACTTTTACAAGCGTTGCAGCAGAGAATGAAAAAGAAGTGAATGAAGAATAAACTAAATAAAAGGAAATGTTATGTCATCAACAAGAAAAAAACATAATAAAAGAAAAAATATTCTGATTAATATTATTGCGACATTGTTAATCATTGTTGCACTTGCACTTATTTTCAACTCTTCTATTCGGAATATGATCATGGTTTGGCATACCAATCGATATCAAGTGAGCAATGTTTCAAAAGATAAAATCACTCAAAATAAAAAAGCCAAAACTAGCTTTAATTTCGATAAAGTTAAATCGCTGTCTACCGAAGATGTGATTAATGCGCAATGGAAAGCACAGCAATTACCAGTTATTGGTGGAATTGCTATTCCAGAACTTTCAATGAATTTGCCAATTTTTAAAGGCTTGGACAATGTGGGGCTTTATTATGGTGCAGGTACGATGAAAGAAACGCAGCAAATGGGGAAAGGAAATTATGCATTGGCTAGTCACCATGTATTTGGGATTACAGGTGCAAGCAATATGCTCTTTTCTCCTTTAGATCGTGCTAAAGCCGGAATGAAAATTTATCTGACAGATAAGGAAAAAATTTATACTTATTCCATTACTTCAGTTGAGAATGTGGCACCTGATAGAGTAGATGTGATTAATGACCGCGAAGGTGTCAATGAAGTGACTTTGGTGACTTGTGAAGATGCTGCGGCTACGTCACGAACGATTGTTAAAGGAACGCTAGAAGGAGAAACTTCTTATAAAGACGCGCCAAAAGAAATTTTAAATGCATTTAGTAAAACGTATAATCAAATGCAGCTATAATAAAAACGAGGTTGGGACGATAATATCTCAGCCTCGTTTTTATGATGGAAATAAATAGTCACGCGATACTTGAGCAAGCTTTGTAAGAGTGAGAGAACGGGCTAAAAATTTTTAGTTCTCAGCCCTATCCCACTTTGCTTTTTTGTCAAATGAAATCAAAGTGGTTTATGACAACATGTTTGTCGAAGTGCAGAAGTCGTGACTAAATCGCAAACAAATCATTAAGATTTTCAGCCAAAGTTGGATGAGTAAAGATTTGTTTTGTGAAATAAGTATAAGGAATCTTATTGTCCATAGCTACAGTTAGAATGTTAATGATTTCTTGAGCACCTTTCGAGAAGATAGTAGCCCCTAAAATTTCCTTAGTTTCTGTATTAACAACAGCTTTAAACGCTCCCCTAAGATCTGCATTAACATGTCCACGTGGCATGGCTGCAACTGGAATTTCTTTGGTAGCATAGGGCAGGCCTTGTTCTTTAGCTTGGGCTTCTGTCAAACCAATTTGTGCAAGTGGGGGAGTGATAAACATGGTAGTCGGTACATATTTGCGATTTTCAAGTGTGTAGGAGCCATCACCGGCTAAGTAATTGAAAACGACACGAAAATCATCTAGCGAAACATAAGTAAATTGTAGTCCACCGTTGACATCACCAACAGCAAAGACACCAGAAACAGCTGTTTGGCAATGCTTATCCACTTGGATAGCACCGCGGTCTGTAACTTGGATGTCTGTATTTTCAAGTTTTAATGGTTCGATATTTGGTTTACGACCGGTAGCATAAAGCAAAGCGTCAAAGCGAAATATTTCGTTTTTAGCAATGACAAGCACCTCTTCACCGTCATTTTTCACTTCTTGAGTGTAAATATTTTGAAGAATTTCAATACCGTCTTCCGTCATATATTGTTTAGCCAAAGTGGCAATTGAGGGCTCTACACGTGGCAAAAAAGTATCAGCAGCGTCAAGGACAGTAACCTTGCTTCCTAGCTTATTGAAAAGTCCGGCAAATTCAAGACCGATATTTCCACCACCGAGAATACCAAGACGTTTAGGTAATGTAGAAAGATTTTGAATGCCTGTTGAGTCATAAACATTTTTTGTTGTAGTAAGTCCTGGAATTGGTAGAATGTTAGAGATAGCGCCCGTATTGATGACAATATTTTCAGCTGTTATCTCTTGCTTTTCGTCGCCTGCTACAATTTCAATTACCTTATTGGATAGAAAATGAGCTTCTGCATCAATAATATCCACTCCAGCACTACTAATGGCTGCGTAATTTTTCCCATTAAGTCGGCTAATAACCGCGTTTTTCTCAGCCATTACTTCTTCAAATGATAGTCCTTTTTCTGCGGCGACTAATAAGGTTTTGGTTGGAATACAAGCGATATTGATACAAGTACCACCGTACATAGCTTTGCTACGTTCAATTAAAGCAACCTTTTTTCCTTGGGTTGCCATTTTTGCTGCTAATGTTTTACCAGCTTTACCAAAACCAATAACAATTAAATCGTATGTTAACATGATTTTTCCTCCGTTTTTATAAGCATTGTAACATATTCATTTTGCAAATGCTCGCATTTTGCCCTGGAGGATTGGTAAATGATTGAGGAAAAGAATTTCTTTTAAATTAGATAAAATATTTTTATAAATTCAATCATTTTACAAATAAATTTTTAGATTTTGCAAAAATTTTATTTGTAAAACCTTGCCTTTATCTTTTGAAAAGTCAGTAAAATCAATATGTATAATAGAAACTTATGGGACGATTAATTTTTCTTAAGTAGACACAAGACCGTATCTGATATAAAATGTAAGCGTCAACAAATACTGAGCCTTGAAATGAAAGCGCTCTTATAACATTATTATAAAGGAGTCCATACTATGGCAACCAAAGAAGAAATTTTACGTGAATTATATCCTGAAGATCTTTTCCATTATGCAGATGGTTTGACATTAGGAGAAGCAGAAGTCTTGCAAGAAACTCGTCGTTTGATTGAAAAGCATCTTCGCCCTGTGATCAATGAACATTGGGAAAAACCTGATTTTCCATTTGAACAATTTTACGCAGTTGCCAAAGGCGCTCAAATTATGAACAATCCTAAATTGTTTGAGGGACGTGAAGGCAGCTACAAACCATCAGAACTTTATATCGCATTCCTTTACTTGGAATTGGCTCGCTTTGATACATCAATGGCTACATTCTATACTGTGCATGGTGGACTTTGCTATAACACAATTTT
Source organism: Streptococcus anginosus (assembly GCF_001697145.1). Lineage (GTDB taxonomy): Bacteria > Bacillota > Bacilli > Lactobacillales > Streptococcaceae > Streptococcus > Streptococcus hominis. The sequence goes on along the minus strand of NZ_CP012719.1, from coordinate 991,574 downwards.
ACTCGGTGGTGATGAACGCCAACAAAAGGAATTTCTTCCTAAATTAGCAGCATTTGATTGGCAAGGATGTTTTGCTTTGACAGAACCACTTTCTGGTTCAGACATTGCAGGTGGACTTGCAACAACTGCTGAACGTGTAGGAGACAAGTGGATTATTAACGGTGAAAAACGTTGGATTGGTGGTTCAGATACAGCTGATGTTATTCCAGTATTTGCTCGTGACGTTGCAGATGGCAAAATTAAATGCTTTATCGTTCGCAAAGGAGCTCCTGGTTACGATGTAGAAGTTATTCAACATAAAATTGCACTTCGTTGTGTTCGAAATGGTCATATCACAATGACAAATGTTGAAGTTCCAGACTCAGACCGTTTGGTAAACATCAATGGTTTTGAAGATGTAGCTCGTATTCTTACATTTACTCGCGCAGATGTTGCTCATATTGCCATGGGTATAACTTGCGGTTCGTTTGTTGCAGCATTGAAATATACTACAAACCGTCAACAATTTAAACGTCCAGTTGCTAAATTCCAAATCATTCAAGAAAAATTGGCTAGAATGCAAGCGAACGCTGTGGCAGCTATTGCTTACTCAGTTCGTCTTGCTGAAATGCAAGAAGCTGGCAATGAATTAATGTTAAATTCTGCCCTTGCTAAAATGCATAATTCACTCGTTATGCGCGAAACTGTTGCCCTTGCTCGTGAAGTAGGCGGAGGGGATGGAATTACTCTTGAAACCGATGTTGCACGTTTCTTTGCAGACGCTGAGGCTGTTTACACTTATGAAGGTTCTCATGAAGTCAACGCTTTGATTGTTGGTCGTGAAATTACTGGCTTAGGTGCATTTGTATAATGACAAAGCAGGAACGGTTGAAGAGTATTCATCATTCAATCGTTCCTATTCTTTCATTTTAAACTTTATAATGTTAATATTAGATAGGAGAGAAAATTGAATATTTCAAAAGTGATGATCATTGGATCAGGTCAGATGGGAAGCGGTATTGCACAAGTCTTTGCCCAATCAGGCTTTACGGTGTATTTGAATGATATTAAAGACGAATTTGTTGAAAGAGGGATTGGAAATATCACCAAGCAATTAACACGTTCTGTAGAGAAAGGGCGTCTGTCAGAAGCTGATAAAAATAGTATTTTGAGTAAGTTGATTCCCTCAACCTCATACGAAGATGCAAAAAATGTTCAGTTAGTTATTGAAGCAGCTACTGAAAACCGAGACATTAAGTTGAGTATTTTTAAACAATTAGATGAATTAACAACACCAGAAACAATTTTAGCGTCCAATACATCATCTTTGTCAATTACTGACATTGCAGCAGCAACAGTGCATCAAGAACGAGTTATTGGTATGCATTTCTTTAATCCTGCTCCTGTCATGAAATTGGTCGAAGTGATCAAAGCACTTCAAACATCAGAAGAAGTAGTCAAAACTGTTCGTGAATTGACTGAAAAAATCGGTAAAACAGCAGTTGATGTTAGAGATTCTTATGGTTTTGTTGTAAATCGAGTGTTGATTCCGATGATTAATGAAGCGATTTTCATTCTTGGAGAAGGAGTAGCATCAGCTGAAGAAATTGATGAAGCGATGAAGCTAGGAGCTAATCATCCGATTGGTCCTTTGGCTTTAGCAGATTTAATTGGTTTGGATGTTTGCTTGGCTATTATGGGAGTGTTGAATAATGGATTTGGTGATCCGAAATATCGTCCTGCTCCATTGTTGAAAAAAATGGTTGAAGCTAATAAACTTGGTCGTAAGACCAAGGAAGGTTTCTTTAAATACTAAGGTAAGGAGCAAGAAATGAAAGAAGCAGTTATTGTATCAGCAGTTCGTACACCATTAGGTTCTTTTGGTGGAAGTTTGAAAAATATTTCAGCTGTTGATTTGGGAAGTTTGGTTATCAAAAGCGCGCTGGAACGAGCAAATTTGAAGGCTGAACAAGTTGATGAAGTGATTATGGGAAATGTTTTAGGGGCAGGACTTGGTCAAAACGTGGCACGTCAAATGAGTGTCAATGCAGGTATCCCTGTAACTTCTCCAGCATTCACAGTCAATAAAGTATGTGGTTCAGGGCTTAAAACTGTTCAGTTGGCTGCACAAGCTATCCTTTGTGGAGATGCTGATATCATCGTAGCGGGTGGTGCTGAAAATATGAGCCAAGCACCATATGTGCTGCAAAATCAACGTTGGGGCTCTCGTATGGGAGACTCTAAAGTTGTTGATACTATGTTGCGCGACGGTCTGACTGACGCCTTTAATGATTTCCACATGGGAATCACAGCTGAAAATGTTGCTGCACAGTATGATATTTCTCGTGAAGTTCAAGATGCTTTTGCTGTGCAATCTCAACAACGTGCTGTGGCAGCTATTGAAGCTGGACGTTTCAAAGAAGAAATTGTTCCAGTGGTTATTCCACAAAGAAAAGGTGAGCCAATTATTTTTGATACGGATGAATTTCCAAGAAAAGATGCCTCGTTAGAAGGTTTGGCTAAATTGCGTCCTGTCTTTAAAGAAGGTGGAACTGTCACAGCTGGTAATGCTTCTGGTATCAATGACGGAGCAGCAGCAGTTGTTGTCATGAGTTCAGAAAAAGCAAAAGAATTAGGCATCCCCGTTTTAGCAACTATTAAATCATATGCTAGTGCGGGCTTAGATCCAAAAATCATGGGTTGTGGGCCAATTTATGCCTCTCGTAAAGCACTTGAAAAAGGTGGTTTTACAGTTGAAGACCTTGATTTGATTGAATCCAATGAAGCCTTTGCAGCTCAAGCGTGTGCTGTTGGAAAAGAGTTGAATTTTGACCCAGAAAAAGTAAACGTCAATGGCGGAGCCATTGCACTTGGTCATCCAATTGGAGCATCAGGCTGCCGTATTCTGGTTACTTTGTTGCATGAAATGGAAAAACGCGATGCTAAACGTGGTCTTGCAACTCTTTGTATCGGAGGAGGAATGGGCACAGCAGTCATTGTAGAACGTTAAAAATAATTACCTACTAAATTTAATTTACCATTTGATTTTTTTACTCTGTCAAACAAATTCTATCTAAGACGTTTATCTTAAATGATTCTTAGTAGAATTTGTTTTTTTATTTTGAAAATCAAAAAGTCTTAGTATTTTTTATAACTCTATAAGTTAAACTTATAGAGTTATAAATTAAGATTAAGTAGACGAGAGTAGAAAAATGAGATATCATAGCATTGTAAGCTCTTACATTTTGGGTTCAAGTATTTGTTGACATTATACTTAATAATTCAAATTTTATAAGTAGGAGCATTAAAATGAGTAAAACTGTTTTACTAGAAGTAAAAAACAGCATCGGCTACATTACGATCAATCGTCCTGAAGCATTAAATGCTTTGAGTTCTCAAGTATTAACTGATCTGAATGATGTTCTTGATCAAGTTGAACAAAGTGAAGAAATCCGTGTTGTGATTGTAACAGGGGCAGGAGAAAAGGCATTTGTAGCTGGAGCTGATATTAAAGAAATGGACGTGATGTCGCCAATTCAAGCTTTTGAATATATGACATTTGCAAACAATACTTTTACTCGACTTTCTGACTTACGTCAACCAACAATTGCAGTGCTCAATGGGTATGCACTTGGCGGAGGAATGGAATTAGCACTTTCGACAGATATCCGTATTGGATTTGAAAAGACAGTTGTTGGCTTTCCAGAAGTTGGCTTGGGCATTATTCCGGGATTCGCTGGTACTCAACGTATGTCTCGTTTGATTGGAACAAGCCGTACGAAAGAATTGATTTTCACTGCTCGTACAGTGAAAGGTCAAGAAGCCTACGAACTGGGAATTCTTAACAAGTTGGTTTCAGCTGAAGAACTGTTAACTTCAGCTGAAGAAATGGCTGCTGCAATTATGAAAAATGCACCGTTAGCAGTAGAGAAAGCTAAACATGTTATTCAGGTTGGTTCTGAACTTCCACTTAAAAATGCTATCAGGCTCGAAACTGAAGCAGAAGCATTATTATTCTCTACAGAGGACAAAGTAGAAGGGATGCGTGCTTTTGTAGAAAAGCGCAAGCCTGTTTTCAATCGTAAGTAAATAAGTGGAGATATTGGTATGCAAATTGTAACATTATCAGAAGCAATTTCTAACATTAAATCTGAAGATATTGTAGGTATCTCAGGTTTTCTTGGAGTGGGTGAGCCGTTTGAACTCATTGAAGAATTGGTTCGACAAAATCAACAGAACTTAACAATAGTATCTGTTGTTACCTCACAACCGGGTAAAGAGATTGGCGTTGGTCGCTTGTGTGAAAATCACCAAGTTAAAAAATATATCGCAGCTCATGTGGGAACTTCCGCTGCCGTACAACATGAATATTTTAGTGGCGATATGGAAGTTGAATTCACACCAATGGGAACCGTGGTTGAACGACTTCATGCTGCGGGTGCTGGTTTGGGAGCTGTTTTGACTCCGACTGGCGTTGGGACTATTTTGGAAAAAGATTATGAAAAAGTAGCTCGCAACGGCAGAGAATATCTTGTTTATGACCCTTTGAAAATTGATGTTGCTTTGATTAAGGCTACCAAGTCAGATAAATATGGCAATTTATACATTGATGGGACAACTAAAAATATTTCATTGCAGCTGGCTCTTGCAGCAGATACAGTGATTGTTGAAGCTAATGAAATTGTTGAAGTTGGGGAAATTGATCCTAACGATGTATATATTCCCGGAATTCTTGTAGACTATGTTGTTAAAAGCTTGACTTCTAAAGAACATCATAAAATGATGGGCGACCTCTGGATAGAGACTAAAAAATTGGCAGGGGTAAATTAATATGAAATCAAAAGAAATTATTGCAAGACGTGTAGCTCTTGAATTTAAAGATGGAGATGTCATCAACCTTGGTTTTGGGATTCCGAACGCTTCTGCTGATTACATTCCTGAAGGCGTGAATGTTATCCTTCAAGCAGAAAATGGTGCTCTTCGTTTTGGTGAGACACCAACAAAAGAAAACTACAATGCGAATCTGGCCAACTCTGGTGGAGCCCCCATTACTCTTTTACCGGGAGCATCTTTATTTGACCTTCAAACGTCGTTTGCCATTATTCGTGGAGGCCACGTTGACGCTACAGTTTTAGGAGCGTTAGAAGTCAGCCAAGATGGCAGTATTGCAAATTGGATTATCCCAGACAAGTTTGCTCCAGGAATGGGGGGAGCTATGGATCTTCTAGTTGGTGCCAAAAGGGTTATCGCGGCCATTCAACATACTACCGTTGACGGCAAATCAAAACTGCTGAAAGAATGCACACTGCCCTTATCAGCTAAAGAAGTTTTGGATTTGGTCATTACAGAATTAGCAGTATTTGGTTTTCAAGATGGGAAATTCCTTTTGAAAGAATTAGCTCCCGGTGTCTCTTTGGAAGAAGTTCTTGAAAAGACAGAGGGCGAAGTAATCGTATCAGATGACTTAAAAACAATGTCTATCTAGTTAAATTATCAAGCAAATATAGCTACTGTTTGCCATAAAGTGTGTTACTATATGCTTATAACGAACTTTATTGATGATAAGTTTTTAATCAACCTATTAGCAACTGATCATCTATATTAAAAAGATCAGTTGCTATTTTATTCCTGACAAATTATATTACAAATATTGAAAGATAGGAGACGATGAACATGGATATTATTCAAATGACTTACTTTATCAATATCGTCGAATGCGGATGTAATCTTTCGATTGCTGCTAAAAAAATTCATATTAGTCAATCTGCTTTGAGTCAATTTGTCACAAATTTTGAAGCGACTGAAGGACTGCAGCTTTTTAATCGTAGAAATGGAAGATTAGAAAGTCTGACAGAAGCTGGTGGGAAAATTTATCGTTTTGCTACGGAAATTGTCAATCGTCATGAAGAAATGCAATCCATGATTCATATGGAAGCGCAAAAACAAAAAGGAACTATTAATTTAGGCATTCCTTCTCTGATTTTGCGTGTTTATTTTGCTAGTGCTCTTCCTAAATTTTTCAAGGATAATCCGCACATTAATATTCAAGTCGTAGAGGGAGGCAGTAAGGATTTACGCCAAAAATTTCTTGAAGGTGATTTAAATTTTGTTTTATTGATTGAGCCGACTAATTTAGATGCTAAAAAGTACGAGCAATATATTATACAAGCCGATGAATATGCAGCTTATATGGATAAAAATCATCCTTTAGCAGATAAAGAATTTCTTGAATGGAAAGACATCGCTGCTTATGATTTAGCAACATTTAATAAATCATTTACTACTTATGAATTAGTAGCTGAAAAATTAAAAAATAAAAAGATAGAGACAAATTTTACATATTTATCATCAGCATGGGATTTTTTAACAGAGTCTACGTATAAGAATGATATGATTGCTATTTTACCTCGTCCAGTAGAATATTTTGTGGATAAAAATAAGTTTAAAGCTGTTCGTTTTAAAGATCCGATTCCATTTAATATCTGGTTCTGTAGGTCGTATAAAGCAAATTATAATGAAGTTGAAGCATACGTTTATGAAGAACTTTTGAAAGGTTACTATCAGCCTATTTCGAGCCTTGATACCTAACAAAGGAGCAAATCGATGTCAAAAATTAGCACTATAGCAGCTATGATTGATTCATATACGAATACAGCAATCAAAAACTATGTAAAATCACATGATGAATCAACTTATTTTCCAAAGGAAATATGGGATGAGTTGACGAACGAAATGGATATATTTTTGCCCATTTTATCTGAAGAGAATCACACTTTAAGTTCTGATTTCATCACATTTATCCGAAAAATTGCTAATGAATTTGCTGCTCTTTCAGCTATTTTATTAACACAAGGTTGCTATGGAATTTATTCTATTTTGAATTTTGGGACAGCAGAGCAAAAGGAATTATATCTTGAAAAGTTACTAAAAGGTCAGTACATGGCTGGATTAGGATTTTGCGAGTATAAGCATCTAAAGGGGCTAGAAGATCTTGAAACGTATGCAACAAAGACTGAGCAGGGATGGTGTCTCTCAGGGAAAAAGGCGATGATTTCCAATAGTAGCGTTGCAGATATACTACTGGTTTTGGCAAAAGTAAAAGAACAAGGTAAGGTGGAGAAGTACGGACTCTTTATTGTTGATCCAAAAGATTCGGATGTGCTAATTGGTGAACAGATTGAAAAACCGGGCTTGATAGGTCTTCCTTTGAGTTCAGTCACGCTGAAAAATGTCTTGCTCCCGGAAAACGCCTTATTGGGAGACGAATTAGCCGGGGATGTCCAATTTGCTAACATCATTAAAAATATGCAACTTGGCTTAAGTGCTATTGCATTAGGTGTTGCTGAGGGGGCTTTCAATAAAGGTATTGAATTTGCAAAGGTGAAGAGAGGATTTGGAAAGCGTTTGATTGATGTGGAAATTCATCAAAATAAATTTGCTGATTTATATAATAAATTATGCTCTGCAGAAGCTTATTTTGCATCTTATCCTAGTCAAATTGAAGAAGATACAAAATTTGTTTCTCGAATAAAACTGTACACGACGAAAGTTGCCATTGAGATATCCGATGAAATCCTTCGACTAATTGGTCCTTTACAAAAATTCGACAAGGTTAATATCAAACGTTATTTAAAGGATGCAGAAACTATTGAAAACTATGGAAGATCTGGAAATTCTATCAGAAGAGAAATTGCCGAAAGGTGGCTAAAGGAGTAAGAAATGACAGAACTCACTCTACAAGAGTATCAATTTAGAGACATGAAATTAACTTGGTTACGTGGAGTTGATAAAATGACAGATGCAGGCACTTTATTTGGTCCTGTACCAAAAGTTGTTTGGTCACGCTATTATCCAACAACTGAAGAAAACATGATGGTTGAATTAACCGATCCAATATTGATTCAATACAAAAATAAAAATTATTTAATTGATGCAAGTTTTAACACTGCGAAACTATCTGATAAACAAAGACGAAATTTAGGGATTTTATCTGAAAGCAGAATTGAAGAGAGCTTGGAACTTTTAGGTTTGACTCCTGAAGATATTTCTTATGTGTTAATGACTCACATGCATCACGATCACTCTGGTGGATTGACAAAATTAAATGAAAATCATCAGTTGGTTTCAACTTTTCCCAATGCTAAGATTTTTGTAAATGATATTGAATGGTACGAGATGATGAACCCAAATAATCGGACTAAAGGGACTTATCTCAGAGAAAATTGGGAACCTATTCAACATCAAGTTGAGACATTTACGGAATACTTGAATGTCATACCAGAAATTCAAATGGTTCATACTGGTGGTCATAGCAATGGTCATAGTATCATTTTGCTGAAACAAGGAAATGAAACCATGATTCATATGGCAGACTTGCTCTTAACTCACGCGCATCGCAAGCCTGTATGGGTCGCTGCTGTAGATGATTACCCCATGCGTTCCATTATTGCAAAAGAAAAATGGCTCAAGGAAGCATTTGAAAATCATTATAAATTTTTCTTTTACCACGATCAATTTTTTGCTGTTGTGGAATTTGACCATGAAGGAAAAGAAATTGTTGATTATGTGAAACGGATTCGCGAACCAAGACTTCCGTTTACCGATAAGCAGGATAGAAAGCCTGTTTTGTATCATTAAGATTCAAAAATTGCCTTTTGTTTTTGAAAGGTGATTTTTTGTTGCATGATTTATCAATGCGGATTAGCTAAAATTCTGGTATAATGAAGATGTTAAACTAGTGTAAGAAAGAGGTTTTCATGGCTACTATTCAATGGTTTCCGGGACACATGTCCAAGGCTCGGAGACAAGTACAAGAAAATATCAAATTTGTGGATTTTGTGACAATTTTAGTAGACGCGCGTTTACCATTGTCCAGTCAAAATCCCATGCTGACTAAAATCGTGGGAGAGAAGCCTAAGCTCCTCATTTTGAATAAAGCAGATTTGGCTGACCCGACTTTGACGAAGGAGTGGAGAAATTATTTTGAAAAGCAAGGCGTCAAGGCTTTGCCAATCAATTCTAAGGAGCAATCAACTGTAAAAAAAGTCACGGAAGCAGCTCAGTCTTTGATGAAAGAGAAAATCGCTCGGCAAAAAGAGCGCGGAATCCAAATTGAAACATTGCGAACCATGATTATCGGGATTCCTAATGCCGGAAAATCCACACTGATGAATCGTTTAGCCGGAAAAAAAATTGCTGTGACTGGAAATAAACCAGGTGTTACCAAAGGGCAGCAGTGGCTCAAGTCGAATAAGGACTTGGAAATTTTAGATACTCCAGGGATTCTCTGGCCTAAGTTTGAAGATGAAAAAGTTGCTTTGAAACTCGCTTTAACAGGAGCGATTAAAGACGATTTGCTTCCAATGGATGAGGTTACTATTTTTGGAATCAATTATTTCAAAGAACATTATCCAAAGGAGCTTCAAGAACGGTTCAAGCAAATGAACTTGGAAGAAGAAGCACCTGAAATCATTATGGATATGACACAAAAATTAGGATTTCGAGATGACTATGACCGCTTTTATCGTCTTTTCATAAAAGATATTCGCGATGGCAAGTTAGGACGTTATACTTTGGATACTTTAGGTGAGATACATGGCGACAATTAAAGAGATTCAAGAAATCTTATCTGAAATAACAGACATAGAGAGTCCTGCTTTTGAGCAATTTCGAGATGATAGTCGGGCTGGTGTCCACAAGCTCATTATGAAGCGTAAAAAACAAATCCAAGCTGAATTGGACGAAGACTGTCGTTTGGAGCAAATGCTACGATATGAAAAGGAGCTTTATGCTACTGGTTGCCAATATATCGCTGGGATTGATGAGGTTGGTCGTGGTCCCTTAGCAGGTCCTGTTGTGGCAGCAGCAGTTATTTTACCTAAAAACTGTAAAATCAAAGGTCTCAACGATAGCAAGAAAATTCCCAAGAAAAAGCACGAAGAAATCTATCAAGAAGTGCTAAAACAAGCCGTTGCAGTTGGTATTGGTGTCAAGGATAATCAAGTGATTGATAAGGTGAATATCTATGAAGCGACGAAATTAGCCATGTTAGAGGCTGTGGGAAATCTTGAAATCTCTCCGCAACATCTCTTGATTGATGCCATGCAGTTAGATGTTCAAGTTTCGCAAACGTCTATCATCAAAGGAGATGCTAATTCACTGTCTATTGCGGCCGCTTCGATCGTAGCCAAGGTGACGAGAGATCGCATGATGACTGATTATGAGCTAACTTATCCAGGTTATGACTTTACACACAATGTTGGTTATGGAACCCAGCATCATTTAGATGGATTGAAACGAAAAGGAATCACTCCTATTCATCGCAAAACTTTTGAACCAATTAAATCCATGCTTGAAGAAGTCGAGGACAAGGGATGATTATTTCTAAAGTTTTAAATAATAATGTGGTCATTTCTGAAGAAAATCACCAAGAAGTAGTGTTGATGGGATGCGGACTGGCTTTTGGATGTAAAGCAGGAGAGGATGTTCGGGATAATCTGATTGAGAAAAAGTATGTTTTGTCAGAAAACAAGCGTGAATTATTGTTGGAATTACCTGCTGACATCATAGAAATGGCTGATAAAATTATCACTTACGCACATGCAAAAATAAATAAAAAATTGCAAGATGGTGCCTTTTTAGCAATGGCTGACCACCTGTATGGTGTGGTTTTACGTGTCCAAGATCATTTCTTTATGAAAAATTTCCTCATGTGGGATATTAAGCGATTTTTCCCTGACGAATTTGAAGTTGGCAAGTATGCCAATCAATTGTTGGGTGACTATTTAGGACAAGATTTACCTTTGGATGAAGCAGGCTTTATGGCTTTGACCATTGTCAATGCTGAATTAGATAATGGCAATGTAGCCGCTCAAGATTTGACACAGCTAATGGAAGAAATCATGACAATCGTCAAATACAGCTTAGAGATCTCATTAGATGACGAGGATATTTATGTTCAGCGCTTTATTACGCATCTGAAATTTTTTTGCGAACGTGTTTTAACGGACACCGGACATCAGGAGTTAGACGACAATGACATGTTTGATTTACTGAAAATTAAGTATCCGTCAGCTTATGAAACGACAACAAAGATTACCCAATATCTTAAGCAAACGCGCAATTATCAGACGTCTGATGACGAACAAATGTATCTAACCATTCACTTATCAAGAATGAAAAGGAAAGTCAATGAAAACTGAATATGAAAAAATGATTGCGGGAGAATTATACAATCCGCAAGATTCCGAATTACGAAAATTGGTAACACGTTCTCGTCAATTTCAATACGCATTTAATGCAGAACAGGACGGTAAAAAAAGAAGTAAACTCGTAAAAGAATGGTTCGGTTCAACTGGTGAGAACATTTCGATGAAACCAAACTTTGTCTGCGATTATGGTATCAACATTCACTTAGGAGAAAATTTTTATTCTAATTGGAACATGACCATGCTTGATGTTTGTCCGATTACTATTGGGAAAAATGCATTGTTTGGGGCAGGTGGCGGCGTAACGATTTTGCCTGGAGTAACATTGGGAGACAATGTCGTCGTTGGAGCAGGCTCGGTTGTTACCAAATCTTATGGTGATAATGTTGTTTTAGCAGGAAACCCAGCTCGGATTATTAAAGAATTAGATAAAATGTAAAAAACGAGAATTTCTCGTTTTTTCATTTCTTTTACGAATAGTATCTTTGAAAGATATTAATGAAAGTAAAAGGAATGATAAAATGGATAATTTTGATATTTATAAATTAAAAAAAGCCGGCTTGACCAACCAACAGGTCATCAATGTTCTTTCGTATGCTGAAATACAAGACAAAGAATTATCGGTAAAAGATATGGCAGTTGTTTCGGAATGCCGCAATCCTGCTCTTTTCATTGAAAAATATCTGCAGCTAGATGATGATTTATTATGTCAAGAATTTGAAAAATTTCCGTCTTTTTCTATCTTGGATGATGTGTATCCTTGGGATTTGAGCGAAATTTACAATCCACCCGTTCTACTTTTCTATAAAGGAAACTTGGATTTGTTAAAATTACCGAAAGTAGCTGTTGTGGGAAGCCGCAATAGTAGCCGAACAGGCAGTCAATCTGTTCAAAAAATTGTTAAAGAGCTAAACAATGAGCTAGTTATCGTAAGCGGCTTAGCGCGCGGAATTGATACATCAGCTCACATGGCAGCGTTGCAAAATGGCGGTCGAACGATTGCCGTTATTGGAACCGGTTTAGATGTTTTTTATCCAAGAGCAAATAAAAAACTTCAATCTTATTTGGGAGAACATCACCTTGTGCTTAGTGAATATGGTCCCGAATCAGAGCCATTGAAATTTCATTTTCCAGAGCGGAATCGCATTATTGCAGGTTTGTGTAGAGGCGTTATTGTAGCTGAAGCCAAAATGCGCTCAGGAAGTCTAATTACTTGTGAGCGCGCAATGGAAGAAGGACGAGATGTGTTTGCTATTCCAGGGTCAATTTTAGACGGCAGAAGTGATGGCTGTCATCATTTGATTCAAGAGGGTGCAAAGTGCGTCACAACAGGCGCTGACGTACTTTCTGAATTCCAATTTTAAAACAAGTTCTCCTATAAGAGAATGTTACTAGTTGACATCTTAAAAAAAATAGTTTAAACTCTATGAGGTTTATTACTTTTAGAAGGTGTTTACATTGGTAACAAAAACAAAGAAAAAAACAGCAATGAAAAAAAATCTGGTGATTGTAGAGTCGCCAGCTAAAGCAAAAACAATCGAAAAATATTTAGGGCGGAACTACAAGGTTTTAGCCAGCGTTGGACATATTCGCGATTTGAAAAAGTCTACCATGTCCATCGATTTTGAAAACAACTATGAGCCAGAATATATCAATATTCGCGGAAAAGGGCCTCTTATCAATGATTTGAAAAAAGAAGCTAAAAAAGCGAAACAAGTCTATCTTGCAAGTGACCCGGACCGTGAAGGAGAAGCCATTTCTTGGCATTTGGCACATATTCTAAATTTGGACGAGACAGATAAAAACCGTGTTGTTTTCAACGAAATCACGAAAGATGCAGTTAAAAATGCTTTTAAAGAACCGCGCCAGATTGACATGGATTTGGTAGATGCTCAACAAGCGCGTCGTGTCCTTGACCGTATTGTGGGGTACTCTATCTCTCCAATTCTCTGGAAAAAAGTCAAAAAGGGATTGTCAGCTGGACGTGTGCAATCTGTTGCCTTGAAGCTCATCATTGACCGTGAAAATGAAATCAATGCTTTTAAGCCAGAAGAGTATTGGACGATTGACGGAACTTTCAAAAAAGGACCTCGTCAATTTCAAGCAAGCTTTTACGGCATGAATGGCAAGAAAATGAAGCTTGCTACCAACGATGATGTAAAAAACGTTCTTTCTCATATCGAAGGTGATGAATTTACTGTCGAAAGCGTTGAGAAAAAGGAACGCAAGCGCAATGCTCCGCTACCTTATACCACATCATCTATGCAGCAGGACGCTGCCAATAAAATTAATTTCCGAACTCGTAAGACGATGATGGTTGCTCAGCAGCTCTACGAAGGAATTAATATCGGATCTGGTGTGCAAGGTTTGATTACCTATATGCGTACAGACTCCACTCGTATTAGTCCGGTAGCTCAAAACGAAGCTGCAACCTTCATTACAGATCGTTTTGGTGAGAAATATTCTAAACACGGCAGTAGAGTCCGAAATGCTTCTGGTGCACAAGACGCCCATGAAGCGATTCGTCCGTCAAGTGTGTTTAACACACCTGAAAATATCGCGAAATATCTAGATAAAGATCAATTAAAGCTATACACGCTGATTTGGAATCGTTTTGTAGCTAGTCAAATGACTGCAGCAGTATTTGACACTATGAGTGTGAAATTGGAGCAAAACGGTGTTCAATTTGCTGCAAATGGTAGTCAAGTTAAATTTGACGGTTATCTAGCTATTTACAACGATTCTGATAAGAATAAAATGTTGCCTGATATGGAAAAGGGTGACATAGTGAAACGGGTCAATACCAATCCTGAACAGCATTTCACACAACCACCTGCTCGTTATTCTGAAGCGACCTTGATTAAGACATTGGAAGAAAATGGTGTCGGTCGTCCGTCAACTTATGCACCAACAATTGAAACTATTCAAAAACGCTACTATGTCAAATTAGTTTCTAAGCGCTTTGAGCCAACTGAACTGGGAGAAATCGTGAACTCTCTGATTGTTGAATTTTTCCCAGATATTGTCAATGTGAAATTTACCGCTGATATGGAAGCTAAGCTAGATGATGTCGAAGTAGGAAAAGAGCAATGGCAAAAGGTCATTGATGAATTTTATAAGCCGTTTGAAAAAGAAGTCGCAAAAGCAGAAACTGAAATGGAAAAAATTCAAATCAAAGATGAACCTGCTGGATTTGACTGTGAAGTCTGTGGAAGTCCTATGGTTATCAAATTGGGCCGCTATGGTAAATTCTATGCATGTAGCAATTTTCCTGACTGTCGTCATACTCAAGCGATTGTCAAAGAAATCGGTGTAGAGTGTCCTAAGTGTCACAAAGGGCAAATCATTGAGCGTAAAACCAAACGCAATCGCCTTTTCTATGGCTGCAATCGCTACCCAGATTGTGACTTTACTTCTTGGGATAAACCAGTCGGTCGCTCTTGTCCGAAATGTGGTCAGTATCTTGTAGAAAAGAAGGTTCGCGGTGGTGGCAAACAAGTTGTCTGCAGTAATGGTGACTATGAAGAAGAAAAAGTAAAATGAATTAAAGATGTTTACATAATTTACTTTATGTAAACTTTCTTTACATATAGCAAAGGGAACTGTATGAAAGAGAAATTTGATGAATTTTTAAAAATTACAAGAGAGTTGAACAAAATCGAAATCACTCCTCTTCTTATGGGCTCATTAGGACTTGAACAGGTAACTGGTCGAGATTGGCAAGTGCGAGATATTGATATTCATGTGCCGGGAGACCCAAGAGGTTGGGGGGCTCCTGATGAGGAGCGAATTTATGATTTTGAAAAGATTGAAATGATTATGAACCGATTGGGTTATCACTTAGTAGATCTGCACGAGCATGAATTTCAAAAGGACGATTTATCAGTCGAATTCGGTGGGATGAATACTTTGGAAGACTTTGCTGGGATTCCTTTAGATGAATTAGAGAAACATCAAACGGCAGGAGCAATTTATTTTTTGCCAAATGCGGAGCAGTATCTCAAGATTTATCAGGCTTCTTCGCAAGATTCTTATCGAAATGAACAAAATAATGATAAAGATTTTGCTAAAATTGCCTATTTAGAAAACTTTTTAAATCAATAGATAGAAGAAGTGTTCTTTGATTAAGAACTGTCAGTTGATAAAACTGTTTTTATCTAGTGACTAGCATAATCATTGTAGAAAGTCTCGCTCGTCAGTAGGGGCTTTTTCTGTTATAATGGTAAAGAATAATTAGAAAGATTTGTGGGAGTTTACTCCCGAAGAGGTATTGGTCTATTGTCTCAATCTTATATTAATGTTATTGGAGCTGGTCTTGCAGGTAGCGAGGCAGCTTATCAAATTGCTAAACGCGGTATTCCTGTTAAGCTGTATGAAATGCGAGGAGTGAAATCTACTCCGCAACATAAGACTAGTGATTTTGCAGAGCTAGTCTGCTCGAATTCTCTACGGGGGGATTCGCTAACGAATGCAGTTGGTTTGTTAAAAGAAGAAATGCGCCGTTTGGATTCCATCATTATGCGAGCAGCAGAAGCTACGCGTGTTCCTGCTGGAGGAGCATTAGCAGTTGACCGTGACGGCTTTTCACAAATGGTGACTGATGAGGTGACAAACCACCCTTTAATCGAAGTTATTCGTGAGGAAATCACCAAAATTCCTGATGATACGATTACTGTTATTGCGACGGGACCTTTGACAAGTGATACACTCGCTGAAAAGATTCACGAGCTAAATGGTGGAGCTGGATTTTACTTTTATGATGCAGCAGCACCGATTGTAGATGTCAATACAATTGACATGGAGAAAGTTTACCTCAAATCTCGCTATGACAAGGGAGAGGCTGCTTATCTCAATGCTCCTATGACTAAGAGTGAGTTTATGGCTTTTCATGACGCTTTGGTAAATGCCGAGGAAGCACCGTTAAATAGCTTTGAAAAAGAAAAATACTTTGAAGGCTGTATGCCGATTGAGGTGATGGCAAAAAGAGGAATAAAAACCATGCTCTACGGTCCTATGAAGCCAGTTGGTTTGGAATACCCAGATGACTATAAAGGACCTCGTGACGGTGAATTTAAGACACCCTATGCAGTCGTTCAGCTTCGTCAAGACAATGCAGCTGGAAGCCTTTATAATATTGTTGGTTTCCAAACACACCTAAAATGGGGTGAACAGAAGCGCGTTTTTCGGATGATTCCGGGATTGGAAAATGCAGAATTTGTCCGCTATGGAGTTATGCACCGCAATTCTTACATGGATTCACCAAATCTCCTGACACAGACGTTCCAGTCTAAAAAACAAGAGAATATCTTTTTTGCAGGTCAGATGACCGGTGTAGAAGGGTATGTAGAATCTGCCGCGTCCGGGCTGGTAGCCGGTATCAATGCAGCTAGACTTTTCAATGGAGAAGAAGCCCTGGTCTTTCCAGAAGCAACTGCTATTGGAAGCTTACCTCATTATATCACGCGTGCTGATAGCAAGCATTTCCAGCCAATGAATGTCAATTTTGGAATTATCAAGGAGTTGGACGGTCCACGCATTCGAGACAAAAAAGAACGCTATGAAAAAATAGCAGAACGAGCGCTACAAGCTATCGAAAATTATCAAAATCTCTAGTTTTCTTTTGGAAAGGATAGAAATAATGATAATTTGTTATAAAAGTATTAAAAAAGTTAGGAAATTCCTAACTTTTTTAATACTTTTATGATATAATAGATAAAAATTTTGAAAATAGAAAGTTTTCTGATAATGAATCAATCCTATTTTTACCTTGAAGTAAGAGAACATGCATTAGAAGTGCCTTATAGCAAACAAAAGCGCCGTGTTCGAGTGCTACTCCCTAGAAATTATGAGCAAGATACTCAGAAATACTATCCTGTAGTTTATTTTCATGACGGTCAAAATGTCCTTTATAGCAAAGAGTCTTTTAGTGGTCATTCTTGGAAAATCATTCCAACGATTAAGAGAAATCCCGACATTGAAAAAATGATTGTGGTGGCGATTGACAATGACGGTTTTAATCGAATGAATGAGTATTCTGCATGGAAATATCAAGAATCAACTATTCCAGGTATGCAATTTGGCGGCAAGGGGACAGAGTATGCGGAGTTTGTCATGGAAGTTGTTAAACCCTTTGTTGACGAGCATTATCGTACCAAATCAGACCGAGCGCACACGGCTATGGTTGGTTCTTCTTTAGGCGGAAACATTACGCAGTTTATGGGAATTGAATACCAAGAGCAAATTGGCTGCTTGGGTGTTTTCTCATCTGCAAACTGGCTGCATCAGGAAGCGTTCAATCGTTATATAGAACGCCATAACTTATTAGCAGATCAGCGGATTTATATTTATGTCGGAACGGAAGAAGCCGATGATACGGATAAAACCTTGATGGCTGGTAATATCAAGCAAGCTTATATTGATTCGTCAGTAACCTACTTCCGTCAGTTAATAGCGGGCGGTTTGGATTTGGAAAATCTGTTGTTTCATATCCAAGCTGGGGCAGAACACAATGAAATGGCTTGGGCTGAGCATTTACCTGATTGCCTTCGCTTCTTTAGCGAAAAATGGTAAATAAATTAATTAAGAATATGAGGAGAGAATTTATATGCATGTTGAGTTTTTAAGTCATTGGAGCGGTCATTTAAACCGTGAAATGTATGTGAATCGTTATGGGCACGCTGGAATGCCTGTAGTCGTTTTTGCTTCGTCTGGTGGCAGTCACAATGAATATGCAGATTTTGGTATGATTGAGGCTTGTTCATGGTTTATCGAAACAGGAAAAATTCAATTTTTCACTTTGAGTAGTGTAGATAGTGAAAGCTGGTTGGCTGATTGGAAAGCTCCTCACGACCGCGCAGAAATGCACCGAGCTTATGAGCACTATGTCATTGAGGAAGCTATTCCTTTTATCAAGCATAAAACAGGTTGGTTTGATCCGATGATGACAACAGGTTGCTCTATGGGAGCCTATCATGCTGTTAATTTCTTTCTCCAGCACCCCGATGTCTTCAATAAAGTCATTGCACTGAGCGGGGTTTACGATGCTCGCTTCTTTGTTGGTGATTGTTTGGATGATGAAGCAATTTATCAAAATTCACCAGCAGATTATATTTGGAATCAAAACGATGGCTGGTTTATTGACCACTATCGCAATGCTGATATCATTGTCTGTACAGGACTTGGTGCATGGGAGCAGGATGGACTACCTTCTTTCTACACCTTAAAAGAAGCCTTCGAGCATAAGAACATTCCTGCATGGTTTGCTGAATGGGGATATGATGTTTCGCATGACTGGATTTGGTGGCGCAAGCAAATGCCGTATTTTCTAAGTCAATTAAATCTATGATTAGAAAGGAAACAATATTATGAATTATATCGTTATTTCACCTTATTATCCACAAAATTTTCAACAATTTACCGTTGAACTTGCTAACAAAGGAATTACTGTTTTAGGGATTGGGCAAGAGCCTTATGATCAATTAGATCAACCTTTGAAAAATGCTTTAACAGAATATTTTCGTGTGGAAAATCTAGAAAATCTCGATGAAGTTAAACGTGCTGTAGCTTTCCTTTTTTACAAGCACGGACCAATTGACCGCATTGAGTCACACAATGAATATTGGTTGGATCAAGACGCAAAATTGCGTGAACAATTTAATGTTGTAGGACCAAAACCAAAAGACTTGAAAAAGACAAAATTTAAGTCCGAAATGAAGAAGCTCTTTAAAAAAGCTGGTGTTCCTGTCGTTCCTGGTCAAATTGTAAAAACCTTGCAGGCAGTTGACATGGCTGTCAGTAAAATTGGACTTCCATTGATTGCGAAGCCAGATAATGGAGTTGGCGCAGCCGGAACTTATAAATTGGAAACCACTGAAGATGTTGAACAATTTAAACAAGAGTGGGATAAGCAAACCGTTTATTTCTTTGAAAAATTCGTTGATTCTGGACAAATTTGCACGTTTGACGGATTACTCGATTCAAACGGAAATATTGTGTTTTCAACGACTTTTGACTATGCTTATACCCCTTTAGACTTAGTTTTGAATCATTATGAAAACTCATATTATATTATAAAAGATATGGATCCAAAATTACGTCAATATGGGGAAGCTATTATTAAAGCGTTTGGCATGAAAGAACGTTTCTTCCATATTGAATTATTCCGTGACGGAGATGATTATATTGCCATAGAATACAATAATCGTCCAGCAGGTGCTTTTACGATTGATTTGTATAACTTTGCTCACTCCATTGACCTTTATCGTGGATATGCAGATATTGTGAATGGGGACCCCTTCCCACAACCTCAAGTCGAAGCACAATATGGCTTGGTTACTTCACGCCGTTCAACATCAAATTATGTGTATTCAGAAGAAGAATTGCGTACAAAGTACGGCGATAAATTAAAAGCAGTCAAAATCATGCCAAAGGCATTTGCAGACTTACAAGGAGATGTTCATTATATTTTGACAACATCAAGTCGTTCGGAAATCGATCAAATGATAGAGGATTTTGGAAAAAAGTAGAAATACCCATTTGTGAAATTTTTATTTAGTCAATTCAAATCAGCTTGCCAGCAAGGTTAGCTGATTTTTCTTTGTGAAATTGTTCAAGCATAAATTTTGACAGTATTTTTTAGTTTGGATAGAATGAAATTATAGAATTACACTCATAGAAAGGCTTGACTATGTCAACTTTAGATAAAAATCTTTTACTAGAGATGTTTCGTAAGATGGAAGAGATCCGTCGGATGGACTTAAAAATTGCTCAACTCGTAAAAAAGGGGAAAGTGCCAGGCATGACTCACTTTTCTGTCGGAGAAGAAGCAGCTAGCGTTGGAGCTATGCTGGCCCTCAATCCTGATGATTTGATTACTTCTAACCACCGTGGTCATGGTCAGGCGATTGCCAAAGGAATTGACTTGAACGGCATGATGGCAGAAATCATGGGCAAATACAACGGCACCTGCAAAGGAAAAGGTGGCTCCATGCACATTGCTGATTTGGATGCTGGAAACTTAGGAGCAAATGGTATCGTTGGCGGAGGCATGGGGATTGCGGTAGGTGCCGCCCTTACTCAGCAAATGCATCATACGGGAAAGATTGTTGTCTGTTTCTTTGGTGACGGAGCAACGAACGAAGGTGTTTTTCATGAAGCGGTTAATATGGCTTCTATTTGGAAGTTACCAGTGATTTTTTATTGTATCAATAATGGCTATGGTATTTCTGCGGATATTAAGAAAATGACCAATATAGAGCACATTCACGAGCGGAGTGCCGCTTATGGTATTCCTGGCATGTTTATCCCAGACGGGAACAACGTCATTGAGGTCTATGAGGGTTTTCAAAAGGCTGTTAAACATGTTCGAAGTGGTAAGGGACCTGTCTTGATTGAAAGTGTCACTTATCGCTGGTTGGGGCATTCTTCATCTGACCCTGGTAAATATCGAACACGTGAAGAAGTTGAGGAGTGGAAGAAAAAAGACCCAATTGAAAATCTTCGTAAATATTTACTCGCAAATCAGATTGCAAGTAATGAAGAGTTAGAAGCTATCCAAGCAGAGGTTAAAGAAGCAGTGGAAGCATCTGTAAAATTTGCAGAGGAAAGTCCATTTCCACCGCTTGAATCAGCTTTTGAAGATATTTACGCGGACTAAGAGAGGAGATTGAACAATAATGGAAACAAAAACAATGTCCTTCCGTGACACCATTATCCTTGCCATGTCTGAGGAAATGCGTCTTGATGAAAATGTGTTGTTAATGGGAGAAGATGTCGGAATTTTCGGAGGAGATTTTGGAACATCCGTAGGAATGTTAGAAGAATTCGGTCCAGAACGAGTACGTGATTGTCCAATTTCTGAAGCAGCTATTTCAGGAGCTGCAGCAGGAGCGGCCATGACTGGGCTACGCCCAATTGTAGATATGACTTTTATGGATTTTTCTGTCATTGCCATGGATGCAATTGTCAACCAAGCCGCTAAGACTCGTTATATGTTTGGTGGCAAAGGTCAAGTTCCGATGACAATTCGCTGCGCAGCTGGAAATGGTGTCGGATCAGCTGCTCAACACTCACAATCTTTGGAATCTTGGTTCACACACATTCCGGGTTTAAAGGTTGTCGCACCTGGAACTCCTGCAGATATGAAGGGGTTGCTAAAATCTTCTATCCGCGACAACAATCCTGTTATTATTCTTGAGTACAAGTCAGAATTCAACCAAAAAGGCGAAGTTCCGCTTGATCCTGATTATACAATCCCTCTCGGTGTTGGTGACATCAAAAAAGAGGGGACGGATGTGACAGTTGTGACCTATGGAAAAATGCTCCGCAGGGTTATGCAAGCAGCTGAAGAATTGACAGAAGAAGGCATTTCGGTAGAAGTGGTGGATCCACGTACTTTGGTGCCTCTGGACAAGGATATCATTATCAACTCAGTCAAGAAAACAGGAAAAGTCGTTCTGGTTAATGATGCCCACAAAACTAGTGGTTATATCGGTGAAATTTCTGCTATCATTTCCGAATCAGAAGCATTTGACTATTTGGATGCACCAATTCGCCGCTGTGCTGGTGAAGATGTACCCATGCCTTACGCCCAGAATCTTGAAAACGCCATGATTCCGACAGTTGAAAGTATCAAAGATGCTATTCGTAAGACTTACAATAAAGAATAAAACTGAAATTGATATTGATTACAATATTTCACATAACTAAAATTATGTAAAAACAAAAATAGCTCAAGATTAAAGAACAATCAATAAAAAAAGAAATAGGAGAAGCTATGACTGATGATAAGTTAAGAGCGACCCCTGCTGCTAGAAAATTAGCAGATGACTTGGGTATCAATCTCTATGACGTATCTGGTACTGGCGCAAAGGGACGAGTTCATAAAGAAGATATCGAAAGTTATCGAGAATTCAATATTGTGAAAATTACGCCCCTTGCAAAACGTATTGCAGAAGAAAATAATATCGCTTGGCAGGAAATCCAAGGGACAGGTATTCGCGGCAAGATTATGAAGAAGGACGTTCTGACTTTGCTTCCTGAAAATGTTGACTCAGACAGCATCAAGTCACCTGCTCAGATTGAGAAAGCGGAAGAAATACCTGACAACATCACTCCTTATGGAGAAATTGAACGCCTTCCAATGACGCCAATGCGGAAGGTCATTGCAAAACGAATGGTGGATTCTTATCTGACAGCGCCAACTTTTACTCTCAACTATGATGTAGATATGACAGAACTGTTGGCGCTACGCAAAAAGGTTTTAGAGCCAATCATGGAAGCGACAGGAAAGAAAATCACGGTCACGGATTTACTTTCTATGGCTGTTGTCAAAACTTTGATGAAGCACCCTTATCTCAATTCGTCTCTGACAGAAGATGGGCAAATCATTATCATGCACAATTATGTCAATCTGGCTATGGCTGTTGGTATGGACAACGGGCTTATGACACCGGTGGTTTACAATGCCGAAAAAATGAGTCTGTCTGAGTTAGTCGTTGCCTTCAAGGATGTGATTGGTCGGACTTTAGACGGGAAATTAGCGCCAAGTGAATTGCAAAACTCAACTTTTACGATTAGCAATCTAGGAATGTTTGGTGTTCAATCTTTCGGACCAATTATCAATCAGCCCAATTCTGCGATTTTGGGAGTTAGCTCAACCATTGAAAAACCAGTCGTAGTAAACGAAGAAATTGTGATTCGACCAATCATGAGTCTTGGATTAACCATTGACCACCGAGTCGTGGACGGCATGGCAGGTGCTAAATTCATGAAAGACCTGAAAGCACTAATTGAAGACCCGATTTCAATGTTGGTATAAGAGAAAGTTTAAATGAGAGGAAAATAAAAATATGGCCTTAGAAGTAATTATGCCAAAAGCCGGCGTTGATATGACAGAAGGACAGATTGTTCAATGGAATAAAAAAGTTGGCGAATTTGTAAAAGAAGGAGAAATCCTTCTGGAAATCATGACAGATAAAGTCAGTATGGAATTAGAAGCAGAAGAAGACGGCTATCTAATTGCTATCTTGAAAGGGGATGGCGAGACTGTTCCTGTAACGGAAGTTATCGGTTATCTGGGCGAAGAAGGAGAAAATATTCCGACTGCTGTGGCTGCTTCAGATGCTAGTTCAACACCAACTGCAGCCCCAACTTCTAACGACGATAATAAGAGTGATGACGCTTATGATATTGTGGTTATTGGTGGCGGACCAGCTGGCTATGTAGCAGCGATTAAAGCAGCTCAATTAGGAGGCAAGATTGCTCTTGTTGAAAAATCTGAACTAGGTGGAACTTGCCTCAATCGTGGCTGTATTCCAACCAAGACCTATCTTCACAATGCGGAAATTATTGAAAGCCTGGACCATGCAGCAAACCGTGGTATTATCATTGAAAATCCAAACTTTACTGTCAATATGGATAAAGTCCTGGAAACCAAAAACAAGGTTGTCAATACACTTGTCGGAGGCGTTGCAGGTCTGCTTCGCAGCTACGGTGTTGATGTTCACAAAGGAATTGGTACCATTACCAAAGATAAGAATGTCTTGGTGAATGGTGCTGAACTTCTTGAGACCAAGAAGATTATCTTAGCTGGTGGATCAAAAGTCAGCAAGATTAACGTTCCAGGTATGGAATCACCACTTGTTATGACTAGCGATGATATCCTGGATATGAAGGAAGTTCCAGAAAGTTTAGTAATCATTGGTGGTGGCGTTGTTGGTATTGAGCTAGGACAGGCTTTCATGACCTTTGGCTCCAAAGTAACGGTCATTGAGATGATGAATCGGATTGTTCCAGCTATGGATGCAGAAGTCTCTAAGAACCTTCGGCTCATTCTTGAACGCAAGGGCATGACCATTTTGACAGAGACCAAGTTGGAAGAAATTGTCGAAGAAAATGGCAAGCTCCACATCAAAGTTTCAGGAAAGGAAGATATCATAGCTGATAAAGCTTTGCTTTCTATCGGACGCGTGCCTGATTTGGAGGGAATTGGCGAGGTTGACTTTGAACTAGACCGCGGTCGTATCAAGGTCAATGAATATATGGAAACTTCTGTTTCAGGAATTTACGCGCCCGGAGACATTAACGGTACCAAGATGTTGGCGCATGCAGCTTTTCGTATGGGGGAAGTAGCTGCAGAGAATGCTCTCAAAGGCAATCACGTAGTTGCTAAATTAAATCTAACTCCAGCAGCTATTTACACTTTGCCAGAAGTTGCGGCAGTCGGTCTGACTGAAGAACAAGCTCGCGAAAAATACGATATAGCTATCGGCAAATTCAACTTCGCAGCAAACGGACGAGCAATTGCATCTGATGCTGCTCAAGGATTTGTCAAAGTGATTGCTGATAAGAAATACGGAGAAGTTCTCGGTGTTCACATTATCGGCCCTGCAGCAGCTGAGTTAATCAATGAAGCTTCTACTATCATTGAAATGGAAATCACGGTAGAAGAAATGCTCAAAACCATTCACGGTCATCCGACATTTTCAGAAGTTATGTACGAAGCATTTGCAGACGTACTCGGCATGGCAATTCATGCTCCTAAGAAAAGATAAGAGGCACTATGAAATACATTATCAATAATAGTTACGATACAGCTTTCAACATTGCTCTTGAGGAGTATGCCTTCAAGCATCTCCTTGATGAAGATATGATTTTCTTGCTTTGGATTAATAAACCCTCTATCATTGTCGGACGTCATCAGAATACCATTGAAGAAATCAATCGTGACTATGTCCGAGAGCATGGCATTGAGGTTGTTCGTCGTATCAGTGGAGGCGGAGCTGTCTATCATGACTATAACAATCTCAACTACACCATCATTTCCAAAGAAACTGAGAACAAAGCCTTTGATTTTAAGAGCTTCTCTATTCCGGTCATCAAGACTTTGGAAGAATTAGGTGTAAAAGCAGAATTTACAGGGCGCAACGATTTGGAAATTGACGGAAAAAAATTCTGTGGCAATGCTCAGGCTTATATCAATGGTCGAATCATGCATCACGGTTGCTTGCTGTTTGACGTAGAGTTATCTGTCTTGGTGAATGCCTTAAAAGTTTCCAAAGATAAGTTTGAGTCCAAAGGAGTCAAATCTGTTCGCGCTCGTGTAACCAATATCGTTGATGAATTGCCTGAAAAGATTACCGTCGAGCAATTTCGTGATCTCCTGCTAGACTATATGAAGAAAGAATATCCAGAAATGACAGAATATGTCTTCTCCGATGATGAACTAGATGAAATCAACCATATCAAGGAAACTAAATTTGCTACTTGGGATTGGAATTATGGCAAATCGCCAGAGTACAATGTTCATCGTGGTACCAAGTTTACTAGTGGTAAGGTCGAAATCTTTGCCAATGTTGTTGAGTCGAAGATTGAAAATATTAAAATTTACGGCGACTTCTTTGGTATCGAGGACGTAGTAGCAGTAGAAAAAGCTTTGAAAGGCGTCAAGTATGAGCGCGAGGACGTTTTAAAAGCTCTTGAAAACCTGGATATTGCTCGCTATTTCGCTGGAATTAGCCAAGAAGAAATTGCAGAAGCGATTGTGGGATAAAAAAACAACTGACTCTCTTACATTATTAATTAGAGTCAGTTGTTTTTGGTTTATTTTCAAGGAGAATATTTTACATAAGTTTAAATATGTAAAAATCATAAATTATCCAATGCATTTTTTTGTTCGTCATTAACAATATGGGTGTAGAGGTCTGTAACTTGAGTACTGGCATGTCCTAGCTGATGACTGACCAAAACTTGAGATTTAGTAGCATCATAAAGTCGAGTAGCCAGCGTATGGCGGAGTTTGTGAGGTGTCACTCGAACTTTGAAATCTTCAGAATACTTAGCAACCATCTTTTCTACACTAGAAGCATCAATCCGGTTAGGAGCACCTCTATATTCTGTCAAAAATAGGGCAGTGTCTGATTTTTCAGCTTTATAACGTTTAGAGCGAACCTCCAGGTACCTTTCCAAATAAGCTTTGGCAAAAGCTGCAACATTGACAGAATCTCTTTTCCCGCCCTTACGAGTAACTTCAATGACCATCATTTTGAGATTTAGGTCTTTCAAATCAAGATTTACTGCCTCGGATAGACGAACACCAGATGCAAGAAGCAGTGCTATGATTGCCAAATCTCGCTCTTTATTTTTGTCAAAAGAGGAGAGAGCCCGATTTGATAAATTTTTAGGGTATTCATCATCAATATAATTCAAAAATTGTTCAGTTTCTTCGCCCAAAAAGAGTTTTTGTTTGATGTTTTCAGCGCGCGCAGCTAAAGTCTCTCTCTTTTTCTTAGTAGACACTTTTTTCATGACATTACGATAGAAATAAGGTTCCCCATTCTCATTTTCCACCTCTTCAGTTAAATATTTATAAAGGCTAGAGAGAGCAGAAAGAGTGCGATTAATAGTGGTTTGAGATACTCCGTTTTGCGTGGTATTAGCGTTAAGCAATGGACGCTCCCGTAAGTAAAGAATAAACGCTTCCATGTCTTTTTTAGTCATATTTTCCAATACTAACAGAGGAATTTCTGCAATCTGTGACCCATCAGCAATTCCAGAGTCTAAAATCCAATGAAAAAAACGATTATATTCTTTGAGGTATTCATATAAGGTTGTAAAACTGTATGGAACAGTCAATTTAGACTGATAGTATTCCAAAATGTACCAAGGCATGATAGCTTTTAGTTTTTCAATTCTTTCTAACAGTATTTCACGTTTCATTAAGATATTCTCCATCATTTTCTATAATAGAAGTATAGCACACTCCTGTATTTTTTTCAAGAAAATTATAGTTTTTCGGAAAGATGTTAGAGAAAGTTTTATACAATATCTCCTATTCAATGATTGCAATTATACAAAAAAACAAGCCGTTCCTTTAAATTAAGCGACTTGTTTTTTGCGTTTGTTTATTTCCGCTTTTTCTTGGCCTTTTTCATTTTATTTGCCATGCGTTTCATGGCTTGTTTGGTTGCAAATTCACCAATTTTTCCTTTAAGTCCGCCACCAAACATCTGGCTCATGTCAGGATTTCCAGCACCTCCTAGAGCAGACATGTCCATATTTTGAAGGGCTGACATATCCATACCGTTCATAT
Organism: Streptococcus anginosus; assembly: GCF_001697145.1. Lineage (GTDB taxonomy): Bacteria > Bacillota > Bacilli > Lactobacillales > Streptococcaceae > Streptococcus > Streptococcus hominis. The sequence goes on along the minus strand of NZ_CP012719.1, from coordinate 964,298 downwards.
TTGGCATATTTTTTGGTAAATTGTTAGGATTGAGTCCCATTTGCTTCATCATTTTATTCATATCACCAGACATGACACCTTGCATGACTTGTTTCGCTTGGTTAAAGTCTTTGATAAATTTGTTGACTTCGACAAAGCTATTACCAGATCCTGCAGCAATCCGACGGCGACGACTTGGATTAAGGAGGTCGGGATTTTCCCGTTCGGTAGGTGTCATAGATGAAACAATGGCACGTTTGCGGGCGATTTCGTTTTCATCTACCTTAAAATTCTTCATAGCAGGATTGTTAGCCATGCCAGGAATCATCTTTAACAAATCTTCCATTGGTCCCATATTTTGTACTTGATCCAGCTGGTCAATGAAATCGTTGAAATCAAAGGTGTTTTCTCGCATTTTTTCAGCCATCTCAAGCGATTTTTGCTCATCATACTCCTGAGAAGCTTTTTCAATCAAGGTCAACATATCTCCCATGCCCAAAATACGGCTAGACATCCGATCTGGGTGGAAAGTTTCAATATCGGTAATCTTTTCACCAGTACCAGTGAACTTGATTGGTTTACCAGTAATTTGACGGACAGATAAAGCTGCACCGCCACGTGTATCGCCATCAATCTTAGTCAGAATAACCCCAGTCACTTCCAACTGAGCGTTGAATTCGCGAGCTACATTGGCGGCTTCTTGACCAATCATAGCATCTACAACCAAGAGGATTTCATTTGGTTGAGCCAGTGCTTTGACATCGCGCAGCTCATTCATGAGCTTTTCATCGATTTGCAGGCGACCAGCTGTATCAATCAGCACATAGTCATTGTGATTAGCCTTGGCTTGCTCCAGACCTTGACGAACAATCTCTACTGCTGGTACTTCTGTGCCTAGTGAAAAGACTGGTACATCGATTTGCTGACCGAGAGTTGTAAGCTGGTCAATGGCCGCCGGACGATAAATATCAGCAGCTATCATTAAAGGACGAGCGCCTTCTTCCTTCTTGAGTTTATTAGCCAACTTTCCGGCAAACGTAGTCTTACCAGCACCTTGAAGACCGACCATCATGATAATAGTCGGGATTTTTGGAGATTTGATAATTTCTGCCGTATCAGAGCCTAATACAGCGGTCAATTCTTCATCAACAATCTTGATGATTTGTTGAGCAGGATTTAGTGTATCAATGACTTCGTGTCCGACAGCGCGCTCACGAACTTTCTTGATAAAGTCTTTAACAACTGGCAAAGCTACATCGGCTTCCAAGAGTGCCAAACGAATCTCTTTGGTCGCTTCTTGAACATCACTCTCTGAAATTTTGCCCTTGCGACGCAGATTTTTAAAAACGTTCTGTAAACGTTCAGTTAAACTTTCAAATGCCATAAATTTTATTTCTCCTAGTTAATTTCTATGTATTGGTTATTGATTTTTGGTATTTTTGAGTCGACAATTCACTATTCTCGATTGTCAATACTGGATAAAATCGAAATTTGCTCTTGTAAATAGGTGTCATCTGCATACTTTTCCATTATTTGATCAAAAATCTGACTTCTGACGATATAATCTGAATACATGTGCAGTTTCATTTCGTAGTCTTCGAGAATCTTTTCTGTTCGTTTGATATTGTCATAAACAGCCTGACGACTAACTTGAAATTCTTCAGCAATCTCAGCTAGACTATAATCATCTGCATAATAAAGCTCAATATAATTCATTTGCTTATCTGTTAAAAGTGCTGCATAAAACTCAAAAAGAGCATTCATTCGATTGGTTTTTTCAATTTCCATAAAAAATATTATATCAAAAAATACAGATAAACTCTACTAGCGAAGAGTTTTACTCACTAAAAAACACTCTTAAATCAGCAAGGGTATTTACGTATATAAAATTATGTAAAACAAATCAATTGTTTTCCAAATAAAATTCAAACCGTTCTCCCACATATTGACTTTTAACATATTCAAAAGCGGTACCGTTGTCAAAATAAGAAATCTGTGTCAAACCAAGAATGGCATGTCCTCTAGGGATTTCTAGATAATGTGCAATCTTTTCTTTGGCAAGACGAGCATAAATGGTCTGTTGAGATTTTCCGATTTTATAGTCGTGCTCTTGCAAGGTTTGGAAAAAATGCTTCGTAATTTCTTCTTTATTAAAGTTTTTGATGAATTTCTCTGGAATGGAAGCGACTTCATAAACTACGGGAATATTATCTGCATACCGTACCCGCTCCATTCGGACAACATTTTCCGTCTTTTCAATTCCTAATTTTTCGACCTCTTCTTTACTTGGCAGTGTTCGACGGTAAGAAATCAGTTGGCTTGAAGGTGTCTTGCCTTGGGATTTGATGATTTCTGTAAAGCTGGTTGTGCCGCGCATCTTTTCTTGAACTCGCGTACTGGCTACAAATGTACCACTTCCCATACGACGTTCCAGCACTCCTTCTTCTACTAAAAGAGTGATTGCCTGACGAAGTGTCATGCGACTAACTTCAAATTGTTCAGCTAAATCGCGCTCGCTTGGCAGACGTTGCCCGATTTTCCAAATTTCCTCGTCAATTTCTTTTTTTATTTGATCGTGAATTTTAATATAGGCTGGAAGCATAGTAACCCCTTTCAAGAATGGTTTCCTCTCTTCATTGTATTATCAATTGAAATAAAAGTCAATCGCTACTTAATGTTATTGGAAAAAGTCTCTATTTTGTGTTAGAATAAACAAAGAAGTTTCATTTGAGAAAGGAAAGAAATGGCAACTACAACTGAATTGCAAGATATTGAAAGAATCATTGTATTGGATTATGGCAGCCAATATAATCAGCTCATCTCACGCCGTATTCGGGAGATTGGTGTTTTTTCTGAGCTAAAAAGCAATAAAATCACAGCCGCTGAAGTTCGTGAGATAAATCCGGTCGGAATTATCCTGTCTGGTGGACCAAATTCTGTCTATGAAGAAGGCTCATTTGATCTTGACCCTGAAATTTTAGAATTGGGTATTCCAATTCTAGGAATTTGTTATGGAATGCAGCTTTTGACTCACAAATTAGGTGGGAAAGTTGTACCTGCTGGAAATGCCGGAAACCGTGAGTATGGGCAATCAGAGCTTATTCATACTGATTCACAGCTTTTTGCAAGCACTCCTGAAAAACAAATCGTTCTTATGAGTCACGGAGATGCTGTTACCGAAATTCCTCAAGGATTCGTACGAACTGGAACTTCTGCTGATTGTCCATTTGCAGCTATTGAGCAACCTGAAAAGCAGATTTATGGCATTCAATTTCACCCTGAAGTACGTCATTCTGTTTATGGGTATGACATTCTACGCAATTTTGCTTTGAATATTTGTGGCGCCAAAGGCAACTGGTCAATGGATAACTTTATTGAAATGCAAATCAAGCGAATTCGAGAAACAGTTGGCGATAAACGTGTTCTTCTTGGGCTCTCAGGCGGCGTTGATTCATCAGTTGTTGGCGTTCTCCTTCAAAAAGCTATCGGAGACCAGCTTATCTGTATCTTTGTAGATCATGGATTGCTCCGTAAGGGCGAAGCAGATCAAGTCATGGATTCTCTTGGCGGGAAATTCGGTCTTAATATCATCAAAGCAGACGCTGCTAAACGTTTCCTTGATAAATTAGCTGGTGTTTCTGATCCAGAGCAAAAGCGTAAAATCATCGGCAATGAATTTGTCTATGTCTTTGATGATGAAGCCAGCAAACTGAAAGATGTAAAATTCCTCGCACAAGGAACACTTTATACTGATGTGATTGAGTCTGGTACTGATACTGCCCAAACAATCAAATCGCACCATAACGTCGGTGGACTTCCCGAAGACATGCAGTTCAAACTGATTGAACCACTCAATACACTTTATAAAGACGAAGTTCGTGCACTTGGTACAGAACTTGGTATGCCGGATGAAATCGTTTGGCGTCAGCCATTCCCAGGTCCAGGACTTGCTATTCGCATTATGGGTGAAATTACAGAAGAAAAACTCACAACTGTACGTGAATCCGACGCCATTCTCCGTGAAGAAATCGTGAAAGCTGGACTCGATCGTGATATCTGGCAATACTTCACTGTAAATACTGGTGTTCGTTCAGTAGGTGTTATGGGTGATGGTCGAACTTATGATTATACCATTGCTATTCGTGCTATTACTTCTATTGATGGAATGACAGCAGATTTTGCTAAAGTCCCTTGGGAAGTACTACAAAAAATCTCTGTTCGTATCGTCAATGAAGTAGATCACGTCAACCGCATTGTCTACGATATCACCAGCAAACCACCAGCAACGGTTGAGTGGGAATAAAAACAAAAAAGCCAAACCTCAAGAAATAAGAAGTTTGGCTTTTAAATTTATCAGCTTATTTTCCCCACAAAAATTGAATTAGTATTTTATCTACTTCTGGATTTTCATGTAATTGGCTATGTTGTGCTAATTTACCTATGATTTTCTTTTCTTGATAAGATTTTGCATTATCGGCAACCAAGTATTTCAAGCTGCGAGATGAAGCATTTAAAACGGAACCATCTGAGCCATTTTTGTAATCACCGTAGATATTCAAAACGTCAATTTGATTTTGTGGAAAAACTTCACGTAATGGCAATAATCTTTGGAAAGTTTGTGTGACTTGATTTGGTTTCCCTGTCGTTTTATCTACTTTTACATCAGCTGGTAAGCCCATAGCTTCTAAACCGGCAGCAAAATTCGCAATATTCACTTGTTTTTGCAGCTGTGGCAAGTTCTCATCTTGAGCATGTTCTAAAAGATAATACAAAATCGACATATTCCCTAAAGAATGACCTACCATATTCATTTTTGTAAAGCCATACTTTTCCTGTAGCTTGCTGACGACAGCTTTTGCATATCGTCCAACATCAATAGGATTGCGATTGTCTTCGTAATTCACTTCTACGATTGGATTGATAGCGCCTTTGGGAATGTCTCCCCTCAACGTAACTGCACCATTTCTATCAACATTTGCTCGAATAACTGTTTTTGTTACTCCTGCTTTTTTTGCTGCATTCGTCATGTGTCGCTCAGCATTGGCACTACTTCCATAACCATGAAAGAATAGGGTTGGAGTAGTTGATTGCACATACTTCTGTCTGTCTAATTTCCCTTCAGCATTGACACGGTAAAATAAAAAAGTAGAAATAGCAATCAAAATTGTTAAAATTCCTGTAATTAGGGCTATTTTCTTCATCATGTTTAGCTTTTCTTTCTGTGAGATATATTTTTAAGTATAACATGTAACAATATAAATGACAATTGATTTGTTTGAAATGACGTTTTGGATTTAAGGCGATTTGTTGAATAGTAAAAAAGGAAAGTCCCAAAAACTCCCCTTTAGTAAACTATTAAACGTTATCATCAAACAACAAGTGAACTTTTAAAATCAATTCATTGTTTTCGCTTGTTTTGTAGTATCTACACGTTTAGCTACCCAAGCTGTCAAAATTGGTGTTAAAATCGCTGTTACAATAACGGATGCTGTTATTTGGGTGGTAGCTGTAGCTTCAACAGCTTTAAAGGAAGCATCTACAGCCGATAAAGCTGCTGGAGTAGCTATGGCACTAGCTGCTGTACTTGAAATAGCTGCACCAGCAATTCCTGATCCACCTGTAGCTTTATCTGCAAAAATAGCAAAGAAGCCTCCAACTAAGGTTGTAATGATTCCGAGTATAATACCTGGTAAACCACCTTGAATAATTTGCATAAAGCTCATGTTGGCTCCTAAACAGAATCCAACAATGATAATAATTGCTGTCACACCATTTGATAGAACTTTTTTCATATATGGAAAAGCATTTCCTAATGCAATCCCTAAAACAAGTGGTAAAATAGTTCCTACTAAACTCCAAATAGAAATGTTAGCAAGACCAGCACTACTGAGAGCTGCCATTGTCACCATCGGTCCAACACTTAAGGTAGTAATACCAACAGCACCTGCATCAATTTCATTTCCGTAAACTTCTACAATTCCAGCATACATAGCGTTATTAGCGACAGACATAGCTCCAATAATCGCCAAAGCACTTAAACCTAAAAAATTATCATTGAAGACTTTTGCTACCAACAGACCTAAAACAACTGAAACGACAATCTTAGATGTGATAATAGCCGCTCCACGCCCAACAGCTTTTGGAGTGTTCTTTAACGAGATTGTTCCTCCTATAAAGAATAGAAAAGCTCCAACGAGCGGACCAGCTCCCTGAACTATAGCGGTTGTAAAACCTCCAATTTTCAACACTTGAGGGAAAAATGTATTTATCACACAGCCGATAAACATGGGAACAATAATTGTATCACCAGGAATCTTAATTTTCTTATTAAAAATTTTCATAATCATATTTCCTCTATATATTCAAGCCTTGTTTTTATTTAACAAGGCTTGAATGCCATACATCTTTTCGATAAAAAATTAGCCATCCAGCGTGATACCGCCATCACAATCACCGATTTCTCCAGACACGAAGCTGGCTAAGTCACTAGCAAAGAAAAGAATCATTTGAGCAATTTCAACAGGTTCTGCACGACGTCCAAGTGGAATCATGTTGATGACACGCTGACTCTTTTCAGGGTCTTCTGACAATACAGTAGTCATATCCGTTCGTGTAAAAGAAGGACAAACCGCATTACATGCAATACCATATTTGCCTCCTTCTTTTGCTACTGCTTTTGTAAGACCGTTCAAACCAGCTTTAGAAGACGCATAAGCAGCTGTTCCAAGCAAACCACCGCCTAATTTTGCAGCTACTGAGGAAACATTAACAATTCTTCCCCCCTTTTGTTCAATAAAATGTGGGAAAATAGTACTAATAGTTGAAAAACAACCAGATAGGTTAATACGAATGGTGCGTTCCCATTCATCGTAAGTTAATTGTTCAAATGGTTTCGCACTAATAACACCAGCACAATTGACTAAGATATCAATTTTACCAGCTGTTGCGATTATTTTGTTCATTGCTTCTACAATAGATTCATGATTTCCTAAATCCATATAAGTAAAGCTCGTGTGTTCTGCTCCAAATTCGGCAATCACTCGTTCAGCTGCTCCTTGATTGATGTCGGCAATAATGACATTACCACCACCTTCAACAATACCGCGAACTACTTCTTTGCCAATTCCGTTTGCACCACCGGTAACAATTGCTGTTTTACCTGAAAAATTCATATTTTCAAATCCTTCCGTTTTGATTATTATAGAATTCTACGTGATTATTATAGCACTCTCGTTTTAAAAATAAAAGTAGAAATATGAAATATTTTAAATATTTAGAAAAAACAATCTTTTTGCTGTTTTCTATTACTAATCTAAAAAGGTTAGAAAACAAAGCTCTCTAACCTTTTGATTTATTAAAACCAATTCATCACTTTCATGATGTGCATATTCATCTGAACTTGTCGGGAGTAATAATAATTCCCACCATTGATATAGAGCTTAGAGCCATGAAGGAGGGCGATGGGATGGTAATAAGGATAGGTTTTGCCGGTCACATTTCCTAAACTTGGTGCAACAACATTTTTAGAGTATTTTTTTGCCAAACCAAGGGTATTTTCGCCACCGTGTTTTGCAATGTAGTCAATATAGGAGCGACCAAAGTTATAGGCTTGTACAGCGGTCCAAACGTCTACTTTCTTTTCTTGAGCTACATTTAGATTCGTGGATAGGGTCTGAACGCCTTGACGAATGCTTTCTTTATTATCTAAAATAGAGTTTTTCTGACCCGTCGCACTTTCACTAGATTGCATGACATCAGAAACTTTTCCCTTTGTTTCAGTATAAATCATAGCAAGGACTAGTTCCTCATTGGCTGCAGTATCTTGCTCGTCTAGCACTTCTCTCACTAAGCTACGGTAGGTCATCACTTGCTTGACATCATGATGAACTTGAACAAGCTTGTAACCAACAAAGATTAAAAGAATGAGAAGGATCAATTTTCTAAGAATTTTAAACATTATTTACTTTGAATATCTTCTATGTTTTTGATGAGAATGGAATAGGTTCCATTCTCGTTTTGTATGAATTCTACGGATTCCGCATCTTGATAGATGTTATTGGGGACAATAAGCTCAATTCCATTTGAAAGAGAGAGCTTTTGGTTTTCAAATTTTTTCTTCTGACGACTACTATCAATTTCATCAAATTTAACAGTTTCTGGAATTGTTTCCTTAACCTGATCAATAAAAGTCAAACGAGCTGTCAGATTGTTATCAAACAAGTCATCTGCTAATTTTTCCGGTGATAATTCATCATTTTCTTCTAAATTTTTGAAAATAGACGATTTAACCTTGGATTGAAATTGAAAATCATCCTGATTAAAACTTTCTGCAACTTTTTGAGCCGTTTTTTCTAAGGCTTTGATAGATTTTTTAGGAGAAATTTTAGGATTGACTTGTAACAGATTATCAGAAAAATAATTGAGAAAAGCACCATTGTATTTAATCCGTTTTTCAATCAAATGGTATTTACGTGATTGAAGATTGATAACCAAGGCTTCATCGGCACCTGTACCAAATCCCGGCAAATTGTTCTGGGTAATCTTGATAGGATTGTCTACTTCTCCACCCAAGTGAGTGAGTGTTTCTCGCAGAGCAATCCGCAAAAAAGCAAAATGCTCCACGCCTTCCTTATCAAATTGAACAAAAATCAAATCATTGGTTTTCTGATTTTCGCTCACCGAAAACTCCTCTTTCCAGAGATTGGCAATACTGACAGAGGTTTCTAAAAGGTCTTTTGTAATATGTGATAAAAAGACACTATCTTCGGTAAAAATACCTGTTTTGGCCTCATCTGAATAGACACGTTCAATCTTCTTGCGAAGATATTCTTCGATCTTAGGAGTAATATTGAGATATTTATCTGCTAAAAGAAGGTCGGTGTCTGATGGACTAAATTGATGAATAATAGCTTTTTTTACGTAAATGTCCATTTCAGTCCTCATATAGTGGAAAGGCATCGGTCAATTCTTTAACTTCTGCACGGACTTGCTCTAAAACAGCTTCGTTGTTTGCATTCTCTAAAGTCTTGATGATCAATTCTGCTACTTTAGTACTTTCAGCTACCCCAAAGCCACGAGCTGCAATAGCTGCAGTTCCAATACGAATGCCACTTGTTTTAAATGGAGATAAGGTTTCATAAGGGATAGAGTTTTTATTAAGAGTAATATGAACATCATCCAAAAGGTTTTGAGCGACTTTCCCATTTTCAACGACTTTGGTCACATCCACAAGGAAAAGATGATTCTCCGTACCGCCTGAAATGACACGGAAATTACCATGTTGTTGGAATACTTGAACCATTGCCTTAGCGTTATCCAAAATCTGCTGAGCATAAACTTTGAAATCTGAATCCAATACTTCTTTGAAAGCAGCTGCTTTAGCTGCTACGACATGCTCTAGCGGTCCTCCTTGAATTCCTGGGAAGATTGCGGAATTGATCTTTTTCGCCAACTCTTCATCATTGGTCAAAATTAAGCCACCACGAGGTCCTCGAAGGGTTTTATGAGTAGTAGTTGTCGTAATATGTGCATACGGTACTGGACTTGGATGCAAACCAGCGGCAACTAAACCGGCAATATGAGCCATGTCTACCATGAGTTTGGCTCCGACACTATCTGCAATTTCACGGAATTTAGCAAAATCAATAATATGTGAATAGGCAGAAGCACCTGCAACAATCAATTTAGGTTTGACTTCTTTAGCCTGCGCCAAAATAGCATCAAAATCTAAAAGTTCAGTTTCAGGATCGACATTATAAGGTACAAAGTTGTAGGTTTTTCCAGAGAAGCTAACAGCTGCGCCATGTGTCAAATGTCCGCCTGCTGCAAGATCCATTCCCATTACTGTGTCGCCTGGCTCAATTAAGGCCATATAAGCCGCACAATTCGCCTGACTGCCTGAGTGGGGTTGAACATTAGCAAATTTTGCTCCAAAGATTTCTTTAGCACGTTCAATCGCTAAAGTTTCAATCACATCCACAACGTCCGTACCACCATAATAGCGACGGCCTGGATAACCTTCGGCATATTTATTGGTTAAAATAGAACCTTGTGCTGCCATAACAGCTTTTGAAACAACATTTTCTGAAGCAATCAATTCAATATTGTTTTGCTGACGTTTTTCTTCTGCAGCAATGGCTTCCCAAAGCTCAGCGTCATATTCTTTATAGTCTTTATGGTCAAAAAACATAAGAGTCTCCCTTCTCTTAAAGCGGGGCTAAAACCTATTTAGTCAAGGTTTAGAAGTGAATTTCTGGAATTTTAGCGAGAATTTCTTCGCAAGTGACAGCACCTTGGCGTAGAATATATGCTGTTTCACCAGATAAATCCAAAATAGTTGAATCCTGTCCTGTTAGAAAAGCATCATCTTCTATACCAAGAACTTCGTAATTGAAATCGGTCATAATTTGCTGGAAGTTTACTCCGCTACTCTTTCCAGATAAATTTGCGGACGGACCAATGAGAGGTCCAAATTTTCTAATCAAGTCCAATGTTTTAGGATGACTAGGGACACGAAAACCAATTGTTTTCATACCTGAATTTACCCAAACTGGGACTTGTTCATTAGCTTGTAAAATAATGGTCAAAGGACCTGGTAGAAAGGCTTGATAAAGTTTTTTTAAATACTGAGGCTGATGTTTGGAAAATTGATAAATTTCTTCTAAACTTGAAACATTTAAATTCAAAGCCTTTTCGCGAGGTCTGCCTTTTAAGTCATAGACATGACTGACAGCCTGTTCATCCAGTGCCTTACAAAATAAACCATATACAGTCTCCGTTGGCAGCACGACTGCTCCTCCGCTGCTCAGCATTTCTTCAATTTTATCCATTATCTACCACTACCATTCTATCTTTTCCGAATTGATCTTGCAAGACGCGAATTCTCATTTTTGGAAATGCAGACTGAAATAGTTCTTTTACATGTTCCCCTTGTTTGTAGCCAATTTCGAGATAGATTTTACCTTTTTCTGTCAAATGTTTTTGGGCGTTCTCAGCAATTTTTCGATACACAGCATACCCGTCTTCTTCAGCAAAAAGAGCAAGATGAGGTTCTGAAGCAAGGACATTTAGTCCTACTTCTTCTCTGTCCGTTTCTGAAATATAGGGCGGATTGGATACAATAATATCATACTTTCCTGTAATTGCCTGAAAACAATCAGACTGAACAAAATCAATCGCTACATCAATTGCTTCTGCATTTTCTTGCGCCAAATCCAGAGCATCTTGGGAAATGTCGGAAGCCGTGACCTGCCAATTCGAACGCTCGGTAGCCAAAGAGAGAGCAATTGCTCCGCTTCCAGTGCCGATATCCAAAACCTTTATATTGGTATTAGGATTTTCAGACAAGATAAGGTTGACCAATTCCTCGGTTTCTGGTCGGGGAATCAGCACTCGTTCATCTACTTTGAACGAGTGTCCATGAAATTCTGCGTTCCCAATAATGTATTGGGCAGGTCTATGAACTAATAATTGAGATTGAATCTTTTTCAGTAATTCTATATCATCTGCTGTTGCTTCTGCCTGCATTTTCAACACAAATTGGGTAAAAGATAAGTTTTTCGAAATTCGAAAAGTAAAGGAGAGACTTTCAGCTTCTTCGCCAATTGCTTCAAGCTGTTTTTTCATTTCAGCAAGAATTTGAGCTAATTTCATTATTTATTCAATTCTTCTAGTTTTTGTGTTTGGTCATACAATACCAAGGCATCCACGATTTCATCTAATTTCCCAGCTAAAATCGTATCTAGCTTTTGCAGCGTTAAACCGATACGGTGATCTGTCACACGATTTTGTGGGAAATTATAGGTACGAATTCGCTCTGAGCGATCTCCAGTACCAATAGTTGATTTTCGCTCAGCATCTTGCTCGTCTTGCGCAATTTGCGCAAAATGATCCGCTACACGCGCACGGATGATCTTCATAGCTTTGTCACGATTTTTTTGCTGGGTTCGTTCTTCCTGCATTTCAACCTTGATATTTGTCGGCAAGTGAACAATCCGAACGGCTGTTGCAACTTTGTTGACATTCTGACCGCCAGCACCAGAAGCGTGATAAATGTCAATCCGAAGATCTTTTGGATCAATATCGTATTCCACTTCTTCAACTTCAGGCATGACTAAGACTGTGGCTGTCGAAGTGTGAACTCGTCCTTGACTTTCTGTTACTGGGACACGTTGTACGCGATGAGCACCTGATTCGTATTTTAATTTGGAATACACGGATTGACCAGAAACCATCGCTACTACTTCTTTGAAGCCACCGACTCCATTCATAGAAGCTTCCATAACCTCGAATTTCCAACCTTGCGATTCAGCGTATTTTTGATACATTGTCAGAAGATCACCGGCAAAGAGCGAGGCTTCATCACCTCCTGCTGCACCACGGATTTCTAAGATGATGTTTTTATCATCATTTGGATCTTTTGGTAAGAGAAGAATTTTCAATTTTTCCTCGTATTCTTCTTTTTCAGCTTTTGCATCTTTGAGCTCTTGCTTTGCCATTTCTTCCAAATCAGCATCGCCAGAAGCGTCTTTGATCATTTCCTCGGCATCTGTGATGTTTTGGAGCACCCTTTTATATTCACGATAAGTTGCTACCGTATCGCGTGTACTTGCTTCTTCTTTGGACAATTCCATAAAACGCTTGGTGTCACTAACAACATCTGGGTCACTCAGAAGTTCCCCCAGCTCTTCGTAACGATCTTCAACGGCTTGTAGTTGTTCATAAATATTCATCGTTTGCTACACCTCTCCTTAACTCTTCATTTCGTCAATTTCTGGCTGAAAATAATGCTTCCGACAGACAGGAATATATGTTTCATTCCCACCGATTTGAATCTGCTCCCCTTCATAGACCGGCTTACCATTCGTTGTTCTTAATACCATGGTTGCTTTTTTGGAGCAAAATTGACAAATCGTTTTAATCTCATCAATTTTATCTGCTAGAAGCAGGAGATATTTGGAGCCTTCAAATAACTCATTGCGAAAATCATTTTTCAAACCAAAAGCCATAACTGGTACATTTAATTCATCAACTACTCTTGCCAAATCATAGACATGATGACGAGAAAGAAACTGAGCTTCATCAATCAATACGCAATAAGGCTTTTCAGGCATTTCTTGAATAAAGCGGAAAATATCAGTATCTTCTGCTATTGCAACTGCTTTTCGCTTCATGCCAATACGACTAGAAACAACGCCGAAACCGTCACGTGTATCAAGTGCGCTCGTCATGATAACAACACCTTTGCCCTGTTCTTCATAGTTGTGTGCTACTTTTAAAATTTCGATTGTTTTGCCCGAGTTCATCGTGCCATATTTATAATACAACTGAGCCATTTTCTTTAATTCGTTTCAAATTCTCCAATTTTTAATACTTCTTATTTTACCATATTCTGACACGCTTTAAAACCTAATTTATGATAAAATAAAAATATCAAAGATAAAAAGGAGAAACACTATGCCATTTGTCAGAATTGATTTATTTGAAGGACGCACGTTAGAACAAAAGAAAGCTCTTGCAAAAGAAGTTACTGCCGCTGTCGTAAAAAATACTGGCGCGCCACAATCTGCTGTTCATGTCATCATAAACGACATGCCAGAAGGGACTTATTTCCCACAAGGTGAAATGCGTACAAAATAACAAAAAAGAATCTTGGATAAAAATCTGAGATTCTTTTTTTAATTCAGAATGATAAATGATGTAGATGCAACATTTAAGCTAATTTCTTTTTTTGAATATGATTAAGACGAAGTTGGTATAAAATGCCACTAACAACCAGACTAGAAATTAAACCAATCCAATAAGCAAAGGGACCTAAATTTGTCATGTAATCCAATAGTAATCCAACTGGTAACGACACACCCCAATAGCCAATCAAGCCCAAATAAAATGGAACTTTTGTATCCTTGTATCCGCGTAAAATCCCTTGAAGTGGTGCTGCAAAAGTATCTGCTAATTGAAAAAATAAACTGTAAGTTAAGAAAATAGACGTCAAACGTATAAATTCTTTGTTGGTTCCATACAGTGAAGCGACTTGATAACGGAAAAGATATAAAAATGTCAGCGTGAAAACAGCGAACCCAAGTGCAGTCAATCTTCCCAAAACACAATATTTTCTGACATAGTCTAGGCGCTTTGCGCCAATTTCGTAAGAAACGATAATCGCCATAGCATTAGAAATGCTCATAGGAAAAGCATACATAAGATTGGAAAAGCTGATAGCCGATTGGTGACTGGCAATGATTAACGAAGAAAACTTAGCCATGAGCAAACCTACGACTGAAAATATCACAACTTCTGCAAAGACAGTCCCACCAATAGGAAAACCGAGACGAATCCCTTCCTGCAATCCTTCTTTGTCCAAAGGTCGAATTTTCCATAATTGATATTTTTTAATTCTAGGATGTCTTTTGGCAACTACTACCGAAAGGATTAACAGCACCCAGTAAGCCAACGAAGTCCCCAGCCCCGCTCCTGCTCCGCCCATTTCTGGGAAACCAAATGCCCCATAAATTAAAATGTAATTAAAGCTGGCATTCAATGGTAGTAAGAGCAACATAAGGTACATGGATAATCTTGTCAATCCTAATGCGTCTAATAAAGAGCGTACAACACTAAATAAAAGCAAAGGGATAATACCAAATGCCAAATACCAGAGATAATGTATAGAGACTTCTGCTACTAGTGGTTCTAAGCCAATATTGGACAAAACAAGCGGTGCACCTAAAAAAACGAGTCCAAACAAGAGAAGAGACAAAACGAGAGATAAATAAATAAACTGATAAAAATCAGAAGCGATTTTTTCTTCTTGTTTTCGTCCCAGATGGTGTCCAATAATCGGAACCAAGGCTGAGACAATACCAGTCAAAAAAGTAAAAAACGGACTCCATAAGCTAGTCGCCATTGACACTCCCGCTAAATGCAAAGTATGGTATTGCCCTGTCATGGTTGTGTCCACAAAAGAGGCCGAAAAATTAGCCAGTTGATAAATCAAAATTGGCAAAAAAATCGAGATAAATAGGGTCATTCGTTCTTTTAAATTGCGAGCTTGGTACATAAAATCTCCTCAAATTATTCCTTCTCTCTTAACTATACTATAAGCACTCAGAATAGTCAAAAAAGCTAGGAGGAAATCCTCCCAGCCTCTTTTCAAACTCTATTTCTTCTCACGATTTAAAATAAGATTCAATACAATCGCAATGACACTTGCCGTGACAATTCCGTTTGAGAAAAACATTTGCAAGCCAGTTGGCAAACTGTTAAAAAGATTACTTCCATTTAAGCCAACTCCAGCGGAAATAGATACAGCAGCAATCAAGAAATGGTGTTCATTGTGTTCAAAATCAACTCGTGCTAGCATTTGCATTCCCTGAACAGAAACAAAACCAAACATGACAAGCATGGCACCACCGAGTACAGGACTTGGAATAATTTGTGCCAAAGCTCCGAATTTTGGTAATAATCCTAACAAGACTAAGAATCCTGCTGCATAATAGATTGGTAGACGTGTTTTAATTCCAGAAAGTTTGACTAAACCAACATTTTGTGAAAATCCTGTATAAGGGAAAGTGTTAAAAATACCGCCAAGAAGTACTGCAAGTCCTTCTGCACGATAACCATTTCGCAGACGAATGCTATCTAACTTTTCGTTTGTAATATCTGAAAGTGCAAAATAAACACCTGTTGATTCTACCAAAGAAACTGTTGCAATAATACACATCATGATGATGGATGAAAGTTCAAACTTAGGTATTCCAAAATAAAACGGTGTTGGAACATGTACAAGAGGGGCTTGAGTTACTGGCGCAAAATCTACTAAGCCCATAAAGCTAGCAATAATCGTTCCAATAATTAAGCCAATCAGAATGGAAATGGATTTAAGAAAGCCTTTCGCAAAGATATTTACTAACAGTATAATTAAAATCGTAACAGCAGCTAACAGCAAACTTTGTGCAGTGGGCTTTTCACTATTATTTCCCATATTGCCAATCGCAACAGGAATAAGTGTCAAACCAATGGTTGTAATGACTGAGCCCGTCACAATCGGTGGGAAGAAATTAGCAATTTTAGAAAAAATTCCTGCAATCAAAAGAACGTAGATACCGGAAACGATGAGCGCTCCAAACATAGCTCCACTTCCATGTTTTTGACCAATCATAATCAGAGGTGCAACCGATTGGAAAGCAACGCCAAGTACGACTGGAAGGCCAATTCCGAAATATTTATTGAGTTGCAATTGCAAAAATGTTGCCACACCACACATAAAAATATCTGTAGAGATGAGATAGGTCAGCTGTTGGCTCGAATAACCTAGCGCACCAGCAATCATAATGGGTACAAGGATTGACCCAGAGTACATTGCCAATAAGTGCTGCAAACCTAAGACAGCCGCCTGTGAGTGTTTTTCTTCTTTCAGTTCCATTATGCATCAGCCTCCATAAATACAACTTTTCCATTTTCAAATTTTTGAATACGAGCCAAAGAAACGACTTTTCGCTTATCTTCTTCTAGTAACTTTCTTCCTTCTTGGAATGATTTTTCAATCACAATGCCAATCGCTTCCACATGGGCACCTGATTGTTCAATGATATCAACTAGCCCCTTAGCTGCTTGCCCATTTGCTAGGAAATCATCGACAATAAGCACTTTATCGTGACGATTTAAAAATTTCCCTACAATCGATACCGTACTTGTCACTTGTTTGGTAAAAGAATAAACCTCGGTCGTTAAAATTCCTTCCGTCATAGTGATGTTTTTTGACTTTTTCGCAAAAATCATTGGAACGCCCAATGCTTCTGCTGTATAAATAGCAGGTGCGATGCCAGATGCTTCAATTGTCACAACTTTTGTAATACCAGCCGAGCGAAAATAGGTTGCAAACACTTTACCAATTTCTTTCATCAAGTTGAAATCGACTTGGTGAGTCAGAAATGAATCCACTTTTAAAATATTTTCTCCTAAAACATTTCCGTCTTTTAGGATGCGTTCTTCTAATAATTTCATAAAATCTCCTTTTAGAAATAACAAAAGACTTGCCAAAAGCAAGCCTAAAACAATTGGTTAACCAACTGAATACAAAATTCCTTCCTAAAAAATATAGCAGGAAAGTTGAAGACTTACTTATTGTTAGACATTAGGTGCCTTGTAGAAACATTACGCCAAATTCGTAATATAAATAAGTAATTATTTTATTGTTAATGAGCGTCACCATTCCAAATGGAATTTTTCACAATGACGTAATCTACGTGCTTAAGACCAGCTAAATCTCTTCCGCCGGCATAGGAAATAGCACTTTGCAAGTCCTGCTCCATTTCAACTAAAGTGTCAGCTAAATGTCCTTTAACTGGTAAAAGAATTTTCTTTCCTTCCACATTCTTATAAGCACCCTTTTGGTACTCTGAAGCTGAACCATAATACTCTTTAAATTGTTCACCATCTACTTCGACCGTTTGACCTGGGCTTTCGATATGACCTGCAAATAGGGAACCAATCATCACCATAGTAGCACCAAAGCGAATGGATTTGGCAATGTCGCCGTGCGTACGAATGCCACCGTCCGCAATAATCGGTTTGCGTGCAGCTTTTGCACACCAACGAAGAGCAGCTAATTGCCAACCTCCTGTACCAAAGCCAGTTTTTACTTTTGTGATACAAACTTTTCCTGGTCCAATGCCAACTTTTGTTGCATCTGCTCCAGCGTTTTCCAGCTCACGAACAGCTTCTGGTGTCCCGACATTTCCTGCAATCACGAAAGTATCAGGGAGTTCTTTTTTGATGTGCTGAATCATATCAATCACACTATCTGAATGTCCATGCGCAATATCAATCGTGATATATTCTGGTGCATCTTCTTTCAACTGGCTAACGAAATTATATTCATAATCTTTCACACCAACCGAAATGGAAGCAATCAGTCCTTGCTCATGCATGCGCTTGATGAAAGGAATACGGTCAGATTCGTCAAAACGGTGCATGATGTAGAAATAGCCACTTTTCGCCAATTTTTCTGCTACATCTTCATCCAGAATTGTTTGCATATTAGCTGGAACAACAGGAAGTTTGAAGGTGTGATTTCCAAAAGTAACTGTCGTATCAGCTTCTGACCGACTTTTGAGGATACATTTATTAGGAATCAATTGAATGTCTTCATAATCAAAAATAGGAAATTCGTTCAGCATGTCACTCTCCTTAAATAGTAAATTGTATGCAAAAATGACCTACCTATGCTTTCACATCGCTACGTCTTTCCTGACGTTTCCTTTAGTATTATAACATAAGGTACAGAAATTACAATATAATGACGTATAATATTTTTTATCGTTCGGAAATTATAGATTGTTCTTTTAGGTTCTAAAAAAGAGGTTTCCCTCTTTTACAATAGCAAATCTTTAATGCGTCCAATATCTGATTTTTTCAAGACTACATAAATCATATCTCCTAGATACAGGCGCGTGCTACCATTCACTGTTTGATTTCTTCCGTTGTGACGTTGCATGGTAATTAGAATATCTTTTGGTAATTCCAATTCATGAACTTGCTTGCCGGCTATTTTCTCAGAAACAGGAATTTCGATAAGCGTTGTCTCACTATCATCTGCCATGCTATCTGGAAGCAATCGCTCTAGCATAGCCTCATACACAGGTGCTCCACCCAGTAAATCCATTACAACGTATGCCACTAAAGTCACTAGACCAAGAGGCATGAGGTTTCGTATATCACCAACCATCTCAGTCACCAAAATGATGCCAGTTAGCGGAGCCTTTGAAATGGCACCAAAGTAGCCACTCATACCTAAAATAATAAAAATGGGAAATTGCTCTTGAGTTGCAAAGCCTAATCGCACACAAACGACACCAACAATTGCTCCCAAAAGAGAGCCGAGAGCTAAAATGGGTAGAAAAATACCACCAGGAAGCCCACTACCATAACTAATCATACTCCAGATAAAGCGAATAACAAAAAACATCACTAATGTTAATAGCAGATAGTGTTGACTGGTTAAAGAGAGAACCAGTTGATTGCCACCGCCTAAAAGCTGTGGAAGGAAATATCCTACTGGTAAAATGAAAATAAAGGCTATAATAGGATAATATTGCGGAGAAAGATGCAACATTTCACCAATCATATCATAAATACGAGGCATGGCTAGAACAACTTTTTCATATAAAAATCCTGAAAAACCAAGAAAGATTCCTAACAACAAATAAAGCCAGTATTGCCCTAGCCCCATCAGAGGAATATTATCTGGCATATTTAATACAGGGGTCATTCCAAAAATCATAAGCGAAACAAAATTCGCTGTTAAACTTGCCGCCAAAGACGAGACCCAAAAGAAACGCGAAAAATGATGATAGACTTCCTCAATAACAAACAGTAAACCCGCAATCGGAGCATTAAAAGCTGCTGCCAATCCTGCTGCCGCTCCACTAGCAATCAAAGAACGCTCTTCCACAGGGCTTAAATGAAGATGTTTGGCGATTCCCTTTCCACCCATTGCTCCAAGTTGAATACTGGGTCCCTCACGTCCTAGCATCAAGCCGCTTGCAATGGCTAAAACACCAAGAATGTACTTTTTCCAAAGGACACTCCACCAAGATAAAGTCATCAGCCCTTTCAGCTCTGCTTCTACTTGCGGAATTCCAGAACCTTTAATATCCTTTTCCGAGAGCGTTAACTTTGCACTTATCCAAATCACGCAAGCATAAAATAACAAAATAAAAGCAAACCAAATCATACTATCATGACCTTGCTGATAGAAATATTGAATGATATGAAATCCCTTTTCAATCAAAAAACGAAAAGAACCAACAATTGCACCCACGATAATCCCGACTAAAATTCCTCTTGAAACTTGCAGAATAATCGAACTAGATGTAAATGCAAATTCTTTCTTGGTATTTGATATTCCTTTTTCTGTCTGAACAGACATCGTTGCCTCCCAAATATGTTCTCTCTCTATTTTAGCATAATTTTTCTATTTTTATTATTGCTTGCAGAATTTGTTTTAGAGAATGAAATTCTAAATAAAAAATCAAACCAGCCTCATACGAAACTGGTTTGTAAACTCAATATCTTATCTTTATTTTTCAGCCGTCAATGCTGCCATTGTAATGTAGTTATAAGGTTTATTAAAGTGTGGCAGGAAGAAAATATCTGTCAAAGCTAGTTTATCAATGGTCACTTTTTCTTGGATTGCAAGTGAGAAGAGATGAATGCCCATTGAAATATCTTCGTGTGAAGCCATTTGTGCTCCAAGGATGACACGTGTATCTTTATCAAATACGATACGAATGGCTACTTCATGGTTATCGTGTTTGATAAATTCTGGCTTTTGAAGGTCGTTAAAGCCAGTTTCAACCGCATTGTAGCCAGCAGATTTTGCTTTTTCCAAGGTCAAGCCAGTTGAAACCATTTTAAGGTCGTAGATGTTGATACCGTTTGAGCCTTGCACACCAATACCTTCTAATTCATGACCGGTTGCATTGTAAGCTCCAACGATACCTGAACGGACAGCGTTTGAAGCAAGTGCAATGTAGCTCATTTCATCAAGGGCGTTGTCATAAATCGTCGCACAGTCACCAACTGCGTAAACTCCTGGAATGCTTGTTTCTTGTTTTTTATCAACAAGGAAGGCACCATTACGGAAAAGTTCAATCTTGCCAGCGCCAAGGGCAGTGTTTGGTCGGAAGCCAACAGCCATAATGACCATATCTACGTCAAACGTTTCTTTATCTGTTACAATACGTTCAACTTTGCCTTCGCCTTCAACTGCTTGCACAGTTTGACCGTAGGCAAGTTTAATGCCGTGATCTGCTAAGTTTTTACTCATCAAGTCAGATAATTCACGATCGTAGTAACCAGCAAGGCAAGTATCTGCCACATCAATTAAGATTACTTCTTTTCCAAGGCGTTCAAAAGCTTCTGCGAGTTCAACACCAATGTAGCCGGCTCCAACAACAGCAACGCGATTGATTCCTTTATTGTTTTTCAGCTTTTCAATGACTTCTGCGGAATTTTGATACAATTTTACAAACTGAACGTTTTCCAGAGTCGCTTTAAATTCGCGATTCCCTTCAACAATTTCAACACCTTTAATCGGCGGAATGATTGGTTGTGAACCAGTCGCAAAAATCAATTTGTCATAAGATTCAAGATGTTCTTGACCGTTTACAAGTGCGGTCACTTCTTTTTTATCATAATCAACTGATAAAACAGGGCTTCCCATGTAAACTTTAGCACCTTTTGCTTCAAGTTTTTCCTTATCTGAATAGAACAATCCTTCTGGACCATCAATTTGCTTACCAATCCAAAGCGCCATTCCGCATCCTAAAAAAGAAATGTTTGAATTTTGGTCAAACACAACAACTTCGTTTTCATTTCCGAAGTTGTCTAACATCGTATTGATACAAGCTGTACCAGCATGGTTGGCACCGATAACAACAATTTTACTCATAGAGCAATTCCTACCTTAATTTTTAATTTACTAAAACATTATAACATTACGTGTTAGCGTTTACAATATATTTGCTCATAAAACTGAAAAATATTACATTTTCTATCAATTTAAGAGAACTTTTCATGAATGCTTTCATTTCTAATCTCAATGTAGTTTTTATCTCATCTTGTAGACAGACAGCTTTGTTGAAATTGTCAGAAAATTATAAAAAAGTTTGTGAAAACGTTATCTATCTGTTATAATAGGTATGTATTTTTTATTTGTAGAAAGGATGTGATATGGTGGACTTCAGCTCTCGTTCCATTCACTTAATGGGAACGACGATTACGATTTCAATTCTGCATCCGCAAGTAGGTTTGCTACTTGACGAAGTTATTCAGCTGCTTTTTCTGTATGAGAAACGCTTTAGTGCAAATGATGATGCTTCGGAGTTGATGAAAATCAACCATCAAGCTGGAAAACGATGGGTTCAGGTGCATCCTGATTTGTTTGAGCTAATTGAGCTAGGAAAACAGCATAGTTTAGCTCAAAATAGTCACTTAAATATTACTATCGGACCACTTGTACAAACATGGCGAATTGGTTTTTCAGACGCTAAAGTGCCTCAGCCGGAAGAAATCAAATATTGCCTTTCTTTAATAGAACCTACTTTTATTAAACTCGATTCTACTTCTTCTAGTGTTTTTTTGGCAAAAGAAGGAATGAAAATTGATCTTGGAGCACTTGCAAAAGGCTATATTGCTGATAAAGTGATGGAGTTCTTAAAAAATAAAGGCGTGACTTCTGCTCTCATCAATCTAGGCGGGAATGTATTAACACTAGGAATCAACCAAGTTTCCAAGCGTCCTTGGCGGATTGGGATTCAGCATCCAAAATTAACACGCGGAAATAACCTCGCCATTCTTCCTATCGTGAATCAATCCGTTGTGACTTCAGGAATTTATGAGCGAACCCTTGAAAAACAAGGACATTCCTATCACCATATTCTTGATAGCAAGACAGGCTATCCTGTGGAGACAAATGTCGCTAGTTTAACGATTGTGTCTAATCGCTCTGTAGATGGTGAAATTTGGACAACACGATTATTTGGTGAAAGCCCATCGTCTATTCTAGAACAAGTTGAAAAAGAAGAACAGATTGAAGCGTTAGGGATTACAAAAGATGGTCAATTATTCTATTCTTCTGGTTTAAAGCCAGAACTGCTATTTTAATATCGGAAAGGAAATAATTATGTTAAAACTCATCGGTTTAGTTGGTACAAATTCAAAACGTTCCACCAATCGCCAACTATTACAATATATGCAAAAACATTTTGCGGATAAAGCAGAAATTGAACTGGTGGAAATCAAAGACATTCCCATTTTCAATAAACCCGCAGACAAAAAACTTCCAGCTATTGTAACGGAAATTGCTGAAAAAATAGAAGCCGCTGACGGGGTCATTATAGGAACGCCCGAGTACGACCACTCTATCCCAGCTTCACTCATGAGTGCTCTGGCTTGGTTATCTTACGGTATTTATCCAATGCTCAATAAACCCGTGATGATTACAGGCGCTTCCTTTGGGACCTTGGGTTCGTCTCGTGCACAGTTACAGCTTCGCCAGATTTTGGATGCCCCTGAGTTAAAAGCTTCCGTCATGCCCGGATCTGAGTTTTTGCTGTCACACTCTCTGCAAGCATTTGATAAAGATGGCAATCTCATCGACCTTGAAACCATTCAAAAATTAGATGCACTCTTTGATGATTTCCGTCTTTTTGTGAAAATTACCGAGAAACTATCCAGCGCGCAGGAATTATTGCACAAAGAAGCTGAAAACTTCGACTGGGAAAACTTGTAAGTAAAGGAGAAATGATGCAATGAAATTTGTAGGAATTGTAGGCTCAAATGCAGAGCAATCGTATAATCGTGAATTACTGGAATTTATCAGAAGGCATTTTAAACTAAAATTTGAATTGGAAGTCTTGGAAATCGATGAAGTTCCGATGTTTAATCAAGACGAAAAATGGGACGAATCTTTCCAGCTTCGCCTCCTATACAACAAAATTACCCGTGCAGACGGAGTCATTATCGCAACACCTGAGCACAACCATACCATTACCGCCGCTCTGAAAAGCGTGCTTGAGTGGCTGTCATTTGAAGTTCATCCATTTGAAAACAAGCCTGTCATGATTGTGGGCGCTTCTTACTACGATCAAGGAACTTCACGCGCACAGGTCCATTTACGCAAAATTCTTGACGCACCAGGTGTCAATGCTTATACTCTTCCCGGAAATGAATTTCTGCTTGGAAAAGCCAAAGAAGCCTTTGACGATGAGGGAAATATTACCAACGAAGGAACCGTCAAATTCCTTGAAACCTGCTTGGATAATTTTATGAAATATGTAGAGGTCGTTTCAAAATTGAAAAAACCAAAACCAATTGAACCAGAAAATTTAGATGTTACCAAACCTATCGCAACAACGATTCAAGGCATTGACCCAGATGATCCTGAATGGGTTGAAAAAGCCGCTGCCATGGTGGGCGCTGTCTCAGGAGATACCTATGTAAAACTAGACCACGGTATTTTAACGGTGGATCAGATCAATATGTTCTTGAAATCCATGCCTTTTGAACTGACTTACGCCGATGACAACAACCAATTTCTCTACTACAACAATGCACATCAAGACCCTGATACCATGCTGGCAAAACGTGTACCATCTCAGTCAGGAAACCGCCTATCAACGGTTCACAATTCACTTCCGGCTGGCAGAATGAAAAATGTAGAGTGGGTGGTCGGAACCTTGCGTAACGGCAATCAAGAATATGTCCGCACCCTGATTCCAAATCCGCATTCACCAGTTTTAAATACACACAATTATCAGGCCATGTACTATCCAGACGGCTCTTACGCTGGTATCAATGAAATTGTCTTTAATTTCAGACCATGGCTGGAATGGTACTTGGAAACAACTGGTCAGCAGCTAGTTGGCGGAAGCGGTCCATTCGCTCCTGCAGGAGGACAGGCTAAAGCTGATGCAACTTCCGGTGCTTCGGATACAGGTAGTCACAGCGAGAGCACGAGTGAGGCAGATGCTACTTCTGCTGCTTCCAGTCATTGATCTAAAGAAATCAAAGAAAAGGTTGAGCAATTTTGTCTCATCCTTTTTTCTGTGTAAAAGATCATTCCATAAAATTCACTTGCACAGATTTCGTGAACTTGTTATAATAATGAATATACGCAAACGTTTTCTGCCACAAGGAGATAATGATGATTGAAGCAAATCAATTATATAAGACATATAGTATTGTCGAGAAAGAATTAGGTCTTAAGGGTTCTATCAAAGCCTTTTTTCACCCCAAGAAAAAACAAATTCACGCTGTACAGAATATTTCATTAACGGTTCAAAAAGGTGAAATTATTGGTTATATTGGTTCGAATGGAAGCGGAAAATCCACGACTATAAAAATGCTGACAGGTGTTCTTTATCCAGATCGAGGTAGTGTTAAAATTAATGGACTTACCCCACAGAAACATCGTACAGCAGTCAATAAGCAAATTGGCGTTTTGTTCGGACAAAAATCACATTTACGTTGGGATATTCCTGTGCTGGAATCTTTTATTTTGCATGCGAAAATCTATGACGTTCCTGATAAAGTTTTTGAGGAACGCTTGGAGCAATTAATTGACCTGTTGCAGCTAGGAGATTTTATTCACCAGCCTGTTCGTAATCTTTCGCTCGGGCAACGAGTTCGCTGCGAATTTGCTGCTATTTTCATTCATCAGCCTGCCGTTGTTTTCTTAGATGAGCCTACAATTGGTCTTGATGCCAGCGTAAAAGAAACAATCCGCTCCTTCATTCGCTTTATGAATAAAGAACACCAGACAACTTTCCTCATTACGTCTCATGATATGCAAGATATTGAATCACTCTGTGGACGAATTTTTATCATTGATAAGGGCAAAAAGGTTTATGATGGAAGTCTGACGAAATTAAGAGAAAAGTTTTCAACAGTTAAAACCATTTCTTTCAAAACGCAAACGCCAATAGAAGAGCTATTCCAAATCAATGGTTTTCGTTTTGAGAAAATTGACTCTTATCATTTCAATATTCATTATCAGACAGATATTTATACTAATGCCCAAGTTATTAATCAGATTTTTGATCATTATTCAATCGAAGACCTAGCTATCAAAGAATTGACAATTGAAAATATCGTCAAACAAATTTATGAGGAGGGGCTTGATGAGTAAATATATCCATATCACACGATTAGCTCTTATTACGCAACTTCAATATAAATCTTTTTTTGTTGCAACCCTGATTCGTACTTTCATACAAGTTCTTGTCTCTATTTTTGTTTGGAAAACCATTTTTTTCACTCAATCTCACGTTAATGGTTATACTTTAGAAACGTTCACTACCTATATTATCTTCGCAAATCTACTAGGAAATCTAAATAGTTTTAGTATTGGACGGGATCTATCTCTGATGATTGTAGATGGGAATATTACTGGCGAGCTACTTTATCCTTACTCTTTAATTACTTCGCTCTTTTTCCAAGACTTTGCTGTCAAAATTGTTGAAATTGTTAAATTCATTCCAATTTTACTGATGATTCCTTTCATTCAAGGGCAGCTCTATCTTCCAAATTGGCAAACAGGCTTGCTTTTCCTATTTTCCAGTTTATTAGGAATATTTATTGTCCTCTTGCTAGATTTAGGGTTTAGCTTAACAGCCTTTTTCACGACGAATACATGGGGAATTTTGATTCTCAGAAATGGGCTTTTTTCACTTGCGTCTGGATCGCTTTTGCCACTGAGTTTTTATCCAGAATATATCGCAAATATTTTGAAACTGTTACCTTACAGCTTTGCTGTTAATTTTCCAGTCAATATCCTTTTGAAAAGACCTGTTAATACTGAACTCTTCTGGATTCAGTTGGCTTGGATTCCGATACTTTCAGCTTTTATTGCTCTACTTTGGTACCAAGCTAAACGTCGTTTAGTCATTTTAGGAGGTTGAAGATGAAATACATCAGCATTTATTTTTATAATCTCAAAGCTTACTTGATTGCTAGTATGTCTTATAGGATGGACTTCTTTATTGGACTTATTTCTTCTTTGATTGAACAGATCGTTTATTTAATCTTTTTAAATGTATTATTTGCAAATATCAAGGAAATTGCCGGATTCAACTATGGACAAATGCTATTTATTTATGGAATGGCAACTATCGGACGTTCAGTTCACCTGATTTTCTTTGACAATCTTTGGATGTTTGGAAGCCGCTATATTCGCAAAGGTGAGTTTGAACGCCTGCTTATCATGCCCATCAATCCTCTTTTTCAGCTAATTTGTGAACGCGTGCAGCTACAAGGCTTTGGCACAACACTGATGGGAGCTATTGCAACTTATCAATCCTATCATTTACTCGGACTGCATTGGAACATTTTTCATCTACTTCTCTTTGTCTTTATCTGTATTTGTATTGGTTTACTCTATGCCGCTATTCAATTAGGACCTACTGCTCTTGCTTTTTGGATTGTCGAATCTTTCCCTATCACAATGGGGATTTTCTCCCTCAATCAAATGGCACAATACCCTATCAAAATTTACCCAACCTTTATCCAATTGATACTAATTTTTGTATTTCCTTATGCTTTTACTTCTTTTTTTCCAGCTCTTTATTTTTTAAATCTAAGCTGGATTGGTTTGCTACTTCCTTTAGTCCTACTTGTTATTTTTACTATCAACTACGCTCTATTCAAATACGGCATGAAAAAATTCTCCAGTGTTGGGAATTAAATATTAAAAACCAACTGAAATCTTTCATCAGTTGGTTTTATTTGCCTTTGGAAAATAGAGACGAATCTCCGTATAAGTATTTTCTTCAGATTTAATTTCCATGTGATAGGATTTACCAAATTGTAATTGCAAACGCTGATTAACATTCTTCAAACCGACACCACCCAAGCGAACGAGTGTAGCATTTGTAGTTTCGCTGGCGACAAAGCCACGACCATTGTCATAAATTGAAACGATGAGCTGCGTGTCATTTTCAGAAACGCTAACTCGAATCATCCCTTGACGATTCATTTCTTTGATACCATGGTAAATGGCGTTCTCAACCAAAGGCTGCAAAATCAACTTCGGAATTTTGTAGTCATCATATTGCTTCAACTCTTTAATCTCATATTGTGATTTCTCACCATAGCGCTGTTTTTGAATAAAGAGATACTGACGCACGTGGTCAATTTCATCTTTAAGAGAAATTTGTTCATGTCCTTGGTTCAAAGCTAAACGGAAATACTTAGCTAGTGATTTTGTGACTTCTACCACACGCTTGCTGTCATTAAATTCTGCCATCCATACAATTGTATCTAACGTATTGTAAAGAAAATGCGGGTTGATTTGGCTGGAAAGCGCCTGCAATTCATATCTTCTGACATTTTGTTCCTCTTCTTTGACTGCAATCATCAATTGATCAATCCGGTCTAACATAATATTAAATTGTCTTGCCAAATCAACTAATTCAGGAGAGCCGGTTTCATTAGCCCTCAAATCTGAATGCCCGCTTCCAACCTTTAAAATGGTTGCTTGTAAATCTCGCAAAGGCTTAATCCAAAGCCGAAGCACAAACCAAATCCCTATTAGACAAACACCCAAAGCAAACAACCCTGTTCCAATAAAAGACCACAAAATCTGTGTTTGAACTGCATGCAATTGTTCCATTGAAGAAACCCCAATCAATGTCCAACCACTATTTGGAATTTGATATTGAGATACATAAGCTTGTTTTGATTTGACATATCCATTTTTTACAGAAAGATAAGGCGCCATCGCTTTCATTTCAACGTGAGAAGAATAAACTGCTTTTTTAGGATGATAGACAAAGTCATGATTGGCATCGACGATAAAGGTAAATCCTTCTTTTCCTAACTGTAGTTGATCTAAATAAGCTTCTAACGTCTTGTATCCAATATCTAAGCGAACAACCCCCAAATTTTTACCGTCTTTATCTACAACTTCCTGCATGATTGAAATCACCCATTTTTCACCAATTGTATGGCTGACGGTTCTTCGTGCTGGTGTCAAAATCGGCATAGCACCTTTATGGATAGCATCCTGATACCATTTTTCTTTCATCATATCAGCGGATGTCTTCATGGTTAATTCAGGATCTGTTGATATGAGATTTCCGTCTTTTGTTACCAAAATAGCAGATACCAAATCCAAATCTGTTTTTAAAATCGTTGCGAATAATTGCCGAAGTTGTTCAGCGTTTTCTTGGCTTGGTGTTTGTGCGTATGTCTTTATTTTCTCATTTTCAGCCAAACTACTCGTTGTCTGTTTAACTTTTTGTAAATAAGAAGTGATAAACTGACCACTTTGCTGAATGGTCTTGCGTGTATTTTGCTCAGTTGTCTGGCGAATAGCAACCGAACTAGTCTGATAATAAATCCCACCGACAATTCCCAAAAGAGCTAATATCATGATAAAAACATAAATCACTAACTGAATCAGAAGCGAATAACGTTTCATTTCCCTTCTCCTCGTTTAAATTGCCGCGGTGTCACTCCAACGACTTGTTTGAAGCGTTGAGAAAAATAGTTCATATCTTCAAAGCCGACCTGCTCTGCAATTTCATAAACCTTCAAGTCAGTTGTCAAAAGCAGTAATTTTGCTTTCTTCATCCGTTCTTGAATTAAGTAATCCTGAAATGGCAAGCCCAGCTCTTTTTTGATGAGAACACTCAAATAAGACGGACTAAACCCTAACTGAAAAGCAAGTGATTTAAGAGACAATTCTGTATCGGTCAAACGATCATGAATTGCTTGTTCTAAATCAGAAAATTCTGCTTGCTCAACCAGTTCATGAACTTGCTGCTGCTTTCGCTCCTTGTCCAATTTCTCTTTGACTTTTAACAACATCGTTTCCACATCTTCCCGCGAAAACGGCTTTAGTAAATAATCATCAGCACCTAATTTTACTGCTGACAAAGCGTAGTCAAAGTCATCATAACCCGTTAAAAAGATAATATGAACAGAAGGATATTGTTCTTTGACCAATTGAGCTAGTTTAATCCCGCTTATATGTGGCATATTGATATCTGTCAAGACAATATCGGGCTGTGCAAGCTGTATCTTTTCCCAAGCATCCAAGCCATTTTCGGCCTCATCCATGACTTCCATATCAAATGTTTCAAAATCTACTAAAGACGAAATACCTTGCCGAACAAGGTATTCATCTTCTACAATCATAATTGAATACACTAGCGCACCCCTATTATTTATTAAACTCATTATAGCAAATTTCTGTGAAAATTGCTGTTACACATAGTCTAATAAATATCCATAACCTTTACTTTCCATTTGGTCTTTCGGAATGAAACGAATGGCTAAACTGTTAATACAGTAGCGAAGTCCGCCCTTATCTTTTGGTCCGTCCGTAAAGACATGACCCAGATGAGAATTTCCAACGCGACTTCGCACTTCTGTCCGTGTCATATTAAAGCTCTTATCTTCTTTATAAGTCGCTACATCTGGACTGATTGGACGTGTGAAGCTAGGCCAACCACAACCAGACTCAAATTTATCTTTGGAAGAGAAAAGTGGCTCACCTGTTACAACATCTACATAAATACCTGCATCAAACTTATCCCAATAGCGATTAGAAAAAGCACGCTCTGTATCATTTTTTTGTGTTACAGCATATTCTTCATCGGATAGTTTCTTTTTAATCTCTGCATCACTAGGCTTTTTATATTTGGAAGCATCAATAACTGGATAAGAAGCCTGCTTAACATTGATATGGCAATAGCCATTTGGATTTTTCTTTAAATAATCTTGGTGGTACTCTTCAGCCTTAATAAAATGTTTTAATGGTTGTCTTTCAACCGCCAACGGCTCTTTAAATTTTTCTTTCTGCTCGTCAAAGACTTTGTTAATTGTTTCTACATCAGCCTGATCTTTATAATACACACCTGTACGATATTGCACTCCACAATCATTGCCTTGTTTATTTTTGCTGGTTGGATCGATAATTCTAAAGTAATGCAGCAAGATTTCTCTTAAAGAAATTTTATTGGCATCATAGGTCACATGAACCGTTTCAGCATGTTTAGTTTGTGAGATTAGTTCATAGTTCGTTGTCTCGCTATTTCCGTTCGCATAGCCAGAGACTGCATCAACCACCCCATCTACTCGTGAGAAATATTCTTCTACCCCCCAGAAGCAACCTCCTGCCAAATAGATATGCTTTAAATTTGCATTTTTCAAGTCCGCTTTCTTTTGCTTGACCGGTTCAGCCTGACTAACAGCTGCTTCTTTAATCTGATTAATAGCAGACTGATTTTTAAGGGTTGGTATCATGCGACTTCCCAGCACAAATAAACCTAAAACCAGTAGGACTGCTCCACCCAATAATAACCATTTCATTTTATGATCCATCATCCTCCCCTCCTATTTAATGCTTTTAAGAGTTGATTCAATTTCTGCTTTTTTAATAAGTCCAGGACGAGTTTTTACCAATTTCCCATCACTTCCAATAAATGCAGCTGTCGGATAGGAACGAACACCATATTGCTCCAATAATTTACCACTAGGATCTAGTAAAACAGGTAAATGTTTATATTCTAGTTTCTCATACCATTTTTTAAAGTCTGCTTCAGACTTTTCACCGACATGCCCCGGTGAAACAACCGTCAAAACTACATAATCTTTCCCAGCATTTTTAGCTAACTCATCAGTATCTTTCAATGTAGACAAGCAGATAGAGCACCAAGATGCCCAAAATTTGAGATAAACTTTCTTTCCTTTGAAATCTGACGATTTATAAGTTTTCCCGTCAACCCCTTTTAGTTCAAAATCAGGAGCAGCTTCGCCTTGATTCAACTTTGTAGCTGTCGTTTTATTTGTAAATTGTCCGTATCCAGATTTAGTTCCACTAGCTGATTTTTGATTTCCACAGGCGCCCAACAAAGCAACACAAACAAGACCTGTGATGACTAACATTGTTTTTTTCATGAGATTCCTCCTTTTATCCACCAAATATTGAAGCTAGAACATTAAGATTTCCCAGCATAAGTAAAATTCCCATCAGGATGATAAGTAACCCGCCAATTTTCTTTAGTAGTCTCATATAAGGTTTTATTTTCCCAAAATGGCGTAAAACAATAGAAGAGGCAAGTGCCAAAATGAGAAATGGGATAGCAAGACCAAGGGTATAAACTAACATGAGGAAGCCACCTTGTACTGCTCCATTACCACCAGAAGCTGCAATTGCGAGAACAGAACTCAAAACAGGACCTACACAAGGTGTCCAACCAAAGCTAAAGGTCACACCTAGCAAGAAAGCATTGTAAAAATCATTTCTATTTTTATCTTTTTTTAATTGAACACTTTTCTGTCGTTGTAGTAGCTTAAAATTGATCAGTTCCATTTGATGAACACCGAGAAAAACAACAATTGCTCCTAATACATAGCGGAACCACTCTGTATAGAGAACTTTTCCCAAAAAGCCAGCGCCATATCCAAGAATTAAAAAGACTACTGATAATCCTGCAATGAAAAATAGTGTTTTTACAATTCCATACCAAGCAATCTTCTTTCCAAAAATAATGATTATTCTTGGTTCATCTGTATCCAATAAAATACCAACATATACAGGAAGCAATGGCAATATACAAGGCGAGAAAAATGATAAAATTCCCGCTAGAAATACAGAAATCAAAAACACAATAGATATCATTATCTTTTCCTCCTCATTTTCTTTCTAGGAAAAGTATACACTGGTTCACTATCTAAAAATAGAGGATACGATTTGTAAAAACTTGAATTTGATATGGTCATAAAAAAACTATCACTTTTCGTGATAGATATTTTTAATTATTCCATTTCAAATGTGTCACTCTTTTGTTTATTTGGCAAAAACAAAGACAACATAATCCCGACAATCGTTGGTACCAGCCAAGGAATTGAAGCTTGCGCAAATGGCAAAGCATTGATTAAATTGCTCACACTAGTCAATTTAAATTGCGAGCCAATGATATTCGCAAAGGCAATAATTGTTACAACTGCGACCGTTAGCTGCATTCCAATCTTAGATAAGGCAACAAACTTATTGACAATCACAATCATTACAATCGCAATAGTAATCGGGTACAAAATTTGTAAGACAGGAACTGAATACTGAATGATCGCTCCCAAACCAAGATTTGCAATTGCAAATCCAATTAATGTAAAGACTGTTGCATAAGTTTTGTAGCTGATTTTAGGAAAGGTTTTATTGAAAAATTCTGATGTTGAAACAATCAAACCAACCGTAGTCGTAAAGCAGGTCACTGTTACCATGGCTGCAAGGAAAATCTGTGCTGTCGGACCAAAAATAGCTTGTGTAGCTTGAGATAAGACATAAACTCCTTTATTGGCATCAGAAGCCATTACATCAGCCGGAATTGGGAAATGATTTCCAAGAAATCCCAATCCGATATAAAGCGCACTAAATCCCAATGCAACAACAATTCCAACAATCCAAATCGTTGAGATATATTCTTTTTTATTAGCAAAGCCGAGTTGGTTCAATGTTTGCACAGCGATAACGCTAAAAGCAACAGAGGCAAGTGCATCAAGCGTATTATACCCTTCAAGAAAGCCAGTTCCAAAAGCTGCTTTTGCGTATTCCGTGCTAGCAGCTTGCGGTGTAGCTGCTCCATATTTTATCGCCCCTAAAATGACTAGAATGACAATCAAAATGGCAAACACAGGAGTCAAAATCCGACCAATCCGATCCAAAATTTTGGAAGGATTTAATGAAATCAAGTAAGCAGCCACAAAATACAAGATTGTAAAAATAATAAGTCCTAATCCAGTCATATTACTCGAAAGCAATGGTGCGATCCCAACTTCATAAGAAGTCGTTGCCGTCCGAGGAATGGCAAAAAATGGACCAATCGCTAGATACAGAACCACCAAGTAACTGGTCGCAAACCAAGGAGAAACCTTTTTAGAAATTTCGTAAACATAGCCTTTGGGATTTAAAGTACCGATAATCAATGTTAAAATAGCAATTCCAACTCCTGAAAGTACGAATCCTGCAATCGCTGACCAGAAGTGTTCGCCAGACAAAGCTCCTAAAGTTGGCGGAAAGATTAAATTCCCTGCGCCGAAAAATATTCCAAACAAGAGTAATCCTGTCAGTGCTCCTTTTTTAATCATCTTCTCTCCCTTTTCTAAAATTCAGTATGTTCAACCATTATAACAGATTCTTACAATACTTCAAGTGATATAAAGTATAAAGTTAAAATATTGCACAAATTCTGAATGTTTGAGCAAAACAAAAGCAGCATAATCAAGTCATGCTGCTATATTCTTATTTAATCCCTAGAGCAATACGAGCGTAGCGACTCATTTTATCAACAGTCCAGGCAGGATACCACACCAATCTCACTTCCACTTTGCTCACTTCGGGCACATCTGTCATTGCATCATGAATCTGATCAGTTAATAAGTCAGCCAGTGGACAGCCCATTGTTGTTAAAGTCATATCAATTTGTGTCTCACCATTTTCACCATTGAACCGAATTTCATAAATCAAACCAAGATTTACAATATCAATTCCTAATTCAGGGTCAATAACTTGTTCCAAACTTTCCAAGATACGATTTTTAATATCATCAATTTGTTCATTTGTGTATGCCATGGTGCCTCCTTTTGTCTACTAATCCTCAATAAAGTCACGAAGTGGCTTGCTACGACTTGGATGACGCAATTTGCGTAGGGCTTTGGCCTCAATTTGTCGAATCCGTTCACGAGTTACGTTAAAGACTTTTCCAACATCTTCCAGCGTACGCATTTTCCCATCATCTAGACCGAAACGCAGACGTAGTACATTTTCTTCACGGTCTGTTAATGTGTCAAGAACCTCGTCTAATTGCTCACGCAGAACGATACGTGTTGTATAATCAACTGGATTTTCAATCACTTCATCCTCAATGAAATCGCCAAGATGACTATCATCTTCTTCTCCAATTGGTGTTTCAAGAGAGACCGGCTCTTGAGCAATCTTCAAAATTTCACGAACTTTGTCTGGTGTCATATCCATGCGCTCCGCAATTTGCTCTGGCGTTGGATCTTGCCCCAATTCTTGCAAAAGATTTCGTTGTTCCCGCACTAATTTATTGATTGTCTCAACCATGTGAACCGGAATCCGAATCGTACGAGCTTGGTCAGCAATCGCACGAGTAATTGCTTGACGAATCCACCAAGTGGCATAGGTCGAAAATTTGAAACCTTTGGTATAGTCAAACTTGTCAACGGCTTTCATCAATCCCATATTGCCTTCTTGAATCAAGTCAAGAAACTGCATGCCGCGTCCAACATAGCGCTTAGCAATAGAGACAACCAACCGCAAATTAGCTTCTGCCAAACGTTGTTTCGCTTCTAAGTCGCCTTGCTCCACAAGAACAGCTAATTCTTGCTCTTCTTCATTGGTCAATAACGGAACAACACCAATTTCCTTTAAATACATACGGACAGGGTCGTTCACTTTAGCAGAATTGCTACCAAGCAACTCCTCATCTGTTAATTCAGCTTCTTCTTCCTCTGTATTTAAAACCCGTTCACTTGGGTTGCCCTCTTTATCCGTAATAGCAATCCCTGCGTCCTGAATCCGTTGAAGAAGATCTTCAATGCCATCAGCTTCCAAAGTAAATGGAATGACTAGCCGATCATTGATTTCATCATCGGTTGCTGTACCAGTTTTTTTATGGTTGCGAATAAATTCTGCAACTTGAACATCAAAAGTTGTTACTTCTTTTTGTTTTGTAGCCATTCCTACTCCATTCTCCTTTTTTGAGCAATAAATCGCTCTAGCTCTTCTAATGCCGTATCTGCATCCCCACTATGAGATGCTTCACGGACTTTTTTACCAATCAATTGATTTTCTTTGCGAAGCAATTCCTTATCTCGCGTTTGCTCCACTTCAATCAGTTCCTGCTCAGAAACTTCCTCTGGTAGATTTTCTTCTAAGACCCGATACCAAGCTTGCTGTACCGAATCATTTTGCTCAGACAAATCTTGTGGCGTTACCTCGCCATTTGTTTTTAAAATATCGTACAAAGTCTGCAATTCTACTGTTACGAAATGAAAATCTTTCCTCAAACGATAATCATTTAAAATTACAGGATTATCAATCATCCGCTGCAGAAGATGACTCTCTGCCTTAATTAGCCGTGATACTTGCCGTGTTACCGGAATGTCAAGTCTTGACACCTGTTGATGCGATTGCTGTTGTTGCTCTCTTCTATTTACTAAACGATGATTATTAACAGCTTGCTCCACCTGCTGGTAGTCAAAATCAGGTAACAATTCAGCTAACATATAAATATAGGAATTTTGTGCAGTGATTGATTGAACCTGTGCAATCAGCGGAGACATTTGTTCAACAAATTCAATTTGAGCTTGCAAGTTTTCGATATTATCTGGCTTCAGATAGTTCAAAAGAAACTCTATATCACTAATTCGTGTTTTAGTCAGTAAATTTTGTAAATCATCAGCAGAATTTTTTTTGATAAATTCATCCGGATCCATATTATCAGGAATCCTGACAATTTCAACTGATAAATTATGCAATTCATTCAGAGCTTTTGCTGTCGCTGCTTGTCCTGCTTTGTCACCATCGTACGTTAAAATAATTTTCTTTGCGAACTTACGAAGATGCTCCACATGCTCATGCGTCAATGCTGTCCCCATAGATGCTACAGCATTTTCAATTCCAGCACGATAAGCGGCTATAACATCCATAAAGCCTTCCATTAAGTAAATTTCGTGACTTTTCTTGATAGTCGCTTTGGCCTTGTCCAGATGATACAACTCATAGCTTTTATTGAAAATCGGTGTACTGCGACTATTTTTATACTTCGCGACTTTCTGATCTATATCGCTTGCTTGCCAAATACGACCTGAAAAAGCAATGACTTGTCCTCTATCATTTGTCAATGGAAACATAATCCGATTTTGAAAGGCGTCATAAACCAGATTATTATCAGCTAAGTTGAACAAACCAGAATTCATAATGACTTGCTCGTCAAATTTCCCACTAACACTTTTATAAAGATAGTTATTTTCATTGGGCGCTAAACCAATTTGAAAATGCTTGATAACTTCATCTGTTAAGCCACGTTCATAAAGATAAGAACGTGCTTCTTCTCCTATCTTTGTTGTCATCAATACTGCATGGTAAAACCTTGCAGCTTCTGCATGAATATCATAAAGTGCTTGATGAGGATGTGTATGTGTTAACAGCTCTTTTCTACTATGCTCTATTTCTAATGGAAACCCTGCACGATCGGCAACAATTTGTACAGCGTCCATAAAAGAAACACCACGATAATCTTCAATAAATTTAAAGACATCACCTGACTTTCCACAGCCAAAACAGTGATAAAATTGTTTTTCTTCTACTACATTGAATGATGGAGTTTTTTCCCCATGAAAAGGACAAAGCCCCAGATAATTCCTTCCGGCCTTTGTTAGAGCAACGACTTCTCCTATGATTTCGACGATATTGACGCTATTTTTAATATCAGAAATGATTTCTTTATCAATCAATAGACAACACCCCCAATTTATCATAGAATAACAACTTACATTTTATAATAAATTTATCAAAAAGTAAAATATTCACTATATTTTTTAGACATTTTATTGACTTTCCCCTTTTTTTGGATATAATATAGTTTAGTATTTTGAAAGGAAAAAGAAAATGTTAAAGGACCTTAAAGAGTTTTTGCTTCGCGGCAATGTAATTGATTTGGCAGTCGGTGTTATCATTGCCAATGCTTTTGGAGCTATTGTGACTTCGCTTATTGGAGATGTTATTACTCCACTCTTTCTCAATCCAGCTTTAAAAGCTGCTGGTGTAGAACAAATTGCTGGTTTAAAATGGAATGGGATTGCATATGGTAGTTTCTTAAGCGCTGTTATCAATTTCCTCGTCATCGGAACAGTTCTCTTCTTCATCGTCAAGTCTGTTGAAAAAGCGCAAAGTCTTACTAGAAAAGAAGACACTGCTGAAGAAGCTGCAGGACCAACTGAATTAGAAGTTCTTCAAGAAATCAAAGCATTGCTCGAAAGCAAATAATTATGAAAAAAATTCACTGATGAAAATCAGTGTTTTTGTTTACTCTCACGGTTTCTTGATATTCTGTTTGCCTTAACCTACCCCTCTAGCTGCTACTTCTATTAATCTTGCGGTGGAGTTTTGAGATGACAGATAACGTCCATACGGTAAAATTGCTAAAGCTATTGATTTTTATTGAGTACGAATTCGATTTTATCTAAATGGAAACAAAAAACAGACCGAAGTCTGTCATTTTGCTCAATTAGAATTTTTTACGTTTACGAGCTGCTTCTGATTTACGTTTCCGTTTTACAGAAGGTTTTTCATAGAATTCACGTTTGCGTGTTTCTTGAAGAGTACCAGCTTTAGTAACCGCACGTTTGAAACGACGAAGAGCATCGTCAAGGGATTCATTTTTACGTACTACTGTTTTTGACATTTTTTTCACTCCCTTCAAGCTTAAAATCTTTTAAATTTTATCATATTAAAATACACTTGTCAAGTCCCA
The DNA here is from genome assembly GCF_001697145.1 of Streptococcus anginosus. Lineage (GTDB taxonomy): Bacteria > Bacillota > Bacilli > Lactobacillales > Streptococcaceae > Streptococcus > Streptococcus hominis. The sequence goes on along the minus strand of NZ_CP012719.1, from coordinate 926,253 downwards.
GAAATTAAGGGAATGTGTAAACTTTTCTAGAACAAGCATTATTATTAACTTAAAAGGAAGTTGATTTTTAGCAAATTTTTCAAAAAATCTGCCAACCACTTCATTCTGTAATCTAGGCTACAAATTTATCGAATTTGTTCAAAATGCAAATGAACTGCGATATGATCGCCATAACCGTTCCGGTCTAAATCACGTTGCAAGCGGTAGGAAATATAATGTTCGGCAATAGTGATATAACCAGCACCTAGCAGGCGATTTTCTACCATAGATTGGATCATACTGATAGTAGCTCGTTCAACACCAGCTTCCTCCAAATCCAACACTACTTTTTTAGTTACAAGCGCTAGATTTTGACGCAGATCGTCTGTCAAGACATAAACCGTTTGTGCTGCTTTCAAAATAGCTTGATAAATTTTATCTGGATTAAAATCAGTAACTTCTCCATTACGTTTGATGACTTGCATAGAAAACTCCTTTAGTTTTATTCGTTTCATTAAGAGAATACAGTTTATTATACTATTTTTGTGCTGATTCTCAAAATGATAGATACTTTAAATATCTATCAGGCAGAAGTTACATTTTATTTAAATTCTATTTTATTATCATTTCTTCACTGTTGATTTTAATTATCTCAATCAAAAAGACAAACACTCAAAAACAGAGTTGTTTGTCTTTGGGAAGAAAGATTAGATTTTTTCTAAAATCTTCAATTATTTAATCTTCGTTATTTCTTTTACGACGGCGAGCACTAGCTAGAGTTCCCAAACCAAGTAGCAAACCTAATGCAGCAACCTGATCTGCTTTAGTACCTGTAGCAGGCAGAACTTTTTGACCAGTATTTTGTTGTCTAACTAACAATGGTTTTGGTTGGTAAGTTCTAGATAAGTGTAATTTTTGTACTTCTCCATCTGTTTCTTTTTGAGCTTTCGGAGGAAGTTGACTTTTCAATTGCTCATAGTTTTCTTGTAACTTGGTATAAATTGAACGAGAAATCTCTAGTTTTGCTTCTTCATCTTTTAACGTTTTAACCTTAGAGGCATAGTCAGCTTGTGCAGCTTGAAGAGCCTTTTGAGCTGCTTCAAGTGCTTGTGGTGCATTTTGTAATTTTTCCAAGTTATCTTGTGCTTCTTTTAGTTTGGCTTGACTAGTTCGCAAAGCATCTTTTGTCTTGGCAACATTTAATTCTGCTGTAATTAAGACTTTCTTGAGTTCTGCTAATTTATTTTTAGCACTATCTAGCACTTTTTGAGCTTTTTCTAAAGCTACTTGTTTTGGTGCTAACTTGGACGCAATAGCTACAGTAGCGCGCTCCAAAGCTGCTTGTTTTACCGCAACATTTTGCTTTGCTTTTTTCAAAGCTGCTTCAGCTGTAATCACTCCAGCATTTGCAGTAGCAAGGGTAGCTGAACGATTCGCAGCCAACTTTTGAAGCTCTGCTAATTTTGCCTTTTGAATATTTAAAGTAGATACATAACCCGTTCTTTGAGCTCGCAACACGCCTAATTGTTTTTTCGCTGCTGTTGCTTGTGCATTTGCAGCTTTTGCAGTACCAGCAAAATTACGGATTGCTTGCTCATACGCGTCTGCGCTAAGAAGAGTGCCATTATTAACACGCGCATTAAAATTATGATCGTTATAGAATCCAACTTCAGACGTTCCATATATATTGCTGTATTGATTTGGAACTTGATCATATGCAGCTGAAATGGTATTAAAGTTTTTATCCATCATTTGAAGATAGTGACCAACTCTATAGAAGAAAGCAAGTTGACCACGATTACGTAAGGTGGTATAAATTTGATTGGAATCAATGTCTCGCTCATTGGTTGTTAAGCCATACTTAGCTGCCTCAGCCATATAGATAGATTTTTCCTTATGCCAGAAGTCAACGGCTCCTTTTGGAGTAAAACTAATCGCCACATTTTCATTTCTCAAATATTTACCCATATGCCAATCTGCTCTTTCAAAATAAAGAGTTTGGACTTGGCTGGCTGGATTTTTGTAAGGATCAATCAATAATTCTTTTAATCCAGCTTGTCTACGATAAGCATTGATCGCTCTAACTAACTCAATTGCTTTTAAATTATTTTCTAAAGTTGCTGGGCTTGTTGCGTCAGAACCAACTGTAATACCGTCTTCACGTTTAGCTCTTTCATAAGTTGTTAGAGCTTCAGCAGCTGCATTACGAATCGCTTGGTTGGCTCCATTTGTTTTAGCGTGTTGTAAAAATTCACCGTAGGTTGCTTTGCTTAAATCAACGTTTCTTCTATTAGCAGCTGACTGTTCGGCACGAGCTACTTCACTGGCTTTTTGATCAATAGCTGCTTGATTTTCTGCAACTTTTTGCTCACTTTGCTTGACTTGTTCAGTTGCTGATTTGATTTCTTTAGGAAGATTAGCAACTTCTTCCTTCACTTTAGCAAGATTATTTTGCTTTTCTGCTAAATCTTTTTCTGCTTGTTTTTCTGAATCTTGTGCTTGGTTGAGCTCTTGCTGCTCATTTGCAACCGGAGCTTTTGCTGTATCTAATTCACGTTGTGCTACATCAACAAGTGATTGTTGCCCTGCAACAACATTTTCTTGATTTTTAACAGCTTCTTTTGCCTTTGTTTCAGACTGTTCTGCTTCTTGAACCTTATTTTCCTCTGTTGTAACCGCCTTCTCTGATGTCGCCACTTCTTCTTTTGCGGTTTCAATAACTTCTGGAGTTGCTTCTTTCTTTTCTGCTTCAGCATTTGCAACAGCTTTTTCGCTATCTGCTACCGCGTCCTTTGAAGTATTTACATCCCCTTTAACTTGCTCTACAACTTTTTGCTGAGCATCTGTCTGAACCTTTGCAGCATCGGCTTGCATCTTTGCTGATTGAACATCTGTTTCTGTAACTGGTTTGGTGATTTTTTCAGATGTCTTTGGCTCAGTAGATTGTGTTTTTACTTCTTCGGCATTTACTTGATGTGATAAACTGCCTGAAATAATAGTGGTTGCAGCTAAACCGGTCGCAACTACCGATTTTTTAATTTTTCTCTCCATTAGACGGCCTCCTAATATACTTGCTACTTTTCATTATAAACCATTTCAGCCTAAATTACAATTCCGCTAATGTATTACTCAGATAACTATTAGATTACAATTCTTTTACATCAATTATTGGTAGGGAGAAATCTATGGGGGAATCCTACACAATACAACTTATCATTTCCTGATTGTAAAAGATTTCAAAATACGTTACAATAGAGAAAAAATTCTTCTGTATGGGGACAGTTAAGATGATAAAACCTAAGTATCAATGTATCATAGATCAGATTAGCCAAGATATTAAAAGTGGGAAATTGTCCAAGGGACAAAAGATTCCTTCTGTCCGTCAGCTGGCAGACGACTATCGCTGTAGCAAAGACACAGCCCAGAAGGCACTGATAGAGTTGAAATATCAGAAGTATATCTATGCAGTTCCTAAAAGTGGCTACTATGTGCTGGAAAATAGTCTGGAAGACCAGCAGGACATAGAATTAACCGTCAGAGATGACCACTACCAAATTTATGAAGACTTTCGACTTTGTCTTAATGAAACGCTGATTGGACGAGAGAATTATCTTTTTAACTACTATTCTCAGCAAGAAGGGCTGGAAGACTTACGACAATCTGTCCAGCAGCTGCTTCTGGATTCAGCTATCTACACCTCTGCTGACAGGCTCGTTCTGACATCTGGTACCCAGCAAGCTCTTTATATTCTTTCGCAAATTGCCTTTCCAAATAAAAAATATGAAATTCTAGTTGAGCAGCCGACCTATCATCGGATAAATGATTTGCTAACTGCGCAACAACTTCCTTATCAAACAATTGAGCGAACTCCAGAAGGGATTGATTTAGAAGAATTGGAGCGGATTTTTCAATCTGGTCGTATCAAATTCTTCTATACTATCCCGCGTTTTCATTATCCCTTGGGGCATTCTTACAGTCGAAAGGAGAAGGAAGAAATCATTCGTCTCGCTCGGCTTTATGATGTTTATATCATAGAAGATGATTATTTGGCTGACTTTGACAGCAAACGCGAACTGACCTTTCATTACTTGGACGACAGCCAGCATGTCATCTATATCAAGTCATTTTCTACTAGTCTCTTCCCCGCCCTTCGGATAACAGCTCTGCTATTTCCTCCAGCTATTCAATCTACTTTTATTACCTACAAAAAAGCAGTAGATTACGACAGCAATCTCATCATGCAGAAAGCTCTATCCCTTTATATTGACAATCTCATGTTTGAAAAAAATCGTCTTTCTCTGCTCAATCAACAAGAAAAAGAATTGACGAGAGCTAGAAAACTTTTAAGCCAAAATCAGCTCAAACTTTCCTACTTTCTCAATAGAGATGGTATCTTACTAGATCTACGTGGACTTAAATCTATCAGTTCCCTCAAACATAGCAATCTGCCATTGGATTTTTTTGAAGCAAGCTATATACAGGATTGTCCTTATCAATATGCAAAAATTAAATACGGGGATCTAGAAAAAACCTTAGAACACTTAAATGAATATTTATAAAAAGGAGCCGAAACTCATTTTCTCTTTAACATATCACTCTTCTTTCATCATTCCAGCCTGCAACTGATACATTTTATAATAGGTTCCCTTAAGCGCTAGAAGCTCTTCATGTGTGCCAGATTCGACAATACGCCCCTGCTCCATGACATAAATGCAGTTAGCGTCCTGAATGGTAGACAGCCGGTGAGCAATGGCAATCGTTGTTCGTCCTTGGCGCATTTTTTTCAGCGAAGTCTGGATAAGTTCTTCGGTCTCTGAGTCGATATTAGCGGTTGCCTCGTCCAAAATCAAGATTTTAGGCTTGGTAGCGATTGTTCGAGCAAAAGCTAGCAATTGCCTTTGTCCACTTGAAAAAGTCGCACCTCGCTCAGTTACGGAACTGTCATAACCTGCAGGAAGCTGATTAATAAAATCGTGAGCATCCACAAACTTCGCAGCTTCTACAATATCCTCTCGACTCATATTTTCTTGATACATTTGGATATTAGAAGCAATGGTACCGTGATAGAGGAAAGGATCTTGAAGAACTAAACCAATATTCCGGCGCAGTTCAGCTTGGCTGTAATTCTTAATATTTTTATCATCAATTAAAATTTCTCCTCTTTCAAATTCATAAAATCGCAGAAAAAGATTGATGATTGAAGACTTGCCTGAGCCAGTCGAACCGACAAAGGCGATTGTTTCCCCCTGCTTGACTGAAAATGAAATATTTTTCAGAACATCACGCTTGCCGTCGTATGAAAAGGAAACATGACGAAATTCAATATTCCCAGCTGTAATTTCCAATGGAAGATTAGCTTGATTGGGCTCATAGTCTCTACGGTCTATGATTGCAAAAACACGGTCTGCAGCCACCATAGATGTCTGCAAAACAGAGTAATTTTGCATCAAATCAATCAGAGGATTGAAAAGTTGATTGACATATTGGATAAAAGCATACATGACACCTGCTGTCACTCCTGCAACCTGCCAAGTAAAGCCAAAGTAGGCTAAAATAACCGCATAAGCTAAAATTTTCAGCAAAGACATAGCTGGACGCAGAAAAAGGCTATTGATATTGAGATAGCGAACTGTATACTCCAAATGCTCGCCGTTAATCGTTTCAAATTCATTTATCAGGCGTTTTTCCTGACCAAACGCCTGAATAATTCGCATCCCCTCAATACTTTCAGAAAGTTTGACATTCAAATCGCTCAGTTTGCTTCGGACGAGTTTGAGGAGACGATTAGATAAGCGTTGATAAAGTAAAATGGAGCCCAGCATGACTGGTAAAAAGAGTACAATAAGTCCTGTCAAGCGCCAATTCAAGGTGCACATCGTCACTACTGTTACAACAAGAATAAAAATGGAACTTATAAAGCTTGAGAAGATGCTACTAAACATATCTGCTACCGCTTGTGTATCATTCGTCAAACGGGAGACAATCGCTCCTGCAGCCGTTTGATCAAAATAAGCCATACGTAACCGCTCAATATTTTCAAAACTCTCCTGACGCAGATCGCGAACAATGCTATATGCCACACGGGCAAAAGAATACTGTCCTAAGAAAGTAAATAGCACCCTCAACAGAAAGAGAGCATAATAGAGAATCAGAATATAAAATCCCGCCATAATCTGATGACGACTGATAAAATGGTCAATGAAATACCGAGCCAAAAGTGGCAAAGCTGTCGTTACCAAAGTTGTTGCAAAGATAAAAGTAAGTGCCAAAATGCTCACCCATTTATAACGCCACATATAAGTCAGAAGGCGATGAAAAGTTGCTTGTTTTTTCATAATCACTCCTCCTTCAGACTTTCTGCCAATTGCTGATTATGATAAGTGCGCGCATACCAACCGTTTTGAGCCAGCAATTCTTGGTGTGTGCCTCGCTCTTTAATGCTCCCATTTTCCATAACTAAGATCAAATCTGCATGAACAACTGCTGACAGTCGGTGAGCAGTAATAATAGTTGTTTTACCATCTCTTTCTCCCTTAAGGTTTTCTAAAATCAAATGCTCCGTTTTAGCATCAACAGCAGACAAAGAATCATCCAAGATTAAAATATCTGGTTTCAGAACGAGCGCACGACTCATCGCTAAACGTTGCTTTTGGCCTCCTGAAAGTGACACTCCACGTTCACCAACAATCGTTTGAAAGCCTTCTGGCATGGCAATAATATCCTCATAAAGACCACAAAGTTTACTAGCTTGAATCACTTCGTCATCTGACAAGTCTGGATTTGCAAAACGAATATTGTCCGCAATCGACATTGCAAAAAGAATCTGTTCTTGCGGCACGTAACCAATCAAACTCCGCAAATCATTTAAGCTATAATCTCGAATATCATGATCATTCAGATAAATAGCACCTTCTTGAATATCCCGTTCTCGCATGAGCAGGCGTAATAGTGTTGTTTTGCCAGAACCTGTTTGTCCAACAATTCCTAGCGTCTGCCCTTTTTCTAATGCAAAATGAATATTGGATAAAGTGGCTGCTTTCTCATAAGAAAAATGCTGAATATCATAGACCAAACGACCATTTTGTATAGGGAAAACGGGATTTTTGGTCTCTTTGACATCAGATTTTTCTGCCAATAGTCGCTCAATCCGTTCATAAGAAACCATTCCTCTTTGGCTGATGTTGAAGAGATAGCCCATCGCCTGCAAAGGCCATACCAGCATATCTAGATAAGTAATAAATGTCACTAACTCTCCAACTGTAAATTGTCCTCTAGAGATGAACATTCCCCCAAAAATCAAGGTTAATGCATAAGATAAGCCGATGAAAATCAGAACCATAGGGTCGAAGAGGGAATTATATTTAGCAGCTAAAATATTCTTCTCATAGACATCCTGATTTGTCCTAGCAAAAGAGTGACTTTCTGCTTTTTGATAGCCAAAAGATTTCGTTACTTTAATCCCTGAAATGCTTTCCTGTACCTTGTTATTCAAGTCAGAAAAGGCCTCCTGAGCCGCTTTAAAGCTCTCATGATTTTTTCGTCCAATTAAACTGGTTCCCCAGGAAAGAAATGGCAATGGCAGAATAGCAATCAAAGTCAAGCGCCAGTCTAAAACAAAAAACATGGTCAGCAGAGTTACCAGTGCTGTGATAGAGGCATCTACCGCCGACATGACACCCCCACCTGCCACACTTACAACTGCATTAATGTCATTCGTTGCATGCGCCATCAAATCTCCTGTTCGATATTTTTGGTAAAAAGATGGTGCCATTTGGGTAAAGTGCTCAAAGAGTTGAGAACGTAAAAGTCGTCCCAAATGATTTGCTGTGCCAAAGATATATAGCCGCCAAAGATAACGCAGACCATACATAATAAAGGCCGAAGCAACCAAAAGTGAAAGATTTAAAAGTAATTGCTCTGATGTTAGATTTCGACTAGCAATACAGTCAATGACCACACCAATTACTCTAGGAGGAATTAAATTAAAAACACTAACCAAAGACAAGGCTAGAATTCCGATAATATAACGTTTTTTCTCCAGTTTGAAAAACCAGCCCAATTTTCTGATAAGATTCATATTTTCTCCTCTGCTATTACTAATTACCATTATACATTATTTTGTTGCATTATCTGTAAAAATAAAACGCAGCTAGCGCAACCTAACTGTGTTCCTCATTTCTTTTGGGTCAATTCAAAACTCTTATCTAAAAGGGAAAAAAGTTCTGTATCCGTCAAAGTATCATCCAAGGGCAGGCTCAGCCAATATTTTTTATTCATGTGAAAGGCTGGGTAAATCCCTGCTTTTTTAAGTAAATTAGCTACTTGATTGTTTTTGACATTCAGCACTTCTATTGGACCAGTTTTGCCATTTTCAAACTTCGACCAGTCTATCGTCATAAAAATGCCATACCATTTTTTAGTATCCTGATGTCGAAAAACACCAGCATGAAGATTGCTATTTTTTGAAGAATTCTCCCAGAGATATTCCAGTCGTCCGCCATAGGTCTTCGCTACGTACTCCTGCAAGCGGCTACTCTGTTCATAAAGAAAACCAATTTCTTCAAAACAATTAGCTCGAATCGTCAAAAAAATCTCCTGACAGGCTTCACGGACTTGACCGACAAACTCACCCGTCATAGTCTCTATTTTGACTTGCACGTATTCATCACCAGTCTCTTGATCAAACACTTGATAGTCCAGCTTCTCACCCTGCAATTTTAGCTGTAACAGAAAATCACCATTCATTATTTCCTGAGAATAAACAAACTCTTCTCCTCTTTTTTCAAAACCAAAAGCTTGTAATTTTTCTGGATTTGCTTGGTATTTCTCAAATAAGTCTAGCATGATCTTCACTTTCTAAAATACAATCTTGGTGCCATGAAGTTGATTGACCCCAAGCTTTGCAACAATTTCATCACGATTATCAACCGTAATACCGCCTCCTGGTAAAATATCAATCCGACCAGCTGCATGATTTATCAATTCATATAACCAAGAAAAATGCTCTTGAATCGGCTCTTCTGCCAGTCCACCGTGAGTTAGAATCCGTTTCACGCTATGTTCCATTAGCCAGTCCATTTCACTAAATTGATGTTCTCTTGGAATGGCGTCAAAAGCCATGTGAAAGACGATTTCCAGCCCTTGCGAGGCTTTTAATAATTTTTCCATTTTTGGATAATCAATTTTATTAGCAGTTGTCAAAACACCAAAAACAAGTCCGTGTGTCCCAGCGCTGCGCGCCATTTGAATGTCTTCTAGCATGATTTCCATTTCCAAGTCATTGTATACAAAGTCTCCCCCGCGTGGACGAATCATCGTCATAACGGTCACATTGTAAGGTTTTGCTAGCTCAACAGCCGCTTTTATGACACCGTAACTAGGCGTTGTTCCGCCAACTGCTAGATTATCGCAAAGTTCAATTCGTCGAGCACCAGCCTGCATGGCTTTTCCCAAATTAGTCACATTTTCTGCACAAAATTCATAAATCATTTTTGACCTCTTCTATGTGAAAGTGTTTTCTTGTTTATTATAATATAATCACTATTTATTCTTCAAAATCTTTCGCGACCGCTGGCACCAATCCAACCATTTTTTCCTATAATCCGACTCAGGCAAGATACGATTTTCTAAATCTTTTATCGTTAAAATTCCTTTTTCTTCACAAGTTTGAAGACAATAGTAATAGAAATCCCAATTCAAATCGTCCTCTTCTGCATAAACTGGAATCTCTTCAAAACCAGATTGATAGGCTATAAATGCTCTGCTGTGGCCATCAGTGAAAAAGATTTTACCTTTCAATCGCTTAATTGGTAAAGGATTTAAGGCGTTTATGTCCTTTGTATCGAACCATATCTGTACCTGCTCTAATTTCTTTTCAGAAAGATAAAATTGACTTGGTTGAATAGCTGACAAAGGAAGCATCAAATCCAAAGCATAGCGATGCCCATTTTCAGTCTTTTCCAAAGGATAAAATCCTACTGACTCAAACATCTTCTTAGAAGCTTCATTGTCATCATAGATTTCTTGAACATACAAGCGCTTATAGCCCAACTTGCGTCCGCGTTCAACCAATGCCTGAACAACTGTCCTCCCGATTCCCTGACCACGATAAGCTGAGTCTCCAATCACAATCGGCATGTCCTCTTGCCAAAAACTCACATCACCAATCGGCTGCCAACCTGCATTTGTCAAAACTTCAATAAAATACACTTCTCCATGACGAGTAAGATAGTCATACATTTTCTTGATTCGTTGAAGTGTGTAAGGCTCTCGACCACCATCAATCAAACGGATTACCTCAGGGTCTTGATACCAAGAAAAGGCAAGATGAGCTTGTCCATCATACTTTCGCAAACGTAAGGAAGAATCAATGAAAATATACTCCGGTTGTTTCTTTACATCTATCATAATATTCTCCTACTACTGACATTCTAACAGAAATTAGACGGATTGTTTAGAAATTCTGTCCTATTCTATCAAAATTTTCTCTTGACATTATCTGCAAAAACAGTATACTATACTTATGTATATACAGTTAAAAGGAGGAAATTATGAAACCTAAAACAAAAAATCAATTTATAACTCTTACAGCTCTCTTGACTGCACTAGCTATTGTTATTCCAATGGTTATGCCTGCAAAAATTATTATTCCACCTGCTTCTTATACTTTAGCAAGCCACGTTCCTATTTTCTTAGCCATGTTTATCTCGCCGTTAATGACTTTGATTGTTATTTTAGGTTCTACTTTTGGTTTTTTAGTAGCTGGTTATCCCATTGTTATCGTTCTTCGCGCCCTGTCACACCTATTCTTCGGCTTGGTAGGCGCTCTTTATCTTAAAAAATATCCTAAAGCTTTAGATAAACCAATCCAGACTTGGATTCTTAATATTGTCCTTGCTTTTATTCATGCGATTGCTGAAGTCCTTGCTTGCCTCATCTTTTACGCCTCAACTTCTTTTCCAGCAAATATGTTTTATCTTCTTTTCATACTCGTAGGAGTTGGAACTATCATTCATAGTATCGTTGATTTTATCATTGCACAATTTATCTATAAAGCTCTACAAAAAATCCGCTAAATCTTGAATATTTAACAGATTTATTCTACAATGAATTTATGATAAAACAAAGAAGAACAGATTTATTACAGCTTTTAAAAACTGCGGAAACTCCCTTAAATGGACAAATTTTAGCAGAGAAATTCCATGTTACTCGACAAATCATTGTACAAGACATTGCCGTTTTACGAGCAGATGGCGCCCCTATTATTAGTACAAATCGAGGCTATATTTACAAAACGAATGATACTGCTAAATATTATCACCAGCTTTTTAAAGTTAAGCATACGATTGAAGATATTGAAGTGGAATTACTGGCAATTGTAGATAACGGTGGACGAGTTCAAAATATTATGGTAGAGCATCCCGTTTATGGGGAAATTCAAACCTATCTGAAATTAACTTGTCGCAGAGATGTTCAGCATTTCATCCAACAAATTCACGAGACCAATTTCCGCGGTTTATCTGAATTGACAGACGGTGTCCATTATCATCTAGTAGAAGCTGATTCGCAACAAGATTTAGACTATGTCGAAAAAGCATTAGAAGAAATGGGATTTTTAATATAAAATTCAAACATGCTTTCTATATAGATTGCAAAAAAATAGAGCCTGAATGGCTCCATTTTTATTTCTCATCAATAACAATTCTGACTTTTTTATCTTCGGTTGGGACAGAATAAACAATCGTTCTTATCGCAGAGATCGTGCGACCTTTACGACCGATTACACGTCCAACATCACTAGGGTCAAGATCTAAGTGATATTCCAAAAATTCTGGTGTATCTTCAATCTTGATAGTTAAAGCATCTGGTTGTGAAATCAAAGGTTTCACTATCGCAATAATAAGATTTTCAATCGTGTCCATAGTCAACCTGCACTTTTATTATTTAGAGTATTTAGAATCGTGGAATTTCTTCATCACACCAGCTTTTGAAAGAATGTTACGAACAGTATCAGAAGGTTGAGCACCTTTTGACAACCAGTCAAGAATACGATCTTCTTTTAAAGTTACTTGGTTTTCAGCAACAAGTGGATTGTAAGTTCCAACTGTTTCGATAAAACGTCCGTCACGTGGTGAACGTGAGTCTGCTACATTGATACGATAGAAAGGTTTTTTCTTAGAACCCATACGAGTTAAACGGATTTTAACTGCCATTTTAAAAATTTCTCTTTTCTCTTTTTTATTTTTAGGAATAGCAGAACTATTCCCAACACACTCTATCTTATCACAAGAAAGAAAAGGTGTCAAGAAAAAATCTTGACATCTTTTGATATTACCATTCTACGACTTCAAAGACTGTAGCTGTCAGATCTTCAACAAAAGAATCGCTAACTTGACGACTATTTCCAGCTACAAGTTTCAAATTTCCAATATCTTCAATATTGTATCTATCACCACTTGCATTAAAAATTACGAGGTAATAATTATCATCTTTCACTTCAAAAATGACAATTCCACTTCCGGAATGCGCCGAATGTACAAAGGCATGCTGGTAAATGTCATCATAATGCTGGTAAGAAAATTCTTTTGTTGTCGTTTTTAAATGAATCATCTGTTTGATGTAGTTGATACTTTCTTGATGATGAGCTAATAAATCCCAGTCTACTTGATTGACAGCGTCGGGAGCGTTATAACTGTTCATAGCACGCTTATAATCTGCCTGAATGGCATTCCCATTTGCTCCAGTTGCCACTAGTTTGCTACGTGAAAATTCCTGTCCCAGCTCCATAAAACTCATACCTTGCAAGAGGAGATTCATCGCAGTCGCTAATTCAATCCGCTTAGTACGAGTCAATTCATCATCATTTGGATGAAGTTCGGCTAACAAATCGTGCAAATTGTAATTATCATGTGCTTCTACATAATTAACGACTTGTTTTGGCTCTAGATAGGTTCCTAACTCACTGCTTCCCAGAATTGCCTTGGCAACAATTGACTCTGTCGCTTGACCACTTACAAAGCCGGCTTTTAAGCCGCCGTAGACTTCTGCTCCTTTGATAGCATCACGTTCAGTATCGTTGAAAAATCCGATATTTGGCAATTCAAAGGCATTGTCTTTTTTTGCTTTGTCAAGCGGAAGCAATCCTGTCCCCATATCCCAACCTTCACCGTATGTGAGAATTCTCGAGTCAATTTCATCTAACGCTTCCCGAATTTGACGCATCGTTTCAATATCATGAATGCCCATTAAATCAAAACGAAAACCATCAATATTATACTCTTTTACCCAATAAAGGATAGAATCAATCATGTATTTACGAAACATTTCATGCTCGCTGGCTGTCTCGCTCCCTACACCTGTTCCGTTTTGGAAAGAGCCGTCTGAATTCATTCGATAGTAATAATCAGGCACTGCTTGTTGAAACGGTGAATCATGAGTTGAATAAATATGGTTATACACAACATCTATCACTACGGAAATGCCCGCATCATGATAGGCTTGAATCATCGTTTTTAAATCCCGCATTCCTTGAGACGGGTTTGCTGGATCTGTTGAAAAACTCGTTTCAGGAGCATTGTAATTTTGAGGGTCATAGCCCCAATTATACATTACATTTCCATCTTGGTCATACTCTTTGTGTCGATCAGAGATGGGCTGCAATTGTACGACATTGACACCTAATGATTGAATATAATCAAATCCTGTCGCTTGACCTGTTCTATTTTTTGTTCCTTTTTGACAAGCCCCTAAAAAGGTTCCTCGGTGTTTTTTAGACACGCCAGAACTGTTAGACTTCGTCAAATCTCGTACATGCATCTCATAAATAACAGCTTGACAAGGATTCTCTAGACGCCAAATTGCTCGTTGCCCTTGTTTCACTTGGAAATGTTTTGGATTTCGCTCCGCAGGCGATAAAATGACAGAACGCTTTCCATCTTCCGTTACGGCTTCCGCATACGGATCGCGTGTTACTGTTTTGTGATGTTCAAACTCTAGCTGGTACTGATAGGCTTTATTTGCCAAGTCATCCGAAATCACCCGAGACCAGACTCCGATTGTATTTTTAGCATGATCTTTGGAAAAGTCTTTTCCTCTTTGTAAGTCGTAGACCCTCCAGATTTTCGCTTTGTTAGTGCTATTCTTATAGACTACTAACTGAACTTTTTTTGCAGTCGGTGCCCAGAGTTTGAATTCTGCTTGCTCACCATTATACTGGCATCCCAACCAACCTTGATACCCCCAATGCTGGTCAAAATGTTTGCTGTCCAATGCCATATCAAAGGCGTGAGGATCACACTTTGCGTAATACGGACTAGTCATAGCAGCCTGCCTAGAATAATAAACTTGACTGTCTCCTTCGATAATCCAAACCTCAGTCACTAAATGAGGCGGTAACAACTGAATGGAATAGTCAACCGACTGGTGAGACCAATCAGTTGTTTTTACAATGACATGGACATTACTCAAAGCTTGTTCGCTTGTATAGGACAAGGTTCCTTGAATCCCAAAATCATCATATTGGAAAAAAGCACTCTCTTCTCCCCATTTATTCATTTGCCATTTCCACATATTATAGGCTGCATAATTTCCTAATTGATTATGGTAATGGATTAAGACACGATAGTTTAACATCACATTCTCCTGATTATTCTTTATTCTCCAATGACAAAGCACTATCGCTAATCTCATCAATATTTGCAAAAAATTCTAAATGGTTATGAAGAACTTCCAATTCAACAGGAGTATCTCCACCATATTCGCCATCCAGATTTAACATGAATGGGGCTTTTTTGTCTAAAACTTCTAACTTTAACTTACTTGTTTTTAAATATTCTACATTCACATCTGTCACATGTTGACCACCATTGATTGCTTGAATCATCAACGCCAGCATATCAAACAACCGAGCAGTTTTCACCAAAATTAAGGTAAAATTACCATCATCTAGCACTGTATCTGGCGCTAATTTTTCAAAGCCACCGATTGAATTTGTCAAGGCAACAAAGATTAAAGAAACTTTACCTTCAAACACACCGTGGTCATGTTCAATGTGTACCTTGCGTAATTTAGATTTTGGCAGCATTTCTGCTCCTTTTGCGACATAGGCAAGGTAGCCTAGACGTGACTTGACTTCACTTGGAACACTATAGGTCAATTCTGTCAAAGTCCCTGCCGCAGCGATATTGATAAAATATTTTTTCCCATAAGCCTGACCAATATCCATTTTTATGGTTTGATTTTTTTCAATGATACGAGCTGCTGCCACTGGATCTCCCATTGGAATTTTGAGAGCGCGTGCATAATCATTGGTCGTACCAGTTGGAATAAAGGCTAACTTAGGTCGATTTTCCAACGGTGCTACCCCATTGACCACTTCATTGATTGTCCCATCTCCACCAGCCGCCACAATTAAATCAAATCCTGCTTTAGCTGCTCTCTCTGCTTCATTTTGAGCTGATAAAGGAGCAGGCGTCGTCTGATAGGCACTTGTTTCATAGCCTACATCTTCTAAAACGTCTAAAACTTCTGCGATATTTTTTTTAATAATTTCCTGACCAGAGGTCGGATTATAAATCAATCGTGCTCTTTTTCTAGCTGTTTCCATACAAACCTCTACAAGTTCTCAAGCCAAGCTTCATCACGAATGTCAATTCCTAACTCTTGAGCTTTTGTTAATTTACTTCCTGCATCTGCTCCGGCAACGACTAGACTTGTTTTCTTAGAGACCGAGCTCGTCACCTTTGCACCTAAACTTTCTAATTTCTTTTTCGCCTCTGAACGATTGAGACGCTCCAATTTTCCTGTTAAAACAACGGTCAATCCAGAAAGCACTGCATCTGCTGCCACTTTTTCGCCAAGGTAAGTGAAATTTAACCCCGCTTCTTTTAATTCCGACAATAAAATATGAGTTCCTTCTTGTGCGAAATAGCTAGAAAGACTCTCAGCAATCACCATTCCTAGACTATCCAGTGCAGCAATTTCTTCTTTTTCTGCTTTTGCTAATTGTTCCAAATCATGAAAATGCTTTAGCAAAATCTGACTGGCTTTACTCCCAACATGGCGAATGCCCAAGCCAAATAATAATTTCTCAGCAGAATTTTCCTTGGAAGCCTGAATAGCAGTATACAACTTATTAGCTGATTTTTCCTTAAAATTTTCCAATTGCAGCAAATCTTCAACAGTCAAGCGATAAATGCCAGCCACATCATTTACCAACTGCTGATCAAATAACTTTTCTACAACAGCAGGACCAAGACCAGTGATATTCATGGCATCGCGACTAGCAAAATGAATCAAGCCTTCTTTGATTTGCGCAGGACAACGTGGATTGATACAGCGTAAAGCAACCTCATCTTCAAAGTGAATCAACTCGCTGTTGCAACTTGGACAATTCTTTGGAATCTCCAATTTCTCTTCTGACTGGCGCTTACTTTCAACCACTTGCAAAACAGCTGGAATGATGTCACCTGCTTTGTAAACGATGACCGTATCGCCTTTGCGAATGTCCTTTTCAGCAATGTAATCCACATTGTGCAAAGTGGCTCGGCTGACCGTTGTCCCCGCTAATTGCACAGGCGTCAAGTTGGCGGTTGGCGTAACAACTCCAGTCCGTCCAACTGTCCAGTCAACTGATAAAAGCTGCGCTTCTTTTTCTTCAGCTGGAAATTTGTAAGCAATCGCCCATTTTGGTGCTTTTACAGTAAAACCGAGTTCTTCCTGCATAACCAAATCATTTACCTTGATTACAACACCGTCAATATCATACGGTAACTGGTCGCGTTCTTGAGCGATTTGTCCAATAAACTGCCACACTTCATCCATCGAATGTGCCAAAATATGCCGCTCATTCACACTGAAGCCATTTTTAGATAACTGATTTAAAACAGCTTCTTGGCTCGTCGCACTTGTCGGACTGGCTTCTTGATAGAGAAAGGTTGCAAGATTACGTTTGGCCACAATTGCAGTATCTAACTGACGTAACGTTCCTGCTGCAGCATTTCTTGGATTTGCAAATTCCGGCTCCCCGTTTTCTTGCCGCAATCGGTTCACCCTATCAAAGGAGCTACGTGGCATATAACATTCACCACGAACTGTCAGATTCACAGCGGTTGGCAAGACTAATGGAATATCTTTGACTCTTTTTAAATTTTCTGTGATATTTTCTCCGACAGAGCCATCTCCTCGAGTGGCTCCTGCAACTAAAATCCCCTTTTCATACATAAGAGAAATGGAGAGACCGTCAATTTTTAACTCGCACAGATAACTCACCTTTGGAAAATCTTTGCGAATCCGTACATCAAATGCCTCTAACTCTTCACGTGAAAAAGCATCCTGCAAACTATAGAGCGGATACTGATGTTGGTATTTTTCAAACCCTTCTAAAACCTTACCACCCACGCGATGAGTTGGGCTATCGGCCTGAACGAGCTCTGGGTATTGCTGTTCTAAATCTAACAATTCATGATATAACCTATCATATTCACTATCCGATACGGTTGGATTATCCGTTGTATAATATTCATGCGCATATTGATTTAGTAGTTTCACCAGTTCTAACATTCTGTCTTTCATATTTCTATTTTATCATAATTCATGCGTTTCTACAGCATTCTTACTAATATTCTTAACAAAAAAATTAGACACATAAAATGAAATAGCATAAAAACTAGAATGTCTAAATTTTATAAGCATTCGTAAAATAAGATGTCCTAGAGATTTTATAAATAATTTAATAGAATTTTGCCCTTATAACTTTATAGATATCTTAATAATTCAAAATTTAATTGAAAAAAAGATATAAAAGAAGTAAAATATATATAGTTCATTTTCTTTTAATAAAGAAATAATCCAAACAATATAGAGGAGGAATCTTATTGTGAATATTACAATTGCAGGTGCAGGTGCAATGGGCAGCCGGTTTGGTCTCATGTTGCATCAAGCGGGTCATAAGGTCATTTTAGTAGACGGTTGGGCAGACCATGTAAAAGCTATCCAAAAAGATGGCTTGCAGGCTAATTTTAATGGCGAGGAGCTTGTTGCAAAATTGCCAATTTATCTTCAAAACGAAGTAGAACCAACTTTGTCCAGTGATTTAATCATTTTATTTACTAAAGCAATGCAGTTAGAAACAATGCTAACAGACATTCAGCCATTGATAAAAGAGCACACAAATGTTCTTTGTTTATTGAATGGAATTGGACATGAAGAAATCATTGAAAAATATGTTCCAAAAGAGCATATCATGATCGGAAATACTATGTGGACAGCAGGTATGGAAGGACCAGGTCGAGTGAAGTTATTCGGAAACGGAACTGTTGCACTGAAGAATCTAGTTTCAGATTCAAAAGCTAAACAAGCAGCTGAACACATTATAGAAATCTTAAATTCTGCTGGATTGAACGCACAGTATTCTGAAAATATCTTGCACGCCATTTATAAAAAAGCCTGTGTAAACGGGACAATGAATGGTTTATGCACTATTTTACTTTCTAATATGGCAGATTTCGGTGACACCACTCCCGCCCATACAATTGTTGAGCGCATTGTCAGCGAATTTGCGGCGGTTGCAAAATATGAAAATGTAGATTTGAATGTTGAAGAAACTGTAGATTACATCGAAAAAAATTGCTACAATCGAGATACAATCGGATTACATCACCCATCAATGTATCAAGATTTGAACGAGCATAATCGTCTGACAGAAATTGATTATATCAACGGAGCTGTCGTTCGAAAAGGTCAAAAGTATGGTGTACAAACCCCATATTGCTCCTTCTTGACAGAATTGGTTCACTGCAAAGAACAAATATTAGGCGCTAAATAGTGTGGAAACAGAAAGGGAAATTAGATGGAAACACAAGCACAAGAAAAGATGACGGCAAAAATTTTTGTCAATAAAGTATTGTCGGGAACGGCATTAGGAGTTATTATTGGTTTAATTCCAAACGCTGTTTTATCAGCTATTTTAAAATATTTCAGCACCGTGCCAATTGCACAGACCATTATTCATATCGCTGTTATCTTCCAATTAGCTACACCATTGATTATCGGTGGGTTAATCGCTTTGCAATTTGGATTTAAACCCATGCAGATGATGGTCACTGCAGGAGCTGCTTTTGTAGCTTCAGGTGTCGTCACTTTCAATACTGAACTTGGAAAATATGTCGGAGCTGGCACAGGAGACCTAATTAACACCATGTTAACAGCAGCTATCGCAGTTGGCATGCTTATGTTAATCAAAGATCGATTTGGTTCAACAGCTGTGGTAGCTATGCCGATTGTCGTCGGGGTAGGTGCAGCCTTGATTGGCTTACTGCTCTTGCCATTTGTTAAACAAATTACAACTGGCATTGGAGTGGTTATCAATGAATTTACACACTTACAACCGCTATTGATGTCTATTTTAATTTGTTGTTCATTTGCCTTTATTATCATTTCTCCAATCTCAACCGTTGCCATTGGTTTAGCCATTCAATTAAATGGAATTTCAGCCGGAGCTTCAGCAATGGGCGTGGCAGCTACAGCCGTTGCTTTAGTTGTTCACTCTTGGAAAGTGAATAATTCAGGGGTGACTTTAGCTATTGCTTTGGGAGCTATGAAATTGATGATGCCAAACGTCTTTAAATATCCAATTATTTTAGTTCCGTGTTTGACAACAGCCGTTATATCCGCTATCCCGGTAGCTCTTTTCTCAGTCAGTGGAACAGCTCAGTCAGCAGGTTTTGGCCTCGTAGGTTTGGTTGGACCATTAGCCTCTATTGATGCAGGATTAAATATAGCTTTAGCAGTTGTTGTATGGCTCATTGTTCCAATCCTTGCAGCCCTTGCAAGTAAAATTGTTTTTGAAAAAATCTTGAAACTATATGACTCTTCTGTTGTATTTAAATTCCAAGACTAATAAAAAATCTGTCGAATCTTCGACAGATTTTTTATTAGTCTGCTATTCAAAGCATTTATTTCCCCAAGTCAATCCGTTTATTCAGCTTATCCATTAAGATTCCACCAATAATGAGTGAAGCAAACTCTCCTACCGCTGTCGTAAACCAAGTCAAGAAAAACGGTGCTTTAGCGACAAGATACAATTCAGCTGCAATGGTCACCATAGAAAGTGAAAAGAAAATCGCAAAATAAAAGAAAGCTTTATTAATCAGTCCATTAAACAAGTATTCATTCATGTATTTTCTAAAGAAATACACACCTAAGCTCAAAAAGACCAAAGTTGAGCCACCACCGACAAAGACATCGATGATTCCAAAGCTAAATAAATTTGCAATCATACAACCCAGGGTGACTCCGATGATGTACTTAGGTCTATAAAAAGCCATAAAGTTCATCATTTCAGAAATCCGAAATTGGTAGGCACCATAGCTAATAGCATTCAAGGGCGGTGTCATTGTTAGTGCGACATAAATCGCAGCAACAAGAGCAATCTGAGCCATATCACGAACAGTAATTTTTTCCATGTTTTCTCCTTTAGCGGTCAAACCGCGTGTAATATGCTTGGCGAAAGGGAACTAAGCACCAAGGGCTGCATTGACAAAACGAATACAGCTTTTCAAGTATAGCATATTTTTTTCAAATATGATAGACTAAATCTATGAAAAATTATATAAAACGCTTTTTCGATAACGAAATCTTATCCTATTTGTTTTTTGGTGTTGCTACAACTGCTGTTGCAGTTCTTACACGTATGCTTTGTTATGCTTTCACGAGTAATGAATTACTTTCTACAGCGATAGGCAATATCGCTGGAATCCTTTTTGCTTTTGCGACAAATGACACGATTGTTTTTAAGCAAGAAAGAAGGGGCTGGGGCGCTCGTTTTGTCAAATTTGCTCTTGCGCGACTTTCTACTTTTCTGCTGGACATGGGACTCACATTCATTTTTGTCACAACATTTCCTAACATTATCGGTCAATTTGTCCACAATGACATTAAAACGGTCAACACTATTGAAACATTGTTTGCTCAAATCGTTATTATTGTGCTTAATTATGTTTTTAGCAAAATCTTTGTATTTAAAAATAAATCAACGAATTAAAAAGACAAACCTACCTCAATGGTGGTTTGTCTTAAATCCAAAGGAGCCTTAAGGCTCTTTTTTCTTAAATTTCTACACTTGGATTGTCAATTGTCAGATGAGTAATTTCTCCTTTGACTCCAAAATAATCTTCTACCAAATGTTGCAATTCCTGCATAGCTGCTTGCGCGCGTTTGGCTTGGTCTTCATTGATAGCCTCGATGACTAGTACTGCGTCCGTTGTGCCTTCAGTCAGCATTGTCCGTTGCGCTTCCCGCCAGTTAAAGCAGCGACAAACCGCTCCTTCATTATCATAATAGATAATCTCTTCTGGAAGAGCTGGTGCATCCGTCTCTGCACCAAGTGGAAAGAAAGCTTCGCCTCCTTGCGCTTTTCCAAGATGCAACCCTCCTTGAATCTTAGCAATATCTTCACCACCACAAGGAACGGCATAGGAAAGTGATACACTATTATAAATATCCACCAATGGATTGATTGGATTGAACTCACGACCTTGACTTACCCTTTTTAAAAGAGCTTCAATGGAAGAACGCGCACCTTTTTTAGTTTTAAACTTACTAAAAGCACCACGCCATTCTTGAATCACGTCATTTTGCGTAAAGGTTTCATCTACGATAAAATCTTCTGCACGCTTGCTTCCCTTGTCTAACAAAGATTTAAAATAAGGGTTTTTGCTTTCGTCAACGCTATTATCCAAACCTTTAACAACCATAATGCTAATTTGCGCTTGAGGAAATAATTCCCAAAATTCATTTTCAACTGTGACTTTCATTTTACACCTCTCAATAATTTCTTTTTTGTCCTTTTTTAACCAATTCCCAATCATCAGTAATATTCTGTCGCACCTTTGCTAACATATCTTCTAACATTTGGGCGTCTTCTTTTGAAAATCCTGTCAAAGCCTGCTGCTCAGAATAAGTGTGCTCTGCTAAGATAAACGGGTAAAGTTTTTTTCCTGTATCCGTCGCAAAAAGCTCTTTATTTTTTAAATTTCCAGCTGCACTTCTTCTTTCAATCAAACCTTTACTCTCTAATTTTTTGACAGAGCGAGCAACGGTTGACCGATCAACTTTCAGCAAATCCGAAAGTTCTTCTTGAATAATACCGGGATTTTCTACGATACGAACCAAATAAAGATACTGCCCTTTGGCCAAATCAACATGGCGAAATTCAATATTCGCCATTGAATCCAACGCTCGGGCGATGATACCAATCTCTCGCAAAATCGTCATATTGCCTCCTTAAGCAATATTATATCACATTTTATTGCAAATGCAATAAAATAACCACAAAAAAAGAAGTTTCATTTGAACTTCTCTTTATTTTTTATAAGTCTTGTTGTCAGTTGTTTGTGTCTCGTTTCAAATTCTTTTTCGTGACATCCTTGGTAACTTGCATTTAAGATTGCCCCAATAATCATAATTTGGGCAATGAAGGTAAACCAAATCATGACGACGACAACAAAAATGGAACTAAAAAATCGAACATCCATTAAATGATTTACATAAGTGTCCAAATAAACGGAAAATAAATTTAACAATACCCCAATCGTAAAAACTACAAAAATCGTTCCTGGCAGAACATAGCGGATTTTCCTGATTTTTACATTGGGTAAAAAGTAATAAAGCATCAGTAAAGAAAGAAACAGCAAGGTGTAAATAGTCGGCTGGGTCATTCTTTGCAAACTGGCATATAATTGACCGTCAAACTCCCAAAAGCTATGAAGCAAGCGAAGCGACATTCTCCCAAACATTGTCAGTAAAAGAGACAAAGCAAAGAGAAATTGCAACCCCAAGCTAATGACTAAACTAAATAATCTATGTGATATCAGACCTCTATCTTTTGCAACACCATAAGCTTTATTAAATGCTTTTTGTAAAAATGACATTGATTGTGAAAATGCCCATAGAGCCGAAAGGATAGAAAAACTCAACAAGCCAGAAGAAGGCTGAGTTAGCAAATTTCGGGTTACCTTTGCAACGACTTCATACAGCGATTCAGGTAGAACATCTTCCATTGCTTCCAAAAATTCTGCTATCGGAATTTGAAAATAAGGCAATATATTCACAACAATCAATAGCAACGGAAAAATCGAAATCAGCAAATAATAAGCCACTGCAATGCTTGTCAAATCAATCTCTGATGCTTGATAAAATTTAAAAAAGGATTGTAAAAACGGGTTCTGTCCAATCTTAGAAACAAACTTTTTCATCTCGTCTCCTACTAGAATACAGAGCAAAAAGCCCCTTTCCATTCTTATTTTTAATAAGTTCCTTCTTCTCCTTGACTGGTCAAGATAACAGGACCATCTTTGGTAATCACAAATTGATGTTCGTATTGACAAGAAAGTCCACCGTCCAGCGTTTTGTGAGCCCAACCCGTCTCAAAATCTGTGTCAATCTCCCAAGTACCTGTTGAAATCATCGGCTCAATTGTCAAAACCATGCCTTCACGAAGACGCAATCCGCGTCCAGCGCGTCCGTAATGAGGCACCATTGGCTCTTCGTGCATAGTTGGTCCAACACCGTGTCCTACCAAGTCACGAACAACACCATAGCCATGACTTTCCGCATACTCTTGAATCGCTGCACCAATGTCACCAATCCGATTGCCAACTTGAGCAGCTTCAATTCCACGATAAAGGCATTCTTTTGTCACGTCCATCAGTTGGTGCACTTCTTCACTCGCTTGACCAACTGCATAAGCCCAACAAGAATCTGCAACACCTCCACGGAAATTTTCTGTATAGTGTTTCATTTGTTCCACGTTGTTGAAATCGAGTTTAGAAACATCTAACTCAGCTTTATCAACTAAGCCAACGACCATATCTACTTTGATTAAGTCACCTTCAACTAATTTTTGGTGGCGTGGAAAAGCATGTGCCACTTCATCATTCAATGAGCAGCAAGTGGCATAAGGGTAGTCCATGATGCTCCCTTCTACACCAATTTGAAGCGGAAGAGCATTATCTTCCTTACATCGTCTGCGGACATACTCTTCAATTTCCCACATGTCAATACCTGGCTTAATCAAATCCCTTAAACCGATATGAATACTGGCGAGAAATGCACCGCTTTTTTCCATTAAATCAATTTCACGTTGTGATTTTAAAGTTATCATTCTTTCTCCTTAATATCTGAGGTATTAATTTATTTTTACTGTAATTGTTGCTTTTGCAACCAGTTGAAGTTTTAGGTAAATATCGTAATCCAAAATAGCAGAATGCCGTGTTTGTCGGACAATTCTTGGTCGCAGCGTCAAAGTTTCATCAATCTGAACAGCTTGCAAGAAATAAATCATCATCTGCTCAATAATAATATTTTTCTTGCCAGATGTCATGTATTGATGTGTTGCTGTCGTTAAAATCTCTGTTAGAATCCCGTTAGATAAAACACCGTTACTTTCTAACATAAAAGGTTCCACAACAAAAGAAAATTCATTGTTGATATGACGAAGTTTTTGAGAGACTTGGTCACTAAAAGTCGGTAGGCTGGAGATTTGTTCCCGACTCATTTTTTCCATGACATCACGACGCGTAATGACTCCAAGAAGAGTTTGATTGCTCCGAATGACTGGCACCATTTCAAAATCTTCTGTAATCATGCGCTGGCTAACATTGGCAATGCTGGTGTTTAAAGTAACGGCATAGATATTTTTTGTCATAACTTTGTCCAAAATAGTGTGAGGAGACTTGTCACCAGTATCACGCATAGTCACCACGCCAACGACCATATTATGCTGATTAACAACAGGAAAACGACTGCTACGGTTTTTCCGAACCAAATCCATAAAATCACGAACGGTATCTGTATCTTTTAAGAAACCATACTCATGACTACCACGATAAACCTGTTCCACGGTTAAAATATCTGTTTTGATCTGCATGTTGGACAGAGCACGATTGATAATCGTTGCAACTGTAAAGGTATCATGTTGGGATCTTAGAACAGGAATGCTTAAGCGGTTCGCCAATTTTAAGACATCATGATTCACATCCAAACCACCTGTCACTAAAACAGCATTTTCATGCTTCAAAGCCAATAACTGAATACGGGTGCGGTCTCCAATAATCAAGAGACCTCCTTCTGTTAAGTAACGTAAGAGATTCTTCTCGGTCATTGCCCCGATTGAGAATTTACTGAATTCCTTTTCAAGTCCGTCTTGACCAGCTAATACTTCTGATCTCGTAATTTCAGCAATTTCTTTAAATGTTAAGTGCTCCAGCTCGACTTTGGGAGATTTCACGCGAATCGTGCCGCTACGAGGACGTGTTTCTACCAATCCACGATTTTCGGCTTCTTTAATCGCACGATAAGCAGTCCCCTCGCTTACTCCTAAATAATTGGAAATACTGCGTACGCTAACACGCTTTCCTACTGGTAATTCTTCCAAATAAGCGATAATTTCTTGATGTTTACTCATGAAAGTCTCCTTTTTCATAGCAAAACTCTAAATAATCCCGCATTTTACGTGTATAACGGTCGCTCCCCTTGAACTGCCGCCTACAAGAAAAGCCTGTCTTCTCGGCAACTCTTTGGCTAGCTTTGTTTTCCAGATGAGTTACAATATAAAGTCGCTTCAAATCAAACTGTGTAAATGCCAAATAAACAATATTTTTGACGCACTCAGTCATCAGACCATGTCCCCAATAATCATGCCGAAGAAAATAACCAAGCTCTGCTTCACCCTTGATTTCGTCTATCTTTTCAAATTTAACAGAACCAATCATTTGCCCAGAATCTTTATCACAGATCGCCCAAATTCCAAGAGGATATTTCATGAAATAATTAGCCAATACATGTTGACTTTCTTGCAAATTAGCCTGTGCAGGAAAAATGAAATGTAGATTTTCAGGATTGGAAGCAATTTTATAAAAATCTTCACTATCCATAAAGGAAAAGGGACGCAATACTAAATGCTCTGTTTCTATAAAGGCAAATTCTGCCAATTTTGTCCACAAATTCATATCTTACCTCTAAAGATAAGACCCAGTTGGTACGCCAACTGGGCTATTTCACCTCATCATGTCAACGCTGTTTCGAATCTATCCTTCGACAAGCTGAATGTCTGCTCCTAAACTCGTCAACTTTTCAATAATATTTGAATAACCTCGTAAAATAAATTCTACATTTGTAATTTCGGTTTTTCCATGAGCTAGCAAGCCTGCAATTACAAGAGCTGCTCCTGCCCGCAAATCAGTCGCTTTGACCGCTTCACCTTGCAATTGATTAGGCCCTTCATAAACAATATGATTGGTACTCGTTGAAATCTTTCCTGCCATTTTTGCTAACTCAGGGACATGATTTACTCGCTTTTCATAAATCGTATCAATAATTAAGCCACGTCCTTCAGCAGTTAACAAAAGTGGCGTAATAGGCTGTTGCAAGTCTGTAGCAAAGCCTGGATAAGGAGCCGTCTTAATGTTGATTGCTTTCAAATTATGCTGCTTTTCGACATACACGCTATCTTCAGAAACGGTCATGCGGACTCCCATTTCTTCTAATTTCGCAATAAAGCCTTCTAAGTGTTCATAAAGGACATTGTTGATTTGCACGCCTTCACCAATTGCAGCAGCCATTGAGATATAAGTTCCTGCTTCAATTCGATCTGGAATAACTTGGTGACGAGTTCCATGGAGCTGATCAACACCTTCAATGATAATAATGTCAGTACCGGCTCCTCGAATGTGTGCCCCCATATTATTCAAAAGTGTCGCTACATCAATGATCTCAGGCTCACGAGCCGCATTTTCAATAACGGTGCGCCCTTTTGCTTTTACTGCTGCAAGCATGGTGTTAATGGTCGCTCCGACACTTACTGTATCCATGTAAATACTAGCTCCATGAAGCCGCTCGCCACCTGTCGAAAGGTTCATGGAATTTCCCTCATAGGTCATGGTAGCCCCCATAGCTTCAAAAGCTTTGATATGCAAATCAATCGGTCGAGGTCCCAAATCACAGCCACCAGGCAAGCCAACTGTTGCTTCGCCATAGCGTCCAAGCAAACTGCCATAAAAGTAATAAGAAGCACGCAAGCTATTGATTTTACCATAAGGCATGGGCACATTTTTTATACCACGAGGATCAATTCTTAGCGTATCATCTTGGCGCTCAACAGTAGCTCCCATAGCTTCCATAATGTCAATCAAACTCACAACATCGGAAATATCTGGCACACAGTCCAATGTCACGATTTCATCAGATAAAATTGTCGCCGGAATTAAAGCGACTACGCTATTTTTAGCACCGCTAATAGTCACCTCTCCTTTTAAGGGGCGACCGCCATTAATTACAATTTTTTTCATTTTTAGCTCTTTCAAGGAATTTATAATCAAATATACTGCACTTTATTATAACACAGTTTCTGTGAAAATCCTATCCTTTTAAAGAAATCTCTTTTAACTTGTTATTCTTGTTATATAACGATTACAAAACTCTTTTATTTTGGTGGCATTCTAAAAAGAGCGGGACAAAAATCAATTTTGTCCCGCTCCTCAAAATGATGACTAGATCCAACAATCTAGGGAACTGCTGGAGTTTGCAGATAACACTAATATAATCGGCACAAATAAATACGTTTTAAGTCAGATTGCAACTGTGGCTGATTGTAAAATGCCTCATAAAAAATTTATAAACAAGAGACTTGTATCCTAACTTCTTCTTTATTTTGCAACAACTGCTTTCAAAGCATCTACTTTATCAAGTTTTTCCCACGGCAGGTCAATATCTGTACGTCCCATGTGCCCATAGGCAGCAGTCTGACGGTAAATTGGTCGTTTCAAATCAAGCATTTGAATAATACCCGCTGGACGAAGATCAAAGATTTGTCGAACTGCTTCTTGAATCTTGCTTTCTGAAACTGTACCTGTGCCAAAAGTATCAATGCGGACTGATACTGGATGTGCGACTCCGATAGCATAGGCTAGCTGAACTTCTGTTTTCTTAGCTAATCCTGCTGCAACAATATTCTTGGCAATATAACGCGCTGCATAAGAAGCGGAACGATCGACTTTTGTGGCGTCTTTTCCAGAGAAAGCCCCACCTCCGTGGCGTGCATAACCGCCATATGTATCAACGATAATTTTACGTCCAGTTAAACCAGAATCTCCTTGAGGTCCGCCAATAACAAAGCGACCAGTCGGATTGATGAAAAACTTACTTTTTTCATCTAAATACTCTGCTGGAACCACTTCTTTAATGACCTTTTCAATCACATCTTGATGAATCTGCTCATTGCTTACTTCTGGGTCATGTTGAGTGGAAATAACAACAGTATCCACACGTATAGGTTTGTCGTTTGCATCGTATTCAACCGTTACTTGAGATTTTGCATCCGGACGAAGATAGGAAATTTCTCCAGATTTGCGAAGCTCTGCTAAACGACGGACTAATTTGTGACTGAGAGAAATAGGCAACGGCATTAGTTCAGGTGTTTCATCTACAGCAAAACCAAACATCAGCCCCTGATCACCGGCACCAATCAAATCAAGCGGATCTTGTTCAGCATTTCCACGAATTTCAAGGGCTTCATTTACCCCTTGAGCAATATCTGGTGATTGCTCAACAAGCGACGGATGCACCCCCACCGTTTCTGCTGAAAAACCATATTCAGCTTTTGTATAACCAATCTCTGCAATTGTATCGCGAACTATGCGGTTAATATCCACATAAGCATTTGTGGATATTTCCCCAAAAACATGGACAGAGCCTGTATAGACAGCTGTCTCAGCAGCCACATGAGCCTCTGGATCCTGCTCCAAGATAGCATCTAAAATAGCATCTGAAATTTGGTCTGCAATCTTATCTGGATGTCCTTCAGATACAGATTCAGACGTGAAAAGTTTACGTTCTGACATATTCATGTCCCCCTTTTAATGAAATATTCCCTCCTAAAAATTCTATTATTGCTAGGAAGTTACTTGAAAATCTGTAAACAGACTTACGTTAAAAAGTTACAAAGCACTAGTCTCTATGGTTAATATTTAACCTTTAACTACCTTTTCGGGACTATTTTAACTTCTCTATTGTATCATTTTTTATCCTAATAAACAGAAAATTTTCTAAAAATTATAAGAAATTTAAAATACAATAAGGTTGAAAAACACTTCCAACCTTATGCTTGTTATGATGATTTGCTTCCATAGACAATTTGCCCATCACAGATCGTATAGTGAACAACGCCTTTTAATTTTTCGCCGATAAATGGTGAATTAGCTGCTTTTGAGGCAAAATCTTCTGTTATCATGCGTTCAGCATTTGTATCGAAAATTGTGAGATCGGCTGGACCATTCTCAGCAAGATAACCCGCTTCAAAATCATAGAGTTGCGCTGGGTTAATTGTCATTTTTTCCAGTAACTGCATGAGTGTCAAATGACCTGCTTCCACCAAATAAGTCAAACCAAGCGAAAGTGACGTTTCTAGACCTGTCATACCAGACGGTGCTTTGGTGATGTCTTTTGCATTCTTTTCATCAGCGTGATGAGGTGCATGGTCTGTCGCAATGACTGAAATAACTCCAGACTTAAGTCCTTCAATGACAGCTAAACGATCTGATTCCAAACGAAGTGGCGGGTTCATTTTGGCATTGCTACCTTTTAACAACAATAGCTCTTCTGTCTTAGAAAAATGCTGGGGCGCTGCTTCTGCTGTTACGTAAGTGCCCAATCGCTGAGCGAATTCCACGACTTTCACACTTTCTGCTTTTGATAAATGCTGGATATGAATATGGGTATTGGTTGCATGAGCAATCATCACGTCACGCGCAATCATACTATATTCAGCGACCCCAGTCGCACCGCAAAATCCAAAATGTTCTTTGGCAATCTGCTCATTAAACCCAAGAATACCATTGAGTTCTGGATCCTCTTCGTGAAGGCAGATAAATGTACCATTTTTGTCAGCTTCTTCCAAAGCTTCGCGTACCACTTTTGTACTTTTTAATGGAATTCCGTCATCTGAAAAACCAATAGCTCCCGCTTCCAAAAGCGCTTTGAAATCTGTCAAATGCTGTCCATCAAAATTCTTTGTAATGGTCGCGACAGACTTAATATGAATGTTTTCACGATGGGCAGATTCTAATACTTCTTTCAACGTCTCTACTGTTGAAATCGTTGGAGTGGTATTTGCCATCATGACAACCGTTGTAAATCCACCCGCTGCCGCAGCTAAAGCACCCGTATGAATGTCTTCTTTATGCGTCTGACCAGGTTCACGAAAATGAACATGAATATCAATCAGCCCTGGCGCCACCACCAATCCAGTCGCATCAATCACCTGAGCATTTTCTGCCTTCAAATCCTGACCAATTTGAAGAATTTTTTTATCCTGAACTAGGACATCGCAAACCTTATCAAAACCAGATTTTGGATCCATAACGCGACCATTTTTAATTAACAACATGCACTTTTCTCCTTATTCTCCATAAAAATCAACATGACTCTCCACTAATTTATCCCCTTTATAGGAAAATTTAGCCGAGAAGAATGGTTTATCTTCTAAAATCCAAGATAGAAACGTATAATCTCCTTCCCAAGTTGACTTGGATAAGATTTCTTCATAAGGTACCCATTCCAAAGTACCTTCATCGCAGTCAATCAGTTCTCCCTCAAATTCTGTCGCTTTAAATACGTACGTGTACCAATCATTATCAGGTGTAAAATCTGGAAACGTGATAATACCTTTTAATACTGGCTTATTGACTCGCAAGCCTGTTTCTTCTAAGATTTCTCTTACAGCACACTCCTGCGGCGTTTCACCTTTCTCTAACTTACCCCCAACACCAATCCACTTACCAGCATGGACATCATTAGGCTTTTTATTTCGATGTAGCAATAAAAATTCTTTGCCGTTGTCAATGTAGCAAATCGTTGCTAATTTAACCATTTTTATCCTTTCAAAAATACCACTATATAAAACTACTTACAATAACCAATTTATCGGTTCTATCCCTTGAGACGTTAGAAAGGCATTTGTTTTAGAAAAAGGTTTGCTACCAAAAAATCCACGATGAGCTGAGAGAGGGCTTGGATGAGGAGATTCTAAAATGAGATGTCTAGGATTAGTGATCAAGGCTTTTTTCTTGCGTGCATAAGAGCCCCAGAGTATAAAGACAACAGGTGTATCTTTTTCATTGACAACCTTAATCACAGCATCCGTAAACGGTTCCCAGATTTGACCGGCATGTCCATTTGCTTGCCCAGCAGGAACGGTCAAACTGGCATTCAGCAGCAAGACTCCTTGCCGTGCCCAAGGTGTCAAATCATGAGATTCTTTGATGCCAATGTCATCTGCTAACTCTTTCAAAATATTTTGAAGAGAAGGCGGTGCTGGAATATCATCTGGTACTGAAAAGCTCAGCCCCTGCGCTTGACGCGGACCATGATAGGGATCTTGCCCCAAAATCACTACTTTTACATCTGCTAAATCCGTCGTCTGAATCGCATTAAAAACTTTTTCACGCGGTGGATAGATTGTACCTGATGAATAAACTTGATTTAAAAAGTAATTGATTTTACCAAAATAGCCGTCAGGCAACTGCTGCTTAATCAAACTATGCCAAGCTGAATGTCCCATTGTTTCTCCTGTTCTGTATCGTTATTTTTCTTCCTCTGGATAAGCCATGCCCCACTCTTTTCGCAAATCCGTCATGATTTTCATGACATCACAGCTGTAATCCAAATGCATCTCATTTTTGTCACCAGCTACTGCTGCTTCCATATCAAGAACTTCATACATTAAAGCTTCGCTCGTCTTTCCTGTTTCAATGATTTCTTGATGCCCGTCTTCAGTATAAGTAATAACCGCCTTTTGCCCTCTAGGATATTCATACATTTCAATGTAGCCCTTATCATAAGCAATTGTTCCACGCTTGGGCTGTTTAGCATGAAGACTCAAGGTCAAAGTCGCCATTTCTCCTTGGGCATTCGTTAGAAGAATCCCTGCTTGCTCGTCAACGCCTGTTGGTGCAAATTTTACTTGCGAAAGGACTTGATGAGGGCTAGATGTCATAAACCACCGAACAAATGACAAGGCATACACGCCAATATCTAACAGTGCACCGCCTGCAAGCTGACGATTAAAGAAACGATTGGTCATATCGTATTCTTTGTAACTACCAAAGTTCATTTGAATCATTTTTAAATCACCCAATTGACCACTAGAAATGATGTTGTTCAATTGTCGATAGATTGGCATGTGGTAAATCGTCATCGCTTCTGCCAAAACGACGTGTTCTTGCTCGGCTAATAAAACCGCTTCTTCCAATTCTTCTGAATTGAGCGTAATGGACTTCTCGCATAGAACATGTTTTCCGTTTTTTAATGCTTTTCGTAAAAAATCAATATGCGTATTATGTGGCGTGGAAATGTAAATAATATCCACATTTTCGTCCTTAAATACGTCATCAATCTGATCATAAACTTTTTCAATACCGTATTTTTGTGCAAAGTCCAAGCCTTTCTGATGTGTTCGGTTAGCAACAGAATAGAGCTTTCCACCTAGCTGCTGCAAAGCCTGTGCCAATTCATTAGCAATCACACCTGTACCTAAAGTTGCCCAATTATAGCGTACCTTATTTTCCATGGTCATTCTCCTAGCTACATAATTATCTTTATCATACCAAATTTTCCTTCATTTAGCTGACTTTTTGTGTAGAAATCAATTGCTTTAGTGAAAGAAAAGTAGTACTTCTTTTCAACGTTTAAACCAATCTTTTTTTACATTCAAAAGAAATCTAACATAACTCTCTACAGGCGACATACATTATCTCAAATAATATAAAAAGATTCACCTGTGTTATAATGAAGACAGAAAGGAAGTTTATTATGTGGTCTTGGTTTATTGTATTTTTACTTTTGATTATTGCTTTATTTTACTTTTCAAATATCATAATAAAAACTATTATCGGATTTGGATTATTTATTTTTGCGATTGCTATCATTTGCCTTATCATTGATTTTCACAATGATCCAAATAAAGACTAAAAATTGGCTTGAATAGGTCATTTTTCTAATGGGATAAATGAGATATAAGATTGGCTTATTCAGGAGTAAATCCTAAAAATGTTATTAAAAAAATCGTCATTTCTAAAAAACACCCCAATACATTTATTGGAGCATTTCTAGTTTAGTTATCTTCAGAGAAAGCTGAATCCAATTCTTTCTCATCTGATTGAACAACTTGTTCTGGAGTTTCAGTGGTAATCGCAGATTCTTGTTGAGGTTGAGTTGGTGTTGTTTCAGGTTCAACTGCTTGTTCTTGAACTGGTTCTTGTGGTTGAGTAAATTGTTGTGCTTGAACAGGTTGTTGCTGAGGTTTTGCTTGTTGTGCTGTAAATTGTCCTTGGTAAACCATAGGTTGTACTTTAGTTGGCATACAAAGTAGGACAATTAGAGCGATAGAACATGGTAACATAGCAACGGCAGCCAAAATATTTAAAATTGGAACCCACATCAAAAGTATAGGACCTGCATATAAAAAGATAAATGCCCAATGATAGCCAGCATCCCGCAAACGACGCACAATAATCGCCAAATTTGGGATTAAAGTTGCTATCCCAAATAAACTCAATAAAACAAAGACGAAAAGTGTAGAACCTAATCCAGCTATAAAGACGCTTGGATCAAAACCACTCCCTCCTTCATAGTAAGCTGCTTGTTGAATAGCACTGAAAATCGCTGTCATAATCGCTCCAAAAGCTATTATCACAAATGGAAGGGTAATTAAAGCATTGCATAAAACAGACCACCAATAGTCAGATCTAGTTGATTTTCCTTCAAAATCAGCATAGTGAGTCCAAAATTTTTTATAAGCGGTAAACATCATAAATCTCCTAATTTTTAAATTTTTAATAGAATACCATACTTTTCCTAATAAATCAACGGAAATTAATTTTTAGAGAACAATTACTTGACCATCTCTAATCGCCAGTTTGTCCACCCTGAAAATTTAACTGCCCCTTGTTCATCTGTCCGATAGACTTTAGCAGGCAATTGTGCAAATCGCTCTATTGTATCTTGGCTTGGTTGCTTAGATTGATTATTTTTCCCGACAGAAATGAGCGCAACCGTTGGTTCTATTTGTTGCAAAAATTTTGAACTTGATGAGTCCTTGGCTCCATGCTGTCCGACTTTCAAAACATCTGTTTTCAACTTTGGATAATGCTGCATTAACTTTGCTTCGCCCTCTTCTTTCAAGTCGCTCGCAAATAAAAATCTTGTACGGAAAAACTGACCATATAAAACGATCGAATGGTCGTTCTTGCTAGCACCCGAAAGAACTTGCAAATGATGATCAAAAATAGGAAGTTTGTCGCCTTGTTTTACAACATGAATGAATGTGTTTATTTTCCTTAATTTCTCTAGAAAATCTGCATTGCTTAGACTACTTCTAGAAATATAAATTTTCTTTATTGCAAATTTTTTAGCAACTTCTAATACATCTCCTGCATAATCTGGATTAGGATTTGTTAAGACTAAAGCATCAATCGTATCTATGCCACGACTTTTTAAGTAAGGAATCAAAGTTTTCTCTGCATTTGAGCTAGTCGCTCGTTTTTGCCAAGCTTCTTTTGTTCTAATTTCCTCACGTCCACCAACATCAATCAATACATTTCGTCCTTTCCAGTCTCTCAGAAAAATACTATCTCCCTGCCCAACATCAACCATTGTGATCTCATTTTGCAAAGGAAATTTATTTATGAAAAAGAGTAATGAAAGAAGCAGACTAAGAAATATTACCCATTTTTTATTTTTTCTAATATCATACAAAATAGCCAGTACAAGTAGCATAACAATCAGCAAAAGCGGACTGGGTTGCCCAAAAACGATTGGTCTGCCAAAGACACTTGCTATCCAACGAATGCTATTTTCTAACCCTTCAAATAGAAAATTGACCTGAGTTAGCTTTATCAAAGGCGAAGAAAGAAAAATCAACGTCAAGCCTGGCAGCATCATTGTATCGAAAATCAGTGAAAAAACAAATGTCAACAAAATAGACCAAGGTTGAAATTCACCAAAATAAAAGATTAGAATCGGTAAAACACCAAGCGAAATGACACTGCTCTCTACAACAATCTTTCGCCAAGAAGTCAGACTTTCAAAATCTATCACACTAATAACAAAAGCATAGGCGCAAGAGAGAACTCCTCCTGCCGTTAAAAGAAAGGAAGGCATAATCAAGGACAATATCATCATCGTTAAAGCAAAATTATCTAACTTAGTGATACCATGTTGCGACAGTAATTTCTGAACTAAGCTCCGTACAACGGATACTGAAAATCCAGTCATTCCCGCATAGAAGAAAGAAAATGGATATTGACATTTATGGACCATTTCCTGTGTAAGACCCAGCCTTAACAGCAACTTACGAAAACCCTCCATAAAAAAACCAACTTGCATGCCAGACAGCGCAAATAAATGAATAATCCCCAAGCTAGAGTAAAGATTGTTCATTTCATCGAAGTCTGTATCCAAGGCACCAAATAAGAGTCCTGTCATGTAATTACTCATCGGATTTGGAAAATGCTTCTTGATAAATACCAGTGCTCTTCTTCGCCAGCTAGAAAGCCACTCAAAAGTGTGCAAGCTGATTCTATCTTGGCTCGATAAAATGGTATCCACTTTTAAAATTCGATAAATCCCTTGCGTTTTTAAATAGGATTGGTAATCAAAACCAGCAAAATTACGCTTCTTCTCAGGGATTTCAAATTCCCCTTCAACGGTCAATATAGCCAGACTAGAGAGATTTTGAAAAGCCAACTGTTCTTCCTTTGATTTCAATTTGTAGTAAACTTGATAAGTCTGCCCATTTGTTTTACCACGGAAAGAAAGTGAATCTCCATTTACCTTAATCGTGTCAGGTAGAACTGCTACTTGTCTTACGGGAGAGGGTGCTACTTTCGTCTTCTGCTCTACCATTTCCCTACGAACAAAGAAAAAACCAGCAAAACAAGAGAGGATCATGAAGGTCATGAAATATTCTTTCGGTGAATAAAAGCGAAAAAGACGAATCACTAGAAAGATAAAACCAAGACAAGCTAACCAACTACTTTGGTAGATTGCAAAATATAACCAGACAAGCAAAAAAGCTATGTAAATTGGCTTAATCGGAAATCTTTTAATCCACTGTGACATATTCTTTCAATTTTTCTAGTGTTTTGGCACCAACTCCTGATACATTTTTCAGGTCATCAACTGAACTGAATTTCCCGTTTGCCTCACGATAATCTAAAATATCTTGCGCACGTTTTTGACCGATGCCAGAAATGGTCTGCAACTCAGATAAATCAGCTGTATTTAGATTGACCTTATTCCCTTTTTGCGATGCGACTTTACTAGTTCCTGACGTTGAAGATTGTCCTGTTCCGCTTGCAACACTTGTCGCATTCTCGCCAACAGTTGCCACATAAACAACAGCTTCATCTGTTAGTTTTTGCGCCAAATTGATAGACTTGCTGTCAGCGTCTGTCGTTAAACCACCCGCTTTTTGAATTGCATCATTGATACGGCTAGTCTTTTTCAGTTGATAAATACCTGGATTTTTGACTGCACCCTTGACATCTACGGTTAAAAATTCTGATTCTTCACTTGAACTCGTTTGAGTCTCTGCTTTTTCTTTCTGTGAGTTTTTCTTCGTTCTAGTTGAAATTTCTTTTGATTCTGCCTCCGAACTCGTAACTGTTTCCTGTGCGAGCT
This sequence comes from Streptococcus anginosus, assembly GCF_001697145.1. GTDB lineage: Bacteria > Bacillota > Bacilli > Lactobacillales > Streptococcaceae > Streptococcus > Streptococcus hominis. The sequence continues at coordinate 889,542 of NZ_CP012719.1, read as the reverse complement.
CTGCTACATTTGATTGTCTACTAGATTGACCATTTATCATAAAAAATCCTGCTATTATCAAACCAATCAAACTTAAACCAATCAAAATTTTATACTCTTTCATCTTCTCAATGATTGTCTCTAACATCTTTCCTCCTCAGTTGAATGAAAATTTGCTTTATCTATTTATTCGTAAAACAAATAAAAAAGTTGAAAAAATTTCTCAGTCCTTGCCATGTTAGAAAAGGGTTTTTGAGAAAGATTGACCAATCAACTACCTCGAACTACTAAAAAATCGGAAACAACTTCCGATTTTTATATCTTGTACATTATCGCACATTATAAGCCTTCATCGTCCGAGCAATGTCTCTATTTTGCTCACGACGTTTAATGGATTCACGCTTGTCATAGTCGTGTTTCCCTTTAGCCAATCCTAAAAGTAACTTGGCATAACCGTCCTTAAGATAAACTTTAAGGGGAACCAAAGTCATTCCAGTTCCTTTGGTTTCCTGCTCTAATTTCTGGATTTGTTTTTTATGCAATAGCAATTTTCTCCTACGTTCAGGATCTTGATTCCAGATATTGCCCTCCTCATAGGGAGCGATGTGAACATTACTGAGCCAGACCTCTCCGTTTTTGACTTGAGCAAAGCCGTCTTTCAGGTTAATTCGTGCAGCCCGCACACTTTTGATTTCAGTTCCGGTCAGAACCATGCCCGTTTCAATCGTATCAACAATCGTATAGTCGTGTCGTGCTTTTTTATTTTGCGCTACGACCTTTCCTTCTCCCTTTGCCATTCTTGCTTCCTTTCTTTACCACTTCTTTATAAAAGGGTCTCTTGCCCTTGTTTTTCTTTAATTTCTTATCCCTAGGAACTTTTCCTTTCGGAGATTTGTCTCTTCGTCCTCTGTTATCTTGATGCGACTGTTGACGCCTATCACGATTGGATTGCTTTCTTTTTTCAATCACGTCATATTCACTAGGTAGGTATTCAAAGTCAATCTCTCCCGTAGCCTTATCAGCCCGAACTAGCTTAATGTGAATCTGTTGACCGACACGGAAAACAACACCTGACTTTTCGCCCTGCAAAGTTAGATTGCGTTCATTGTAGTGAAAAAATTCTGGCAAGTTGGTTACATGAATCAAGCCTTCAACTGTATTGGGGAGTTCAACAAAAAGACCAAATTTAACAACACTAGACACGATACCGTCAAATTCTTCTCCGACAAACTCTTCCATAAACTCAGCCTTTTTCATAGCTTCTACTTCTCGCTCTGCTTCAATAGCTCGCCGTTCCCTGCCGGAAGACTGACTGGCAATATCTGGAATGACTTGCTCAAAATGCTCTGCTATTTCCTTAGAACAGCCATAATCACGCACCATGCGATGAACCAAAAGGTCTGGATAACGGCGAATCGGACTAGTAAAGTGCGTATAAAACTCGGCAGCTAGGCCATAATGACCGTGGTTGTGTTCTGAGTAACGAGCCTGCTGCATGGAGCGCAAAAGCATCATAGACAGCACTTCTTCATAAGGCTGACCGTGGACTGCTTTCATAATATCCTGAAGGGCAGATTGGCTCATAGAATTAGCAGTTCCGTAAACCCGAACGCCAAAAGTAGAAGCATAATCAATAAACTTCTGCACTCTCTCAGCTTTAGGTTCTTCATGAATACGATAGATAAAGGGCAGGTTTAACGTAGCAAAATGCTCTGCTACTGTTTCATTGGCGACTAGCATAAAGGACTCAATCATACGCTCCGCAAGTCCACGCTGCCGCAAAACAATATCTACTGGACGCCCAGTCTTATTGACCAAAATTTTAGCTTCTTTCGTATCAAAATTAAGGGCTCCTCGCTTGAAACGCATCGTTTCTAAGATAGCATGAAGCTCTGCCATTTGCTCTATACTTGGCACAATCGCTTTAAAAGCTGCTCGTTTTTTCTCGTCTCCCGCAATCATGTCATTCACATCGCTATAAGTCATACGAAAAGTAGTTTTAATGATTGTTTGTGTAATGGTATGCTTGACAACTCGACCTTTTTGATCAATCTCCATAATAGCTGATTGCGTCAGCCGATCTACATTAGGATTGAGTGAACAGATACCGTTTGATAGGCGTTCAGGCAGCATAGGTACTACTCGATCCGTCACATAAACAGATGTCGCTCGATTGAGCGCTTCCTTATCTAATTCAGAACCTTCTTGAACATAGTAAGAAACATCTGCAATATGAACTCCCAGTTCAAAATGTCCATTTTTCAGCTTCTTGATATGAACTGCATCGTCCAAATCTTTCGCATCCGCCCCGTCAATGGTAAAGGTAATTTCATTACGTAGATCTAAACGTCCTTCAAAATCCTTTTCAGACAGCGTCTCTGGAATCGTTGATGCTTCCTTCAAAACTCTTTCTGGAAACTCAGACACAATGTCCATGGACTCCAAAACTTCCAGAACATCAATCCCCGGATCGTCCTTATGACCGACCACATCTAAAACAGTAGCTACAAAAAAGTCATGCTTTTTAGTCGGGTACTTATCAATCTCTACTTTTAAAATCTCTGTCCCATCCAAAACCAAAGCTGGTTTCTTGATATAAATAGGTTGAGATATTTTCTGATTTTTTGACCGAATATAACCAGCATACTTAGGCTTTTCTTCATCCAAGATGAGCTGACCCACTGCTGTTTTTAAGCTGTGTTCCAAAACATCAATAACCTTCGCTTCAGCAGATGTTCCCTTGCTACGATCTGCAACCTTAGTGATTGCAACTTCTACCGTATCACCATCAATCGCATAGTTGACATCATTGCGACCAATAAAAAGATCATCCTCTTCTTCATTTAAGGTAACAAAACCAAAGCCATTTTTATGGGCGTGAAAGGTCCCTTTCAAAGTAAGCATTTGCTTTTCTTTGTGAAGCTGGATTTTGCCTGCATTGCTAAAGCTCAACTGACGTTTTCGCTCCATTTCAGAAATCGTTTTAACTAGGTTTCTAAAGTCTTTTGCCTTTTCTTTCCCTAATCCCTGCGCCAGTTCATCTATGCTAGCTTCTTTTTTCTCTCTTAAATAGCTTAAAATTTCTTCTTTCATTCTTTCCTTTTCTCTTATGTTTTCTAAACTTTAAGTTGCCTTTTCTCATCTACTACAGAAAAAATAGGCAAAGACAAAGTCAGAGCCCATTTTATTTACTAGATAAGATTGTCAGCATTAGTGCAATCAACAACCAAAAGAAAACCATCACTCCCGTCAAACGCTGCATAACTGCTTCAAAGCCTCTTGCTTTTGGTCGTTCAAACAAATCTCCTGCACTTGCGTCAAATACATTACTTGATTGATTTTTTGTAGGTTGCATAAAAATTGCGATTAAAATAAATACTGATAAAATCAATAAAATGGTTAATAATAAATTATACATATCAAACTCCTTAAAATCTCATCTATTTTATCATAAAATTTATTTTGATTCAAGATGTAGGGTCACTTTTCTCTCTTTAGGGCAATACTTTAAGACTTCAACTTTCTCTGGATGAGTCTTCATATTTTTGCTTGTTAAATAATTCTGACTGCCACAACTTGAACATTTTAAATTAATCTTTACTCGCACTGACTTCCTTCACTCCTAAATATTTTCTAAAACTAAATAATAAAAAGAAAAAATTCAATAATGCTAAGCCTGCTGTACTATAGAAAACCCAATGATAGCCAAAATGTACAGAAATCATTGAGCCCATTAGAGGACCAATAACACCTCCAATATAGAAGAATGTTTGATTGTAACTAAAAATTCTGGAAATACCTTCTTTGGGAGTGATTTTATTTAGCAGAGAGCTAACTCCAGGCAAAAGCGCCCCCGTTCCCAGACCAAACAGGAAACGATAAATTCCCAATTCAAGCGGCGTACCAGCCCTCGCACAGAAAATATAAATTACAAAACTATATAAGAGAGCCAGCAAGAGCAAACGGTGATTTCCCATTTTATCTCCTAGTTTTCCCAGCCAACTAGAAGAAAATATACTTGAAACTCCCATAGCTGAAACGATTGCACCAGATACTAGCAGCAGATTTTCTTTTTGCCCTAAAGAGCGAATATAAAGTGTCAAAATAGGGGAAATGGACTGGCCAATCATCTGAATCACCATGCTAGTAATGAACAAACTAAAAAGGATTGATTTTTGAGGAATTCGTTGAAATAGTTGCCTGGTCGAAACTTCTTTTTCCTTAGAGACAGGATGAAAATCTTCTTTTATCCCAAAAATGGTCCACAAAGTAACAACAAACAAGAAAAATCCAACCAAAAGGAAGACATTTCTCATTCCCAAACTCTGAGCAATCATTCCTCCTAAAAGAGGTCCCATCAGCGTTCCCGCTACGACACCTGTTGACAATGTTCCCAAAGCATATCCAGAGTGCTTTTTAGGCGCTTGACTAGCAATCAATGCCGTGCTATTTGGTACATAACCAGAAAACACCCCATTTAACAGTCTCAATACAATGAGCCAAAATACATTTGGCACAAACGCCAAGCCTCCCATGGTAAAAGTCATTGCAAAAGCAGCTCGAATCATCATGGGCTTGCGGCCATATTTATCAGCTAAACTTCCCCATACAGGAGATAAAAGAGCGGCTGTCAAAGCTGTGCTCGAAACCGCCAAACCTGAATAAAATTCAACCATGGAGCCTCTAGCACCTAATTCTTCCACATACAAAGACATAAAGGGAACAACTAGTGACAGGCTGGCACCTATAAAAAAGTTCCCCAGCCAAGCAATCCATAAATTCCGTTTCCAATTCACTTGATTCTTAATAAAATCATCTTCTTTCTTTGTCTAAAAATGCCTGCACCTGCTTTAAAGTAGCCGAAAGCGCACCATTATTGTCAATCACAATCTCAGCTCTTTGTCTTTTTTCTGCCAAAGAAAGTTGGGCTGCTATGCGTTGTTGAGCCTCTTCTTGACTAAGATTATTTCGAGTCATTAAACGTTCTAATTGAGTATCTTTACTCACATCTACTAGCCAAACTTGGTCAAACCAATCTTCATACTCCTGTTCAAATAAGAGTGGAATATCCATAAAGAAAAGCTCTTCTGTTGCTGCCAATTGCTCACGTTTTAAAGCTAATTCTTCTCGAATAATATTATTTTGTAAGCGACTGGACTTCTCTAGTAAATTGGGACGACTAAAGAGAAGAGCTCCTAGCTTTTTTCGATCCAATTGACCGTCTGCCAATAAAATTTCTGTTCCAAATTCTGACAACAGAACTTGATAAAGTCGACCTCCCGGTTTCTGCAATTCATGAACCACCTGATCCGCATCAATGACCTGATAGCCCTTTTGCCTGAGACAATTTGTGACTGTCGATTTGCCAGAAGCAATACCGCCTGTAATTCCGATTATTTTTGCCATGTCCTACCTCATTTTTTGACAATGTGGACAAAGGTGAGTTCCACGACCAGCTAGTTTGATTTTTTCAATTTCGTGACCGCATCTAGTACAAGGTTGGCCTGTTTTTCCATAGACTTGCAGGAAATCCTGCATGGTTCCGTCTTCTCCCAAAGCATTACGGTAGGTGCGAATGGTTGAACCGCCTTTTTCAATACCTAACTGCAAGACTGCAATAATCTGCTTGCGTAATTCCTCTGCTTCTCCAGCAGTCAAACTTTGAGCTGCTCTTGCCGGATGAATCTGCGCCCGCCATAATACTTCATCTACATAGATATTGCCAAGACCAGCTACTAAAGTTTGATCCAACAGGTAAGGTTTAATCAATTTCTTAGATTTTTTCAGAGCGGTTTCAAATGGCAGTAAATGAAAATCTGATTCAGTCGGTTCTGGTCCTAGCTTTCGCTCAGTAAAATAGGATGTTATTTGTTCTTTTCTCAACAACTCCATCGTGCCAAATTTCCGAACATCCTGATAAACGAGGCTGCTGCCATCTGTAAAATGAAAAATTACATGAGAATGCTTCGTCAACTGGACCTCTTCAGGATAGAAAAGATACTTTCCTTCCATGCGCAAATGCGAAATCAGCACCCAATTCGTCAAATAAAAAATCAGATACTTGCCCCGACGCCCAACAGCATCAATGCTTTGCCCCGGTAATTCTAAGACAAAAGGATCTGCCCCCGTTCCAATCATCTTGGCATAACGGACATCTACCTTTTCAATCTCTTTTCCTTTAACCAGCCGCTCTAAACCACGGCGTACCGTTTCTACTTCTGGTAATTCGGGCATAAAATCTTTATCCTTTCTTATCCAAATGTAACATATAATGAACAGTTCGACTTATTTCTTCAAATCCCGCACCCTTGTGAAAAGCTTGACTGACTGCATTGTCCATATCACAATCTGCAGCTAGCTGGTACACTCCTTTTTCTGTCGCCCACGACTGTGCAAACTCTAGAAGTTGATGAGCGATGCCATTTCTTTGAAAAGCAGGTGCTACCGCTATGCCTTCAATATATGCGATAGGAAGTTGCTCTGCTCCTTCCACATACTCCGAACGCATAGATAAGCTGATCCAAGCAACGGCTTCTCCTTCTATGTAGTACAAAAATTCATTAGGAAATTTTCCTTCAGAAAATGCTGCTAGTAATTTCTTTTTCTCTGTTTTCCAAACTAAATGAGCAAAGTAAGCCCAATCAGCTAGATGAGATTTTTCGACCGCTCGAACTTCCCCTACCATTACCTTTTTCAATCTTCTCTTCCTAGCAGGCGGCGAGCATAGATTGCCTGACCTGAATGCATAGCAGCATCGTCGATGATCGATACTAAACGATTCCCACGCTTAACTGCTGGAGTCCAATTCTCATCAATAACATCTTCCAAACTGTCTTCATTCACCTCTGATAAATAAGCAATTGTTGCCGCAACCGCATCAGACAGATAGCCTTTGAGCAACTCAATATCTGTCACCACAACTTTATGCGCTTCTTGAGGAGTATGGTGCCAATCTTCCGTATCATCTAGCAAATCCAAGGCAAACTTTTTCTTCCAACCTTTAGAGAACCAGACTGGCTCGGTCTTAGCTAAATCAGCAATCTGAAAATCCAGCTCCCGCGCCGTATGCCAAGTCAACCAAGTCACAGACTTAATGGATGGAACTGTATCCGCAACCGGAAAAGCATTCGCTTCTTCCACAGATAAATTAGTCAGCACCGACAAAAAACGCTCCTCGGCTCGTTCCACATTTTCCACTAAAAGATTTACAAATTCCATTGCCCTACCTCCTTAAAAAATAAATTAATCACGGATTATATGTCAATCTCAACTCAATGTCCCATCGCAAAGTTGTCATCAAAATACTCAGCTAACATCAGGCGATGCTTACTACTCACAGATTCTAAATTCTCAATTTCTTCCTTAGAAAAGAAACGCAGGCGTAGAGTTTCCTCATTGTGAAAATCTGCAATATTCACTGGTGAAACCGCCGCCAGCTCATAGATGAAGACAACCGTCTGCACCGCATCACCATTCGGATAAACTTCCTCGAAATTACTATAAACATTGAGAAAACAAGTAGCTTCTACTTCAATGCCAGTTTCTTCAAAAAATTCACGCTTAGCAGTATCAAGAGTGGATTCGCCAAGCTCCATTGCACCGCCTGGAATAGCCCATGTTTTCTTATCCCCGCGTAGTTGCAACAGCACGCATCCCTTGTCATCTGCTAAAATACCACCAGCAAAGGTCAGGATAACCTTGTCATGCCCAACTTTTGAGCGAATGTAGGAAATGTAGTCCATATTTAGAAACCTTTCAATTTATATGGAAATGCTCCGTCTTAAAAAAGTAGCGGAGTAATTGTATATGCGTGTCAATATCACTAAACAACCAAGTATGCCCTTTATTTGGATAATAGGCACAATTACTCAGTCTGTTTTTTCTTACCAATTCTTTATGAGATTCATGAATTGACTTCGATTCTTTACCGCCCGAAACAGAGAAAACAGGATTGTCGAAATTTGCAGTAATCCTCAGCAGATTTGCCTGTAACATTGCTCGGCGAAAAGACTTAGCAGAAGCCCTTTGCAAATCCATTATGAACTAACGATAGCTCTCTTCAGGTACACCATCTTTCTGCATCATTTTTGCCATAAGGTTGCCCATTAGCTTAGTGTTTTTTAATAACGACATGATGTAAACACCGGCAATGACTTTGCGGTAGCCTTTTATAGGGTGGTGACAGGCACCGTCAACAATCGCTATATCAAATAAATCAGCATGTTTTTCCAACAATTTAAGAACGAGACTGCCTCCCAACGATAGTCCAACAAGGTGCGGCTTGCCGTGAGCCCTGTTTTTGATGATATCAGCAATCATTTCTGTAACATCATTAAAATTTGTCCGCCCAATGTCGCGGCTAGAACCATGTCCAGACAAATCAACAGCTATACAGTGAAAATCATTTTTTAACTCAGCGATATGATGTGCCCACATCTAACTGCTAGAACCAGACGCATACAAAAGGACAATACTTTTATCATTTTGGTGACCTTTTTCTGCGACAAATAATGACCTGATCTTCCTCAGCCTCTAATACTCCTTTTTGTTATATCCAAAATCTGCCAAGTCTATCTTTTTGTCTCGCCAGTTTTTCTTGACTTTAACCCAAGTTTCAAGAAAGACTTTATCACCCAGCATGAGTTCAATGTCGCGGCGTGCCAAAGAGCCGATTTTCTTAAGCATAGAGCCGCCTTTGCCGATGATAATGCCCTTTTGACTGTCTCTTTCCACCATAATGGTAGCACGGATATGCACTTTATCAGTCTCCTCATCCCGCTTCATACTGTCAATGACTACCGCCACCGAATGCGGAATTTCTTCACGTGTCAGCAATAAAACCTTTTCCCGAATCATCTCAGAAACCAAAAAACGCTCAGGGTGGTCGGTAATCTGGTCAGCTGGGAAATATTGGAAACCTTCCTCTAAGTTTTCACTTAAAATATCAACTAGATGCGAAACATTATTGCCTTGAAGAGCAGAAATTGGCACAACTTCCTTAAAGTCCATCTGCTTGCGGTAATCATCAATCTGACTCAGCAGCTGATTAGGATGCACCTTGTCAATCTTATTGACCACCAAGATGACAGGAACCTTAGCTGCTTTTAAACGCTCCATAATCATATCATCACCCTTACCGCGGTTTTCATCGGCAGAAACCATAAAAAGAACTGTATCCACTTCACGCAACGTGCTGTAAGCGGATTCCACCATAAAGTCGCCCAAGGCAGTCTTTGGCTTATGAATCCCTGGCGTATCAATAAAGACAATCTGCTCCTGATCTGTCGTGTAAATTCCCATAATCTTGTTACGAGTCGTCTGAGCCTTATCACTCATGATAGCAATCTTTTGCCCCATAACATGATTTAAAAAAGTAGACTTTCCAACATTTGGACGTCCTAAAATAGCAACAAATCCTGATTTAAAGGTCATTTTTCACCTCGTTTATTCCTTATTAGTCTAATATAAGAAAATCGGAAAGGATTCTCCGATTTTCATGTTAAAAAAGTAAATTCCAAATTTTCGGAACGAAAATAATCAATCCTGTTATAACCGCAAAACCCGAAACAACCAAAACAGCTCCTGCTGCCATATCCTTGGCATTTTTAGCTCGCATGGAAAAGTGATAATCACTAGCTAAATCCACCACATTTTCAATAGCAGAGTTCATAATCTCAAAAGAAATGACTAGAAAAATACTCAAAAAGAGAAAGAGCCACTCTATCGCAGATACCCGAAAAAGCAATCCTGCAAGCACGACCGCAACTGCTGAAACAGCATGATTGCGCATATTGCGCTCTTCTTTGATTGCTGTAAAAATCCCTGTCAGAGCAAATTCTAAACTCGAAATCACATCTCGATTTTTCCATTTGCGTTTATTTGTATTATTGTCTTGTAAGTCCATAAGCAGTCAAAATTTCTTCCTGTAAGCCAAACATTTCCGCCTCTTCTTCCGGCGTATAGTGATCGTATCCATTGATATGCAGAAAACCATGTACTGCAAGAAACCCCATCTCTCGCTCAAAACTGTGACCATATTCTTCTGCTTGTTCACGCGCCTTATCTATGGAAATAAAGAGCTCTCCGATATAGGCATCAAAATCCTCTAACATTTCCGCCAGCTCAGGATTTTCTAGTAAATCCTCCTCGTCAATGGCAATGTCCAGCTCAGGCTTGTACTCCAAGCTGATAACATCTGTCGGACGATCTGTATTTCGATATTCCAAATTCAGCTCATGGCTGCGCTCGTTGGTAACAAATGTCACTGCCATTTCTTTTTCTTCTTTGCCAATCTTTTTAGCAGCAAATTCCAGTATATCATGTGTTTGCTTGATGATTTCTTCTGAAACTTGCCCTGTCTCGTCGACCATTTCTATATACATATTACACCTACTTTATTAGTATCACTTCATTATACCATATTTCAGATAGGGGTGCCTGATTTATTAATCATTTACTATTTCGTTCTGCTCTTTACTTCACATTTTTTTCTTTCAAAACTTATACTTGTTGCTGGAGACGGCTCATTTGAGCATAAATGCCATTTTGTTTTACCAATGTATCATGTTGCCCTCGCTCCACAATCTTTCCTTCAGAAATAACCAAAATTTGGTCTGCATCCTGAATGGTGGACAAACGGTGAGCAATGATAAAAGTTGTCCTCCCCTCCTTTACCACAGCCATTGCTTTTTGAATCATTTCTTCGGTTTCTGTATCAATATGGGAAGTTGCTTCGTCCAATATTAAAATTTTGGGATTAGCGTAGAGAGTTCGTGCAAATGAAATCAATTGCCGTTCACCGCTCGAAAATGCTGTTCCTTTATCCTTTACAGGTTCATCAATTCCTTTTTTACAACGAGCCAGCAAGTCCCCTGCACCGACCTTTTCTAAAGCTTCCAGAACTTTTTCACGATTGATGCCTGAATGACTCATAGCTACATTGCTTGCTAGCGTTCCCGTGAATAGATAAGGATCTTGCAAGACAATTCCCATGTGACTACGAAGACTTTCCCGAGAATATTGTTTGATGTCTTGTTGATCAATATATATTTTCCCTTTTTGAGGATCGTAGAAACGATAAAGTAGGTTCATGATAGAAGATTTTCCAGAGCCGGTATGTCCCACCAAAGCAATCGTCTCCCCTTGCTTTGCCTTAAAGCTAATATCATGCAGAATAGTCTTTCCTTTCTCATACGCAAAGCTCACATGTTCAAACACAACCTCACCTTTATTGACTGTTAACTGCGTTTTCTCATCCGCTTCCTGAGGTTGATCTAGCAATTCTAAAACTCGTTTTCCTGTTTCCAATGATCGTTGTACATTCGGAAAAAGCCGAACCAGAAAACCCATCATCTCAAATAAATCAATAATATAATTTAGATAGACAAACAGTACACCTGCGGTAATAACGCTATGACCGCCTAAAAATTGCTGACCAACTATTGTCAAAATGACAGCAAGCACTGTATTTTTTAAAAATTCCGTTAATGGCCAAGACGAAAGAGCACTTACCCATACAATTTGTTTATCTGCTTGGCTCATTTTTCGGGCAGTTGCATCAAATTCTGAAAGAACTATTTTTTCCTGATGATATAGCTGTATCAGACTAGCTCCATGCATCAATTCATTCACTTGATTATTGATGTCACTCCGTGAATCATAAAAGTCTTTCATCGGCTTGTCCGTTAGTTTTTTATAAAATACTTGTATCCCATAAAAAGCAGGAAGCAATAGCAAAAGTACCGAGGCAGCAAGCGGACTAAGGTAAAACAATAAAGCGTAGGTAAAAACAATCCGAAGAACTTGAATCAAAACACTAACTAAACTAGCATAAAATTGTCTTCGTAAGGTTTCCGTATCATTTACAATTCTGGTTGCAATCTTACCTGCCGGCTTATCATCAAAGTAAGAAATCGGCAAATTTTGCATCACCTGATAAGCTTCATTCCTCAGATGTTCTGCTACTTTGTTTCCACAATGCGCTAAAAGGCGATCACCTAAGTAAGTCAGTATGCTCCCCAAAACTACAACAATTATGTATAATCCAGCTAATTGCAAAAGCTGAATCTGACGCTCTTTTCCGCTTCCAATCTGTGTAAGTGGTCCGTCTATCATATTTCTCAAAAAGAGAGGGGACAGTTGACTAGTCACTGTTGCTAAGACAGCAATTCCAACTGCAAGAAAGAATGCAATTCGAACAACTTTTAGTTCTTTTAATAAACGGCTAATGATACTCATTCGCTCCCTCCTTTCTGATGTTGCTGCCGCTGATATTGTTCGGCATACCAGCCTCCTTTATTTAGCAACTGGTTCGGAGTCCCTTCTTCAACAATTTGTCCATCTTCTAAGACAAGAGCCCAGTCTGCCTGCTGGATAGCTGACAAACGGTGCGTCACAATGATTGTTGTCTGATTCGCTCGCATATCCTGAAGATTTTGGATAATTCGACGCTCTGTTTGAGCGTCAACTGCTGACAAAGAATCATCCAAAATGAGGACTTCTGGTTGTCTAATAAAGGCGCGTGCTAAAGAAATTCTTTGTTTTTGACCGCCAGATATTGACACTCCCCTCTCACCAATAAGAGTTTCCAGCCCGTCTGGCATTCGTTTTAAATCTTCTGAAAATGCCGCTGTTTCAATAGATTGCTCAATATCACTTAGTGTCGCATTTCTTTTGCCAAAGGCAATATTGTCTTTGACGGATTTTGAAAACAAAATATGCTCCTGAGGGACATAACCAATCATCGCTTCAATCGATTGACGTGAATAGTGACTGACAGATTTTCCATTTATCTGAAATACACCTTGTCCAACAGGATATTGCTGAAGAAGCTGACGAACTAAGGTCGTTTTACCAGAGCCAGTTTTTCCAACAATACCATACGTTTTTCCTGCTTCGATTTGCCAAGCTATGTTACGCAAACTGGGGGTTTCTGCTTGTGGGTAAGTAAAATAATAATCCTGAAAACGAATAGAGATAAGATGTTTTAACTCCTCTTTGCCACTCATTTCCATATCATCTGTCGTTTCAATCAATTCTGTGACCTTTTTAAAAGACGTTTTCCCTGTTTGGTAGACCAAAATAAAATCCGACAGCATCCAAAAAGGTTCAATCAGGCTAATCATATACAATTGAAGAGCAATCACTTGCCCAATTGTTAACTGTCCCGTTTTTATAAAAGCAGCGCCAATAAGAAGCACAATAACCGTTGATAAAGCGATAAAGACAGAGGAGAGCGGTGCGTAAAGATATTGAATGCTGGCAATTTGATCACCGACCTTAGATAAAGCTTTCGTGCGCAATTGGAACTGTTCTTTCTGGGTTGCTTTCTTGCTATAAGCACGCGCAACTCGGACTCCCTCTATTGTTTCCAACACCTCATCATTCAAAGATGCCACTGCTTCACGATTAATTTCGACTAGTTTATCTTGTTTTTTTCCAAGAAAATAAATCCATATCATCAATATCATAAGCGGAAGCATAGCCAGTAAGCTAATTTCCCATGAGATAAAAAACATGGTCGGAATGACAAAGGCAATCATGCCTCCAGCATATAAGAGAATGACAATCCCATAGCCAGCCATCTCCATCATTCCCTCAACATCCGTTGAAAAACGCGTTAGAATATCGCCAGAACGAAATTTTTCGTAGAAAGGCGTTCTCATAGCTACCAATTTCTCAAAAGCTCTTCTTTGCATGAGAAATTTATAATCAATGGACGATTGAAATATCTTCAAATGCCAATAGTAAGCCGAAAGATAGTTACAAATCGTCACCAGAGCTAACAAACCAACGTCTCTAATTAAATTCTGCTGTGTCAAACTATGATGCGACAGATGATCTACTAAACGCTGAATCACCTGTGTTGGAATCAGCGTGGTAAAATCATACAATAGCAAAACCAGAGCAATGGATAAATATAACCATTTATGCTCTTTTATATATCCAAATAAACTTTTAATCATCCTAATCCTTTCCGAAACGCACAAAAAAGCCCAAGACAGAATAGACCTGTCCTGAGCTTACTTGTTTTATTTATTTTTTCATCAAAAATAAATTACAGTGCTGTGCTAGAAAGGAGTTCTGTCGTATGATATACCTGAGTACTGTTTTGTTTTACATTATTCATGATACATTCTCCTTTCTACTTTTAATTAGTTAATACTTTAACATTAAAAGAAATGCTTGTCAAGAATATTTACAAAAAATCCTCCCAAAACTGAATGAATTTTCTGCCTTAAAATCAAGATTAGCAATTCTTTGTAATAGCAATTTCGGCTGCGATACGTCCAAAAGTTAAAATATCAGTAAGAGAATTGCCACCTAAACGGTTTCCGGCATGCAGTCCGCCAGCTACTTCTCCAGCTACATAGAGACCTCGGATAACTTGTCCTTGTTTATTGATAACATGCATTTCCGTATCAATCTTAAGACCACCCATAGTATGGTGCACGGCTGGTTTCCGAGGAGTAGCATAAAACGGCGCCTTTTCAACCTTAAGGTCGAAAGCTCCCTTTTCAAATTCAGGATCATAGCCTGCATCAACATAAATATTATAAGCTGTGATCGTCTTGGTAAAGACCTGTGGATCCATTTGTTGCTGTTAAGCCAACTCTTTCAAACTATCTGATCGGTAAATCATTCCATGTGCTACCAGTGCATCAATCTTTTCTTGACTAGCTGTTTCTTTCATATTATCGTCTACAATCAGATAGAAAAAACCACCATTGTCAATTGCTGCCTGAACTCATTTATCCCGACTACCGTACTCATCTACAAAACGTTTTCCTTAAGTATTGACCATGATGAAGTTAGCCGGAGGCGCCTGTAATCGGGTCAGATACCAGCATTATTTGATAAAAGTCCAAGCCGACTAGGTCTGTACCAACGCTTTGACCTAAGAGAATACCATCACCTATAATAGCTGGTGAATTTGATGTCTTAATATCGTCACCAATGCAAAAAAGCCCATTAAAATTGGGCTTTTTCCTGTTCATCATGCTAATTGCCGGGATCGAACCGGCGACCTCATCCTTACCATGGATGCGCTCTGCCAACTGAGCTAAATCAGCAGTACCCATCTACTATATCATGCAGACAGATTCTTGTCAATAGATTTGAAAAATGTTTTCATCATAAGAGAAAGAACTTTTTGTTAGAACGTCCCAAAAAGAACCTAATCACCATTAAAATTTCCTATAAATATCACGTTCACATCAATATTTTTTAAAATAATCTTCCTTTGTCAAACGATAATAAGCTCTCTGAGAAATTCGACCTTCTTTATGTAAATCCAAGGCAGCATACGGATCTATGTGAGAAAAGTTCATACCAGCCTTTTCCATAACTCGTCCTGAAGCTGGATTTTTCACATCATGGAGAGCCACCAACATATTCATATTCAAACTTTCAAAAGCCAGCTGGATTATTTCTTTCAAAGCTTCCGTTGCCAAGCCCTGATTCCAGTAATTCTTATGAATCACATAGCCGATAGCCGCCTTTCTGAGGACCGGATCTAGCTTGTGTAGGTCAATGCTGCCAATCAGTTTACCACTTTCCTTCAGCTCAATCCCCCAATTTCCAAGTGGTCGACCCATAAACAAACGAGCAATAATATTTTTAGTTTCTTCCAAATCTTTATTAGGTAAAAAAGTATAGCGAGTATTTTCTTCATCAGAAGAATATTCAAACATAGCCTCAGCGTCATCTAAGGTCACAGGTCGTAGGAGCAGGCGCTCTGTTTCCAAAGTTCGGTTTTCAGCTAGCTTTAGATAAATACTTTCCATTTTGCACGAACCTCCTATGTTGCCTCATAGCATAACATAAATACTCACTGAAATCAATGTTTCTAATTTTGCCTTGATTTTTAAAACGTTTTCATATACAATAAAAACATCTCAAAAAAGGAGTAAATCTATGTTAATCGGTATTCCAAAAGAAATTAAAAACAATGAGAATCGTGTTGCTTTAACACCAGCTGGCGTTCACAGTCTCGTCCAAAAAGGTCATCAGGTTTTGGTTGAAACCAAAGCTGGTCTTGGTTCTGGATTTACAGACGCTGACTACAAAGCACAGGGAGCGACAATTGTTACAACTGCAGCCGAAGCTTGGACAGCTGATCTAGTTGTCAAAGTCAAAGAACCCTTAGCTGCTGAATACGGCTTCTTACGTGATGACCTCTTGCTTTTCACCTATCTGCACATGGCTGCTGCGCCTGAATTAGCCGATGCGATGATTGGGGGCAATACAACAGGGATTGCTTACGAAACCGTTCGTGACCAAGAGGGGCATCTCCCCTTGCTTGTGCCCATGAGTGAAGTGGCAGGACGTATGGCTGTACAGATTGGAGCTCACTTTCTAACCAAACAAGAAGGTGGTTCTGGTGTACTACTTGGCGGTGTTCCAGGTGTTCCTAAAGGAAAAGTCACTATCATTGGAGGGGGCGTTGTTGGAACACACGCAGCTCGCATCGCTTTAGGACTGGGAGCGCAGGTCACTATTCTTGATATCAGCGCTAAGCGTCTATCTGAACTCGAAGACCTTTTTGGCCACCAAATCCAGACCCTTATGTCTAATTCTTTCAATATTGCCGAAAGTGTCAAAGAGGCCGATGTAGTGATTGGAGCAGTATTAATCCCTGGTGCCAAAGCTCCCAAGCTCGTTACTGATGAAATGGTCAGTAAAATGCGACCTGGATCTGTTATTGTGGATGTAGCCGTTGACCAAGGTGGAGTTGTTGCAACTGCTGATCGTGTAACAACTCACGATGAACCTGTCTATGAAAAACATGGCGTGCTTCATTATGCAGTTGCCAATATCCCGGGTGCTGTTGCCCGTACATCAACTCTTGCCCTGACAAATGTAACACTTCCTTACATTGAAGCTTTGGCTGACAAAGGTTTTGAGCAAGCTATTGCAGATGATTTGGGTCTACAACAAGGAGTTACTACTTATAAAGGTTATCTCACTAGCCGACCTGTTGCAGAAGGGCTTAATCGTGACTACACAGATATCAATAATTTATTAGTATAAATTTCGAAAAGGATGGCTTCGCCAAGTCCTATCAACCACCTCAAAGTAATGCTTTGTATAATCACCTACCATTGCTTTTATTATAAGAACAATTTGAGTCTGAGAAAAATAGTGTCTTAGACTCTTTTTATATAAAAATTGAGTCTGTATAATAAAAAACTCTTGGTGTCAATCCCCATCTAAAATGGACAGATAAAAAAGTAACTGTTAAAAGGTATGACTCCTGATATTCCTTAGGAGTCATACCTTTTAATCTTTCTTATGGTCTATCATTATTATACCAGTCTAACTTTTGATTTGGTTGAGCAGTTCCTCTTTGTCTAACGGTGGATGTAACCACAAGGACTCACTTTTGAAGTGTGAGAGGAAATTTTCACACAAAGCATTATTATAACAATCTCCCTTACCTTCCCATACAACTCCTTAAACTCCATTGCCTTCTCCTTCCTTGTTCTTACCTCTTTAGAGTATCATGAACGAAGAAGCTTTGGACTGCTAATCGCTATTCTTTCTTTTATTGGCTCCCTTCTGACCCTCTTGGTAGCCTCCCTGTCGCTTCAGAGTGAAAACAAGCAAAAAGAGAGAACTTCGTCCCTCTCTCGATCTTAGATCTAGTCACCCACTACAGTTGACAATGAGCCTGAAAAAGCCCACTAGATTTATCTAGTGGACTTTACTCGATCTATCTGATGATAGAATTACGCCTTCTTCTTTAACAAGTAAGCAACTCCACTTAAGGTGAACAGACCTGCAAGTAATGCAAAGAATGAATTTTGACTACCTGTTGAAGGGAGAATTTTCTTCTTCGACTTCTCTGGTGTACTTGGTGGGGTTTGTGGAATTTGTGGCTTCTCTGGTGTATGACGATTCGTGATATTCATACCATCTACCTTCGGTGTGTAACCTTCTGGTACCGAAACTTCTTCCACCGTATAAGTGATTTCCTTACCTGCTTCATATTTGGCAAGTTTTTCAAAGCTATATTTCCATCCAGTTGCTTCGCCTGCTGTCACTACTTTGCCCGTATCTTTGCCATTTGCAAGCAATCTTACTTGAATCTCTTTTGGACGAAGACCGTCTTTGTCATTATCATCGTCCCAAGTCTTTTGACCGCTGACTGAAGTCACCTCTGGAGTGTGGCTATTGACCAAATTCATTCCATTCACTTTAGATTGATAACCTTTTGGTACATCTACTTCCTCAACAGAGTAAACAATTTCTTTGCCATCCTTGTAACGATCCAAACCTTCAAAGCTGTATTTCCATCCAGTTGCTGCACTCGCTGTCGCCATTTTGCCAGTATCTTTGCCATCTGCCAATAAACGAACTTTGATTTCAGTAGGACGAATATTATCTTGGTTATTGGCGTCATTCCAAGTCTTTTGACCCGTTAAGTTTACCTTTTCTGGTGTACGCTTGTTGGTAATTGTGTATTTGCCATCTTGAGATTTTTCAACTATTGGCTTTTCGTAAGATTCTACGGCAACTTCTTTGACATCATATTTGATTTCTTTACCGTTTTCATACTTCGGTAATGGTTTTGACTCAAAGGCCCAACCTTTTTCTTCTGAAGTTTCAATTTCATCAACGATTGTGCCGCCTTTCAGAATTTGAACCTTGACTGTTTTGGTTCGCTTGCCGTCTTGGTTGTTAGCATCTTCCCAGACTTTCTTACCAGAAATGACGATTGTTTCTGGTTCATGGGTGTTTGTGATTTCTTGACCCTTGATAGATGTTTCATATCCTGCTACAGCATCTTCCTTGACAGAATAGACAATTTCTTGACCTGCTTCGTATTTTGGAAGATTAGTAAAGGTATGTTTCCAAACATTGCCATTCGCTGGGTCTGCTTCAGCGACTTTGATATCATATTTCTCAACTTCGGTAGTCACACCACCAATTGTCTTCATCAAGTGAACCGTGATATGGTCTGGACGTTTACCATCTTGGTTATTATTGTCATTCCAAGTTTTCGTCACTTGATAATCAATCATTTTTGGTGTGTATTTGTTGGTAATATTGAAATCATTGATTTCGCTAGTATATTCAGAAACGACTTCTTCGGTCAGGCTATATTTAATAACCTTGCCTGCTTTGAATTTAGGAAGTTTTGTAAAGACTGTAGACCACGTTCCGTCAGCTGCCGCTTTCACTTCTTTGGAAGCTACTTTTTCACCATCTGCCAAGAGATTAACCGTAATATATTTCGGACGTTTACCATCTTGGTTATTAGCGTCATCCCAGTTCTTTGTGGCTTTAATATCAATTGTTTCTGGTGTGTATTTATTAGTAATAGTAAAGCCTGTCTTAGCATCTCCGCTGATTTCACTTGTATAACCAGCTACTGAACTCACTTCAACTACTTTGTAATCAATCGGAGCTCCGCCTTTATCTGCATCTAAATCCGTGAAGTTACCTGCCCAGCCATTGGCTTCTGATAGTTCAAGGGTTTTATCTGTATCTTGACCGTCTGCCAAGAGTTTAACAGTAATCTTAGTTGGACGTTTGCCATCTTGGTTATCGGCATCATCCCAGATTTTTTTCACTGGAATTTGCATTTTAGCTGGTGTGTATTTGTTCGTGAAGACAAGATCTTTCGCTTCTTTCGAAACCGTTGCTTTTAATTCAGTAGCACTGATTTTTTCAACCTTGACTTCTACTTCTCGAACAGTCTTATCATAAGTTACCCCAGTTTCTGTTCCTTCAACTTCTGAGATAGTATACTTATGCGTTCCTACTTGGTTTTCATCATAAGTCAATTCGTCAAAAGCAAAGTTTCCGTCCACATCATTAGTAACAGTTTGAACGACGCTGCCATCTGTCTTTTTCAGGGCAAAGTTATATTTACCTGCTTCCAGTGTTTTACCTTCTAGCACTTTCTTACCAGCAATTTTTACTTTGGTTGCTGGTGCTGGTGTGTATTTGTTAGTGAAGACAAGATCTTTCGCTTCTTTCGAAACCGTTGCTTTTAATTCAGTAGCACTAATTTTTTCAACCTTGACTTCTACTTCTCGAACAGTCTTATCATAAGTTACCCCAGTTTCTGTTCCTTCAACTTCTGAGATAGTATACTTATGAGTTCCCACTTGGCTCTCATCATATGAGATTGGTGAGAAGGTCACTGTTCCATCTGCAGCGTTTGTCACTGTTTCGACAACAGTTCCGTCTGCTTTCTTCAAGACAAAGCTGTATTTACCTGCTTCAAGAGCTTTACCTTCAAGAACTTTCTTAGCTCCGAGAGTAATGGATGTGTCACCTGCTGGGGTGTATTTGTTAGTGAAGACAAGATCTTTCGCTTCTTTCGAAACCGTTGCTTTTAATTCAGTAGCACTAATTTTTTCAACCTTGACTTCTACTTCTCGAACAGTCTTATCATAAGTTACCCCAGTTTCTGTTCCTTCAACTTCTGAGATAGTATACTTATGCGTTCCTACTTGGTTTTCATCGTAAGTCAATTCGTCAAAAGCAAAGTTTCCGTCCACATCATTAGTAACAGTTTGAACGACGCTGCCATCTGTCTTTTTCAGGGCAAAGTTATATTTGCCTGCTTCCAGTGTTTTACCTTCTAGCACTTTCTTACCAGCAATTTTTACTTTGGTTGCCGGTGCTGGTGTGTATTTGTTGGTGAATGGCTTTTCATCGTCATAGACAACAGTTGATTCAAGGGTGCCTTTACCGTTATCAGTCACTGTAATCGTAGCAGTGATAGTCTTGGTATCATAAGTTACCCCAGGAATATTTCCTACTTTTTCAGCAATCTTATAAGTATAGATTCCAGCAGTAGCAAATGTTAATTCTGAGAACTTAACATTTCCTTCTTTGTCATTCTTAACAGTTTCTTTAACATTGCCATCTTTATCGGTCAAAGTGAACTCGAACTCATTAGCTTTCAACTCACGACCTGTAAGTGTTTTCTTCACTCCAAGACGCATCTTTGCTTTTTCAGCTTTATAAGTATTTACGAATTTCTGAATTCCACCATTATCAATGACAGAAATGGCTCCAGGAGGAAGCAATGAGTCAGAACTTGCGAAATTCGCAAAAGGAGCCATTAAAGCAGAAATCTGGTTATAAAGAGGTGTTGCAACAAGTTTACCTTGTCCAGGATCATACACAGAAACGGTGACGTGAACACTTCTTGAATCGTGAGTCACACCGTTAATCGTTTGACCAGCATGAGCTTCAACAATAGTGAATTTGTACTGTCCTTCCTTGTCGAAAGGAATATCCTTGAAGACAACATGACCATTGGCATCATTTTTAGCGCGTTGAACTTCGGTTCCTTTCTCATCTTTCAAGATGAATTCAAATTCATCTGCTTGAAGAGGAGTCGGACGATTACCAGTCAATTCTTTATCAACGAAGATATCAGTTTTAGTTGGTAATAATTTATATGTATTTGTGACAGTCGTAGCATCTGTTTGATTGGCTGTGTAGCCGCCTACGGTAGTGACTGGTTTTTCCTGAGCATCTACTTCTTTAACACTATAAGTGTACTTCGTAGCATTTGCATCTGTCGCAGGAAGATTGGTCCATTCAACAGTTCCATCTGTCTTTGGAACTTCTTTCTTCTCAGCATCAGCTACAGCTTCCTCAGTTCCACCTTCTAATGTACGATACAGTTTGAAATAGAATTTTGGACGGGCATCAGCCTTACCACCAGACCATACTTTCTTAGCAGTCACATTTGTCTGTGGAGGAAGATAAGTATTGGTGATTTTGGTCATCTCGTCATTGTAAGAGACAACGTAGTTGTGGCTACCTATTTCGACTTTTTCATTTCCTTCCAAAGGCAAAGCTGTCTCATCTTGAAGTTCGCGAACAGAGTAGACTAACTCTGTGGTTCCATCTACATCATACTTAGGTAGTTGATTTTTCCACTCGTAAGTATAAACACCATTGGACTCAGTTACCTCAGGAGTATAGTTCCCTGAGACAGGTTTTGAATCTGCAACAGTTTGTCCTTTCTTGTGGACATACAAGCCAAGTTTGACTTCTTTGTAGTCAGTTTTCTTTCCGCCTACCCAAGTCTTGGTTGCTTTAAAATCAACTGTCACACGTTTATTAGAGATGTTGAGCGGAACACCTTTTCCTTCTTTCAATTCTACTTCAAACTCTTGACTATTAACAATGTAACCCGACTTCGTTTTCTTTTCTTTGACAATATACTTCCCATCATTGAGAGCCTTTGAAAGAGCAATACCGTTTTCATCCGTTACCACTGTATCAACTACTTTATTAGTCGCTTTATCAATAATGTCAAATTTAACATCTTTCAACTTAACATCTGCATCAGCTTCATCGAATTTAGTAATTTTGATCTTTCCAGCAATATCAGCAGTAACAGTTGCACCTACAGATTTAACCGTCTTTAAATTAAACGTTGCTTCTGTTTTGGTTCCAGTACTACCTCCGTATTTTTCCCAAATAAGTTGTGGTTGGTTATCAATCAAGTACTGCGCTGAGTTACTTATCGTTGAAGTATCTGCTGGTGAGGACGTATCATACGTTAAGAAAAAGCTCTTTGTTCCCATATTGGTCGGCATGAGCAACTCAAATCCTCGTTTCCCATTGACAAAGGTCAACAAAGCCTTTTTATCTGAGTCAGCCTTGTATGCCTCCGGATCGGTTGTGATTTCGTATTTATCACCTATATGTTTAAGAGCAGATGAATTCGTATTCGTCGTCTCAAATTCTGCTTCATACATATAGAAAGTATCTTCCACATAGTTAGCGAAGGCTCCCTTTGAAACATCATCCGTAATTTTTACCACATGTCCAGTCATATCTTTCTTAGCGCGATTAATTTTCATTTGAAAATGTGCCCTCGCCTTATTGTTATCGTTATAACCGTACTTTGTAATAGTTTCTCCAATCACTTCAGTCTGTTGATATTTATTCACTTTATACGTGATGGTCTGTTTTTTACCATCTGGTAAAACATAGGTAACCGTTTTCCCCTCTTTTTTGAGCGTTTCAGTTGCTTCTGCAACAAAGTCCCCACGGATATTTTGCTTGTCCTTCACCTTGTCATTGAAGGTAAATACTAGCCGATGTTTGGCACTTTCTACCTTCACAGTCCCCATCTTTGTATTTGAGTTTTTATCGATGAGATCCAGACTACCATCCGTCAAACTCAAGTTATTTGGAGCTTTTACGATAAAGTAATCACCATCCTTGATTTCATTAGCTGCCACATTGGGAAATGAGAATTTACCTGAATATTTCAATTTCATCGAAGTATCATTTGAACCATGAATTCCTTCAGTCTCGCTTCCTGTAGATGCGATAGTAATCTTCAAGTCCTCGATTTTAGCCTTATCGGTAACGTTGGCAGCAGAAACCCGCTGGACGTTCCAGAAACCTATAACAGTAAAGACCGCGAATAAAGATAAAAAGAAAATTATCCACTTCTTTGTCTTCATAATTAATTTCTCCTTTTTCTAATTTTTTATAAGTTAATAGCATAATATCAATATTGTACTACAATTACTATTATACTTCAAATCAGTTAAAATAAACATATCTTTTAAGGAAGTTTTCTTGACAGATTGTCACCCTTTGATTTATTTTTATTATGATAAGAATAAAGTAATTAAGACTATTTCACGAAACAAAACAATAAAAGTGCTATAAAATTCATACAACGAGTAAGTCCACTGGAGATTATGAACTTTCTGAAAGGCCAAAACAATACTAACATCGTTCTTGAACTCCCATACCCCAACGCTAAGCTAGAGACTAGCAACAACCTCTTCAAAGTCATCAAGCGAAATGTTTTTAGCTTTTGAAACTTTGATAAGATAAAAAATGCATTTCCACGTTTTATCCACTGGGGTAATCTTCCACCACCTATCATTTAAATTCGGAGCTATATCTGGTAAATTGGTTTCCTTTTTTAGCCATAACAAAAAAGCCCTTAGCAGGCTTCTTTGTTGCTTTGTTCACATTTGCTTTTTCTTTTTAGGTTTAGGTAGCGGCAGTTGATCATACATAGCTAAAATCAGATCTTCTAGAAACACCTTATTATCAAGGTCTTCCACTAGAATCATTTCTTTGGCACCTTCGTATGGAAACTCAAACGAAGGTTGGTCAATCTTATCTAAGACTGCTTGCACAGGTTTAACTAAAAGGCGATTATCATAAATACCACCAATAATCTTACCACGGAAGTAAAGAATATACTCTCCCATCATAGAACGGTAAGCCACATCATCTAATCCCGATAATTGCTCCAAAACAAATTCCAAATAGTTTTTACTTGATGCCATTTCTAACCTCTTAAGCTCTGTTCAACGATAACACCCGTATAGAGTTCTTGCTTGACCTCACTTCCAATTGGTTTGAAGCCCTGCTTTTTCCAAAAATGCTGAGATTGTGGATTTCCCTTGATATAAGCCAAACGTGCTTTTCGAAAGTTTTTAGCAAAATAGGTTAGCGCTTCTGTCACAATCTGGCTGCCAATACCTTTCCCCTGATAGGCTTGATCAACCATAAACAAACCAATAAAAACTGTCTCCTCATCAGGATAGGCATAGACAAAATCCATAACAGCTACAAGGTTAGAGCTATCCCAAAAGCCAACATAAAACTTATCAGCCTTAGCTTTACCTTCAGGTAGACGAGCCATGTCTTCTTTTACACTTTCCAAATTTGGCGCTGGTGGACAATGCTGAAAATACAGAGGATTGCTTTCATATAAAGATAAAATACTTGGAATATCCTTTTCAGTTAGTATTCTACAGCTGTAATGCTTAGATAGTTGGTCAATCATCTTTTCAAATTTCCTACTTTCTTGTGCCCTGTGATTATGACATAGGACAATGCATTGATAGTCATCAGTCACGTAATAGATTCTTTTGCAAGCGTACTTCCCCCAAATTAGTCGTGTACAACTTGTCCAGATTAGTCAAGAGATAGCCCTTCATCATCTTCCGACTCCTTGACTGGCTCGCCGACGATTTCGTGGCTAGCTAAACTTGAATTCTCTTCTTTAGAAAAATGATGATGCGCCATTTCAGTAGAATGTTCATAAGCTTGGATAATCTCTGCAACCACAGGATGACGCACAACATCTTTTGCAGATAAATACACAAAATCAATCTGCTTGATATGTTTCAATTTCTCTGTCGCATCAATGAGGCCTGATTTACTGTTCTTCGGCAAGTCAATCTGACTAATATCTCCATTGACAATCATCTTGGAATTAAAACCAAGTCGGGTCAAAAACATCTTCATCTGCATAATGGTCGTATTTTGCGCTTCATCTAAGATGACAAAGGCATCATCCAATGTTCGTCCACGCATATAAGCTAAAGGGGCTATCTCAATGATTTCTCGCTCCATAAGGCGCGTAGTCTGTTCTTTCCCAAGAATTTGGAAGAGTGCATCGTAAACGGGTCTCAGATAAGGATCTACTTTTTCTTTTAGATCTCCTGGCAAGAAACCAAGACTTTCCCCTGCTTCAACCGCCGGGCGAGTCAAAATAATCCGCTTGACCTGACCGCGTTTGAGAGCTGTCACCGCCAAGGTCACCGCAAGAAAGGTCTTCCCTGTCCCTGCTGGTCCAATCCCAAAGACAACATCATGATTCTTAATGCTATCGACATACACTTTCTGCCCTAGGGTCTTGACACGAATGGGCTTGCCATAAGAATCTTTGATAATTTCTTCCTCATACAGAGCCACAAACTTATCAATTTCACCATTTTTAACCATGGTAATAGCCGTCACTACATCTGGCGTCCCAATCGTCATCCCGCGATTCACCAAAACTAGCAGAGCTTGAAGCACCTGGCGAGTCTCCTCACAAGCTGCTTCGCTACCGATAATCTGGACAACCTCCGTCCTTGCATGAATGGTTACCTGTAACTCCTGTTCCATTAAACGCAAGTGACGTTCATTGGAACCAAAAAGATGAAAAGCATCATCCGGATGCTGTAAGGTAATTTCTACTGAATGTTCTTGCAAATAAAGAACCTCTTTCTTCACATTATTTACTATTATTATAGCAAAGTAACTCGGAAAATTCTATCATTTCTCTGAACTAATGAGCCTGATATTCTTCCCAAATCGCATCAAAATCGCTAAGATTAAAGGAAAAGTCAGCATGCTCTTCTAAATAGCGGCTAACTTCATCAAAATCATCCGTATGCTTAGGAAAAGTCGGTTCATGAAAAACTAAATCGGCGAGTATTGCCTTGGGCGCTTTGCTTTTGGGATTACGCTCCGTCATCAACCAAGTGTAAAACGATTTTCTCATTCTATCTTTTCTCCTTTCTTACTTTTTAACCAATCTGGTAAATATTCAGTCAAACCTAATGCAGACAATATGATGATTTGGGGTAAAAATTGAATCAAATACCGCGTCTTTCCACCTTCAAAAATGAGCAAAAACAACAAACCTCCAAAAACTGCAAGACTGATACAATTCAATTTATCATTTGCACGATATTTCCACAAGGCAAAAACAAGTCCCAGACTCACCACAATCCAAACAACTTGCTTCACAATCTCATAATACCGATACTCACTCTTATCCACACTCAGAAAATAGGTTCTGATAAACTGCGCCACAGGATTCTGTTTTGTATAAGGATAAAGAGGGGAAATATAGGGCGTTTTCTCATATTCCACATCTCGATACAACCAGCCTAGAGTTCCCTCTGAAACAGCTAATGAATGCTTATAGTAAAGATGACTGAGAAATCCTAAAAACGAATATTCTTTTAAACGCCGCTTGATTTCTTTTTTGACATTTTCTTGCTTGAACATTCCATTATTGTACCGATCTCGCTCATCAACATCAATATATTGAAGCAAGCCCTCTTTCACGTCTTCTTGATCATGTCCAATAAAAGTCAACCCTAAGTCGATAAAGAGCAGAGGACTTTTTGCCAATCCTTTCCCTTGTATCAATGTCACTTCTGTTTGATGCGCTTTGAGATAGCTTCCACCAAGGGAAACCATACTAAATGATAAAAGAAAGGTGAAAAAGATTAGGATAAATTTCTTCCATTCCTTTTTGAAAAACAGCAACATAAATCCTGCCATAACGACAATCAACGCAGTTGGTCGAATCAGAACTGCAAGACCACTTATCAAGCCCAATCCGATTGTCTTTATGAAGAGTACCCTTTTATCCTGCCATTGAAGCCCAAATAAATCAAAAAGTAAGAATATTTGTAAAGCGATGAGCGGAAGAGGCCATATATCCGTGTACATCGAATAAAAATAAGGTGAAAAACCAACTAGCAAGACATACAAACTAAATGTCATATCAGCAGCAGACTTGCTCACATGTTTTTTCATTCCCTTGTACAAAATGAGAGCCGTTATATCGGCATAAAATATATTTAACCCTTGCAAAATCCATAAAGCTGAACTTCCAAAGATATTATAAAAAAAGCGCTCATACAAAAAGAGAAACAGATTATTCGGATTGCGTGTCAAATAGCTGGAAATAGAAGATTCTTTTAAGTACTTAAAAGCGCCGTTAAAAACAACTGCTGCATCTCGCCGAATCAACAATTGAGCAGACAAAAGCATTGCTAACTGAAATATAATCACCGCTATCATAATAGCAACTTTGTGCTTCATCAGGTAGTGGTAGCATTTTTTAAAATTTTCTAGATAACGATAAGCCAGAAACGCTAGTATCGTCACTCCAATCAAAGCCAGACTAGAAATTGTCCCTAGATGAATAATCGCAGTAAAAAACCAATGCAAGCCCACAATTAACATGATTTTTTGCAAGATTCCAAAGAAAAAAGAGTACGTTTTTAGCATAGGGATATTATAACAAAATCTAAAGTGTTTCGCTATTTAAAAAAACAACAATCGTCAGATTGCTGCTTAACGTCTAATTACTTGCTACGTCCGTTTTCTTCATTAAATTCATCTGGATGTGCCCAAACTTCTGCCTGAGGATACTTCCTACTTAGTTCTATTAGATTCATCTTTCTTATCCCTGCCAATTTTCTTGATCATGCTTAAATTTCTCAAGTAGTGCCAATCCTTCTGCTGAAACATAGCCTTCTTGTTCTGCCAGATTAATCAATTCAGTATAGTTAGATAAGGTTACTAATTTCACACCTGCATCTGAAAAATTCTTTTCTGCCCGAGGTAATTCGTAAGTGAAAATAGCCACTACTCCAATGACGTCTGCACCTTCTCGCTTCGCTGCTGCAACGGCATCCAAAACGGAACCACCAGTTGAAATTAAATCCTCAACCACGACCATTTTTTGACCTGATTTTACCCGACCTTCAATCTGATTTCCAGCACCGTGGTCTTTTGGTTTGCTACGGATATAGGCAAACGGTAAGTTCATCTTATCTGCAATAATTGCACCGTGAGGAATACCTGCTGTCGCTGTTCCAGCAATGACTTCTACTTCTGGAAATTCAGTCTTGATTTTCTCTACAAAACCATTTTCAATCAAGGTCCGCGTTTCTGGATAGGCTAAGGTCACACGATTGTCCGTATAAATTGGAGACTTGATACCGCTTGCCCAAGTGAAAGGTTCTTCCGGTTTCAAGTAAACAGCCTCAATTTTCAGTAAGTCACAGGCAATATCTTTTGCTAAAGTCATGATTTCTCCTTTACAATAATTCAATAGTGGAAACAAAAAATTGTTCCAAAAAATATGTCTTTTCTTTAATATCTTCTATGGTAATATTCTCATTTGTAGAGGTCAGTACCCACTTATCCTCCACATCATCTTGACGGTGAATAACAGCAATCAATTCTCCTTCAAAAGATTTCAAAGGTTCTCGTATTTTTTCTGAAATGATATAAACATCTTGTTCTTCGCCGTCTCCAGCAAATAAATCCGGAATATAACCATAGTTGATAGGATAACGATTTCCAAAACTATCTTGATAACCGATGGGTCTATCAATGATTGCTCGATAAATTTTTCTAACCATTCACCCATTCCGCCTTTATAGATCGGTAAGCAGCTACTGGATCAGTTGCTCGTGTGATTGGACGCCCAACCACAATGTAATCACTACCAATTTGATGAGCTTCTTGCGGCGTCATAACCCGTTTTTGATCCCCGATTTCAGAACCAGCTGGTCGAATACCTGGAGTGACGCACAGAAAATCTTCTGATGTTGCGGCTTTAATCAGCTTAACCTCCTGAGCCGAACAAACAACTCCGTCCAGTCCAGCTTCCTTAGCTTTGCAGGCATAGTTGACAACAGATTCTGAAACAGTTGTTTGGATATTTTGGCAATCTCTCATATCTTCCTCACTGGTAGAAGTCAGCTGGGTCACTGCTACGAGCTTTGCCTGATCACCTAAAACCTTCTTGGCTTCTCGCATCATTTCCACGCCACCTGCCGCATGAACCGTCACCATATCAATCCCAAAGGTTCTCAAAACTGACATGGCAGAGCGCACTGTATTTGGAATGTCGTGCAATTTCAAATCTAGGAAAATGCTGTGTCCCAAACCTTTCAGATAATGCACAATTTCCGGACCAATGGCATAGAAAAATTCCATACCGATTTTGACATAGAGCTTTTCGTCTTCTGGAAAATGCTCCAAAAACTCCTTGACATCATCAAATGACGGAAAATCAAGGGCAATAATAGGACGTTCTTCACGCATGGGGGATAATCTCCTTATTTTTACTGGTAATAATCATAAAGAAAAACCTTGCCTGAGAGCAAGGTTACACGAAAATCAGCATTGTATTGCCATTTTAAACCGTATGTACCTTGAAGCCTCTCTGGACTTCTTTAAAGGTTTTATTTCAATTATTTTATAATTTACTTTATCTCTTGTCAAGTAAAATATCAATTAAGCAAGCAAATTTTCCTTGACTTCTGCTCGCAGACTTTCCAAACTTTCAATGCCATACTTATCCATAACTTTAGGTAGGTTCTCAATGATAATAGGACAAGCATGAGGGTCTGTGAAATTTGCCGTACCAACACCAATAGCTGATGCTCCCGCAATAAACATTTCAATGGCTGCTTCTGCTGAATCTACTCCACCCATACCAATGATTGGCAAACTGCTGGATTGGGCTACCTGACGAATTAACTTCAAGGCAACGGGAAAAACAGCAGGACCTGACATACCGCCCGTTCCATTTGCGAGAATCGATTTTCTACTTTTCAAATCAAATCGCATACCAACTAAGGTGTTAATCATGGTAAATCCTGTTGCTCCTGCAGCTTCTACAGCTTTAGAAATTTCGGTAATGTCTGCTACACTTGGCGTTAATTTGACATATACCGGCACACTAGAAGCTTCAACTGCTGCTTTCGTGGCATTGTAAGCCAAATCTGGCACCTGCCCAATCAATAATCCTCCATTGCCATGATCCACATTAGGACAGGAAATATTGAGTTCAATTGCTTTAACGTTTGGTGCTTGAGAAATTTTTCCTGCGACAAAAGCATATTCTTCATTGGAAAATCCAGCAACATTAGCAATAATCGGCAGATTAGGATAATGTTGATTCAGCCAAGGAAGCTTTTCTGCTAACACCACATCTACACCAGGATTTTGCAAACCAATAGCATTGAGCATACCAGCTGGTGTTTCCGCCACACGCGGTGTCGGATTGCCAAAACGAGGATTCTGCGTGCTTGCTTTAATCATGATTGAGCCAAGCACATCCAGATCATAATATTTGGCATATTCCTGACCAAAACCAAAACAACCCGAAGCTGGAATAATTGGATTTTTCAGTTCCAATCCCGGAAGAGAAACTGCTAAACGATTTTTCGACATGTTCACCTCCTACACCAAAACTGTACCAGTCTCAAAAACTGGACCGTCTTCACAGACACGCTTATTGACTGATTGATCCTCACCAATCACATGAAGTACGCAAGCATAGCAAGCCCCCATTCCACAAGCCATTCGTGACTCCATAGAAATGTAAGCTCGCGGATGACTACGAAATGTTTCATCAACATATTTGAGCATGCCGGGAGCTCCGCAAGCATAAACCGCTGTAAAACTTTCTGGCAATTCATTCACAACAGAAGAAACGTAGCCTTTGCGACCATAAGAACCGTCATCTGTTGTTACGATGACACGACCGTATTTTTTCATCTCTTCTTCCAAAATAACGGTGGCTTTTGTTGCAAATCCAAGAACTGAAGTGACCTTGACCCCTTTGATATGTAATTCTTTTGCTACTTGCAGCAAGGGCGGAACACCAATACCGCCTCCTATGATTAAGGCTGTATCTTCAATGCCCAAACCAGATAAATCAAACCCATTTCCTTGAGGACCCATGACATCCAACTGAAAACCTTTTTGCAGCTGAGAGAAAATCTCCGTGCCCGCTCCTTCTATCCTGTAAATAATCCGACAGATTTTCTGTTCTCTGTCAATCTCTGAAATTGAAATAGGTCGCCGTAGAAGCTTCGTATCATCTGGGACTCGAATATGTAGAAACTGCCCAGCCTTCATCTGGCTAACCATTTCCCCTTGTAAATCCATAGCAAAAATTCGCGGAGCAATTTCCTCTTGATGCACAATGTTCATCTTCTCCAACATGATTTTTCCAAATCTTTTCTTACACGAACTACTTACCATTTCTACCTCATTTCTTTACCAAAAAAGACCTCGCATACACACGCAAGGTCTCACGAAAATAGAGAGCAGACTTGTTCCCACTCTTCCTTCACCTGAAACCTTGGAAGCCTCGCTGGACTTTCTTAAAGGTTAAATTTAACATATTTTACAACTTAACAAGGGTTTTGTCAATGCTAATGTGATAAAATAGGCTTATGAGAATTCAGCAATTACATTATATTATCAAAATCGTCGAAACTGGCAGTATGAACGAAGCTGCCAAACAGTTGTTTATCACCCAGCCCAGCCTGTCCAATGCCGTCCGTGACCTGGAAAATGAGATGGGCATCGAGATTTTCATCCGCAACCCCAAGGGCATTACCCTGACCAAGGACGGGATGGAATTCCTCTCCTATGCTCGTCAGGTGGTGGAGCAAACCCAGCTGCTGGAAGAACGTTATAAAAATCCCGTTGCTAACCGAGAACTTTTCAGCGTTTCCTCCCAACACTACGCCTTTGTAGTCAATGCTTTCGTATCTCTGCTCAAAAAGAGTGACATGGAAAAGTACGAGCTCTTCCTGCGGGAAACCCGAACTTGGGAAATCATTGATGACGTCAAAAATTTCCGTAGTGAAATTGGTGTTCTGTTTCTCAACAGCTATAACCGCGATGTCCTCTCCAAAATGCTAGATGACAATCACTTGCTTGCCACTCATCTCTTTACCGCACAGCCCCATATCTTTGTCAGCAAGAGCAATCCTCTAGCAAAGAAAAAACTGGTTCAACTAGCTGATCTAGAAGATTTTCCTTATCTGAGCTATGACCAAGGAACTCACAACTCTTTCTACTTTTCAGAAGAAATCCTATCCCAAGAACACCATAAAAAATCCATCGTTGTCAGTGACCGAGCAACCCTTTTCAATCTTTTGATTGGTCTTGACGGTTACACTATCGCAACTGGTATTCTCAACAGCAACCTCAACGGTGACAATATTGTTTCCATTCCGCTAGATATTGATGACCCTATTGAGCTGGTTTATATTAAACATGAAAAAGCTAGCTTGTCTAAAATGGGTGATAAATTCATTGAATACTTGTTAGAAGAAGTTCAATTTGATAAGTAAACCATAATCATCTTATGTGTGATAAACAACGAAATTTTTATGCTATATTTTCTCCCATCGCTTTACAATAAGCTTGAACACCTTTATTGTATCGCGTTGGGAGTTTTTTCTAGCATTTTCATTTTTATGTGTAGCGAGAAACTGTTATCCTATCATTTAAAATAGAATAAAATTACGCAATTAAAAACAGCATAAACTTTCTTACGATAGGTTTGTGCTGTTTTCTTTAATACATAGGTCTGTCGCCGTCTGTTCCTGACTTTGAAATACCTAGACTAGCATAGTTGTATAAAGACGGTTCTTTTATGATACAAACAATCAAATCCGCAATACTTGCTCTTGAGATGATTGTTTCTTCTAATCTTTTAATTGATTATATTCCTCGTCTGAAACAGCTTCACACCATTCGTTTGACAAATCTTCCCCAGGAACACCAAACGCTATATGGCTGAACCAAGAATCTTTTTTCGCACCGTGCCAGTGCTTTACATTCGCAGGGATAATCACTACAGAACCTTCAGATAAGCTGACTGCTTCTTTACCTTCTTCTTGATACCAACCTTCACCAGCCGTACAAATCAGAATTTGTCCACCGCCCTTGCTAGCGTGGTGAATATGCCAATTATTTCGACAACCAGGCTCAAAAGTGACATTATGAAGGGCGATTACACCATCTTTTGTTGCACCGAGGGAATTTAAATACGATTGACCGATAAAGTATTGAGCATAAGCATCATTTGATGCACCAAGTCCGAAATGATTTGCCTTATCAAAGGCTTCTTTTGTTTGATATTTCATTTTTCTACTTCCTTTGTGATAAATTTACTGTTGTGCATTTACAACTTCGTTGATACAACTAAGTGCATTTAGAGTACGCGGATAACCGATATAAGGGATACAAGCAGAGATGACTGCAATTAACAACGTTTTGTCATTTCCTAAGCGAAGATTGGCTGCAATGTGCCCTTTTAGCTGCGGTTCACAGCCCCCTTGAGAATAAAGGTAGCAAAATGTCAGCAATTCACGCTCAGCATAATCAAGGCTAGAGCGAGTATAGTAATCACCGAAACAATTATCGACTAACCATTTGTTGATATGGCGTACATCCGACTCTCCCTTTGTCGCAAAACCTTTCATCTGCTCGCCAAAAATTGCAATCTGAGCTTCCTCACCAGCTTCTAAACGAGTTTGATTTTTCGTATTTCTTTGACTAGCCAAAGGAAGAGAAATTCCTTGATTGGTAAAAATCGTATTCGTCGGTGCGAAAAAGGCATAAACACGACTAAGACCTAGATAAGCAATCGCTTGATATAACAATTCTTTGACTTCCACGGCTTTCACCCCATTATCCAAAGCAACGGGAAGAATCTCTTTATAAGCTTCAAGCCCTTGACTGCCAACTAAAACAGCTAAAGTGGCTAGGTAATATCTTCTTTCATCTAATGAGAAGGGGAGGTCTTTCGGCACTTCCTGAAAAGCGAATTGTTTAAAGAGTGCAACAAATTCTGGATCCGTTTCAGATAAGCCTAGCAAATCCGGAAAAGAGACTTTATTATCAATATCCATGACATTTCCTCGCTACATTTCTTATTGTACCGCTTTGCTTTTGACAAATCAATTTGAATTGCAAGAAAAATCAGATAAGAAAAACTTATCTGAAATGACATTTAGCAATTTCTAAAAAATCTTCTGTGTAAGGATGAGCACGCTCCAAATGATAAAAAAGAAAATAGTCTCGCTCTATCGGTTGCTGATTCTGCAAAAGAGGAAATTCGTGATAAAGGTTTGAAGTTGCTTTAGTAGTCATTTTTTCAAATGGAAAATAAGCAGTAGAAACCATGAGTTGCAATGCTTCTTCTAGAGAATAAGCAAAATTAAATTCCGACTGAAAGCCAAGATTGTCTCGATAATAATCAGATTCTATCTTTTCCTGGCCTTTCACGGCTAATAACAAAGCTGAATAAGCCTGCAAGTCTTTCATCTGAACAGAATTTGATTGTGACAAGGGATGAGTATGTCCAACTCTGACATAAAGAGGGAAAGAAGTTAAGCAAATATTCGCATAATTGCCAGAAAATGCTTTTCGCTGGTCGCTAATGGTCATATCCAACTTTTGCTGGCGCAGTGCTGTGCCAATCTCTTCGTGACTTCCTACCGTGATTTCCAACTGAACACTTGGAAAACGCTCTTTGAATTCAGCTAAAATCTGGGGCAGTACGCTCTCTGTCATCCCCCACAATAGGCCTATCCGCATGGAAACTGGCTGTGTCCCTGTCAAAACTTGTGTATCAGCTACCAAGACATTATAATCTTCTAGCAACCGTTGACTTTTTTGATAAAAAAATTTCCCAGCTCTCGTTAAATGAAATCCGCGATTTTTTCGTTCAAAAAGGGTCACACCAAGCTCCTCTTCCAGCGACTTCATCTGTTGGGACATGGCTGATTGCGAAATAAAATTTTCTTCTGCTGCTTCTGTAAAACTCCCTGTACGAACAATATCCTGAAAATACGATAGCTGTTTAAAATTCATCCCATTTTCTCCTATACTTGCCTGATTTCATTATATCATGAAATACAAAAAGCCTGTCATTCAAATGAACAGACTTTCATTAAAACTTGATACATTACGCTTCTTTTGCAACTAATTCTTCTCCTAATTGTGAGTAACGTTCTGCTTTTAAGTTCCTAATCGTCCACAAGGCAGCAAAGCTAATCAAATAAAGACTTGCTAGGAAAATCATGACCATTGAGACACTTGAAACATCTAAAATTTTCCCAATAATCACAGATGAAAAGCCTCCAATTGCTCGCCCGACATTTAAGATGACATTATTAGCTGTGGAGCGAATGTGAGCTGGATACAATCTCGTAATCATCGCGCCATAACCCGCAAACATACCATTTACAAAGAAACCGACAATCGCACCGCCGACAATCATGGCTGGCATTGAATTGGCAAATTGGAAGAGGTAAACACACATAGAAGAAGCTAAAAGAAAGATTGAATAAACAAATCTTGGTCCCCATTTATCGAGGATTTGACCGAAGATGAGCATTCCCAGACACATTCCCAAAATCGTTGAGACCATCCAAAGTGAGGAATCTTTTACAGAAATATGCAGGCTTGTTTGGATAATGGTTGGAAGCCAGTTCATCATCCCAAAATACCCAGCAATTTGTACCGTCGTCATAACCATCAGTGCTACCGTCTGAGCTGTTAAAGCTGGTGTTTTAAACAATTCGCTCATTTTAACAGACTGGCGTTCTTTTGCCGTTGATTTCACATTGCCATTATCTCGAATATGATCATCGTCAATTGCTAACATCATCCACAAAACCAAAGCAATAGGGGCAAGTCCAAAGAGGAAAAGACCTTTCCATCCAAGTGCCGGTGCCAACCAACCTGCTAAAAGCGCTGAAGTAATAGAACCGATTTGCCCTGCAATTCCATTCAGAGATGAAATGCGCCCCATTTTTCCAACAGGGACAATCCCTGCCATAATCGCAATGGCAACTCCATACTCGCCGCCAACGCCTATCCCAGCAATGAAACGCATGAGATAGAGATAATAAATATTTTGTGTAAAGTAAATCAGTCCTGTCGCCAAGGAAAAGATAACAATCGTCCATTTAAAGACTTTGAACTTGTGATAGCGATCAGCCAATAAGCCAAAAAGCAAACCTCCAACCAACATTCCCAGATTGGTAATTGTTGCAATCCAGCCTCCTTGCGCTCCAGTAACACCTAATTCTGAAATAATAGATGACATCGAAAAAGCTAAGAACATGACGTTTAAGTCATCCGTTCCTGATGCAACAATCGCAGCAACTAATGCTCGCTTATTATTTTTGTCTAAAGACATGCACATTCTCCTTAATCGTAGCTCACAGACTACATTTATTAATTGAATACAGCCTTAAAAATCAAAAAGCTCAGGAAATCCTGAGCCAAAAGTTTACAGTAAAATAGTAGATTAGCGCACTAATCCATTTTAACGATTACTTTTATGCCTCACGGGACATGATTAAAGTTGTATTTAATTGTATTAAGTATAAGATAGATAAATAGATTTGTCAAGAGATTTTAAAAAAAGAACTTAATATCATGACAAAAAGAATACTGCTCTAAATTGCTTCTGTCATAAAGCTACGACTTTCTAAGACCTTTAGTATGGCATCAGCTGTATCAAGTGCTGTAAATAGCGGAACTCCATGCTCAATGGCTGATTGACGGATAGCCTGACCGTGCTTATCAGCCGTTCGCTTCGTTCCGACTGTATTGATAATCGCCTGAACCTTGCCTTTGCGAACAAAGGCAGGAATGTCATTGTTATCGGCTGTACCAATTTTTTCAACCAATTGTGTCGAAACACCATTTTCTTTAAAGAATTTCGCTGTGCCCTGTGTTGCTAAAATACTATATCCAATCGCTGCAAAACGCTTCGCTAATGCGAGGGCTTCTTCCTTATTTTCATCCGCAATCGTAAAGACAACATTGCCAAAGTTTGGAAGATGTAGATCAGAGGCTTCAAAAGCCTTGTATAAAGCTTTTTCAAGAGTTGCATCTGTTCCCATAACCTCACCTGTCGATTTCATTTCAGGACCAAGAAGGCTATCTACCTTGGCCAACTTGGTGAAGGAAAAGACCGGTGCTTTAACATGTACATTTTGACTTTCTGGATAAAGACCATCTTCATACCCTAGCTCCGCTAAAGTTTGACCTAAAATTAGCCTAGTTGCCACCTGTGCCATAGGGATATCCGTCACTTTAGACAAGAATGGCACCGTCCGGCTAGCACGAGGATTGACCTCAATGACATAAACCTTCTCATCTTTGATGACAAACTGAATGTTCATCATACCGATACAGTGAAGTCCGATAGCCAATTTCTTAGTATAATCGGCGATAGTCCGCTGAACTTGAGCAGATAAGGTTTGCGGAGGATAAACAGCCATAGAATCACCTGAGTGAACTCCAGCCCGTTCAATATGTTCCATAATCCCTGGAATTAAGACCTGATGTCCGTCTGAAATAGCATCTACCTCACATTCCTTGCCAACAATGTAAGAGTCTACCAACACCGGATGATCGGGACTAGCCTTGACAGCAGTCCGCATATAGGAGCGAAGGTCTGCTTCGTTCTCTACAATCTCCATAGCACGACCGCCCAGAACATAAGAAGGACGCACCAAGACTGGGAAGCCAATCTTGCTGGCTGCTACCACCGCTTCTTCTTCATTCGTCGCTGTCTGACCTGGTGGCTGCGGAATATTCAAATCCTTAAGAGCCTGTTCAAACAAATCACGATCTTCTGCACGGTCAAGATCAGCTACCTGAGTACCTAAAATTTTCACACCAGCTTTTGACAATGGCTCAGCTAGATTGATAGCGGTTTGTCCACCAAACTGAACGATAACTCCCTTAGGTTTTTCCAATTCAATGACATTCATGACATCTTCAAAAGTCAAGGGTTCAAAGTAAAGTTTATCAGAAATGGAGAAGTCTGTTGAGACGGTTTCCGGATTACTATTCATAATAATAGCTTCATAGCCAGTTGCTTGAATAGCCTTGACCGAGTGCACGGTCGCATAGTCAAATTCTACTCCTTGACCAATCCGAATAGGTCCAGAGCCTAGCACCAGAACAGATTCTTTGTCTGACTTGATTGATTCATTTTCCAAAGCATAAGTAGAATAAAAATATGGTGTGCTTGATTCAAACTCAGCTGCACAGGTGTCAACCATTTTATAGACTGGAAGAATCCGCTCTTCTTTACGAAATTGACGTATTTCTTCTGCTGTCATTTCCCAAAGCCGAGCTAACTTAGTATCTGCAAAGCCGTTTTGCTTAGCCTGTCTAAGCAGATTTGCATCTCCAACATGAGTCATTAACTCCTGCTCTAATTCATGAATGTGAAGCAATTTATCCAGAAAGAACAAATCAATCTTGGTTAGTTTTGCAATTTCTTCGATATCATAGCCACGGCGAATGGCTTCAGATATATAGAAAAGACGATCATCCTGAGCTTTGACGACTTTTTCTAGTAAATCATCATCTGCCACTTGATTTAGTTCTGGCATTTCATTATGATCAACACCAATTTCCAGAGAACGACAGGCTTTAAGAAGACTTTCCTCAATGTTACGCCCAATAGCCATGACCTCACCGGTAGCTTTCATCTGCGTTCCCAGATGACGTTCTCCATGTTCAAATTTATCAAAAGGAAAACGTGGAATTTTAGCTACAACATAATCCAGAGCCGGTTCAAACATGGCATAAGTTGTGCCTGTGACCGGATTAATAACTTCATCTAGTGTCAAGCCAATGGCGATTTTTGCAGCCAATTTAGCAATAGGATAACCCGTTGCTTTAGAAGCTAAGGCAGATGAACGAGACACGCGCGGATTGACTTCAATGACATAGTAATTAAAGCTATGTGGATCCAATGCCAACTGCACATTACAGCCTCCTTCGATTTTTAGAGCACGGATAATTTTCAAGCTAGCATCCCGCAACATTTGATTTTCATAATCCGAAATAGTTTGCGTTGGCGCAAAGACAATGGAATCACCTGTGTGTACACCGACTGGATCAAAGTTTTCCATATTGCAGACCACCAAAGCATTGTCAGCTGCATCGCGCATAACTTCGTACTCAATTTCTTTGAAACCAGCAATAGAGCGCTCAATCAAACACTGAGTCACCGGAGATAATTTCAGACCATTTTCAGCAATCTCTCGCAATTCTTCCTCATTGGCACACATTCCGCCGCCAGTTCCCCCTAAAGTAAAGGCTGGGCGAACAATGACTGGGTAGCCTATTTTCGCTGCAAAGTCTACCGCTTCTTCGACTGTATTTACAATTTCGGATTCTGGAATAGGCTGTTCCAACTCTTCCATGAGCTGCTTAAACAAATCACGATCCTCAGCTTGATCAATAGCCGACAGCTTAGTTCCTAAAAGTTCGACACCTAGCTCATCCAAGATACCTTTTTTGGATAATTCCATTGCCATATTGAGTCCTGTTTGCCCACCCAATGTCGGCAGAAGTGCATCTGGTCGCTCTTTCCGTAAGATTCTAGTGACAAATTCCAGCGTGATTGGTTCAATATAAACCTTGTCAGCAATTTCCTTGTCTGTCATAATCGTTGCAGGATTGGAATTAACTAAAACGACTGTGTAGCCTTCTTCTTTCAAAGACAAGCAAGCCTGCGTTCCTGCATAATCAAACTCAGCAGCCTGTCCAATGACAATGGGACCAGAGCCAATCACCATAATTTTCTGAATATCTGTACGTTTTGGCATGTTTTTCTCCTATTCCTAATCCATTGATTACAATGAACTATGCTGTTGTTTAAAAGCATCAATCATTTCCATAAACTCATCAAAGAGATAACTGGCATCATGTGGTCCTGGTGCAGCATCAGGATGAAACTGCACTGAAAAAGCAGGGAAAAACCGATGTCGCACACCTTCAATAGACTTGTCATTGATTTCCTCATGCGTAATCAGCAACTCGCTCGGAAAATTTTCCCGACTAACAGCATAACCATGATTTTGGCTGGTAAAATCAATTCGCCCTGTCGCAATCTCTCTGACAGCATGATTAAAACCACGGTGACCGAATTTCATTTTATAAGTCTGAGCTCCATTTGCCTTACTAAAAAGTTGATGTCCCATGCAGATACCAAAAAGAGGAATTTTACCTTGAATCCCTCGAATCATGTCTAGCACTTGCGGTACATCATCTGGATTACCTGGACCGTTGGATAACATGACACCGTCAGGGTGAAGGTGAAGAATATCTGCTGCACTTGTATCATAGGGAACAACTGTCACATTACAATTGCGTGCCGCTAATTCACGAAGAATCGAATGTTTCAATCCAAAATCAACTAACACAATACTAGGACCTGAACTTGGTGCTGGATACGGTGTCTTTGTTGAAACTTGTTTGATATTATCGGTCGGCAAAACGGTCGCCTTCAACTGATCTTGCAGATGCACCATTTGGTCGCCTACATTGGCTATTGTTGCTTTCATCGTTCCATGCTGCCGAATGATTTTCGTCAATGCTCGCGTATCAATACCAGCAATTCCTGGAATTTTCTTGACCTTTAGAAATTCATCTAGCGTCATCTGATTGCGCCAATTGCTCGCTCGGCGTGCCCACTCATAAACGACCACTCCCTTGCAAGTGGGAGTGATCGATTCATAGTCGTCGCGGTTGATTCCATAATTTCCGATTAACGGATAAGTGAAAGTCAAGATTTGCCCATTGTAAGACTGATCCGTAATGGATTCTTGGTAGCCAGTCATACCTGTATTAAAGACGATTTCTCCAGTCACATCTATATCAGCCCCGAATGCCTCTCCTTCAAATACTGTACCATCTTCCAGAATTAACAAGCGTTTTTCCATTTTCCCCTCCGTTTGTTCTTACAGCAATACCTTAGTGTCTATTGCTCTTTTCGTCCATTTAAAACAGACTCAATAATTGCCATACGGACAAATACACCATTTGTCATTTGCTCTACAATCCGCGATTTTGGAGCTTCTACCAGATGATCTGCAATTTCAACATCGCGATTGACTGGAGCTGGATGCATGATGATGGCTGTATCCTTCAGTCTGTCATATCGTTCCTGAGTTAAGCCGTGCAATCTATGATAATTTTCTTTTGAAAAGAGTGAATCGTCATCATGACGCTCGTGCTGCACGCGCAAAAGCATTAAGACATCCACTTGGTCAACGACTTCATCAAGTGTGACAAATTGCCCATAATCTGCAAATTCTTCACTTCTCCATACCTCTGGACCTGCAAAATAAAGTTCTGCACCCAGACGCTTCAAGATTTGCATATTTGACTTCGCCACTCGTGAATGATCTAAGTCGCCTGCAATCGCAATCTTCAAGCCATCAAAATGCCCAAACTCTTGATAAATGGTCATCAAATCTAGCAAACTTTGACTCGGATGTTGTCCAGAGCCATCACCACCATTCACAATTGAAGTTGTAATCGTTGGACTTTCGACTAATTCCTTGTAATAGTCCACTTCTGGATGACGAATGACACAGACATCCACTCCGAGCGCTGACATGGTTAAAATCGTATCATATAAGGTCTCTCCTTTGTTGATAGAGCTGGTCTTTGAATCAAAATCTAACAGGTCACAACCTAGCTTTAATTCCGCTACTTCAAAGGCTTTATGTGTTCGCGTAGAGGGCTCAAAGAAAAGATTAGCGATAATATGCTGTTCATCATAATGAGCTTTTGCTCCATTTTTAAATTCAATGCCACGTTTGATTAAACTTAAGACTTCCTCATTGGTAAGAGTTTCCATAGAGACAACATTTTTAAGAGCGATTTGATTAGATGACATGGTGTATTTCTCCTTTTATTAGATACGGCGTTTCTTTCAATAAAGTTAAGAATTCAAACTAATTTTTAGGTTCTGGCAAGATAAGATAGAGCACAATTCCAAGAACCGTTGACAAGGCAACCCCTGAAATTTGCAGACCTGAAAGTTGAAGCGTTAAGCCGCCAATCCCAGCGACTAAAATTACA
Organism: Streptococcus anginosus; assembly: GCF_001697145.1. Lineage (GTDB taxonomy): Bacteria > Bacillota > Bacilli > Lactobacillales > Streptococcaceae > Streptococcus > Streptococcus hominis. The sequence continues at coordinate 847,293 of NZ_CP012719.1, read as the reverse complement.
CTGGCAATTAACAGATTTTTCTTATTATCAAAGTCTGTTTGTTTTTCAATTAAAATTTTCAAACCACTAGAAGCGATGACTCCAAAGAGCGCAATAGAAATACCGCCTAGAACTGGAGTTGGAATGGACTGTAAGAGTGCCGATACTTTTCCGACAAAACTCATCACAATCGCAAGTACTGCTGCACCTGCAATAACATAGACGCTATAGATTTTATTGAGAGCCATCACACCGATATTTTCACCGTAACTCGTTACTGGTGGCGCACCGAAAATCCCAGCGATAACTTGTGCAAGACCATCTCCGGCAAGAGTTTTATCCAATCCTGGGTCTTTAAAGAAATCTTTTCCAGTCAAGCTATTCAATACCATAACATGACCAAAGTGCTCCGTCATAGTTACAAAGGCAATTGGCGCCATTGTTAAAATCGCACTTGGATAAAATTTTACATTATAGTCTAAGAAAGGAAGATGCATAGGCGGGACATGGAACCATGAAGCTTGAGAAACTTTTGCAAAGGAAATAATTTCTTCTCCTGTTACCGCTCCAAGAATGAGCGCGAAGACATATCCGACAATCAAGCCCAACAGCACCGGAATAATTCCAACAATCTTTTTACCATAGATATTAAAGAGGATGACTGCAAAGAGAGTGACAATTCCAATGATGAAATAAGTTAAATTGTATTTACCATCTTTTAACATGACATCGTTTACCGCTGTGCTGGCCAGACTTAGTCCAATAACCATAATGATTGGTCCTACAACAACTGGCGGCAAAATCTTATCAATCCAAGCATTCCCAGCGAACTTCACAATAAGAGCTACAATGAAGTAAACCAAACCACCTGTAATGGCACCTTGAGCGACTGCTGCGATACCGTCTGTTTTCATCAACATTTGCATAGCTGCAATATAAGCGAAACTAGACCCCATATAAGCTGGCACTTTGTACTTGGTAACTGTTAAGTGTGCCAAGGTTCCTAGACCGCTTGAAAACAAGGCAACTGCTGGGTCAATTCCAACCAGAATTGGAACAAGAACCGTTGCTCCAAACATGGCAAACAAATGCTGAAAGGACAATCCTACAAGCAAACCAGGTTTTGGCATATCGTGTACATCATATTTCACATCTTGACTCATTTTCTTATAACTCCTCCGCAATCAAGACACGGTCTTGACCATCCTGTTCTATCATTTCCACAATAATTTCTTCTGTTCGACTAGTTGGAATGTTTTTGCCCACATAATCTGCTCGAATCGGCAATTCACGGTGTCCGCGGTCTACTAAAACAGCCAAGCTCACGCGTGATGGACGTCCCAAGCTAACTAGATTATCAATAGCAGCACGAATGGTGCGTCCTGTATAGAGGACATCATCTACCAAGATGACTTCGCGGTCTGTAATATCAACAGGAACATGTGTTGTATCTTCTTCCACTTTAAAGTCATCACGGAATGGTTTAGTATCCAACTCACCGATAGGTACATTGATCTTTTCAAGCTGTGCCAACCGCTCCTGAATCCGCTGTGCAATGTAAACACCCCGTGTTTTTATACCAATCAAGACAATCTTGTCTAGCTCTTTGTTGCGCTCAATGATTTCATAAGTGATCCGTGTAATGGCACGTTTCATTGTCAAACCATCGACAACTTCTTTTGTTTTCATGGAAAACCTCCTGCATAAAAAAGATAAAAGAAAAAGTCTCCTTCACAAGGAGACTTCAGAAAATCTAGGTAAGCATAGAGAAACTGCTAACAGCCTCACTGTGCTACACCATCTTATACTTTGACTCCTTGTCTGCCTCACGGGACAGATTTAAAGGATTATTTAATTTTTATAACTATATCACACTTTTTGAAAATCTTCAAGAGAAAACCGTAAAGTTTTAATGGAAATTTTCAAATTGATTCCGCCTATAATATATAAGTCACATTTCTTTGCATTTTCTACAACTTATTTGCGATTTTATTGATTTTCCTCAAGCGATGATTGACACCACTTTTCGTCAAAGGCTTACTAAGACTTTCTGCCAACTGCTGGATAGAATAATCCGGATGATTGACACGCAGATAAGCTACCTCTTGCAAATCAACTGGCAAACTTTCTAAACCAACTGTATCAATAATCTTGCCAATATTGTGAATGGTCCTCATACTAGCCGTCACCGTTCGAGCAATATTCGCCGTTTCCGCATTATTCGTCCGATTCAGATCATTTCTAGCCTCTCGCAAGACCTTGACCGACTCAAACTCAGTCATTGCTTTCATAGCCCCAATCACAATCAAAAAATCCATAATGTCCTCAGCTCGCTGCAGATAGGTTACTGAGCCTTTTTTGCGCTCAATTGTCTTGGCATCCAATAAAAACTTTCGCATCAAAGCTGCTAAATCTTCCGCATGGTCAGAATAGACCGATAAGATTTCCAGTTGATATTTCCCAGAATCTGGATCACGCATACTGCCCGTGGATAAAAATGCTCCTCGTAAATACGATCGGCTCGCTTCATCATCTGATAAAATAGCTTGGCCAATGCCTGCTTCAATCCCAAAAAAGGAGTCTGCCAAGTGTAAATCGGCTAAAATTTGTTCCACACCTTCGTCTAAAAAAACAGTATAAACACGGTTTTTCCGAAGATTCGCTTTTTGATGATGACGAATATCCGATTTGACTTGATAAAAAGCTGCCAACAATTCATAAATGTGACGAGCGATTTTTGCATTTTCTGTCGTAACAGATAATGTTAAGCCTTGACTAGAAATTCCTAAGCTGCCTGACATCTTAATGATAGCCGATAATTCCATTTTATCTTTTTTGCCTAGACCAAGCAGTTCTTCTTTCACTTTAATGGTAAAACTCATTTGCGCACCTGTATAATCTGCATAAGTTCATCAACGACTGATTCACCATCATGAAAAGCTCCGCCATTTTCCAAGCGAAGAAAATTAGACGAAATGACACGAGGTACTTGCTCTTTCAAACCTTTAAAATCATGCTCAACCTGCACCAAATACTCATCAAATTTATTAGAATTCATATACTCTTGAGGAACTTGCTCAATGTTTACTAAAACCGTGTCAATAAATGCTTTCCCAAGATGACGATGCAAAACAGCCACGTGGTCACTATCTGTGAAATGCTCGGTTTCACCACGCTGCGTCATAATATTACAAACATAAGCAATCTCTGCTTGGGTTTCCAAGAGCGCTTGTCCAATTTCTTCAATCATCATATTGGGTAAGATAGAGGTAAACAATGACCCTGGTCCCAAAACAACCATATCACTTTTTAAAATCGTCTCTACCACTTTGCGACTAGCCACCGGCTTCTGGTCATTATAGGTATTGGTCACATAAACCCGCTCAATCATACCTTGGTGTTCTGCGAGATGACTTTCTCCAGCGACCTCACTTCCGTCTGTAAAAACAGCATGAAGCGTTAAAGGTGTATCACAAGACGGATAAATTTTGCCAGTTGTATGGAAAAACTTAGTCAGTAGCTGCATAGCATTGTAAGTCGACCCCTGCATTTCTGAAATACCTGCAATAATCAAGTTTCCAAGTGGATGTCCCGCTAAAGCACCGTCTTCATCTGCAAAGCGATATTGAAAAACTTTCTCATAAAAGCGCGGCATGTCCGATAAAGCTACCAAAACATTTCGCAAATCACCAGGTGGTGTCAATTGTTGAATGTTTTTTCGCAATTCCCCCGAACTTCCTCCGTCATCAGCGACCGTCACAATAGCAGCAATGTCTACATCTTTCTTACGTAAACTGTCCAAAATGACCGAAATTCCGGTTCCACCACCAATAACAGCAATCTTCGGTCTCCTCATGAACGATTCACCGTTTCCTTTCTGCGGTCTTTGTCTCGATGTGATGAATGAACGGTCCATTCGCTTGCCAAATCATCTGCTAGACGTTGTGCAAAAGCCACACTTCTGTGTTGACCGCCTGTACAACCAACCGCAATTGTTAAAACAGATTTCCCCTCTTTTTTATAGCCGGGTAAAATCGGTTTGATAAGAGCCACTAAGTGCTGATAAAATTCTTCTGACTCCGTATGATTCATCACATAATCATAAACTGGTTTATCAAGTCCTGTTTGATTGCGAAGTTCTGGTTGGTAATATGGATTTGGTAAAAAACGTACATCAAAAACAAGGTCGGCATCTAGCGGAATACCATATTTAAAGCCAAAACTCACCACTTCAATGCGAAACGATTGGAGTTTCGTTGGATCTGAAAAATGTTCAGAAATGGTTTTACGCAACCCGCGCGGTGTTAATTCGGTCGTGTCTACTACATTTTGACTCATATTTTTCAGCGGTGCAAGTAATTCCCGCTCCAACTTAATCCCGTCTAAAATACGACCGTCTGCTGCTAAGGGGTGGCTACGCCGCGTTTCCTTGTAACGTGCAACTAATTCTGTATCTGCCGCATCTAAAAACAAAATCTTAAAATCAAGTCCAGCGTTACTTTCAATCTCATCTAGAACTTTCTGAATCTCAGAAAAGAAGGAACGACTACGCATATCTACAACCATAGCAATCTTGTCGTTGTCTTGCGTTGTTTCGATTAACTGCAAAAATTTAGGAACCAGCGTGGGGGGCATATTATCAATCGTAAAATAGCCCAAATCTTCAAAAGACTGGATGGCTACGGTCTTTCCCGCTCCACTCATCCCCGTTACAATTACTAAATGAATTTGTTTGTCTGACATATCTCCTCCTTGATAAAACAATTAATTTTCAGTATATTAAAACATTTCCAATTCCTTTTTATTATAACACACCCAGTACAATTCGGATAGTAAAAAAGAGAGAACAAAAGCAATGGCTATCTGTACTCTCTCGAATTTATACTACTATGTTTTAATGATTACCAAACCAAAGCGCAATTTCCCGTTTGGCAGACTCTTCAGAATCTGAACCATGAACAACATTTCGAATCGTTTCACCAGCTTCAGCTGCTTGTGCAAAATCTCCGCGAATAGTTCCCGGTAGAGCTTCTTCCGGACGAGTAGCGCCCATCATGTGACGCCAACCTGAAATCACTTGGCTTCCCGATAAAACACCGATAATCACAGGCCCGCTTGTCATATAATCACGGATTGAAGGATAAAAATCTTTCGTTAATAGGGCTTCATAATGCTGATCAATTAACTCATTTGAAACATTGGTTCTCATTTCCAAACGTTCGATTTTGTAACCACGTTGTTCTACGCGCTTCAGTACTTCTCCAACCAAGCCACGTTTTACGCCGTCTGGTTTTATAATAAAAAATGTTTGTTCCATGATTGACACGCTCCTCTTTTGTTACCTTTATTTTATCATAAATGAAAGAAAGTTGAAAGTCCTTTCAAAAATCTTCTTTCACAAATGACTTATTAAGGTCAAAGATGTTAAAAACATGAAGATTGCAAAAATCCAGAACCAAACAGAACGAAAAGCTTGCCTATAGGTCCCTGGAAATGAACGATTTTCTTGTACATACATTTTTATGTCTACTTTGTTTTTAAACAGGAAAATTACTGCAACACTTGCACCGACTAGCAGGATAAATAAGTGTAAGAGACCACCTATATCGTCCGACAAAAACGAATACAAATAAGTTAAACCATCTCCGATGACCAAGTTATTAAAAACGTGGAAAACCATTGCCCAGAGAATTGAATACTCCAAGGTCACATAAGAGAAGACAATTCCAACAAAAGCTGCAAAAAAGAACTGCGGGATATTCCCATGAAATAAACCAAATATGAGGGAAGACATCAGAATCGCAAAGACTTTTCCATATTTTTCAAATGTTCGTAAGCCCGCCCCGCGAAAAATCAACTCTTCTGAAACAGGACCGAAAAAACCTGCATACAAAAACATCGTTACACTATCTGAGCCTGCGGAAGCTGATTCAATGGCTCTAAATAAGCTAAATCCGAAGATATTCAATACTGCTTCGAATATTTGATTAAAGAGTACAAAACCTAATTGACCCAGAAGTAAGAATGATAAAACTATTCCAAACGTTTTGGGAGTCATGACCCTTTTCTGCGTTCGTAAATCAGACTTAAATAATTTTCCGTCCCGATACAACCAAAAGATAAATACTCCTGCACAGACAGCAATTAGATAATAACTACCATCGCGTGACATAAAGCTTTCCGTTGCTTTTTGGATTTTCTCAAGGTTTCCGGGATAACGAATCGCTTGAAACAAGGTTACAATCGTTTGATAAATCAAGCTAATCATTGTCATGACGAAGACATAAAGCAGACACAAAGCAGAAAATAAACTAACATCTTTTCGTACTTGCTGATTGACTAGCATCAGTTTCCCTCCTTCTTCAAATAGCTTTTTCGACTCCACAGGTATAGCCCCACAGCAAAACCTTCATAAAGAACAAAAAACAAAAGAAAGGCGTGGAGGAAAAATTCTTCTGGTAATATCCAAATGACAGGATCTTTAGCAGGGTCAAATAACCAAGTATTATCCCCAACAAATAAAATATGATGAAAGAGAGTAAAAAACGCATCAAAGCCAATCCCCAGCGCCACACCAGCAATTACAATAGGCAACCAAATAATAGCTAAAATCGCTTTGGAAAAGACAGATAGGTATCTTTTTTTTATAATGTTTTTTGCAAACAAACAAACCGCTGGTAAGGTTGCTAGAAAAGCGACTTGCGCCAGATGAAAAAGATATTTCACGACTTGAAAATGGTGCAGACCTGCTGCTGATGAGCGAAAATCAGGCATGGAGAGCTTTTGCTGAAATGGATTGGTTAGGTAATTCATCAAAATATTGAAATTGTGCTGAATGGTTGCAGATTTGAGGTAAACTTGATTTTCTAAATGCAACCAAGAAATTTCCAAAGGATAAAACAGCCAAGTCAGATAAATGGTCAACAAAATGGCTGTTGCTAAAAAGCAGAGCATACTCAGCCAAAAGGTCAGTTTAGTGCGCATCAAAATCCCACTCCGCTAGGCTAGAAAGTACATAATCTGGTTGGATTGGCAAGCCTGGCACTTCTTCTGGTTTCGTAAAGCCAGTTGTCACCAGAAGCGTAGGGATACCATTGTCAATCCCAGCCCGAATGTCCGTCAGGTAATTATCCCCAACCATTATCACTTCCTCGCGTGGTAGTCCTAGATGCTCAACCGCCTTTTCCATGATAATTGCATTTGGCTTCCCGATATAAACAGGTTTCACACGAGTTGCTACTTCAATGAGAGTAATAATCGATCCTGCTCCAGGCATGAGACCGCGCTCTGTTGGAATATTAAGATCCGGATTAGTTCCTACGAAATGAGCTCCCTTTTGAATAGCTAAAGTAGCAATTGACAATTTTTCATAGTCCACTTCCCAGTCCAATCCAACAACTACATAATCTGGGTTATCAGTATCTTCGACATAGCCAGCTTCTGCAATGGCTTGCTTAAGTCCGACATCACCGATAACATAGACTTTCTTGCCTAGATTTTTATCATTTAAGTAGTCAACCGTTGCTAAAGTCGCTGTATAAATCGTTTCAATCGGCGTTTCAACATTGAATTGTTCTGCTAGCATTGTTTGAACAGTCTCAGGAGTACGTGTTGTATTGTTCGTCACAAATAAATATGGAATATTACGCCGCTGCAATTCATGGACAAAAGCTTCTCCCGCTGGGATTCGGTCTTTTCCTTTATAAATCGTTCCGTCTAAATCAATTAAATATCCTTTGTAGGTCATACTTCTCTTTCTATTGTTTCTCTTATGAAATTTCTTGCCAAGTTACCATAGCTTGTGCATTGGTATCACCATCGCTGGAAATCTGATGATTGCTCTCTAATCCATTCAAATCATAACTAGAGGTAATCTGTCCGCCAGGTCGTACTTCCTTAACATACTTGAGGTGAACTTTTTTGGGAACGTGTTTCATGAGAAAATCAGCTCCCATAACTTCAAAAATCCAGTCCAAATACTTGCTGTTGTTGACATGACCATTCATGTCTAAATCATAAAACCGAACATGATAATCTTTACTGGTCGAATCTTTCAGTTCTGGATATTTTGGACCACGAATCAACTTTTTAGAAAATTCTGCTTCATAAGGTGCGACAATCTTTGGCTCTACAGCATGCACTTTTCGACTGTCTCTGTCCATAAGAACAAAGGTAGCCATCATTTCAATCACGGCAACATCATTTTCATCAAAAACGGTAAAACGACGATAACAAAAGAGACGATTATAGGAAAGCGCTTCTGTTTCAATCGTCATTTCTTCACCAAATTTAGGCAGCCGTACCACATCGATATCATAGTCAGTAATAATCCAGACCAGATTGTATTTCTCCAGCATATCCTTGTCACTAATCCCCAAATCAATGGACTGCAAACCTGATACCTGTAAGGACAGCAAAATGACATCAGGCAACTTGATATGACCATTCATATCCGCCATGTCAAACGGAATTTTCATTTTCATTTGATAAGTTAAACCCATAATTTACTCCAATATAAATTTCTCTGCGACCGTATCACCCAAAAATAGACCCTTTTTAGTCATACGAACGATTTCTTTGTCAGGTACTAAGAGTCCTTGCTCAGTCAATTCTGTTACAACTTGACCATACTGCCGATCAAAAGAAACACCAAATTTTTCTTCAAAACGCTTTTTAGAAACACCTGACTTTTTGCGCAAGCCCAGAAACATTTCTTCTTCCATCATCTCTTGCTTGCTAAGGTGTTCCTCACTCACACGGGCATTACCTTTTTCGACCGCCTCTAAATAATGACGAATCGGACCATGATTTTTGTAGCGAACCCCATTGACATAGCCAGATGCTCCGGCTCCAATACCAAAATATTCCGCATTGTCCCAGTACATGAGATTGTGTTGACTCTCAAAACCTGGCTTAGAAAAGTTAGAAATCTCATAGTGTTCAAACCCAGCTTTTTCCAACTCCTCAATGATATACTCAAACATCTCTGCTTCCAAGTCCTCCTTCGGTAAAGGCAGCTTTCCACGCCGCATCCGGTTCATAAAAACCGTGTGATTTTCTAGAATTAAGCTATAAAGACTCATGTGAGGGATGTCTAGTGCAATGGCCTTGGCCACATTTTCCCGCACGTTGTCCATGGTCTGCTTGGGTAGTGCATAGATCAAATCAATCGAGATATTGTCAAAACCAGCCAACTTCAGATTGGCGATGTTTTCATAAATATCTTTTTCTAAATGACTTCGGCCAATTTGCTTGAGCATGCGATCGTCAAAAGTCTGAACACCCAAAGACACTCGGTTAACAGCCGAATCTTTTAAAACAGCAATCTTATCCGGATCCAAATCTCCTGGATTAGCTTCAATAGTCAGTTCTTCTAACAATGACAAATCCAGCTTTTTCGTCAGCTCTGCCAATAAAAACTCCAGCTGCTGCGCTGAAAGAGCTGTCGGTGTCCCACCACCGATATAAAGCGTCTGTAAATGCTTTATATCATAAGAAGTATATTCTTGAAGCAAGTGCTCTAAGTAGGCGTCAACTGGCTGATTTTTGATAAAGACCTTAGAGAAATCACAATAATAACAAATTTGAGTACAAAACGGAATGTGTACATAGGCAGAAGTTGGTTTGGTATACATAGCATTTATTATAGCATAAATTTAGTATATAGATGTTTCAAAGCACACACTAAAATACATAGATCTCTTATCAATATATTCTTGCTAAGCAATAAAAACATAGTAAATATTCAAAAATTTTCAGCTTAATTTTCTACTTCAGTTTGAACTTTTTTCAAATAATAATTTGTCAGTAAAAATGCCATCATTGCAAGAGCAATCAGAAAAGTACCTGCTAACAAATAGCCCACTAAATCTGGTGATACAAGAATGAAATAAGCGCTTATTGCAATAATGATTATGTAAATAATCATAGCAACAATTCCTAAAATCATCTTTAGTGAATTATTTTCACGATTAAATAATTCCGTCACATTTGACCAATTGGTCACTTGTAGGCGTTTATCACGATGATATCCCCATGCACTCCATGCTAAGCAGGTCAATGTCCAAGCTATAATCATCAAGACAATAGCAACTGGTTGCACGCCGACAACAAAGGAAAAAATTGTCAATAAAATGAATGGTAAAATGGATTGAATGACAAATAAATTCCAAAACTTAAGTTTAAGATAACGTGCCATATCAAAAGGTAATACTTTCAAATAATCATAATTTTCACGTTCAAGTGAAATGCCAATTCCTGTTAAATTTGCTCCACCTGTATTTAAACTTGCTACAAATGTTGCTATTAACATCAATGGAAAAGCAAATCTTGTTGTCAAATAAGGAGAAATCATTTCACGATACTGCATAAAACTAGCCATTAACGGAATTAAAATAAAATAAGGTAACACACTAGGCATCAAAAGAGTTTGTAATAAGACGGAGCCATCACTGATTAGGTTTAATTGATAGCGCAACACAAACTGCGGAAAGTTCCTAAGTCCATTCATCTTGAAAATTTTCGTTCGTTTTTGTCTATTGACCGTTGCTGTTGTGGTCATTGCAGCTTCATAAAATTCTGGTAAAACCTTTCGCTTAACAATTATAAATAATATAACAGCTACGACTATCCATGTTCCCATTCCAAGCAACGAATTCAAAGCAAAAGGTTGCATACTGAAAGCATGAAAAATAGTCATTGGCGGAAAATAAGCAGGTTGATCTTGCAATATTGCGTTTTTAACGTTAGAGTTATTTTGCAAATTCACCAATAAAATCGCACCAAAAGCCATTATTGTAGCAAGAGCCAGTAAAATATTAGAGGCAAGCTTTTTATATTTCCTAAAAATAGTTGTTTTCGTAATAAAATGAACACCAACCAAAAGAAGGAAAATAAGTGTCGAAAACAGTACTCCTAACGAAATAAGCAGAATAGGGATTGCAAGCCAGATTGGTTGACCTGATTGCATTTGCAAACTAATAAAGTAAATAACAATCGGAAACACTCCCATTAAAGTAGTTAAAAGAACAGAAAATCCTTTCCCAACCATAATTTCGCTCTCACTAAAGGCATAAGGTCGGTAAGCTTGCAAGTCTTTACTTTCATAAAAAACATTGTAAAAGGAAAGAAATCCCTGTGCAAAGATGAATAAATAAAAGACGCTGACAAAATTCGAAAACAGCCCTGGATTCTGAGCAAGTGGTAAAAAAGCCCCTTGTACACCAAATATACAAGCATACAAAATTCCAGCATAGAGATAGTTCATCACTAGATTTCTAGCAACATTTCCTTTTTTATTTGGATTTTTTTGCTGTTTTTTACGATAACTAGAAAGCCTAGTTGATTGTGTCGTATAAATGATATTTGCATGAATGAGGGAGCGAATCGCTTTAAGACGCATCAGGACTCACCTCTTCTCTACGACCTGCCAAACTGAGGTAAATACTTTCTAAGGATTTTTCAGGATGTTGACCTTTCAATTCCTCAATCGTACCATAAAACAACAATTCTCCCTTTTTGAGAATGGCAATACGGTCACACAATTGCTCTGCCACTTCTAAAACATGGGTTGAGAACAAAACAGTATTTCCTTTATCTGCATGCTCTCGCATCATTTGTTTAAGGTCAAAAGCCGCCTGAGGATCCAAACCAGTTAAAGGCTCATCCAACACCCAGATATCTGGATCAGACAAAAGAGCACCAATGACAAATACTTTTTGCCGCATTCCATGCGAAAACGATTCAATGACTTCATAGCGATGAGCTGTAAAATCAAATAATTCTAGTAGCTCCGTTAAACGTTTCTCATAATCTGAAGGACTCATATCATAAGAAGTTCCAACCAATTCCCAGAATTCATTTGCTGTCAGGCGTAAGAATAAATCCGGCGAATCCGCCACATAACCGATTTTCTTCTTGATTTCCAACCGATTAGCTGCTAACTCCTTGCCATCCACAAAAATCTGACCATGCGTTGGAGTAATTACACTAACCAATGATTTAATCGTTGTTGATTTTCCCGCACCATTGTGTCCAATTAAACCTACAATTTCTCCACTCTGAAGCGTTAAATTCAGATGATTCAACGCTATCTTGTCATCGTACACTTTTGTAACATCCTTAAATTCAATCATAAATTCTCCTATCTACTGAATGTTTTCAGCATGATGAAAATAAAAGTAAAAACTCTTTTTCTTTATTCAAACATATATATTCATTAACAATTTATCATTAGTTTTCCAAAAAAACAAAATAATGCCTCTTTAACTAGTATCTGCCAACTCCAAAATTTTCTGAAAGGTTTTCCCATTGCGAATAGTCAAAGACTTGTAAAAGCTAGATTTGAGTAGCTTCTTGTAGTAGTTGGACTTGAGATAGTCAGCCTGATCGCTATTTCTGTAAAAGAAGGCTGTCTGACCGAAATGCAGCAGCTCCTTGTCATTTGCCCAGCTGCCAGCCAGCTCTTGAACACTCTCCCTGTCTGTCTCCGACAGATAAAAGAGAACATCTCGCCGAAAGGCTGTTTCATCCTGCCACCAAGTAGGCAGATTGGCTGTTTCTTTTTGAAGCATGGCAGAGCTGACAAGGACAAAAGGCAGAGGAAAATCGTAAGACCGACTGAAATAAGCCGTCAAAATCTCCCGAATCCTCTCCTCCTGCTCCTCGCTATCAAAGAAAAGATTGCCACTATTGATGTAGGAAACAGGATTTTCAAAACCCAACCTAGCCAAATCCTTCTTCAAATCAGCCATAACGACCTTGTTTTTCCCGCCAACATTGATGCCGCGGAGTAAAAGTGCATAACGCATGTGTGCTCCTTTCAGCAATTAAATTTCACATCATAAAGTTCTTATCTAGCCCTAACTCATCTATTAACTTGTTTGTCGCTTCAGAAATCCTCTTTTCTTGCGAGTCGAAATCATTCAACTTCATTATAAACCAATATTTCGGACTAATGACAGCTGAAGTAACATCATATTTAATTTGTGTAGCAAGTAGTACATAGATAGCCATCATCCGATATTCATTTTGAGTAATTCTTTTAACCGCAGCCTCATAGTTTTCTTTTTGCATTAACGATACTATCTTTATAGACTCTTTTGAACCGTATGAGTAGATTGTATTAATTATCTCTTTAAAGATTTTCAAATTTTCTTCTTGTTTCTTTTCTTTGAGTTTAGCGTTTTTTAAAGAATTGATTTCAATCATTTCATCAAAAAGCGCTAAAACTTTATAAGGAATTTTGGACATGTTCTCCAGTGCTAATGTATCTCTATTACGCTTAAGTTCATTCTGGAAACTCTGCTTCATTGAAAAATAAGTTACAATAAAACCAACAATTGAAATAACACTAGAAATCATTACACTGATAACTGTTATTAAAGAAGCTTCACTCATTCTTCTATTTATCCTTTCAATCCATCGCCTTTATCTCTAAAATCATATCCCGAATCTGTGCCGCCAGTTCGAAGTCCAGAAGTCCGGCAGCTTCTTGCATTTGTCCCTCTAGTTTCTTAATCATATCTTTACGTTCCTGCTTGTTAAGACTTTCAATATCTACCACTTCTCCCTTGTCTGGTAGAGCAGATTTTGTCACACTGATTAGGTCACGGATTTCTTTCTGGATTGTTTGCGGTACAATACCATGTTCTTCGTTATAAGCCATTTGAATCTGACGACGGCGGGCAGTTTCATCCATAGCTTTTTGCATGGAATCTGTGATTGTGTCAGCATACATGATGACGTGGCCTTCACTATTACGGGCAGCCCGACCAATGGTTTGGATCAAACCACGCTCATTACGTAAGAAACCTTCCTTGTCTGCATCAAGAATGGCAACCAGACTAACCTCTGGCACATCAATTCCCTCACGCAACAGGTTAATTCCGACTAAAACATCAAAGACACCTAACCGCAGGTCGCGGATAATTTCTGTCCGCTCTAAGGTCTTGATATCTGAGTGCATGTATTTGACCTTAACTCCCATTTCTTTAAAGTAATCCGTCAGATCTTCTGCCATCTTTTTAGTCAACGTTGTGATAAAGGTCCGCTCATTCTTTTCAACACGCGCATTGATTTCGCCTAAAAGATCATCTATTTGACCCATAGTCGGACGCACTTCGACTTCTGGATCCAGCAGACCAGTTGGTCGAATAATCTGCTCAATCACTGTATCCGTCTGCTCCCGCTCATAGTCGCCCGGTGTCGCAGATACATAGACAATCTGGTGCACATGACTTTCAAATTCTTCCCGACGCAGCGGGCGGTTATCCAAGGCAGAAGGCAAGCGAAATCCATAATTAACCAACATTTCCTTCCGTGAGCGGTCACCATTATACATACCCTTGATTTGCCCCATCGTCATATGACTTTCGTCCACCATGATTAAAAAATCATCAGGGAAGAAATCTAGTAAAGTGTAAGGTGGCTCACCTTCGCTCCGTCCGTCCATATGGCGAGAATAATTCTCTACGCCATTCGTGTAGCCCATTTCGCGCAGCATTTCAATATCATAGTCAGTTCTTTGTTTCAGCCGCTGAGCTTCTAAAAGTTTCCCTTCCTTTTCAAAAAAGGCTAGTTGTTCTTCTAATTCCGCTTGAATCTTGCCAATAGCAATCTCCATATTTTCGTCATTTGTCATAAAGTGAGTAGCTGGGAAAATTGCTAAATGATCCACTTCACCCAAAACTTGTCCCGTCAACGCTTCTACTTCTCGAATACGGTCAATTTCATCACCAAAAAACTCTACTCGAAAAGCATGCTCATCACGAGAAGCCGGAAAAATTTCTACTACATCACCACGCACCCGGAATTTCCCCCGCTGAAAATCAATATCATTACGCTCAAACTGGATATCCACCAAATCATTGAGAAGTTTATCCCGTGAAATCTCTAAACCCGGCCGCAGACTGACAACGCTATCGGAGTATTCCTTAGGCGAACCCAAACCATAAATGCAGCTGACTGACGCCACTACAATCACATCGTTGCGTTCCAAGAGAGCCGAAGTTGCTGAGTGACGAAGCTTGTCAATCTCATCATTGACAGAGCTGTCCTTCTCAATATAGGTATCACTGGAAGGCACATAGGCTTCCGGTTGATAGTAATCATAGTAAGACACAAAGTATTCGACCGCATTGTCAGGGAAAAATTCCTTAAATTCCCCATAAAGCTGACCTGCCAGAGTTTTATTATGAGCGATGACTAAGGTCGGTTTATTAACCTTTTGAATAACCTGACTCATAGTATAGGTCTTCCCAGTTCCTGTCGCTCCCATGAGAATCTGAGCTTTCTCACCACCCTCTATATTATCCACTAATTGCTCAATCGCCTGTGGTTGATCTCCTGAGGGCTCATACTTAGAAACCAGTTTAAATTTATTGTCCGTAATTCTATTTATCATTATTCTTTTCCTCTATACAATCTTCTCTTATTTTATCATATTTCTAAAAATATCACTGACTTAGGATAATAAGAAGCCCACCTAGTAAAACTAAGTGAGATTTGATTTTCTAAATTGTAATGCTGCTGGTAATTTATCTTCTTTTTTAAGAGACCAATACAGATAGAAAATGCTGAGAATTAACACCAGACTGGTGAAAATAGATCCTTCTGCTCCAAAAGCCCCACCCGAAAGCCAATCTACGTTGGATTTCGTATTGTAAGCAAAGACGGAAGTTTCTGCTCCCTGACCACTGACCTGAATACCATAAATGTTACCTTGAACAAAATTCCAAGCACCGTGAATACCAGCCAGCCCCCACATATTGTCAGTTTTTAGCATGTAAAAACAAGCAAAAGCACCATCGAGAATAATATTGACAATCGAAAGAAGCGTCACACCAGGATTTAGTAAATGGAGAGCACCAAATAGGCTAGCAGAGATTAAAATACCGACCAAAATATTTGACTTGGCAGTAACTGTCGGAAATAGCCAACCACGCGTCACCAGTTCTTCTGTTCCTCCTTGTAACATCCAAAACGGAATCAGGGCGATGATAAAGAGAAATGGCTCCAAACTAAGATGGTTGAGTTCTAACCTACCTACACCTGTCATCAAAAGTAAGACAACTATGAGAGAAAACTGTGCCGCTCCAATCAAAAAACCTTTTCCTAATTCTTTAAACCAATTTTCCTTAAAAAAACCAAGACTTGAAAAAGGTCTTTTTTCAACGCATTTCACCCAAAGAAAGAGAGCCAAAGAAATAAAGAAAAAGAGGAAGAGTTGAATGAAAATCATATAATGCGATATCAGTTCTTGTATCATTACAAAGCCTGCCCCAGAATGAACAAGGCCAAACACAAGACCCAGCAGTATCGAAATTGGAACCAATGCAAGCCCGCCGACAATTTCACCTCCATAAACAAAAACAATCGAGAGAATAACTGCCAACCAAATAGGTGGAATGTAACGGGACTGTTTCACATTATCAAGCATACGAGATTGAAACATAAAATCTCCTTTCCTTTTTTTGATTATTATATCATATTTATTTTACGCAAATCAAAAAAGAAATTTTCGTCTATGTTATAAAATCTAACATAAAAATACAAAATATTTGTATTTTAAAGATATTTTTGGTATAATTTAAAAATATTCTTTAAAGGAGAGACTCATGAAGAAAAAAATTATAGCTTTTTTGTTAGCTTTACTACCACTCTTTGCTGTAACAAGCATTCATGCCGATACAATCAAAGTGGTATCTGATACAGCTTACGCACCTTTTGAATTTAAAGATTCCGATCAAACTTATAAAGGTATTGACGTAGATATCATCAATAAAGTTGCTGAACTAAAAGGTTGGGACATCAATATGACTTTCCCTGGCTTTGACGCAGCCGTTAACGCTGTTCAGTCTGGTCAAGCAGATGCTATCATGGCTGGCATGACAAAGACCAAAGATCGCGAAAAAGTCTTCACTATGTCTGATACTTATTATGATACAAAAGTTGTCATTGCAACGACTAAAGCCAATACAATCAGCAGTTATTCCCAATTAAAAGGGAAAACTGTTGGGGTTAAAAACGGAACTGCCTCTCAACGCTTTCTAGAAAAAATCAAAAACAAATACAAATTTACTATCAAAACATTTGACACAACTGATTTGACTTACAACAGCTTGAATTCTGGTTCGATTGATGCCATGATGGACGACCAACCAGTCATTGAGTATGCTATTAAACAAGGTCAAAATTTAAAAATCTCTATAAAAGGAGAAGCTGTTGGTAGTTTTGCTTTTGGTGTCAAAAAGGGAAGCAAGTATGAATATCTGATAACAGAATTTAACGAAGCACTTGCTCAAATGAAAAAAGATGGTTCTCTTGACAAAATCATCACAAAATGGACAAGTTCTACAACTACGAAAACAACTAGTTCTACTCCAGAAACCACTACTCCTGCTGGTCAAAAAGCTACTCCTGTAAAATCAACATATACCATTGCGAGTGACTCTTCCTTTGCACCATTCGTCTTCCAAGACAGCAACAATAAATATACTGGGATTGACATGGATTTGATAAAAGCCATTGCCAAAGACCAAGGTTTCACAATTGAAATCACAAATCCCGGATTTGATGCCGCTTTAAATGCTGTACAATCTGGACAAGCTGATGGAATGATTGCAGGAATGTCTGTGACAGATGCTCGTAAAGAGACCTTTGATTTCTCAGAACCATATTATACTGCAAATGCAATCCTTGCTGTTAAAGAATCTAGCACAATTGCTTCATATAAAGACTTGAAAGGCAAAACAGTCGGCGTAAAAAATGGTACTGCTTCGCAAACCTTCTTAACAGAAAATCAAAACAAGTATGGCTATAAAATCAAGACATTCGCTGACGCTTCTTCTATGTATGACAGTTTAAACTCTGGCTCTGTGGACGCCGTTATGGACGATGAACCTGTTGTCAAATATTCCATTAGTCAAGGTCAAAAACTAAAAACTCCAATCAAGGGAACCCCTATCGGAGATACTGCTTTTGCAGTGAAAAAAGGTAGTAATCCTGAATTGATCCAAATGTTTAACAATGGTTTGGCAAATATTAAAAAGAACGGTCAATATCAAAAAATTCTTGATAAATATTTGAAAAAGACCAGCTCTGCTTCTAGCTCTTCAGACAGTACAGTTGATGAAACAACCATTTGGGGGCTTCTCCAAAACAACTATAAACAATTGTTAAGCGGACTTGGTATCACCATTGCTCTTGCGCTTCTGTCATTTGCTATTGCTATGGTCATCGGCATCATCTTTGGAATGTTTAGCGTGAGTCCCGTCAAAGCCCTCCGCGTCATCTCAGAAATCTTCGTGGATGTCATCCGTGGAATCCCACTTATGATTCTCGCAGCCTTTATCTTCTGGGGCATTCCAAATCTCATTGAATCAATGACAGGGCATCAAAGTCCGATTAACGATTTTGTAGCTGGTACAATTGCTCTTTCTCTCAATGCAGGTGCTTATATTGCAGAAATTGTCCGTGGTGGGATTCAAGCTGTTCCAGCTGGACAAATGGAAGCCAGTCGAAGTCTTGGTATTTCTTACTCAAAAACCATGAGAAAGATTATTTTGCCACAAGCAACAAAAATCATGTTACCAAACTTCGTCAATCAGTTTGTTATTGCTTTGAAAGATACTACAATCGTTTCTGCTATCGGTCTTGTTGAACTTTTCCAAACAGGTAAAATCATCATTGCTCGTAACTATCAAAGCTTCAAAATGTATGCTATCCTAGCAGTCTTTTACTTGATTATCATCACTCTTTTAACGAGACTTGCAAAACGCTTAGAAAAGAGGATTAAATAATGGCTAAATTAAAAATTGATGTCAATGATTTGCATAAATACTATGGGGAAAATGAAGTCCTAAAAGGAATCACAACAAAATTCTATGAAGGAGATGTGGTCTGCATCATCGGCCCCTCTGGCTCTGGAAAATCAACTTTTCTACGTAGCCTAAACCTGCTTGAAGAAGTTACAAGCGGCTCTATTACCGTGGACGGTTTCGACCTAACTGACAAAAAAACAGATGTCGACTTGGTTCGTGAAAATATCGGCATGGTTTTCCAACACTTCAATCTCTTCCCTCACATGACAGTTTTGGAAAATATCACCTTTGCTCCTGTCGAGCATAAACGGATGACACAAGCTGAAGCAGATAAACTTGGTATGGAATTATTAGAAAAAGTCGGTCTCTCTGATAAAGCTGATGCCATGCCAGACAGTCTCTCAGGTGGACAAAAACAACGTGTGGCGATTGCACGTGGACTTGCTATGAATCCTGATATTATGCTCTTTGACGAACCTACTTCCGCTCTTGACCCCGAAATGGTCGGAGATGTTCTCAATGTTATGAAAGAATTGGCCAAGCAAGGCATGACCATGATTATCGTGACTCATGAAATGGGATTTGCTCGTCAAGTAGCCAACCGTGTCATCTTTACAGCTGACGGAGAATTCTTAGAAGACGGCAAACCCGATCAAATTTTTGATAATCCACAGCACCCACGTCTCAAAGACTTCTTGGACAAAGTCTTGAATGTGTAATACTACTTTAGAGGCTGGGACAAAAGTCCGACCTCAAATATAAAAAGCGAACAAAACTAGTTTTCTGGTAATCAGAATTCTGCTTTATTCGCTTTTCGCATTTAATTATAGATTAGAAGGGCTTAATAATTAAGATTTTTAAAAATTAAACTCTTTTTGTCCCAAACTCTTTTTTACATTTATATTCAATTTATTGTTGGTGACAAACTTTTTTCTCGATACTCTTTTGACATTTAACGCCTTTTTTGCTACACTAAAATCAGTAAAATTCGGAGGTAAGGAGTTTATGTACAAGAAATCTATTGCTTAAAGGAAACTTTATCTAGTGGATTTTTTGTTATGCTCTTGCCTATTTTTCATAAAAGAAAATTTTTTCAAACTTCTCAATGATAAATATAGTCGTTGCAAACTACTCTGTTTTGCAATGTTTGTTGGCAATCCAAAAACAAGAACAGCTCTACTAGATAAATAGGGCTGTTTTTCTTAGCTCTAAAATGACAATGAACATCAAAAGGAGACTTGTATGCTACAAATTCGACATTTAACTATTACCCATTTAAAAGATTTGAAAGACTTAGTTAGCGATTTATCACTTACTGTCAATGCAGGCGATAAAGCCGGCATTATCGGAGAAGAAGGAAATGGAAAATCGACCCTTCTAAAACTACTTATGGATGAAAGATTTGTTTCAGATTATATTAGCTATACCGGAGAGATTCAGAAAAGCTATAGTCATTATGCTTATTTGCCGCAAACTTTGCCTGAAAATGAAAGAAGGCTCTCCCTCAACGATTACTTCTTTGGCGATTTGAACGTAGACTTAGATTACAGCAAACTTTACCGCTTTGCTCAAGAATTACATTTTGATAGCGAACGTTTTACTAGTCAGCAAACAATAGCCACTTTATCCGGTGGTGAAACATTAAAAGTGCAGCTTTTAAAAATCCTCTCTACAAATTGGGACATTCTCTTTTTAGATGAACCTTCTAATGATTTAGACATCGATACTATGATTTGGCTGGAGAATTTTTTGCAAAATACACCTCAAACAGTCATGTTTGTTTCACATGATGAAAGTCTTTTAAGTCATGCAGCAACAAAAATCGTGCATTTGGAATTGGTTAAGAAAAAGCAAAAAGCTCGGACGACCGTACAGAATCTTGATTATGAAAATTACAGCCAGCAAAGACAGATCGCATTTGAAAAGCAAACTAAAGATGCAAAAAAAGAACGAGAAGAATATCAAAAAACAATGGAAAAACATCGCCGTGTCAAACAAAGTGTGGAGCACGTGCTGCGCAACACTCATGATAGCACGGCTGGGAGATTAGTGGCTAAAAAAATGAAAAATGTCCTCTCGCAAGGCAAACGATTTGAGAGAGAAGCGTCTGAACCGACAGAATTGCCAATACAGGCAGATGCTATCAATCTGAAATTTCCTGCTATCACTCCTCTGCCATCTACAAAAAGAGTAGTCACTCTCGAGCAAATGTGTTTGAAGGTAGGAGAGCGCACTTTAGCCCAAAATATAAATTTTGAACTCTTAGGGCAGGAAAAGATTGGGATTATTGGTAAAAATGGTGTCGGTAAATCTACTTTTCTCAAAGAACTGCGACATCTACTGAAAGAAAAGAGAGGCATTACACTAGGATATATGCCTCAAAACTATCCTGATAGTTTAAACGAAGTCGATTCTCCAATAGATTTTCTAACATCCACAAGAGAGGGTATTGAGCGAGAAAAAATCCTCACCCACCTAGCCAGTCTGCAATTCACGCGCAATGAAGTGCAACATTCTATTTCCCAGCTATCTGGTGGACAAAAAGCTAAATTACCGCTTCTAAAAATGGTATTAGATCAAGCAAATGTCTTGTTGCTAGATGAGCCGACACGCAACTTTTCTCCCACTTCTCAGCCACAAGTACGAAAACTTTTTACAGACTATAACGGCGCTATCATTACCGTTTCACATGACCGCACCTTTCTCAAAGAAGTTTGTCAGAAAATCTATCGCTTGACTGAGACAGGAATAGAGCCAGTCCGCAAAGAACAGCTATAAGTTTGTTCTCCTAGTCGATCTTAAACAGCCAAGTTCCCTTGAGCTGTCTGCATTTGGTAATAAACGCCTTGTGCTCGCATCAGCTCTTGATGACTGCCATGTTCCACAATATCTCCGTCAACCAACACTAAAATGATATCTGCATTCTGAATGGTAGACAAGCGATGAGCAATGATAAAACTGGTTCGCCCTACCATGAGCTTATTAAAAGCCTCTTGAATGAGTACTTCAGTCCGCGTATCAATAGAGGAGGTTGCTTCATCCAAAATCAGGATTTTAGGAACCGCTAGAAAAACACGCGCAATGGTCAATAACTGCCGTTGTCCTTGTGACAAAGAATCTCCTGCATCTGCTAGATAAGTATCATAGCCATGTGGCAATTGCTGAATAAAGAAATGAGCATTAGCAGCTTTAGCTGCTGCAATTACTTCTTCTCGGCTAGCCTCTGGTCGCCCAAAAGCAATATTTTCATGAATTGTCCCCGTCTTCAGCCATGTTTCTTGTAAAACCATACCAAACTGCTGGCGAAATGAAACTCTGGTGTAATCTGTAATATCTCTGTCGTCTAACTTAATCTTACCCGCATCTACATTATAAAAACGCATGAGGAGATTGATTAAAGTCGATTTTCCAGCACCAGTTGGCCCGACAATAGCAACTTTGCTTCCTGCTGGAACGGTCATGTTTAAATCGTGAATCAAGGGTTTATCTTTTTCATAACCAAAACGGACGTGCTCAAAATGAACCGCACCCTGTACTGCTTCACTCGTGAGTTCTTCTTTTCCAGTTTCTACAACTTCTTTTTCATCTAAAATCATGTACAGGCGCTCTGCACAAGCAAGGGCACTTTGTAATTCAGCCATAACAGACGAAATATCGTTGAATGGTTTGGTGTATTGGTTGACATAATTTAAGAATGTCACTAATTGTCCAACTGTGAAACTAGAGCCATTAATGATACGAACCGCACCAAATCCAACAACAATGGCATAAATAAGAGCATTCACGAAGCGCGTCGCTGGATTGACAGTAGAGGAATAAAAGATAGCATCCTGAGAATAGTCCGCATAGCTCTCATTGCCCTTTGTAAAATCCGTAATGAATTGCTCTTGGGCATTGAAACTGTGAATCAAACTTTCTTGAGAGAAACTTTCTTCAATGAGCTGCGTCTGCAGCCCTCGAGCTGTTGTTTGTTTTTGAAACAGCTTGTAACTTTTACGGGCAATAAAACGCGCAATCAGCATAGATAAGGGAGTTAAAAGCAAGACTAACATCATCATGAAAAAGTCAATCTTTGCCATTGTCACAATCGTTACAAGAATAGTCAACACGCCTACAAAAAACTGATTGAAGACCATGAGCAGACTATTATTTAACTGCTCCACGTCCGTCGTCAAGCGACTCACTAAATCACCACTCCCTTGACGATCAAGATAAGCCAAGGGAAGTCGATGAATTTTTTGAATGACTGCATCCCGAAGTTTCTGACTATAACTATAAATCAACTGATTATAGATTAAAGGATTGAGCCATTGAATCGCTGTATTGGCAACAATCACCATACCCATTTTCGAGAGAATTGGAAGCAAATGCTGACTTGCATCAGGAAGTAGAACACTATCAACTGCATTCCCAATCAAAATCGGCAAATAAATGGTCAAAGCAACCTGAACAATCGTTCCAATTGTAGCTAGTAGAAAAAGCCAGCGTTGCTGCAATAAATCACTTGCAAGGCGTTTCAGACCACTTTTAGAATACCTCGTTTTCATGCTCTTCCTCCTTACTATGTTGTGAGAGATGAATTTCTCGATAAATAGCGCTCGTTTGAAGCAAATCTTCATGTTTGCCAAGAGCGACCTGCCGACCCTTGTCCAAGACAAGTATCTGATCAGCTGCACGCAAGCTATTGGTTCGCTGTGAAATTAAAATCAAACTTGTGTTCTTTAACTGCTCTTTAATCGCTTGCAATAGTTTAGCTTCTGTTAAATAATCAAGCGCCGAAGTGGAATCATCCAGCACCAGAAAAGGTGCTTTTTGTAAAATAGCGCGCGCAATCGTCAACCGTTGGCGTTGACCACCGGAAAAATTCCGACCAAAAGCTTCTACTACTGCATCTAGCTGACCTTCTTTTTCCTGTACAAAGTCACTAGCCTGCGCAATATCAAGAGCCCACCAAAGTTGTTCATCCGTCACCTTGTATTCCAAACCCAGCAATAAATTTGAGCGAATCGTACCGCGGAACAATTCTGCTTTTTGTGGCACCAAACTCATCCAAGTGCGCCACTCTTCAAGGTTTCTAGGGCTTCGACCATTTTTGAAAATAGCCAACTGACCAGTATCAATCGTATACAAATGCGCTAAGAGCTGCACCAAGGTTGATTTTCCTGAGCCTGTTCCACCAATCACTCCCAAAGTCTGACCAGATAGTACGTCAAACGAAATATTTTCCAAAGCTGGACTAGCAGCTTGTGGATAGGTAAAGGTAACATTTTCGGCAGAAATAGATTGAGTGCCAACAGAATGCCGTATTGGCAGCTCTGCTAACACATCTTCCTCTTCCTGTTCAAAGACCTCTTGGATTCGTCCAGCGCTGATGTAACTTTGGTTCAAAGAAGTGACAAGCATTGCCAGTTTCAACAACTCTATCAAGATTTGCAAAAGGTAATTGACTAAAGCGACTAATTTCCCTTGCGTCAGCAAATCCTGTCCAATAACTAGATTCCCATGCCAAATAACCATGACTAACGTGCTATTTACCACTAAAAAAGTCAACGGGCTAATCAAACTAGACCAAACTCCTGTTTTTATCTGCCAGGTCTTATAAATTTCATTGGTATCTCTAAACTCATGAATTTCTTTATTTGTTTGCCCAAAGGCACGGATAACACGCATACCTTGCAGTTGCTGGCGTGTCATATTGACAATTTTATCTGTAATCTGGCGAATTTTAGCGTAAAGCGGATTCACCAAGCGTGACATAACATAGATAATGCCCGTTAGGATGACGACCATGAGTAAAAACCAAACTGTAATACTTGGACTAATCAAAAATGCCATGATTATTGAGCCAAAAACAATAATCGGCGCGCGCAAAAAAAGACGAAGAAATTGATTGATACCGGTCTGAATTTGATAAGTATCACTTGTTAAACGAGTGACCAGACTAGATGTCGTCAAGCTATCTCGACTAACTTTTGGCAAACGCATAATCTTTTGATATAAATCTTTGGTTAATTGACGTGTAAAACCTACCGCTGCTTTTGAGGAATAATATTGAGCAATAATCGCCACAACAACACCAAACGATGCAAGGACAACCAATAAAAAGACCATGGCATAAAGATGCGCACTATCTTTTTTAGGGATTGTTTGGTCCACAATTGTTGCAATCAAAATTGGCACCAATAGTTCAAAACTAGCTTCTAATAATTTAAAAAGTGGCCCCAACAAGGATTCCTTGATATAACCTTTAAAATATTTCAATAAATCTTTCATGAAATCTCTTTTCCTACACAAAACTAGTTCTATTTTATCATAATCTAGCCTTCTCTGTGATTTGTTAGCGGATACAATTATTTTTATAGGAGAATTTTTGTTAGATGAATTCCAGATAAAAAGGAGAAGAACGATGTCGCTCTCTCCTACTAAATTTCTTTCAAATAAAATATTATTGATGACGATTTGCCCAAGCAACATCCAAATCTAACACTTCTTGTGTTGTGTATTGTTGGCGATAAGGATTGTAGACTTTGTTAGTTGTTGCAACATTGGTTGCTTGCACATTTGGTACATCGTATTGTGTCAAATTATATTGTTGAATCAAATTATTCAACTTAACATTATAGCTTGTATCCGTTGCATAGACACCTGTTAAAGCAGCAGTCGCATTCATATAGCTAGTCGTATTACTCTTCCAAGCATAAGTGTAGCGGCTATGTTTTAAAATCGCCACATAGTCTTGTAAAGATTCAACATAACTTGGATAGGATCTAAATTCTGCATTGACATTATAACTATTTCCTTGTCCATCATCTTCTAGTGTAGGCATTGTGGCTGACTGACCAGCATACTGTCCTTTGATGCCAAATAAATTATGATGAGGAGCGGCTGACAAAGCGGAACGTCCAGAATTGCTTTCCAGAATGGCTTGTGCAATCATAACCGAAGCATACAAATCATTCTCTTGTCCCAATTGACGAGCAGTCTCACCAATTTGTGAAATAAACACTTCTGTTTGGGTCAACGGACGTTGGTAAGTCTCGTCATTGGCACTAGCTGGGTGAACTTGCTTGGACAAAACTGCACTAACCAATAAAGCAGCGGTCACCAAAGCTAGAACTGTTAAAATTCCTTTTTTCAATTTTTTCTTTCTCATAGCTTATTTCTCCAGTATAATATATTTTGATTATAACATAAAATTCCCAGTTCTTAGTTACAATTTAGTGACAGATTCATTATAAAAAACCGAGAAAATGATTCTCAGTTTTTCTTCAATTCCTAAATTTTTTCCAAAATCGCATCCCAAGCTGCATCTAAACCATCTTTATTAACAGATGAAAAAATAATAAAATCATCATTTTTATCAAAATCTAACTTTTTCTTAATGACTGATTCATACTTGTTCCATTTGCCGCGTGGAACTTTGTCAGCTTTCGTGGCTACGACAATGACTGGTATTTCATAATATTTGAGAAATTCGTACATTTGTACGTCGTCTGTACTTGGCTCATGGCGAACGTCCACTAGACTGACAACTGCTCTAAGATTTTCCCTGCTCGTCAGATATTCCTCGATCATCTTGCCCCACTTCGCTCGTTCTGTTTTAGAAACTTTAGCATAACCATAGCCTGGGACATCCACAAAGCGGAGCTTATCATCAATGTTGAAAAAATTAAGCAGTTGCGTTTTTCCTGGTTTACCAGAAGTTCGAGCTAAATTTTTTCGATTTAACAATGTATTGATAAAGGAAGATTTTCCAACATTGGATCGTCCTGCAAGGGCAATTTCAGGAATCTCGTCTTGCGGATAATGAGATTTGTTGGCTGCACTTAGCAAAATTTCTGCATTGTGTGTGTTAATTTCCATTGCACACCTCTTTATGCTGTTTCTAAAATCGGCTTATCCGTTCCGTCAACTGCTTCCTTGGTAATCCGTACCAGCTTCACATTTTCTTGACTTGGAACTTCAAACATGACATCCATCATAGTTTCCTCGATAATCGAACGTAATCCACGCGCACCTGTCTTGCGTTCAATGGCCTTGTTAGCGATTTCCTGAAGAGCATCATCATCAAACTCCAATTTGACATCATCATAAGAAAGAAGAGTCTGATATTGCTTCACTAAAGCATTCTTTGGTTCGCGAAGGATTCGCACCAAATCATCAACTGTTAAAGGCTCAAGCGCTGCAAATACAGGCAAACGACCAATCAATTCAGGAATCAAGCCAAATTTTTGAATATCTTCAGAGATGATTTCTTGCATATAAGAACCAGTTTCATCAATGGCTTTGTTGTTTTGACCAAAACCGATAATTTTTTCGCCTAGACGTTGTTTGACAATTTCTTCAATACCGTCAAATGCACCACCAACGATAAAGAGAATATTTTTCGTATCTACTTGAATCATCTCTTGTTGAGGATGCTTGCGGCCGCCTTGCGGAGGTACGCTAGCTACAGTTCCTTCAATAATCTTGAGGAGTGCTTGCTGAACACCTTCACCAGACACATCACGAGTAATAGAGACATTTTCGCTTTTCTTCGCAATTTTGTCAATCTCATCTACATAGATGATACCACGTTCAGCACGCTCAATATTGAAATCTGCTGCTTGCAAGAGTTTCAAGAGAATATTTTCAACATCTTCTCCGACATACCCAGCTTCTGTCAAAGCTGTCGCATCTGCAATCGCAAAAGGAACATTCAGACTTTTTGCTAAAGTTTGAGCGAGGAAGGTCTTGCCAGAACCAGTTGGACCAATCATAAGGATATTGGATTTCTGCAATTCGACATCTTCCTCATCTTCACGATTATCATGAAAATTGATGCGTTTATAGTGATTGTAGACAGCCACAGCCAAAGCACGCTTAGCACGGTCTTGTCCAATCACATAGTGATTCAAAATATTGAGTAGTTCTTGTGGTTTTGGCACTTCTGACAAGTCTGCTAGCACTTCTTCTGCTAGTTCCTCTCTGATGATTTCTTGTGCTAATTCCACACATTCATTACAAATAAAGGCATTATTTCCTGCGATGATCTTTTGCACTTCTTCTTGGCTTTTACCACAAAAAGAACAATAAACCATCATTTCGTTTGTACGATTTGTAGGCATTTTTCACTCCAATTCTATTCGTTGTTTATTCTTTTTTCTCATTTAAATAAGGTCATATAAAAAGCATGAATACTATTCACCAAATTTGTAAAAGCATTCAGCCAAAAGAGTACTGACAATCCATACCGTTTTTTACGAAAAGCTTGCGTTGCCGCCATAACACAAACGACACATAAAAGAGCCGTAAAAAATCCGAAAATACTACGTTCCATTACGACTCCTTTCTCTGAAAGGTTGTGACAGTAAAGTCATACTCATTCTTTTCATCTTTGGCATGAAACTGATGAGACAGATCCTGAAATTTCGTCATATCAAAATCTTTTGGGAAATAAGTATCACCTTGTAAACGAGCATGAATACGGGTAATAACTAATTCATCTATTAAGGGCTCGAACGCAGAAAAAATCTGACCACCGCCAATAATATAAAGAGTTTTTTCCTGAGTCTCATACCATTTCATAACAGAATCAACATCATGAAACACCAGAACTCGCTCATTCTCTGCTTGATATGATTTGTCTCTCGTCAAAATAATTGTCGTGCGATTGGGCAATACTCTGCGGTTCATCCCATCAAATGTCACTCGCCCCATTAAAATAGCCTGCCCAGTTGTCATTTCTTTAAAATGCTTGAGATCAGCTGGTAAATGCCAGGGCAATGTGTTGTTTCGCCCAATCAAGCCATTCTCATCTTGCGCCCAAATAGCTACAATTTTCTTTATCATTTCCTCATCCTTTGAATTGATATTTCTATTTTATCAAATTTCACAAAAAAAGGCTGACTTTAACTATCAAATCAACACTAATTTATATTGCACAAGAAATCCATTCTTTTATGATGTCTGGTGAAAATAGTTAGATACAGCCCTTTATTTTTTAGATTTTGAAAATCTGAAAATTACTTCATTCTCAAATCGCTAAATCAAATTTCAACTGCGGCTTAACAGGATCATAATCAACTAATTCAAAATATTCTGCTTTAATGTCAAAAAAGTTGGTTCCGTCTGGAACATTTAAAACCAAGCGTGGCGTACAGTTAGTTGGTTCACGTCGAAGTAATTCTTTAGCCTGTTCAAATTGATTATCATAAATGTGCAAATTATTGACAAAATAAAAGAATTTACCAACTTTCCAGCCAAAATGCTTAGCAATCATCATTTGCAATGCTACATACTGCATGGCATTGATGTGATGAGCTACTAGCATATCATTTGAGCGTTGTGTCAGAGTTGCATCCAGATAAATGTCACCGTCTACACGGCGTACATCAAACATGGTCTGAAAAGCACACGGTAGTAGACCTTCTGTTTCTTCAAATGCTTCATAATCCCAAAGCGAGATAATATTTCGTCGATTCCAAGGATTGATTTCTAGCTGTTTCAAGATTTTATTGATAATATCATGTTTCTTAACAACAGCGCCATAGCGCAAGCCAATCGTGCGAGTATCTCCTACTTCCCAATCATTCCAATAATGAACATTGTACTTTTCTTCTAAAATATCTAAGCTATTGGATTGGTCTTGGTAAATCCAGAGCACCTCTTTGATAGCTGACTTAATAGCAATCGGCCGAAGCGTTGTAATAGGAAATTCTCCCTTGCTCAAGTCGTATTCAGCAAAAGAACCTGTAATATACTTAGAGTTAGCCACTTTCCCGTTTTTATAACGAGGGCGTGCATTTTCAGAAAAAACACCTTCATGTAAAATTTTTCGAATATTTTCTTTAAAAATAGTATCTGCTTTTGTCATGATTTACCTTTTCTAATATTGCTTTTTCTAGTATAACACAAAATAAAAATCTCCTACAAGTTAAAACCTCGCAGGAGAAAACATGCTTCAATATCGAATTTTTTGAGCTCCATAAATCGAATGCTGACGATGTAGAGAAAATGCCACCACACACACTATGAAAAAATAGGGGAAATTAGTAAAGCCAAATACTTCACAACCAATTAAAATCGGGCCTAAGAAAGTAGAGGTTGCACTTCCAAAAACAGCAGCATAACCTAGTGCAGCAACCAAACCAACTGGAAGTCCAAATAGACCTGCTAGCAACACACCTAAGCTTGTACCAATTGCAAAAAGCGGTGTCACTTCTCCACCTTGAAAGCCAGCTGCCAAAGTCAAAACTGTTAGAAGTAACTTGAAGAGCCAATCATATACATAGACGGGCTGACCAGCAAAACTAGCTGCAATCAAATTTGTTCCAAGCCCTGAGTAGCGACCTTTATCTAACAGCAGAAAGACGATACTTAAAAATATTCCCATAACGACAATTCGTTTGTAGGGATTTGGAAAAGTAATTGCTGCTTTCTTTTTGCTCCATGAGAGAGCATAAGCAAATACATTGCCGCAAAGTCCAAAAAGAACTCCAAGAAACACTAATTTGATAAGAAGCGTCGGTGACAATACCAGATGCACAGAAATTGGCTGTACAAACTTCTCAAGCCCTAACGCATGCGATGTCCAAGAAGCAACGAAAGAAGCAATCATTGCAGAATACAGAGCCGTCAGTTGCATGGTTCCTACAACCAAGACTTCCATTGCAAACAAAATTGCCGCCAGCGGTGTTTGAAACAGTCCAGCAAAACCAGCAGCCATTCCTGTGACTAAAAAGATTTTTGAAGTGTTGGGGATAGAAAATTTCTTGCCAAACCAATGAGAAACTGTTGCTCCTAATTGTACTGCTACTCCTTCTCGACCAGCTGAGCCACCAAAAAGGTGCGTCATCCAAGTTGTCAATATAACCAAAGGGATCAGGCGCTTTGGGATATGATTCTCTACACCATGTCCTACATCAAAAATCAAGGTCATCCCTTTACTACTTTTTCCGCCGTATTTTTGATAAAGAAATACAATCGCTAATCCTGCTAAAGCCAAAAAAGGAATCAAGTAAAAAGGATGCATTGACCGAACTTCGCTTAAAAATATGAGAGTTCGTCCAAATATCGTATCAGTAACTCCGATCACTAATCCTATCAGAATGGACAATATGGTAATAGCTACCACTCGCTTTCCACTATTGATCAGCTCTATGTCACGTGCATTTTTCATTTGAATTTCCTTTGTTATTTGATGTGTTGGTCTTGATAAGCACGCGAATGTTTCAAAATATCAGAAAAAGTCTGAACAATGCTTTCTTCGTACTGTTTTTCATGTACACTATTTGCAACTTTCTCTAAAATTACTTGTTCTCGCTGAGTGTCTAATACAGCTTTTCCAGTCTGACGTTTATAGAGAGCAACTTGACTCACCAAAGCCATTCTTTTTTCTAGTAAGGCAATCAAATCTGCATCTATTTGATCAATTTCTTTTCTAATTTCTACTAAATCCATGATTTCCTCCTAATTGCTTTCTATCTTAACAAAATTTTTCACAATATGCTAGTAATCGTCAGATTTTGAATCTCAAGCCCTAATTTTCTCAATTTTAGCAGAAAAATAACACTCAAATTGAGACAAGTTCAAATAAACCCTATTCTTTCAGCTCTAAAACGAAAAGTTAATGTGAGAGTCGTTTTTATACAGATAAAGATCTATTGGGATTACAAGTGCTATAACTTCATAGGAAAGTGTGGGGGCAAATTTGACACAAGATTGTTTCTTATGATGAATAATTGACTAAAATATAATAAAAAGTTGATGTAAAGCCAAAAAAACAGAAGTACACATTAGTAGAACTTCTGATTTTTAATTTGAGAACCTTTCTATATATTATATTCTCAGTTTGCATTTTTATGAGAGTGATGATGATAGAATTATGAGAATATATCTCAGGTTTTACCTATTTAAAATTTTTTTAATTATTTGAATAGTTTTATGTTTAAACGGGGAAGGATAATATCTAAAAGTTCCCATTTTTCTTAGGACATAACCATTGAAATTTTGTTTAAAACGAAGTACACTGTCAGAACCATCAAAATGACCAGTAATACCCAAAAGGTTGTAACAGGGAATACCTCGCTTGATTGATTCTCGCATTACATAATCTTGCAAAAGAGCGGGTGCGTAGAATTTGTTAAATTCAGGATAGGATCCAGAAAAGAGATAGACCGTTTCTTTGGGAGTGTATACAAAAAGACTGCCAGCTAATATTGTACTTTCGTCTTCATGCTTTTTGAATAGTTGGTATGCTTCGTTTTTTCGTATTTCAAACGTTTCGAATTGACTAGATAGTTCTCGAATTTGATTCAGTTTTTTTTCAGAGGAATGGTTGTTTTCTTCAAGATAATCTTGTAGTAATTTAATCTTTTTAGATAATTCATTCTGATTAATTTGTAAATGCTCCAAATAATTTTTGAAATTTATGCTAGCTATGATAAATTCTGCATTGTTTCCAAAGCTATCATAAAATTTTTCATAATAATCTAAAGTCTTATCATTATAGTTGCGACGTTCAGAAGTTGATGAAGTAATCTGCTTAAATTTATAAAGCTCATTACGTTTAAGTTTATGCAGTTCTATACCAAATGTTTTAGCTTTTTTACTAATGATTTTCTTTGTTTAGTAAAAGATTTTAACAACGTTTCTTCTGTTAAGTCATTTAGGTCTTTTACAAAATGCCAATCACCTTCACCTCCAGGATAGTCCTTTTGTAAGCCATCAAATTGGTAATTCAGGTTGGTGAGCATAGATACAAGTTCCTTCTTTTCTGTACTAATAGGCTCACCTTTACTATTGAAGACTTGATAAATATCATAAGGTTTTACAACCAGCTTCATAGCCTTTAACTTTCTTGCATAGATTTTTAATTCTTCATAACATTTAGGCAAGAACTCATAATTAGTAACAACAGGTCCAGAGTTGATTTCTAGGTATAGACCACCTGCCATTTTTGCACTAAATAATAATGCTGATACTTGTAATTGATTGTTAGTAAAGAAACCAATAAACTCAACATTATACCCTCTTTTTTTCAATAGATCAGACATTTCTACTGATTGGATAAAAGATTTTCGTTTCGCTTTTTGATAATGTTGTTTAAATACTTCTTTAGTAATTATTTCTAAAGGCATTGTTCTGTACTCCTTGAGCTTTTGTAGTTTAATAGACAGAGCTGGTGAAGCTACAGAATAAAAATTATTTCCTATTTGACATCGCTTTTATTTTTAATTATCTTGTCATTATGAATTTAATGATGTCAAAATATTTGCTTTTAAATTCCTAAATTGTCAAATTAAGTTAGACTTTTCAAGTAACTCAGAAAAACTTGGTATGGTGTTTGATAATTCAAAGACTTCCTAGGAATTCTATTTTTTTATCAGCTATAGCTGATAAATAATTTTGAGGAATATTTGTAAAATCCATTTGTTTCGGTAGTCCATTTCGTCTTAATAAGCCATTAGAATGTTCATTGAGGCCTCGTTGCCCAGGACATCCTGGGTCCGCAAAGAAAATATCAATGTCATGTGCATTCGAAATAGATTTCCAATTAGAAAATTCTTTCCCACAATCAAAAGTG
This sequence comes from Streptococcus anginosus, assembly GCF_001697145.1. Lineage (GTDB taxonomy): Bacteria > Bacillota > Bacilli > Lactobacillales > Streptococcaceae > Streptococcus > Streptococcus hominis. The sequence goes on along the minus strand of NZ_CP012719.1, from coordinate 813,927 downwards.
ATCGACTTAAAGAGATGGCTGGGGACTTGAGATAACCATTGATTGATGGAAGTCTCAATATCACTTGCTTTCCGTCCATTGGTTTTCAGTGTGATGATGGCTTTTGAGCAGCGTTCTACTAAGGTAATGACTGCACTTTTGTGTTTTTCTCCCACAATTGTATCCCCTTCTAGATGACCGAATTCCGTCTTAAAATTAGGATAACTGTCTGCTCTCTCACGTAAATCTCTGCGAAACGCTTGTTTTCCTCGTTTTTCGCTATGACCATTTGGTTTTCTTTTGCCTTTCCAAGGGAGATCTTCTTTCTTTAAAATACCACGGTCTGCTAGTCGATAGAGGGTTCTCATAGAACAAGAAACCCTATCTGGATAAGTTCCTTTAATGACATCAAGGCTCCAATTTTCTTCTAAATGAGTCTGGATAAAATCTTTTTCTGATTGCGTCAGACTTGTTTTATTCCTGCCCCAACGTTTCTTATTGACTTTATAACGGTTGTAGTAATCATATGCAGAGTGCCCCTCTTTCAGATAGTTGATGACAGTGTAGATTGTCTGTTTTGATCTGCCAAGTGAAGTCACAATATCTGAAACTTTTATGTTTTCTTGATAGTAAGCCTCTATCATTACAAGCTCGTTTGTGGTAAGATGAGTATAGGTCATTTATGTTAGTTCCTTTCAGACAAATGTGGTGTTTATCTGAGCCTAACATAGATGGCTTTTTCTGTCTAGCTTAATTTTACAAATTGGGTTTTAATTATCTTGTCATTATGAATTTAATGATGTCAAAATATTTGCTTTTAAATTTAAAAATTATGAAACTTTTTATTTACTAAAATCTTGTATTTATTATAGATATCATATTTTTAGCTTAGTTTCAAGCAATTTATCTTTCGGAAAGAAAAAAGTCTGAAGAAAATTATTCAAAAAGAATGGTTTTCTTCAAACAGAATCTATTTTCAAGTATTAAGAAGACAATTTCCTACGCGAGGATAGGGACATAACCCCATAAAATAAGAAACCTGCTAACAAATAGCCGATAAAAATTTTAAGTGACCATTGCAACACATACGGCCAACCGTATTTTGGAATATTTAAGAAGAAATAAGCAAAAGGACTATCTTTTGCACCTGGAATAGACCATTTGATAATTAGGCCATTAAATAGAGCAAAAGCCAAATAAATCAAAGGCACACTCGTCCAAGCAATCGGGTCAAACCAACGATATTGTGAGCGTTTATCAAACAACAAGGTATCTGCTAAAAACCATAGTGGCACAATGTAATGACAAAGGAAATTTTCAAGTCGATAAAAATCAGTTGCAAGCGGTGCCAACATAAAATGATAAATGACGCATGTAATCATAATACACATGGTCACTCCGCCTTTTAGCCGAAACAGCGACTGCGTTTGCCAGCGTTGTTCAGAACGTGCCATTAGATAGAGCAAATAGGCCGTAAAAGCTGTAACAATCATGTTAGATAAAACTGTGTAGTACATCAGCATTCCTAAGCCACCATGCTTTGTGATTTCAAGGTAGACTCCTGTAAACCCTAACATAAACAATATCATGCGGCTATAAAAAATCACATTTCGCTTCATCATCAACCTCAAATTTTCTTGACAAACTCTGATTTGAGCTTCATCGCACCAAAACCATCAATCTTGCAGTCAATATTGTGGTCTCCTTCTACAATCCGAATATTTTTCACGCGCGTCCCTTGTTTCAAATCCTTTGGAGCACCTTTGACCTTTAAATCTTTGATGAGAGTGACGGTATCTCCGTCCGCAAGCTGATTCCCATTTGCATCAATTGCTCTGATGCGATTATCTTCTTCAACGATTTCTGCTGGATTCCATTCAAATGCACATTCAGGGCAAACTAACAGCAAACCGTCTTCGTAAACATATTCTGAGTTGCATTTTGGACAATTTGGTAATTGATTCATATTCTCTCCTCACTAATCACCAAGCATCTTGCCTAGAATTTATCATGTTTTTACATTTTACTATAAAATAGAAAATTTGACAAATTAAAGAAAATGACTAATTGTTAAAAGATACATTTCACCATATCAAACTTGAAGTAACATTCTAATTAATGGTTCATTCTTAAATTGCTGTAAAGACGTAGTATCATAAGTTTATTCATTTCCCCAGTTCCTGAGTGCGTTTATAAGATGCAGCAACGGCTTTGATAATGTTTCCTCTGAAAGCATCTGCTTCAAGACTCGCTACTCCCGCAATCGTTGAGCCTGCTGGGCTACAAACCTGATCTTTGAGAACCGCAGGATGTTGGCCACTTTCTTTGACTAATACCGCTGAACCTAAAAGGGTTTGATTCGCTAATTGCAAAGCCAAATCTCGTGGTAAGCCAGTTTGTACCCCTGCATCAGCCAGTGCTTCCAAAAAGAGATAAACAAACGCAGGACCACATCCAGCCACAGCAGTTGCCGCATCTAACTGCTGCTCCTTTAAATGAACCAACAAACCGGCAGGATCCAATAGTTCACACAACAAGTGTTCATCCTGCTCTGTTGCTTCATCTGATAAAGCATAGCTGATAACACCAGCACCAACTGCAACAGGCGTATTGGGCATTATCCGGATTAACCGATGTTGTGTAGGAACGAGAGCTTCTAACTGCTGCAAGGTCAAGCCGGCAGCCATAGAAATGAGTAAAACAGAGCTGCGCTTTTCCAAAATAACATGGTATTCTTGTAACAAATCCGCAAATTGAGTGGGTTTAACACCTAAGAAAATCACATCTGCTTGCTCAAAGATGACTTCGTTCGTGACAGGTTCGCCACCCACTTCATTCGCAATCTGCTTTGCTTTTTCTGAGCTTCGATTTGCGAGCAGGATTTGATGTTTTTTTTGCCTAGCCACTACACGTGCTAAACCGCCACCCATATTTCCTAAGCCGATAAATCCAATTTTCATGTTTTTACTCCCTAATTTGTCCTGAACCTTGCACAACATATTTATAACTCGTTAATTCTTTTAAGCCCATCGGACCGCGTGCGTGTAATTTCTGAGTAGAAATCCCCATTTCACAGCCTAAACCAAATTCTCCACCGTCTGTGAAACGTGTGGAGGCATTGACATAGACTGCTGCACTATCAACCTGCTCTGTAAAAATCGCTGCGCTGGTGGCATTGTTGGTAATAATGGCATCTGAATGATGTGTGCTGTGTTGCTCAATATGTGTGATAGCTTCTTCCAAAGAATCCACTACCTTTACAGCCATGATGTAATCTGAAAATTCGCTATCAAAGTCGCTAGGCTCTGCTATTTCCCCTGAGATGAAAGAGCGAGCTGTTTCATTCAATCGAAGTTGAACAGGTACTACCCCACGCGCTTTACGAACAGTTACTAAGCGTTCTTCTAATGTTGAGAGAAACTGGGAAGCAATTTCTTTATGAACCAAACAAACCTCCATTGCATTGCAGACCGAAGGACGACTGGTTTTGGCATTGTTGATAATCTCTAGTGCCATTTCTTGGTCAGCGTCCTTATCAACATAGATATGAACAAGCCCCGTACCAGTCTCAATCACAGGAACGGTCGCATTTTCAACAACCGCTTGAATCAGCCCCGCGCCCCCACGAGGAATTAGCAAGTCCAAATAGCCTTTTGCCTTCATCAAGATTTGAGCACTTTCACGACTGGTATCTGACACCAACTGCAAGCAATCATCTGAAATTGCGGTCTGACGAAGTGCCGCCTTTAGCGCGGAAACAATGGCAGCTGCTGTTTTGTGTGCCTCTTTTCCACTACGAAGGATAACTGCATTCCCGCTCTTAATGGCTAATGCGGCTGCATCAGATGTCACATTTGGACGACTTTCATAGATAATTCCAATCACTCCAAGAGCTACCCGCTTCTTAGTGATTTCTAGTCCATTTTCCAAATGAGAGACTTCTAAGATGTCTCCAACGGGATCTGGCAACGCAATCACTTGACGAATACCAGTTGCCATGTCTTTGATGCGATTGGCATCTAAATACAGACGATCCAACATGACCTCAGAAATATGACCTCTTGCTGCTGTCATATCTTCCGCATTGGCTATTAAAATTGCGTCCGTAGCTGCTTCTAAATAATCAGCCATCAAAGATAGAGCTTTATTTTTCTCAGTTGTTGAAGCTGTGTTAATTGATTTTTTTGCTTGCTTGATTTTCTCTAGTAAGCCTTGTGTACTATTCATATCCTACTTCCTCTTAAAATTCTGACAATAATAATTCCAATTCAGGCGTTAGTGAAATCCAATGGTCTCGGTGAATTACCACTCCCTTTGGTTTATTGGCTTTCAGCATATCTTGCAAAGCTGACTGCCCAAAACGAACACGTCCTTTTCCTAAAATGCGCTCTGTGTCCTTTTCATAGACGGTCACAATATCATCATAAGAAAAGTGTCCTGACATTTTTGAAATTCCTGAAACAAGTAAGCTCTTGCCTTGCTCACTCAATGCTGTGCTTGCTCCTCTATCCACCCAGATAGAACCTTGACTGGTAGCGTAAAAAGCCAACCATTGTTTTTGCGTTTTCATATTTTTGGCTGAAGCAGTAAAAAATGTGCCATTTCCCTGACTTTCTGCAGCTTCGATGAGGGGTTGATCTTTCAAAGAAGAGCAAATGTAAACAGGAACCCCTGCCATAGTGGCAATCGTTGCTGCTTTCAGCTTGGTCAGCATACCACCTGTTCCATTAGAAGAGCCTGCTCCACCTGCCATTTCAAGCAAATCTGTCGTAATCTCCTCTACCAAATCAAGGCGCTTGGCATCAGGATGATTGACTGGATTTGCCGTATAAAGCCCGTCAACATCCGTTAATAAAATTAACAAATCTGCTTGTACCATAGACGCAACTTGAGCGCTCAACGTATCATTGTCACCGACTTTCAATTCAGCAATGGAAACCGTATCATTTTCATTGATAATCGGAATGGCTCCTCGGTTGAGCAAGACAGAAATCGCCTGATGTGCATTTTTATAGCGTCGTTTATCCGCAAAATCATCTTGTGTTAGTAAAATTTGAGCCGAGACAATCTTTTTCAATAGCAGATTCGTCGTGTATTCTTCTAGCAACAAGCCCTGACCTACCGCTGCGGACGCTTGCTTGTCTGCAATTTTTGTCGGGCGTTTCTTAAAGCCCAAAGATGAGAAACCCGCTGCTATAGCTCCTGATGAGACTAAAATCACTTCGTGCCCTGCTTCATGTAGCATGGCTAACTGCTGAGTAATCACTCTCACTTTCGCTCTCGATAAACTTCCATCCTCATTTGTTAAAGAACTGGTACCGACTTTACATACAATTCGTCTATATTTCATAACCCTCTCCAAAGCTGATATATTGCATTATTATACCAAAATTTCGAGCAAAATAAAAAAGAAATGAAGCAGAAAGAGATATTCTCTCACTCCATTCCTTTTCTCAATTTCTCTAGTGTTTCTTGGAAAATAGCTGGCGCTTCTGCTGTAAATTCCATGACTTCTCCCGTCTTAGGATGAGTAAATCCAAGTGTTCTGGCATGTAAGAATTGTCCATGCCCTTTTAGCGTTTTACGCGGTCCGTACACTTCGTCTCCTGCTACTGGATGACCAATATAAGCCATGTGCACACGGATTTGGTGGGTACGACCTGTTTCCAACTGCAATTCTACCAGCGTATAATTGCCAAAACGCTCTAAAACGTGAAAACGTGTCACAGCTGGCTTTCCCTTTGCCGTGACAGCTTGTTTTTTTCTATCTTTTTCGCTGCGTCCAATCGGTGCTTCAATAACGCCTCTGTCATTCGGCAGATTGCCATGCACAATCGCCCAATATTTCCGCAGGGATTTTTTATCTTTTAACTCCTCAGCAAGCTTGATATGCGCATCATCGTTCTTGGCAATCATCAGCAATCCTGATGTATCCTTATCAATCCGATGGACAATTCCAGGGCGCAAAACACCATTAATACCGGACAAATCCTTGATATGGTACATCAGCGCATTGACCAGTGTTCCACTCGTATGCCCTGCACTTGGATGCACCACCATACCTTGAGCCTTGTTCACCACTGCGACATCTTCATCCTGATAAACAATATCTAGCGGCAGATTTTCTGCTACATACTCCAGTGCTTCTGGTTCGGGCAATTCATAAGTAATCACATCACCTGCCTTGACGGCATACTTGGCTTTCTTGACTTGCCCGTTGACTAAGATTTGTCCATTTTTGATTTGCTCATTGGCATGGCTGCGGGATAATGATGTCAAATCAGCAACCGCCTTGTCCAACCGTACACCGCCAATCTCTACTTTAACTTGCATTGTCCTCTTCCTTTAACATCATCACTATCAGTACAAGCACGCCAATCGTCAGATAACTATCCGCAACATTAAAAATTGCAAAATTGATAAAATCAAGCTGAAACATATCCACGACAAAGCCTTGGCGCATACGGTCAATAAAATTACCAATTCCCCCTGCAATAATCAAGCTCAAACCAGACAACAGCCAGGCAGAACCTTTAATGTGTTTGCTCAAATACCAAATAGCAGCTCCAATCACCACTAAAGTAATTACCGCAAACAACCATTGCTGGTTTTCCAGAATTGAAAATGCCGCACCTGTATTTCGCAAATAAGTCAAACTCAAAATCTTTGGAATGAAGGGCTTTACTTCGCCTAATTGAATGTTTTTGACAATTTCAAACTTGACCCATTGATCCAGCGCAATCAAGGCTACAATCACAATTGGCACCATCACTTTTCGTTTCATTTTTTTCCTCTTTTTGCAAAATATTCTTCCATCACAGCAACAAAAGCTGCACCGACCGGCGAAAGCTCTACTTCTTCGCGTTTGACATAAACCATACGGTTTTCCAAATTGTCTTTTAACCGAATCACCGTAATGCCGTTTACGCTATTGCTATCCAAAAATCCAGAGCCTGTCGCATAAGCATCTGTCCGCTCTAAAATACCATTTAAAGTGGCACGGTCCGTCACATTAAACATCTGAGAACTGGCACTAGTATCCACAAAATTCTCTGAGTAATAAAGATATTCGTCCTTTTCCTGTGTAAAACGAACTGTCGGCAGATCTGCTAAATCTTCCATAGTAAGCTCCTCTTTCCCAGCTAAGGGGTGATCTGCCCGTAGATAGATATGCGTCTGAAAAGGAATCAAATCTACCACTTCCAGCCCCAATTTATCAATCCGCTGCATCATTCCCTTGGTATTTTGATTGTTCAGATAGATAATGCCAATCTCGCTGTGTCCTTGTGCAACTTCGTTTAAAATCTGCACCGTTGTAGATTCAAAAATTCGGAAATTCTTACCTTTTGGATAGCGTTTAGCAAATTCTGTTATCAGAGGCGGCAAGAAATCATAATGCTGGCTGGCAATGGAAAATTCTGCTTTTTCTTCCTCTGGATTGGCATACTGATTTTGAAAGACATCAAATCCTTTAACCAATTCTTGAGCTTTTTCGTAAAATTCCATCCCTCGACGTGTCAGAAATGTACCGCTACTCGTTCTGCGAAATACTTTAAAACCCAGTTCTTTTTCTAATTCTCGAACCGCAATGGATAAACTAGGCTGGCTGACATACATTTTCTCAGCGGCTTCACGAAAGGTGCCACTATTGGCAATGGCTACAACATAGCGCAGTTGTTGAATATTCATCCTTTTATCCTCTTTCAAGTGTTTTATCATTATACCATAAATCAAGGCATAACTAAACCTTCATACACCCATGAAATCCAGTTACTAGCAGCTTTCTGCTCAAATAGAAACTCCATTGTAAGTGACACTCTATTTCTTTCATTATACCATGAAAAGGGCGGAGCGAGAACTTTGACAAAGAGGTCTATTCAAGATATAATGTAAAAAAATAAACTGAGGACAAGGACATGGCAAATTCAAAGCTTATTACGCGGCTGAAACGCTCCGAAGGACAACTGCGCGGCATTCAAAAAATGATAGAGGAAGAGCGCGACTGTGCGGACATTATCACCCAATTAACCGCTGTTCGCTCTAGTGTCGAGCGGGTCATTGAGTTGATGATTACTGAAAATCTCACTGAATGTCTCAATCACCCTTTGGACGACCCCGAAGCACAAAAAGAGCGACTAGAGAAAGCCGTCCAATACCTTATCAAGCGAAAATAACCTCAGCAGGCGACGAAAACTGCTGAGGTTTGTTTATTTACGGTACACAATATAAGGGATGATTCCAACTATCACTTTTTTAGAAAAATAGAACTGCACAATGGGCAAAAGTAGTTCTTAAAGGAGTGTGTCCGCCCGGCGGACGAAGTGAACCTGTTTCTAGGCAAGTCGTCAGCCCGGCGGACAGAGCAAACTTGTTTCTAGGCAAGCTGTCAGCCCGGCGGACGGAGTGAATTACTTTTAGGACAGATTATCGACCCGGTCGACGGAGTGGACTGCTTTTAGGGGCAGGTTGCCAACCATTGAAAGAAAAAAACATCTCAATATGATATAATAAAGATAATAAAACAAATCAAAGGAGGCAAGTAAAATGGACTTATACACAAAAGTAGAAGAAACCTTAAACAAGTTAAACATTCCATTTGAAATCGTGGAACACGAACCGGCCCTTACGACCGAGCAAGCAGACAGCTTTATCGAAGGCATTGAAGGTGTCCGCACCAAAACGATGTTTCTCACTAACAAGAAGAAAACTGCCTACTACTTGCTCATCATGGACGACAAAAAGCGCTTGGACATGGACTTGTTTAAAGAACTGGTAAAAGCCAATAGAATCCGTATGGCATCCTCTGACAGCCTATTTGAAAAAATGATGTTGCCAGCAGGCGTCGTCTCTCCATTTGGATTGTTAAACAATGCCGATAAAGACATTCAAGTCTATTTTGACAAAGAAATCATGTCAGAAAAACGCATGAGTTTTCACCCCAATACCAATGAGAAAACACTCTTTTTAAACACGACAGACCTACTCAAATTCCTAGAAGCCATTGGTTACGAAGCTCATATTATTGAATTGTAATACGAATAAACCCGATTAAGATAGCACTTAATCGGGATTTCTTTTACTTTACTCTACCTCTCCGGGCCAGATATTCATACCCCCAGCCACATTGGTTACATCAAATCCTTGCGCACTTAAAAACTGACACGCAGCCGCAGAACGTGCGCCAGATTGGCAGATGACATAGTATTTCTCCTGCTGGCTGAGTTGTTTGTAGCCCGTCTCAAAAGTGCTTAATGGCAAATTTTTTGCCGTCGGCACGTGTCCCATTTGAAACTCATAATCTTCTCGCACATCAAGAATGGATAAGGTTTCTGTCTGATATTTTTTATAAAATTCAGGCATGCTGATGCTAGTTTCCATATTCTACCCCCTCTGGTTTTACCATTTTGTACAAGGCAAAGGCGCCGTCTAGATTTTGAACAGAAAATCCTGCTTGTTTGAGAATGCGCTCGGCAATATAGCTACGAAGTCCACTATGACAGCTCACGATATAATCCTGCGACTTGTCTAACTCTCCTAAACGCTCACGCAATTCATTTAAAGGAATGTGAACCGTATCCACTTTCAAATGACCTTGTTGAAGCTCACTGGCCGTCCGCACATCTAGGAACTTCTTACCAGCAGCTAGTTCATCTTCCAATTCATACCACTGGATATTGTCGCTCAAACCTTCTACTAAGTTTAAGGCTGCATATCCCAGCATATTGACCGGATCTTTAGCAGAGCCAAACGGTGGTGCATAGGTAAATTCCAACTCTGGCAAATCAAAAATGGTTAGATTACCTTTAATAGCCGTTGCCAAAATATCAATCCGCTTATCAACGCCTTTTTTCCCAACACCTTGTGCACCATAAATTTTGCCACTTGTTGGCTCAAAGAGGAGTTTCAAGGTCACATCAGTCGCACCCGGATAGTAGCCAGCATGATCCTTACCACTGACATGAATAACTTGATAAGGCAGGCCATTCATACGAAGAATGCGCTCGCTCAACCCTGTTGAAGCTGCCGTCATGTCAAATGCCCGAACAATAGCTGTACCAATGCTGCCTTTATTCTTTCGAGCTACTCCAGCAATCACATCCGCCACTTGACGACCTTGACGATTAGCAGGCGAAGCCAATGAAATCAGTGCATCTTCTCCTGTAACTTCTTGCTTGACAACAATCGCATCGCCGACTGCATAAATATCAGGTTGACTGGTTTCATAACGCTCATTGACTAAGATACCGCCACGCAATCCCAGCTCAATACCTGCTACCTGTGCTAAAGCATTCTCTGGTTGCACCCCGACAGATAAAATGGTCACATCAGAAACAATTTTTTGCCCATTCTCCAGTACAATGACCTTTCCCTTGTCCTCAAACCGCGTAGCAGACTGAGAAGTAACTACTTGAATGCCGTTTTTCAACAATTCAGCCTGAACAAAAGCAGCCATTTCTTCATCAAGCGGTGGCAAAACATGCGGTGCTTTCTCAACAATTGTCACATTCAAACCACGCTTACGAAGATTTTCTGCCATTTCAAGTCCAATGAATCCAGCCCCAATCACCACAGCTTCTTTTGGTTCTTTCTCCAAAGCTAACATAATCTCATCTAGGTCAGGAACATTACGTAAAGTATAGGTATTTTCAGCTGTTTCCAAACCTTCAATTGGAGGCACAAAAGGCTTTGCCCCCGGCGATAAAATCAACTTATCATAACTCTCTGTAAATTCCTTTCCGTCATGCCGAACCGTCACTATATGTTGATCTGGTGAGATAGCCGTCACTTCATGGAAAGGTCGCACATCTAAACGAAAGCGTGCCTTTAAACTCTCAGGCGTTTGCACTAACAAGTCTTCCCGCTCAGCAATTTCTCCAGAAACATAGTAAGGCAGACCACAGTTCGCAAAGGAAACGAATGGCCCCTTTTCAAAAATAATAATCTCAGCGTCTTCTTTTAGCCGTCTTAAACGCGTCGCTGCAGACATTCCACCTGCAACTCCACCAACAATGATAATTTTCATTCAACTTCCTCCTTTATCACTTTTAAACAACTTTTCCAGTCCAAGCACTCATACCGCCTTGAACATTGACAACATCGTAGCCTTTTTTCTTTAGCTTTTTGGCTGCCATTTTGCTCCGCACACCGGAATGGCAAATGACATACAGTGTTTCATTTGTTGCTGGCGTGTATCTTGCGATTTCATTGAGTGGGACATTCTTCGCGCCTTTGATATGACCACGCCGATATTCAGACGGTGTTCGTACATCTAGCAGTTGAATCTTCTCTTTTAATTTTTGTTCCAATTCACTTGTAGAAATACTATCTATTTTCGTAAATAAGTGAAACATAAGCACCTCCGTTTATACCCTTATGGGGTATATTAAACCATGAAGCTTTTCTTTTGTCAAGAATCTTGTTTCAATATTTTTATAAAAAAAGAAGCCCCACAAATCAACCACATTAGGTTGCTTGTGAAGCTTATCCTTTCTATCGAATGATTCAACCTTTAGATCACTTTTATATGTTTACAAAAGATTCATCAATCTTCTTTTTTTCGACGACCAATATAACCGAAAGCTGATAAAAGTAAACTTACGCCCGTCAGCGTTGCAAGCGTTGGACCAACTTGAGAATCACCTGTGCTTGGCAAGATTTCTGTTTTCGTTGGAGTTGCTTTTGTAGGAGTCGTTGGTACAACTGTCGGAGTAGTTGGCTTGTCCGGCGTTGACGGAACTACTGGAGGAGTTGGTTTATCTGGAGTTACTGGGATCGCAGTATAATAAACATCCTTAACCATATCCTCTTGAGTGACTGTTTCTGCCGAAACAGTTGCCACATCTACTGTGTAGCCTGGAATGACTGGAGATGGAACAGCGTCATAGGTTGCCTTGTCAGCTACCCAATCCGTAGTCTTCACAACATCTCCCGTTACCTTATCTTTCGTCACCGTCCGTGTCCAAGTTACTGTTTGCACATTATCGGCTGGCGTCTGGCTACCTGCTCCATGATAACGAACCGTCAAGCTCACTTTCTTGCTTTCTTGACTTTCTGCTGTGCCATGTTTCAAGTGAACTTCAAATTTTTGATAAGTTTCATTATAAATTACACCCGTACTTGGATAATTATCTGAAACAAGCTCATAGCCTTGACTTGTATAATGAGAGATCGTGTCCGCTGTTCTGTAAGAATCCGTTGTATTATAATCACCAGTTAATTCTTTCGTTTCAAGAGTTGCACCCGTTGTATCATCAATATAGCGAACTTGGGCCCTTTCTTGATTAGCTTTATAAACAACTGTTTCAACGATATCCTCACTATCACCTGTGATACCATCAACAGCTGCAACAATTGGTTTATCAGCTGTATAACCTGTAATCATTGGGGAAGTGACCGCTGCGAAAGTTCCTGTAACGGGTGACCAAGAGCCTTTAGTGGAAAGTTTTGTCACCTCATCCGTTTTCACTTCTCGAGTAAAACTCAATGAAGTACCATAACTTGATCTTGCTTCGCTACCGTTTTGATAAACATAATGAATCGTTTCCTTGATAGTTTTAATCTCACTAGATGTTGTTACTTTATGTTTTAAATGAACCACCACATTTTGGTCCACGCTGCTATCTTTATCAAACTGAGCTGGAAGATCGTCCTTAGAAACCAATTCATAACCCTTATCAGTATAACCTTTGACAATTCGATCGTACTTCGTTTGTGCGTCAGTTGGTAGGTTTGTACCTGAATGACCTGTCGTCAATTCTACTTGGTTTTCTAAAGTCGTACCGGTTGTGTCATCAATAACTGTATAAGTCACTTTTTGAGTTTGAATACCATAATGAACATCTTTAACAATATCTTCTTGCGTGACTTTTTCTTGCGGAACTGTTGCCACATCAACCGTGTATCCAGAAATTACTGGCGATGGAACAGCATTATAATTTGCTTTATCTGCTGTCCAATCTGTGGTTTTCACAACATCGCCCGTCACCTTGTCTTTCGTCACTATCCGTGTCCAAGTTGCCGTTTGCACATTGTTGGCTGGTGTTTGGCTACCAGCTCCATGATAGCGAACCGTCAAGCTCACTTTCTTGCTTTCTTTGTTATCTGTTGTACTATGTTTCAGACGAATGACAACGTTTTGATCTTTCGTGCTATCCTTGTCAAACTTGGCTGGTAAATCATCTTTAGAGATTAACTCATAGCCTTTATCTGTATATCCTTTGACAATTTGTTCATACTTCGTTTTAGCAGTTGTTGGAAGGGCAGAATCCGAATCACCAGTCGTTAATTCTACTTGGTTTTCCAAAGTTTTTTGTGTCGTTTCATCAATGACTGTATAAGTGACTTTTTGCTTATCAGCTGTATATGTGACTTTTACAACCACATCTTTACTATCACCTATGATACCATCAACAGCTTCAACAACTGGTTTGTCAGCTGTGTAACCTGCAATTATTGGAGAAGTGACTGCCACAAAAGTACTTGTACTTGGAGACCATGCACCTTTTGTAACAGCTTTTGTTACTTCATCAGTCCTCACTTCTCTAGCAAAGTCTAGTGTAGCTTTATGACTTTCTGCTGCTTGGCTACCATCCTTATAAACATAATGAATTGTTTCAGTAACAGTTGTATTTTCCGTAGATGCTGTCACTTTATGTTTCAAGTGAACAACGACATTTTGGTCTACGCTACTATCTGTGTCAAACTGAGTAGGAAGATTGTCCTTAGATACCAATTCATAACCTTTAGCAAGATAATCATCAACGGCTTTATCATACTTCGTCTGCGCATCATCAGGAAGATTTGCACCAGAATCACCTGTTGTCAACTCTACCTTGTTCTTTAAAGTAGTGTGGGTTGTATCATCAATAATAGTGTAAGTGACTTTTTGCTTGTCGGCCTTGTATTTAACCGTAACCTTGATGTCAGTCTGATCAGCAGTTACGTGTTCTGCGTCAACTTTAGCCTTATCTGGTGTGTAGCCATCAACAGTTGGAGAAACTACCTCTGGGAAGGTTCCGACAGACGGAGTCCAAGCACCTTGCGTAGTCGTTTTAGTCACTTCATCTGTTTTCATTTCTCTAGAGAAAGTCAAGGTCGTTTTCTTCTCTGGAGCTGCTGGTGTATTGTCATCCTCGTAGAGGTAGTTAATAGTTTGCGTTACAATCTTGGTTTCTGTAGAAGTTGACACTTTATGTTTCAAGCGAATCACCACGTTTTGGTCCACGCTGCTGTCGGTGTCAAATTGGGCTGGCAATTCATCCTTAGAAGCCACTTCGTAACCTTGTGTTAAGTAGCCTGCGACTACGGTGTCGTATTTCGTTTGTGCTGCGGCCGGAAGAGCTGCACCTGACTCGCCTGTTGTCAATTCAACCTGATTTTCCAGAGTCTGACCTGTTGTCTCATCTACGACTGTGTAAGTAACCTTTTGGTTTTGAGCAGTATAATGCACATCCTTAACAATATTCTCTTGAGTAACTGCTTCAGACGGCACTGTCTCGACATCCACGCTATAACCAGGAATCACTGGTGATGGCACAGCATCATAGTTTACTTTGTCGCTTGTCCAAGGTGTTGTTGAAACCTCTGTGCCTGTGATTTTATCTTTTGTTACTGTACGAGTCCAAGTCGCTGTTTGCACCTTATCTTCTGGTGTTTGTTCCCCAGCACCGTGGTAACGAACAGTCAGGTTCACAGCCTTGCTTTCTTGGATATCAGTGGTACCATGCTTCAAGTGAACAACTACATTTTGATCATAACTACTATCAAGGTCAAACTTAGCTGGAAGCTGCTCTTTTGACACCAATTCATAGCCTTGAGCTAGATAAGCATTCACGATTAAATCATATTTTTCTCGGGCACTGTCTGGAAGAGGAGTATCAGAGCCTCCGCTGGTAAGTACTTCCTTATCTTTCAGCGTTTTTTGGGCAGTGTCGTCAATGATGGTATAGGTTACTTTTTGCTTATCTGCTTTATAGGTAACCGTTTCTTCAATATCTGCGCTATCTCCCGTAATCTGTTCAACGGCTGCTACAGTTGCCTTATCTGGTGTATAACCATCAATCTTTGGAGAAACTACCTCTGGGAAGGTTCCGGTAGACAGGATCCAAGGACCCTTATAGACAATCTTATTAGTCACCAGATCCTTGTTGTTAATCCGATAGAACTTCAAAGTCTGAACCTTCGTATCCGCTGCCTCTGTGTTATCTTCATAAACATACTTGATGGTCTCTGTGACTGTCTTTGTTTCTTGAACTGCAGCTCCCTTATGACGTAGATGAACTTCAAAGGTTTGAAGATTTTCATTATAGGTTACACCAGTTGCTGGATAACCATCTGAAACGAGTCCATAATTTCGATCAGTATATTTCTTAATAGTGGCAGCTGTTCTATATGGATCAGTCTGTCCATAAAGTCCATTCAGAGCCTTCGTTTCAAGCGTTTCACCTGTTGTGTCATCGATATAAGTTACCTTTGCACTAGCTGGATTAGCTTTGTAAACAACCGTCTTTTCGATATTTGGACTATCAGAAGTAATGTTGTCAACTGCTGGAACCTCCGCTAAATCTGGAGTGTACCCTTTGATTGCTGGTGATGTTACGGCCGCAAAACTTGTTCCATTTTCCGCTGTCCAATCACCAGTTGTTATATTTGTAACGAGGTCAGTTGTTGCTGTTCTAGTGAATTTTAAAGTGCTAGTGTGATCTGGAGCCGCTGTTGCACCGCCATCATAAATATAATGGATGGTTTCCTTAACCGTCTTTTCTTCTGCTACTGAGGTTGTTTTATGACGCAGACGAATAGTGACGTTTTGATCAACCGTATCATTGGTGTCAAATTGATTCGGTAGCGCTTCCTGAGAAACCAACTCATAGTTTTGAGCTAGATAACCTGCTACGACAGCATCGTAAGTCGTTTGCGCTTGCCCTGACACAGCTCCATTGGAGACACCTTTTTCCAACAAAACTTTATCTTCCAGCGTCTGACCTTTCGTCTCATCAATCACCGTATAGGTCAGTTTCTGTTCATTCGCCTTGTACACGACCTTACGTTCCACATCACTGCTGGTAGCACTGATGTTCGCAACTGCATCAACAGTTGGAAGATCCGCTGTGTACCCTGCAAGCACAGGAGAAGTTACCGCTGGGAAGGTAGCTGTTGATGGAGACCAAGTGCCCTCATTGACAATATCATTGGTTACCAGATCCTTGGTGTTGGTCCGATTAAAGTCTAGGTTTTGAACTTTAGGAGTAGCTGCTTCGCTGCCATTCTCATAGACATATTGAATCGTTTCTTTGACAGTTTTAGTTTCAACTTCTGGAGCTGTCTTGTGACGTAAGTGAACCTCAAAGGTTTGAAGATTTTCATTATAGGTTACACCAGTTGCTGGATAATTATCTGAAACAAGTTCATAGTTTTTATCTGTGTACTTTTTGATTGTTTCAGCTGTTTTATATGGATCAGTAGTATTATATGCACCAGTCAGTTCTTTTGTTTCAAGAACTTTTTCTCCTTTAGCATCGTCGTCAATGTATTTGACTTTGGCATAGGATTGTTTGGGTGAGTACACATAGTAAAAGTTTTGATCCTCATTGATGAATGGAATCGGCTTGGCTTCTTTTAATTGTGAGCCGTACGCATTGATTACTGTATCAGCAGTTACAAGACTATAACCCGCAATTGTTTTTGGAGCAGCTTGATAATCAGGTGTTTGGGGGGCCATTGCTCCTGCTGGATAGCCATACTTAAAGTCTCGAGTTTCTAACTCCTTACCATTTGTGTCAACATAGTGTATGGTGATCTTCTTTTGACCGACAGCACGCGCAATGGATGGAGTTGTTTTCGCAGAAAGCTTTTCCTCTTTTATCTTTTTTATAGTACCATTGTCATCAACACTATAACTAAAACTCTTAGACCCTTCACCTAGAGCATTTTCAATTGATGAATCCGCAAAAGTAATCCGAGTTGAATGACCTGTACCTTGAATAACGTTAGCATTTTTTAAAATACTACTAACTTTTCTGTTAACCTCTTCTGTTCTATTAATTTCTTGATACTTATCGCCCATTTGAGCATAGTCGTCAGTTGGCCAAATATCATGATAGGTAGTAGCACCATTTCCTGTCATTTTTCCTAAATTAATAGCAACTGTGTAGGTCCCATCTCCATTATCAATAACAACCGAAGAGTTTTTACCTGCTTGTTTTAATGCTTTAACAATCTCTTCATCAGTTGAATTTGCTGGCAGTTCAACTAATTTGTTATCTGGGTCTGAATTGATGCTAATAGAAGTTGAAGTATCTCCTTTAACAAGATATTTTCCATCCTCACTAATTGCTAAAGTAGAAGTATATCTTTTAAGGTCTGGTTTGATACTAACAATTTTTGACCCATTACTTGGTTTTATACGATGGACAGAAATGATATCACCATTTGGAATTCCTGTTTGTCCAGAGTTGGTACCATCGCTTGACAATAAATTATTATAATAATTTGCATCGCCAGTTGAAGTGCCTATTTTTATTGAATTTGCTCTATCGCTACTTGCACTATTATAAACAGCAAAATTCGCCTGTGCTTTCTCAAATGTTCTTGGTGTTGGTTTAAAAGTAAACTTATTGCCATTTATTTCTAAAATAATATTTTCATAACTTGATTTTGCTGTAAATTTCCCAATAGTCGCTGCCTTTTGAGTAATGGATACTGTCTTTTCCGTATTTCGAGGCATATCTTGGAAGCTTTGGTCTAAGGTAATTTCATAGGCAAGATTATTGGGATCTGAGTGCACAAATTTAATTGTTCCAACACCCTCGATACGCTCTGCCGTTCCAGAACCAAGATTTGCATAGTAAGCACCGTAGGCATTATTTTCCAATTTAACTGGAATACGGAGAACATCTCCTTTTTTCAAGGTTCCATCTTGTGTGATTTTAAAGTCCATTTGAACCTTGTCAAGGGAAACTTCTTGAGCAGGTAAGGGTTCTGTATCCCCTGGATTCATGACTGTTCCGCCTTTTGTCGTAACTGTTACGGAAAAGTCTGAAATATGTGAAGAAGCTTCCTTCACACTTCGGCGAGTACGCACCGCACCTGCCGAACGAAAGGCAGAATAAGACTGCGCATTAGTTGACTGTTCGATTGGCTTAGGCTCGGCAGAAGCTGAATTTCCTTTTGCAACTGCTGCAGAGGTTGAAGTATCCGCAGATACCTTGTTTGTGCTTTCTGCCACTGAGCTGGTTGTCGGAACTGATACTTTCTCGTCTGGCTGCCCAGTAGTTTGTGCTGGAGTTTCAACTTTTTCTACTGCTGTTGCTCCTGAAGCTGAAGCGGCATTCTCTGACACTGTCGCAGGTGCTGGGGAACTATTATTTTCAGCGCCTGCTGAAGTTCCTTCTGATACTGGCACTTCAGTTGTTGAAACTGAAGTGCTTGGAGTTGATACCTCCGAAGCCAAGCCTGCTGCCGCAGTTGTGTCAGTCGAAGCTGGAGCCGTAACATTCTCTGTTGACACAGCGTTCACACTACTGTTCTCATCCGCTTGAACAGTCGGCGCCCCAATAGCTAGCCCATATATAGCCAGACTGGCTATTGCAATCGAAACAAGCCCAACATTTTTCTTTCTCAAAGAAAATTTATCACGTTTTCCATTATAAAGTTTAAAACTTTTCAATTAGTATATTCCTTTCATGGTAAAATATCTATATAATTTTTATCTGATGGGTAAAGTTGAGAATAAAAACCTATTACCCATTCCTAAAAAATTGAATAAAGCTACTTTATATATTATACTTTGATAATTGGAATAATTCAACTAATATGATACTAAAATACATGAAAAACACATGTAAAATGTACTTAAAATAAAGATAGCTGCAAAGTTGTTCACAGCTATCTTATAATGAGATGAAGATTGTTCGTTTTATCTACATTTCTTTTGTTGTTTTCAAATTATCATTTCCAAAAGAAAGACCCGTACCATGAGGTAGGGACTTTTAATTCTTATTTCGCAATTGGGTAAACAGAAACTTGTTTTTTATCGCGACCTTTGCGTTCAAAGCGTACAACGCCTTCCACTTTCGCAAACAAAGTGTCATCTCCACCGCGTCCAACATTGACACCTGGATAGATGTGAGTACCGCGTTGACGATAAAGAATTGATCCACCAGTTACAGTTTGTCCGTCAGCCGCTTTAGCTCCAAGACGTTTTGCTTGTGAATCGCGTCCGTTAGATGTAGAACCTCCACCTTTTTTGTGAGCGAAAAGTTGCAGGTTCGCAAGATTCATTTTCAACATAATGTTTTTCCTCCGTGTTAGTTTTCTGTGATAACTCTTGTCTGGACGAACTCAGCTGAGTCCTCCGATAGGTTTGCCATACCCAAGAAGAATGATTCAAAGAAAAGTTGAGTCATTTCTCTTTGGTGAGATGGAATATCCGTAGGAATCTCTACCCGTAAGAATCCACCTTCTTTTTCGTTTAATTCTAAGATTGGTTCATAGCCTGCGAATTTCTCAATCGAATTGATGAAATTTATGGCAAGCGTAGAAACCGACGCACACACGACATCAAAGCCGTATTCGCCACTTTCGGCGTGTCCAGTAATTTCTGCACTCCTCAGCTCACCATCCTCGGCTCGTTCAAAGACTGCTTGTATCATGTGCTCTCCTTAAAAATTAAGCGTTGATTGCATTGATGACAACCTTAGTATATGGTTGACGGTGACCTTGTTTACGATGGCTACCTTTTTTAGGTTTGTACTTGTAAGTAACAACCTTCTTTTGTTTTCCTTGTTTTTCAACAGTTCCAACAACAGTAGCTCCAGAAACAAGCGGAGTTCCGACAACAGTGTTTTCACCACCAACAAGAACAACTTCGTCAAATGTTACATCTTGACCAGCTTCAACGTCTAATTTTTCAACGTAAATTGCTTGACCAACTTCAACTTTAACTTGTTTGCCGCCAGTTTTAATGATTGCGTATGTGCTCATTATGCACCTCCTATGAATTTTACGGGTTTCCCCTAATTTTGTGAAGACTCGCCTAGCATCGTGGGACGAACCACTTATGACGATGTTCGAGCGGTTGCACAGGCTGTGCATAGTCAACTC
Source organism: Streptococcus anginosus (assembly GCF_001697145.1). Taxonomy (GTDB): domain Bacteria; phylum Bacillota; class Bacilli; order Lactobacillales; family Streptococcaceae; genus Streptococcus; species Streptococcus hominis. Next base: position 793,845 of record NZ_CP012719.1, on the reverse strand, counting down.
TATAAGTATAGCATTTCTGGAATAGTTTGACAAGTATTTTTTATCAAAAAGTAGCTATCTGATGAATTGTTAAGCAACAGCAAAACAATTTTCGCTACAACAATCCCTCAATCATCTCATCCACTTCGTCTGTTTCTGCTTCTGGTGTGATTTCAGTAATGATGATACCAGCAACAGCACGTTCCACTAATCCTTCCACATCCATACGTGTTTCGTATTGCTCTGCATTTTTTATCTTTGGATTGGTTTTCGGACGATCTGGAGCAAAAATGGTACAGCAATCTTCAAAGGGCTGAATTGAGATATTAAAGGTATCAATCTTTTCAGCAATGTCAATGATTTCCAGCTTATCCATGGTCACTACTGGGCGAATAATGGGAGTGTTAGTGACAGCATTAATCGCTTGCATACTCTCTAGCGTTTGGCTAGCAACTTGACCAAGGCTTTCTCCATTGATGATAACAAGTCCCTCGCGTTCTTCACGAATGCGATCTGTAATGCGCATCATAAAACGACGAGTTAGGGTCATCAGATAAGCTTCTGGTGCTTTAGCTTTGATTTCTTCTTGGATTTCTGTAAATGGCACTTCAATAAATTGAATATTGCCACCAAATTTGGTTAATTTGCGCGTCAAATCCTGCGCCTTTTTGAGGGCACCGGGACTTGTATAAGGCGGACTAGCAAAGTGCACCGCTTCAATATCCACTCCACGTTTTAGAGCTAGATAGCCTGCAACGGGTGAATCAATCCCGCCTGACAACATCAGCATACCTTTTCCAGATGTTCCGACAGGAAGACCGCCTACTCCACGAATCGTTTCATAGGACAGATAGGCTGCTTCTTCGCGGATTTCTACTTGCAGTGTAATATCTGGCGCTTTCATCTTGACTTGAACATGTGGAATCGCATCAAAGACCGCATTCCCCAAGGTCTGGTTCAATTCACGACTATCCAATTCAAAATTGTGGTCACTGCGTTTGCTGGCAATCTTAAAAGTCATCCCCTCTTTGTAAATTTCTTTCATAATTGTCTGCACCGCTTCAACCAAAGCAGGAACTGATTTTTCAATCTTATAAGACGGAGAGAAATTTTGAATCCCAAAAATTTGTTTAAGCGATTCTGCAACAGGTTGATAGTCCGTTCCGTGAAGATAGACATGTGCACGATCTCGGTCTGCTTTCACATGCACATCTGGGTAAACAGAGAGGACTGCTTGCATATTGCGTTTCAATTTGTTAATAAAACGCATGCGATTTTTTCCTTTGGTTGAAAGCTCGCCGTAACGAACCATAATTTCTGAATATTGCATTGTTTACCTTACTTTTCTAGTTTTTTCATAAATGAGTTTAAACGTTGTCAGGAATTGCTCAATCTGACTCATGTCATTATCGGCATCCAGACTAATTCGCACAGCCGTTTGAGCTAGGGATTTTTCAACACTCATAGCTATTAAGGTTCCAGCTGGTTTGCCAGCTTTAGAGGAACAAGCACTCGTAGTAGATATATAAATGTCATACTCTTCAAAAGCATGAACCACTACTTCACCTCGTACACCTTTAATTCCCAAAGTCAAGATATGGGGTGCAAACTCTTCTATTCCTGAAAAGATCGTCACATCAGGATACTTAGCTAGCTCTTCTAGGATAATCTCTTTCATTTTTGCGGTTCGTGTGGTGAAGGCTTCCAAATTTTCCATAGACATGCGCAAGGCTTTTGCGGTTGCTGCAATACCCGCCAAATTTTCAGTCGTAGAACGCTTGTCTGATTCTTGACCGCCGCCATTCAACAGCGGACTGATTTTCTTACCAGACTTGATATAGACAAAACCAACACCCCGTAAACCATGAAATTTATGACTAGAAAATGTCGCAAAGTCCACGCGCTCAGTTAAATAATCTTCTGTTGAAATCTTAGCTATTGCCTGCACTGCATCCACATGAAAAGAAATAGTTGGCTTGTCCGCTAAGAGTTCTGAAATAGCTACAATTGGTTGAACAGAGCCGATTTCATTGTTGACCGCCATGACTGAAATTAAAGTTGTATCCGGTCGGATAAGGGTAGCTAATTTTTCAACATCTACAAAACCTTTTTTATCAACAGGCGCAAAATCCACTTCAAAACCTTGCTGCATCAGCCAGAGAGCGGATTCTTTCACTGCTGGATGCTCAATAGCAGATACAATGATATGCTTACCATAGTGCGCTTTTTCAAAAGCCACACCCTTGATAACCCAATTATCACCTTCCGTCCCTCCAGACGTAAAGAAAATCTCTTGAGAGGATTTACCGAGAAGCTCCGCAATTTGCTTGCGAGATGCATCTAACAAGCGGGTCGCCTGATTGCCCAAACTGTGGAGACTAGAAGGATTTCCCCAAATTTTAGAAGCAACTTCTGTATAGGTAGCCAAAGCCTCTGGGTAAGGCTTGGTCGTTGCTGAATTGTCTAAATAAATCATCTTAAATCTCTCCATTTCAATACTCCTATTGTAACACGAAAAAGAAATGGGGACAACAGCAAGACTTGAAATGAAAAGACCCTCCAAGTTTTGACTTGAAGAGCCATGAAGGTTAATCATAAAATTCATGCAAGAGAGCGAATAGTTCCTGTTGTTGTTCCATGAGGCTTTGACCGATTGTCGTTGATTTTATCAAAGTTCGCTCACGGACATGCTCAATCACTCTCTTCAAGGATGAGAGATCTACAGCCTTCTCAATCATTTTTTGCACATTTTGAAAAGGTTGGTGTGTGACAATTTGAAAACCATATGAATTATTGAGCAAGGAATAGCCAGCAATTCCCGTTTTCTTTTGATAGGCTTCACACAAACCACCGTCAATAACGAACAGCATTCCTTCACCTCGAATTGGAGATTCGCCTTTCAACGTTTTTACAGGTGTATGCCCATTTACAATCCTAGAATCTTCAGAAAAGAGACCGAATTCTTCCAAAATCAACTTGCAAATCTTAGCAGAATTCCGATAGGAGAAATAGGGATTTTCCTTTTCAACGTGCGTTTCCTTATCCTCAATAAAATAACGCTCCAAGGTGGTCATCTTATCCTTGCCAAACAAGGGAGACAGTTTTCCATTCCAACAATACCAGATAAGATCCGTTGAGAAATCGTCTTGAATCTTTGGATTTTTAGAACTTTCTCGAATGTGATATTCAAAAAAGTCGAGCAATTCTTTGCCAGCATAGCGAATTTCATTGATCTGTAAAGGTTGAAAATCTCCAGATTCTTCCAAAGGAATGCAGCCATGAAAAAGGAGGTGATTATTATAAATCTTATACATCGAACCCTTGTTCATCAAAAAAGAAATGTGACGTTTGATTTGAATTGAATGCTGAAAAGAATCTAGCAAAGTAGCAACCACTTCCTCTTCCTCGTCTGTCAGCTGATCTGGCTCTTGAGGATTGATTGTTTGGAAGCAAGTATTAGCTAAAAAATGCTTCTTTTCTCCAACTAGAATACTCTCTTCCCAATAATCAATCTTATCAAGCGTCAAGTTTTGAGCCATATCAAACTCCGGCCGCCTTTTAATCAGTTGATTTTCCAATTTAAACTGAATGATTGCTAGTGCTTGGTGAACCTTTTCCAATTGGAGAATTTCTTTAGGAGAATAGCTGTCGCTTCGTTTTCCTAAGTTGGGCTTAAATTTCGCATTTTCCGAATAAGTCTTTTCGGCAAAAAGAACGATCGGTCTTAGATTGAGACCATAAGCTCTCTCAATATCGTAAAGATAGCCATATCTAGCAGCTATTCGCAAGAGAATAAGCAAACATTCTTTCGAGCCAAAGAAAGCCCCCATCCAGATAATATCGTGATTGCCCCATTGAATATCCACAGAATGATAAGCCATGATTTCATTCATTACTTTATCTGCGGCTGCCCCGCGGTCAAAAATATCGCCAACTATATGAAGATGATCAATGATTAACTGCCGAATGACCTTTGCTAATGCCGAAATAAACTGACTTGCCTCGCCTAAATCAATCAAATAGTTCTGAATCGTTTCAAAATAAATATTGCTATCCGGCAAATTTCGATCTGTATAGAGCAATTCTTCAATCACATAAGCATATTGTGGTGGCAAAGCTTTTCTCACTTTGGAACGAGTGTATTTTGCTGCCACAAAAGTTAGCAAAGTCAACAAGTTTTGAATAATTTCTCCATACCAACTCTTGTCTTTCAAAGGATAAAGAAAACCATCGCTCAAAACTTCCTGGGGATAAGCAATCAGCAAGGTCAGCTTGTCTTTTTCCGCTTTTGATAATTCCTCTCCAAAGCAGTCGTTGATTTTTTCATTCAGATTCCCCGCACAGGTCCTTAGGATATAGTCAAAAGCCTCAAACTCACCGTGAATATCGCTAAGATACAATTCTGTCCCTTTTGGCAAATTTAAAATAGCTTCCAGATTGATTAACTCTGTAATGACCTTTTGCTTGGAATCAAACTCTTTTAATAAAATTCGTTTGTATTGCTCCATTCGTTCACCTCGTTTAAATACAGCACCTTAGGGCTTTAATTCTTATTTTGAAGCCAGAGATTTTAAATGTTCTTCAATAATGCAAGCCGTCTCTTCAATAGATTTATCTGTCATATTGATAACATGAGCCTGATATTTTTGGAAAACTTTTTTAGAATAGTCCAATTCTTCATAAATTTTTTCAATATCTGTATAGCTTGTAGCTTGTGTCAAACCGAGCGCATCCAGACGGTTACTTCTCACTTTTGCCAATTTATCTGGGTCACACACCAAGCCTATCATTCTTCTTCTATCTACTTTATCCAAGACTTGCGGTAGCGGAACCTCTGGAATCAAGGGAAGATTGGATACTTTGTAGCCTTTATTAGCTAAATAGATGCTGAGCGGAGTCTTGGAAGTTCGAGAAACTCCCAGAATCACAAGGTCTGACTCCAAAAATCCTTGCGGGTTCTTGCCGTCATCATATTTAACAGCAAATTCAATAGCAGAGATTTTATTGAAATATTCCGTGTCCAAACGGTGTAAGACTCCCGGAACTTCAATCGGCTGAGTACCTGTTTTTTCCTTGATGATTTCAAAGAACGGATTCATCAAATCCAGATAAGACAAATGATTGACTCTGCTAAATTCCCTCGCAGTTGCTGCTAAATGACTGTCTACTAAGGTACTGATCACAACTGCGTCATCCTTGATAGCGTCCTGCAAAATATCCAACAATTCAGATTCCTTATTGATAAAAGGAAACCGATAGCTATTATTAAAAATCAAATCTGGGTATTGAGCCATGACGGCTGATAGTAATTTTTGGGATGTTCCTCCCAAAGAATCAGAAATGGCGTAAATGGTAATCTCTTGTTTCATGAAAACTCCTTTTTTATCTATTCACTTCTGCATTTCTAGCTTCTTGGATAATAAAGTCCAACAAAGCTGACTTCGTAATTGTTCCGATAATATGACCTTCATTTTGCTCCTCCACAACAGGCAAGGAATCAATGGCAAAATCCTGCAAAAGTGCCGCAGCTTCAAGGATATTCAAATCTTTATGGCAGGTTTTTATATGCGGCATTCTGGTCATGCAAACAGCTACTGGTGTCACATCAATATTGGCATTGAGGGCAGCCCTTAACAAATCCTTTCGCGATAAAATACCTAGTAGCTGCTTTTTTTCATCTATCACATAGAGAACATCTGCATCATACATAAATAAAGTAATAATGGCATCTTGAATAAACGAATCGTGCGTCACCAATACTGGTGAGGTCATGACATCTTCAACTTTCTTCTGAAAAGTATCAAAGAAAAAGAGCGTTTCCAAATCCGAACCAGCATAAGTGTAGCCAACTTTCGGACTTGCTTTTAAAATCCCCACTAAGGTTAGAAAGGATAAATCTGAGCGCAAAGTTGCCCTAGACACATCTAGCAGTTCTGAGATTTTTTCACCGCTAACCGGTTGATCTTTCTTTACAATCTCAACGATCTCTTTTTGTCGTTTTGTTAATTTCAACTTTTACTCCTTTTCCAATATCAATTTTAAATCATTATTATGTGTCATATTATAACAAATAAAACTCGTTTGTCAACGATTTATGATTGGCTTTTTCAGTTGACAAACATATATGACGTATATTACAATGTATTTGTCTTTTATTATGACACATATTTAATAAATTGGAGGCAAAAATGGATAAATGGATTTATTCTTTTGAAGAAGGACGCGCTGAAGACAAGGCGCTACTAGGTGGTAAGGGTGCCAATTTGGCAGAAATGACCCATTTGGGGCTACCTGTACCTGAGGGATTTACGATTACAACTCAAAGTTGTCTACGTTATTTAGAAACTCCTTCCTTTTTCGAATCTATTTTAAAAGAGGAAGTTTTGAAAGCGATTACTAAGCTAGAAACCAAAACGAATAAATTTTTCATGGGGAATGAACCCTCACTACTACTGGTTTCTGTCCGTAGCGGAGCTAAAATTTCTATGCCTGGTATGATGGACACGATTCTCAATCTTGGACTAAATGACTTGCGTGTTCAGACTTTAGCAGATGCGACAAATGCCAATTTCGCTTACAATTGTTATCGGCGTTTATTGCAGATGTTTGCTGATGTCGTTTACGGCATCCCCAAAGAAGAATTCGACCAATGTTTAGAAAAAACCGAAAAACAATTGAATAAGAAGGTCAATGACTTTTCAAAAGAAGAACACCAATCACTTATTCAACAATATAAAGAAGTCTATCAGGAACACTATCAAAATTTCCCACAAAGCCCTAAAGAGCAACTTTACGCTGCTATCAAAGCGGTATTCAAATCATGGAACAATCCACGCGCTAAAGTCTACCGTGAACTAAACCACATTCCACATGATTTAGGTACGGCTGTCAATGTCCAGAGTATGGTATTTGGCAATAGCGACCAAAAAAGCGGCACAGGCGTTGTTTTCACCAGAAATCCTGCCACTGGTGAACATCATCTATTTGGGGAATTTTTGCTCAATGCTCAAGGAGAAGATGTCGTTGCCGGTATTCGGACTCCAGAGCCGATTGACTCTCTTAAACGGATCTTACCGCAAGCCTATGAAGATTTCTGCAACTACGCCAAGGTTCTTGAAAAACACTACAAAGATATGCAAGATATTGAATTTACTATTGAAAAAGAAAAACTTTATATCCTGCAAACTCGAAACGGAAAAAGGACGGCTAAAGCAAGCTTAAAAATTGCTTTGGATTTAGTGAATGAAAAAATGATTTCAAAGCAAGAAGCTCTCCTACGAGTCAGTCCTTCTGCCATTACCCAACTGATTCACCCTGTTTTTGAAGAAAAAGCTTTAACATCAGCTCATCACTTAACTCAGGGGCTTCCCGCTAGTCCAGGTGCCGCAACAGGAGAAATTGTCTTTACTGCCGAGCGCGCCAAAGAATTTCATGCACTTGGAAAGAAAGTGATTTTAGTTCGCCAAGAAACTTCTCCCGAAGACATTGAAGGAATGGTAGTTAGTCAAGCAATCGTGACCAGTCACGGTGGCATGACTTCTCATGCAGCCGTTGTAGCTCGTGGCATGGGCACTTGTTGTGTCGCAGGATGCGGAGAATTATCTATCAATGAAGACGGAAAAACACTTGTATGCGGTAAGGTAACCTTAAAAGAGGGAGACATCCTTTCTGTAGACGGCACTTCCGGCAAACTCTACATTGGAAGCATTCCAACCACTATGATTGATAATAATGACGAATTACAACTGTTCCTTTCTTGGGCAGATGAGATTGCACAGCTAACCGTTCGAGCGAATGCTGAAACCATTCAAGATTTGAAAACAGCTGTTCAATTTGGAGCCAAAGGCATTGGTCTTGCTCGTACAGAGCATATGTTCTTTGGTGAGGAACGGATTTTAGAAATGCGCAGATTGATTTTATCAACGAATGAAATCGAAACTAAGTTTGCTTTAATGACACTTTTGGCATTTCAAGAAGAAGATTTCTATCAGATGTATCAAACCATTCAAGATAAACCGATGATTGTCCGCTTGCTAGATCCGCCTATGCACGAATTTTTACCAAAAACACAACAGGAAATTGAGCAATTAGCTGGGAAATTGCAAGTACCTCTTGATACACTAATGCGGAAAATCACTTCTCTGCAAGAAACGAACCCAATGCTGGGACATCGTGGTTGCCGCTTAGGAATTACACAGCCTGAAATTTATAAAATGCAGGTAGAAGCCATTTTTAATAGCGCTATAAGACTAGCAAAAGAAGGCATGATCATTAAGCCAGAAATCATGATTCCTTTAATCTCAGAAAAGGCGGAGTTGGTTTCAATCAAAACATCTCTTTGTCAGCATATTGAGAAGATTTTCAAGAAACATCACATGCAGTCATTCCCTTATGAAATCGGTACAATGATTGAGCTGCCACGCGCTTGTTTCATCGCAGATCAGTTAGCCGAGGAAGCAGACTTCTTTAGTTTTGGTACCAATGATTTGACGCAAATGACCTATGGTTTTTCTCGTGATGATATTGGAAAATTTATCCAGCATTACAAAGAGGGAGAAATCATGTCATTTGATCCATTCCAAACCATTGACCGAGCTGGAGTGGGCGAGCTCATGAAAATAGCTATTTCAAAAGCTCATCAAGTAAAGCCAGAACTTCCAATTGGTATTTGCGGTGAAGTCGGAGGAGATCCTGCTTCTATTCCTTTCTTTCAAGAGATTGGCATTACTTATGTTTCTTGCTCACCTTATCGCGTTCCTGCTGCACGATTAGCTGTTGCGCAAGCACATCTTTCCTAGTTCCTTCCTTATAAGTGAATCAGCTCTTTCTATCTGCTAACAGGACAGACAAGGATGGAGCTGATTTTTTGTAAAAGGTAATTTTTTCAATCAATTTTCGATTGCTTTACATGAAATTTTCAACATTTTAAATTTTTTTAAGACAATTTTAAATAAAGAGGGTATAATGAAGATGAGAAAGGAGATTATCAACTCACAATGGAAAATTATTCTCGAAAAAACAAAACTTCAACTACTAAAGAAGAAAAAGCGCCTACTCGTCACCATATCAAAAAAGGGCTGTCAGCTTTTCAAAAGACCCTTGCTACGATTGGGAGTATTCTTGGGATTATCACCGCAACAATCACAATCCTGACTTTCATGAATAACAATAAATCTGATAACAAAACAAAAACCAGTCAGACAACACAAACAACTATTATCAAAGAAATTCAGAAAGAAACAACAACAGACGGGGCTCAATCTAGCAACACGACTGCTACTAGTCAAGGCGAAACAGAAACAAGTAGCGCTAGTTCTGACACCACGCAGTCTAGCAATACATCAAACGATATTAGCTCTAGTCAGACAAGTAGCAAAACGACTGACAACGACACAAATACAACTACTTCAAGCTCTAGTAATTAAAAAAACGGAAGTGAGACAACCAATCAGATCAATGTCTGGGAGTTGCTCAACTTCCGCTTTTTTATATTTAATTTCATACTCTCAATGAAAATCAAAAAGTTTGAATGAGATTCACTGCGTGAACCTTGTCCTACGACTTCAACTGGCTTCCAGAAGGTTTTTGATGGAAACCTTGCTTCCTTTATCCGCAGTCTTTAATAGTTCCTCGAGCTGTTAAAGTTTACGAAGTTCGAAACAATTTTCACGGATCATTATTTCCGATACATTTTCACTTGAAGATACAAGTCATTATAAATTCCTAGCCATTTTGAGCCGAGCTGTTGATAGACTTCTAAGTGCTTCATTGTTTCTTCATCTGGGTAAAAAGCTTTGTCCTCTTGGATTTCTTTTGGCAGCATCGCCTTAGCAGGCATGTTAGGCGTTGAGTAGCCAACATACAAAGCATTTTTATAGGCATTTTCAGGTCTTAACATAAAGTTAATAAATTGATAAGCAGCTTTTTTATTTTTGACTGTTTTAGGAATGACAATATTGTCAAACCAAAGATTGCTGGCTTCTGTTGGAACAACATAGCGAAGTTTGTCGTTTTTCTCTAACATTTGCCGTGCTTCTCCTGAAAAACTAACACCAATCGCCGCATTGTTTTGAATCATATAGCCTTTCATCTCGTCTGCTACAATGGCTTTGATATTCGGCGTTAATGTATAAAGCTTATCAACTGCTTCTTGTAATTGCTTAGTATTTTTAGAATTGAGGCTATAACCTAAAGCATTTAGCCCGACACCCATTACCTCGCGAGCTCCATCAATCATCATAATAGAGTTTTTATATTCAGGTCGCCACAGGTCACTCCAATGCTTAGGTGCTGTTTTAACTAATTCTGTGTTGTAGACAATGCCTAGCGTTCCCCAAAAGTAAGGAATAGAGTATTGATTTTGGGGATCAAATGATTGATTTAAAAATCGTTTTCCAATATTTTCTAGCCCTTTAATTTTTGAATGATCCAATTTTTCAAGCAAGTGTTCCGACATCATTTTAGAAATCATGTATTCACTAGGAATTGCAATATCGTAAGTTGTCCCGCCCTGCTTAATCTTAGTGTACATGGATTCGTTGGAATCAAAGGTTTCATATTGGACTTGGACACCGGTTTCTCTGGTGAACTTCATCAGCAACTCTGGATCAATGTAGTCTCCCCAATTGTAGATGACCAATTTGTCACCATTCCCGCTTTTTGTCCGACTTTCAATATGATAGCTTACTCCCCAAAGGACAAGGATAATGGCAACAATGCCCATTAAAAATGAATAGAGCTTTTTCATGCTGCATCCTCCTTCTCACGAGAAATAAAGTAATAGCCAATCACCAAAAGAATACTAAACAGAAATACCAAAGCAGAGAGAGCATTGATTTCTAAGGAAATTCCTTGCCGAGCCCGCGAGTAAATCTCAACCGATAAGGTTGAAAAACCATTTCCAGTCACAAAGAAGGTCACTGCAAAATCGTCCAAGGAATAGGTGAACGCCATAAAATACCCTGCAATAATCGCTGGTGTCAAATAGGGCAACATGATTTCTTTTAACATCTGAACTTGGCTTGCTCCTAAATCATAGGCCGCCTTAATCATGTCGTCATTCATCTCTTTTAGCCGTGGCAATATCATCAAAACTACAATAGGAATTGAAAAAGCAATATGACTCGCCAAAACGGATAGAAAACCTAATTGAAATTTGATAGTTGTAAAAAGAATTAAGAAACTTGCCCCAATCATGACATCTGGCGCCACCATGAGGATATTATTAACCGATAAAAAGGCATCTTGGTATTTCTTTTTGGCTTGATAAATATAAATGGCACCAAACGTTCCGATTGCTGTGGCAATCAAAGAAGACAAAAAAGCCAGAAAAAAGGTTTGTGCCAAAATTAGCATCAAGCGAGTATCACTAAACATATTTTGAAAATGCGTCAGACTAAAGCCTGTAAACTTGCTCATATCATCGCCAGCATTAAACGCATAGCCAATCAAATAAAAAATCGGCAAATAAAGAATTAAGAAGACGACTGTTAAATAAATACTAGCAGTTTTTTTCATCGTTCTCCCCTTTCTTTCGTTGCCCACATGATAACGAGCATGGCTACAATCAAGACAACACCAATGGTTGAGCCCATTCCCCAATTTTGTGTAGTCAGAAAATGCTGCTCAATGGCTGTACCTAGCGTAATAACACGATTGCCACCGATCAAACGCGTCAGCATAAAAAGACTGAGACTGGGAATAAAGACAGACTGCACACCACTTCTCACGCCATTCATAGATAAGGGAAAAACGACACGACGGAAGGTTTCCCAACGATTGGCACCAAGATCATAGCTGGCATTGATCAGATTTTGATCCATATCCTCTAAAACATTAAAAATCGGCAATATCATAAAGGGCAGCTCAATATAGCTGGCTACAAAAATAAAAGAGAAATCTGTAAACAGGATTTGTTGAGCACCTATCCCAATAAAACTTAAAAATTGATTGACAGATCCATTTTGTCCGAAAATCCCAATAAAAGCATAAGCTTTGAGAAGCAGATTGACCCATGTCGGCAAAATAATGAGCATCAACCAAAGCTGTCTATGCTTTAATTGTGTCAACAAAAACGCAGTAGGGTAACTAATTACCAAGGTAACAACTGTGATAATTCCTGCATATAAAACAGAGTTCAAACTCATTTTAAGATAAGTCAGATTTTGCGAAGCGAAGTAAGTTTTATAGTTTTCAAGGGTGAAATGACCTTCGATATTGAAAAACGACTGCCAAACAATCATGGCAACAGGTGCCAATACAAATAATAAAATCCAAAGAATATAAGGAGCAACAAAAAGATTAGAGGTTGTTTTCTTCATCGCGCTCCTCCTCAATGGCATTGATTAAGCCAGCTTCTTGCTCTTCCATTTCCACATATTCTTCAATTCGAGCATCGAACTCTTCCTCTGTTTCATTAAGCCGCATGATATGAATGTCTTCTGGTTCAAAGTCCAGCCCAATCTCTTCTCCGACAATGGCCTTGCGAGTCGAATGAATCATCCACTCATTGCCCAATTCATCATAAGCGATAATCTCATAATGCACGCCACGGAAAAGCTGCGTATCAACCTTAACTTGCAGTTTTCCTTCTTCCGGAAGTGTAATCCGCAAATCTTCTGGACGAATGACGACTTCCACCTGCTCATTAGGACGCATTCCTCCGTCAACGGCTTCAAATCGTTTGCAATTAAATTCAACCAGATAGTCTTCAATCATCTTTCCTGGAAGAATATTGGATTCGCCGATAAAGGTCGCTACAAAGTGATTGATAGGTTCATCATATATATCAACAGGTGTCCCTGACTGCACAATCTCCCCGTCATTCATCACAAAAATCCAGTCGCTCATGGCCAGTGCTTCTTCTTGGTCATGGGTGACAAAGACAAAAGTAATCCCTAGACGCTGCTGCAATTCACGTAATTCATACTGCATGTCTGTTCGCAACTTCAAATCCAGTGCAGATAAAGGCTCATCCAGCAAAACAACCCGCGGTTCATTGACAATAGCACGCGCAATAGCCACTCGTTGGCGTTGTCCACCGGACAATTTACGAATAGAGCGTTTCTCAAAACCATCCAAACGCACCATTTTCAGGACTTCTGCAACCCGTCGCTCTATTTCTTGTTTTTCAACTTTACGCAAACGCAACGGAAATGCCACATTTTCAAAAACAGTCATGTGCGGAAAAAGGGCATAGGACTGAAACACCGTATGCACATCACGTTTGTTGGTCGGAATATCGTTGATTCGGACGCCGTCAAGAAAAACATCACCGCTGGACGCATCCAACAAGCCAGCGATGATATTTAGAATGGTTGATTTTCCTGATCCTGATGCACCCAGAAGTGTGTAAAATTTGCCTTCTTCTAGCTCAAAGTTGATGTCCTTTAAGACGACTGTATTATTATCTTCAAAAACCTTTGATACGTTTTTAAATTCAATGATTGGTTTGTTCAATTGCCATAAATTCCTTCTTTTTCATAGATTGACAGATTAAAGTCTTGTCCTGACTGATTTTTTTAGAGAATAATATGAATGTTGCCGCTAGAGACACTCATTTCTCGCCAATAATGCGGACTTCTCTTTCCAAAGTCACACCTGAATGAGCTTTCACTGTCTCAATCACATGTGCAATCAAATTTTCATAATCTGCTGCAGTTCCATTATCAACATTGACCATAAAACCTGCATGCTTTGTAGAAACTTCTACCCCACCAATGCGATGCCCTTTTAAATTTGCTTCACTAATCAATTGCCCTGCGAAATGCCCTACCGGACGTTTAAAAACAGAGCCACAAGAAGGATACTCTAATGGCTGCTTCAATTGACGAAGGTGGGTCAAACGTTCCATTTCTTGACGAATCACACGGTGCATTCCTGGCGCTAAGGCAAACTTAGCAGAAATCACCACATCACCTGTCTGTTGAACGTAGGAACGGCGATAACCAAATTTCATGTCTTGAGCACTAATATTTTTGATTTCTCCATCCCGTGTCAACACTTTACAAGAAAGTAAAATATGCGAAATTTCACCACCATAAGCACCAGCATTCATAAAGACAGCTCCACCAATGCTCCCTGGAATCCCGCAAGCAAATTCAAAACCTGTTAGGCTATGATGAAGTGCAATATGAGTCGTTTCGATGAGATTAGCACCCGCTTCTGCTTCAATGGTGTAGCCATCCACTGCCACTCCGTTTAATTTGTCAAACATAATGACAAAACCACGAATACCACCATCACGAACGATGATATTGCTAGCATTCCCTAGTACCATCCAAGGAATCTGCTCCCGATTAGCAAATTTCACCACTCGTGCCAATTCATAGCGATTTCGCGGGAAAACCAAATAATCAGCAGCTCCACCTACTTTGGTATAAGTGTATTGTTTCAAAGGTTCATCAAAACGGATATCAATTCCGTTTAATTCTGATTTTAACATTTCTAAAGTTGACATTTTTTCTCTCTCTTAAACAAAATTCAATCTATTATACCAAATTTAGCAAATATTTACGATAAATTGAAGAAAATATTCTTTCAAAAAAGACCCAAATCATGGCTGAAGCCTTTATTATAGCTTTCCCAAACTATTTAAAAAGTGGATTGAAATCGCGATGTTTGTAAAATCACAATTTGAACTCCACTTTACTTTTAAATTTTTGTTTTTTCTTTACTCAAGCTCCATGTATTTTCGATATAATTAATGAACCTTATGAGTGTTGCTCGATCGCCCTCGAATGCAATGAGATAAACTTTCTCGTCTTTTTTGAAAATCCAACTAATCAAGTATTGACCTGATTTCATTATAACATTAACTTGATAAGCTTCGTTACCTGCAACCGTGCTTTTTGAACCCCAAATTTTCTTTACGTCTGCATTGTTTTGCCAATTGTAGTAAATGCGATTAGCAATCGTTTGTGCTGTAAATTCTTCTCCTTCTTTGATGTTGGCTTTTTCTTTCGTATAGGCATTCATGGTCACAATATTATAGGCAGAACCATCTGTATATTGAATACTATCGCCACCATTTACATCAGTAAACTTCACCCACTTTTTAGGAATATCAATATAACCGTAATCATCCGAACCAACACGTTGCATTTCTTCCATCTTCACATCTTTTTTCGTAGCATTTGATGAACTTGAGCTACTGCTTTCTTTTGCAGAGACTCTACTTAACGAAGATGACTGTTGTGATGATTTTGGTTTATTCCCTCCGCTTGAACTACATGCTTCTAGTATAAAGATAAGGAGTACCACTAAAAATAAAATCAGCCAGCTCTTTTTCTTCTTCATAACCAATCCCTCCTATCTTTTTATTTTAGCATATTTATTTAGAGTTCACAATTATTTCACGACACAAGAAAAGAGAGCATTCCACTCTCTTTATAACTTTTGTACATATCACTCATCATCCATGCTGAGGACGCTGAGGAACGCTTCTTGTGGCACTTCAACAGATCCGATGGCCTTCATCCGCTTCTTACCAGCCTTTTGTTTTTCCAAGAGCTTACGTTTACGGGAAACATCTCCACCATAACATTTGGCAAGTACATTTTTCCGTAGAGCTTTGATGTCTGTCCGTGCCACAATTTTCTGACCAATTGCTGCCTGAATCGGCACTTCAAATTGCTGACGCGGAATAATTTTCTTTAATTTTTCAACAATCAATTTTCCGCGTTCATAGGCAAATTCCTTGTGAACAATGAAGCTAAGAGCGTCTACTTTGTCGCCATTAAGGAGAATATCCATTTTAACGAGACTTGATTTGCGGTATTCTGAGATTTCATAGTCAAAGCTAGCATAGCCACGAGTTGAGGATTTTAGTTTGTCAAAGAAGTCAAAGACAATTTCTGCCAACGGGATTTGGTAGATGACATTGACTCGATTTTCATCGATATAGTCCATGGTCACAAAGTCACCGCGTTTACGCTGAGCCAATTCCATGACTGCTCCGACAAATTCCTGCGGCACCATAATCTGTGCTTTGACATAAGGCTCTTCAATGGAATCAATCTTGGTCGGTTCTGGAAATTCGCTCGGATTGGAAACATCAAGGGCTTCGCCGTCTGTCATATTAACCTTGTAGATAACCGACGGTGCCGTCATAATCAAGTCAATATTAAACTCTCTCTCCAAACGTTCCTGAATCACATCCATGTGGAGCAAACCGAGGAAACCACAACGGAAGCCAAAACCTAGTGCCTGAGACGTTTCGGGTTCAAATTGTAGACTGGCATCATTAAGCTGAAGTTTTTCCAAAGCTTCCCGCAAATCATTATATTTATTGGATTCAATCGGGTAAAGACCAGCAAAAACCATTGGGTTCATTTGCTTGTAGCCATGAAGTGGTTCATCTGCTGGATTATTCGCCAAGGTTACTGTATCGCCAACCCGAGTATCCTGAACAGTCTTGATAGAAGCTGCGATATAGCCAACGTCACCAGTCGCTAGGAAATCTCGTCCAACGGCTTTTGGAGTGAAAATACCGACTTCGGTCACATCAAAAGTCTTGCCATTGCTCATCAGCTGGATGGTATCACCTGGCTTCACAACTCCGTCCATCACACGCACTTGCAAGATAACCCCACGATAAGCATCATAAACTGAGTCAAAAATAAGAGCCTTGAGTGGTGCAGTCACATCTCCTGTCGGTGCAGGAACTTTCTCCACAATTTGCTCTAAGATTTCTTCAATCCCGATACCAGCTTTAGCCGAAGCCAACACAGCTTCACTTGCGTCCAAACCAATGACATCTTCAATCTCAGTCCGCACCCGCTCTGGGTCAGCAGCTGGAAGGTCAATTTTATTGATAACCGGCAAAATTTCTAAATCATTATCCAAGGCGAGATAGACATTGGCTAAAGTTTGTGCTTCAATGCCTTGTGCTGCATCAACCACCAAAACAGCCCCTTCACAAGCTGCCAAAGAACGAGAGACTTCATAGGTAAAATCCACGTGTCCTGGTGTGTCAATCAAGTGAAAAATGTAAGTTTCACCGTTCTTGGCAGTATAGTTGAGTTCAATCGCATTGAGCTTAATGGTAATGCCCCGCTCCCGCTCCAAATCCATGCTATCTAAAAGCTGAGCCTGCATTTCTCTGCTGGAAACCGTCTCCGTTGCTTCCAAAATTCTGTCTGCCAAAGTCGACTTACCGTGGTCAATGTGAGCAATAATAGAGAAGTTCCGAATCTTCTCCTGCCGTTTTTTTAATTCATCTAAGTTCATTTTTCTCATCCTTTTCGGGTATTCTATTTATTATAACATAAGGCAGGTGACTTTTACCAGTCTTGAAAAAGCGTTCCATATCCCGTTTCATTTGTGCTATAATAAAAGCAAATACATTTACAGAAATGAGGGTGCTATGATTAAATTAATCGCATTAGATATGGATGGCACACTTTTAAATAGCCAAAAAGAAATTCCCCAAGCACATATTGATGCTATTCATGAGGCAGTTGAAAACGGAGTAAAGCTCGTTCTTTGTACAGGTCGTCCCTTGGTCGGAGTAAAACCTTACTATGAACAATTAGGGCTGAGTGGAGAAAACGAATATGTCATCATCAATAACGGCTGCTCTACTCATCAAACCAAGGATTGGAATCTTGTTGCTTGGAAAGAGTTGAGTGTGGAAAACATTCTTTACTTGGATAAAATTGCCAAGCAAACTCCTGCCCAATTGACTCTTTTCGATGAAGAACGTTATTTAGTAGTAGACGAAAAGCCAAGTGAGCTAGTCACTTATGACGCTAGCCTTGTTTTTACAACCCCCACAGAAATCAGCCTCAAAGAAGCTATCAGCGGCAAGAATATCATGTTTCAAGCTATGTTTTTAGCACAGCCTGATGAATTAGACACCTTTGAAAAGCAATTTGCAAGCCAGATTTGCCAGCATTTCAGCGGTGTTCGTTCCCAACCAGTCATTTACGAAGCTATGCCCAAAGGCACTACTAAAGCGACTGCTCTTAGGGAATTAGCTCAACACTTAGAGATTAAACCTCAAGAAATTATGGCACTTGGTGATGCCAACAACGACATTGAAATGATCCAATTTGCAGGTCTTGGCGTGGCTATGGGTAATTCTAGCGACTATGTTAAAAAACTAGCCAATTATGTGACAGATACCAATGATGAAAACGGTGTTGCCACAGCTATTGAAAAACTCATTTTGAGTAACTAATAGGATGAATCATGAGCTTCTTTTCAAGTTCATGATTTTTATTGAAACATATTGTCATTCTTTCACTATTTGTAGATAGCCTTCCCTCCCAAAATATGATACACTAGTTACATCTATGCAAAAAGGAGAACTTATGAACTACCCTACTCTTTTAGAACGTTTTTTGACTTATGTAAAAGTAAATACGCGTTCAGATGAACATTCTACGACGACACCAAGCACACAAAGCCAAGTAGATTTTGCCAATAACATCCTCATTCCTGAAATGAAACGCGTTGGTTTGGAAAATGTATATTATTTACCAAATGGCTACGCTATCGGCACTCTTCCTGCAAATGACCCAAGTCTCACGCGCAAAATTGGTCTCATTTCCCACATGGACACAGCAGATTTCAATGCAGAAGGTGTCAATCCGCAAATCATTAAAAATTATGATGGCGGTGTAATTCCGCTAGGACAATCTGGTTTTAACCTTGACCCTGCTGATTTTGATAGTCTGAAAAAATATAAGGGACAAACCTTGATTACAACTGATGGAACAACCCTTCTCGGCTCTGATGATAAATCAGGTATTGCTGAAATTATGACAGCGATTGAGTATCTGACAACTCATCCTGACATCAAGCACTGCGAAATTCGAGTTGGCTTTGGTCCAGATGAAGAAATCGGTGTTGGAGCTGATAAGTTTGATGCAGTAGATTTCGATGTAGATTTTGCTTATACGATTGACGGTGGACCTCTCGGAGAACTTCAATTTGAAACTTTCTCTGCAGCTAGTGCAGAAATTATTTTCCAAGGACGCAATGTCCACCCAGGCACTGCCAAAGGACAAATGATTAACGCTCTGCAATTAGCCATTGACTTTCATAATCAATTGCCAGATGGTGCTCGCCCAGAGCTGACAGATGGCTACGAGGGCTTCTATCACCTTATGAATGTAGAAGGAACTGTCGAAGAAGCAAAAGCAAGTTATATCATTCGTGACTTCGACACAGCAACTTTTGAGCAACGCAAAGAACTGATGCGCTCTATTGCCGCTAAAATGAATGCAACGCTTGGCGGTGAACGCGTTCAGCTAGAGCTTAAAGATCAGTACTACAATATGCGCCAAGTCATTGAAAAAGACATGACACCTATCAATATTGCAAAGGCTGTTATGGAAAAATTGGACATCCAGCCAATTATCGAACCTATTCGTGGCGGAACAGACGGCTCAAAGATTTCCTTTATGGGCATTCCTACACCAAATATCTTTGCCGGCGGTGAAAATATGCATGGGCGCTTTGAATATGTCAGTCTGCAAACAATGGAACGCGCTGTTGATACCATTATTGGTATCGTTTCTTACAAAGACTAACATTCCATAACTCTATCAAAAAACTGCAACCCTCATCAAAGCTGAGTTGCAGTTTTAATTTATCTTCTGCGAATGTATTGCACCATTCTAAAAGTTAAAAATGCTAGTAAAATAATAGCTACGAGCCAAATTGTTTTCAACAAATAAAATTGTATCAAATAAGTGGAAACAATCGCTCCTGTCACAAAACTTCCTAATAAAGCAACGAAGAAAATACCTTCCGCTAAGCAAGTTTTTTCTTTTGTCCGCACATAAGTACCAAAAGCAACCATTGTTTTTTTGATATTGCCCGTCATAAAGGAATTATTGTAGACAATACCGTCCACTTCACCAAAAGCTGTTGCCACCATCCCCATACAAAAACCAATCGGTGGAACAATGAAAAGGTTGGACACGGTTACTGGTAGAAATCCTGTAAGCCCACAAACCAAAATCAGTGGAAGAATGCTGGATAAGCGCCATAAAGAATTTTCAAAGTTATTTTTGAAAATAGTTAGCACAAAAATGCCTAGCATAAAAGCCAGCATCGTTGCTAACTTCACTTCTATTTCTCCTGTCTCATGATGAATCAATTCAACTGACAAGAAAACAACGTTTCCTGTTTGGCCCGCAACCAATGTCCCGCCTCTTTCAATAAATGTATAAGCATCAATAAATCCCGCACAAAAAGTCAGCAGACAGGCAAAAAATTTCGATCGCGAATGAAACTCTCTTTTTCTTTTTACACTATTTATCATCATCACCTAAAAAGTCTAGCACTCCCTCACTAGACTTCCTTTCTATTACTCTCTTGCTTCCTGCAAGATTTTTTCAATCTTCGTTGTAATCAAATCAATCGCTACTGTATTAGAAGCTCCTTCTGGAATAATCACATCCGCATAGCGCTTCGTAGGCTCAATAAATTGATGATACATAGGTTTTACCACACCTAGATATTGCTCAATGACACTGTCTAAACTACGTCCACGCTCATCCATATCTCGCTTAATCCGACGAATGATTCGAACATCATCATCTGTATCAACAAAAATCTTAATGTCCATTAAATCACGTAAGCGTTTGTCCTCTAAAACCAGAATTCCTTCTACAATAAAGACATCCTGTGGGTCTTGACGATACGTTTTATCACTGCGTGTATGAGCTGTATAGTCATACGTCGGAATATCTACTGGACGTCCTGCCAACAATTCCTTGATTTGCTCAATCATCAAATCTGTATCAAAAGCAAAAGGATGGTCATAATTGGTCTTGATTCGCTCTTCAAACGTCAAATGTGACTGATCCTTATAATAAGAATCATGCTCAATCATAGAAATCTTTTCATTTGGAAAATTTGACAGAATGGCTCTTGAAACACTCGTCTTACCACCACCAGAACCACCTGTTACGCCAATAATAATCGGTCTATTTTGCATTATTCACTCCATTTTTTATCATCTTATCTATTTTACAACAAATCATGATATAATGAAAGAGGTAAATTAAAATAAATGACAAGACAAAAAATAAGGAGAAAACGATGTTAAAACTCGGAACGATTGGAACAGGAGACATTGTTCACCAATTTGTCAAGGCTGCTCATTCGACAAAGGACTATCAACTGACTGTGGTATATTCACGGACGATACATGCTGCTCAAACATTTGCCAGTCATTATGAAAATGTAGATTGCTACACAGATATGGCTGATTTTTTAACTAGTGATATAGACATTATTTATATTGCAAGCCCCAACTCTCTGCATTTCCCACAAGTAAAAGCTGCCGTTTTAGCAGGCAAACATGTGATTGTGGAAAAGCCTGCTGTCTCACGCCCAGAAGAATGGGCTGAATTGGTAGCATTAGCTCAAGAACAACATGTGTACATTTTTGAAGCGGCTCGAAACTATCATGAGCAATCATTTGACGTCATTTCAGAGTTTCTCAAAAACAAAACCATTCTTGGAGCGCATTTCACCTATGCGAAGTATTCTTCCAAAATGCCAGCTCTGTTAGCTGGACAAAAGCCAAACGTCTTTTCGGCGAAATTTTCAGGCGGTGCTCTAATGGACTTAGGCATTTATCCTGTCTATGCAGCCATACGACTTTTTGGAGCACCAGAAAATGCCTATTATACCGCTCAGCAGTTACCAAATACTGTTGATCTAAATGGAGTAGGAAGTTTAATCTATCCAGAATTTCAAGTGACTATCCAAACCGGAAAAAATATCAATAGCTTTTTCCCTGCTGAAATTTACACAACAGACGGTACACTAACCTTGAATTCAATCGAATTCATCACTTCTGCTGTTTTCCAAAATCTAAACAAGGAGAAAACAACTCTTGAAATTGCGTGCTCTTCTCACACCATGGCTGAAGAAGCCAAACAATTCGCTAAAGCATTAAGTGGTGAAATAAAACAAGAAACCTACCAAAACTGGCTAGACGCTGCTGCTGCCGTGCATAAAACTCTGTTTAGCATGCGACAAGATGCTGGTATTAGATTTGAGGCTGATGATGATAACAACTAAATTTCCCAAAAGTTGGCAAGACCAACTCACTAAACTTGGCTTTGAGCATTTAACTCCCATTCAAGAACAACTCTTTTCTCCCATTACGGAAGGAGAGAATCTCCTTGGGATAAGCCCTACCGGAACTGGAAAAACACTTGCCTATCTTTTCCCAACTCTTCTAAAACTAAAACCTAAGAAATCCCAGCAATTACTTATCTTGGCTCCCAATACTGAGCTAGCTGGACAGATTTTTGACGTCACCAAAACATGGGCTGAACTACTTGGCTTAACAGCTCAGCTCTTTCTATCTGGCTCCAGCCAAAAACGACAAATTGAACGGTTAAAAAAAGGCCCTGAAATTCTCATCGGGACGCCAGGACGCATTTTTGAATTGATTAAACTAAAAAAAATCAAAATGATGACTGTCGATACGATCATTCTGGATGAATTTGATCAACTGCTTAGCGATTCGCAATATCATTTTGTGCAGCAGATCCTTCACTATGTACCACGTGAACATCAATTGATTTACATGAGTGCGACTGCTAAGTTTGACCAAGACAAGCTTGCTGAAAATACTCTCCAAATCAAACTGGAAGATCAACATCTTGACAATATTCGACATTTTTATATGCAAGTTAAACAGCGCGACAAAGTTGAATATTTGCGAAAGCTCGCTCATGTCTCAGAATTTCGCGCCCTTGTCTTTTTCAATGCCCTCTCAGACTTAGGAAATGCTGAGGAAAAACTACAATATCGTCACATTCAAGCTGTGTCTCTGGCAAGTGATGTCAATGTCAAATTCCGCAAAGTCATCTTGGAGCAATTTAAAAACGACGAACTCACACTCTTACTTGCTACTGACTTGGTAGCTAGAGGAATTGACATTGATTCTCTCGAATGTGTCATCAACTATGACCTGCCTCGCGATTTTGAAACCTATACCCACCGCGCCGGACGGACTGGTCGTATGGGCAAAGAGGGCTATGTCATTACATTCATCAGCCACCCAGAAGAATTAAAAACACTAAAAAAATATGCCCACGTTCAAGAAATTATCTTAAAAAATCGTGAACTCTATGTGAAATAAAAAGAGTATAGAAAAAGGATAGGAAGCAATCATTTCTATCCTTTTTTTCTATCTAATTTACACCGTAATACAGCCGATGTCCTTCCAATTGATGATTCAGAAGTTCACTAACTGTAACCAAAGTGTACCCATTCTTTTGCAAATATTCAATTACACTCGGCAAAGCATTAATGGTGGTTTGATGAATATCATGCATTAAAATGATTGATCCTGGATAAGTCTGCTTTTTCACTTGCTCCATGATAGACCCAGTATTGCGATTTTTCCAATCCAAGCTATCCACATTCCACATAATGAAAGACATATCAACAGCATTTCGGAGTGTATTGTTGATAGCTCCATAGGGCGGACGCATCATTTTTGGACTCTCTCCGATAACAGCCCGAAGTGCTGCTTGTGTATCCTCAATCTGTTTTTTTGCTTGCTCAAGAGCAAGAGTTGGTAATTGTGGATGACTCCAACTATGATTGCCAATCTCATGCCCCTCATCATGAACACGTTTGACAAGTTGCTCATTTCCAGCTATATTTTTCCCCAACATGAAAAAAGTTCCTTTGACATGGTATTTGGCTAAAATATCCAAAGCCTGCGGTGTCGTTGCTGCATTGGGACCATCGTCAAACGTCAAAGCTACTAATTTTTGCTGTTTTTTTGCTTGATAGGACTGATATGCGGCCAAATCCTCTCCCTTTAAATAATGCTCATCAATTACCTCATATAAGGCTGGTAAGGCGATTTCCACCTTTGAAACTCGCTCATTGTTTTTATAAAATAGATTGAGTTTTCCTTTTTCATAACTGAATGTCCATTGGGAGATATCTCTTGTTTGAAATGCTTGTAGAATCTTCTGTCCTTCTGTTTTATGAAGAGCGGTGATTTTCTGCTGCATTTCTTCTAGCAATAACTTTTTGGCTTGCTCAACATTTTTAAAAAGTCGATTTAAGCTAAACAATTTGTTGTCAGACGACATGTAAAGCGAGTCCAAAACCTCTTCTCTAGCCTTTCCAACTTTCGTAGTTAACACTGGATAAGAGATTCGCTTGATGTCAACTTGCTTTACTCCAGAAAAATTTGTCTCTGTAAAATGACTCACATAAAAAATAAGGTTATCGTATTGCGATACTTGACTTTGTTTATCTGAAAATTTCTGAATATCGGCATTGATTTTCTCTTTAATAACACCAATATCTTGCTTGCTCTCTGTTAATGGATAGTAAGACGTAATGAGCTGACTTCCTACACGTCCTGTCTGCTTTCGTACTGAACCATAATGATATTTTGTATCTGTCCTTTTCAGAACTTGTGAAATTTGTCGATTTAATTTTCTTTCTTGTAGCAATTTTCTAATCCGAAAACTCCCAAAAATAATAATCATTAAAAAAGCGACATTTAGGACAATGAGAAGTATTTTTTTCACTACACTACCTTTCTACCTCGTCTCTTTCGTTTAAAAAAGACTTTACCTACTAAAAAAGGCTAAAATAATTTCAAGCCTTTCATTTTCAATTATTTACAAACTTATAAAGTTTTTTCTTGAATCACTTCAACTTTATAACCATCCGGATCCTTAATAAAGTAATAATTCGGCTTTGTTCCAGGAAGTCCATTTGGCTGTGTAACCTCATATCCTTTAGCAGTGTGTTCAGCGTGAAGCTGCAACAAATCAGGCGTACTCAAAGCCACATGAGCAAATCCATCGCCAATCACATAAGGTCCGTGTCCATAATTATAAGTTAATTCCAACTCATAATCATCACCTTCAAGTCCCAAATAAACAATTGTAAATTGATGTTCTGGGAAGTCCTTGCGCCGTAATTCTTTAAATTCAAATGCATCTGCATAAAATGCAATAGATTTTTCTAGATCTTCCACTCGCAAGCACGTATGCAACATTTTAGAAGCCATAGCATCCTCCTTTGCTTTTTTCCATTATATCCTAAATCACGAATTTTCTCCAGCTTCAGCTATGAAGAAAAAATAAGGAGTGGGATCGAACTAAACAAAAATTTAGTCCCATCCCGCTCCTATAAAGTTGCTGAGTTAAAAAACAAATAGCCCTGAGATTTGTTTCGCACATTCTATCTTGCAATCTCAAGGCTCTCCTTTGAACAATCAATCATTGCGTCGTTGATCTATGACACAGTATAATTTAAGGCTGGAAACATTCTCCCAGCCTATTTTTCATTATTTACCTAATTTTGCTTTAGCTGCATCTGCAAGAGCTGTGAAAGCTGCTACATCGTTGACAGCTAGGTCCGCAAGCATTTTACGATTGACTTCAATTTCAGCCAATTTCAAACCATGCATCAATTGTGAATATGACAAACCATTCATACGAGCTGCCGCATTGATACGTGTAATCCACAATTTGCGGAAATCACGTTTCTTTTGACGACGGTCACGGTATGCATAGTAGTAAGAATTCATTACTTGTTCTTTTGCTGTACGGAACAAGATATGTTTTGCACCATAGTAACCTTTAGCTAATTTTAAAATACGTTTACGACGTTTGCGTGATACAACGCCACCTTTAACACGTGCCATTTATATTTCCTCCAATATTTCCTAGAATAATCTGCTACAAAATCTCTTATTTAAGACCTGTCAGCATTGCTTTGATACGTTTGAAATCTCCTGAATGCACCATTGCTGCTTTACGAAGATGACGACGTTGTTTTTTTGTTTTTCCGTGGAAACGGTGAGAAGTGTAAGCACGGAAACGTTTCAAGCCACCAGAACCTGTACGTTTGAAACGTTTAGCTGATGCGCGGTGTGTTTTTTGTTTTGGCATGATATTTTTCTCCTTTTTCTAACTTCTGACAGATTACTTTTTGTCAGGGATTGGTGCTAATTGCATGAACATTTGACGTCCATCCATTTTAGCTCTCTGCTCAATAATCGCAATGTCTTGCGTTGCTTGAGCAAAGTCGGCTAATACTTTAGCTCCGATTTCTTTGTGAGTAATCATCCGCCCTTTAAAGCGAATAGAAACCTTCACTTTATTTCCTTTTTCAAGGAACTTGCGTGCGTTGCGAAGTTTTGTATCAAAGTCACCTTTATCAATCGTTGGACTGAGACGAACTTCTTTCACAGTAACAACACTTTGTTTTTTGCGCTGTTCTTTTTGTTTTTTCTGATACTCAAATTTGAACTTTCCGTAGTCCATAATTTTCGCAACAGGTGGTTTAGCTTGTGGTTGAATCAGAACAAGGTCCACATTTGCATCGTCGGCAATTGCTTGCGCTTCGCTAAGTGGTTTAATGCCTAATTGTTCACCATCAAGACCGATCAAACGAACTTCACGCACACGAATTTCATCATTGATGAATAAGTCTTGTTTTGCTATGGTTTTCACCTCTTTTTTATTTTTAGAGAAAAACAAGAGCGGACTTGCTAACGCAAGCCCGCACTACATGATAGTATTTCATTTCTGAAACTTAATCCGTAGAGCCAGACAACGTTAGTCGCAAGGCGAGAAGTTCTCACTTCTGCTTTTCTCAACTTTTATATGATACCAAGTTTTGGATTATTTGTCAAGGATTTTTTTAGCTTTTTCTTCGATAAAAGCCACAACTTCAGCAATTCCAACACCCGTTGTATCAAAATGAATGGCGTCTGCTGCTGGTTTTAAAGGAGAAACCGCTCGGTGACTGTCTTTATAGTCCCGCTCTGCAATTTCTTTTTTCAGAGTTTCTAAGTTCGTCGGAATGCCTTTTTCACGATTTTCTTTATAACGGCGCTCAGCTCTTTCCTCAACTGAGGCTACGAGGAAAATTTTTAATTCTGCATGAGGCAATACAACCGTTCCAATATCACGGCCGTCCATAACGATACCGCCTTGAGCAGCAATTTCTCGCTGTAAATCCACCAACTTTTCTCGTACTTCTGGAATTGCAGACACCCAAGAGACATTGTTGGTCACTTCGTTTTCACGAATCGGATGCGTCACATCTACATCTCCAACAAAAACAAGCTGCTCCCCATTTTTATCACGCCCAAAACTAACTGGATAAGTGTCTAATAATGCGACAATTTCAGACCACTTTTCTGCCGATAAATCATTCTTTAAAGCTAAGTAAGTCGCCGCACGATACATAGCGCCTGTATCCAAGTAAGTGTAGTCGAAATCTTTCGCAATAATCTTGGCAACTGTTGACTTTCCGCTTGAAGCTGGACCATCAATGGCGATTTGAATTTGTTTCATTCTATACTCCTATCGAATTTTCACCACATCACCCGGATTGGCATACCAAGCACCTGTCGTCATGTGAGAAGGATTTAAACGCTCCAATTCAGCAATCGAAATCCCTCCACGCGCAGCAATAGCCGCCTCACCTTCTCCAGCTTGAACAGTAAGCGTTCCTTCAGATGATTGCGTTTGACTGCTATCACTTGTTGCCTTAGAAGACTCTGGAACGCTGGAACTTTCACTTGGTTTGCTGGTAGCCTTAGTATTATAAAAGCCCTCTGTTGCTGCTTTTTTGCTGCTTCCGCCAGTTGATAAATAAATCATCATACCTACAATTGTAATCACTATGATGAAAAAAATAACCGCTAAAATTGTCAACACACGATTGGCCACTACATCGCTCGTTTTTTTACTTCTCGTCAATTCTTTTTCTCCCTTGTCGTAAATATCTTCTTCCCATGGTTCCTTTGCCATGACTTCCTCCTTGTATTTTTTCCAAATTCCGATTACAATATGAATATGAAAGTTACACTCATTCCTGAACGGTGCATTGCTTGCGGGCTTTGCCAAACTTATTCTAACTTATTTGATTACCACGACAATGGCATTGTCAAATTTTATCAAGATGATGAATTGCTAGAAAAGGAAGTTCCTGAAACAGCTGATGTTATCGAAGCCATCAAAAACTGTCCTACAAAAGCTCTTAAGAAAGAGTAGTTTTTTTAGGATGAGCATAATAGGTTTCAAAATAGTCTACGTGGGTTAAGTTGTCCATTAGTTCAACTTCCCCTTTAAAATGGTCATTCAAAGCCAAAGCATTTACAAAATACTTCTTAGGCCACTTACGCATACAAAACGTACGGCCTTTTTCTTTGCCATCAAATAAAAGAGTAATAGAAGTTTTTGTCACTTCCACTTTACGAATTGTTGAAATTTCAATCTTTGAAGGTGTGAATGGATTTGCCGTAGTAATTCTCAAAATCCCGTCATCGTATATAGTGAAATATCTATGTACGCCAATCCCTAACAAAACCATAAAGAGAAAGAAAGAGAAAAGAACTAAAAACGGAACTTCTGAACTCTCAAATAAAAATGCAAAACCTATAAAAATCGGAATGACCGATAAAGACCAATAAATGATTAGAAGAGAAAGATCTGGCTGCCAATGATAACGCAATTGACCAAAAATCTTTATCATATCTACACCTCCTCTTATATAGTTTATCATAAAAAAAAGAAAAATGGGAGTGAGATTAGACAACAAAAGAAAAAATTAAGGAAGTGAAAGAATACTAGCTCTAATCCCTTATTAAATTAGTCGAAAATGGCAGATGTGATAGAGATAATCGCCTCAACGAAAATGCAAATAGCTCAAATTCCACTTTCTCAAGATTCAGCCGATAGAGTTAAATCTTATATTTTCATTTTTAATAGATTTCCAATATTTTGAGCTGTTCGGATGAGATTTTCTTCTGCCTTGGCTAGAGTAATAGCTAGAGGTTCGACTTGAGAAATGATTGGGAAAGCAGCTTGAATGTTTTCTGCCGGAAAATCAGGTAAGTCATCGCTTAAACTACCACAAATAGCAATCACAGGAATATTACTAGGCGTTCTTTTGGCTACTCCAATCGGAGCTTTACCTGCCAGACTTTGTTGATCCATTCGTCCTTCACCCACGATGACTAAATCAGCCTTTTTGACACGATTATCAAAATCAAGCAAGTTAAGACAAGTATCAATTCCTGAAACAATTTTTCCATGCGCAAATGTCACCAGACCAGCCGCCATACCTCCTCCAGCACCTGCACCAGCTAGTGAAAAAATTGCTGGATTAGCCTGTTTATAAAATGTTGCCATTGCCTGATCCACTTGAGAAAATAGCAGAGCGGGCAAACCTTTTTGCCCTCCAAAGACGTACGTGGCGCCATTTTCACCACAGAGAGGATTTGTGACATCTGTCAAAATCTGAATGTCCAGATTTTCCAAAATTGCAGGAACATTATCAGCTGAAATGCGAGCCACACGACCTAAAGACGCACCTTTTGCTTGAAGCAAATGATTGTCTTTATCAAAAAATTCATAACCCAGCCCAGCTGCCATTCCAATTCCACCATCATTGGTAGCAGAGCCCCCTACGCCAATATAAATTTGCCGCACACCTTCCTTGGCTAGATACAAAATTAACTCTCCCAGTCCTCTGGTATCAAGGGTCAGAGGATTTCTTTTTTCTGGTGAAATAGAGGCTAAACCAACCAAATCAGCCATTTCAAAGAGAGCTATATCTCCTTTGCGAGCATATTTCATCGAAATAGGTTCTCCGAAAGGCCCGGTTACGATGTGAGTATAAGTGTCTAACTGCAAGGCTGCGATCAAAGCCGTCATCGTTCCTTCACCACCATCTCCAATGGGTAGCAAGTCAAATGTCGCTTCAGGGAGTGCCTTGGAAAATCCTGCTTTTATAGCCTCTGCAACACTTTGGGCTGATAAACTTTCTTTAAAAGAATCTGGTGCAATTAAAATATGCATGGCTTAGTCCTCACTTTCTATCTCTTCCAAAAGTTTTATGACCTGATACAAGTCCGTTTGATTGATTTGATACGGCGCTTGTTCTCTCACAAGAGGCTTGGCGTTAAAAGCAATCCCGATTCCTGCCGTCAATATCATTGGGAGGTCATTGGCACCGTCTCCTACAGCAATGGTTTGAGCAAGAGTCAAATTGTTTTCCTCCGCCCATTGTCTTAGCATTGCTTTTTTGACTTCTTTTGTGACAATTGTTCCTAAAACTCTGCCGGTTAGCTTACCGTCTTTCACTTCTAAACGATTAGCTTTTACGTAATCTACATTCAATTTCGCGGCTAATTCGTCTACCATTTCATGAAATCCGCCTGATACAACGCCAACCTTGTATCCACACCGGTGCATGTCTTCTATCAACTCTTGAGCACCTTTGGTAAAATGAATTTTCTTAGAGACTCGTTTAAAAATTGTTTCAGGAAGTCCTTTGAGCAAGGCCACGCGTTCTATCAGAGCTGTCTCAAAATCATATTCCCCTTGCATAGCCCGTTCTGTAATGGCTGCGACTTGCTCACCAACTCCTGCTGCTGCACCTAGCAAATCAATTCCTTCTTCTCTAATCAAGGTACTGTCAACATCCAGTACCAATAGCCCTCTTGTTTTCACATCATCACCTCATATATTGCTTGTATTATATAAAAAATTGATTGACAAAACAAGTTGCAATAGAAAGAAAAAAGCCTCGTTTGCTGTACAAACAAGAGCTTCTTTACTTTATTCAATACCAATTTCAGTACGTACAATATCTGCAATTGTATCAACGTAATAGTCTACTTCTTCGTGGCTTGGTGCTTCTGCCATGACCCGTAAAAGTGGTTCTGTCCCACTTGGACGAACAAGAATGCGACCATTGCCAGCCATTTCCGCTTCCATTTTTTCAATCACCGCTTTAATGGCAGGCACTTCCATGGCCTTGTCCTTCATGCTGTTTTCAACACGGATATTGACCAATTTTTGTGGATAAATCGTTACTTCCGACGCTAATTCAGACAAAGGTTTACCTGTTTCTTTCATTACTTTTGTCAATTGAACAGCGGTCAGCTGACCGTCACCCGTCGTATTATAATCCATGATAATCACGTGACCGGATTGCTCACCGCCCAGATTGTAACCAGATTTGCGCATTTCTTCTACAACATAGCGGTCACCAACAGCTGTAATCACCTTGTTAATGCCTTCGCGATCCAAAGCCTTATGGAAACCAAGGTTTGACATAACGGTTGTTACGATTGTATTTTGAGCAAGCAAACCTTTTTCAGAGAGGTATTTCCCGATGATATACATAACTTTATCACCATCGACAATCTCACCATTCTCATCAACTGCAATCAAGCGATCGCTATCTCCGTCAAATGCTAGACCAAGTGCTGATCCTGATTCACGGACTGTTTCTTGCAATTTTTCAGGATGTGTAGAGCCAACATTCAAGTTGATATTTAACCCATCTGGATTTTCTCCAATGACTGTCAATCTAGCTCCCAAATCCGCAAATACTTGACGAGCACTTGTTGAAGCAGCACCATTTGCTGTATCAAGAGCAACTTTCATTCCGTCTAAATCAAGACCAGTGGACACGAGATATTGTTGATATTTGCGCAATCCTTCTGGATAGTCCATAAGAGTTCCTAACCCTTCCGCACTTGGACGCGGTAAATCGTCTTCTTTAGCATCAAGTAGAGCTTCAATTTCTAATTCACGCTCATCGTCCAATTTATAGCCGTCGCCACCAAAGAATTTAATACCGTTGTCAAGCGCTGGATTGTGGCTAGCTGAAATCATGACACCAGCACTTGCTTTCTCAGATTTCACCAGATAAGCAACGCCTGGTGTGGCAATAACTCCGAGCTTATAAACACGAATCCCAACAGACAGAAGTCCAGCTACTAAAGCACTTTCCAGCATTTCTCCTGAAATACGTGTATCACGTCCTACAAAGACGCGGGGTACATCTTTCTCATGCTGGCTCAATACATAGCCACCAAATCGACCTAATTTAAACGCTAATTCTGGCGTTAATTCCACATTTGCTTCTCCACGAACTCCGTCCGTTCCGAAATATTTTCCCATTTTTTTAAAATCCTTTCAATACTTTTATTTGGATGAGCTCGTCGAACTTGAGGACGAACTTGATGATTTAACAGTAATTTTTATGGTTGTCTCATAAGGAGTAATCACACTTGGCAAAACTGTACCATTTGCATCAACTGCCTGTAGTGGGGCATTTCCTGAATAGTTAGCGGATATTTTTTCACTAGTTGGCACTACCGCTTCTACATGATCGACCTTAGCCAGCGTATCTTCGTCACTTGTAACAGTTACCTTATTGTCACCAACCGTCACGCGATCAACCATCAACCCATCTGCTAACTGGGCTGAACTGATAGTTGTTTTCACTTCAACTGTCTTACTTGCTTTCTTGCCAACTTTCACCGTAATCTTAGCCGGTGTGACAGTCGCAGTTAAACCACTAGGCAAATTTTTAATTGCTAAAGGTACCTCTCTTGTTCCTTCCGTAGCTTTTGTCAAATCCGCCACAACCTTGAATTTTCGTGTACTTTCTTGCATTTCACTGGCAAGGGTTACACGATTAGAGCCTGTTAACACTACTGATACTTCGGACGCAAACCCACTAATAAAATACTTTTCACTATTGTATTTAA
This sequence comes from Streptococcus anginosus, assembly GCF_001697145.1. Lineage (GTDB taxonomy): Bacteria > Bacillota > Bacilli > Lactobacillales > Streptococcaceae > Streptococcus > Streptococcus hominis. The sequence goes on along the minus strand of NZ_CP012719.1, from coordinate 761,324 downwards.
TATCAATTGGTACACTAGGCAAGGTGTTGGTATAGGTTTCAGAAGTTGTTTGTCTAGCATTTGAATTATTTTGGTAATTTGTCGTGGTGGCGTAAATAAATAAAATACCCGCAAAAAAGATTGAAGAAATGATGTACCAAATCTGTTTACGATTTTTCATGTTTCCAACCTCCTAGCACACGATTTCTAAATGGTGATTTTGGTGGTTCATCTGAAATCAGTACTTTCCGCAATTCTGCTTCAAATTCCTCTAATGTCAAATTATGCTTGAAAACTCCATTATGTGTGATAGAGATACCTCCAGTTTCCTCCGATACTACAAAAGTAAGGGCATCGGATACTTCTGACAGACCGATTGCCGCGCGGTGACGTGTCCCAAATTCCTTAGAAATCCCTGTGTTTTCTGTGAGCGGAAGATAAGCGCAAGAAACGGCTATTTTATTGTCTCTTACAATGACAGCACCGTCATGTAGCGGTGTATTGGGAATGAAGATATTGATTAACAACTCACCAGATACATCAGCGTCCAACGGAATCCCTGTTGCAATGTATTCTTGCAAGGTTCTGCTACCTTGGATAGCAACGAGAGCTCCAATTTTCCGCGGACTCATATAATCTACTGCTTTGACAAATGCCTGCACCATTCTTTCTTCTGAGCTAATCGGTGCTGTCGAAAACAAATCGGTAGCACGCCCCAGCCTCTCCAGACCAGTACGAATCTCAGGTGTAAAAATCACAACCGCCGCAATGACCCCATAGGTGATAACTTGGTTAATCAACCAAGAAACCGTTGTTAAACCAATGGCATTGGCAAGAATCTGAGCCAACACAAACATTAAAACCCCTCGAACGAGAATCATAATTTTAGTGCCAGCGATTGCTTTTGTAAAATAAAATAAAATCCAAGCAACCAGTGCAATATCTATAATATTGGTAACAATACTCCAAGGGCTAGAAAATAAACTAGACCAATATTGGAGATTGGACAATTGCTGAAAATTCATTTTCAGTGTCCTCTCTTTCTCAACCTAAAAACGTTCTTGATTATTATATCACTTTTCAAAATATTTTTCTGTAACCTTCTTTAATTTTTTATGATAAAATATTTCTTATGAAGATAAATACATTATTTGGCAAACTTGTAGGAAAATCCTCCCATTTTGTGTTAAGCAAATTGGGACGCGGATCAACCTTGCCCGGAAAGCTTGCTCTGAAATTTGACAACGACATTTTGAACACACTAGCGCGTGACTACAAAGTGGTGGTAATCACAGGAACCAACGGTAAAACTCTGACTACTGCTCTTACAGTTGGAATTCTCAAAGAGGCTTTTGGCGAAGTTGTGACCAATCCCAGCGGAGCCAATATGATTAGCGGGATTGCGACGACTTTTTTGACCGCTAAAAAAGGAAAATCCGGCAAGAATATCGCCGTACTAGAAATCGATGAAGCTAGTCTCTCACGCATTTGCGACTACATTAAACCGAGCCTCTTCGTCTTTACCAATATTTTCCGCGACCAAATGGATCGTTACGGGGAGATTTACACGACCTACCAAATGATTTTGGATGCTGCTCAAAAAGTTCCTACGGCAACCGTCTTGCTAAATGGAGACAGTCCGCTGTTTAACTCTGTTACTCTCAAAAATCCGGTCCAATATTATGGTTTTGATACCGAAAAAGGAGAACCACAGCTAGCTCATTACAATACGGAGGGTATTCTCTGTCCTAAATGTCAGCACATTTTAAAATACAAGCTTAATACCTATGCCAATCTAGGCGATTATATTTGTGAGCACTGTGGCTTTAGGCACCCTGAATTAGACTACAAACTGACTGAGTTGACCAGCCTTCATCACAACAGTTCAGAATTTGTCATTGACGGACAAAGCTATCACATCAATATCGGTGGTCTGTATAATATCTACAATGCTTTAGCTGCCGTTTCCGTTGCTCAGTTCTTTGGAGTTGACCCAACCACTATCAAGACTGGTTTTGACAAGAGCAGAGCCGTTTTCGGACGTCAGGAAACTTTCAAGATTGGAGACAAAGAGTGTACGCTGGTTCTCATTAAAAACCCTGTCGGAGCCACGCAAGCTCTGGAGATGATCAAGCTCGCTCCTTACCCATTTAGCTTGTCCGTTTTGCTCAACGCTAACTATGCGGACGGTATTGACACGAGCTGGATCTGGGACGCGGATTTCGAGCAGGTTTTAAACATGGATATCCCACATATGATTGCTGGCGGGGTTCGTCATTCTGAGATTGCCCGCCGCTTACGAGTGACTGGCTATGACGCTGAACAAATCAGTGAAGTAGCTGATTTAAGCCAAGTCTTTGAAGAAATTAAAAACCAAGAAACCAAGCATGCCTATATCCTAGCTACTTATACCGCCATGCTAGAATTCCGTGAATTGCTTGCTTCTCATCAAGTCGTCAGAAAGGAGATGAACTAATGGTTTATACATCACTAACTTCTCCTGAAAATCGGGATTATACTTATGATTTAAAGATTGCTCATCTCTATGGCAATCTCATGAATACCTACGGTGACAATGGCAATATTCTCATGCTCAAATATGTAGCTGAAAAGCTAGGCGCTCGCGTTCAGATTGATATTGTCTCACTTGAAGATGAGTTTGACAAAGATTACTATGATTTGGCGTTTTTTGGCGGAGGGCAAGACTACGAGCAGACCATTGTGGCACGAGATCTGCCTGCAAAAAAAGATAGCTTGGAAGAATTTATCAATCATGACGGCGTGGTGCTAGCTATTTGTGGTGGCTTTCAGCTTCTAGGTCAATACTATATCGAAGCTTCTGGTCGGCGGATTGAGGGACTTGGAATTATGAGACACTATACTCTCAATCAAAAAAATAACCGCTACATCGGCGACATCAAGATTTATAACGATGAATTTGACGAAACCTATTATGGTTTTGAAAATCACCAAGGACGGACATTCCTATCTGAAGACGAAAAACCGCTTGGCAGAATTATTTATGGGAATGGAAACAACAAGAAGGATCAAAGCGAAGGCGTGCACTACAAGAATGTCTTTGGCTCTTATTTCCACGGTCCTATCCTATCCCGCAATGCCAATCTAGCTTACCGCCTAGTGACAACTGCTCTGAAGAATAAATATGGTCAAGATATTCCCCTCGCCAACTACGAGGACATTCTAGCTCAAGAAGTCCCAGAAGAATACGGAGACGTCAAGAGCAAGGCAGAGTTTGAATAGGGATATGAAACACAAAAGGAGACCAATGATGAAAGAAAGAATGTACTACATTTTACTGCTACTTGCAATCCTCCTAATCGCTGGACTGTCTTTTGCTAATATGCAAAGCGTCACCGTTAGCTTTATTCTCTTTCGTTTTAAAATTCCACTGATTCTCTTAATTTTACTCTCTGTCTTACTTGGAGCCATTACTACTATCCTCATCAGTATGCCGAAAAATTTCTCTCTCAAAAATGAATTAGCCAAAGCCAAAAAAGAACTCAAAACAAAAAACTAGGTTGGAATCCAACCTAGTTTTTTGAAGATATTCTTAAAAAGTTCGGATTTTACTTTCGGACACGTCTTTTTTTGTCAAAATCTTCTTGTCCGCAAATCGGACGACATTATTTTTTCAAAAAAGCTTTGTCCGAAACAAGAATGTTCAGAATTTGCTCCAAAAATCTCTTTCCGAAAACTGGACAAAGCTATTTTCCTCTAAAACTTCTCGTCCGCATGTGGAAAATGGCAAATTACTTAAAAGTTACCCCGTCCTTCATGAAGGACGAGGTTTTTTGCTCAAAAAACTCTCATCCCCATTTGGAATGTTCGGGATTTACTCTCAGGGAAGAATTTCTCCGCTTCAGATGAACTTTCTTGACTTAAAAATAGCTCGCTCACACCTGTTCTGCCACTTCTTCCCACTCTGTCATGGCTGCTTCCTGCTGTTCGGTCAGCTGGTCTAGCTTTTGCTGAAGCTCCATGAGTTCGCTCGCGTCATTGGTCTCTTGCATAGCTGTAGTCAACTCGGTCGTTTGCATCTCCAGCTCTTCGATTTCAGCTTCTAACTGCTCCAAACGGCGAGCTAATTTCCGAGCTTCTTTCTGTGTTTCTTTCTGGAGTTGGTAGTTGGTGACTGACTGAGGCTGAGCGGGCTCTACCGCAGTAGCTTTCTCCTCTCTCAAAGCTTCCAGCTCTGCTTTTTTCTCCAGATAATAGTCATAATCGCCAAGATAAAGAGTAGAGCCAGCATCAGAAAGCTCGATAATCTGCGTGGCAACTCGGTTGATAAAATAGCGGTCGTGGCTGACAAAGAGCAGAGTGCCGTCAAAGTCAATCAGCGCATTTTCCAGCACTTCCTTGCTGTCAATATCCAAGTGGTTGGTCGGCTCGTCCAGAATGAGGAAGTTGTTGTTTTCCATTGACAGCTTGGCTAAGAGCAGCCGCGCCCGCTCTCCACCTGATAGCATGCCGACCGATTTCTTGACATCATCACCTGAAAAGAGGAAAGCACCCAGACGATTGCGGATTTCCACTTCTGGTGTTAGTTTAAAATCATTCCAAAGCTCGTCCAAGACTGAATTGCTCGGTGTCAATCGGCTTTGGGTCTGGTCATAGTATCCCAGCTCCACATTTGCTCCCAGATGCTCCTGACCACGGATAAAAGGAATTTGTCCCACAATGGACTTGATAAGAGTTGTTTTGCCAATACCATTTGGTCCGACAATAGCTACTGCGTTAAATTTACGAATATCCAGATTGATAGGCTCGGCCAACACTTGATGATCATAACCGATAGCCGCATCTTCCAGCGTCAGAACGACATTTCCAGAAGGTTTAGCTGAGCGAAAGGTCATATTAGCAGAACGGTTGCCTCTGTCTGGCTTGTCAAGACGCTCCATTTTTTCCAGCTGTTTGCGTCTGGATTGAGCGCGTTTGGTTGTAGATGCCCGAACCAGATTGCGATTGACAAAATCCTCCAAAGCAGCAATTTCCTTCTGCTGCTTTTCATAATTCTTGGCCTCTGTCAAGAGCTTCTGCTCCTTTTGCTGAACAAAACTAGAGTAATTTCCCACATAGCGATCCAACGAATGCTGGGTCAAGTCCAGCGTCACAGTGGCTACCTTGTCTAGGAAATAACGATCGTGACTGACGATGATGAGAGCTCCACTGTAGTTGCTCAAGTAGTTCTCTAGCCAAGCAATCGTCTCTATATCCAAGTGGTTAGTAGGCTCATCCAGTACCAATAAATCTGGCTTTTCCAACAGCATTTTCGCTAGAGCCAGCCGAGTATTCTGCCCGCCCGAAAGCTCTTCTATCTTCATCTGCCACATGGACTCATCAAACTTGAAACCATTGAGAATGGCACGAATATCTGCTTCATAGGTAAATCCGCCTGCCTGACGGAAATCCTCTGACAAGCGGTCATAGTCTGTCATCAGTTTTTCCAGATCCGTCCCAGTTAAATCCCCCATAGACAGCTCCATCTGTCGCAATCGTTGCTCCTGCTGACGTAAATCATCAAAGACATGCAGCATTTCGTCGTAAATAGTATTGGCAGACTCAAAGCGACTATCCTGCGCCAAATAAGACAGGGATATATCCCGCCTTTTATTGACTTCCCCATCACTTGGGGCTTCTTCACCGACTAAAATCTTCAAAAGAGTGGACTTACCAGCTCCATTTTTCCCTACTAAGGCAATTCTATCTCGTTCATCCACTTGCAGGTTGATATTATCAAAAAGAACCTCCCCTGCAAAAGAACGTTCAATCTTATTTGCTTGTAAAATAATCATAAACCTATTATAGCAGATTCCTATCCCAACTGCTATCTTAGAAAACAAAAATACGGTTCATTTCGACCGCATTTTCATTTAAAACTACTTAAAATCTCTTGATTTTGCATCACAAGGTAAATACCTAATAGAATAATCAAAGCAAAAAGCCCTAATTTGATGATTCCTTTTACAAAACGAATGACCCAAAGAATTATCATCGAACCAATCAACCACATCACAGCTGAATGATTGAAAAATCCTTGAATAGCTTGACTATTTTGACCAAAGAAATTCTGAATGGACACAGGAACATGTTCCTGCCATGCAGCTGTCACACCGATATGATTGGCAATATCAGAACCACTTTGCCATAGCCATGCAAAAATACTAGAATTAAAGACAAACAAGAAAACTTGCTCTGGGAAACGTCTAATGATTTTAAAGATATTTCTTATCATTTTATGCTTGATACAACTCCTTTACTGCTTGAACATCTACTGCTTGAATCCCGTAAAACGAGCCAGAAGATTGCATGACGGATTTTTCTTCATTATGCTCCAATCCAATCGCATGTCCCAGTTCGTGTTCTGCTGTGTTTACGATTCGCTCATAAGAGTAGCCATATTGACTATTCAATAGATAGTAACGATTTAGTCGAACCGTTACATTTGTGAAGCGTTTCGTCAATAAATTAGTTTGTGATTCTGCCTCACCTGCCGCACTCACCGTACCATCATTCATCTCTGTCGCCACAATATTGGCTTGATTTTTATCATTTACAATCTGAAAAGTAAAAGCACCTGTTTGATTCCAAGCACGAATGGCTTCTTGATAAGCTGAGCGAAATGTCTCATCTTGTGTATCTATATAAACCGTAGCGCTTGCTGTGTCCCATCGGACACCAGACGCTTGATGAACATGATTGTCCGATAGCTGTTTGGTCAGGTCTTTCACATTTTGCCCGACGCCTAGCTGACTATCCTGTCCACTTACATATCGATAAATTTGACTGACATCTTGCTGAAGTGTTGTCGAAAAACTGCTTTTAGAAGGACTCATGATATACAAGATTCCCACTAAAAAGAGTGCTGTTAATGCAAGACTATAAACTAAACGCCATATCAAGCGCAACAGCGCCGAAAATATTCGAAATATAAACCTCATACTTCCCTCCTAATCTCAAATGTAAAGAGTAAGTATAATGAGATTCGCTTAAAAATTTCTTAACATAGAGAACTGTAAAAGAAAGAATAAAATATTGACAAAAAAATGTAAATTGCTGTCAAAAAAGTCATCTCTCAAGCAACTTTAGGATAAGCGCTCCTCCACTTCAAAATCAATCGGCAGCCATTTCAGAAATTCTTCTAGTTGATTTTCCCAATAATACCACTCATGCTTTCCCGGATTATGATGATAGGTGATATCTAAGCCACATTCGCGCAATTGTTTAACAGCTACTTCATTTGCTTGATAAAGAAAATCCTGCTCCCCACACCAAGCGTAAAATTTAGTCTTTTTATCTGACTTCTTTGCCATTGTCGTCAAAAAATGCTGCTTGACATCAGCTGCTTTCAAATCACCAAACACACCTTGCCAATAGTTGAGCGTCCCACCTGGAAGTTCTTCTATGTCCACATCATCTAGACCGAGCCCAATAGCGCCTGAAAATGACCCTGCATAAGAGAATCGATCTGTCGTCAAGGCTATTTTATAAGCCCCATAACCTCCCATTGACAGACCTGCAATAAATGTTTTCTCCCGTTTCCGACTCATATTGGGAAAGAAACGCTGCATAACCTCAGGCAATTCTTTTGCTATAGCATCATAATAATTCAATCCATAAGCAGTGTTGGTGTACCAAGCAAGATCTGTCGTTGGCATGACCACGATTAAATTTGTATGGCGCAATAAACGCTCAATATTGGTCCGTTTTCGCCACGAATTTTCATTGCCTCCCATGCCGTGCAAAAGGTAAAGAACGGGAATATCCATATCTGCTATCTGACTGGGGGCTACTGCATCCGCATCAGGATAGATGACATTGACACGACGCTCCATTTCTAGTACTGCTGAATGATATTCTATTTCAAAAAATGCCATTTTTTCTCCTTTTAATATAAATGTAAGAAAGGGGTTGGAACAAACGTCCTGACCCCACGATTTTTGTAACTATATAAAATGTGCTAATTTAACCTACTTAACGCACTTCCATTACAACAGGTAAAATTGCCGGACGACGTTTGGTCTGCTCAAAGAGATATTTCGCAAGATTGTCACGCACCGAGCCTTTCAACTCACTCCAGTCAAAATTATCTTTTGCAAGGTAATCTTCAACTGTTTTATTGATTAAGTCAGCACTCTCACGCAAAATATCACGGCTTTTCTTGACATAAACAAATCCACGTGTATGAACCTTGGCTTTGGAAATAATCTTCTTGTCACGACGGTTTACTGTAATGGCTACGATAAAGATACCGTCTTCAGACAGAACTTTGCGATCACGCAGAACGATATTGCCAACATCACCAATCGCATTTCCGTCAATCATGACATCACCAGAAGATACCGCACCAGCAGGTACAAAATCACCCTTTTCATATTCCATAATGCTACCACGCTTTGGAATAAAAATGTTCTCCGGCAACATACCAATTGCCATGGCAGCTTTAGCATGTGCTGCCAATTCACGATATTCTCCTTGAATTGGGAACAAGAATTTTGGCTGCAAGAGGTTTAACATCAATTGCAAATCGCGCTCATTTCCATGTCCAGACACTCGCAAATCTTGCGTAATTAGTTTGACAACACCACCTGCTTGGTAGATCATGTTTTCTACACGTGCCACCAAGGCTTCTTTTGCGATAGACGGTGTTGTAACAATATAAACCAAATCACCTTCTTTGATTTCTACATAACGGTGACGACCAATAGACATCTTGCGCAAGCCATTGATTGGCTCACCCATACGCCCAGTTTCCAAAATAATCAACTCATGATCTTCAAACTTGGACATTTCTTTTGGTTTGATTAGCAAACGTTCGTCCACAAGTGATAATTTCTTCAAGCGAATAGCTGTACGAACGATATTTTCAATGTCAAATCCAGTCAACACAACACGACGACCTGTCCTAGCAGCAGCTTCAAAGACTTGTTGAATCCGAGAAAGATTGCTTGCAACCGCCGCAACAATCACGCGTCCTTCCCAGTCTCCAATTGTATCGCTAATTTCCTTTGCAACTTCGCTCTCACTTGCCACTTGAATACTACTATCTGCATTTGCAGAATCACTAAGAAGAGCTAGAACACCTTCACGACCAATTTCCGCCAAGCGAGCAAAATCTGTTGCATAAGACTGACTAGCCGTTTGGTCAAACTTAAAATCACCCGTATAAACAATATTTCCTTCAGACGTTTTTAAGACAATCCCTAGACTCTCTGGAATGGAGTGCGTTGTTTTAAAGAAAGATACAATGGTACCTCCAAAGTCAATCTCTGTATCTTCATCAATCACATGAAAATCATTGAATTTTTTAACCGTATCATTTCCTTTGACAAATAGCTTAGCCAGTTCAATTGTTAATTCCGATCCAAACACAGGTACCTTTGTTTCCGCCAACAAATAAGGCAGGGCACCAATCGCATCTGCATGTCCGTGTGTCAAAAAGACCCCTGCAATGCGGTCCTTATTTTCAAATAAATAGTCCATATTTGGAATGACAAAGTCCACACCAAGCTGTTCATTTTCCGGATACTTTAGTCCGACATCAAGGATAAAAATAGATTCATCCACTTCAGCGATGTAAAGATTTTTTCCATTTTCACGTACACCGCCCAAAGCAATCAATTTAATATTGCTCATTGATTCTCCTTTTCATATTTTTCTTACTAACGGCCCTTGGCTTCCCAAGTCGAATTACAGTTTTGCAAGTATTTTGCATATTTTATTTATTATACTACTTTTCATGATTTTTTTCAAAGAGGAGAGCATACAAAAAAGCTCCTAGTTACTGTATTTCTACAGAAAGCTAGGAGCCGTCTCTATTTGCTAATAAGTGATAGATAGACTTTCAGAAAATAACTTTCTGAAAAGAGATTCTTATGATGATTCCATCGTTATTTTATTAAAGAATGATTTTCTTGTCCACAATATATCAAAAACAAGTTTATTCATCTAAAACAATAGTGGTTTTTTACCAAAGCGTGAAAATCATTAAAAAGCTTTTATCGACTACATCAAATAATATTCTTCTTTATTCTTTCACTGCGTTCTCGATACGCGATGCAGTTCTACAAACCACTACATGCTATCTTCAGAAATATTATCAAATACCTCCAATTAAGAAAAACAATTAGCAAATAGAAACTAATACATCATAAACGATTTAAAATATGAACGTTCTGATACCCATTGGAATCAGTCCTTTCTTATCTTTCTTTAATTATATTGTACACCTTCTTTTTCGAAAAAGCAAGCGTTTACATTAAGATTTTTAAAATATTTTTTACAAATGAAAAGAGGTAGAATTAACCATTCAAACCTCTTCTCAATGTGGATTTTTATGCCCGTACTGTGACACTTGTGCCGTCTTCTTTATAAAGATTTATCAAACCTTCTTTACGACTGCGTACCATATCACCTGGATAAACCGGATGTGGCAAGGAAATCGTCAACAGTTCCATCGGATTTGGAGCCCGATCAATTTTATTTCCATCTGAATCATGTAAATCTGTAATGACTGCGTTAAAATGACGGAAACCAGGGCCATAAAATTCAACTGGGTCGCCCTCATTGATGACATTTCGTTGTCGAATAGTCGCTGTTTGCGTATCAGGGTCATAAGCCACCACTTCTGCCACAAATTTATATTGCGGAATTTTGCGGCGTGCTCCAAAAAGCTGCTCATTTTCAGTTGGTGTATAATAATAAAATCCTGTCGCCAATTCACGCTGCGCAACTTTCCACATTTCATCTACTAAATCTTGCTTGATTGCTTCAAACTTCTCAGGGCTTTCAAGATAAGCATCTACTGCCGCCTTGTAACAATTTGAAACAGTAGATACGTAGTGAATAGACTTCATGCGTCCTTCAATTTTCAAGCTGTCTACTCCATTTTCAATCATATCTGGAATATGGTCAATCATGGACATATCCACAGCCGACATAGAAAATTCTTCTGGAATTTCGCCTTTTAAGCTCTTGCGCTCTTGTCCAAAGGGCATATCGTAGAGGTCATATTTCCAGCGGCAAGACTGAGAGCACCCCCCACGATTGGCATCCCGCATACTCATGTGATTAGATAAAGTACAGCGCCCTGAGTAAGAAATGCACATAGCCCCATGAACAAAGGCTTCAATCTCAACATCAGTATGTTTGCGGATTTCTGCCAATTCTTCCATGGAAACCTCACGTGCCAAAACGACACGTGTCAACCCCAAATCCTTCCAAAATTCCAATGTTTCATAGTTTGTTGCGCTAGCTTGTGTTGACAAGTGTACTTCCAAACCTGGCGCTTCTGTACAAGCAATGGCAATCAATGCTGGGTCAGATACGATAACGGCAGAAATGCCAATATCTCGCAGAGTGCGGAACCATTCCCCAGCTCCTTCTTCATTGCCTTCGTGGGTTACCATGTTCGCAGCCACATAGACTTTTGCGCCATGTTCACGAGCAAATTGAACACCCTCTTCCATTTCTTCAAACGTAAAATTTCCAGCACGACTGCGCAAACCATAAGCTTGTCCGCCAATGTAAACAGCATCCGCTCCATAGCGAATGGCGACTTTTAATTTTTCCAAGGTTCCAGCAGGCGCCAGAACTTCTGGTCTTTTCAAAGTTTTTGTCATATTCTCGCTCTTTTCTAAATTCTAATACTTAGCCTTTTTATTTTATAGCAAAAAAGGTTTGAAAGCAAGCTAAAGGAAACAGATTGTGAAAGTTAAACAAGCAGTTGCAACTCGCAACTACCTGCGTCCCTTATTTCACCTGGTCTGGATCATATTCATAAAATCCAGTATCCAAGAAACGATTCTTTGGATGCAATTGATGAACCTGCTCATCCAAAAGGAAAGCCTGATCATGTGTAAATTGATTGGTCTCAATCAGCTCACGCGCTTGCACAAAGAGTTTGACAATTTCAACAAAATTGTGTCCTGGCGTGTAAATACCTTCTAATTTCCAATGTGTAAAGCCATGTTCTACCAATTCTTCAAGTTTCGTCATCATATCCAAGTCATTATTTGCAAAAATATGCGTCCCATGATTGTCCTCAAAAATAGAATAATGGCTATCTGGGTCACTCGGCTCTGCAAGAAATAAATCACGCTCACGGCTCTTTTCGTCATCAATATGAGTAAAATTATAATAATTTTGCAAAAGTGGACGCTTAGAATGATGAATCACACTCGCACCATAAACCAAGATCTCAACAGGAATTTCTAAAATATCTTGCATTTTAAAAAGTTCAGCAGATGGGATTTCACGCGCTAGAACTGCCTCAGAAACGCCAGCTTTTTGCCCCCAGAAGTTCACTTGACGACTGCTGGCAACCATAGTTGAAGCATCATAAATCGTCTTAAACGGATAACCATCACGTTTTAACACATAAAAAACTCCAGCATCTCCTACAGTAATATAATCCGCCTGAATATCCACTAAAAAATCAAGAAATGGCTTGATTTTATTCATCATTTCCTGATGCATCAAAGCATTAACAGCAATTGTCAACTTTTTGCCTACCTCATGTACAAGGGCTGCAATCTGTCGCAATTCGTCATAAGAAAAAGTACGGGGTAATCGAAGACCATACTCTTTTTCACCTACATAAATGCGATCCACACCTGCTTCTAAAAGCTCTTTTACTTGTTCAACGCTCTCAGCTGTCGCTGTAATGATAATCTTTTTCATAGCAAAATTATAACATATTTTTGATTTCTCTTCTATTTTTTAATTTGAAAAGCATTTTTAGCCTTTTTGTAACTGTTATGTAATATTTATCTAATTAAAATCATGATAAAATAAGAGAGTACTGTAAGGAGAGAGAACATGACCGCAAGAAAATATCAGTCCTATCAAGAGGACTACACCTATCCAGAATTAGAACAAGAACAATATCCGCTTTATCAAGATTACATTCCTGAAGCAAAAACGAATCCAAACCTGAAAGAATTACTATTTTTCGTGAATATTGCTACATTTTGTATCTTGACAGCTTTATTTAGCTTTTTATTCCTGTCTATTAAAGTAAACACTTTCTTAGCTTTTGCTTTAGCAATTGGTGTTAGTTTAGTCTGCATTAAAATGCAGCAAGCATTTATTCGTCGGAAAAGAAATAAATAGTTTTGAAATTAAAGTGCCTATTTGCAAGGCACTGTTTTTGTTGTGATTCGTTGTGATGTAAAATCGATTTAGTTAAAAAGTTAAAAAAATTGAGGTGCTAGTCCTCAATTTTTTTGTCTTCATTTTCCGATTCTTGGTTTTCTGTCAAATCAATGACAATATCCTCCGATGTGGTTTCTTTATCAACTGGTTCTTGCTCAGTTTTTTTGAAATCTTCTGGAGAGATACCTTCTGGTGTCACTTTTTCTTTCCATTCTTGCATTTTCTCTTGTGAAAAGTCAACTACTTGTTTCGTTGCTTCTTTCACAGAGTCAAGAACAGTTTCGCCTGTGATTTCTCCGCTTTCAACCTTTTCTTTGGCTTGGTTGACTGCTTCTACAGCTTGGTTAGAGAATTGATTGGCTTTTTGTACTACTTGATCTTTAAAATCATCTGGATTTTCTTTGACGTCATTCATAAAATCAGAAACCTTAGCAGTCACTTCTTTTCCTTTTTTACTTGTGAGAAATACCGCTGCAGCCGCACCAGAGATTGTTCCTAAAAGGATAGATGAAAATTTACCCATAATAAACCTTCTTTCTTATTTTTTAAATAGTTTAGTAACCATACGTAAAGCCGATAAAGTTGCACCAGCTTTGACACTATTTTTTCCTGCTGCAGCAGCTTTTTTGCTCAAATGACGAGCAGAATCATTCAAATCCGAAACGGACTCAGATAAATCTGCAACTGCAGTGAAAAGCGGGTCAATGGTTGTCATTTTTCCATTAATATCATCTGCTAAAACATTCACTTTCGTTAACAATTCATTGGTTTGATAAAGTGTCACATTGACATCTGTCGTCAATACCTGAATTGTTTTTTCTGTTTCATCAACGACATTTGAGATTTTCCTAACCAAAAAAATCGTATAAACAATCAAAGCAATCAAAGCGAGGGCAACTAGACTATAAGCAATTTCAAGCATTTTTCTTCTCCTAACTTTTTAATAATAAGGGGTATCTTTTTTTCTGCGTTGGTAAATGACGAGAATGATTCCTGCAACCACTAGAACAGCAGACAACCATTGTGACACACGCAAGCCCGCAAACATGAGACTATCTGTTCGCATACCTTCAATCACCATGCGACCTATTCCATACCAAATAAGATAAAATCCAGTCATTTCCCCACGTTTGAGGAAATTTTTCTTTCTTCTCGCAACCATCACTAAAGCAAATCCTAACAAATTCCAAACCGACTCATAAAGAAAAGTTGGTTGTCGGTAATGACCATCAATGTACATTTGGTTGCGCATAAAACTTGGTAAGTAATTTAGACTTTTAACAACCGCTCCGTAAGCCTCTTGATTGAAGAAATTTCCCCAGCGCCCAAGACTTTGGGCAATCATCACTCCTGGAACGGCAATATCTAAAAAGTCTAGCGTATTGATAAGCTTTCTCTGTGAGAAAAAATACAAGACAATCGCTCCAGTGATTAAACCGCCATAGATAGCAATTCCTCCGTGCCAAATGGCAAAAATCTCAGCAGGATTTTTAGCATAATAGCCCCAATCAAAAATAACATAATAAATGCGAGCTCCAACGATTGCTAAGGGAAATGCAACAAGGATAAAATCAAGAATGTCATCTGGAATGATTTTCTTTCGCGGCGCTTCACGCATAGCCAGATAAACAGCTAAAACTAAACCTGTTACAATACAAATCGCATACCAGCGAATACTTAGAGGTCCTATTTTAAATGCAATTGGATTAATCATGAGACACCTCATTTTCACTAATGAGATTGGTCAAGCGTTCCTCAAAAGTCTTCGTGGCATCAAAGCCCATTTCTTTTGCACGGTAATTCATTGCTGCTGCTTCAATCACTACCGAAATGTTGCGACCCGTTTTCACAGGAATACGAATCCTTGGAATGGACACACCTGATACTTCAAACTCTTCACCATTATTTCCCAAACGGTCAAATGTTTTATTGACATCATAATTTTCCAGATAAACAGCCAATTGAACCTGTGATGAATCCTTGACAGCACTAGCTCCATAAAGGCTCATGACATCAATAATCCCAACACCGCGTATTTCAAGTAAATGGCGCAAAATTTCCGCTGGCTCGCCCCAGAGAGTCATTTCATCTTTTGCGTAGATATCTACGCGGTCATCCGCAACTAAACGATGTCCCCGTTTCACCAGTTCTAAACCAGTTTCGCTTTTTCCGATTCCACTATCTCCTTGAATCAAGACACCCATTCCGTAAATATCCATTAAAACCCCATGAATACTGGTTCGCTCAGCCAAACGCGAATCCAAATAACTTGAAATCTCACCGGATAAACGACTCGTTGGGGTGTGACTGCTGAGAACAACAATTTCATTTTCCTTTGCAGCCTTTAACATCTCATCGGGAATTTTCAAATCACGCGCCACAATCATAACAGTGTCTCGTTCAAACATTTTCCGTAAAACCTGATAGCGATTATGTGACGTCATCTTCATCAAGTAAGACCATTCTTTCATGCCCATTAGTTGGATACGCTCTGGTGTGTAATAGTCAAAATAACCTGTCATTTCAAGTCCTGGACGGGAAATATCAGAGGTCGTAATTTCTCTTTCCAACATTTTCTCGTCGCCATAAACCACATTTAATCTGACTTTTTTTAATAGATCTTTGATCTTTACAGTCATATTCTTCCCCTTTGATAGTTTCTTTTTCTATTATAGCAAATTTTCAGATTAAAGGAGAGTTTCATCCTTGTTTTTAAAGAAAATGGATAAACATACATAGCATTTACTACTTCTCTGACTGGAGCATTCTTTCTACAATTTGTTTTTGATCTTGAAATAAAGGATAACGATTCATAAAATATCGGAGTTCACTAGGTTTCAGCCAGATGTGACTATCCGTTTCACCCTCTTGATATTTCACGTCTTTCTCTGTGACAATTGCCTCATAAAAATCAAAATGACAGTGTTCTTTAGGTGAAGTCGTCTGCTCAATTAGTTGTATTTCTCTAGGAATCAGCCCAGTTTCTTCCTGCAATTCACGACAAGCCGCGGTCATGCTATCTTCACCAGCCAACACACTTCCTCCTGCACCAAACTCATAATAATTAGGATGAATTTCTTTTTTTGGACTGCGGTGCATCAGGAGAAATTCCCCATCTATATGACGAACAAAGACATTGACACAAAGGTGATACTGACCTTCCGCAATTGGTTGCCCTCTCTTTAGAAAATCTCCTTGTCGCTCTCTTTGCTCATTATAAGTATCCCAATATTCCATTTCTTCTACTCCTAAAATAAAAGAGTCCATTGTCCGAACTCCTTTTTAGCATATATAACCAAGCGCTTGCTCCATCACACTCACCAAAACCAGCCGTCTTCTTCTTTGATTGCTTCTGCTTCTTTGCGCTTACGAGGTCCTGTCCCATACATTTCTTCTTCTACGTCTTCCTTGTAAGGCATCACAGATAATAAGATGATGTAGATGATAATCCCTAAACCCAAATTAGAAATGGTAAATAAAACGAATAAAAAGCGAACAAGCCCTACATCTAGGCCAAATTTATCAGATAAACCTGCTAACACTCCCGATACAGCTCTATTTCGACGTAATTTATAAAATGTTGTTTTCATAATCAGTAAGCCTCTTTCATTGATACTGAATCTAGTGTAGCACATTTCAGTCATCATGCCATCCGTCCTTAGGCGGATTTCTGATTGTTTCGCGAAAATAGTCATTAAGACTGCAACTGTCTGACAAAAATGAGTTTCCCTTGGCAGCGTCCGCAGCAATACCGCTCAGTATTGATTCGTCTTTTTCTATGATATTGTGCACGACAATGCAAGCATTGATAAACAAGCGTTTTTGCAGTTGATTGGCTTGATAAAGTAGGCGCATAGCGCAAACCGTCCACGGCTTTCAATAATTGCTTGAAATCTCGATCCTTATGCCGATAGCCCTTCTTTTCAAAGTAAAGATGATAGTGACACAACTCGTGCCGCACAATTTTTCGGAAGGTTTCTAAACCAAACTGTTCATAGATTCTAGGATTAAAATCAAGATGACCATCCTTTGGAAAAAAGCGTCCACCTGTTGAGTGAAGACGCTTATTCCAAGAAGCCGTATGTCGAAATTCTTTGTCAAAATCTTCCAAAGAGACTTGTCTGACATAGTTAGTTAGATTCACGCGGTGCCACCAAGGAAAGATTGACCTTTTCTCTTTCTATATCCAATTTGTCTACCCACACGGTTACCAAGTCACCAACAGAAACTACTTGACTCGGATGTTTGACATAGCTGTTACTGAGCTTAGAAATATGAATCAAGCCGTCCTCATGAATGCCAATATCCACAAAAGCACCAAAATCAACGACATTGCGAACAACGCCTTCTAACTTTTGCCCAATTTGTAAGTCCTTTATATCAAGGACATCTTGACGCAGAACCGGTGCATCAAATGAATCACGCATATCACGACCTGGCTTGAGCAAGTCTGCAATGATATCCTTAAGAGTAGCTTCTCCCAAGTCCAAATCTGCAGCAACTTTTTTGACATCTAAAGACTGCAATTTTTCCTGAGCGGCTTGATCCAAGTCCGTAATTGCAAGCATTTGGAACAATTTCTCAACAGCTGGATAACTCTCTGGGTGAACACCTGTATTATCCAAAACATTATCACTTTCGGGAATCCGTAGGAACCCTGCCGCCTGTTCAAATGCTTTAGTACCCAGACGAGGAACTTTTTTAATAGCATCGCGCGAGCGAATCATGCCTTCTTCTTCACGATATTTGACAATATTTTCAGAAATAGTTTTGTTTAACCCTGCCACATGCGATAGAAGAGATGGACTTGCGGTATTGATATTAACGCCGACTTGGTTAACAACGGTATCTACGACGAAATCCAAGCTTTCAGATAATTTCTTCTGGCTAACATCATGTTGGTATTGACCGACACCGATTGATTTTGGGTCAATTTTAACTAGCTCTGCAAGAGGGTCTTGCAGTCGACGTGCGATAGAGATAGCCGAACGTTTTTCGACCGTCAAGTCTGGAAATTCGTGTCGCGCCAACTCGCTAGCAGAATAAACAGATGCGCCACTTTCATTGACAATAACATAGCTGACGTTTGGATGAGTCTTTAGCACCTCCGCAACAAACGCTTCGCTTTCGCGACTAGCTGTTCCATTTCCAATAGCAATGATTTCAACACCAAATTGGTCAATCAAGTTTGACAAATCTTGCTTAGAAGCTTCAATTTGTGCTGCTTTTGCCGGTGGTACAGGATAGATGACCTGCGTTGTCAGCATTTTCCCAGTCGCATCTACGACTGCTAATTTTGCTCCTGTCCGAAAAGCTGGGTCAAATCCTAGTACCACGCGTCCCTTGAGCGGTGCAATCAAGAGTAGATTTCGCAGATTATCTGAAAAAAGCTGAATCGCACCGTCTTCTGCAGTCTCGGTCAATTCTGCCCTAATCCGACGTTCCATAGCTGGAATGATTTTCTTTTTCACTGCTTGCTGGATTGCTTCATGAATGTAGTCATTTTTGAGCTTAAAGCGCACTTCAAAAAATCGGATAATTTTATCTACATTGTGCTCAAAGCCAACTTTGAGCACACCTAACTTTTCACCACGATTAAGTGCTAAAGTGCGATACCCCTGCATATCCGCGATTTTTTCGGAAAAGTCATAATAGATTTGAAACACTTGCTTTTCGTCCAAATCGGCGTCTTTCAAAGTTGAAATAATGCTTGAATTTGTCAGCATTTCATGATAGGTCCAAGCACGCAGCTGCACATCTTCTGAAATGGCTTCCACTAAAATATCTACAGCTCCAGCTAGAGCTATTTCTGCTGTCGGAAATGTTTCGCTAGTTAAGGCAGTTGCTTCCTCTTGAAGATTGGCAGCATTTTGTAATACGAGTCGTGCCAAAGGAAAAAGTCCTGCTTCACGTGCAATCGTGGCTTTTGTCCGACGCTTTTCTTTATAAGGAAGATAGAGTTCCTCCACATCAGCTAATTTTTCAGCTGCTTCAATAGCTGCACGTAGTTTTTCCGTCAGTTTTCCTTGCTCTTCAATCTTCGCGAGCACCGTTGCCTTGCGCTCTCTGAGGTTCGTCAGACTTTTATCCAGATCAAGAATAGCCTTAATCTCTACCTCATCCAAATTCCCTGTCATTTCTTTCCGATAACGAGCGATAAATGGGATTGTGTTGCCTTCTGCTGTCAGTTCCAATACTTTTTCAATTTGCTTCTGACTAATCTTTAAACTTTGCGATAGTTCGACAATATTTGTTTCCATAAAGAATATTATACCATACCTTATCCAGCAGTCCAAATACAATTGTCTCTCTGGCTACTCTCTTCTTTCGCCATTATTTTATTCATTTGATAAATTACAAGAATAAGTGCAATTTATCATTCTAAATAGTAAAAGAGTCCTCAAGCAGGACTCTAAAAACACTGATAAAGATGAATTATTCCTCAGATTATGTACTCAATCATTGTAACAACTCAGTTAAATACCCTCGCTTCATCATCTCCAGATTAAATACATTTGGAATATGTGCAAAAGCTTCCGCAAGAGGTAAGTGTGCCGTTTTCCAGCCCTATCCATCTGTTACCCAGACAAAGTTCACATCATCTGTTGAACTTTCAACAAACTGGCTTAGTTCTGTGAGACTCCATCTAATTTGTACGATTACTCAATAATTCTTGTATAAGTAATAAACGGTGTTCAATAGAGTCCAACCATTCTGGATGATAATCATATTCAAATAAATCTTGATCAAAAAATTCTAGGTTTTCACTCATCCATCGAATACAGTCGGGATCTGACAAAGTATAAATCATAACGGAGAGAGATTCGGCGTCTTCTTCATTGTCCCAATTAGGCCAAAATAATTTTACAAATTCATATACTTCGGATGGCGCTACTTTGTCCTTTGAACTATTTACGTTTACCATATCTAAAGTTACATACTCTGTTGATAGATAATCATTGGTATCTAGGATAATTTCTTCATTTCGATACAATTGATCAACTTGATTTATCCCCTCTTCAACGGTTGAAGCGTCAATTGTTACAATTTTTGACAAAGTTTCTATTATCTCAATATTCATCCTTACCTATCCAACTTTCTATACTGACCTCGTCCAATAAATTCAATGATATTTTTATCTCTCAGCACTTGTAACTGCTGCCTAATTTTGTCTTTAACAAAGTGATTATTTGGATATTGTTCCTGCAACTCTTTTTCAAATGCATATACATCACTCAAAGTAAAGTTTTTCTTCGGGATTCTATCAATACAATTCAGAATATCTAATGTCCACCCTCGTGCATCTTTCGTCTTATTTCGTAAAAAAAGTGTTTTTTGAAAATTTTCTTGTACTTGTCTCTGTTTTGCAATCTGTCCATCTCTGACTAAAAATATTTTTCCAATCTCTGGAACGTGCGAAATATCAATATTGCAGCCTATCCAACCTGCTCTTTGAGCACTGGATGACAAGGGTTTTCTTTTAATAATAATTTTAGGTGTAAAAAAATGTTTCGGAATTAAAATAAAATTTATTACCGTCATTTCTTTAGAATAGTTCAAAAAGAAAAAGTTAGGGTTATTCTCACTTTCCAGACGACGAATCATCGTATCATAAGCACCGTCGTTAATAATTGTGGAAAAATTAGTTTGCTTACTTTTCAGCTCAAATTCTTCTCTACAATTAGCACAAAAGAAATCTGCAACAGGACGATTATTTTCAAAATGTGATAAGTAAATCTGCCCACAATTGGGACAATAAGCATTTTCCGCAACCCATGATTCTGTTATCACCCTTGCAATTTGAGATTTACTCTTATAACTCTCTGCAAGATGAGTGGGTAACTCTAGTTTCATATATAGTTCCTCTGTATTTTCATTTATGCATCAGATCTTCGTAATTCGCTAAAATTCTTTTTGACGAAGGAGTTACAAAAGGCTCAAAATAACGCTTATACTTTTCAGGCATATAGCTCCTCAATACACTTAAAAGTTGTCGCTTTCCGCTCGTCCATTTGGTAAATGGTTGAAGATTATAGTATTTTAATTTTATGTTGTCTGAAGACATGATCCTTCCTTTACACACATAGTCTATTTATTATACCACATTCATCTCCTTCTTTCACAAGCTAATTCCTATTCTGCTGACTTTATTTCACCATAATTTTCAAAATGATAGTATAATAGTTAAAAAGGAAAAGGAGGCTGTTATGGCTATTAAATTTACGCGTTCAGATGATTTGGACAAAATGTTTGAAGAATTTGCAACGTTACCTAAAATCGAAAAGGTAGAATTTCCTGATGAAAAAGAAAAAAAGACCAAGAAAGAGCAAAAGGCTAAAAAGTCATGAGCTTTTTTAATCAACTGCCACCTAGTGTGCTACAAGCTGGTGCGATTTTCCTCTCCATTATTATCGAAGCACTACCTTTTGTGCTGATTGGGAGCATTATTTCAGGTTTTATAGAGGTTTATATCACACCAGACAAAGTTTATCGCTATCTGCCTAAAAATAAATGGGGTAGGATTTTCTTTGGTACTTTTATTGGCTTTATTTTCCCTTCTTGCGAATGTGGAATTGTGCCTATTATCAATCGTTTTTTGGAAAAGAAAGTACCAAGTTACACAGCTGTTCCTTTTATGGTGACAGCACCTGTTATCAATCCTATTGTCCTTTTTGCGACCTATTCTGCCTTTGGGAATTCCTTTAAAATGGCTTTGCTCAGAGCCCTTGGCTCTATTGTTGTGGCAATCATCTTAGGAATTTTCTTTGGCTTTCTCAATACTGCAACTATTCAAAAAGAGAATCGAGTTATTCAGCATGAACACGACTTCTCTCATTTAAGTCAGCCAAAGAAAGTATTTCAAGTGTTTGTACAGTCTATTGACGAATTTTTTGATACAGGTCGTTACTTAGTCTTTGGTTGTCTCTTTGCCAGTCTAGTGCAAGTCTACGTGCCTACACGCATTCTGACTTCCATTAGTGCAACACCGCTTATGGCGATTTTGCTATTGATGCTGCTTGCATTTCTTCTCTCACTTTGCAGTGAAGCAGACGCCTTTATCGGCAGTTCGCTCATTTCTAGTTTTGGCTTAGCGCCAGTCCTGGCTTTTCTCGTCATTGGACCAATGCTAGATGTGAAAAATATCCTCATGATGAAAAATTACCTCAAAGGACGATTCATCTGGCAATTCATTGGAATTGTTAGTTTAGTTGTTGTCATTTACTCTTGGCTTGTGGGGGTGGTGCTATGATTCGTTTTCTAATTTTAGCTGGTTACTTTGAAATCACCATGTATTTGCAACTTTCCGGCAAGCTCAATCAATACATCAACATGCATTTTTCTTATTTGGCATATATTTCCATGGTACTTTCTTTCGTGTTAGCTATTGTGCAGCTCATCGTCTGGATGAAAAAAATGAAAGTGCACAGCCATTTGACGAGTCGTTCTGCAAAATTTGCTAGTATTGCTTTTCTTGTTGTACCACTTGTCGTTGCTCTCTTATTTCCAACGGTCAATTTGGACTCTACAACCGTTTCTGCTAAGGGCTACCATTTCCCGCTGGCTGACGGTAGTTCTAAGAACATTCAGGCTGATGAAGGCACTACCAATCAGTACCTAAAACCTGATACCAGTACCTATTTTACTAAAAGTGCTTACGAGAAAGAAATGCGGACAGCTGCAAAAAAATATCTGAAAAAAGACGTCATTTCCGTTACGACTGAAAATTATATGGAAATCATGGAAGTCCTCTATGATTATCCAGATGAATTTGCGGGAAAACGGCTAGAATTTACTGGGTTTGTCTATAATGACCCAAGCGATAAAAACAGCCAGTTTCTTTTCCGCTTTGGTATTATTCATTGTATTGCCGATTCGGGAGTCTATGGACTTCTGACAACTGGTAATACGGAGCATTTTGAAAATAATACCTGGATAAGAGCAAGCGGGAAAATTACGATTCGCTATCATAAACAACTAGGACAAAGTTTGCCAACGCTTGAAGTGGATAGTTTCAAGAAAGTTGAAAAGCCTAGCAATCCTTATGTCTATCGTGTCTTTTAACCTACATTGAATAAATAAAAGAAGACCTGAGAAGTATTTCTCTAGGTCTCCTATTATGCTCTTTTGTGAGCAATTATGATAAAATAAGAGAAATTTGTATTTTTAGGAGGTACTATGTCACATCAAAATCAACCTGTTTCAAGGAAAACCTTGCTATCTATTTTCGCCACTGCTCTAATTACTTTTGCTGGAATTCTTTCTGAAACCAGTATGAATGTCACTTTTCCACATCTTATGAAAGTTTTTCATACAGACCTTGGCACATTGCAATGGATTACGACAGGTTATCTGCTGGCTGTCGCCATCACAATTACACTCGGAGCTACGCTAGCACACAACTGGTCTGAACGGAGAATTCTCTTCACCAGCCTAGCTATTTTTACGTTAGGAAATGGTGTTGCAATGCTTGTGCCTAATTTTGCCTTACTCATGTTAGGACGCATTTTGCAAGGTTCAGCAACTGGAATTGCTACCCCCCTTATGTTTAATCTTATCGTAGATCGTATTCCGCGTAGCCAAATTGGTTTTTACATGGGATTGTCTGGACTTGTTATAAGCCTAGCTCCTGCGATTGGTCCCACCTATGGCGGCTTGATGATTGGTTCATTCGATTGGCACATGATTTACACATTCATCATGCCGGTTCCGATTATCTCCTTCATTTTAGGATTTTTCTTTTTAGAAAATACCCCCAATAGAAAGGAACGTCCCTTTGAATGGGTTTCTTTCTTGCTCCTTGCACTCGCACTTACTTTTTCTATTATGGCGATTTCTAGTTTAGAAGCAGGCAGCTTTAATTGGAGCTTTGTTATCATCTTTTTATTATCACTTATCCTTTTCATTTGGAGAAGTCTAACCGTTGAACATCCTTTTTTAGATATTCGTATTTTGAAAAATCCAGTTATTTTACTAGGGATTATTCCTTTCTTTCTCTACCAATTTTCAAATTTATCAGCCAATTTTCTGATTCCTAATTTCTTGGTTTTAGTGAAACACGAGGCTACTTCTGCTGCTGGCTTTGCACTGCTACCTGGAACAATGTTAGGAGCTTTTTCGGCACCTTTCTTGGGAAAATTATATGACACCAAGGGACCCAAATTTTCTCTATATGGTGGGAATCTCCTCTTTTTCTTAGCCGTTTCCGTTTTTGCATTCTTTACAAAAGCCTTAACATTACCGCTCATCATCCTTTTTTATATTTTCTTTACGATTGGGCGCAATCTGGCTTTCAACAACACGATGGCCTTATCTGTTTCACAAATTAGTCGTGAAAAGTCACCAGACGCCACTGCTCTCTTTCAAATGGCTCAAACATTTGCTGGAGCTTTAGGAACGGCGATTGCTGCTATCATGGTCAATCAAGCTCCTGATACTACGACAGGTGTGCATCTTGTCTTTCTTCTTCTATTTGTCCTTGTTATCCTTATTTTTTATCTTTTTTACTCTTTATTTCTAGCTATCAAAAATCAGAAATTTTAATCAATTTATGGTAAAATAAATAAAATATTAGAAAATGGGTGTTCAAAATGTCTTCAAAAGTGATTATTACAATTTTTGGTGCCAGTGGAGATTTGGCAAAAAGAAAACTCTATCCCTCCCTTTTTAGATTGTATAAATCTGGCAATCTGTCCAAGCATTTTGCCGTTATCGGCACAGCTCGCAGACCTTGGAGCAAGGAATATTTTGAATCTGTCGTGGTCGAGTCTATCACAGACCTCGCAGATAGCCCTGAGCAAGCGCAAGAATTTGCTAGCCATTTCTATTATCAAAGTCACGACGTCCAAGATACTGAGCATTATATTGAATTAAGGAAACTACAAAACAGCCTTGACGAGCAATATCAAGCAGAACATAACAAACTTTTCTTCCTGTCCATGGCTCCTCAGTTTTTCGGAACCATTGCTAAACACCTCAAATCCGAGCAAATTGTAGACGGGAAAGGATTTGAACGCTTAATTGTAGAAAAACCGTTTGGCACAGACCTTGCCTCTGCTAGCAAACTGAACGACAATTTGTTGGCAACATTTGACGAAGAGCAGATTTTCCGGATTGACCACTATCTTGGCAAAGAAATGATTCAAAGTATTTTTGCCATTCGCTTTGCCAATCTTCTTTTTGAAAATGTCTGGAATCACGATTATATTGACAATGTGCAAATTACTTTTGCTGAAAAGTTAGGTGTGGAGGAACGTGGTGGTTATTACGACCATTCAGGTGCACTGCGCGATATGGTGCAAAATCACACACTTCAACTCCTGTCTTTGCTTGCTATGGATAAACCCAAAACTTTCACCAAAGATGATATTCGGGCTGAAAAAATTAAGGTTTTTAAGCACTTGCATAAACCTACTGACAATGATCTGAAAAAACTCTTCATTCGTGGTCAATATACTTCTGGTAAAGTAGACGGGAAAAAGTATATTTCCTATCGCAGCGAACCAAATGTTGACCCAGAATCTACTACAGAAACTTTTGCTTCTGGTGCATTTTTTGTAGATAGTGAGCGTTTCCGTGGTGTTCCATTTTTCTTTCGTACTGGAAAGCGTCTTACTGCTAAAGGAACTCATGTCAACATTGTTTTTAAGCAAGTGGAATCCATTTTTGGCTCCTCGCTCCAACCAAATGTGTTGACCATCTACATTCAGCCAACTGAAGGTTTTTCTCTTAGCATGAACGGCAAAGAAGTGGGCGAGCAATTTAACTTAGCTCCATTGACACTTGATTATCGTACAGATGCAACAGCTTCTGGTGCGTCACCAGAACCCTATGAGAAGCTCATCTACGATGTGCTAAACAATGACTCAACCAATTTTAGCCACTGGGACGAAGTTCGCTCTAGTTGGGAATTGATTGACCGTATTGAAACCTTGTGGGCAAATAACGAAGTTCCCCTTCATCATTACAAATCAGGCACTATGGGACCCGAAGCCAGCTTTGAATTACTCAATCAATTTGAAGCTGATTGGAATTGGCGTCCAGACGAAGCCTATCGCAAAGAAGGACGATTGGGGTAAAGTAAATATATACAAAAGACTTGCAAAATGAATGAATTGCAAGTCTTTTTTCTTATACCAAGCCCTCTAAGAGCCCTTTCATAAAGTTTTCAGAGTTAAATACTCCAATATCGTCAATTTTTTCTCCGAATCCAATCAGTTTAACTGGAATATCCAGCTCTTGACGGATTGCAAGAACGACACCACCACGCGCTGTTCCATCAATTTTTGTCAAGACAATTCCTGTTACTGGCGTAATTTTTGAAAATTCCTTAGCTTGAACAAGGGCATTTTGACCGGTTGAGGCATCTAGTGCCAAGAACGTTTCATGCGGCGCAGCTGGATCTACCCGTTTGATAATCCGTCCAATTTTTTCTAATTCTGCCATTAGATTATCTTTGTTTTGCAAGCGTCCGGCTGTATCAATCATGAGAATATCCACATTTTCAGCCTTTGCACGCTCCATACCGTCATAAACAACGCTAGCTGGGTCACTCTTTTCTGGACCTGTCACAACAGGAACATCTACTCGACGTCCCCATTCCACCAACTGAGCAACAGCTCCTGCCCTAAAAGTATCTGCTGCAACTAACATGACTGTCTTACCAGCCTGCTTATATTTATAAGCTAATTTTCCTATCGAAGTGGTTTTCCCAACTCCGTTTACACCAACAAAAAGCATGACTGTCAAACCGTCTTGTAAATTGATTTTTTCGTTAAATTGGCCATCTTTCTCATAGATGTCTACTAACTTTTCAATGATGACCCGACGAAGGACATCTGGCTTTTTGGCATTTTCAAGGAGAGCTTCTTGGTGTAAGGCTTCTGTCAGATTAGAAGCGACTTGCACTCCCACGTCACTCGTAATCAAGAGTTCTTCTAACTCTTCAAAAAACTCTTCATCTACCGAGCGAAAATTTGCAAAGAAGGCATTAAGCCGCGCTCCAAATCCTGTCCGTGTCTTTTTAAGACTACGGTCATACTTTTCCTGAACCGTTTCTTTTTGAATAGATGAACTTGCTTCAACTGGTTCGCTAATAGTCTTCTCTACCGTAGTTGACCCTGCGTTCGCTTTGTTCAGCTGCCTCATATTTTCTTGTTCTGCCTGCTGTCTTCTAGCTTCTGCTAAACGTGCCTGTAAATCTGTGGCAGCTGGATGAGTCGTATGTTGCGAAAAGGCTGCTGTCTCGTCAGGTTGTGGAGTTCCCATTTCATTCTGTAATGTATGATTTTCTGGAGCTTGGAAATCATTTTCAGCAAACTCTAGACTTGATCCTGTAGTAGCCGTTTCCGGCTCCATTTCTTCTACTTTTTCTTGAATGGTTTCAAGACGTACTTCATCCTCAGCAAGACGTTCTTTCAGCTCTGTTTGGAATGTTTGTTCATCTAGATTCTCAGATTGCGTATTCTCTACAGGAGCTGTTTCTACTTTTTCTAGATTCTTTCCTTGATCATCCTCTGATACTGTTTCTACAGCTTCTTCAGGAATACTTTCAACTGGTTTTTCTTCTTTTTGGCGACCAAAAAGGCGATCAAATAAGCCCATTCAATTCCTCCTTTATTTCAGTGCATATTTTTCTATAGCCCAAGCAACAGCATCTTCATCATTGGTCATCGGCATCACCACATTGGCAACTTCTTTGACTGCTGCTACTGCATTTTGCATAGCTACACCAAGTCCTGCCCATTTTATCATAGACAGGTCATTTGCTTCATCTCCGCAAGTCATGACTTGACTTTGTTCAATTCCTAAATGAGCAATCAATTTTTCTAAGCCATTTGCTTTATGGACATTCTTCGGAGACCATTCTAACAGCATATCGCGCGACTTAAAAATTTCATATTTGTCAAATAAATCGGACGAAAGTTGAGCAATACCACGATCAAGCGGATCTGGTGCATAAGCTGTTACACATTTATTATAAGTCTGTTGGCTAGATAAGTCTGCAAATGAAACCGACTCAAATGTTAAAGCAGGATTGCAAGTTTGATAAAGCGATTCATGGTCTGACTGGATTTGGTAGACAGTTCCTTCGCAAATCGCATCTAGTGGCAAGCCTAACTTTTCTGTTTCCTCAAAAATACGAGCCACATCGTCATAAGCAAAGACTGTTTTATCAAGAATTTTACCTGTATTGCGTTGCACTAAACCACCATTAAAAGTAATGGTGTATTCGTCCTCTTGATTGGCTACACCTAGTTCGTTTAAGAAAAGCTCCATTGCCTTTAGAGGGCGACCAGTCGTCAAAACAATCTTGATTCCCTGCTCTTGAGCCGCTTTAAGCGCTGCTAAATTTCGAGCAGAAATTTTTTTCTCAGAAGTTAGTAAAGTCCCATCTAAATCTAAGGCAATCAATTTTATATCTGCCATTATAAGCCCTCCATATACGTCATAACTGAATGCGCCGCATGATGCCCAATGACCTCTTTGGCTACTTCTAAAATCTCTGGACGAGCATTTTCAGGGGCAATGGGATAACCTGCTACTTGCATCATGTGTAGATCATTCAAATTGTCACCAAATGTCATAACTTGATCCATCTCAAGATTTAATTTTTTCGCCAATTCGACAATAGCAACACCCTTGTCCACATAGTCTAGGACAATATCAATTGACTTATAGCCTGTTGTCATAGCTTTAACACCAGGGACGTGCTCATTGACCCAAGACTCACCTGCAGCTACTGTTTCTTCAGAAAAATTGGTTGTAAATTTGAAAATTTCATCTGTAATATCCTCCAAGCGAGCTACTTTTTGGATATTTTCATTATAATGCGCACTAAAAGCTAAATAAGCTGGATCAACTGTTTCCAAAACATAACAGCCTTTTTTACCTGTTAGAAGCAATTCACTGGTATTGATGAAAGGAGATGTCTTCAATTTCTCAAAAGCTGACAGATAAAAATCTTTGGACATGGTTGCTTCATAGAGATCTTCTCCATGAAATTCTACCAGACTGCCATTTTCAGCAATAAAAATTATCTCATCTCGCACATCCTCAAATAGCTTTTCTAATGACAGCAAACCACGCCCACTGGCTACTGCAAAATAGATGCCTTTTTCTTTAAAACGGAGCAACAACTGCTTCAATCGAACCATATCAAACTGCCCTTTGTCATCTAAAAAGGTGCCGTCCATATCTGTCGCAACTAATTTTATATTCATTTTACATACTTTCTAAATCTTTTAATTTTACGGAGACAATCTTTGACACACCGGACTCTTGCATGGTTACTCCATAGATAGAGTCTGCTGCGGACATCGTTCCTTTACGGTGTGTTACCACGATAAACTGGCTGTCCTTGTCAAAGCGATTGAGATAGTCTCCGAAACGTTTGACATTAGCCTCGTCAAGTGCAGCTTCCACCTCGTCCAAAATGACAAATGGTATCGTCTTGACACGGATAATGGAGAAGAGTAACGCTAAGGCTGATAGAGCCTTTTCTCCTCCACTCATCAGATTGAGTGATTGGATTTTTTTGCCGGGCGGTTGAACCGAAATTTCTACCCCCGCAGTCAGCAGGTCGCCTTCGGTCAAAATCAAGTCCGCTGAACCACCGCCAAACATCTGTCTGAAAGTCACTTTGAAGCTCTCACGAATAGCTTCAAAGGTTGTTTTGAAGCGGTCTTTTACTTCGTCATTCATTTCTTCGATGGTTTCCAAAAGTAGATTTTTCGCAGAAAGTACGTCATCTCTTTGAGTATTGAGGAAATGCAGCCGTTGACTGACTTCTTCAAATTGCTCTACCGCATCAAGATTGACTGGTCCTAAAGCCCGAATAGCCTTTTCTAAGTCCTTGACCTTAATTTCAGAAACCGCAAGATTTTCTAGTGGACGAGCCTGTTTACTAGCTTCATCAAAAGATATTTGATAGTCATCTGTCAAATTCGTCAAAAGGCGTCGAAGGACATCTGCAATCTTATCTTTTTCAGCTTCTGCCTTGGCTTGACTGCGAATCAAATCCTCATTTTTCTGACGGGCTTGTTCCAGATGACTGGTAAGATCTTCTGCTTGCCCTTCCAAATCGTCCAGTTCAAACTGATACCGAATATTGGCTTGGTTCAAAGCTGTCTTTTCCTGTATAGCCTGTGTTAATTGCTCTTCTAAAACAGCAATATCCACTTTTGAAGCTGTCTCTTCCTTTTGCTCCATTAGAAATTGTAAAGTTGAAATCTCTTTGCCCAATTCAGATTTTTCATTGGACAAACGTGTGAGATCCGTCTGAACGTAACGCTGATGCCCCGTCAGCTCGGTACGGACCAATCGAAGCTCAGATAAGTGGGCTGTTAGCTTGTCTAAACGTGCCTGAACAGCATCTTTATCTGACTTAATCTGCTCAATCTCTGCTTCTGTTTCGGTTTTCTCTTGCTCAATTTCTGCAAGGCGATTAACCAATCGTTCCTTTTGCTCCGCCATATCAGGAAGAACTTCACGAGATAGCTCTCTTTCTTGCAGCGCTAAGAGCTCGGATAAGTCTTCAACCTGTTTATGTGTTTGCTCATAAGCCATTTGAGCCTTTTGCTCTGCTAATCGAGCTTCCTCACCACTTGCTTTTATTTCTTCTAACAGACTGTTGGCTTGGCTTAGCTGTGTGTGCAAATCCTCCACTTGCTTTTCTTGCTCGGCTAATGTTACATTCTTCTCAGAAAGTTCCTTTTGCAAAGCATCCAACTCCGGCTTGATGAAAATTGTATTGTTATTTCGATTAGCGCCACCTGCATAAGAACCGCCTGTCCGTAATTCTGTTCCATCCAGCGTGACAATTCGTACTTGATACCGAACTTTGCGAGCAGCTGCTCGCGCATTTTCTACCGTATCAAAAATGGCTGTTGTACCTAGCAAATTTTGGAAAATATGCTCTAAACTCTTATCATAGCGCACCAAAGACGAAGCCAAACCAAGAAAACCATTACTCTTTTCAATGCTTCCTTGATGATGATCTGGTAAATGCCGCGCTTTAATCGTTGTCAGTGGCAGAAAAGTTGCCCGTCCTGTTCGATTGCGTTTCAGAAATTCAATTGCTCGTGTCGCAGCTTGTTCGTCCTCTACTATAATATGCTGGCTACTTGCTCCAAGTGCAATTTCAAGTGCTGTCTGATAATGCGAATCAAAGCTCAATTTTTCACTAACAGCACCGATAATACCGCCCAGACGCTCTGCTTCTTGAAGAACACTTTTCACCCCAGCATAGAAATGACTGTGATTTTTCAGAATAGCTTCTAAACTACCAACACGCGCCTTTTTATTTTTTACATCATCCATTAAATCAAACATTGCCGTTTGGTTTTGCTGATAATTTGTTTTTACAGCTTGAACTTGCTTTAGCTGTGCTTGATAATCTGTCAGTAACTGCTGAACCGACTGCCGAGCTGTTTCTAAATCTTCCAGTTGACTTTGCTCGTTGATTTGAAGATTCTTTAAATTTTCTTTTAACTTAGCAAATTCTGCTTGTTTGCTTTCAGATAATTGTAACTCGTTGGCTAAGCGACTTTCCAAAGCAGTTAAGTCATTGGACAAGTCCGCTTCTTCTTGCATCAATTGGACAAATTCAGCACGTAACTTTTCAATCATCTGGTCAGGATCATCCGAAAATGCCTCAATTTCAGCTTCTAATTTATGAATCGCTTGTTGATTTTGTTCCAATTTTACAGCAAAATCTGTCAACTGCTCATCTTTTCCCTGCCATTCTGTTTGAACCGCCTCTAATTTTTCTGTCAATCCTTGCAGGCGTTCCTCATTTTCCTTCCGACTGTTGGCAGCTTGACTAGATTCTAATTTGGAAACTTCGATTTGGCGTTCTAAGTCACTGATGAGGCGTGTTAATTCAAGCAAACTCGCTTGGTCATCTGCCATTTGTTTCTGCAAATCATGGCGTTTTTCTTTCAGAAGAGCATTTTCTTGCTCTAGCTGGTCACGTTTGCTGTAATAAGCAGACAAAGATTGCTGAATCCCCACAAGCCGTTCTTCAGTATCATTCAGCTGTGTTTTATTTCCCTTTATTTGAGCAATCAATACATCTAAATAAAGAGCACGGCGTTCCTCATCCAATTTCAAAAACTGCTTAGCAGTCGTAGCTTGCTTTTCAAGAGGCTTCACTTGACTATCGAGCTCATAAATAATATCTTCCAGCCGATCTAGATTATCTTGTGTTTGACTGAGCTTGCTTTCAGTCTCCTTGCGCCGCGTCTTGTATTTCAGTACGCCAGCCGCTTCTTCAAAAATGGCACGGCGCTCCTCTGGCTTGCTATTGAAAATTTCTTCCACCTTTCCTTGAGAAATAATGGAAAAACTATCTCGCCCAAGCCCTGTATCCATAAACAAATCATGAATATCTCGCAAACGTACCTTCTTGCCATCTATTTTATACTCGCTATCCCCGCTGCGATAAATATGACGCTCCACACGAATCTCATCTGCAGCTTGCTGGATAAAACGGTCTTTATTATCCAAAACGACAATAACAGAAGCATAATTCAGTGGTTTGCGAGTCTCAGTTCCCGCAAAAATGACATCTGGCATTTTCCCGCCACGGAGACTTTTAACACTGGACTCCCCCAGTGCCCAACGCAGGCTTTCAGTAATGTTACTCTTTCCTGAGCCATTTGGTCCAACGACTGCTGTCACTCCCTGATCAAATATTACCTTGGTCTTATCTGCAAAAGATTTGAAACCTTGAATTTCAATTTCTTTTAAATACATGAATGACTTTCCTTTTCAAATGCATTTTTAGCAGCTTCCTGCTCTGCTAATTTTTTCGAACGTCCTTGCCCTTGTCCAACCGTTCTGCCATCAACAGATACCGCTACAGCAAATTCTTTGGCATGAGCTGGACCGGACTCAGAGGTGACTTGATAGACAATCTCAACATCACCATTGACTTGGAGCAGTTCTTGTAGCTTGGTCTTGTAATCAATCACCTGCTCAAAGTCTCCAACTTCTACCTTTGGAATCATGACTTGATACAGGAAGTTTTTGACTGCTTCCACTCCCTTATCTAGCAACAAAGCTCCTAAAAAGGCTTCAAATAAATCTCCAAGAATGGTATCCCGATTACGCCCACCTGATTTTTCTTCGCCACGACCCAATTTAATAAATTGATCAAACTGACAATCTCGACTAAAACCAGCCAAACTCTCTTCACGTACAATGGTTGAGCGAAGTTTTGACAAGTCCCCTTCTGGTTTTTTCGGATATTTTTTATACAGATATTCCGAAATCAATAATTGCAGAACAGCGTCTCCTAAAAATTCCAAGCGCTCATTGTGTGAAATGTTTAAGAGGCGGTGCTCATTGGCATAGCTAGTGTGTGTAAAAGCTGTCTCCAGCAACTTTTCATCTTGGAAGACAATTCCAAATTGCTGACTCAAAACTTTATGTAAATCTCTCATTTTTTCTCCTTTCAAGAAGAACTTTTTCTTTTAATACTCAAAAAACTTAACAATCACCTCCAGCTGTCTCCCAGACAATTGGAACTAGAAAGCAAGCGGCGGGTGGGGCAAAAACTCTACTTGAGCTTTTGAGGTCGCAGGTGTAATCAACGAAGTCAGTAACAAAGAGTACAGCAAGGTTGACAAATGTTTCGCTTTCCTTCTCTGCCACCTCTCACAGTCATCCGGACTGTAAAATCCGACGAAGTTTGAAGAGATCTTCACAGAGTATAAAAAGAAAACAAATTCTCTATTATTATATCAAAAAAATCCTTGATACTCCAACGATATCAAGAATTTGATAGGAAAAGTTCACCAGAGATGAAATGAATTTTCATTCTTTATCTGGAATGACTTTGAATAAATAATACGTCATAAAAAGGGTTAAGGCAGCTAAAGCAAACTTCACCCAGATAAGAGGTGCAAAGAAGATAGAAATTCCCGTTAGAATATAAATGGAAATAAGAATTTTTCTTTTACGCTCCCGAGCAATAGCATCTGTTTCGCGAAAGTCCACCACATAGATTTGATACAACTTAGTATGGTATAGCCATTTTTCAAATCGTTTGGAAGAGCGTGAAAAGCATGCAATCGCCAACAGCAAAAAGGGGGTGTCGGTAATAGCGGTAAAGCAACTCCCAAAAGGGCTAATCCTACTGAAATAAAACCAATCATTAAGTAAAAAATTCGCATTCTTTCTCCTAAATATTTGTTAAGGGTGTCGCCGTATCTGGCGATGTATCACAAATATGAAAATCATGCTCAACCGCCAAATCAGCTTGTGCTAATTGATTGATCATTGTGATATGAGCCAATTCTTTGGTATTATTTTCTTTGCTAAGATGCCCTAGATAGATTTTCTTAGTGCGATAACCCAACGTACGAATCATGGTTTCTGCCCCGTCATCATTCGACAAATGTCCTTGGTCAGATAAAATCCGCTGCTTCAGGCTCCAAGGATAAGCTCCGCTACGAAGGATTTCAATATCATGGTTGGACTCAATCAAATACCCGTCTGCATTTTCAATAATCCCCGCCATACGATCGCTAACATAGCCAGTATCCGTTAGTAGAACAAAACTTTTATCGTCTTTCATCAGTCGGTAAAATTGCGGTGCAACCGCATCATGACTAACACCAAAACTTTCAATGTCAATATCGCCAAATGTCTTGGTTTTTCCCATTTCAAAAATGTGCTTCTGACTAACATCAATCTTCCCAAGCGCTACTTCCATAGCATTCCATGTTTCTTGATTGGCATAAATGTCTAAATGATATTTCCGTGCTAAAACGCCCACACCATGGATATGATCCTTATGCTCATGCGTTACCAAAATGGCATCCAAATCCTCTGGTTTACGGTCAATTTCACTCAATAAGCTGGTAATTTTCTTCCCAGACAAGCCCGCATCAATCAACAACTTCTTCTTTGGAGTTTCTAAATAAAAACAGTTACCGGTAGAACCTGACGCTAAAATACTATACTTAAATCCTTTCTCGCTCATGGCTATCCTTCTAATTCATCTTCTTCCCAATCATCATCTTTGACAGCTTCTTTGTCATATGGCAGAACGATTGTAAACGTTGAGCCTTTGCCATACTCGCTCTTTGCCCAGATAAATCCGTGATGTTGCTTAATAATTTCCTTAGCAATAGCTAAACCTAATCCGGATCCACCTTGTGCACGACTTCTTGCTTTGTCTACACGATAGAAGCGGTCAAAAATTTTCGGTAAATCTTTTTTAGGAATTCCTAAGCCTTCATCTGAAATCGACAAAATCATTTGGGTATCCGTCGTTTTCATACTGACCGTAATTTTACCACCGTCAGGAGAATATTTAATGGCATTGTTGATAATATTATCAATCACCTGTGTCATCTTATCTGTATCAATTTCGACCCAAATAGAGTTAATAGGATAATCTCGAATAATTTCGTACTTCTTATCATCATTCTGACTTCTGATTTTATCAAAACGATTCAAAATAAAGGTGATAAAAGCTGTAAAATTCGTCAATTCAATATCCAAATGACTGGTTGCATTGTCAATACGTGACAAACTCAGCAAGTCTGAAACCATTCGCATCATCCGATTGGTTTCATCTAACGAAACCTTAATAAAATCTGGTGCAACTGGCTCAGACAAAGCGCCCTCATCTAATGCTTCCAGATAAGACTTGACACTGGTCAAGGGAGTACGCAATTCATGACTGACATTAGAAACAAATAGTCTCCGCTCACGTTCCTCTTTTTCCTGCTCCGTTGTATCATGCAGCACTGCAACCAGCCCTGAAATAAAGCCTGATTCTCGCCGAATCAAGGCAAATCGAACACGTAAACTTAAAAACTCTCCATTTTCATCCTGCGAATCAATGGTCAGCTCTGGAACTTTCGTAATCAAGTCTCGTAAGTCATATTCGTCTTCGATATCCAGCAGTTTTAAGATATTCATCTTTCGTGCTTCGGATTCTTTAACCCCCAACTGCTTGGTCGCCATATCATTGATCATGATAATCTGCCCACGACGATTGGTCGCAAGAACGCCGTCCGTCATATAGGATAAAATACTCGACAGGCGCTTAGTTTCTTGCTCTAAATTTTCATGCGTTAGACGGATTACCTCAGATAAATCATTGATACTATTAGTAATATCCGTAATTTCTGGGCCACCTTGCATATCTAAAACTTCTGAATAATCTCCTGCAATTAAGTCTTTCACTTTTTGATTCAATTGGCGAATACGAACATTATCACGTCGGTTTTCCAAGGAAAGCAAGGTAATCACCAAAATAAATCCTAAAATGAGTAAGACAAATACAAAATCTTTTGATACAACAAATTGTCTAATATTATCAATCATTGTTTCTCATGTAATATCCAACGCCGCGCCGTGTTAAAATATACTCTGGTCGGCTAGGAATATCCTCAATCTTTTCTCTCAAACGGCGAATTGTCACATCGACCGTCCGTACATCTCCAAAATAATCATAACCCCACACCGTTTCTAGCAGATGTTCACGCGTCATCACTTGCCCGATATGCGTTGCCAAATGGTGGAGCAATTCAAACTCACGGTGTGTTAAATCTAATTCTTCGCCATGCTTTTTCACGACAAAAGCATCGGTCAAAATCTGCAGATCTCCAATCACAATTTCTTTTGGTTCAGCTTCTGCTTCTTGATTTTCAATTGTCAAATCTGTCCGCCGCAAAATGGCTTTGACACGCGCCTGCAATTCACGATTAGAGAAAGGCTTTGTCATATAGTCATCTGCACCAATCTCAAGACCAATAACTTTGTCAAATTCACTGTCTTTGGCAGAAAGAACGATGATTGGCACATTACTCGTTTTCCGAATCGTTCGCGCCACCTCTAAGCCGTCCATTTCGGGCAACATCAAGTCCAAAATCAAAATATCTGGACGTTCTGCTTCAAACATCTCTAACGCTTCGCGACCGTCGAAGGCTGTCACTACCTCATAACCTTCTTTTACCATGTTAAATTTTATGATATCTGAGATTGGTTTTTCATCATCTACAACTAATATTTTTTTCATCTTATTCACCTTTTTCTATCTTTATTATTATACCAAAATTTCCTTAAAATTTACCAATTCAACTCATAACACATCATTTCTTTACTTTACAAATTTAAAACAAATATGTTAAAAATATGACAACATAGACAGTCTTTCATATCAAAAAATAGTCCAGACAAAAGCGTCTTAGACCATTCATTGAATTTTTAGGAAAAACTATGAAACGCAATACACCTGTCTTAACTTTTCACTGCTACTGTAGTAATTTCCTAAAGAAGCAAATGCTCTGAACTGCTAGATGTTCATTTACTTGTCTTTCTCCAGCGAAATATCCCATAACCTAAAAGCGTCCCCACCAATAAACAGATAAAATAGGCTGCATGATACAGTAAAATCCATTCACCAAAGGTCAGAATCATCACAAAGAACATGAGTGTCGCTAAAAGTAAAAAACGGCGAGAAAAACCATTTAGTCCAGCATAGACAACTGCTACAAGGAATGTTGCCAGCGGTGAATATATCAAAACATTATTCACCACCAAGCCCTTTCGTAACAATTCGTCCATTGGTATCATTTGGACAATTCCATAAAATAACGAATAGAAAAAGAGTAGTACAGCTAAAAAAGGAAGATCGCGTTTCATTTTCCCACCTCACTAGTCTAGGAGTTTTATTTTAGGTATTTCTGTATATTTTTGATTTGTCGTTTAGACGCTTTAAACATTCGTGCTGAACCATTTACAGGAAGAGCAATCGCTTTTTTAGGAAGATAGATAACCGATTTCGCTAATCGCTTACTAACAGACTCTTCCGGATGCAAATCATTGTTGAAATCTTTTGAAATGGTTAAATCCAAATAAAATTCATAGACACGACGGCCGAAGTTTTCAGCAGAGATTTCGTATAATTTTGCAGCGAGACTTTTCTCATCCAAATCCGGTGTTGCAATAACAGCTTCCAAAATCGCTCCTGCCAAATCACGTTCTTCATAATAAAGCGTTCCAAACATCTTGTCATTGATAACGTTGTCCAGATAAGGATTTCCGTGAGCAATAATAGGAGTGCCACTCGCTAGGCTTTCTAAATATGTCAAGCCCTGTGTCTCACTCGTTGAAGCAGAAATAAAGAAATCCGCTGCTTTATAATACAATGCTGTTTCACTTGGTGCAATCATTCCTGTGAAAATCACTGCATCTGTAATGTTCAACCGTTTGGCTTGTGATTTTAAGTCAGACAAATAAGGACCGTCTCCCGCCACTACCAACTTCACATCTGGATTTTCTTCCAAAACAGCTGGCAGAGCAGCTAAAACTGCCTGAATGTTTTTTTCATAAGAAATGCGTGATAGGCTAAGCAACATGGTTTCTTGATTTGAAATGCCTAATTTTTCTCGTAAATCAGCAATATTCTCAGCAGTAATTTCTGGACGTTCAAATTTGGCCAACTCAATTCCAGTCGGAATAACCCGTTTTTCTACTTTTACTTTGTATTTCATGAGTAAATCATAGACAATCTCGCTCGGACAAATCACACCGTCCAAATCACTCATAAATCCACGAACAATGTATTTGACCATACTAGGACGAATGACCATACCTTTAGCAATATAACGTACATAATCTTCATACTGTGTATGATAGGTATGAACAACTGGAATCCGCAGCTCTTTCGCAATCCAAACACCCAACAAACCCAAAGAAAATTCAGTCTGGGTATGAATAATATCCAATTGATATTGGCGAGCAATCTCTAAAGCCGTTGAAAAACCGCGATAAGCAATTCGCCGATCTTTAAAGGCAAAAAACGGCACGCTGGGAATCCGAATAATCTGCCAATCCTCATAACGATTGACATCCTTATCTGTCGTTGTAAAAATAAAAACGGTATGTCCTAGCTTTTCTAATTCTGTTTTTAAAGTGCGAATACTAGTTGCCACCCCTGAAACCTGAGGGAAATACGTATCCGTAAAAAGACCAATTCGCATGCTACATCTCCAATACTTCTCGATAAGCATCCACAAGCTTATAAGCCACATCATCAATTGAACGACTCTGCGCTACCTTATAGCCAGCTTCCCGCTTATCCACCTTTCCATCCAAAATCTTTTGAATAGAATCTACAAACTCATCTACATTGTGTCCCAATTCAGCTGATTGTTCATCAATCCAACCTTCATATACAGGAATATCACGTAAAACGACATGTTGATGACTAGCCAACGCCTCTAGCACCACAATCCCTTCTGTTTCTTCATAACTGGGGAAAAAGAAGAGACTGCTACCGCTCATAGCTCCTTCAAAAACAGCACCTTTAAAATAACCCGGAAATTCAACATTTTTAGGATGATTAAAAAGTACAAGATTTCTGATTTTCCGTGGAATGATCCACTTGTTAATGCTGCCCAGCCAGATAAAGCGTACATCTGGCATCCTGCGTGCTACTTCTACAAAGTCTTCTATTCCCTTGCGTCTGAAATAAAGTCCCGCACAAACAACCACCTTATCTCCTTCTTGGATATGAAAATGTTTTCTAAATACTTCTTCTTTATGTGGATCTTTTTTATATTTCTGAAGGTCAATCCCATTAGAAACCACCACAATTGGTGTTGTCACGCCATAGCCCTGAATCAACTTTTTGGAATACTCAGACGGTGTAATGATAAAATCCGCCATTTGGTACATGTGAGCTAAATATTTTCCAAAGGCTTCCGCAAAAAAGTTTGACCCGATAAAGGAATTGCGAAAATCTTCTTTAGTCGAATGCCCATGCATAATCACTTTTTTCCCTTGTTTTTTTGCTTTGTGCAAAAGTCGCAAACTTCTAGGCCCATAAGTATTGATATGAACCACATCATAATCTCCTGAAGAATCGGTCGTGTAGGGAATTCCAGCCAAATCTAGAGCTTTCATCTGATGTTGCAAAGCTCGTCCAATGCCTGATTTTTCCAAAACCGCTTTACCTTCTAAATACAGTAATACTTTCATGTCTTCTATTATACCCAAAAGATAGAAAAAATAAAACCACAAAGGTATAGAGCCTCTTGAAAACAAAAAAGTCTGAGACACTAGTATCTCAGACATAAACTACTCTCATAATAAACGAGTAGCAAAATGATTGGACAACAAACTTAAAATTGAAAATTTCAAGTTCTGTCTAACTCTACTTACTTTCTTGTTGAACGGCGCTCAATAAGACCATGAGCTAATACTACTTCGCGTTCTTCCAGCTCTTCCTTGTGCATAATCTTAGTCAGCATGCGCATACTAATCGCACCAAGGTCATACAAAGGCTGACCAATAGTTGTCAAATTTGGACGAGTAAAGCGTGCTACCTGCGAATCATCGCTAGTGATGATTTCAAAATCTTCTGGTATATTTACATCCTTGTCAGATAAACCATTTAACAGCCCAGCCGCCAGCTCATCACCAGTCACAAAAGCTGCTGTAGCTTTAGAAGCAATGACCCGTTCTGCTAATTGATAACCATCATCATAGCTATATTTTGACTCAAAAACCAATCCTTCACTATAAGTAAGTTTAGCTTTCTTCAAAGCTTCTTTGTATCCAGCTAAACGAATCTTACCATTGATATCATCCACCAAAGGTCCGCTTACAAAAGCAATTTTTTGATTATTTTTTGTAAGACGTTCAACTGCATCTATAGTTGCTTGTTTGTAATCAATATTAACACTTGGCAATTGATGCTCGACATCAACTGTACCTGCAAGCACAACTGGCGTCCGTGAACGAGAAAACTCAGAACGAATTTTTTCTGTCAAATGATAGCCCATAAAGATAATACCGTCCACTTGTTTTGAGAACAGTGTATTGACAACAGAAACTTCTTTGTCATCATCTTCATCACTATTGGCTAAGACAATATTATATTTGTACATCTCTGCGATATCATCAATTCCTTTTGCAAGCGTTGCAAAATAACTGCTTGTGATATTTGGAATGACAACTCCAACAGTCGTCGTCTTTTTGCTAGCAAGACCACGCGCTACCGCATTTGGGCGGTAATCCAAGCGGTCAATCACTTCCAAGACTTTTTTTCTTGTATTTTCCTTTACATTTTTATTTCCATTTACCACACGGCTAACGGTTGCCATTGAAACTCCCGCTTCACGCGCGACATCATAAATGGTTACTGTATCGTCTGTGTTCATGCTTCTTCCTTTCTATATTGAAAATATCGTTTTCACATTCCTACCAAACTCATTTTATCACTTATTGGAAACACTTTCAAGCATTTTGATAACTTTTTGAAAAATCTTGTTTTTTAGGCAAATTTTTAGCAATTTTACCAATGATTTTACAAGAAAAATGTACCCAATCTGTAAAATTTCTGAAGTGAAAAAAAGTTCTTACTGTCCTCTTGATTTTTACCTATTTTTTTGCAAAAATAGAGGGGTAGAAAGAAGGTACTAGAATGACCAAAATAAATCAAATTATTTCTTATCTGGAAACAGAAAAAGCAGATGTTGCCGTGGTTTCTGATCCTGTTACAATCAATTATTTAACAGGATTTTATAGCGACCCTCACGAACGTCAGATGTTTCTTTTTATTTTCACAAATCATGAACCACTACTCTTTGTGCCTGCTCTTGAAGTAGAACGT
This sequence comes from Streptococcus anginosus, assembly GCF_001697145.1. Lineage (GTDB taxonomy): Bacteria > Bacillota > Bacilli > Lactobacillales > Streptococcaceae > Streptococcus > Streptococcus hominis. Next base: position 719,533 of record NZ_CP012719.1, on the reverse strand, counting down.
GCTAGTGTAATTGTTGATTTCAAGGTTCTAGGTTATGTTGACTCTGAGAATCCTTGGAAAAAAATCAAAGCAGCCTTGCCAGCGGACAGCTCCCGCAAAACTGCTGTTGAATTTGATAACTTGATTTTGACCAAATACAATGGATTGCGGACCGTTTTTGAACAAGCTGAATTTACAAACTTAACCCCATGTATCAATCGTATGCGCCTCATCAAATCGGCCGATGAAATCAAGAAAATGTTTGTCGCAGGAGAATACGCAGATAAAGCTGTTAAGATTGGTTTTGATACTATCTCTCTCGATAAAACAGAAACAGATATTATTGCTCAAATTGACTTTGGTATCAAACAACTCGGATATGAGATGAGCTTTGAAACTATGGTTTTAACAGGTGATAATGCTGCTAATCCGCATGGCATTCCTGGTGCAAACAAAGTCGAAAACAATGCCCTGCTTCTATTTGACCTTGGCTGTATGGTCAATGGTTATGCCAGCGATATGACACGGACAGTTGCTGTTGGAAAACCAGATCAGTTTAAAAAAGACATTTACAATCTAACGCTTGAAGCTCAACGGGCAGCTCTTGACTTCATCAAACCCGGAGTAACAGCTCATGAAGTAGACCGCGCAGCACGCGAAGTCATCGAAAAAGCCGGTTATGGTGAATACTTCAATCATCGTCTGGGGCATGGTATCGGCATGAGTGTTCACGAATTTCCATCTATCATGGAAGGAAATGATATGGTTATCGAAGAAGGTATGTGCTTCTCTGTTGAGCCTGGTATCTATATTCCTGGAAAAGTTGGCGTTCGTATTGAAGACTGCGGGCATGTCACAAAAGAAGGCTTTGAAGTCTTTACAAGTACAAGTAAAGATCTGCTCTATTTTGATTAAAAACTAAAAAAAGCTAACATAGTTGAGTTAAGGACTGAAGCCTGTATTGGATTTAGTCCTTTTTATTTTGAACTCTAACTTTGTTGTAATCATCGAATTAACTAATTAACTCGTTTAGTAATTAAATCTGTTTTCAAATCTATAAAGCATCTTAACTTTTAACATACCAAAGAAAATTTTATTGTTCTTGATGCCAATTTCTTTTCATGTCATAAAAAAATGAAGAATTCTTTTCGACAAAAAGTAATGACAGAATCAATTTTACATATTGTTATATTCTATTCATAACTCATTTCATAAGAAAAAACTCCATAGTTGAATTTTTAGCCAACTATAGAGATTTGTAGAGCTACTTATTATAGCTTTTTACTCACTATGTACTTTAAAAAAATCTTTTGACAAATAGCCTTTACCCGCCACCATATCATATTGAACAAGCTTCAGATCTTCTGCAATTTGCTGCCCTTCTGCATCCAAATCTTTTTTATCAACACTTGCCTTATGCAAAACTTCTGTTAATAAAGCATAATAAGGTGATACTTTTGAATTGGTTTGTTCTAACAATAGAGCTGTGAAGTCACTTGAATTTACCATCGGATAGTCCAATTTAGGTGTTTCATAATTACTCCACACAAAATAGTCTGTTAAATATTGACTCTCTGGATTATTTTTGAAAGCTGACTGTGGATAAAGCCCTGGTAAATGATCTCCATAAAAAACAACTGTAATTTTTTTATTTATTTTTGAAAGTTGATCAAGAAAATCCTTTGTGGCTACATCTGTATGATGTAACATCCTCACATAGTTTGATAAAGTTTGGTTATCTGCATCCGAAAAACCTATATACTTGGCAGATATAGTAATAGGATTCGGTTCTGTCCAAGGCATATGGTTTTGCATCGTCATAACCGAAAAGAATTGACTTTGATTTTCCTTCAAATTATTTAAAATCTGGTTATATGTTGTTTTATCACTATAATTTCCACCAATCTGATCACCTTTTAGCCCCTTAGTCCCATAATGAATAAATTTATTAAACCCTAAGTCATTGTAGATAATATTTCTGGAATAATTGCTTGGTGAAGCTAAGTGAATAACGGTACGGTTCTTACGGCTATAAAAATCACTAATTGATGGAAACTTGTTCATTCCCGGCACTACTTCTGTGTAGATGACTGAAATAGAAGGAGAAAGATTATAGAAAGGAAGCCCCGTTAATGTCTGAAATTCCATATTGGCAGTACCACCACCATATCCATCTGATTTCATTAAACCACTTGTTGATTTGTTTTTGACTTCTTGAATATTTGGAATTGGATTTTCTGACATAGTAACCCCTTCTACACGGGCAGGATCAGAAAAGCTTTCACTCAAAATATAAATAACCGTTTGATTTTCAATTGTTTCCGTTCTGGATTGATTGTAGTTAGCCGCGATACGTTTATATTTATTTTCTAAATTCTTAATGGTTTCCTTGGAATATTTTTTCGGTTGAGTCATAGTCGTATCTGACATCTGTGAAAACCACACAAAAGATACAGAGCGCATCTGTGAATTGACAGTGTTTCCAAACCAAGTTAAATCATGATAATTATTTAAAATGGACATTACTGGAATATTATCAGTAATTTTCCCATCCTTTTTAGAAGAGAACACTTGTAAAATACCAAAGAAAAAGACGGCTGGTAATACAAGCAAAATTATTCGATATTTTATATTTGGAACTGTTTTGTTTGGTAGAATCTTTTTTCTCAAAAACCAATAAAGAGAGGCTATTAGTAAAAAAATGAACAAAATATAAATAATATAATTTCCACCAATAAAATCAAGCAATGTTTTTGGATTTCGCAACCAAACGATATCACTTGGCAAAATGGGTTCTTGACGATATTGAAATTTTAAAGCACTAGCAATGGAACTTCCTATTCCCACTACTAAAATTAGTATAGTTGGTAAGAGGAAACTATTAAAAACTGCATATAGGCAAATGAAAGTTATAAAAAAGATACTAATTTGAAAGAGACTAGCCCCTGCAAATAAACGTAAATCTAAAACTGATATATCTGCTCGAATACTATTTTGGATTGTGTAGTTGAATACTACAGCAAATATTGCACTAAATAAAGTAGCAACCGAAAAACTATTTTTATTCTCACTAAGATCTTTCATTCCTTGGACTACTAAAAGACTTAATACAGAGCCAAACACAAATATTAAAAATACTAGACTAGTGAGAGAAAATACGAACAGTTCATTGATTTGGAGCTTTTTTTCATAAAATCTGCTCAAAAATTCTGTTTTTGTTAATACACTTAAAAATTTATTATCAGAAAACACAAGGGATAATAACAATTGTGATAAAAGCAGATTCTCCATTCCACTTGAATTATTTTTATCAATGTGTAATCCTTTAAACAAAGATAGGTTATCCAACTTTGGAATTGTTTTATAAAGAACAACCATGATAGATATCACTAATAAAACTGGTAAAAAATATAGTTGTAAAAAATGATTTTGAAAAATTTTTTCAAATTTAAATGAAGGATTATTGACATTTCTAGTCACCTCAAGTAAATAAGAAAAAATAGTGTATAAACCATATATAATAACATACCATGTTGTAAGCTTTTTATATGATAAGTTAGAAATTAGGAAACTGATACCAAATAAGAAAAAGGTAGATAATAGAATCTCAATCCATAAAAAAGGATAAGTAGTTAAATCAGCATGACTATTCAATGCCATACTAAGATTAACAATGGACACATCAAGCATTAAAAAGCTAATTAGAATAAAACTAATTTGCTCATAATTTTTTCGTAAAAATTTCATCATACTTCCTTACCAAAGAAACTTGCAAGTCGTTTTGTAAAACTTTTTTTGTGTATTAACTGTTCTTGCTGTTTCATTAACTGATAATCCAATCTTTGCAAGTCTAAAAGAGATGGAAAAGACTGTGATAAAAGGATAATTTGAAAATCATAATTCTTGTCCCAAGCTACATAAACAAGTAAATTTTCTAAAATAGTTGATTGCTCTTGAAGAGAATAGCTACTGAAGGTTTTGAAACTAGCTTTAAATAGGGATTCTACAGCCTCATACTTAAACCACATCCACCCACCGTAAACTCTTGTCAGAGTTACTGCATCAGTAAACTTAAAAGATTTTCGACAGGACAATAATTTCCATAGTTTTTCCATCTCCTCTTTAAGAGGTTTCTGATAAAACAAACCATTTCTAACCACACTCGGGAGATCAGGTATAATAAGCCCTAAATTAGAACAATGTTCCAAAGCATTGATACTATAGTTCATATTCTCAATCATCATATTAAACAAATCATCCCGCATCCATTGATCTAGACCAGCTACTTCGGGAATCAAAGTATGAGTAGACAAATGTCCAATATATTTGTATGTTTTTAATCTTTCCGCTTGAGCAAACATAGCTAATAATGGATGTTGCTCTTGAGTCAACCGTATCTGATTCTTAATAGAAGAGTCTTTTAAATAAGAATTCAAATACTCAAATATTTTTATATCAGACGTTGTCATCAAATACTCAATTTGAGGAAATTGAACAACTATTTTATTCATCCACTGTTCAAATATTGATAAATTTGTAACATGAATATGCAATACAATATCTTTATGTGCCGAAGTAACTTCATTGTGCTGAGCAAGAATTTTTCCTTGTAAAAGATAGGGAGCATCTGGGGAAAAATATTCAAACATATGCATTTTAATCAAAGAGATGGGATAAGACGACTCTCTTTTAATTATCTCCAAAAGAGAACTAGCTAAAAAGGGATTGCCATCAATAGCTTTTACTTTTAAAAAAGGAACTTTTTTTTCAAGAATAGTTTGTGGCTTATAATAGGAAAAATCAGGATGCAACAACTCTCCTACTTCTTCTTTACAAGTATCATAAAAAGCTTGATAGTTAAAACCTTTCTTTTGAAAATAAGCTGTAAACTGCGTTTCATATTGATTTATAACACTTTGAACATCTGTAAAATCTTTTATTTGCGACCAAAATTTTTGGAAAACTTCTGATTTTAACATGGATTGTTTAAACGATACAAAATAACTTTGTAAGTGCTCTTTAAAATATTTTGTCTTTCGGAAATTCGTCATTCCCCAGAAATCAACTATCTGATTTGCTTCCATATCTTCATATATTTTTTGCAAATCCCATAGGGGACCAAAACAAGTATCATTCATAATGGTAAGAGAATCATAGCCTTGTATTTTGTCAAAGCCAATGAACTGCATCCCATCACGCCAAGCTGCAAAATCAAATCCGGTATTGTCTCGCTCAATCACGATATCAATATTTAATTCTTTTTGCAACTTAGTCTTGTCATCTTTTTCTAAAGGGCTATTTGAAATAAAGACAACCGTAGAAAATAACGGTTTTATCTGTTTTAATTGGTAAAATACATGACCACTCACTTGATGTAGTTTGTTAAAATGAGTATACAGTAGTATTCGCTCCATAGAATCACCTTATTCTATTGTGAAATTATCCAACTTCCATTCCGCTGAATCAAGCCAGTCGCAGAGTCTTTTGCTGAAATGTCATCATCAGAAATATCGTTACGATTGATAAGGATAATGGGAGTATTCTTTGAATTGGCAAAAGCAAGGATTTGATCATGATGGTCTCGGACTGATACTTGTAATTTAAGCTTGATATCATTTACTTCAGCAAGTGAACAAGCATATACAAATCTCTTCTCGCCTTCTCCATTTGTCATATCATCAAAAGAATTATCATTGTAAATCCAAATACTGCGGTCAATATCAGTCAAAGAAAAAGCGATATAAGTCGGAATATCTTGTTTTACCTGATACGAAATTTCAAATTTGATTTCTTGATTCGGAGTTATTTGTGCAGGAGTCAAGAGTTCAACCTTTAAATCAGAGATAGCCTCATGCTCTGCAGTAAAGTCGTCATTTAAGGCTTTTTTCTGGCTGGCATTATCAAGACTATACTGGTTTGCAACATCATCCGGTGCACCGACCACTTTGATTAGCCCGTCTTCAATCAAAACTGCTTTATTGCAATATTTTTTCACTGCATTCATGTCATGGGTTACTAGGATAGTGGTTTTTCCGGATTTTTTGCGTTCCATAAAATAATCATTGCACTTGCGTTGAAAAGCTTCATCACCCACTGCTAACACTTCATCAAGAATGAGAATATCTCCCTGAGCTTTAATAGCAACCGAAAAAGCTAAACGGACTTGCATTCCGCTAGAATAATTCTTCAGTTTCTGATTCATGAATTCTTCAAGTTCTGCAAATTCAACAATATCATCATACATAGTGTCTATCTCTTCGGTAGAAAATCCAAGCATGGCACCATTCATATAGACATTTTCTCTACCTGTTAGCTCAGGATTGAAACCAACTCCTAGCTCAATAAAGGAAACTAGCTTTCCATCAATAGTCACCGTTCCCTTCTCAGGAACATAAATCTCTGAAATAATTTTCAAAAGCGTCGACTTACCAGAACCATTTCGACCAACAATCCCAAAGAAATCACCCTTTTCAACTTCAAAGGAAATATCTTTTAACACATGTTGCTCTTTATAACCCTTGATTCCTTTAAAACAATTGACCAAACTAGTCCTTAAACTTTGAGTTGCTTCTGTTGGCAAACGAAAAAATTTACTAACATGATCAATTTTTACTGCAATATTATTCGACATTATAAAATCTCCGCAAACCTCTTAGCATTTTTATTAAAAATATATAGACCAAAGACAAAAATTAAAACTGGTAACACATAAGGAAACGCTGCAATCCAAGGGGTGTTAATCAAATCCCAACCTCTCATACTTCCAGAATAAACCACAAAATGTCGCAAATCCTGAATAATCTGTGCCAAAGGATTGAGCATCATCAATTTAGCGATAGTTACTTGTCCACGCTGAAGAATAAATGTTAAAGAGTAAATAATAGGCGTTGCGTACATACCAGCCTGCAATACAACTTCCCAAATCGGACCAATATCTCGATATTTAACAAATAGAGTAGACAACGCCAAAGAAACTCCTGTAGCCATTAAAATCAATTCCACAAACAAAGGAATAATAATCAACCAACCTGCATTTATAGAAACTCCATTAATCAAAGCAAATACAAAGACTACTAAAATATTTATTGCATAGTTGATAGCTGCACCGGCAATGGCTGAAAAAACGATAATTGATTTAGAGAAATTTAATTTTCTCAGCAAATCTCCACGTGAAACAATCGATAGCATTCCCATATTGGTAGCTTCTGTAAAGAAACTCCAAGTTACCATCCCTAGCAACAATCCTACTGCATAATGGGGAGTTCCATCGTCAAATTTCAAAAATCGAACAAATACTAAATACATAATTGTAAATAGCATAAAAGGTTTCAAAATGGACCATAAATGCCCAATCAAACTTCCTTGATACCGTAATTTAAAATCCGTTTTAATCATCTCGCGTAAGAGAATCATATTTTTTCGACTAAATAAGTCCATCATTACTCCTTATAAGCAAATTTTGTGAGAATCAAAGTGGTGAAGACAAAAGTATGGAAGGTGCGATTTTTTCGGAAACCATATTTCCATAGACGCTTATATCGTTCTGTCAAAGGTACTTCCATAATCGTTACAAAATTTTCTACAATTTCTTTATCAGCAGGGCTCAATGGTAACCCCAACAAGTTTTTTGCTTGTTTTTGACTCGCTTGGATGAGATTCCAATACTTGGCAAAAAGGATATGCGGGCGAATCCAGTTTTTCATTCTTTTTCTAAGTGTGCGTGCTCCCAAGACATTACTAGAGTGTTGGCGATACAACTCTCCCTGCTTATCAATATAAACCAGCTTGCCAAAAGCTGTAGCTAGTAGAGCTAGATACCAGTCGTGCATGAGTAAGTCATACTCCTCCTGCCCATTCCATAAGTCAGCCAGAGCTTGATTAATCATCGAAACGCCGCCAGTCACAGTATTTTCTGTTAATTCTTGGAGCAATTCTGTATTTGCATGATCCGATTGTGTTTGAATCATACTTTCATGAACAACATTGAGTTCTTGATCTACTACTTTTAAATCCATATAAACAAGTAAAGGTAGCGTATTATCATATTTTTCTGCTTCTTTCAGCTGCAGCTCTATTTTTTCAGGTAGCCAAACGTCATCCTGATCGCTAAATAGATAGAAATCTGACGTTTGATATTTCAAAAGATGAAAGAAACTTTTAATAACCCCAACATTCTCGACACTATCGGGATTCACAAAACGAATGCGATTATCTTTTTGACAAAAATCTTGAATAATCTCACGTGTCCTGTCTTTAGAACCGTCATCTCGAATCAATAGTTGCCAGTCTGTATAAGTCTGATTCAAGATGCTCTCAATCTGCTCTACTAAAAATCGCTCACCATTGTAGGTGGACATGAGAATCGTCACTTTCATGATAAAAATAATTCCTCGTATTCACCCACAATTTTTTCCCAGGTGTAGTTTTCTTTCATATTTTCTTTGGCAGCTTGCCCTAATTGGGAGAAATCGACTTTCATATCTACTTGGTCAATCAATTCTACTAAAGATGCATCTGCTTTCTGCCAATAGAAAGCCGTTCCCTTTGCAACTTGACGATTAAAATCGACATCTAAAACCAAGTTCAAATCCGTTTGCGCCAACGCCTCCAGCAAGCCAGGATTAGTCCCTCCGACTTCGTGACCATGAATATAAGCAAAGGCTTGATTGCGAATGTACTTCAATAATTCCTGATCATAAACCGTTCCAACAAACTTAATCCGCTTATCTTGGTCAAAACCTGTTTTATTTCGCAACTCGTCAAAATAAACATTCCCTTGATAATTGCAGACAATCAGTAAATCTCGTTGCGTCTGTGACTTCATAAACTCACGAATGATAATTTCATAGTTATTTTCTGGAACAAAACGCCCAACAATCAAATAATAATTTTTTTCTTTACTCTGCCATTGGTTAAAAAAATCACGCACTTTTGTAGTCTGATCTGTCAAAGAAGATAAATTTAAATCTGTTCCATAAGCGATAAAAGTCGTTTTAGACCAAGGATAGATCTTGTTGATGTACATTTCAATTCCTTGATTATCTGAAATTACCAAATCTGCATGTTTAGTCATCAACTTTTCAGAATACTTGAGATAAGCTTGAACTGGTTTTGCCCACTTTGCACGCTTCCATTCCAGACCATCTGGATTGATGTAAAATATACCACCGGCATGGTGAATTTTTCGAGAAAAAGGTGCAATAAAAGCTCCGATTGTATTTCCTAAAATATAAAAAACCGGTTGAACTATTTCTTGCTCTTTCACTAACTTCAAAGCGTAGTTGATTGCCATCATATCATAGGCAATAACACGAGCTGGACCAAATTTTGGTGCTTGAATCGTAAAACAATCTACGCCTTTGTAGTCAAAATGATGATAGGCTTCTTTATCTGACAAGCAAGCCACATGATACTGAATCTGTGATGAAACCTGGTGTCCAACCAAATTTTCTACAAAAGTTTCAAATCCACCATATTTTGCAGGAAGACCACGACTTCCAATAATGAATACATGCTGCATGATTTTCCTCACTTCAAGATTTTACAATTCATACTATTATACCACTTTATGAACAGTTTGTGTAATACAATAAATAAAAAGGCGGTTAAAACAGCCAATAGTCTGAACTATAATACTGATTTATCCGCCTTTTTCTGATGCGATACAAAAAACTCAAACAGAATGATTTTATCATCCTGGCTCCTCTACTCTTTTAGGATTGAACATAATTTTTTCTTTAATTTTTTCAAAAAAGAACTTGTAGGATAGGCAGAAACAGATGACTCAAATAAAAATTTTAGGTGATACAAGGAATTTCCATCAGTAAATGTCAGGTTTTCAATCCGGTCCAATATCTCATGATAAACTTCCTGAACAGTATAAAGGCTGCGAATCTTTTCTAGATTAGCTAAAGAATTTTCTTTTAACTGTTCAAATGAAGCCAAAGCTTCTTTGATTCGCTCAGTGAGAATTTCCACATTTCCCGATGGATATAATTGTCCTTCTTCAAAAATTTCATAAGCCGACAAATGCCCCAAATTATCTGAGATAATGGCTGGAATTCCGTTCATGATAGCTTCAATATAAACCAAACCAAAAGTTTCCATAGCTGAAGTGAAGACAGCAAGATCTGCTACTGTCACTTCTTCCCAAGGCTGGTCTCTATGACCTAAAAAATGAATATTTTTAAGGTTTTTTTCTGCTATATAAGCCTCGCATTTTTTCTTATATTCTTCATCCCAAGCACCAATAAAAATCAACTCTGGACTAGGATGAGGTAACTTACTATAAGCTTTAATCAATTCTAATTGGTTTTTCCGTTCAGTTAAGCGACCAACAGACACAATGCGACGTTTTGCTGCGTCTTTTCCCTTAATTCCAGTAGAAACAATTTGTGTAAAAGGCGCAAAAGATAAGACACCCTGCTTGGGTAGCAATTCTTTCAGCTGCTTTTGTAGAGCGCCTCTTACAGCAAAAATTTCCTGTGAGTAATCAGTTATGAAAGTTAATTTTTCTTTATAATAGCCAAACTCTCCATTAGGAAATTCATGAATCAGCCAAAAATGTGGAATATTCTCACAGGCTGCTGCAACTGCTCCTTGAAACATATTAACTGTATTCGTAATGACTAATTCAATTTGTTTGTCTGTAATGATTTTCCTAAGTGCAGCAATATTTTCCTGATAGGATATAACTCTTTCGTTATGAGTTCCTGGTAAACCACCTGGTGCATCTTCCCACCACCACTTAACAGATGGCAAAGCTAGTGTTTCGATACCTTTTTTAGCAAGTTTTGCTATATAATCCTGCTGAACTGACACATGGTAGTCGGGAATAGCGTTGATGACGGTATGGCCCGTTTGCACTAGATATTCCATCAAATGAACAATTGATATTTCTGCACCATTGTCTAGTGTTCCCGTTGGGGAAATAAATAATATAGTTTTTTTCATAGCTTATCCTAATAAATTCCAATAAAATGGTACCATTAAATACAGAGAAATCAGGAAGTTGACAATCAAGGTACCAACCATTAGTCTATTAACTTTTTCTTCTTTTATCTCCAATACACCAAGATTTGCGACTGTTGGTAGTAGCAAAATGAGAAAAGGCGTGAAATAGCGGCCTTGAGCCCCTACTGACACTGGTGCATTTTTACCAAGGACAATCGGTGTCCACTGTAAATACATAATAGAGATAACAGCAATAACCTGCACTACAAAAAGATAACAAGATATAACAGTGTAGCTCCGACTCATAAAATCCTTTTGGGATTGCAAGAAAATGATGACCAGTACTGCAACATCAATAAAAATTAACCAGAGAGGTAATTGGATGGTGAAATTTCCCAAGAACCCAAATATTCCAATCGTCAAAATTGTATTCAAATCACCATTTAGACGCTGTTTAAAGAGAGTATTAAGCAAAACCCGACCGTAATGCATTAATCCGCCTTGATTGCGAAAAGCCAGATGAAGTGCTAAGAAAAATGCAATAAATCCCAATATATAGAAAACATAGCGATAACGACCCACAAAATTTTTTGTTGCTAAAAAACTTCTATTTAGAGCTGATAAAAAACCTTCAAATTCAAAATCAATAAACGGCAATAGTCCCAGCAAAAGTAAATTATTAGGCTTAGTTATAAAGAGTCCAATTGAAATAAAGAACAATTCAAGCAAATTCTTATTTGTAAATTTCTTTTTATAAGCAATATTAGTGAAAAAGCCAATTACCAGCATAATCTCTAAGTAGTTCATCACATCATAAGACAGTGAAGCAGCTTGCTGAACCATAATAGGCAAAAGGGAAATAAAAAGCAGAGCTTTCTTACCATATTTAAAATACTTAATAAGAAAGTAAATTCCTATAATGTAAGCCAAAGCATTAAAAAGACGTCCCATCATGACAATTACACCAACAGAGGGATAAAGGAAACTTCCAAGAGTCATTCCAATTAACTGAGGAAGAAAAGAGAGGGATTTTAGATTGAATCTAAAAGAAAATGTTTCTTTTGATAAAGCAATTTTTTTAGTAAATAATTGTTTGTAGTCCTTAGGAGAAACATCTGGTGTAGCAGGAATCTTCTCCATCCATTTATAAGTTTCGGATGTGGGCTTATGAAAAACTTCCCAAGTCATCCGAGCATGATTACTTTCATCAGGTACACGATTGATTGGCTGGACAATCATAAACGTCAGGATAAAAATACTTGCTAATATCAAGAAGATTGTTTCAACTTTTATTGTTTTTATTCTTTTCAAAATATGTCACCATTTCATCTTTGTTATCTAAACTGCAATTTTCTAAAACAAAATGATAGGCATTTTCTGCCAATCTCTGCCGCAGTTCAGCTGAAAAAATCAAGCTGTCCAGCTTCTCTTTCCATTCATCCTCTTTGGCTAAAAGCCCCGTCTGACCATCTATCACCATATCTGCAAAAGCACCTATATCACTAGCAATTGTAGGAACTTTAACCATTGCTGCTTCTAACCATTTGATCTCAGATTTAGCACGGTTGAAAATTGAATCTACCAGAGGTGCCAAATTAATGTCTACCTGACTAATCAACTGTGGTAAAGTCTTCCAATCAACATAATCATGAACAATAATCTGTTGCTCATAAACTTTCATATCTGTCGGAATATCTAGATGTCCTACAATATGAAGTTCGATAAACGGATACGCTTCTAGCAGCTTTTTAAGAGCCGGCTTTATCAATTCAAAGTTCTCGTTATGACTAATTGACCCTGAGAAATAGCCAATCTTAACTTGTTGGCTTTGCTGATTGTAATCCTTGATAAAACATGAGCTAACTTCCATCAATTCACTCGAAGCTAAATTTCTATTTAACAAAACTGTATCCTGATACTTGAGTAATTCTTCTTTCAGTTGATTAGTTGAAGTAATGGCTCCATCACAAGCAGCTAACATCTTTCCATAGTTTCTGACCCCAGCATCATAGTTGCTTTTATCCTTTTCGGACAAGCCTTGTGTATAGCTCAGCTGATCCGTATAAATTGTATCAAATACTAAGTCATCAATATCAAAATATACTGGTTTGTTTTCGCTCTTAGCCAAATCGCATAGAAGTTGCAATTGGATAGACCAAGGAGCGCGATAAATAATGATATGACTAGCATATTGAGCTTGCGAAACCTGAAACTCAGAGGCATTTACTACCTTAACAGCAAAACCGTTTTTTCTAAGCTGTTCAGCCTTATTCAAAACACGATAGCGGGTACATTGCGGAATAATATTCTCCACTCCGTCAATAATTAAGATATATTGATCACGTGGTATATCTTTGAATTTTTGAATAATGTTTTCAAGAATACGGATAGGATAATCCGTATTCTCTTGAATATAGTCTAACAAATCCGGTATTTCAGATTCTCTTTCCAATCCTTGCCATAAAAATTGCTGGTCATCGTAGTTGCGCAAAGCAGTGTATTTAATTAGTGGACTGCCTGCTTCTAACATTCTCAAGGGATGAATATACATAGCAGAATCTCTATTTTCATGAACTAGCGCATCATAACGATAGCCTAAGTCTGCAAAATACTTTGTAAAAATAGTTTCATGTTTACCAATGGCTTCATCACGTGAGTCTGTATCTGTCAGCTGTTCCCAGTAGTCATAGAAAGCATTTGAATGTAATAACAGCGGCTCGATAACAAGAAAATACGACTGCAAATGTTCAGGAATATATCCGTACTTATTAAATCCTGTAATATCTTCTTGAGTTTCTCCGTAAGAAATTCCCCAGAAATCAAGCTCTTTTTTAGCCATAACTTGAAATACTTCTATAAAATCCCTCGTTGGACCAATATTGGTATCATTCACTAACATTAACTGAGAATATTGTTGCAACTTATCCTTTCCAAGAGCCAAAATTCCCTCACGAAAAGCTGCTGTATCATAGCCAATATTATCTCTTGTTAACACTTGACCATATTTCTCTAAAATTTTTATATCTTCTGCAAGCAACTCACCATTCACTACAATTAAAGTCTCATCAGCTAAAACCGCTAATTTCTCCAAAAAGAGGATTTTATATTGCTGTAAACGTCTTTCAGATTCAAAAATAACATAAATGAGCACTTTTTTTCCATTTACATTTGCGATCTGCTTACGTTGAGAATTGCGCAATAGTTGATAATAATATGTCTTAGGAGATTTTGCCTTTCTTTTCAGTCGAATTAGCTGTTGTTTTATCAGACTAAAAACACCTTTTATGTTTCTAGGGTTCCGAATAATCTGCCCCATATATTTTAGAGGTGTAATCATTGCATTTCCTAAACGATAGGAAATAGAACGGCGAATTTCAAACTGCTCTTCAATCGCTTCATCTCTCTGATATTTAATCTTTTTCACATTTATTTTCAAAGTTTTGATAGTTTCTTTTGAAGTGCTTAATTCTCCTTTTAATTCAGAAACATAGTCAGCTACCTTGGCAGTATGCTGGATTAAATCATCTAGCCGTCCTTCTAGAATAAAGATGTTATCACTCAGAGCCTGATAAACTTCCTGAGGTATTTTATCTAGATATTTTTTTAAAACATAAAGATAAACATCAAAATGGTACTTGGTAGAATTTCTCTGAGATATAGAGTTTTCAAGAACACGATAATTTAATTTCGTATCCTGAACATAGATTGGAACTGCTTGCTTATTGATAATCAAATTAAGCAAAAAATCATAATCCTCTAGCTTCTTATAGTTGAGCTCCACATCATAAACTATACCTTGAGCTACTTCTGTTCGAACTAAGGAACAACTATCAATATAGCTTCTCTCTAAAAAAGAAGATAAATCAAATGGATGACTTTTTAAATAAATTTTGTGTCTATCTGGGTCATATAAATTACTATATGCAATATCTGCTTTTTCCGAACAAAGTTTCTGATAAAGTTTTTCAATATAATTCTCATCTAGAAAATTATCGCTATCCACAAAGAGGAAAAATGTCCCCTGAATCAGGGATAGCCCTTTATTACGTGTTTTAACTACCCCCATATTCTCATGGCTTTTAAATTGTGTTGGAAAAGGAGAATCTCTCAGAGTTTCTTGGATAATCTGAGCAGACTTATCTGTAGAGCCATCATTTAAAACAAAAAGTTCAATATTTCTGTAGCTCTGCTTAAAAATACTGCGCAAGCATTGCTCAATATAGTCTTCATGGTTGTAGCATGTCACAACGACAGATATTAAATCTTTCATACACTTTCCTTATCATATCAAGTCTAGTCATTAGAATTAGAATCTTGACTTTTTATATAGGCACGATTAATCAGCTTGGCTATCCATTTAGGCCAAAAGAGCTGATACATATATAAATCTTCTTTGGTTCGAGTATTGTCTGAAATGGTTTTGGTCGTCTCTGACTCCTCATGAATCCGGTGACACATAAGTTTTTCAGAGATAAAAGCAAATCGTCCCTTATATTCACTAATCTTATACCAGGCATACCAATCTAGACTGACCCGCATCTTTTCATCAAAGCGAAACTCCTTGATCCGAGCCAGATTATAGGTAACAGCTGGGCATGAGATAGGATTTCCTAAAGCTAATACTCGATTTCTCCAAAAATGGCTAGCTGGCATTATATTCAATACTTTGAGCATAAATGTCTTGATTTTTAGATTTTTATTAGCTAAAACTTTGACACCATTTTTTTCTTCAAAGTAATCTGTATAAGCAATTAAAACATCTTTAGATTGCTCTATTTTTTGCAGCACAGCTTCTAGGTAAGTTGGCTCATAATAGTCATCTTGATGAGCAATGGTCGCAAACTGCGTATCAACAAAAGAGAGGGCATTATTCCAATCTTTGCCAATCCCTCCACCCTCTTTAGTATAAAAAGGAATCTCGTATGTTTGGCAAAGTTGCCTGATTGAATCAAGAGGGGTCGAACTATAGCAAATAATCTTCGATCTTATTGTCTGAGCCCTCAAAGATAAAATACAAGCTTCTAAAAACTCACTTTCTCCATAAGCACAAATGACCCAAGTATGGTTATTTTTCATCTTTTTCGCTTTCTAATTCAGAAATTTTTTGCTTTGTAATTGATAATTCTTGCACCAACTGCTTGATTTGCTCCTTTTGTTTAGAAATAGCAATTGTATGAAAAAATACGATAATCAACAAGAAAAAAACTGCCAGAGAAAGCAAAAAATTTGAGGTCAATTCAAAACCTAAAAGTTGAGCAAAATAAACTGGAATGAAATCAAAAATTGAAATAATAATCAATACAAAACCAATCACAATCCACATAAAGGCTTGCTCAAACAATATGTTATTCCTATTGATATTTCTAAACACAAAATATAAAAATAAAACAGAAGCAACCAGCATAGCAATAGACAAAATAGACATTATTCACTCTCTTTCATAAAAGCAGCAATCAAAATAGATGAACAAACTTCAATCATATACCGAATTGATTTGATAGGCGTTATGGAAGAAACTCCACCAGAACGCTCAAACATATTTGCCGGAGCTTCTACTACTCTATATTTTCGTTTCAAAATATGGACAATTGATTCTGGCTCAGGATATTTGGCAGGATAACGAGTAGCAAATTGTCGGATAATCTTTTTATTAGCTAAGCGGTAGCCAGAAGTGGTGTCTAAGATACGTTTGCCAGTCGTTAGTCTGATAAAAACGGATATAATAGTAATACCGAAACGACGCATAAAAGTGGTCTGAAATTCGGAAGCTTTATCTCCAATAAAGCGCGAACCAACAACTAGGTCTGCCTGACCTTGGCGGATAGGCTCCAGTAGCGAAGCTAGTGAAGCAATATCATGCTGACCATCACCATCAAACTGAACTGCGACATCATAATTATTTTCAAACGCATATTTGTAGCCTGTTTGAACAGCTCCACCAATCCCCAGATTCATGACTAAATGAACTGCGTTCAGATGATTGCTCTCTAAGATTTTTTTAGTGGCATCTGTTGAACCGTCATTGATGACTACATAATTTAATTCAAAATCAACTTTTTTTCGATACTCTATAATGCTTAAAACTGTATTTAAAATGCTCTCTTCCTCGTTATAAGCAGGAATAATCATTAAGACTTTCAACTATTGTTCCTTTCCCTTACAATATATTTTTGCAAATATTGGTACTAATCTTAAATGTTCTAAGATCTCAAACATCAATATTGATATAGTAGTTTGAAACCTTTCGCCAGTTATTTCTTTAGAAAGTGGATTTAAATTGGTAACTAAATTTTCTTTATTTAGCCAATTTTTTATTTGATTATATTGAATCACAAACTCTTTACTGGAGGCATTTTTCCCTGAAAATAATAAATACCAAATATAGTAACGTTTTATGAAATATTTCGTATAGTCTGAATCTCCAGATACTTCTTTAACTTTATTCAAAAAATAAATAATGTCAATTTTAAAATTAAATCCTTTTTGTGATGTATTTGAAATACTAGATTCATTGAAAAACCAATTATATCCATTATAATCAATAATTTTTATCTTATCGGTTTTATTATAGGCTTTTATACTAAAAATAACATCTTCCCCAATTGGATAGTCAAAAAATTCAATATTATTTTCTCTTAGAAAAGAGGTCCTATAAATACGAGCCCAAGGAGCAACTATAATATACTTAGACCACTCTGAATCTGATAAGTTCTGACTAAAAAGAATTTTTTTGTTTTGATTAATACGCTTATAGCCCCCAAGAACAATATCCTTTTTTTCTTGGTGAATAACATTATAAAAATGTTCTATATAATCCTCATTAACAAAATCATCATTATCTATAAAAATGATATATTCACCTTTAGCTAATAAAATCCCTTGATTTCTTGTTTTAGCAACCCCTTCATTTTCCTTATCAATAACTTTTATAAAACTATACTGAGATGAGTAACTTTGTAAAACTTTTAGGGATTCGTCAGTAGAACCATCATTTAAAAGAATGATTTCAAAATTTTTGAACGTCTGTTTTAATAAAGAAGCCAAACATTGCTTAATGCCATCTTGTGCATTATATACCGGAATAACAACTGAAACTGCTGGATTGGACATTTTTTTCTTTCTAATATATTGAAATTTATTTATAAAATTTTAGAAGATAAGCAAATATTTTCGTAGAGAAATTGATTCCAAAAATTCTAGTAAATTGTCCTGTAAGCATGAATGGCTTATTATTTATATTTTTAGAATATCTCAGTAAGTATTTATAATTTCTTAACAAATTATATATTTCTCCATTTGAAAGATAACGCTCTACATAAGGAATAATCGATATATAAGAAATTGAAAAATAGATGTTTATCGCATCTTGCTTTTCCTTAGACAAACTTGAATAATCATCAAGTCCACGAGAAATCCCCTTCAATGTGTCTAAAACATTTTTTTCTTTAATACTATTTGTTAAACTGCCTAATCGATTCTGACGATACATATATTGAGTACTTGACAAAACAGAGAAATTGGAAATCAACTTCAATATTTGTGAACAATAAAGACTATCTTCAGAAACCAAATCTTCTGGAAACACTAACCCGTTTTTAATAAGTTCTTTAGAGATGCATTTATTCCAATTAGGTCCATTAAACACTCCAGCATTAACTGCTTTTACTAAATCATTCTCATCTGATACAGGAAAGGATTTAATTCGACCATTATCATAATAACTAAAACCAAAAATCACTACTTCAGAAACTTTCATTTCAATTTCAACAGCCAACTGATGTAAAAAGTCAGTATCACTCCAAAAATCATCTCCATCTAAGAATAAGATGTAATCTCCAGTTGAATTTTTTATCCCGTTATTACGTGCTTTTGAAGCACCACCATTCGTTTGGTGAATCACAGATACTTTATTAGACTTTAATAAGAATTTATCTGCAATTTTCCCTGTATTGTCTGTAGAGCCATCATTCACAATGATAAGCTCATAATTTTCGTATGATTGATTCAATACACTTTGTACACAATTATCCAAATAATTTGCAATATTATAGGCAGGAATAATAATAGAAAATTTCATATTTTTTATTTGTTCTTTCTAAAAAAAGTATATGGATTTACTGTAAAATAGATTATCAAAGATACACTTAACCAAGCAAGCATTGAAATTAAGAAAGAAAGGGAAGCTCCAAAAACTTCAAATTTTAATACTAATGGTTCTGTAATAAATATAGATACAAGGTAGCCTACCATAAATGAGATTACCAGATAATGTTGCTTTCTAAATACTGTCAAAATATTATCACAAACTGTTGAAAAAGTACTTGTAACTCCTCCAAGTAATAATACTAAAAAACTACTATAGTACTGTTCTAAATTAGTTCCATATACAATATTTATCAAAGGAATCGCAACTATTGCACCGCTAATACAAATTAGCACACTCGTTATCCATAAAATTTTAAATAAATTATTTTTATAGGTTATGAAGTACTTGAATTTATTTTCTTCTTTGAATACTGCAAGCTGGGTAATCATAGGTCTCAAAAACACAATCATCAAGTTCATTGCAAATATTGGAGTAAATAAAATACTAAAATCCCTTTGAACACCCGATTCTATTATTCCTTTATTAAAAATAACATTTAAAGCATATTTGGGCTGATTATAGATAGAAACCAATAAAAATGCATTTATAAACAACGGAAAACAATCTTTTAAAATATTAAAAATATCGTTTATTCTTACATTAGAAAAATCAATTACATGGAATAATTTAGATTTTGGAACATCAAACAATGCAATAAATAGGAAAGAAACCACTGTCTGAATAATCACAGATAAAAGCAAGTTTCTTGAAAATAACAAACTTAGAGCAAAAGCTAATGTAGAAATTGTATTTCGTAAGAACAACGATTGCCCTGCAATATCTAGCCTCTCCTTTTGTTGAAATAGACCTTGAAATACATCAGAAAGTGCTTCACTTACTCGAAAAAAAGAGACCCAAAAAATAATCCAAAAGTTTGAATAAGTGGATGAATTTAAGATTAAGTAACTAACTAAAATTACTATCATGAAAAAATTTGAAATTAATCTTGTTACCAGATAAGCATCAAAAGAATATTTTTCTTTTATATCAGTTGCTTGAAAATCTCTAACCTGAAAGCTTGCAATAATAACAAACAAATTAGCTATTGCATACGCAAAGCTATATAAATCAGCAGACACACTAGATAAAACACGTGTTACTATAAATAATAACACTACAGACACCGCGGCAGATGACATACTTCCTAATATGTTCCAGAAAAAAATCTTTTTAGCTCTTGTTTCCAAACCAAATATTACTCCCTTGCAATAATCTCAATCTAATTAATTATACCATAATTTCTATCAAAAGAAGCAACCTTTCGGCTGCTTTACCTTATTCCTTCCCTTGTTTATAAAATTCCTTGAGGGCATCTTGCCAAGTTGGGATGACAAAGCCGGTTGCCTTAGCTTTAGCTAGACTCATGGTAGAATTGAGTGGTCGCTTCGCTTTCGCTGGAAACTTACTAGAGTCCACTGGCAAAACTTCGACATCTGTATCTTTTAAGATTTCCACTGCAAAATCATACCAAGTCGTATCTTCTGTGGCATCATTTGACAAATGATAATAGCCAAATTCTTTTTGATTTTCTGCTAAGTACGTCATAAATTCAGCCAACGTACGCGTCCAAGTCGGACGACCGTGTTGATCATTGACAACAGTCAGAGTTTTATGTGTTTTCGCTAAATTTTGCATAGTGAAAACAAAGTTCTTTCCATAATTTCCAAAGACCCAAGCTGTGCGGATAATGTAGAAACGGCTAGAATATTTCTCAACCAATTCCTCTCCCATGCGCTTCGTGCGACCATATTCTGTCTGAGGGTCTGGTTGATCGTCTACCTCCCATTCCTGCCCAACTGGCTTATCTCCAGCAAAAACATAGTCTGTAGAAATGTAAACAAGTGTTGCACCATGCTTTTCTGCTGCTTTAGCAACATTTTCAGTTCCTGTGACATTGATTGCATAATCCAGTTCTTTACCTTCATCTTCTGCTGCGTCCACAGCTGTATAGGCAGCACAGTGGTAGACAAGACTTGGCTTCACTTCTGCAAAAACCTTCTCAACCATTTCGGCATTTGTAATATCCATTTCTGCCACGTCAACTGCCACATACTCTTCGTTGCGTTCATCTAAAAGATAACGAAGTTCTGTTCCAAGCTGTCCATTAGCTCCTGTAATTAAAATCATTTGAAATTCCTTTCTGAATAATAAACATTCAATAAATTCATTATATCAAAAAAAGCAGAAAAAATCTGCTTTAACATACTTATCCGTCTATCTTCTTATGTAGATTGACACTTCATACCTTTATACTTTTTCTCTGTCTACATGCTGAATATACATGGCATATACCAACTTACAAGTAATGATAAATAAACTAATCATAAGAGGCAAAAATGTTCTTGTATTTGAAGCATATAAGGTTGGTGATAATGATATGAGCATACGACTTGCAAAACCTATCACAAATAAATAGATAAGCCAAATTCTTTCTTTCATTTCTGGAATAACCAACCACATTGAATAAAGAATCATTAATAACAAAAGTCCATAAAAACCAATCGCACTTAAATAGGTGATGTTAAAAGAAAAGGTTCCAGATTCTCTAGCTACTTTACTGATGCTCGATAAAGTTCCAAATAAATTATTAAATCCAATTTTTTGTGAAAAAATATTAAACAAAACAAAGCCACTCAGAGAGATTGCTATGATATTTTTCTTTTGAACCTCACAAATAAGCAATACTACCAAAAATAAGATAACAAATGGAAAGGAGACAGATAACATCTTATCGCCTGTTTCGAGAAAACCTAAGCCTATTTTCTGAAAAATATTTAAATTTGAAAAATTAGGAAACCAAGTGGCAACTTCCTTACCAAACCTAACTCCATTTCCTGATGACAATTTTGCAGATAAAATTCCTAAAATAGAGAGCAAGAAATAAGCGCCATTGCTTATTTTGTCTTTTTTAGAAGTAATTAGTTCAAAACCAAGCCACAAAAAAGCGTATACTGCTAGCTGTTCTTGCATTACTGCAAAAGCAAAAAATATAAAACAAGGTATTTTTATCCAATTTTTGGGGGAATCTTTTTGCAAAAGTGAAAAAATCAGAAATGAAGCAGGAAATATATAATTCACGTAAGTCGGGATGGAACCTGCACTTAAAAATTCAGTTGCTGGAAAGAAAATAAAAATAAGCAAAGCGGGAAGCCAAGGTAATTGAGGAGCTAATCTTATAGACGCTATCAACAACAGAATGGTTGCTCCAAAAGCCGCAAAAATAATGAATTTTTCATGAACAGAAAAAAAGAGTGTCGCAGATTCAATCAATAATCTACTACTCCAAGTGAAATATCGATCCAACCCAAACAGTAGATAATTAAATTTAAACTCCTTAGCATACTTCAAAAAAGCAATTTGATCGCCTACAGGAGCAATCTTGTTATTAATATAAAACTGAATTGCATATATAAATGAAGATAAAAATAAAATCAAACTAGTCTTTTTTTCTTTCACAACGTCTCCTATTTTAATAAAGTAATAATAGTGAAAAATAGTAATATTTGTTTTTTCTTTAAACACATAAACCTATTGCGTTCTTTCCATGCGACACATGCTAAAAATATTAATATTAGCTGTCCTAAAATTATTATTTCATAATAACAAACAATTTATTATTTTGAAGATAAATATTATAAATTTTTGTTTCTTCAAGCTGTGTATATTCCCCATTTGTAAAATCTATAGTTGAAATATCAACAAGCTTAAAATCAACATTTAGGTTAGTTATACTATTAAATCTCATAGTCATATCCCAAGAAACATTAGTATTCGGCATAATCAAACTATTCAAAATTGGATAAACAGACGAACTGTTGTTAAAAATAGGTGAATTAGAAAGGAATCTATTCACATAAATTACATTTGTATAAGAGTTCACATACTTATTCAACGATGACCCTAGCATAATACTTTGTAATTTGAACATCTCATTCTGCTGCTTTAAACTACTTGTGTAAACAAAAGAAAATGACAAGAAATAAAATACTAATAATCCTGATATGAATGATTTCAAACCTAGCAAAAATTTGCTTTCCTTAAAAAACTCAAGACCAACAACCAAAATAATAGCAAGGAAAATTCCCATACCGTACTCATATCTTGGTCTCAATAAATAATAAGGAACAGGAAAAATTAAGTACGTTCCATAACTAAAGATACTTCCTAATATTAACCAAATAATTATATAAGTTAAAGTTGAAAATAATCTTGTTTTAGCGAAACGGATTATACTGATAATTAATAGAACAATAGCTAATGCAGCTAAAATAATCCAAATGGTAGAACTCTGCAAAAAAATATTTTCCAGATATCCCTTAGCATTCATAATGAATACCTTAAAAATCTCCAAGAGGCTTGGAATTTTAGCTTGATCAGCAAAAATAGGAGGCTTAATTAGAATTTGAAAACGATATAAGACAATTCCGATTGAATAAGAAACTATAGAAATAAATACTTTAAAAAGTTCTTCTCTGAACCGTCTTCCTTGTGTTAACTCTAAAAACAACATTGTCAAGGTTAGTATGATATAAATACCGGAAGAAGCTTGATAAGAGTTGCACATTAAAAATATACCAATAATAGATGAAGTAGCAAATAATTTCTTATTATCCCAAAAAACAAAAGGAGTGACTGAGAACAAAATGCTTAGAGACATAAATGGATTGTCAAATCTAAAACTTAGTGGTTCTAGAAACCAAGGATTAATTCCTATAATTGTAGAAACAAAGGCAGTAGTAAGGCTCATTTTGTTTTTCGGGAACAGAACAAATACTAAAATCAGACTAGCAAGAGCCAAGATAAAAGCAGATATGACATGAGTGGTTAGACCTGAATCTGTTAATCGCCATCCTCCACTTATAAAATGGGCAAAGTACTCACTTACATATCTTGAATAGTGTTCAGAAAAGCCAGAATATCCTTGCAATTGCCTTCCTATATCATCAATATAGGGAAACTCTGCTAAACCAATATTCATATTAACAACTAAATAAATGATAAAAATAAAAATAGCAGAAATTTTATTTAACTGAATATAATTTTTAAAATCAGACAAATATCTCCTAAAAATCATTCACTCTTCTCCTTAATCACATAAACTGGTCGCTTCTTTGTTTCCATAAAAATTTTGCCAACATATTTTCCTAAAATACCAATAGTCAATAATTGGAATCCTCCTAAAAAGAGAATAATAGACACCATCGAAGGCCAACCAGACGTTGGGTCTCCAAAAATTAGTGTTCGTACAATCACAATTAACATCAAAACAAATGCTACTATACAAGCCAAAATACCTGCTAAAAAAGCAATAGTCAAAGGAGCGTCTGAAAAATTAATGATTCCTTCTAAAGAATAATTGAATAACTGCCAAAAATTCCAGCTCGTCTGACCTGCCACACGTTCGACATTTTTATATTCTAAATACTCTGTCTCAAAACCAACCCATGCAAATATCCCTTTAGAAAAACGATTGTACTCAGAAACTTCTAAAATGGCATCTACCATTTGCCTGCGCATGAGACGGAAATCACGCGCACCGTCCACCATTTCAACTTGACTAATTTTATTGATTAATTTATAAAACATCCTAGCAAAAAAACTACGGATCAGAGGTTCCCCATCACGCGTTGTCCGTCGTGTCCCTACACAATCCAAATCTGGATTCTTCTCCAGCATAGATTTCATTGTGAGTAAAAGTCCCGGAGGATCTTGCAAATCCGCATCCATGACAGTCACTAAATCACCAGTTGCATGTTTGAGACCTGCATACAGAGCTGCTTCTTTTCCAAAATTTCTCGAAAAAGAAAGATAGTGAACATTTTTATCTGCTTGATTTAAGTCGCGTAGAACTTGTAAAGTTCTATCTTTTGAACCATCATTGACAAAGATGTATTCAAAATTATCATCTGTTTGTGATTTAATTTTTTCTATTTCCGCATAAAATAGTGGAATCGTCTCTTCTTCATAATAACAAGGAATAATTACTGATATTGTCATTCTTCTCCCTTTCTGTTAGAAATAGCTCTAATTCACAATAATCCCATTATACTATATCCACGCGCCATTTTCTACTATTTCCATAAAATAATCAAGAAATCTACTATAAAGACAAACCAAAATCACTCGTCATGCAAACAAGTGATTTTGTGCTAATGTCAAGAAAAGCTCGGCATAATTTCCTAAAAAGAGTTCCTCTGCACTATAAATTATCTGAGATTTGACGGATGAGAAGCCACTTTGAGACAGTTTTCCTTCCAAATCAGCAAGATGAAAGCCATGATGATTTACGTCTGTTTTAACAAAATCTGCAATAAAAAGCTGTCCGTCCTCTACAAGATGATTTCTAAACATTGCTAGAGTCTTCTCAACATTTGGCATATGATGAAGAACACGACTAACCACGATGATGTCAAATAATTGATTTAATGGGTTTGTCAACAAATCCTGCTGCAACAAATAAACATTATCAATGGCTTGCTTTTCCACTTTTAGGCGAGCTTGATCAAGCATTTTATCTGAAATATCAACAAGCGTGACTGACTTGGATTGAGCTGCCAATGGCAGAGTCACCAAGCCTGTACCACCGCCAAAATCCAAAATGCGCTTGTCAGAAAAATCTACTATTTGTTTTTCCACTTCCTGGCGAATGAGATCGGCAATAAATCTATTTTTGAGAGAATCGAATGATTCTGCCTTATGATTAAAATGATGTTCCATATTTTTAGTTTAACAGAAAGTAAATCATTCTTCCAGAAAAATGCTTAACTGGTTTTCTACTTTTTTAGTAAGCTTACTTTCAAGTCATTACGCAAAAACCTCAGAACAGTGAATTCTGGTCAACTTCCACAAGGCTGATTAGGTACTTCTTACGAGTTTGACTAGGAAACAAAATTAACCTTACCTCGCAAGCATTATTCGCAACTTCAACGCAATGTTTTGAACAATCAACTACTGTGCATCAAGCTTATTTCTATTTAAAAAGCGAGGCTGAGAAACTACTATCCCAGCCTCGTCTACTATTTGACATATTTTTTATTTAGTCATCAAATCCATTTGGGTGTTTGCTTTGCCAATGCCAAGCGTCTTGGCACATGCGTGTAATATCAAATTGTGCTTCCCAGCCTAATTCCTCTTTTGCTTTTGTAGAGTCGGCATAGCAAGTTGCAATGTCACCAGGGCGGCGGTCAACAATCTTGTAAGGAATTGGTTTTCCGACTGCTTTTTCCATATTTTGGATAATTTCTAAAACAGAGTATCCTTTACCGGTACCAAGGTTATAGATATTTAGACCAGCAGTTCCTTCAATTTTTTGCAGAGCAGCCACATGTCCTTTTGCTAAATCTACCACGTGAATATAGTCACGAACACCGGTACCGTCAACTGTTGGATAGTCATTGCCAAATACTTGCACTTCTTTTAATTTTCCAACAGCAACCTGCGTCACATATGGCAAGAGATTATTTGGAATGCCATTTGGATTTTCACCCAAATCACCACTTTCATGAGCACCAATTGGATTAAAATACCGAAGCAAGACAACATTCCAGTTTGCATCAGCTTTGTAAATATCCGTCAGCATTTCTTCAATCATCAGTTTTGTACGTCCGTAAGGATTGGTGACTAACAGAGGAAAATCTTCTAAAATTGGAACGGTATGAGGATCGCCATAGACAGTTGCAGAAGAGCTGAAAATGATATTTTTGCAATTGACTTCTTCCATGACGCGTAGCAATGTCAACGTTCCTGTAATGTTGTTTTCGTAATAAGTCAGCGGAATTTGTGTTGATTCACCAACTGCCTTCAACGCCGCAAAATGAATCACACCTGTTGGTTGTTCTGTTTTAAAGATTTCAAGTAAGGCTTTCTTATCACGAATGTCCACTTGATAAAATGGAATTTTTTGACCAACAATTCGTTCTACAACTTCTACACTTTTTTTGCTGCTGTTCACTAAATTATCAACAATAACAACTTCGTGTCCAGCATTGACTAACTCAATAACGGTATGCGTTCCGATAAATCCGGCTCCACCTGTTACTAAAATTTTATGTTTCATGATTCTCCTTTAAAGACAAAGCTTCAATAGTGATTATTTTAATACTTTTTGTGTCTTAGCATAGTTGGCTTCGACAGCTTCCTTTTCAGCTTTCCACCAATCTTGGTGATCCGTGTACCACTTGATTGTTTCTTTCAATCCAGCCTCAAAGTTGGTAAATTCTGGTTTCCAGCCTAGTTCATTACGCAACTTGCTAGCGTCAATAGCATAGCGTAGGTCGTGACCCGCACGGTCTGTTACATGGTCGTAAGCGTCAGCTGGTTGTCCCATTTCTTTGAGAATGAGCTCTAGCACTTCTTTGTTGTTCTTTTCGCCGTCTGCACCGATTAGGTAGGTTTCACCGATTTTCCCTTTTGTAAGAATGGTCCAAACCCCTGATGAATGGTCATTGGTATGAATCCAGTCACGAACATTCTTTCCTTCCCCATAAAGTTTTGGACGAATGCCTGAAAGGATATTGGTAATCTGACGCGGAATGAATTTTTCGATGTGTTGATATGGTCCGTAGTTGTTTGAACAGTTAGAAATGGTGGCCTTAACACCGAAAGAGCGCACCCAAGCCTTGACAATCAAATCAGAAGCTGCTTTAGTTGAAGAATAAGGTGAGCTTGGATTGTATTTGGTTTCTGGGGTGAATTTTTCGCCCGGTCCTTCACCATGCCCCGGAAGATCTTCACGAAGAGGAAGGTCACCATAAACTTCGTCAGTAGATACATGGTGGAAACGAAGATCGTATTTACGAGCCGCTTCAAGAAGCGTATAAGTTCCGACAAAGTTCGTATCAATAAACGGACGTGGGTCATTAAGTGAGTTGTCATTATGGCTTTCTGCCGCATAGTGAACAATAGCATCTGCATTCTTAGCCACTTGGTCAACAATCGCTGCATCAGCAATATCTCCAACGACCAACTCCACGCGGTCGCCTAGAATTTCTTCAATGTTGGCACGGTTACCAGCATAAGTCAGTTTATCCAGAACGGTAATATGCACATCTGGAAAGTTATTGTACACATAATGGACAAAGTTAGAGCCGATAAAACCAGCACCACCTGTCACTACAATATTTTTATATTCAGTCATGAAAAGATTTTCTCCTATTTTCTGAGGGTATTATAACATATCTTTGGTCAAAGGTTTAACATCCTTAAGCATTGGATGATTCTTATCTGCTTCAGATACTTCTGCTTGGTCAAGATTTTCCCATTCAATGCCAAGAGCGGGGTCAGCATAGTTGACAAAGGCATACTTAGGTTTCAATTCCAATGCCCAGTAGTCATTGACCAAATAGCTATAAGAAACCGTATCTGACAATACTTGAAAGCCATTTGCTACACCGCGAGGAACGAAAATCCCTTTGCTGGCATCAATGACCGTTTGGTAGGTATTTCCGAATGTTTCCCCTTCACGCAAATCAACCCAAGAACCGAGAACTTTTCCGCCATCTGCGACAGAAATGTACTTATCCCAAGGTTCTGCATGAAGACCACGGAGCACATTTTTGCGGGAAAAGCTGACATTGTTTTGGAGCTTACCTTCAGCAAAAAAGCTTTCTGGAAAACCAAGGGGTACCATTTTTTCTTTTTGAAAGTTTTCCTTGAACCAGCCACGATTGTCCCCATGAACTGGAATATCAAATTCCAGCATGCCAGGAATCGCTTCAATTTTACGGGCTGCTAATTTTTTTTCAAAAAATTGTTCAGACATGTCTTATTCTTCTCCAATCAAACGTAATAAGTAGTGACCGTATTCGTTCTTTTTAAGCGATTGTGCCAAATCATGCACTTGTTCTTTAGTGATATATCCCATACGGTAGGCAATTTCTTCTAAGTTTGCTACTTGAACATTTTGCATACGTTGGACGGTTTCGATGTATTGAGCAGCTTCTAATAAGCTCTCGTGTGTACCGGTGTCCAACCAAGCAAAACCACGTCCCATAAGCTCAACAGACAAATCGCCGCGGTCTAAGTAAGCCTTATTGACATCAGTGATTTCCAGCTCTCCACGTGGACTAGGCTTGATATTTTTAGCAATTTCTACTACGTCATTGTCATAGAAATAAAGTCCTGTAACTGCATAGTTAGAACGTGGCTGTTCTGGTTTTTCTTCGATAGAGATTGCATTCATATTTTCATCAAATTCAACCACACCGAAACGCTCTGGGTCTTTTACTTGATAACCAAAGACAGTCGCTCCGTTTTCCTTAGAAGCAGCTTTTTGCAGCATTTTACTAAGGCCTGGACCATGATAAATATTATCACCTAAAATCAAAGCCACATGGTCATCTCCGATAAAGTCAGCACCGATAATAAAGGCTTGCGCCAAGCCATCTGGACTTGGTTGCTCAGCATAAGAAAGCTTGATACCAAACTCCGAGCCATCGCCCAACAAATCCTCAAAGCGAGGGAGATCTGTCGGTGTTGAGATAATCAAGATGTCCTTGATACCAGCCAGCATGAGGGTTGATAGCGGATAATAAATCATGGGTTTATCATAAACCGGCATGAGTTGTTTAGATGCAGCTCTAGTCAAAGGATACAAACGTGTACCAGAGCCGCCTGCAAGAATAATACCTTTCATAATGAGTTTCCTCTCTTAATGTATTCTCTTTATTTTACCATTTTTGAAAGCGGATGTCATCCTTCAAGAAAGAGAGCATTTTCATTCAAGGCCTTTCACACTTAATGAAAATCAAAAACGAAACCAAAAATCTGCCAAGATAGAACTGTTGTTATCTAGGCAACTGATAAAATAGACACCTAATTTTAAAAAAGTATCTGCTATCCTAAAGCCACATCCAATACCATCATCAACACAAAGCCCACCATGAGACCTAAAGTCGCAACATCTGTATTGCCATTTGTCTGAGAATCTGGTATCAGCTCCTCCACGACGACGAAAATCATAGCTCCTGCCGCAAAAGACAGGGCATAGGGCAAAATAGCCGTCATTACCATAACTGCATAAGCGCCAAGGACCGCTCCGATAGGCTCAACAATAGCTGACATCGAGCCCCAGTAAAAAGCCTTAAGACGCGATTCCCCGTCTGTCCGTATAGGAATGGACAAGGCTGCCCCTTCCGGCACATTTTGGAGACCAATTCCCAAAACCAGACCTACGGCTCCGATAAAGACTTCTGGACTGGAATTGCTGGATAAGGCACCAAAGGCCACTCCTACTGCCAAGCCTTCTGGAAAATTGTGTATGGTAATAGCCAGAAAAAGCAGGGCCGTTTTGGACAGTTTATTCCGGCTGTGCTCCGGCAGACTTTCTGCCTCAGATACATCCTTCTTGCTAAGGTGTAAATGGGGAACTACCGCATCAATAAAGCGCAAGAAGAAACCACCCAACAGAAAACCAAGGGCGGCTGGCATCCAAGACCAGACTTCATAGTTACTTTTTGCATACTCAATTGAAGGCTGCAAGAGCGACCAAAATGAAGCTGCAATCATGACACCAGCTGCAAATCCCATCATAATATCCAGCAGCTTACGACTGACTGTTTTAAAAAAAAGACAACCGCAGAGCCCACAATGGTACAGCCCCATGTAAAGAGTCCCGCCAAAAAAGCCTGCAGCACCACAGGCTGCTCCTGCAACCAGTTCATAACAACTTCACCTCCTCATTATCTTTCATCATACAATATCGTCTTGGTTTCTTTGATACAATGGTTCTCTTCATCCCAATAGTGAATCCGCTCAAAGGAGCCTTTGCGCCAGTACAAAGGAAGCCTATCTCTGATGTCGTCCTGCATATCGAGATAATCCAGTTCATCAATTGACCACCATTTTGGCTGACCTTCCCGTGATTTTGTTAGTAGTTCTCCTTCAAAATTCTCACAGAGAAAATCATAATAGACATAACGCTCTGCTTTTGTCGGATTGGTAAAACCTGAAATGCCTTTAAGCTGTAATTTCAAAGCCGTCAATCCTGTTTCCTCTTTCAACTCTCGCACAGCTGCTTCAAAAAAAGATTCTGGAAACTCAACTTTCCCACCTGGCTGAATCCACCCTTTAAAATCATCATGCTGTCGATTGAGCAAAAGAACTTGATTCCCTTTTTTCACACAAACATTGACCCAATTTAAAATTTTTTCTGTCATCTATTTCTCTTTTTTAATATATCTTTCAATAGGATAATCCGTTGGATTTAAACTACCACTTTTTCCCTGAACCATCTGAGCTAAATGATATCCGATGAGTGGCCCTGTCGTCAAACCAGAAGAACCTAAGCCACCGGCTGCAAGTACCTGCGGAAGATTTGGCACCTGACCAAAGAAAGGAGAAAAATCACTTGTATAGCCTCGAATTCCGACCCGCTCGCTCACCACTTTTGCCTGAGACAAGCTAGGAAAATAGTAAAGAGCTTCTTGTTCCATTTTATCCAGCAAACCTTGATCTACTCCTAGACCATAGCCCATTTCATTTTCGTGAGTAGCTCCCATACTGATTTTGCCATTTTGAAAAGGAATAATATCTAGCTCTCCTTCTGGCATAACAACTGGATAATCATCTGTCACCAGAGCAGTCTGATAATCTCGTAGCTGACCTTTTTGTGGACGAATATCCACTTGATAACCTAATGGGCTCAAAAGCTCAGGCAACCAAGCTCCTGTTGCTAATATAACTTGGTCAAAATAGCAACTATCAACCCAGAAAGCATCATCTCGAATGTCCAAACTTACTTTCTTTTGGAGTACTTCTGCACCGCTAGCCACAAGCAAAGTCTGAGTCAATAATGAGCCTTCCACGCGTGCTCCTCCAGAAGCATAGAGCAGACGGTCAAACCCTTGAAGCCTCGGAAAATACTCTGCCGCTTCCGCTCGTGAAAGCAGCCGCAAGTCGCCAATGAGCGGTGACTCTTTTCGCCGTTGGTCTGCCAAGTCATAGAGTATTTCCAAACTTTCCTCCTTTTTC
The DNA here is from genome assembly GCF_001697145.1 of Streptococcus anginosus. Classification (GTDB taxonomy): domain Bacteria; phylum Bacillota; class Bacilli; order Lactobacillales; family Streptococcaceae; genus Streptococcus; species Streptococcus hominis. Next base: position 687,486 of record NZ_CP012719.1, on the reverse strand, counting down.
TTCAGCACAAATACACCAGTCTGCTGATAAAAATCCGTTGCAAAACCGTCCTTCTGTAAATCAGCCACCAAATCCAGATAAAAATCTGCTCCCAGTCGCGCCATACGATACCATATTTTATTGCGCCGCTTAGAAAACCACGGGCTGATAATACCAGCCGCTGCCTTGGTTGCCTGACCTATTCCATGGTCAAAAACTGTTACCTGATAAGCAGGATTTTTTGATAGATAATAGGCAACAGTTGATCCGACAATCCCTGCTCCAATAATCGCTACTTTTTTCATACAGTCCCCTACTTAGATATATTTAAAAGGATTTGTAGAAACCTGACTGGCTAAAAATTCAACTTCCCAACTCTCTTCTACTTTCCAGTCTTGAAATTTTTCAACTAATTTTTCTACAAAGAGCACTTCTATATGGTGACCCGGATCCAAAGCTAGAAGTCCCTCGCTCAGCATATCCTGTGCTGTATGGTAGTAAATATCACCTGTAATATAAAGCTGAGCGCCCTGTGCTAAAGCCTCCTTGTAAAAGGACTGACCACTGCCACCACAGATTGCCACTTTCTCAATCATTCGCTCCAGATCCACAGCCGAATAAGTCACCAAACGCAGACTATCCAGACCAAAAGTTTCCTTAACCTTGCCTGCAAAGTCTCCAAAAGTCTGAGGTGCAATCTTGCCAATACGACCAATGCCGTGTCCAGGAACCGTTTCGCTAAGATAATCCGTATCAGTGATTTCTAGTAGATCACAGAACCAGTCATTGAGACCGTCATCCACAATATCAATATTGGTATGGCTGACATAGACTGCAATATCGTGCTTAATCAGATCGATGTAAATCTGATTCTGAGGTCGGTCTGCCACTAAATCCTTAATAGGCCGAAAGATCGGTGCGTGTTTAACCAAAATCAAATCTACATCTTTTTCAATCGCCTCTGCAACTGTCTGCTCGCGGATATCCAAAGCTATCAGTACTCGCTTAACTTCCTTATTCAGAGTTCCAATTTGCAGTCCGCAGACATCTCCCGTCATGGACAGATCCTTAGGACAGTATGCTTCATAACGGTTAATAACATCACTTGCCAGCATGCAGTACCTCCTTGATTTGCTTGATTTTTTGGGACATAGCAGAGCGTTCCGTTAGATTTTTCTCAGGGATTTTAGCCAGAGCTTTTTCCAGCTTGTCTACTTCTCGCTGCCATTTATCTAGAAAAACAGCTGATTGCTCCCTCATTAGATAAGGTCCGAAGCGTTCTTGTTTAGCATTCAACACTTGATGCCCCTGTTCAGCTATCATTATCTCGTAAAATTTCCCATTTTCTTCCACAATAGCTTCTTCTGTAATTTGAAAATTATGACCACACAACCACCTGCGAAGTTCATCTTCCCGATTGTTAGGCTGAAGAATCAGGCGCTTAACAGATGCTAATTTTGCACTGTCATTGTCTAAAATATCTGCTATCAATCCTCCTCCCATTCCTGCAATAACGATAACATCAATCTGATCTTCTGCATCAAAAGCTGCCAAACCATTTGCCAAACGAACAGAAATTTTATCGGACATCTGGTTATCGGCTACATTCGTCACCGCAGACTGATAAGGTCCCTCAACAACTTCACCAGCAATGGCTGAGGAAATGCTACCCTGCTGAATTAGATAAATCGGTAAATAAGCGTGGTCACTTCCTACATCCAAGATTTTGGCATCCTGTGGTACAAAACCAGCTACTTTTCTCAAACGTTTTGAGATATTCTTTACTTGCATGATAACTCATTTCTAAAATAATCGTTTCACTTAGTATATCATTTTTAAGGAACTAAAAAAAGAGTCTATTCCAAGGGAATAAACTCCGACATCTTAATCTCGCCACAAATCCATAGCCTTCAAAAAATCATCTGAGACAGTGATATTTTGCGGATTTGCCGCTTCACGTTCTTCTCGCTTCGCTTCTACCTGTGCTACTGTTGTAATGCCTTCACGGCGCCAATTCCGCAAAATAGCTTGGATGTATTTCCAGTTTGCCTTTCCATTAAAAACAGCTTCACGAAGAGCAGCAGTAACAAGTTCAGGACTGGTCTTGTCATCTTGAATCGTTTTTGTCAAATCCTCGATTTCAAATGGTGTCAAGAGACGACCTAATTCTTGCTGGAAAGTCTCGACCAAGTCTTTTAAAACATTTTGAGAAACAGTTTGCGCAACGCTTGAGCGACTTTCTACAATTTCATCTAATCGTTCAAGCGCTGGTAGCGCATCAAAAACTGCCTCAATTTCACCATTGAGGGCAATCGTTTTATACTGCAACAATCCTTTTTCTGTCAAATTTGACATAGAGCGATTGACCTCTGCAACGGATTTCCCGATACTTTCTGCAATCTGAACAGGAGAAATCTCTTCTAGCGACGTTGTATTTTGCAAATAGAAAAATTGCCAGACCAAAAAGTCATCACTATTATCAAATATCTCATGAAAATGAAAAAGAAGCTCAGTTGGCAATACTAAATTGCCCGTCTTATACGCTGATAAATAAGTCATAACACCTCTTATAAATAAGCAAACAAGGAAGCGTCATTTGCTGCATTTGCCCAGTCAAATGGCGTTTCTTGATAAACAGCATAATTAATCCAATTGTTGAAAAACAGCGCCGCAGCCAGATTCCATCGTAAACAGGGAACTGAAGTAACGTCATCATTTTTGAAATAATTTTCTGGAATATGCGGATTCAGCCCTTCGTCTACATCACGCAAATATTCTTTTGCCAAGGTCTCGCGGTCATATTCCAAATGACCAAAGCTATACACTTCGCGAAGATCACGACTTGCCACAACGGAGACACCAACCTCTTCTCCACAAGCTAAAATTTCCAAATTACTCTTGTTTAAAATATCCTCTTTGCGAACTTCTGTATAACGCGAATGAGGAGCTGCGTATTCATCATCAAAACCACGAAACAACAAATTTGGTTTTTCTGGTGTGGATTGACTATAAATACCGGACAACTTGCGCTTCATCTGGTGTTTGGCAATGCCATAACGAGCATAAAGAGCTGCTTGCGCTCCCCAACAAATATGCAACGTTGAGTAAACATGCGATTTGGACCAGTTAATAACTTGTCGAAATTCTTCCCAATAATCTACTGCTTCAAAAGGCAAATGCTCGACTGGCGCTCCAGTGACAATCAAACCGTCAAAATAACGACCCTTGATCTCATCAAAAGTCTTATAAAAGGTCTCCATATAGTCCGCATGTGTCGTTTTGAAGGTATGAGAAGTCATATAAAGAAATTCAATCCGAAGTTGCAATGGCGTATTTGCTAAATGACGCAACAACTGCGTTTCTGTTACTGTTTTTTGCGGCATTAAATTCAAAATCAAGATATTCAGAGGACGAATATCTTGGTGTTCTGCACGCTCATCATCCATGACAAAGATATTCTCAGATCTTAAAATGTCAACAGCTGGTAATTTCTTATCAATTTTAATAGGCATGAAAATATCTCCTTTTGCTTTCTGCTTTTATTATACTGAAAGGAGATATAGTTTTCAATTATACTTTTTCTACAACAAGATATAGCTTTTACTTATACCTTAATAATGCATGAGAACTTTGTAATCGTAGTTACCAATAGCTTCGCGTCCCTTCAATTCATCCAATTCAATAAGGAAAGCGCAACCTGCAACGATACCACCTAAACGTTCAACCATTTCAATTGTTGCTTTAACCGTTCCTCCTGTTGCAAGAAGGTCATCAACAATCAGTACACGCTGTCCAGGTTTGATAGAGTCAGCGTGCATTGTTAAGGTATCTACACCATACTCTTTTTCATAACTAGCTGAGATAACCTCACGAGGCAATTTCCCAGGCTTACGTACTGGAGCAAAACCAACTCCAAGCTCATAAGCTACCGGACATCCAACAATAAATCCACGCGCTTCTGGACCGACAATCATATCAATTTTCTTGTCCGTAGCATATTGGACAATTTCACGAATAGCATAGCTATAGGCATTTCCATCTGCCATCAATGGGCTAATGTCACGAAATAAAATCCCTTCTTGCGGGTAATTTTCAATGGTTGCAATATAATCTTTTAAATCCATAACTGTCTTTCTATCAAAAAGTTTTTACTCTCTATTATATCATGTTTTTTAAGAAATGGGGCAGAAAACATACTTGCTTTCAAAAAATAGTCACAGCACAGTCATTCTCGTTTTTTGCTATTTTAAAATAATACTTGCAACAATTGGACTGACAATCACATACATAATCCCTGTCACGCCAATAGCTAGACCAGCCATAGCACCTGCAACTTGTCCGTATTTAAAGGCTGTCCCTGTCCCAACAGCATGTCCCGTTCCTCCAAGAGCTAAGCCTACTGCAACAGGATCTTTGATTTTTAAAATCCTTAAAACAGTCGGTCCTATCACACTTGTCAAAATTCCCGTTGCTACTACGACCACCAACGTCACCGTCGTCAGCCCTTGCATTTTATCTGTAATTCCAACCGCCATAGCTGTTGTTACTGATTTGGGAAAGAGTGAAATTGCTAAGAAAAAATCCATTCCAAAAGCCTTGGCGACCAAGGCCGTAAAACTAGTGTTCACTACCACTGCTACAAAAGTACCAATCAAAATGCTTCTGGCATGGTGTTTCATGAGATGAAATGTTTTATACAAAGGAATTCCCAGTGCAACCGTTGACGGCACAATGAGATTATTCAAATACGTTCCACCTATGTAGTAATGTTTATAAGAAATTCCTGTCAATTTTAAAAATACAATGACAAATATGGTGGCTAGAAGCAAAGGTGTTGTCAAAGGATGCGGAAATCTGCGAAAAATCAACATTCCTACCAGATAAGCAAAGATCGATAAAGCCAAACCAAATAAAGGATTGCCCCACAAATTAGACATTTCTTGTTTCTCCTTCTCCGTAATCTCCTTCAAAGCGATTTTTGATAAAATGAACAACCACGGCAATGACAATCACATTGATTACAATCGCTCCAACAATAATCAAAACAATCGGCAGCAGATAAGGCGCAATGACATGAAATTTATCCATAATTCCGACTGCTGGCGGCAAAAATAAAATGGTCATATTGGCTAATAAAAAATTTCCCACCATACTCACATGCCGCAATCTGAAAATTTTAAATTGCAAAGCCAAAAAAAGAAGAATAAGCCCAATAATACTCCCCGGAATAGGCAAATGAAAAAGATAGGAAATCCCTTCTCCTATCAAAGAAATTGAAAAAATAATCATCAATTGTACGTATAATTTCACGAGAAACCTCCAAACTTTCTAGTTACAGTCTACTACTTTTCAGAAAAATTTCAATATTTTTCAAAAAATAAATGAGTGAATCCGTTCTCTTCACTCATTTTATCTTCTAGTAAAAAAAACGCCACTAACGAGCGTTTTGTAACAAAACGGAAGACATGGGATTCGAACCCACGCACGCTTTCACACGCCTACTGCGTTTCCAACACAGCCTCTTAAGCCTCTTGAGTAATCTTCCATATTTAACAATGGAGCCGGTGGGAATTGAACCCACGTCCAAACACCTGCCAACACATTTGTCTACAACCATAGGTTATGTATTGGATTTAACTTCGCTTTGACACATAACTCAAGCCCAAGCCAAGCGAGTCTATCAGTCTCTTATCAAGCCCCTAGACAAGGCTTAATCGTATCTCGCTATTATTAAGACCGGTCATCGAACACGAGCGATCCGAATCTGGTCACGCTGGCTGTTTTTTAGGCAGCTAAAGCGTAAGAATTATTATTTTTTGCAGTTATATTTAACTGGCGCTTTACATCCGCTCGATGAGTCGCAAAATGTGCCTCATAATGCCTGTCGAATCCGTAACGACCCCAAGACATAAAAATATTATACCATATTTTTTAATAATATTTCAATTTTTAAGTCCATTGTTTTTTAAATCTACTTTTTTACAGGAACTTTTATGCTATACTAAAAAGGAATCTGTTTGAAAGGATTGTTATCACATTATGGTATTGCATCTTATTTGGCTTCTTCCTACTCTTCTTTTTCTTGTCTTGTTTTATATAGAGCCAAGGCGACTCTTCAATGCGTATTTGCTTAGTATCGTTTTAATTTTATTCGCCGCTATCGTTTCTGGTTTGTTTGTGATTCATATGGAACAACTTGTCAATAGAAATCTGGCAATGCTTTCTTTGCTCATCTTAGCACTTTTCATTCCTTTGAGTGTTATAATTTCAACCATTTATCTCATTTTTAATGGCAGACAGATGATGACCTTTGAAGGCAGGCGTTTAGCAAACCTTCTCTCCCTCTTTTATGGACTCGCTATTGCTCTTTCCCTAGCGCTTACTTTTTTCTTTCCTCATTTTATCTTTCTTCATAAAATCCTATCTCTTACAAATGGACTTCTAATTTATGGTAGCTATCTTTATGTGACCTATATCCTTTACGGTTTTGTTTATAATGTATTGCCCGTCATAAAACATCCAGACTACATCATCATCTTAGGGTCTGGTTTGATAGGAGACAAGGTTCCACCTCTTCTCGCTCAACGACTCGAAAAGGGGAAGACGATGTATGAAAAATTTCATAACCATCCCAAAATTGTCGTTTCTGGAGGACAAGGTGTCGATGAACCAATAACCGAAGCAGAAGCAATGGCGCAATATTTAAGGCAAGTAGGTATTCCACAAGAAGATATTATAATTGAACGGCAGTCAACCAATACCTTAGAAAATTTGCGTTTTAGCAAAGCAATTTTGGATGAGACACGTGAGAAAAATTATCGTTGTCTAGTTGTCACCAATTCTTTCCACTCCTTGCGAGCGGGTATTTACATGCGAAAGATTGGTTTGAAAGGACGTAGTATAGGTTCCCGAACAGCACCTTATTTTCTACCATCATCTTGGATACGTGAAACGCTTGGACTGATCGTGCTTTATTGGAAATGGCACGCTATTTTTCTTGGATTGTATTTCATTGTTTGGCTTACTAACCTCTTTCGATAAGGCGTAATTTTACTTAACGGAATGAACAATTCGTAGAAAACGATTGAAGCTGTCGACCGAGGCGACAAAGTAAACTGAAACTGGTTCAGACCGTCGACCAGGACGACGAAGTAAACTGAAACTCATTCGCCTCGTCCGCTCGGCTGACACTATAAACCCAAACTCATTCACTTCGTCCGCCCAGCTGACACAATAAACCAAAACTAATCCACCCCATCCGCTCGGCTGACAGTATAAATCAAAACTAATCCACCCCATCCGCTCGGCTGACAATATAAATCAAAACTAATCCACCCCATCCGCTCGGCTGACACTATAAACCAAAACTCATTCACTTCGTCCGCCCAGCTGACACAATAAACCAAAACTAATCCACCCCATCCGCTCGGCTGACAGTATAAATCAAAACTAATCCACCCCATCCGCTCGGCTGACAATATAAATCAAAACTAATCCACCCCATCCGCTCGGCTGACACTATAAACCAAAACTAGTTCACTTCGTCCGCCGGGCGGACGGAAGAAATATGATGCAATTTTGAAGATTTAGCAAAAAATAGTTGTGAGACAGAGCAATTGCATTTTAGCTTTGTGCCGCTAAGGATAGAAAAACACGAACTCGTCCAGATTAGCTAACTGCTAGTCAAGACAGGGTTCGTGCTTTTATTGTTTCGTTGGAGTTTTGTTTTGCTCCTTTATTCGTTAGGCTTCTTTCTTGGCAAACTGACTTGTATATAAGTCGTAATAGAAACCTTTATCAGCTAAAAGCGATTCGTGAGTTCCTTGCTCAATGATTTGTCCATCTTTGAGAACCAAAATCTTATCTGCCTCTTGAATCGTCGATAAGCGGTGAGCAATGACAAAGCTTGTCCGTCCTTGCATGAGGTTCTTCATCGCCTTTTGAATCAAAAGCTCTAAGCGCGTATCAACCGACGAGGTTGCTTCATCCAAAATTAAGATTTTGGGATTTGCCAATAGTGCTCGCGCAATGGTCAGCAATTGTTTTTGTCCTAGCGAAATATTGCTGGATTCCTGATTCATTTCCATATTATAGCCACCTGGAAGCGTCCGAATGAAATGATCGACATTAGCTGCTTTGGCGGCTTCCACAATCTCTTCATCTGTCGCATTCAGATTTCCAAAGCGCAAGTTTTCTTTGACTGTTCCTTCATAAAGCCAAGCGTCTTGCAAGACCATACCAAATTGTTTGCGGTAATCTTGGCGCGATAAGTTGCGAATATCGTGACCATCCACAGAAATTGAACCTGCTGTTACATCGTAAAAGCGCATGAGTAGATTGATGAGGGTGGTCTTTCCGGCACCTGTTGGACCGACAATCGCCACCATTTCGCCCGGCTTAACCTCTAAGTTGAAGTCTCGAATGAGCGGTTTGTTTTCCACGTATTGAAAGTCAACATGCTTGAAGCTGACCTGACCTGTCAAATCATGTTCCAGCCGCTCTTTCGCATCTGTTACTTCGTCTGGTTCATCCAAGACTTGGAAAACACGATCCAGCGAAGACTTAGCACTCTGCAATTGCCCAGCTAGTTGCGTTAAGTTTTGGATTGGTTGGTTTACTTGCCACACATATTGTACGAATGCTTGCATGTTCCCAATTGTTAATTGTCCAGAAATGACTTGCAAACCACCAACAACTGCTACAAGCAGATAAGTCAAATCTGAAATTGCGTTCAAAATTGGCATCATCAAGCCAGAAATAAAACTAGCTTTGAATCCGACTTCTTGGAGGTTTTGCGTGATTTCTCGAAAATCGTTTGAAGATGTTTCTTCACGGCCATAGAGTTTCAGCACATTAAAACCAGTTAGATTTTCTTGAACAAATCCATTCATGACACCTAGCGTATCTGCTTGCTTTTTAAAATACGGTTGTGATTTTTTCAAAATAAAGTTTGCCCCCAAATAGGTCAACGGAATGCTAGCAATCACTATCAAAGCCAGTTGAAAATTAAGATACAAGACCATTCCGATAACTAAGGTAATGGTCAAAACCGCATTTACAACTTGTAAGAATGATTGTTGAAGCGCATTTGAGACAGTTTCTACATCACTGGTAAAACGTCCTAGCAAATCTCCAAATTGATGTTTATCAAAATAAGAAACCGGAATTTGATTGATTTTATGACTGAGTTCATTGCGCATATCGCGTACCGTATTTTGCACCGCATTGGTCATAAAATAATTTGAATAATATGCTCCAATTTCATAGAATAAGCCACGCAAGAGGTAGAGCGCCATTATCCAAAAGACATACGTGGTATTAATGCTTGCGCCTTCCACTCCTTTTGCCATATCCAATACATTTCGTGTCACTTCCGTAATCGCTAATCCGATAATAAATGGTTCTAACACACTCATCACAATACTCACCACCTTCAAAAAGATAGCAAGGATAACGGAAGCTTTATAAACTTTTAAGTAACTCCACAAACGAATAAAACTATGTTGTTTTTTCATTTTCTCTTTCCCTCCTATTCTTCTTCTGTTAGTGATTGACTATTGAGCTGAGAATTGGCAATTTCGCGATAGATGTCGTTATCTTGCATCAATTCTTCATGCGTTCCGCGCCCGACAATTTCTCCCTTATCCAGAACAATAATCTGATCTGCATCCATAATGGTTCCCACACGTTGTGCTACAATCAATACAGTAGCATTTTGCGTAACTTCTTTGAGTCGACTTCGAAGAATGGCATCGGTCTTATAGTCCAAAGCGGAAAACGAATCATCAAAAATATAAATATCTGGCTCTTTTACGACTGCCCGCGCAATGGAGAGACGTTGCTTTTGACCACCAGAGAGATTGCTCCCTCCTTCTGCCAAATGCGTTTCAAAACGCTCTTCCTTGCTTTCGATAAAGTCTCTCGCTTGTGCTACATCTGCTGCTTGCACCAATTCCTCACGACTAGCATTTTCTTTCCCATAGCGAAGGTTTTCTGCGATTGTGCCGGTAAAGAGCAGAGCTTTTTGTGGAATGAAACCTATCTTCTGCCGAAGCGCTTTTAGGTTATAAGAACGCACGTCCACTCCGTCTACTAAAATCTTTCCAAGTGTCACGTCATAGAAACGCGGAATCAATTGCACCAATGAAGACTTTCCTGAACCAGTTGATCCGATAAAAGCAATCGTTTCACCAGGTTTCGCTTTGAACGAAATATCATGTAGCACTGGGCTTTCAGTCTCACCAGGATAAGCAAAAGTAACATTGTCAAACTCTAAATAACCGTGACTGTCTGTCTCCGTAACACCGTCTTCGTTTGGATTGATCGAAATCGGCATTTCCATTACTTCTTTCAAGCGTTCACTTGAAACAGCTGTACGAGGATACATCGTAAACAAGCTAGATAGCAACAAGAAAGACAGCAATGCATGAAAACTGTATTCGATAAAAGCAACTAAATCGCCAATTTGCAAGTCTCCTGTACCAAGTGGTTTTAAAGCAAACCAGACAATAGCAACAATCATGGCAATGATGATTTGAACAAAGAGCGGTTCTGTCAAACCAGTTAATTTAAATAAGCGATTGGAATTATCCGCATAAATTTCATTTTGTGAAGCAAAACGCTCTTCTTGAAATTCTTCTCGAGCAAAAGCACGAATAACGCGCAGCCCCATTAAATTCTCACGTGCGTATTGATTGATTTTATCTAACGTTTTTTGTTGTTTTTCTGATAAAGGACGAGTCTTGACTGCTATATACCAAACGACAATGCCGAGAAAAGGAACGGAAATTGCGACAATCCAAGCTAAAGAGGGGCTGGTGACAAAAATCATCATCACACTGGAAATCATCATCATAGGCGTGACGACACCCATTTTTAAGGATTGCTCTGCAAATTGCATGAGAACAAAGGCATCACTGGTAATCCGTGTCACCAAAGACGAAACGCCAATTTGCTCATATTCATGATGCGAATACTCTTGCAATTTGTCGTAGATGTCATTACGCATATCACGCACCATACTCGTTGTCAACTTACCAGCTGCATAAGAAAGCACGATCCGCCCCAAAATTCCCAACAAAATCACAATAAGCATCACAATCGCCCAATAATACAAACGATTGCTGTCTCCTCGATTAATCCCTTCGTCAATCATTCGTGCCAAAACAGTCGGCAAACCGAGATTCACCACGACAAAGAAGACAGCACCAAAGAAATCCAACATCAACCATTTGGGATATTTTTTCAAATAAGACCAAATATACTTCATGTTTCTCCTTTCTCCTCATAAAACAAATCCACAATAAAAAAGCACCAACGTACTTTTTAGACAAAATGGGAGTGGGACAGAACTTATCTTGAAAAATTTAAGTTCGTGGTCCCACCCCCGCGAGGGTGATTAGGTGCTCTTTCGAGCTTGAAAAGCGAATAAAGAGTCCAATCACCTACTGCGTCATTCGCTTATCACTAAATTAGATAGAGGCTGAGATACTTTTTGTCCGACCTCATGTAACAATAGTATAACAAAAATATGATATAAATGCAACGCTAGCAATAATCTAGTTGGTAACGGTCACTTCTCCTGTTTGATAATTTAGCCGAAGTCCTGTCTGTACGTTGGGAACAAAAACATTCATTTCCAAGCTACTATCGCTTGATTTAGCTTCAATATGCGAACCAACTGGCACTAAATCCTGTTCATTGGCATAAATCAAAGTCACTCGATACCGAACTCGTTTATTTTTGTCTAGTGCCTTGCGAACCTTTGTTTCATAGAAATTTTGACCCGTAGAATGACTAGTATTTGCTTGATTAGCCCAAGCTGTTTGCACAGCTATATTTTTCGGGTTACTGGTCGAAGCATCAAACCCTTTCAAGTTACCAATCAAAGCATAACCCAACAAATGTCCTCGGTCAACTGCATGGTTGTATTCACCTGATAAATGCTTGACTTGATGCCAACCAGCAGGCGTCCAAGTCGTGGAGCGATTTCCTGTTTCTTCACGACTTCTATATTGGCGAGTTGTTTTGGATAAAAGAGCATTTGCAACCGTCGGAACGGTCTGACCTCGGACGAGTTTAGTCTTATTATCCGCATAAGGAACGCTTGCAACTTTAGCATCCAATGTTGTTTTATTTTCATTGATTGTGAAGGCTCCTGCCCCATTCCATTCAATCTTTCCTTTGAGTTGCCGTTTAACGGACTCTGTCAAAACACTCTGTGCTAATTCTTGACTGGGTGCTGCATGATTCGTTCGAATACTTCGATTAATAGCAGTGCTGTCAGAAGGCTTCGTACTACCATGATGATTGCTAAAAGAATAACCTCCCAGCGCAAGAACCAGTGCTATAACCAAACCAGCTACACTTTGTGCTACTTTCTGATTGGATTTCTTTCTCGCCATTTCTCCCCCTTTTAAATAAATAGGAAGCGGGACTCAAAGCCAATTTCTACGAAATCACGACCTCTGTCTCACTCCCTTTTTCCTATCAATATTATTGTCTATTGTCCTGTGAATTTGCTGATAATCTCCTGCCACTTATCTGGCGATAAAATAGCCCATGGATTTTTTCCACCATAACCAACAACTAAACCGAGTGCAAACAAAATCAAACCCAACAATAAGACTATCAGAACAATTCCGACTTGTTTTCCAACATATTTCAAATCATTATTCATCGTCTTCTTCCTTCACTCGCTTAATAGAAGCACCTAAGTTAGCCAACTTTTTATGGAACTGATAATATCCTCTGTCCAAATGAGTTAGTTGTCCTACTTTTGTTTCACCTTCTGCAACCAAGCCTGTTAAAATCAGCGCGGCACTCGCACGCAAGTCTGTTGACATCACCTCTGCCCCTTGCAAGGCTTGACCACCAACGATACGAGCTGTGTCCCGCATAATTTCTGAATGTAAACCCATCCGACGCATTTCTTCCAGATGTTGAAAACGATTCTCAAAAACAGTCTCAATCATGGTAGACTCACCCTTGGCAACCGTCATCAAAGCTGTAAATTGCGCCTGCATATCTGTCGGGAAACCTGGATGCGGAAGAGTCTTCACATTGACCGCTTTTAACTTGGATAAATCCGAACAAATCCGAATTCCTTCGTCCTCTTCGGTAACAGACACACCCATTTCCATCAGTTTCGCAATGAGGGGACGATTATGCTCCCAGATAGCATCTTGCACAAGAACATTGCCACCTGTCATAGCAGCTGCTACCATAAAAGTTCCAGCTTCGATACGATCTTGCACCACGCTATGACTTGTCCCAGACAATTCCTTAACCCCAGTAATGGTTAATGTTTCCGTACCTGCTCCACGGACTTTAGCCCCCATTTTGTTTAACAAAACAGCTAAATCCACAATTTCAGGCTCCCGAGCTGCATTTTCAATAACGGTCACACCGTCTGCTAACGTTGCTGCCATCATAATGTTTTGTGTCGCCCCTACACTTGGAAAGTCCATATAGATATGAGCTCCATGCAATTGGTCAGCTTTTGCTTCGATAAATCCAGCCGTCTGCTTAATTTCTGCTCCCATTGCCTCTAAACCTTTCAAATGAAGGTCAATAGGACGGCTTCCAATCGTACAGCCACCCGGCATGGAAACTTTTGCGTGACCATTACGCGCCAAAATAGGTCCTAATACAACAATTGAAGCACGCATTTTACTCACATATTTATAAGGCGCTTCTTCACTCAACGGCTGTGTAGCATCCACCGTAATCCGGTTTTCTTCTTGCTCAAAAGTCACTTTTGTATTCAATCCACGAACCACATTGTTCATCGTAAACACATCTGATAGAACCGGAACATTGGTTAGAGTTGTTTTCCCTGTCGTCGCTAGAATAGTTGCTGCAAGCAAAGGCAAAACAGCATTTTTGGCACCTTCAATTTTAACCGAACCAACTAATGGATTCGAACTGCCTTGTATAATAATTTTATCCATATTTTCTCCAAAACACTTATTTTATTACTTTTCTCATCTTATAAATTGCTATTAAACACATCACGTCCTAATGTATAGAGACTGAGGAAGAAAGAGCTGAGCAAAAAGCCTAATGCAATACTAAGCAATAAAATCAAAAAACGAATTCTAAAAGCATTGTCAGCATTCACTTTCAATAGTTTTTCCCAATTCACAACAGTAGAAAGTAAGTGAAATGAAAGAAAAATAAAGATCATATGGCTACTAAGCGTAAAAATTAACTGAATCATATTCCCATTATACCAAAAAAATAGATGAGAGCAAACTATCGGACACGAATCATGTACCGATAACAAAAAAGCCATTATAAAAAAGGCCAATTGGCCAATTGGCCTTTTTTATAATCTTGTTCCAACGTTAATTCGGTTAATGGCACGTTGAAGAGCGATTCTGGCACGACGTTCTTGGTCAATCAAATGCTTTTCATGTGCTTCTTCAATAGCACGTTCAGCACGTAATTTTGCTCTTTCAGCACGACTGATGTCAATATCGCGAGCACGTTCGGCAGAGTCTGCAACAATGGTGATTACATTATCAGCTACTTCGACAATTCCACCATTCACAGCAATCCAATTGACATGATCTTCATCATCAATCCGCTTCACTTTGACCTCATCGACAGCCAAAACAGCAATCATATTTTCATGATGCGGTAAAATCCCCATTTCTCCATCAAGAGTTTTAACGGAAACAAACGTTGCATGGTGGTCAAAAACTAGACCATCAGGTGTCACGATTTGTACTGTCATTTGAGCCATAGGTCACCTCTTAAAATCCCATTTTTTCAGCTTTAGCAACGACATCTTCGATAGAACCAACACCACGGAAGGCATCTTCAGGGAGATGATCATATTTTCCTTCAAGGATTTCCTTAAAGCCACGAACTGTATCAGCAACTGGTACATAAGAACCTGGTTGCCCAGTAAATTGTTCAGCAACATTAAAGTTTTGTGACAAGAAGAATTGAATCCGACGCGCACGCGCAACCAAAGTCTTTTCTTCGTCTGACAATTCATCCATACCAAGGATTGCAATAATATCTTGCAATTCATGGTAACGTTGAAGGACACGTTTCACTTCTGCTGCTACAGCATAGTGCTCTTCTCCGACAATTTCAGGAGCAAGTGCACGGGAGCTAGAAGCAAGTGGATCAACTGCTGGGTAAATCCCTAATTGCACCAATTTCCGTTCCAAGTTGGTTGTAGAATCCAAGTGAGCAAACGCTGTCGCTGGCGCAGGGTCAGTGTAGTCATCGGCTGGCACATAGATAGCTTGGATAGAGGTTACAGAACCTTTCTTGGTTGATGTAATCCGTTCTTGCAATTGTCCCATTTCTGTCGCAAGTGTTGGTTGGTAACCAACGGCTGAAGGCATGCGTCCAAGAAGGGCAGATACTTCAGAACCTGCTTGCGTGAAACGGAAGATATTGTCAATGAATAAAAGCACATCTTGACCTTCAACATCACGGAAATATTCGGCAATGGTCAAACCAGTCAAAGCCACACGCATACGTGCTCCAGGTGGTTCATTCATTTGACCGAAGACCATGGCTGTTTTTTCAATAACGCCAGATTCTTTCATTTCCCAGTAAAGGTCGTTCCCTTCACGCGTTCGTTCTCCAACACCAGTAAAGACAGAAATTCCACCGTGTTCTTGGGCAATGTTGTGAATCAATTCTTGAATCAGGACTGTCTTTCCAACACCGGCACCACCGAAAAGTCCGACTTTCCCACCTTTTAGATAAGGTGCAAGGAGGTCAATTACCTTAATTCCTGTTTCTAAGATTTCTGATGAAGTAGACAACTCATCAAAAGTTGGAGCTTTTTTGTGGATTGGTTGACGTTCTGCATCTTCACCAAAAGGAGCCTCCAAGTCAATGGTATCTCCTAAAACGTTAAAGACGCGACCGAGTGTTTCTTTCCCAACGGGGACAGAAATTGGACGACCAGTATCTAGGACTTCCATGCCACGAGTCAACCCGTCAGTTGATTCCATAGCAATGGTCCGAACCACTCCGTCACCAAGCTCAAGAGCTACTTCAAGGACGATTTTTGATTTTTTTTCGTCATTTTTATAGACTACAAGTGCATTATTTATCTCAGGTAATTTATCACCAGCTGCAAACGCAACATCAACGACTGGTCCGATAACCTGAGCAATTTTGCCTGAGCTCATTCTTTTCTCCTCTTTATATTTATTTTCTGTGACACTATTCTAGTGCACTTGCACCCGCCACAATTTCAGTAATTTCTTGCGTGATAGCTGCTTGTCTAGCACGATTATACTGAATGGTCAAATCATTGATAACTTTTTTCGCGTTATCTGTTGCTGTCTGCATCGCGGTCATTCCTGCCGCATTTTCTGCTGTTTTCGCATCAATAATTGCTCCGTAGATCATACTTTCAGCAAACTGAGGCAATAATTGATCCAAAATGACATCTCGGCTAGATTCCAATTCCAAATTCAAAACGTAGTCTTCATCTGCTTCATTTGGATCCAAATCCACGATTGGAAGCATTTGTTCAACACGCATTTGGCTGGTCAAACTATTGACGTGATGATTATAACAAACATACAATTCATCAAATAATTCGTTTTGATACATTTCAACCGTTTTGTTAATGATTTTACGAACTTCATCAAAGCTTGGTTGATCAGCTAAACCACGTAGTTCATAAATTGGTTGAATACCACGCGCACGAAAGAAGTCCGAGCCCATACCACCGATTGAAATGATGACGAAATCATCTTTATCATGGTATTCTGCAAAAAGTTCCATCATGGATTTGAGAATGGTCGCATTATAACCACCTACTAAGCCACGATCCGATGTAATAACGATATAGGCTGTTTTTTTCACCGGACGACTAATCAACATAGGGTGGTATTTGGAATTTTGCACTTCATGCCCATGAAGCAAATCTGTCAATAACTTTCTGACTTTAGAAGCATAGATTTGGAAATTCTTGGCCGCTTCTTCTGACTTTCCTAGCTTGGCAGCAGATACCATTTGCATAGCATTTGTGATTTGACTGGTGTTTTTTGTGGATGCAATTTTATTTTTTATATCATTTAATGAAACTGCCATCTGACACCTCTATTCTTACTTGAAGCTAGACTGATTGATAAATTCAGTAATTGCAGCATCTAAGACTGCTTCCTCTGGAAGGTCTTTTGTTGTACGAATGATTTCATAGAGGTCTTCATGATGAGCATCAAAGTAATCAAACAGTTCTGCTTGAAAACGAAGAATATCATCAACCGGTACACTATCCAAGAAACCATGTGTCAAGGCGTACAAAATAACGACTTGTTTTTCAACTGGTAATGGTTCATGAACAGGTTGTTTCAAGACTTCTACCGTCCGACGGCCACGATTCAATTTCGCTTGCGTTGCCGCATCCAAATCACTACCAAACTTGGTAAATGCTTCCAGTTCACGATAAGAAGCAAGGTCAATACGCAAGGTTCCGGCAACCTTCTTCATCGCTTTTATCTGTGCAGAACCACCTACACGTGATACAGATGAACCGGCATCAATAGCAGGTCGAACACCTCCATTAAAGAGACTGTCGCTTAAAAAGATTTGACCGTCTGTAATTGAAATTACATTGGTTGCGATATAAGCGGAGATGTCTCCTGCTTGCGTTTCGATAAACGGCAGCGCTGTAATAGAACCACCACCTAATTCATCCGAAACTTTGGCAGAACGTTCCAAAAGACGGCTATGAAGATAGAATACGTCTCCTGGGAAAGCTTCACGACCTGGTGGACGACGAAGCAAGAGTGACAGTTCACGATAAGCAACCGCTTGTTTTGATAAATCATCATAGACAATCAAAACGTGTTTGCCACTATACATAAATTCCTCTGCCATTGCTACACCTGCATAAGGTGCTAAAAACAGCAATGGTGAAGGTTGAGAAGCCGACGCTGTGACAACGATTGTGTAATCCAGCGCTCCATACTGACGAAGTGTTTCTACTTGCGTACGAACCGTTGATTCTTTCTGACCAATGGCAACATAGATACAAATCATATCTTGTCCCTTTTGGTTCAAAATCGCATCAATCGCAATACTTGTTTTACCAGTTTGACGGTCTCCGATAATCAATTCCCGTTGCCCACGACCAATTGGCACCAAAGCATCGATCGCTTTCAAACCTGTTTGAAGCGGTTCTGATACAGATTTCCGTTGCATAACTCCCGGAGCAGGTGTTTCAACTGGACGCGTCTTGTCTGTCTTAATCTCGCCAAGCCCATCAACCGGACGACCAAGCGGATCAACAACCCGACCAATCAAAGCATCTCCGACAGGCACTTCCATGATTTTACCAGTTCGGCGAATGGTATCCCCTTCGCGAATATCTGTGAAATCACCTAAGATGATAATCCCTACATCTGTTGATTCTAAGTTTTGTGCCATACCGTATGAGCCATTTTCAAAAATCAACAGCTCACCACTCATTGCATTGTCAAGACCATGAGCACGGGCGATTCCATCACCAATATATGTGACGACCCCTGTTTCTGTGACGTCAAAATTTGGCTGGAAATTTTCAATTTGTTGCTTAATTAAAGCGCTGATTTCTTGTGCGTTAATCGCCAAAATTCACACCACTTTCTATTTCAAATTTTCTTTTACTGTTTGTAATTGACGTTTAATACTTGCATCAATTGTCTTATTATTAGCTGTGATGATAAAGCCACCAATGAGGCTTGCATCCAGTTCTTCTTTTAAAGAACGGACCTGCAATCCAAATTTTCGCTCAATAATCGGAATAATTTTAGATTTTTGCTCCTCCGATAAACCTTGAACTGATTTGATTGTCACTTCAAATTCATTACTAATCTCTTCAAGCTGGTGAAGACTTTCTACTAAAATATCATAAAAAAGATCTTCACGATGATTATGAATAATAACTTCAATGAAATTGTCAATCAAGGATGAATCAGATCCTTGAAAATAGCGAAGGCTTCTTTCTTTTTCTGTATCATCAACACCAATATGTGACAAAAAAGCAGCTAAATGTGTATTGTCAAAAATGTCTTTGATTTGTTGAAGTTTTTCAAAAACATCTTTTTGCTGACCTTTTTCAATCACGAGTTGGACAAAAGGTGTGGTATATTTTTCAATTACCGCATATCTTTTTTTGTCCATTAAGCATCTCCTAGCTTGTCAATATAGCGGTCAATGAGCTCTTTGTGAGCTTCTTGATCCAATTTTTGACCTAAAATTTTGCTAGCAAGATTTACAGTCAAATCGGCTACATCACCTTTGATACTGTTCATGGCTTCTGCTTTGGTTTGAGCGATTTCTTGATTAGCCTTTTCTTTTAAACGTCCAGCTTCATCAGCTGCATCTGCCAAGATTCCTGCCTTGTTTTTCTCGGCAGTTTCCTTGGCATTTTCAATAATTGTTGTCGCTTCTTGACGACTACCTGCTAATTCTGTTTCTCTCTTTTGAGCCAAATCTTCTGCTTTTTGACGAGCAGATTCTGCGCCATCAATATCATCCGAAATCTTTTTGGCACGTTGCTCAAAAGTACTTGTAATATTATCCCAGGCAAATTTCTTAATTAAAACGATTAACAGAAGAAATGAGCCTGCTACAAGGATAAAATCCCCAATAAGACTACCTAAAGTAATATTCATCTCTTTTCTCCCTTCTATTCCTCACCATTAATTTTCTTACCTAGATACATAGATGTCAACATGGTAAATACATAGGCTTGAATACATGAAATAAAGACTGAAAAAGCTGTCCAAACAAGATTCAAGACAAATGCTATTGGATACCAAGCAGCAGCTTGTTGTGACAAAGTTAATAACAAGCCAGACAGAACTTCCCCTGCATAGATATTACCATAGATCCGCAAAGCCAAAGAAGCAAAATTGGTGAATTCTTCCAAAATATTCATCGGTGTCATTCCAGCAGGTGTCGCAAAAGCTTTGAGATACGCTTTCACCCCACGTCGGCGAATCCCTTCAATGTGACAAATCAAGGTAATCAAGAATGAAAATCCTAGGTCAAATGCAAGATTAGCTGTTGGAGATGTCCACAAGTTATATCCCTTGGTTGTCTGCACTTTTGCCATCAAGCCAAGGTTATTAGCTACTGCAACGAAAAGGAATAAGGAAAAGATAAATAGAGAGTAATTCTTCATATACTTATCGCCAATATTGCCCTTTGTAAAGCCAATGACAAAATCATAGAGGTATTCTAAGACGTTTTGCTTACCAGAAGGCTTCAGCGTCATTTTCCGACTAGCCCAATAGACGAAAGCAAATACGATAAGTACGGTTAGAAGAGACATAGCAAGTAGAGTCAAATCAAAGGTCACAGGACCTAAAGTGATAGTTGGATTTACACTTTCTTCCAACGAACTCCACCCCCTTTTCTAAAGGATAACTTTCTTTTCTTATTTAATGATGAATGACATCGCAAGTGTTACGAAGAAAGTACCTTCGATAAAGGCAATCCCCATGATCATAAGTGTTCTCAACTGACCAATGATTTCTGGCTGACGTGATGCTGATTTAAATAGATTTGCCATTAAAAACCCTTCAGCGAGTGAAACACCCATACAGGCAAGACATAATCCAAAAAATGTTAAATTCATGATGAATTCTCCTTTATGTTTAAAATTTACTTACTTAGTTTAGTCCTAAAAATTCTTTTTGTCAAATGTTTTTGTCTTTTGGAAACGTTTTATACGGATTTCTTTCAATTTCCAAAAAAGTAGGCTATCCTGCAACAATTGTGGTTGTAGAATAGTAGTAAAACGAACTTGATCCCACTATCAGTTTGTTGATGTAGAAATAGCTATTTCCAATTATCGAATTTTTTCCTATATATGTATATTATAGGTAATCTTTATCGATTAAATATAGACAAAAACTACAATTCACTTTTTCAACAAAGAGGCTGGATAAGTCCCAGCCCCTAGCTTATTACTTTTTTAGGTTCCAAATTTCTTTGGCGTATTGTTCAATCGTATCATCTGATGTGAATTTATCAGATGTTGCGATATTAATAAGGCTCATACGCGCCCATTTCCCTTTGTCACGATAGAGTTGATCAATCTTTTCTTGAGCCGCTACGTACGAAGCAAAATCTTCCAGAAGGAAGTATTCGTCATTGTGCGTAATCAAAGCTTCATAAATCTCAGAACCTTCATTTCGGACATTTGGAATAGTTCCGTCCACAAAGCTATCCACCACACGGCGAACCACAGGATTGCTTTCATAAACACCACGTGAGTAGTAATCATGACGGGCATAATGGTCATAGACTTCGTCTTTGTCCATACCGAAAATTACAATATTGTCATCTCCGACTTCATCTTTGATTTCAATATTGGCTCCATCAAGAGTTGCCAGAGTAATGGCACCTGTCATCATGAATTTCATATTAGATGTGCCGGAAGCCTCCTTAGAAGCAAGCGAGATTTGCTCTGACACATCTGCAGCAGGAATGATGAGTTCAGCCAAGCTGACCCGATAATTTTCAAGGAAAACAACCTTTAGCTTGCCTTGTAGACTCTCATCATTATTGACAAGATTTGCCACTTCGTTGATCAATTTGATAACAGATTTGGCAAAATGATAACCCGGCGCTGCCTTGGCACCAAAAATGAAGACACGTGGCACCATATCTTTATTAGGATTGTCTTTTAAATCCCAATATAGTTTAAGAATATGGAGCAAATTGAGCAATTGACGCTTATAAGCATGAAGCCGTTTCACTTGTACATCAAAGATAGCTTCCGTTGACACTTCCACTCCTGTAGATTCTTTGATGAAAACTGCTAAGCGCGCCTTGGCTTCTTGCTTGACATTATAAAATTCACTCAAAACTTGCCGATCATCTTTGTAGTCTAAAAGTCTGCGAAGTTCATGAATATCCGTCCGCCAGCCCTTACCAATTAAACGATCAATTTCATTTGACAATGGTTCATCTGCAATTTGCAACCAGCGACGTTGAATGATGCCATTCGTTTTATTATTGAATTTTTCAGGATAAATAGCATAAAAGTCACGCAACGTATCTTCTTTGAGCAACTCTGTGTGAAGTTTTGCCACTCCATTGACCGAATGCCCACCAATAATCGCAAGATGCGCCATGTGGACTTGATTATCTTTGACAATCCGAGTATTTTCAATCACTTGCGGATCAATACCGCGTGCAGCCATATCAGAAACATAGCGATTGTCAATTTCAAGAATGATTTGGTAAACACGAGGAAGAACATTTTTAAAGAGTTCCGCGTCCCATTTTTCCAAAGCTTCCGAAAGAATGGTGTGATTGGTATAACTCATCGTCTTCACTGTTGCATTCCAGGCGTCCGCCCATTCAAGACCGCAGTCATCAAGTAAAAGCCGCATAAATTCTGCTGGTGCAACCGCTGGATGGGTATCGTTGATATGGACCGATACCTTTTCAGGAATTTGCTCTAAAGGCAGGCCTTGTTTCCGATAAGATTTGATAATCGTCTGCAAACCCGCACTAGTCATGAAATATTCTTGAATCAAGCGCAGTTCTTTTCCTTCGTAACTTGAATCATCTGGATACAAAATAGCCGTAATATCTTGCACTTTGCGGCGTGCTTCAATCGTTGGATATTCTAGTTCATATTCTTCAGGAATTTCAACATCCCATAAACGAAGATTGTTGACAGTATCATTTTCAAAACCAATTTGTGGCACGTCGTAAGGTACTGCACGAAGAGTTTGTGAATTTTCATAAACAGGAACGATCCGACCTTCCTTGTTGGCTTGAAGATAGACATTCCCAAAAATTTTGACATCTACAACATCGTGATCTTTCCGCGTTTCCCAGACGTTTCCTAGACTACCAAACCAATTATCAGGCAACTCGACTTGGTAACCGTCCACAATTTTTTGTTTGAAAAGTCCGTAGCGATAGCGGATTCCATTACCAAATCCCGGATAGCCTGTAGTTGCAAGCGAATCCATAAAAGCTGCTGCAAGGCGACCAAGACCGCCATTCCCTAATGCCATATCGTGTTCAGCCCGTTTTACAGCTGTAAAATCAATACCTAATTCGTCAAAACCTTCTTTGACAACATCGAGGATTCCAAGATTTAGCAAATTAGTTTCCAGCATCCGCCCAGGTAGAAATTCAATCGAAAAGTAATAAGCAATTTTTTGCTTGTCTTCTACTAATTTGTTTCGTCGCTCCAACCACATAGGAGTGATGTATTTGCGAATTGTACGTGCTAAGGTTTGAAACAGTTCTGCCGGAGTGGCATCTTCTACTTTAATCAATTGTTCTTCATGCAAAATATCCTTAAAATCATGAAGAAACTGCTCTTTTGTTAGTTTCATTTCTTAACGGCAAACTCCTTTCTATCAATAAAGAGATTGGTACAAATGACTGTAAGCTTGGCTAGCTGTATCCCATGAAAAATCGCGTTCCATAGCCTGTCTTTGAAGGTTATACCATGTATCTTTATCATTGTGGTATACGTCAATAGCCATGTCAAATGTCCATTTCAGCCAGTAACCTGAGAAATTATTAAAGCTAAATCCAGTTCCTGTTCCTTCATAAGCATTGTAGGGTTGAACGGTGTCACGAAGACCACCAACTTCATGTACAAGTGGTAATGTTCCATAACGCATGGCCATCATTTGGGACAATCCACATGGCTCAAAGCGACTTGGCATTAAGAACATATCACAAGCTGCATAAATTTCTTGCGCTAATTTCACATCAAAAGTGATATTGGCAGATAATTTTTCTGGATAGGCTTGACCAAACCAAGCAAATGATTGCTCAAAAGATGGGTCTCCTGTTCCTAAAAGGATAATTTGTACATCATCTTGTAGTAAATTGTGTAATTGATCCACAACTAAATCAAAACCTTTTTGCCGAGTCAAACGTGATACAATCCCTACTAGAGGTACATCATCTCGCACAGGCAGACCAACTTTTTCTTGCAACGCACGCTTATTAGCAAGTTTGCCAGATAAATCATCTTTATTAAAATGATGATCCAGTAACGCATCTGTTTCTGGATTATAAATATCTGTATCGATTCCATTGACAATACCTGAGACTTTACCCGACTCCATCCGCAAAATTTGATCCAAACCGCAACCAAACTCTGGTGTCATAATTTCACGTGCATAACTTGGTGACACGGTTGTCACACGATCTGCATACAGTATCCCTGCTTTCATCCAGTTGAGGCAATCATTCCAACGCAAAGTACCATCTGCATAACGCTCATATCCTACTCCAAACAAATCCCAGAGCATCCCATCCGAAAATTGCCCTTGAAATTCTAAATTGTGAATGGTTAAAACAGTCCGAATACCATGATAAGCCTGAATCCAATGGTATTTTTCTTTCACCAAAAATGGAATCATCGCTGTATGATAATCATGCACATGGAGAACATCTGGAATAAAATCCACTCGCTCCATTAACTCAACAGCTGCCATTTGGAAATAGGCAAAGCGTTCGCCGTCATCAAAATCGCCATAAACATGTCCACGGAAGAAATAGTATTGATTGTCTATAAAGTAGAAGGTCACACCATTTAAAACGGTACGTTTCACGCCTACATATTGACCACGCCAACCGACCTTCACTTCAAAATGGAACAAGTCTTCCATTTGGTCGCCAAACTTTTTATCCACCATATCATAGTATGGAAGAATGACGCCCACTTCATGACCTGCCTTCACAAGAGATTTAGGGAGAGCGCCAATGACGTCTCCCAAACCTCCTGTTTTAGAAAAAGGTGCCCCTTCTGCTGCTACAAATAAAATTTTCATTGAATTCTATCCTCTGTTACTTTTTCACCTTTTTTAATGACAACTGGGTTATCAACTGTTCCTCGAATGGTCACATTCTCAGCAACCTCAACACCCTTATCTAAAATAGCATTTTCTACAACAGCATTTTCACCAATAAGGACACGTGGGAAGAGAATGCTGCTTTTAACACTACTTCCTTTGTTAACGCGGGTATTACGAGAAATGACAGAATCAATCACTTCTCCTTCCACGATACTACCAGAAGCGAATTGAGAATTTGAAACCTTAGAACCGACTGCATAATAAGTTGGCTCTTCATTTTTTACTTTAGTATAAATCTTTTGATTTGGGGAGAAAAGAGAATAGAATTTTTGCGAATCAAGCATATCAATATTGGCATTGAAGTACGAAGTGACAGAATGAATATTTGCTAAATAACCCGTATATTCATAAGCAAATGCTTTTTCCTGAGTAGCTAAATCACGTAAAACATAACGTAATTTTTGAGGAAATTCTTTTTGTGCTTCTATTTCTAACTTTTCAATCAGCCAAGGTGTATCCACAACAAAGATATCCGTTGACATGTTGTACAAATCCTGATCTTTTTTATCATCAAAAAGATGGTGATTTTTCACATGATCTGTTTCATCAATTTCCAAAACAGCGTTGACTTCGGAAATTTCTTCTTTTGGTAATTTTTTATAGACAACTGTAATCGGTTGATCAGTTGTACCATGTAAGTGGAAGACTTGGTTCAAGTCGATGTTCACCAAAACATCACAGTTCAATGCTACCGTTTGATCGCTGCCCGAACGTTTTAAATAGGTCAATAATTGCTCGTAGTATTCTTTACCAACAGTAGAACTTTCTACGCGCGTATTATAAATACCAAGATAGTAGTGACTCAAAAGAGTAGACAGCCCCCATTCACGTCCAGAACGGATATGGTCAAAGACAGAACTAATATTATCTTGTTGGAAAATGCAAAAGACGCTCCGAATCCCTGCATTTGCTAAGCTGGATAATGGAAAGTCAATCAACCGATATTTCCCACCAAAAGGCAAGCTGGCAACTGGACGATGACTTGTCAAAGTAGACATATCATGAAATCCAACTGTATTTCCTAAAATTGCTGAATATTTATCAATCTTCATCTGATGGTACCCCCACTTTCTCATTGTATCCGATAACTTGTACTTCGTCTGTTCCATCAATTTCTACACCATCAGAAATGATAGCTCCTTCACCGATAATAGCACGTTTGATTTTTGCTCCTTGACCAATGATAGCTCCACTCATAACAACAGAATCTTCTACAACTGCATCTTTACGCACCTGAGCTTCCGTAGAAAGAATCGAATGTTTAACCGTGCCATCTACCAAACAGCCGTCCACAACCAAAGAATCTTCAACATGAGCGTTCTCTCCAAGGAAGTTTGGTGGGGAAATCAAGTTCCGTGAGTAAATTTTCCATTGACGATCACGGCTATCTAAGGCATTATTGGGATCGATATATTCCATATTAGCTTCCCAGAGAGATTCAATCGTGCCGACATCCTTCCAGTATCCGTTGAATTCATAAGCGTAGACGCTCTCGCCAGACTCTAGATAATTTGGAATAACATTCTTACCGAAGTCAGACATATCTACATTGCTCTTTTCAGCAGCTACCAGCATAGTACGCAGGCGTTTCCAGTCAAAGATATAAATCCCCATAGAAGCCTTGGTAGACTTAGGTTCAGCTGGTTTTTCTTCAAACTCGACAATGCGGTTATTGGCATCTGTATTCATAATACCAAAACGACTTGCTTCTTTCAGAGGGACATCTAGAACAGCCACTGTTAAGCTGGCATTGTTATCTTTATGAGACTGAAGCATATCATCATAATCCATTTTGTAAATGTGATCACCAGACAAAATCAAGACATATTCAGGATTGATAGTATCAATATAATCAATGTTTTGATAAATCGCATGGCTCGTTCCTTCAAACCAACGATTTCCTTCACTTGCTGAGTAAGGCTGGAGAATGGATACTCCTGTATTAATGCCGTCAAGTCCCCAACTAGAGCCATTCCCAATATGACTATTCAAAGCTAATGGTTGATATTGAGTAATGACACCAACATTATGAATCCCTGAATTCGCACAATTGGACAAAGCAAAGTCAATGATACGGTAACGTCCACCAAATTGTACTGCTGGTTTGGCAATACTTTGAGTGAGTTTTCCAAGACGCGTTCCTTGCCCACCGGCAAGAATCAAAGCTAGCATTTCATTCTTCATTTGTTACTCCTTTTTGGACTTTTTACTTACATTTGCTGATTTCACACGACGTTTAATCTTCCAAATACTTGCCCCTAATGCTGGCAAAGTAAAGGTCAACGTCTGAGGATAATCCTTCCACAAGCCTTCTTGAGACTGAACCGTTTGATTGTGCTCTTTCCACACACCTCCCCATTCTTCTAATTCCGTATTCCAAATTTCTTCATATATGGCTGCTACCGGAACACCAATGGTAAAGTCTTTGCGCTCTACCGGAGCCATATTAAAGACGCAAACTAACATATCTCCCTTGTCATTTTTCCGAATAAAGGAAAGCACACTTTGATCTGTATTATCCGCATCAATAATCTCTAAACCGTCCCAACTCAAGTCATTTTCCCATAAAACACGATTTTCTTTATAAAGCTGATTGAGCTGAGAAGTGAAATGCTGCATCTTGGCATTCATATCATCAGCCAAATCACGCCATTCCAAAGATTCTTCGCATTTCCACTCTAAGAATTGTCCCCATTCACTACCCATGAAAAGAAGCTTCTTCCCTGGGTGACACATTTGATATGTATAGAGATTTCGCAGACCAGCAAATTGATTGTAGCGGTCTCCCCACATCTTATGCATGAGGCTCTTCTTACCATGCACCACTTCGTCATGAGAGAATGGCAGTAAGAAATTTTCAGAGAAAGCATACATAAAACTAAAGGTTACTAGATTAAAATCATACTTGCGGTAAATTGGGTCTTCTTCGTAGAAGCGCAGAATGTCATTCATCCAGCCCATGTTCCACTTGTAGTCAAATCCAAGACCACCCATTTCTGCCATACCTGTAATCTTTGTATCACTCGTGCTTTCCTCTGCAATCATCATGACATCTGGATGAGCCAGTTTGATAACCGTGTTCAAGCGTTGAAGGAAGTAATAGCCTTCGTAGTTGCGATTGCCCCCGTCAATATTTGGTTGCCATGGACCACTATCATAATCTAGGTAGAGCATGTTGCTAACAGCATCCACGCGGATTCCGTCTAAATGATAAAAGTCAATCCAAAACTTGATACTAGAAATCAAGAAAGACTGCACTTCATTCTTTCCTAAGTCAAAATTGAGAGCGCCCCAGCCGTAATTATGGGCACGGTCATGATCCTGATATTCAAACGTAGGTGTACCGTCATAATAAGCCAAGGCATCATCATTGATAGTAAAATGACCCGGCACCCAGTCAACAATAACTCCGATATTATTGACATGACATTCTTCAACAAAATCACGAAACTCTTCAGGCGTTCCATACGTGTGCTCAAGTGCAAAATATCCCATTAGCTGATAACCCCAGCTCAATCCAAGTGGATGCGCCATTAGTGGCATGAATTCCACATGAGTATAATTCATTTTAACCAAATAAGGAATCAGTTCATCTTTTAATTGAGCAAATGAATACGGGCTACCATCCTCATTTTTCTTCCAGGAACCTGCATGAGCTTCGTAAATATTCACTGGACGTGAGAAAAATCCCCAACGTTTTCTGCGAGCTAACCATAGACCATCTTTCCATTTCTTTTCTGGAATCGTCCGAATTACTGCACCTGTACCAGGACGTTTTTCAAAATAAACTGCCAGCGGATCAATTTTCAAAATTTCTTGCCCGCTACTTCGTTTGATGTTGTATTTGTAAATGTCTCCTTCCTTAGGTAAATCCGTAAACACTTCCCATACGCCACCTTCATTACGTGCCATAGGGATTTGATTTTCATACCAGTCGGTAAAGTCTCCAATCAGATGCACACTCTGAGCATTCGGTGCCCATACACGAAATGTATAGCCACTTTGCCCATCTACTTCATCTTGATGAGCCCCCAAATAGTGCTGCAAATGGAAATTTTCACCTGTGGTAAAAGTTCTCAATGCTTCTTGTCTATCCATTTTTTCACCTCGTTTTGTAAGCGTTTTCTATGATTCTATTTTACTATTTTTCCTATTGCTTTTCAAGTAAATTTCCATTATTATTACAAAAAATTCTCAAAACCGAACATTTCTTCAAATAATGCCCACTATTAGCAAAAATAACTAGATTTTGTTAAAATTTTAAACTTTTCATTCCATTCCTACTAAATAGTCGATAAAAGAGTAAACTTTTTTAAATGAAAAACATCATAAAATCCCAATTATCTGCATAAACACTGGAGACACTGCACCTTATCAAGGATAAAACCAATTAAATTACTACTGATTTACTACGTATGAATGAGCTTTGGTACGACGATTTTCCTTGAAAGGTGAAGATTTAATAGATACCTCCAGCACAAATTGAATATTCATAAAGGTAGACACTTCAACAATGAGGTGTCTATTTTTGTATTTAATTTGAAAGGTCGTGATAATGATGGAAAGAAAAACTTTGGAAAGGAAATGTCGTTCTCCTACGAAAGATACGCTGAAAACATAAAAATCAATAGATCACAGAAAGGACGAAAAAATATGGAACTAAAATTTGTTATTCCCAACATGGAAAAGACTTTTGGAAACTTAGAATTTGCCGGTGAGGATAAAGTCATACAAAGAAGAATCAACGGACAGCTTACGGTCTTATCAAGAAGCTACAACCTCTATTCCGATGTGCAGAGAGCAGACGATATTATCGTGATACTTCCGGCAGAAGCAGGCGAAAAGAACTTTGCCTTTGAGGAAAAAGTAAAACTCATCCATCCCCGTATCAGAGCAGAGGGATATAAAATCGGCACACGAGGATTTACCAATTACATTCTGGAAGCCGACGACATGATAAAGGCATAGAAAGCGAGGAAAAGAAATGAGATTAGCAAACGGTATCGTCTTAGAAAAGGAAGCGACATTTGGAGAGTTGAAATTCTCCGCACTTCGCCGTGAGGTACGCATTCAAAAGGAAGATGGCACGCTTTCGGAAGAAATTAAGGAGCGTACCTATGACCTCAAATCCAAAGGACAGGGACGAATGATTCAGGTGAGCATTCCTGCAAGCGTTCCGCTGAAAGAATTTGACTATAACGCACATGTAGAGCTTATCAATCCGGTAGCCGATACGGTAGCGACCGCAACCTTTCAGGGAGCAGAGGTGGACTGGTATATCAAGGCAGATGATATTGTGCCGGCGAAGGATTCAGGAAATTTCAAGAGGGAAGCTCCTAAAAAAGAACCCATATCTGAAAAGTAAGGTAAAGAACGCAAATCGAAAGGAGAAACAGGCACATGAAACAGTGGCTTCTTTCCGGTAAACGGATTCGACCAAGCGATAAGGATTTGGTC
The DNA here is from genome assembly GCF_001697145.1 of Streptococcus anginosus. Lineage (GTDB taxonomy): Bacteria > Bacillota > Bacilli > Lactobacillales > Streptococcaceae > Streptococcus > Streptococcus hominis. The sequence continues at coordinate 657,169 of NZ_CP012719.1, read as the reverse complement.
TTTCATACAGCCGTATCAATATTCCTGCCGGTTTTTATTCTTGTTGTTGCCCTGTTTCATGCAAAGACAATCTCAGAGATAAACTGGCAGGATTTTCATTTACCAAAAGCAGGTGAAATCAATGTTCCCTATCTTTCCATAAGCTGTATTAGCTCCGGTGTTATCTGCCTGCTGCTTGTTTTGGTGATTAAACGCTATCGCTATGACTGGATAAAACAGCTCTATCATCGTCAGAAATTAGCCAGAATGATACTGGAAAACAAATGGTATGAAGCAAAGCAGGTAAAATCAGAGGGGATTTTTAAAGATTCTTCCAGCCGGACAAGAGAAAAGATAAGCTACTTCCCGAAAGTCTATTACCGCATGAAAAACGGTCTGATTCAGATACGTGTAGAAATTACGCTGGGCAAGTATCAGGAACAGCTCCTGCATTTGGAGAAAAAGCTGGAGAGCGGCTTATATTGTGAGCTGACCGAAAAGGAGCTGAAAGATTCCTATGTGGAATATACCCTGCTTTATGACATGATTGCCAATCGTATTTCCATTGACGAGGTACAGGCAAAAAGCGGAAAGCTACGCCTTATGAAAAATATATGGTGGGAATATGACAAGCTCCCTCATATGTTAATTGCCGGTGGTACAGGCGGCGGTAAAACCTATTTTATCCTGACACTGATTGAAGCCCTGCTCCGTACAAATGCAAAGCTGTATATCCTTGACCCGAAAAATGCCGATCTTGCCGACTTAGGCTCTGTTATGAAAGAGGTGTATTTTCAAAAGGAAGATATCCTTTCCTGCATTGACAGATTCTATGAAGAAATGGTGAAGCGAAGCCTCGCCATGAAAGAAATGGAAAACTATAAAACAGGCGAAAATTATTCCTACTTGGGGCTTCCGGCTCATTTCCTGATTTTTGATGAATATGTCGCTTTTATGGAAATGCTGGGAACAAAGGAGAATACTGCCGTCTTAAATAAATTAAAGCAGATTGTCATGTTAGGTCGTCAGGCAGGATTTTTCCTAATATTAGCCTGTCAAAGACCGGACGCAAAATACCTTGGCGACGGAATCCGTGACCAGTTTCATTTCAGAGTAGCTTTAGGTCGTATGTCTGAAATGGGATACGGCATGATGTTTGGAAGTGATGTGCAAAAGGATTTCTTCTCAAAACAAATCAAAGGGCATGGCTATGTTGATGTGGGAACAAGCGTCATATCTGAATTTTATACGCCCCTTGTTCCCAAAGGACATGATTTTTTAGAGGAGATACGGAAACTCACAGACGGCAGGCAGGACGCACAAAAGGCGTGCGAAGCGTAAGCCTTGCCGTGCGGACGGTTTGCCGGTTGGTGTGGCGGCAGCCACGCCAACCATTCAACCCCCCGTATCTAACAGGGGGGTACAAATCGACAAAAAACAATTTATTTATCATCTCTTATTCTTTACAGGACAAGGGATTATAGAAATTACGGCAGGTGTCAAGTGAGCTTTCAAAGTTGACATCTGCCTTTTTAGACAGGAGGGATTTTACTGGAGAAAGAAAATCATATCGAAAAGATAAAAGAAACACGATTGGCTTATGGTATTTCACAGAGCCGTCTGGCAACCGGAGCAGGTATTACAAGGCAGTATTTAAGTGATATTGAAACAGGGAAAGTCATACCGTCAAAGGAACTGGAACATGTACTCTTTGAAACCTTGGAACGGTTCAATCCTAACTCTCCGCTTGAGCTTATTTTTGACTATGTAAGGATTCGCTTTCCGACAACAGATGTCAGATATGTGGTAGAACAAATCCTGCGATTAAAGCTGTTCTATTTTCTTCATGAGGATTACGGCTTCTACTCCTATTCGGAGCATTACGCTTTAGGAGATATATTTGTTCTCTGTTCATCGGAGCTTAGTAAGGGTGTGCTGGTAGAACTAAAGGGACGTGGGTGCAGACAGTTTGAAGCCTATCTTCTGGCACAGGAGCGAAGCTGGTATGAATTTTTCATGGACGCCTTATCGGCTGGCGGTGTGATGAAGCGACTGGATTTAGCCATCAATGACAGAACCGGCATTTTGAATATTCCCATGCTTACCGAAAAATGCAGGAATGAGGAATGTATCTCCGTCTTTCGCAGTTTCAAAAGCTACCGAAGCGGTGAACTGGTACGCAAAGATGAAAAGGAATGTATGGGAAATACTCTCTATATTGGTTCTCTTCAAAGCGAAGTTTACTTTTGCATTTATGAAAAGGACTATGAGCAGTACAGGAAGAATCATATTCCCATCCGTGAAGCGGAAGTGAAAAACCGCTTTGAAATCCGTCTGAAAAATGAGCGTGCCTATTATGCCGTTCGTGACCTGCTTATCTTTGACAATCCGGAGCAGACCGCCTTTAAGATTATCAACCGCTATATCCGTTTTGTAGACAGGGATGATAACAGACCTCGCTGTGACTGGAAATTGAATGATGAATGGGCTTGGTTTATCGGCAATCACCGTGACCGCTTAAAACTCACGACAAAACCGGAACCCTATACCTATGAGCGAACGCTAAACTGGCTGGCTCGTCAGGTCGCTCCTACCTTAAAGGTGGCACTAAAGCTGGACGAAATCAATCAGACACAGACGGTAAATACTCTGCTTGCACATGCAAAGCTGACGGACAAGCATAAGCAGATTCTCAAACAACAGTCAGCAAATATCAAAAATGTCATTGTATGACACAAATTCATTTTTAACAGAGAGGAGAATATTTTTCAATGAACTTTGGACAAAATCTTTATAACTGGTTTTTATCGAACGCACAATCACTGGTGCTTTTAGCTATTGTTGTGATTGGCTTATATCTTGGCTTTAAGCGTGAATTTTCCAAACTTATCGGCTTTCTTATCATTGCGATTATTGCAGTAGGACTGGTATTCAACGCAGCCGGTGTCAAGGACATTTTACTGGAGCTGTTCAATAAAATTATTGGAGCTTAGAGAGGAGGAAAATGAATGGACGATATGCAGGTATATATTGCCAACCTCGGCAAATATAACGAGGGGGAACTCGTGGGAGCTTGGTTTAAGCTCCCCGTAGATTTTGAAGAAGTCAAAGAAAAAATCGGCTTGAATGATGAGTATGAGGAATACGCCATTCATGATTACGAGCTGCCCTTTGACATTGACGAATACACCTCCCTTGCAGAACTGAACCATCTTTATGAGCTGGTATGTGATCTGCCCGAAGAATTACAGTCAGAGCTTTCCGCCTTGCTTACGCACTTTCCCAGCATTGAAGAATTAAGCGAACATCAGGACGATATTATTCTGCATTCCGGCTGTGATGATATGGCAGATGTGGCACGCTACTACATTGAGGAAACGGGTATGCTTGGTGAAGTTCCGGCAAGTCTGCAAAACTATATTGATTATGAATCCTTTGGGCGTGACTTAGAGCTTTCAGGAACTTTTATCCATGCAAGCCGTGGGATTTTTGAAATTATCTACTGATGTCTGATGACACAGACAGATTGGTTTGACTTAAGGGGATAGTCCAAAAACTATCCCTTTTTATGAAAGGATAAAGAAATAAAAATGAAAAAAATACGAAGCTATACCAATATCTGGTCGGTGGAAAAGGTGCTTTACTCTATCAATGACTTTAAGCTGCCTTTCCCTATCACCTTTACGCAAATGACATGGTTTGTGGTGTCTGTATTTGCAGTCATACTTCTTGGGAATCTTCCGCCACTGTCTTTTATTGATGGGGCATTCCTGAAATATTTTGGAATCCCGGTCGTCCTGACTTGGTTTATGAGCCAGAAAACATTCGACGGAAAAAAGCCTTACGGATTTTTGAAGTCGGTAATTTCCTTTTGGTTCAGACCGAAGCTGACTTATGCAGGCAAAACCATACATTTAAGAAAAAACAATATGCAGGAAGCAATTACAGCAGTCAGGAGTGAATACGATGAAATATCCCATTAAATATATTGAAAACAATCTGGTCTGGAACAATGACGGGGAATGCTTTGCCTACTATGAACTTCTTCCCTATAACTATTCTTTTCTAAGCCCTGAGCAAAAATTACAGGTGCATGATTCTTTCAGACAGCTTATCGCACAAAACCGTAACGGGAAAATTCATGCTCTGCAAATCAGTACGGAATCCAGCATACGTTCCATTCAGGAAAATTCCAAAAAGGGAATCGTCGGGAAATTAAAAGAAGTTGCCGAAAAAAGAATTGATGAGCAGACAGAGGCTTTGATTTCCATGATTGGAGAAAATCAGGTCGATTACCGCTTTTATATCGGCTTTAAGCTCCTTTTTGGCGAACAGGATGTATCCGTCAGGGAATTTACAAAAGAAGCCAAAAATGCGGCTTTGGATTTTATCTATGATGTCAACCATAAGCTGATGGGCGATTTTGTCAGCATGAGCAATGATGAGATTTTACGCTATTCAAAGATGGAAAAGCTGCTCTCGAACAAGATTTCAAGAAGATTTAAAATCCGACCATTAAATAAAGATGATTTCGGTTATCTCATTGAACACATCTATGGACAGACCGGCACAGCCTATGAAGATTATACCTACCATCTTTCAAAGAAAAAGACGGATGGAGAAACACTGGTAAAATACTATGACCTGATTAAGCCGACCCGTTGCCTGATTGAAGAAAAGCAGCGATATTTGAAACTGGAACAGGAAGATAGAACCGTGTACGTTGCTTACTTTACGATTAACAGCGTTGTCGGAGAACTGGATTTCCCATCAAGTGAAATTTTCTACTATCAGCAACAGCAATTCACGTTTCCGATTGATACATCCATGAATGTAGAAATTGTAGCCAATAAAAAGGCTTTGGGGACAGTCAGAAATAAGAAAAAGGAACTGAAAGATTTGGATAACCACGCTTGGCAGAATGACAATGAAACCAGCACCAATGTCGCCGACGCTTTAGAAAGTGTCAGTGAGCTGGAAAGCAGTTTAGACCAGAGCAAGGAATCCATGTATAAGCTCTCCTATGTAGTGCGTGTATCCGCTAATGATATGGATGAGCTGAAACGACGTTGTGATGAGGTGAAGGATTTTTACGATGATTTAAGCGTAAAGCTGGTGCGACCGTTTGGCGACATGTTGGGCTTGCAGGGAGAATTTCTGCCAGCCAGCAAACGCTATATGAATGACTATATCCAGTATGTGACTTCGGATTTTCTTGCCGGACTTGGCTTTGGGGCAACACAAATGCTTGGGGAAAAAGACGGAATCTATGTCGGTTACAATCTGGATACGGGAAGAAATGTTTATCTGAAACCGGCTCTTGCTTCACAGGGAGTAAAAGGCTCTGTGACGAATGCCTTGGCTTCCGCTTTTGTCGGCTCTCTTGGCGGTGGAAAATCCTTTGCCAATAATCTGATTGTCTATTATGCGGTGCTTTTCGGGGCACAGGCTCTTATTGTTGACCCGAAAGCGGAACGTGGAAGTTGGAAAGAAACCCTGCCTGAAATCGCTCATGAAATAAATATTGTCAATCTGACCTCTGAAAAGAAAAACATGGGATTACTTGACCCTTATGTAATTATGAAAAATCCAAAGGATTCAGAATCTCTTGCGATTGATATATTGACCTTTTTGACAGGGATTTCTTCCCGTGATTCCGACCGTTTCCCCGTCCTTAGAAAAGCCATTCGTGCCGTAACAAACAGTGAAGTAAGGGGCTTATTAAAGGTTATTGAAGAATTGAGAATTGAGGGAACGGATACCGCCACAAGCATTGCAGAGCATATTGAAAGTTTTACCGACTATGATTTTGCTCATCTTCTCTTTAGTGACGGTGAGGTAAAACAGTCCATCAGCTTGGAAAAACAGCTAAACATCATACAGGTTGCCGATTTGGTGCTTCCGGACAAGGAAACCGATTTTGAAGAATATACTACTATGGAACTGCTGTCTGTGGCAATGCTCATTGTTATCAGCACCTTTGCATTGGATTTTATCCATACGGACAGAAGCATTTTCAAGATTGTGGACTTGGACGAAGCATGGAGCTTTTTACAGGTGGCGCAGGGCAAGACCCTATCCATGAAATTAGTGCGTGCCGGTCGTGCCATGAATGCCGGTGTCTATTTCGTGACACAAAATACGGACGACCTCTTAGATGAAAAGCTCAAAAATAATCTGGGGCTGAAATTTGCTTTCCGCTCCACGGACATCAATGAGATAAAAAAGACTTTGGCGTTCTTTGGGGTTGACCCCGAAGATGAGTACAACCAAAAGCGTCTGCGTAACTTGGAAAACGGGCAGTGTCTAATCAGTGATTTATATGGGCGTGTCGGCGTGATACAGTTTCACCCTGTGTTTGAGGAACTGCTCCATGCCTTTGATACCAGACCGCCGGTAAGAATTGAGGTGTAAGCATGAAACAGCAAAATATAGCAAAAGTAGTCAAGCGAATTGGGAAAGTCATACTGATAGCAGGTGCGATTCTTATTGCCACCTTAGTATTTCTGTCTGTGGTCGGAACCGTAGTACACGCCGCAGGACTGGTTGACGATACGGTCAATACTGCCAATGAATACAGCAAATATCCGCTGTCAAACTACCAGCTTGATTTTTATGTCGATAATTCTTGGGACTGGCTGCCGTGGAACTGGACAGATGGCATTGGAAAGCAGGTCATGTATGGACTTTATGCGATTACCAATTTCATCTGGACAATCAGTCTGTATATCTCAAACGCCACAGGTTACTTGGTAAAAGAAGCGTATTCCTTGGATTTCATTTCTTCCACGGCGAATGCCATCGGAAAAAACATGCAGACCTTAGCCGGTGTTACTTCATACGGTCTGTCATCAGAGGGCTTTTATGTCGGTTTTCTTTTGATTTTTATTCTGGTACTCGGTATCTATGTCAGCTATACAGGACTTATCAAAAGAGAAACGACAAAGGCGGTTCATGCGATTGTCAATTTCGTACTGGTATTTATCCTGTCCGCTTCCTTCATTGCCTATGCGCCGGATTACATTGCGAAAATCAATGATTTTTCGTCGGACATCAGCAATGCCAGCTTATCGCTTGGCACAAAAATCACCTTGCCGGATTCCGAAGCCAAAGGAAAAGACAGTGTGGATTTAATCCGGGACAGCCTGTTTTCCATACAGGTGAAACAGCCCTGGCTGCTGCTCCAGTACGGAACAACCGACATAGACAGTCTTGGCACCGACCGTGTGGAAAATCTTTTGTCCACAAGTCCCGATTCCAATAACGGTGAAGACAGGGAAAACATCATCAAAGAGGAAATTGAGGATAAAGATAATGCCAATATGACCATCACAAAGACAATCAGCAGGTTAGGAACGGTATTTTTCCTGTTCTTCTTTAATATTGGTATTTCCATCTTTGTCTTTCTTCTGACCGGCATTATGATTTTCTCACAGATACTCTTTATCATCTATGCCATGTTCCTGCCGGTCAGCTTCCTGCTCAGCATGCTGCCGACCTTTGAGGGCATGAGCAAAAGAGCCATTACAAAACTCTTTAATACCATCCTGACCCGTGCAGGCATTACATTGATTATTACTGTTGCCTTTAGCATTTCCACCATGCTTTACAGTCTGTCTGCCGGTTATCCGTTCTTTATGGTTGCTTTCTTGCAGATCGTGACCTTTGCAGGCATTTATTTTAAGCTTGGTGACTTGATGAGCCTGTTTTCTCTGCAAAGCAATGATTCACAAGGTGTCGGAAGCCGTATGATGAGAAGACCCCGTATGCTTATGCACGCACAAATGCACCGCCTACAAAGAACATTAGGTCGTTCCATGACTGCTTATGGAGTAGGTTCTGCGATTGCCGGAAAAAGAAATCAGAAAAGAGATGGCTTAACACATTCTCCGAAAACACAAGCCGACCATAGCCGACCACAAAGTGAGCATTCGGCTTCACTGGGAGCAAAGCTCGGACAAGGTGTCGGAACGATAGCCGATACAAAAGACACGATAGCAGCATCTGTCAATCAATTCAGGGAACAGGTCACTGACCTGCCGACAAACGCAAGATATGCCGTCTTTCAAGGTAAAAACAAAATCAGAGAAAATATGAATGATTTTACCGGCGGTATCACTCAGGCAAGAACATACAGAGCAGACAGACGCAATCAGGAGCAGGAAGCAAGACGACAGACGATTGCGGAACGCCGTTTGAGGATGGAAATGGCAAAATCAGAGAACAGCGTAGCTTCATCTGTCCATGAAAGACCGATAATTAGGCAGGAACGAACGGCTCAGAAACAAGAACCACAAAAAACGATAAGAGAATTTCAATCAGCAAATATACAGGAATGGTCTGTCCAGAGAGCAAGCCGATTAAAAGAAAATTCAACACCGCTTAAAGCGAAAAGACAAGCTCCTGTTATTTCAAGAACACAGACTGTAAACACAAAAAGCAGACCGTTACAAACCGCCAGAATAAAAAAAGACCAAGGTAAGCCGTCATGAAATTAAAACATCTTCTCATCGGCTTTTCCTGTTTTTTCGTAGTTGTATTCTCGCTACTTTTGTTTATCACAATTTTATCTTCTGATGAACAGGATGGCGGATTTGGGAACAGTCAATTTGGCGGTGCGACCGTTTCCATGGAGGTTCTGGCACACAAGCCTATGGTAGAAAAATACGCCAAGGAATATGGTGTGAGTGAATATGTAAATGTATTGCTTGCCATCATGCAGGTGGAATCCGGCGGTACGGCAAAAGATGTCATGCAGTCTTCGGAATCGCTGGGGCTTCCTCCGAACTCATTGGATACGGAAAGCTCTATCAAACAGGGCGTAAAGTATTTCAGTGAGCTTCTGGCAGGCAGTAAGCGTCTGGAAGTAGATTTCGATTGTGTCATACAGTCCTATAACTATGGCGGTGGATTTTTAGATTATGTCGCCCGTCATGGCAAAAAATACAGCTTTGAACTGGCGCAGAGCTTTGCAAAGGAGCATTCCGGCGGTGTAAAGGTGGACTACCCCAACTCTATTGCCATCTCTATGAACGGGGGCTGGCGATACAGCTATGGAAATATGTTTTATGTAGCTCTGGTTAAACAGTATCTTGTGACATCGCAGTTTGATGATGAAACCGCACAGGCAATTATGAATGAAGCGCTTAAATATGAGGGCTGGAAATATGTATTTGGCGGTTCTTCTCCCACTACCTCTTTTGACTGTTCGGGACTGGTGCAGTGGTGCTATGGGAAAGCCGGTATCTCTTTGCCAAGAACCGCACAGGCACAGTATGACGCTACCCAACACATCTCTCTATCCGAAGCCAAGGCTGGAGATTTGATATTCTTCCATTCTACTTACAATTCCGGAACATACATTACCCATGTCGGAATCTATGTCGGCAATAACCGTATGTACCATGCAGGCGACCCGATCGGTTATACCGACTTGACAAGCTCCTACTGGCAGCAGCATTTGGCAGGAGCAGGACGAATCAAACGATAAGAAAGGAATAAAATATGAAATTCATCAATCATAACAACAATAAAAAACAGCTTCCAAAAGAGAAGAAACCCCGTATTCATAAGATAAATCCTCGAAGAAAGATAGTGATTGCCCTGTGGATACTCTTAGCAGTCAGCTTCAGCTTTGCGGTATTTAAGCATTTTACGGCAATAGATACCCATACCATTCATGAAACGAAGGTCATCGAAAAAGAATATATGGATACGCATAATATAGAAAATTTTGTAGAGAAATTTGCGAAAGTCTATTACACATGGGAGCAAAACAGCACCTCGATTGACAACCGAACCAAAGCACTGAAAAACTATCTGACAGAGGAGCTTCAAGCTCTTAATAACGACACGGTACGAAAGGATATACCGGTGTCCTCCTCGCTTCAAAACTTTCAGATATGGAGCGTCAAAAATACTGGGAATCACACCTTTGATATGACCTACAGTGTAGAACAGCTTATTACAGAGGGAGAAAGCAAGAAAAACGTGCAGTCTGCTTATTCTGTCAGTGTCTATGTGGACAGTGCCGGAAACATGGTCATCATTAAGAATCCGACCATTACAAGCATACCGTCAAAGTCTTCCTATCAGCCTAAGATAATAGAAAATGACGGCACGGTGGATTCTGTTACTGCAAATGAAATCAATGACTTTTTAACCACCTTCTTCAAGCTCTACCCGACTGCCACGCAAAAGGAACTGTCCTACTATGTGACAGATGGAATCCTAAAACCGGTTGGAAAAGAGTATGTTTTTCAGGAGCTGGTCAATCCGATTTATAATCGTAAAGAAAATCAGGTTACAGTGTCTTTATCGGTTAAATATCTTGACCCACAGACCAAAGCAACGCAGGTATCACAGTTCAGTCTGACACTTGAAAAGAATGATGGGAATTGGAAGATTGTGAAGTAATCTAATCAAAGAAAATATTACCATTTCACTCTTTACCATCCGAAATTGACCAATCAGTCAAAATATGATATACTCTAATCAAGAGTACTGACTGATTGGTCAATTTAGTGAGGTGTCTAATGGTTACTAAGAATTTTGAAAAAATTTCAGATGAAAAAAAGGAGCAAATAATAACCAAGGGAATTGAAATTTTCTCAAAGTTTTCCTTTGTAGAAGCACGGACTGATTTAATCACTCATGAAGCTGGTATTTCTAAAGGTTTATTATTTTATTATTTTGGCAATAAAAAGAATTTTTACTTATACCTGTTTAAACATACAGTCGACCTATTGACACAAGATTTAGAATACGAAGGAACTTATGATAATTTTTATGAAATAATTTTTTATATGATGGATATGAAATATAATTTAATCACAAAATATCCAAATGAAACAAAATTTTTAAATATGGTTTCAAAGGAAACACACAAAGAAGTTAGTAAAGATATTAGAAATATTTTAAGCATATATCATAAAAAATCAAAAGAAAAATCAAGTAAGATTATTTTAAGTGCTGTTAAAAAATTGAAACTAAGACAAGACATAGATACTCAAAAAATTATAGAGAGTTTAAGTTTGTATATTGATGCAATTGTAATGAAATATCTACATTTGTATCAAGACAAGCCAATGGAGTTATTTGATAATTTTCATGAATTTAAAAAAGATGTTAAAGAATATCTTGATTTAATGATTTACGGAATTGTTATCGAGTAAAACATTCAAGAATTATAGTTAGGAGGAATGTTGAATGAACTATAAAAATCCATACGAAAAATTGTCTGGAAAACTAAATAATCGAAAACTGGTAAATGCTGGTTTTTCAGAAAAAACTTATGATACAGGGAGCGTTAAGCTGAACTATGTGGTTGGTCCTAAAAATGGACCGAGTTTATTATTGATTCCTGCTCAAATGGGTATGTGGGAAAGTTATAAGAAAGTACTTTTGCCACTATCAAAAATTTTCCAAGTATATGCCATAGATGTGAGAGGTCATGGAAAGTCTTCTTGGACACCGGGGCATTATTCATGGAAAATTATTGGTGAGGACATAAAAATATTTATAGAAAATGTAATAAAACAAAAAGTTATTATTAGCGGAAATTCATCAGGTGGCATTATCGCTCTTTGGTGTGCTGCTAATATTCCTGAATATATTTCCGGAATTATTCTTGAGGACGCACCCATTTTTTCTGCTGAAATGCCACGATTTAAAGAACAAGATAAATTCGTATATAACGGGCTAAAGCACCTTGTTAATCAAATCGGAAATATACCAGATAGAGATTTAGCAAATTATTTTCAAAATATGGAAGTACCAGCTTCTGATAAGAGAATCAAAAGAATTCCAAATTGGTTTGTTAGTTGGTTATCACGAAAGATAAAGAAGTTTCAGGATAAATACCCTGATAGTCCGGTTGAAATTGGCTTCCCAGATAGCTTACGTTTGCTAATTAAATCATTGTCTATGTTTGACCCGGATTTTGCCAGAGCCTTTGTAGATGGCAGGTTTTATGATGGTATTGACCATGCAGAAGCTTTTGAAAAAACCAAATGCCCCGTACTGCTTATTCAAGCCGATTGGAAACGCTACGAAAATTACGGACTTATAGGAGCATTTGATGATGATGACGCTCATCATGCTATTTCCTTGGCTCCGCAAATAATATATAAAAAAGTTTCCGCTAATCATGTTATTCATACTTTCAAGCCAAAAGAGTATATTAAACTATTATCAGAATTTAGAGAAATTGTATCTGATAATTCTATATGTAATGGTGAGTGATGACGATGTTGCTAACAGAATGGTTGTTATGTCCTATATGTAAAAGTAAAACGAGGATAAAACTACGAAAAGATACCGAATTAAGGAATTTTCCTCTTTACTGTCCTAAGTGTAAATTAGAAACTTTAGTTAGTATAAAAGAGTTTAAAACCACAATCATTAAAGAGCCGGACGCAAAGACGCAGAGCCGATGATGTAAGATATAAAATCTTATGTTATCGGCTATTTTTATTAGGAGAATTATCATGAAAAATATATACTACAAGCCGATTTTATACGGCATTTGCTTACAAACATAAAACACAGTTATCTATACAAAAGAATCCTCCGTGGTTTTTCACTTCCACAAATAATATAAGCAACACTGCATGGACACATAAACAGAGAACGGTCTGTTTGTGTGTTTTTTATTTATCCGAAATTTTTTTGACTGGTAATGCAACAAATCCCCCTTTCACGTCGGGACTAAGAGTGAAAGGAGGTAAAGGAGCAAGGCTCACTTCCTTTCAATCCAGAGAAAGGGGGTGAGAACATGAAACCGTCATCTTTTCAGACAACGATAGAAAACCAGTTTGACTACATCTGCAAGCAGGCTATGGAAGATGAACGAAAGGACTATTTCAAACAGCTTTCCAGACTGGCAAAACATGAAGTGTCCTTTTCGGAAATCGGCGATTATCTTGTCAGTCAGTTTGCCACAACAGACAGCTATGTAACGGACTTTCAGATTTTTATGCTGAACGGCATATCCATCAGCATTGAAAATGACCTGCTAAGCGAAGCACTGCGGAACTTGCCGAGCAACAAGCGTGAGATTCTGCTTCTGTTCTATTTTATGAATATGAGCGATTCGGAGATTGCAGACATGTTGAAAGTAAACCGTTCCACTGTTTACCGGCACAGAACCGGCGGACTTGCCATGATGAAGAAGTTTATGGAGGAATTTGAAGAATGAAGAAGAATTATCCTCTTGTTCCCTTTCCTCTCATTGTCAAAGCTGCTGACGGCAATTCAGAAGCAATCAATCAGATTATCCGGCACTATCGGGGATATATGACAAAACGCTCCCTGCGTCTGATGAAAGACGAATACGGAAACCAAAGCATGGTTGTTGATGAGGTTTTGCGTGGACGAATGGAAACAAGGCTGATTACAAAGATTCTGTCATTTGAAATCAAGTGACACACGCTCTCTTTTCGTGGAAGCGTGATGACGTTTCCACGCTTCCCGATTGGAGAGGCTTGTTATTCTGCAAAAGCATATATTCCCATATGTGTTTTTGCAGGCGAATAAGCCCCTATGTTCTTTGAAAACTGAATAAAGCGGTCAGATACGTTGCGATAAGAAACGAGCTGATGGACTGGTACGCCATGACCTGTCAGAAATGACAGTGAGCGATTGATACCGGAACTCCATAAGTCATCATCAGCAAGATGATTGCCATGACTTTTTTATCGACATAATGATACTCCCGTACAGTCACAGTCCGAGCGTTGAAGCACAGAGAACCTGTGTGAGCCGTCGCAGGCAATGAGTACGGCTGCATGAGAACCATGCAGGGGTGAGATTCCCGTGAGCCTTGCCAAGGCTGTCTGACTGCTTGTAAAGCCAAAAATTTGAAAGGAGGATTGATGACATGAATCAGGCTTATGTTCCTATCTGGGAACGCTACACGCTGACGATTGAAGAAGCTGCTAAATATTTCCGTATCGGTGAAAATAAGCTGCGTCGTTTAGCAGAAGAAAACAAGAATGCAGGCTGGCTGATTATGAACGGGAACAGGATTCAGATCAAGCGAAAGCAATTTGAAAAAGTGATAGATACATTAGATGTCATATAGGGTATAAGGGTCTTGAATAGATATGGTATAATCGTATCAAGTCGTATCAAGGCTCTTTCCATACAGGAAAGGAGCAGATACCATGTCAGAAAAAAGACGTGACCGTAAAGGTCGGATTTTGAGGACTGGAGAGAGCCAGAGAAAAGACGGAAGATACTTATACAAATATATAGATTCATTCGGAGAAACACAGTTTATCTACTCATGGAAGCTGGTATCTACGGACAGAGTACCGGCAGGCAAGCGGGATTGTATCGCACTGCGTGAAAAAATTGCAGAGATACAAAAAGATGTTCAAGATGGGATTGATGTTATCGGCAAGAAGATGACACTTTGCCAGCTTTACGCCAAGCAAAATGCTCAGCGTCCTAATGTAAAAGCAAACACAAAGACCGGACGTAAATATCTGATGGAAATTTTGAAGAACGATAAGCTGGGCGCAAGAAGCATAGACAGCATTAAACCGTCTGACGCTAAGGAATGGGCTATTAGAATGAGTGAAAACGGATTTGCCTATTCCACCATCAATAACTATAAGCGGTCACTGCGAGCTTCCTTTTACATTGCGATACAGGATGATTATGTAAGAAAGAATCCATTTGATTTTCAGCTTAATACCGTTATTGATGATGATACCGTTCCTAAAACGATATTGACACTGGAACAGGAAGCAAGACTGCTTGATTTCGCAAAGTCTGATACGGTCTATCACAAGAATTATGACGAAATTCTGATACTGTTAAAAACCGGACTTCGTATTTCAGAGCTATGCGGTATGACTGTTACAGATTTGGATTTTGAAAATCATCTTATCTTGGTTAATCATCAGCTACTAAGAAACACTGAGCTTGGGTATTACATTGAAACACCTAAAACCAAAAGCAGTGAGCGGCAAGTACCAATGGTTGAAGTTACATGTCAGGCATTGAAAAGAGTATTGGCAGTGCAAAACCAAAACGAATGTGTTGAGATTGATGGATATAGCAACTTTCTTTTTCTCAACAGAAATGGCTATCCTAAAACGGCATGTGATTTTAACAGCATACTAAGAAACCTCATTAAAAAGTACAACAAATGCCATGAGGAAAAATTGCCACATATCACACCGCATACACTTAGGCATACATTCTGCACCAACTGTGCCAATGCCGGTATGAATCCCAAAGCCCTGCAATATATTATGGGACACGCAAACATAACCATGACACTGAACTATTATGCACATGCGACCTGTAATTCGGCTATGGAGGAAATGAAACGCTTGGAAAAAGAACAACAAGCAAGATGTTTAGTCCTTTAAAAGAAATGAATTTACTACCCTTTTACCACTTTTAACAATCAATTCATAACAAATTACACAAAGAAACGTGAAGTATCTTCCTAAAGAAAAAATGCCCGAAAACCTACATAACAAGGCTTTACGAGCATTTAAGAATATTCAAAATGATAATTGGAAATTTGTGATATGTTTATACTAAAATTTTCATAAAGGTCTAGACAACTTTACAAAAAAAGCCGCACAAAGCCGCCTTTTGATTTAGTTTATAAGATTAAATCGCAACAACAGGATATAATTTCAAATATCATTCCTCCATCGTCTGGTTACATACTAGTTTACCGTATTTTTCTGAAATTTTCAATAACTTTTTCTAAAAAACCAGCTAATTTGTGAACTTTTTTATTTTTTTACAACTCAAATATTCGGAAATAGAGGATTCTATTTTTGTAAAAAAGAATCGGGAGCATTCATCAGCCCAATTCTCTAAAAATCTTATCTAGTCTACTTTTACTACTTGAAGTTGAACTCCGCCTAGCAGCACTAGATATTTTTCTATTTTTTCAATACCATACGAACGACGAAGAGCTTCAGCATAAAGTGATAATTGTGCTTGGTAGCGCTCCACTAATTCACTTGGATTTGTATATTGATCTGTCTTATAATCAAAGAGAACGATACGATCATCCAGTAGGAGATAACCGTCCAAAATTCCACGGACTACAAAATTCTGTCCGCTCGCTTGATCTTGCTTTAACATAGCAAAAGGAGCTTCACGATAAACTTTATCCGCCTGCTTCAAGAGCAGTTGACCAAGCTCTGTCTCAAAGAAACTAGCTATCTTTTGCAAATCAATCTTCTTTTTGACAGTTTCTTCTGCCTGAACCTGAGCCAATATTTCCTTTAAAATAGCTATTGTAGGCAATTGATTTAAAGGAATACGCTGCATCAGTTCATGGACAGCACTACCGATTTGCGCTCCTGTAACAGGGGCTTTTTTAGCAAAGTCAGGTAGTTCAAAAGAAGTTTTTCCAATAAAATCTGGAGTTTTTTTCTCCATAATTTCAACGCCGTCTGTATCCATGACCGGTTCATAAAATTTCTTGATTTGGCTCGGTGTCCGAACACTTGGCAAATGGATGGCAGCTCGATACTGAGTATTTAGCCTGTCCACATTTTCCAAAATATCCAAAGCCCTGCGAATATCCTCAGACTGGCGATTGTGCGCTAAGTTCTCCTCGACAATCCGTTCCTTCAGCTTTAGCTGACCTATTTTCTCACTTGTTAAATCGCTATCCGTCACAAATCGGGTTGAAAAGGTTAAGTCATCATTCTTAAAGACGGTTTGCAAAGCCCAAATCCAGTCTTGAAAACTTGTCATAGTTCGCCTAATGGAGGCTGCTAAACGACCATTTTCAGGAGCAGGGAAGGTCTTTTTCTCCAAGCTTTCTTGACGACCTTTGCCAACCAGATATAGCTTTCTTTCTGCCCGCGTCATAGCAACATAGAGCAGACGCATTTGCTCAGAAATACTCGCCAAATGAATCTCACGCTCATTTTGCACATAAGGAAGAGTATCGATAGACAAACGAACATGATTAGGCGCCAACTTATCAGTTACATCTACCGCTACGTCCGCGACATACTTGATACCGACGCCATTTTGACGACTGAGAATCAAGGCAGAGCTGCTATCCTTACGATTGAAGGCTTTATCCGTATTAAGCAAAAATACATATTTAAATTCCAAACCTTTGCTCTTATGAACTGTCATCAAGCGGACTGCATGCTTCGGAGCCGCAACGACGACACTCGCCAAATCGTTCTGTGTTTCCAATATTTTGTCAATCATCCCAATAAAACGAGATAGACCTTTAAAACTCATCTTTTCGTAGTCATTTGCTCGCAAAGTAAGAGCGTAGAGATTCGCTTGACGCCCTGCGCCATTTGGTAGGGCTCCTACATAGTCATAATAAAAGCGGTCTTGATAGATTTTCCAAAGCAAATCATAGAGCGAATTTATTTTTGCAAATTCTCGCCAATCCAGCAGTATTTCTTGAAACTGCTGGATTTTCTTTAAAATAGGAGGTGTAATGAGTTCGGGATGTTGGCCGTGTCCACTCAAAGCGTTTTTCAATTTCTCATAGAGATTTTCCTGATGAACAACGTGATTAGCTTCAGTCACCTTTTTTTGCAAGGCCAAACGAGCCAATTCATCCTCAGTAAAGGTGAACATTGGTGACTTTAGAAGTGCCACCAAAGCGTAATCATTGAGAGGGTTGTTAATTGTACGCAAGGTGTCTAACATCACCATGACTTCAACAGACTGAAGGTAATTGTCCTCACCACCGTCTGAAACGACAGGAATACCATATTTAGCGAACTCAGCTAGAATCATATCGTTGCGTGTGCGTGAAGCTGTTAGCAAAGTAATATCCTCAAATTGGACATTTTCCTCATTGTGCAGACGGATAATTTCCTTAATGACCAGCGCTACTTCTCCTGCAGAAACAGAAGAAACATCCTTGTCATTCTCCTCATTATTCGTCTCAAGTGTTCCGTCATAAATGAGAAACTCCGTCTGATATTGTGGATTTGGCTCTTTCTTATCAGGATTTCCAGCTACCAGATAATGCGTCTCATTGTAATCAATTTCTCCCACTTCCTCATCCATGAGACGTTTGAAAACGTCATTCGTGGCTTCCAAGACTTCCACATGACTGCGGAAATTCTCTTTCAAAACAATCAATTTCCCTTGCTGGCTATCGTCTTGATACAACTTGAACTTATCGTTAAAAATCTGTGGATCAGCCTGACGAAAACGATAAATAGACTGCTTAATATCCCCCACCATAAAGCGATTATGTCCATTTGATAACAGTTCTAGCATACGTTCTTGCGTATGATTGGTGTCTTGATACTCATCCACCATAACTTCATGATATTTATTTCGATAAAAATGGCGCACATCAGGAAATTCTTCCAAAATCTGAATAGCAAAATGACTGACGTCTGCAAACTCAAACGCATTTTCTTCTTTTTTGCGGTTCAAATAACTTTCAACAAATGCTTTCATAAACCGTTGTAAGACAAGCAGGATTTCCTTTGCTTCTTCATGATAGGTCACTTGAAATTCAAAGCGATAAAATTGATCTGCCAAATCTCGTAAAACTTGAATTTTTTCTTTGCGCTTTTCATTATAGGTGTTGATGATTTCTTTTAATTCTTCTTTGCGTCCGCTGTTTGTCAAGGCTTTGCCATTGCTTGCGCGTGAAATCTCTACAATTCTATCAAGTGCTGTGACATAAGCTTCCTCAGAGGACTGTCCTTGTAAGCTTGCCAGACAATCAAGCACGCTCTGAACATTTTCAAGGTATTTTGCTTTTGGAAATTCCTTGGCTTCATTCGCCAAATGATAATGGAAAAAATCTTCTAGGTCATAAAGAGCTTCTTTTATTTGTGCTAAAAGTTGCGCTTTTTCTTCTTGGAAATCCGCACGCTCATAGCCTTTCAAAAAGTCTTTCCCCAACCATGCTATTGGACTACTGGTGGATTGCAAAAAAGCATAAATCTTATAAACCTGCTCTCGAAAACCGAGCAAATCTTTTCTTTGACCGGTAAAGTTTTTGACTAATTTTTTAAATAAAGCAGCCTGATCAGATTGATAGAATTCTTCAAAAACTTGCTCGAAAACTTCATTTTGCAGCAATAACTGCTCACTTGCGCTTTGTAAAATGCGAAAATTCGGCGCCAATTCTAGGAGATAACCATATTTATTTAGGACTTTTTGGGTGAAAGAGTCCATGGTACCAATGTCAGCATTCGGAATATCAGCTAATTGCTGTGCCAAATGCTGTTTGAGCTCCTCATCATCTGTTGCCTTCAAAGCCTTGGATAACTCTTTTTCCAAGCGCTCTTTTAGCTCACTTGCGGCTTTAACGGTAAAGGTCGAAATGAAGAGCTGGTCAATGCGAACTCCCCGCAAAATTTGGTCAACAATCCGCTGCACCATAACAAAGGTTTTTCCTGATCCTGCAGAAGCAGACACAAGAATATTTTGACCGGAGGAGTAAATGGCTTCGATTTGCTCTGGTGTACGTTTTTGAGCTTTGTCAGACTGAGCTTCTCGTTCCTGCAAAGTATAGATTTCTTCCTGACTCAAAAATGGAATCTGTCTCATTTTTCTAGCTCCTCCTTCATCTTTTCTATCCATGCTTGACGCTTCTTTTCACCTGTCGGGTGGCTATCTAACTTAACCAAATGGCGGGCGCTAGAGAGGTGAAGGTTAGCTTCAAATCCCGTAATGGACTTGTACTGCTCCACAAAAGGTGCAATACTTCTGCCATTTTCCGTATAAGGATTGATGTAAAAATGCCCTGCCAAGATCTGCTCAGCAGCACGGCGATACAAGAGTGCATTATAAGCCAACAATGTCTCCAGCTCCTCTTGACTCAACAGATTCACTTTCTTTTTATCGTACAAACCATTCAGCTGACGAGCCTGCTCAGACAAGAACAGACCTTTGTATTCTAGATTCTTCATTGCTTCTTTGACAGCGTCGCCTTGCGACTTCGTCTTGGCTAAAGGCACAAGTGGATTGGCCATCTGCAAATACATGGCACCAAAAGTCTGTACTTCATCATTCGCCCACTTTTCTTGCTTCAACGCCATTAGATATGTAGGCAATTGAGAATTTAGACCATTGAAGAATTTTTGAAAATCAAAATTTGTGTCACTTGATTTATAATCCACAATTCCCAGACTACCGTCACTTCTCAATCGGTCAATGCGGTCAACTTTCCCTCGAATTTGAAGATTGCGTCCGTCTGACAAGGTTAGAACATTTGTTTCTTCCTGTCCGAAAACAGCCTCTTCTTGAATGGTTTCGACTAAATCATTTCTCTCTAAAACCCGTCCTGTCGCACGCGCGGTGTCCAGCAAAACTTCGTGAGCAAATAATGCTTCTGCATTTTCTGTATAAAGAGCTTCAAATTCCGCTTCCTGACTCGCTTCTTGAATGGCTTTTTCTAGACGATGATCGAATGACTCACTAGACTGCTCTTGCATAACTTTTTCAAACACACGATGCAGAAAATTTCCATGACTGCGCGCATCTGGATGAATCGTCATTTCTTCCTGCAAAGCCAAGACGTACTTCAAAAAATAAGCATATTGATTGCGATAGAATTCTGTCAAAGCTGAAGTAGATAGCTGAAATGCTTGATGAGGCAGATAAAGAACTTGTAATGTCTGCGTTGACAAGGTTTCTGTTTCAAGACTTGACGTTACATTAGGAATCGAAATACCTTCGCTTTCCAATTTTTTGCGCAAAACCCGTACGACGACTGACCAAAAAGTTTGCTCTTTCTCCGTCAAAGAACGCTCCCGATCAATATCCCCTTGATTCAACTCAATAACCCTCGCCAACAGAGCCCGATAAGTTCCAATATCATCACTTGTTGCCTGCGGACGCTTCACTTCAATCGGCAGCTCAATTGGTCGTTCATGCAATTCTAACAAATATGGAGAAATGTTGTTCTCTATTTCATTGACAATCTGAGGAGTGGAGAGCACCAACCTCTCCGTTGCAGCATTCAAAAGCGACAAGGCGACAAAACGATTTTTCTGGAGATTTTCCTGAGCAGCAATCAGCAACTCCGAATGCTCATCAGTTGCTTCATTTAATCGTAATCGGTCTTCATCTGACAAGAGGCTCTTGTTTTGCGCAATTTTTGGAAAATAGTCTTGAGTCAAACCAACAGCATAGACAAAAGGACTTGACAAAGGCTCGATCAAATCATAAGACTGAACGGTCACAACGTCTACCGTTGCTGGAATAGTCCGATAATTGGATAACAGCATTCCTGACTGCACTAAAGTCAAAAAATCATCTAGCTTGACCTTGTTAGCTGAAAAGACACTAGCAAATTGTTCCAAAACATGACAAAAAGCCTTCCAGACTTCTTCTTGTCTTTCTTGGTCTTGCGGGTTCGTAAAATCTACTAAAGAAGCAAAATTCTGAGAAAAAGCAATCTCTGTCAAAAAGTGATGAAATTTCTGGAGCAGACCTGTCGCTGTTTGACTGCGAGATTTGAAAAATTCCAAGAGCGGAGTGACTATTTTTTTTCTTAATTGATTGATGTGAATCAAGTCAAATTTTTGATGCTGATTGTGAGTAAAATCTTTAGAAAATTTACTAATCCCTTTTACATCCGCAAAGCGAATATATTGCTCAAACAAATCCAGCTCTTCTTGCGTTAAACGACCATAAAGACCTGTCTTCACAAGATTGAGCAAATCCTCCGTCCGAAAATTATAGCGTTTCAAACGCACTAAAGATTCGATAAATTGCACCAAAGGGTGATGTGCCATAGACTCGCTTCGCCCCAGATAAAAGGGAATCTGATACTGATCAAAAATCGTCTTTAACTGCAAACGATAGGCTTCTACATCTCCCAAAAGAACGCGAATATCCTTGTAGCGAGCACCGTCATGAACTCGCTGGCGAATGCTCTTTGCCACATATTCCAGTTCTTCTTTTTGATTGACAGTCGACCAAATCTGTACATGCGAGCGGTCTTGCTCCGTCAATTCCAACTCAACATCTGAGAAATCATAGCGGCTTTCTAGCAGTTTTGAAATCTTTCCAAAAGCATCATCTGGCTGTATTGACGGTCTATATTCAGGTTTTACCTTATATTTATCTGCCAAATGGCGCAAGAAATCCACGCTAGCCTGATAGAGATTGCCCTCTCGAAAAGTCGCACGATAAGCTTTTTCACTTGCATAAGCACCAATGACGATTTCCACACCTTTACGATGTAGCAGCTCTACCAAATAAGCTTCCTCAGCAGAAAACCGTGTAAAACCGTCAATGACCAAAGCCAATCCTTGCAATTCTTTATCTACATCAGCTGCTATAATGTGATTGGCAAAGGCCATGATATTTGACTCAGAAGTAAATTCACTCTGATTCAGCTGATGCATAACAGCTTGTAAAATCTTGATTAAATCTGCTTTTTTCTCGTCTTCATCCAGATAGTCCAAGTCTGCAACAGTCATTTGAGCTTCTTGCAACTCATGATAAAGCTCAACCAATTGCTGAATAAACTGCGCATCCGTCCGAATGCCGCCGTACACCTGCAAATCATGCTCTTCCATTTCAGATAAGACCTTATAAAAGAGCATTCCCAAACCAATATCGTCTAATGGTCTGCCTTGCTGCACATCATTGAGGACAAAATAACGCGCCATCTGCGCAAAACGTGTCACCGTAATGGCAAATGAAGCACGGTTTTCTAAAAGACGCAAAACGGCTCTTTCCTTTTCAAATGAAAGAGAGTTGGGTGCAATATAAAACACGCGCTTGCCTGCTTGTGCTAAACGCTCTGCTTCTTCTGTTAGAATGTTTGTTAAGGGATTGCGAATATCCGTATAAAGTAATTTCATGAGCATCCTTTTTGTCAAAATATAGTCCTATTATATCATTTTTAAAGTTTTTCAACAGCGATTGACTACATACCTTTTCAAGAAAAAAATCCCCACAAGAATACTTGTGGAGAACGATTTTTAATGATAAGCTAAAGCTTTTTTGAAGCTCTTCCAAATGCCAATGTCATCTGTTTGTAAAATTAAACTGGAGTAAATCCGACCGATATAAACTGTCATTCCTAAGGTAAAGACAAAGGCAATGGCAAATGAAATCCAAGCTTCTAGCCCATTTGCATAACCGTTAATGGCACGGAAGGGCATAAAGAAGGTCGAAATAAACGGAATATAAGAACCAACTTTCAACAAGATCGTGTCACCAGCGTTTCCAAGAGCCGTCACTCCCAAAAATCCCAAAATAATCAGCATCACAACAGGCTGAACAGCTTTCCCAACGTCTTCAATCCTCGTTACCATTGAGCCTAAAAAGGCAGATAAAACCACAAACATAAAGACACTCAAGGTGATGAAAGCAATGGTATTAAAGGAAATTGCCTCTCCCAAATGCTTCATCAGATTTGGATTGGCATCTAAGAATTCTTTTACAAAAGAAATCTGGTCTGAAAAAGCAAGCAACAGCACAGCGCCGATTACATAAATACCCACATGGGTCAAGATAACTGCAAAAATTCCAGCCATTCGACCATAAAAATATTCAGATGCCTTGATACTGGAGAAAATAACCTCCATAATCTTCGTCCCTTTTTCGCTTGCAATTTCTTGAGCAGTGGAGCTTGTATAGACAAGGAGAATCATGTAAAGCATAAAACCAATTGCTGTTGCGACAATCGTTTGAGTGGCCTTCTTCGCTTCTTTCTTCTCATCAATCTTTTCTTTGAAATCAATAGCTCTTGAAAGTAGCTTCACTTGATTAGCTGATAAATTAGCTTGGCTAATATTTGCAACCTGTTGCAACTGCATCAGTTTCTGTGTAATTTCAATTTTTGTAGCACTACTCATGCTCGTATCTGCAAAATAAGTTGCCTTGATTTGCCCCTCTGCTTCTGATACTAGCAAATATCCACCAACATCGCCATCTTTTACAGCTTTCTTAGCTGTTGCTTCATCTTTATAATTGATATCCAGATTCTTAGTATCTTTCAAAACTTCCTTCACTTGAACATTGTTTGATACAACTGCGACCCGACTAGAATTACTGCTTGACATAGAAGAAAGGTAGCCAACACCTAAACTCAATCCTACAAAGATAAAAGGGGATATGACCATAAAGACAAAACTCCATGACTTGACATGACGAAGATAGGTTTCTTTGATAACAATTAAAGTCTGTTTCATACTTCCACCCCTGATTCTAACTTAAAGATTTCATCAATTGTTGGAGCTTGTTGGTCAAAAGTTTCAATATATTGTCCTTTAGTCAGCAAGTCAAACAATTCCTTACCAGCCGCTTCGTCATCTAAGACTAAACGCCATGTTCCTTGATTGGTTAGGCTGGCTTTCGTCACATGAGGAAGTGCTTCTAATTCCGTTTGAGACAGCGAGCTAGACACAAACAGACGTGTTTTGCCATATTGATTACGAACTTCCTGCACGCTGCCATCCAAAATGACTTTCCCATCACGAATCATGACAACATCATCACACAATTCTTCCACATTGGTCATCACATGGTCAGAGAAAATAATGGTTGCTCCTCGCTCTTTTTCCTCAATAATGACTTGTTTCAAAATCTCGGTATTGACAGGATCCAAACCACTAAATGGCTCGTCTAGGATAATCAAATTTGGCTCATGCAAAAGTGTGATAATCAACTGCACTTTTTGTTGATTCCCTTTGGACAAGCTCTTGATTTTATCAGTCACTTTTCCTTTGACTTGCAAGCGCTCCATCCACTGAGGCAATTTTTCTTTCACAACCGCATTTGGCACTCCCTTTAAATTTGCCAAATACCGCACTTGCTCATAAACGGTTAACTTAGGCATCAGACTTCGCTCTTCTGGCAAATAACCAATTTTCCGATAGGTCTCCTGAGAAATCGGTTGCTTATCAAATGTAATGTTTCCGCTGTATTCTAAAAAACGCAGAATACTGTGGAAAATCGTTGTTTTCCCAGCACCGTTCTTCCCAATCAGACCAAGGATTTGTCCTGATTCAGCTTTGAAATCAACACCAAATAGAACTTGTTTTTGCCCAAAACTTTTTTCTAAATTTTGAATTTCAAGCATCCTAAACCTCCTAAAATTCTAAGTTTACTATATGCATATATAGATTCTCTATATTTAATAGTATAATCTTTTGAAAGCGGATTTTCAAGTTTTTGTGTAAAATTTTCTTATTTTTTTTACAACAAAAAGAGAGTCATCAATAGCCGCCATTTATAGATTGACTGTCTCTCACTCTCTTACCTTGATTCTATTTGCGCTTTACTAAGCCTTAAAAGCATCCACTAATACTTGAAATTCTTCATTGGAGAGCGTAATCCCTTTCCCCATTTTTGTATGGTCAGGACTCCAACTACGGATATCGTATTTGGCTGGCGTACCATTGAAGCTCACACGATTCAGCTCTTTCGTCCAGCCTTTATCATTTTCTGATAACACCAATAACTTTTCTTCTATCTCAAATTTAAATTCTGACATTTTTATCTCCTTTTTCTTCTTTCTTGATTTATTCGTAAAAAATTTACTTTTTTAGCGAGTTTGTTATATAATATATTGTAACAAGTTATGGAGAATTTAGCTATGAAAAAATTTCTCGAAATGATTTTAGAGCGCGCAAGTGAATTTATCAATTACAAAAAGGATACACAAGAGATAGAGGAAGACAACGCCAATATTTTGCAGACGATTGAAACAGCTTTGCAAAAAAAATCAGGTGTGCATGTCATTTTTTCAGATAAAAGTTTTACTGGTGATATTGTCAAATATGACAAAGAGCGTCAGCAATTGATTGTTAAAAACTTCCAGAAAAGTATGTCAACGATTATTCGTATTTCAGATATTAAGCGGATTCGTCTGGTTCCAAATACTATCAGAGAAGCGCAAAAAAGAAATTCCAACCTCAGCTAGGAGATTGGAATTTTTTTATTCAAATAAGCTGTAATAATCCGCAATCGTCATTTTCGCTTTCTCTTCTTGATGTAAGTCTTGGATAATTTGTCCGTCTTTCATGACAATCAAGCGATTGCCATATTTGAGAGCATCTTCCATATGGTGGGTAATCATGAGAGCAGTCAGTTGATCACGATTTACAAATTCATCTGTCAGACTCATCAATGCCACACTGGTTTTGGGGTCAAGCGCTGCTGTATGTTCATCCAAAAGCAACAGCTCAGGGCGTTTGAGAGTCGCCATCAACAAACTCAAAGCCTGTCTTTGCCCACCCGAGAGAAATTCAATCGGCGTATCTAAGTGTTTTTCTAAACCATTGCCGATTTTGTCTATTGTCTCCTGAAATTCTTTGCGATAATGGCTCAGACAACGTGGCACCAGACGGCGTTTTTCACCACGAAATTTAGCAATCAATAGATTTTCTGCCACCGTCATGCGCGGAGCTGTTCCCATTTTTGGGTCTTGAAAAACGCGTGACAGATACTTAGCCCGTTTTTCTGGTGAATAATTGGTCACATTTTCACCTAGAATATAAATGCTGCCACTCGTCAATGGTAATGTTCCTGCAATGACATTGAAAAGCGTGGATTTCCCTGCCCCATTTCCGCCTAAAATCGTAATGAAGTCATGCTCAAAAATATCCAGTGAAACATCATTTAAAATAACTTTTTCTTCCTCAATACCTGTGTTGACAATTTTTGTCGCGTTTTTTAATTCTACAATTGCTGTCATTTGCTTAACTTGACTCCTTTAAAGAATTTATTTTTGAAAGTCGGAATCATGAGACAAATTGCCAAGATAACCGCACTATAAAGGCGAAGATAGCTGGTATTAAAGCCAAGCGCAATCACGCCCCAAATCAGGAATTGATAGAAAATAGAGCCGACAACAATCGTCAATAGGCGTTCTGCCAATGTCAGGCTGGTAAAAAGCACCTCTCCGATAATGAGACTGGCAAGCCCCACAACAATGACACCAATCCCGCGCGAGACATCCGCATAACCTTCCTGCTGGGCAATAAGGGCACCAGCTAGGGCAATGACACCATTAGACAGCACCAGACCCATTAACTCCATTCGTCCTGTGTGAATGCCAAAACTCCTTGCCATATCAGGATTATCACCCGTGGCAATATAAGCTTGACCCAATTTTGTATCTAGGAAAAAAAGCAATGCTACAATTACCAAACTGACAAAAATCAATCCTGTCAGAAGATTGTTTAATTCGCCAGAAAACGGTAGAAAGTCCTGAATTTGCTTCGTTCCAAGAAGTCCAAGATTAGCCCGCCCCATTAACATAAGCATAATCGAATGGCAGGAAGTCATGACTAAAATTCCCGAAAGGAGAGTAGGAATTTTCCCCTTAGTATAGAGAAGCCCCGTTACCATGCCTGCCAGACAGCCAGCCAGAATGGCAACAGCAGTTGCCAGAAAAGGATTGATTCCCTTACTAATCAGCGTAACTGCTACTGCTCCGCCCAATGGAAAAGAGCCCTCTGTTGTCATATCAGGGAAGTTTAAAATGCGGAAGGTCATAAAAATCCCCAAGCCTAAAATAGCCCAAACAAGTCCTTGTGAGACAATTGAAAGTATCATACTGTTGTCCTAACCTTTAAAATATACTAGCTTTACTCAATGACTTGTCCTGCTTTTTTCAGAACATCATCTGGAATTGTTATTCCTAGCTGAGCAGCCACTTTTTTGTTCACAACTGATTTGCCAGTAGCAAAGATTTCAACAGCTGTGTCTGCTGGTTTAGCGCCCTTCAAAATTTTCGCCGTCATTTTTCCAGTCGCCACTCCAAGATCTTTTTGATCGACAACCACTGAACCCAGACCACCTTCTTCTACCATAGCTGTCGCACTTGGATAGATTGGTTTTTTAGCCGTTTGATTGCTGGAAACGACTGTTGAAAAAGCTGAAGCAATGGTGTTGTCAATTGGAATCCAAATAGCATCTACCTTTCCTGTCATCACATTCATGGTTGAAGCAATCTCATTGGTAGAAGGTACAGCATAAGGAAGCACTTTATAGCCTGCTTTTTCAGCCAAAGCTGTAAATTCTTCTACCTGCGTTTTTGAATTGTCTTCACTGCTTGAATAAAGGACGCCGATTGTTTTCACATTCGGTGTTAATTGTTTGATGAGCTCCAATTGCTGTTGAGCTGGGTTGTGGTCAGACACACCTGTAATGTTGCCTCCCGGCTTTTTCAAATCCTTTAGTAAATTCGCCCCAACTGGATCGGTCACTGCTCCCATGACGATTGGCTTGTCTTTCGTTACACTAGCCAAACCTTGAGCAGCAGGCGTTGCGATTCCAATCAGCACGTCATTGCCATTGGCAACTAATTGCTTGCTCATCGTTGCCACTTTACTTTGGTCACCTTCTGCATTCATAAAGTCAATTTTGATCTTCTTACCTTTATAACCTTCTTGCGCCAATCCTTCTTGAATCCCTTTATAAATCAAATCAAGTGACGGATGACTGACATATTGCAGCACACCAACTTTTACTGTTTTGGTTGTATTGTTTGTCTTCGGTGCTTTCTCGCCATTTACACTAGAATAAATAATGCCTCCGACAACTAATACCACCAAAAGAGCAATCATTCCCATTAACCGTTTGTTTTTCATATCTGTTCTCCATTTCGTATTTTCTAATTTTTATTCAAGTAAAAGCCAGAGTCGCCATCGTTTCAACATATTTTTACCTCCATTAACGAGACTGAAACAATAAAAGAAAAACCCACACACAGTTCATCCTGTGTGAGGGCGTAAATCGCGGTGCCACCTCAATTATGGGAAAAATAATAGACTTATCCCACATCTCAATCTTGTCTAACAACAAGTTGCACTGTAAGGTGTGCTCACCGAATTTTTATCGTTTCAAATTCAACTTCTATCCATTAGCCCAATTTCATAAAACGCTGCTGCTTGTTTTCACCAACCACAAGCTCTCTGCCAACAACTATTTTATTACTTTTCTAATTTGATATTATTTTAGATGTTTCTGAAACAAATGTCAAGTGTTTTGTCAAACTTTTCTGACAATAATTTTCCAACCTTTTCTTGCTATTTTTTGTTATAATCTTCTTTAGTATCATTCAAGGAGAGAAAACCATGTCCTTTGACGGATTTTTTTTACACCACATGACAGAGGAATTGCGGCAACAGTTGCTATATGGTCGCATTCAAAAAATCAACCAACCTTTTGAGCAGGAATTAGTGCTGCAAATCCGCAGCAATCGGCAAAATCACAAATTGCTCTTGTCTGCTCACCCTGTTTTTAGTCGCATTCAACTAACCCGTACCGCCTTTGAAAATCCAGCAGTACCCACCACATTTATCATGGTTATGCGAAAATATCTACAAGGCGCTACAATTGAAAACATTTCACAAATCGAGAATGATCGAATTTTAGAAATTTCTGTCTCCAATAAAAATGAAATTGGAGATAGCGTGGCAGCAACTCTAGTCATCGAAATCATGGGTAAACACAGCAATATCATCTTAATGGA
This sequence comes from Streptococcus anginosus, assembly GCF_001697145.1. GTDB lineage: Bacteria > Bacillota > Bacilli > Lactobacillales > Streptococcaceae > Streptococcus > Streptococcus hominis. The sequence continues at coordinate 627,756 of NZ_CP012719.1, read as the reverse complement.
CAAGGCAAGTAGTAATATCATTGAGGCCATTAAGCATGTTGGCTTCTCGCAGAATAGTTACCGCACGATTCTGCCGGGCTCGACCTATGTCGCTCCACCTCAAACAGGCAGTCGCAATCCGTTTACGATTTCTGACGAAAAGTTATTTGAAATTCTCCAGACAGAGGATTTATCAGCTCGTTCTTTACAAAAGCTGTTCCAAGGCTTGGGGCGCGATACAGCGACCGAGCTCAGTCAGCGCTTAACGAGTGAGAAACTAAAAACCTTCCGTGCTTTCTTTGCCAGTCCCACACAAGCTCATCTGACAACCAAATCCTTTGCCCCCATTCTTTTTGTGGACAGTCAGAAAGAATTTCCGAGCTTATCGCAGCTACTAGACGATTTCTATCAAGACAAGGCGGAACGCGATCGCGTTAATCAGCAAGCCAGTGAACTGATTCATCGAGTAGAGAATGAATTAGAAAAAAACCGCAAGAAATTAAAAAAACAAGAGCAGGAATTAGTCGCGACTGAAAATGCTGAAGAATTTCGCCAAAAAGGAGAACTCCTCACTACTTTTTTGCACCAAGTTCCAAACAATCAAGACCAAGTAGAACTGGACAATTACTACACAAGCGAAAAAATTACTATTGTGTTGGATAAAGCTTTGACCCCTAACCAAAATGCTCAGCGCTATTTTAAGAAATACCAAAAGCTGAAAGAAGCAGTCAAGCATTTAACGGGACTGATTGAAGAAACTAAAGAAACCATTCAATATTTGGAGAGCGTAGAAACAGCTTTGTCGCAAGCTAATCTCACAGAAATTACAGAAATCCGAGAAGAATTGATTCAGACAGGCTTTATTCGTCGACGTCAGCGTGAAAAAATCCAAAAACGGAAGAAACCTGAGAAATATTTGGCAACTGACGGTAAGACGATTATTTTGGTCGGTCGAAACAACTTACAAAATGATGAGTTGACCTTTAAAATGGCTAAAAAAGAGGACCTTTGGTTTCATGCCAAGGATATTCCCGGCAGTCACGTCGTTATCACGGACAACCTACATCCAAGTGATGATGTCAAGACAGATGCTGCGGAATTGGCGGCATACTTTTCTAAGGCGAGATTGTCCAATCTCGTTCAGGTGGATATGATTGAAGTCAAAAAACTTAACAAGCCAACAGGTGGTAAACCTGGTTTTGTAACCTACACAGGGCAAAAGACCCTACGCGTTACTCCTGATGAAGTCAAAATTAAATCCATGAAGATGTAAGGTGTCTACTAACTGGCACCTTTTTCTGACTATTTTTTATATGTCCGACCCTCGGATGAAATGAATTTCTTTTCAGGTAAGCTGTCCGACCCTCGGACGGAATGAATCTCTTTTCAGGCAAGCTGTCCGACCCTCGGACAGAGTGAATCTCTTTTCAGGCAAGCTGTCCGACCCTCAGACGGAATAAATCTCTTTTCAAGCAAGCTGTCCGACCCTCGGACAGAGTAAATCAGTTCTCAAGCAGGTCGTCAATGTGAATGACAGCTCAAACCAATTCTCGTTCACTTCTTCGACCGGGGCGACAGCTTAAACTAGTTCTCATTCACTCCGTCGACCGAGACGACAGCTTAATCCAGTTCTCGTTCACTTTGTCGACCGAGGCGACGAACTTGTTCTCATTATAAGGGACTGAAAAAACTTCTTAGAACAGTAAAAGGCTTAAAATCAGTGCTTTTAACAACACGATTTTAAGCCTTTTTGGCATCATTCTTTTGAATTTTGAATGGAATTTGAGCTTTTCTCTAACTTTGTCCACCGCCTTTTATTCCGATTTCTCAATATCTTTTTTTAGCTCTGCTACATTCAATTTTGCAGAGAGAAAATCTTGGTCTTGAACCGGAAAACGCTGCTCCAAAGCCGCAATCGTCCCAATTTCAACCTCTCCATTTTTCATGACAAAATCCATGACATGTCCACCGAATTGGTGGTCATCAGATAGAAAATGAAGATGATAACCAGCTACGCTAACGCCGTGAAACAGCTCCGGCGTCCAAAAGCCAACAATCGTTCCTGAAACGTGTTCTGCATGGTACTCAGGCTGATGAGCAGCAATTTCTACGAACTTCTTCCCCGAAGAGGATTTTGGAGCCATGCGTACATGCATGCTGCTAAATTCACCATGAATCTTAATTGAGCGAAAAAGATTTTCCCCGACATAGCTAGCTTCTATGCGCTTCTTCAACGCTTCATCGCTCAGCTCAACATCCTGACGAAAACACGCTTCTGCTCTGTGAAAAGCCACTGCAGCATAAGGAACCGTCCTATCTGTTGAAACTTCTATCACTTCAGGACTTGCTCCTATCCCCTTGGCTTGATAGGCCTTGCCGTCAAGCACAATCAGCTCTCCGTCAATAGAGTCTAAAGTACCAATCCCTAAATCGCCATGTTGAAGCAATTCTTCAATCGTCATCGTCCCCTTGTAAAGCCCCGCCATCAAAGCCCCCAAAGTATTGTAGTGAAATAATGTTACAAGCTTTTCCATTTCTCCTCCTAGGCAATTTTTACTATCTTTCCTTGAAAAAACAGTGGAAAAACGAACCCTTTTAAAATTTCGAGTTCTTTCCCACTTCTCCTTTAATAAAACTCATCTGGTAAAATCGTTTCTCCTAGTGTACTGCTGCCCTTGTAATCCACTGGTACATCAATGATAACCGGTCCACTTTCCTTTAGGGCTTTTTGCAGCAGCTGTGTCAATTCTGCTGGAGAGGTTGCTCGGAATCCTTTCGCACCAAAACTCTCTGCATATTTAACGAAATCAACAGCTCCAAAGTCCACTCCAGATGAACGTCCATATTTCATTTCTTCTTGGAATTCTACCATATTATAATGACCGTCATTCCAAATAAGATGAACTATTGGCAATTGCAGTCGAACCGCTGTCTCTAGCTCCTGAGCCGAAAAGAGGAAGCCACCGTCGCCAGACACAGAAATGATCTTTGTGTTGGGACGAACCAAGGCTGCTGAGATTGCCCAGGGTAATGCCACTCCTAACGTTTGCATCCCATTTGAAAAAAGCAGATGCCTTGGTTCATAGCTCTTGAAATAACGTGCCATCCAAATATAATGCGTACCCACATCTACTGTAACTGTCATATCATCTGTCGTATTTTCCTGCAAGACTTCGACGATATCCAGCGGGTGTAGTCGTCCTGTTTCAGTTTGGCTGCGGTCAAATTTCACATCACCGTCCATTTTATCTCGCAAAACTTGCAGATATTCCCGCGACCCTTCTGGTAATTGATAACCGTTGATCGCGGGCAGCAATAAATCCAAAGTATTTGCAATATCTCCAATCAGCTCACGCTCCGGTTGGAAGTAAGTATCAATCTCTGCTGGCTCTACATCAATCACGATGACGCGGGCAGAAATTTCCGCATTCCAGTTGCGTGCTTCATACTCAATCGGATCATAGCCGATAGCGATGACTAGATCAGATTTTTTCAAGAGCATATCACCTGGTTGATTACGAAACAGTCCGACACGTCCAAAGAACGTAGCTTCTTCCAATTCACGAGACACAATCCCAGCCCCTTGGAATGTTTCCACAACAGGCAACTGTACTTGCTCCAACAACTGACGAATAGAAGCTGTCACTTTAGCACTTGAAGCGCCATTTCCCAAGAGCAGAACCGGCAACACAGCGTTTTTAATCGCTTGCGCTAGGTAGTTGATGTCAGCCACTGAGCTAGAACCCAACTGCGGATCCGTCAGCGGTTTAATTGCTTTTACTTGCACCTGACTATCCACCACATCCTGCGGAATAGAAATGAAACTTGCCCCCGGCATTCCTGACTTGGCATGACGATAAGCATTGGCAATAATTTCTGAAAGAGTATTGCCATCTTGCACTTCGACAGAATACTTGGTAATCGGCTTAAACAGCGCAGCATTATCCATGGACTGATGTGCACGTTTGAGAAGATCAGCTCGTTTGACCTGACCGGCTAAAGCTAGTACAGGATCCCCTTCTGCGGTCGCAGTAACCAATCCCGTTGCTAAGTTTGAAGCACCTGGTCCACTGGTTGCAATCACGACACCTGGCTCTCCTGTAATCCGCCCAATTCCTTGCGCCATAAAAGCAGCATTTTGTTCATGACGAGCCACGATCAGTTGTGGACCTTTGTCCTCTAAGGTATCAAACACACGGTCAATCTTTGCACCCGGAATCCCAAACACATAATCCACTTTATGATTAATTAAACTATCTACAATTAGATCAGCACCAAATTTTTCAGTCATTTTCTTCGTCCTTCCTGAATATCACGCTCATCATTATATCATAATTCCCATGCGTCTTATAGGATTGTGCTTGTTACTCTTTTTACAAACTATCGTACAATTCCTGCATCTCCATATCATCTGGAACCAAGTGAAGATAATACTCTGCTTGGTGTTTTGCTTCTTCAAAATCCCCCATTTCACGAAGTAGATAAATATACTGCTCTAAAAATTCTGGATTTTCCTTTAAATCCGAGAGCAACAGACGATAGCGCTCCAAAGCTGCTGTTGTCTGTTCCAAAGCCTGATAGGCACGCGCAATATTCCACTTAGTCAGTACATTGTCTATGTCTTGCTCCTCAAATTTCAAAACTTCATCAAAACGCTCTTGCTCTAAGTAAAGATTAGACAAACGCAATGCAATTTCTTCCAAGTCTTCCGCATTATCTTTTGCTTTCAAAAGATAATCTTCTGCCTTTTGCTCATCATGAAGTTCATAAGAAAGCTGCGAAGCTAGCAACAAAAGACGTGTATCAAATGGATTTTTCGACAATCCCTGCTGCGTGAGGCGCAATGCATCTTCTGTCTGATGTTCTGCATGAAGCGACAAAGCATAACCATACTCATAACCTTCAAATTCCGGCGAAATCGCATCAATTTGCTTAAAGTATAGATTAGCTTTTTGATATTCTTTCTGGTCATATAAAATAGTCGCTAATTCAAAGGCTACAGCATCATCGTATTCAATCTCTAAAGCTTTTTCTAAAAACTCAATCGCTACTTCAAATTTCCCCAAACTTGCATAGGAAACGCCAATCCGCTGATAAGTAGAAACACCCGTCTGCTCATAAATCAGGCGATTGTCTAAACTAGCATACTCTTTAATAGCCTGATTCAAGTTTCCCAATTCAAAATCTATTTCAGCCAAGCCAAAAGTCACTAACGGCTCGTCAGACAATTGCTTTGCCTCGGCTAATTTTTCTCTTGCAACGTCCGGCAACCCTTCCATTTGGTACAAATCGGCTTTGACCAAGAGTGCTGTCACATACCAGTCACTATCAGAAGTAATTTCTTCCAGATAGGCAAAGGCCTCTTCCACTTGTCCATCTTCACTAGCAATCTGTGCTAAACTAATATAGGATTCTGGATAGTGGGGAGCTAAGTTTTCATAAATTTGCTTAGCTTGAGGGAAAAAGCCGATACTTTCTAAGTAGTCGGCTAATTCAAGTAATTCTTCTTCTGTATCATTTGTTAGAGCTCTTTCAAAATATTTATTGGCATGTGCCAAATTCTGCTTTTGCAAAGAAGCAATCATTTTCTCACTGTTGTTCAATTTCTTCTCCTGTTTCATCTACTAATTCTTCTTCGTACAAACCGCTAACTTTTTTATACCATTTAAAAATAGCAGCAATCACAACTTTTGCAGACGCATAAACGGGAATTCCCAGCAAAACGCCCCAGATACCAAACATAGAACCAGCTGTCAAGAGGACAAAAAGAACATTGATCGGATGAATGTTCAATTGGCTACCGAGAATTAATGGCGACACAAATCGCCCTTCAATCGTTTGCTCTACAATAAAGACAACAATGACTTTCAAGAGCATAATTGGTCCAGCAATCAAACCTAAGACAAGAGCCGGTAACATCGCGAGAAAACTTCCTAAGTAGGGAACCAAATTTAAAATCCCTGCAGTTACTCCAAGCGTCACTGCATAACGAAGTCCTATTATCTTAAAGAAAAGGATAAACATAATCGCTACAATGATAGCAACAGTCACCTGACCACGAACATAATTAGCAAGCTGTGTATTGACGTCTGTCAAAATTTGCCCAACAGGTTCACGAAACTTAGTTGGCATGAATTTTGTCAAATAAGATTTCAAATTTTTCCCATCTCGTAAAAGGTAAAAAAGGATAAAAGGCATGATAATAATGGCTACAATCACTTGCGAAGCTGTACTAATTAATGTACTAACCCAGTTCACAGCTTTAGATGAGAAATTACTCGCCCAAGCTGTCACTTGATCTGAAAAATTATTCGCAATTTCTTCCAATTGAGGTTTGACATCATCAGAAATACGATTTTCCAAAAAATCTTGAATAATTTTATTTGATTTTTTCAAATTGGCTGGTAAATTCTTGACAAAGCTGACTATCTGATGCTGCAAACTTGGAATTGCCACAGCCAATCCCCAAATCAAAAGCAATGCAATCAAAATAAAAACAATCGTAATCGCAACTAAACGATTGACTTTATGTTTTTCCATCCAATCCACAATCGGATTTAATAAATAATACAAAAGTCCTGCTAAAATAACTGGCAGCATAATAACCCCAATAAATTCTAAAACAGGAATGAAAATGAAACTAATTTTGTTTAATACAAAAATATTCAACCCCAACAATAAGGTCACCAAAAAAACAGTAATTGCTTTATTGTCTAAAAACCACCGAAAAAACCATGATAGGCTGAAATCCTTCTTTTTGTGTTCCATACAGACATCCTTTTCTTTATTTATCTCATTGTAGCATTTTTCACTAAAAAATTCTTGAAGAAAGGGTAGTCCTTTATGAATTTCCTTCTTACGCTCGAGTCAAACACAAAAAGCGGTCATCCATTCAATTCATGAACGGATTCCCACTTTTAACTTTCTTTATCTGAGAAAAAAATTGTAAACCGCATTCGTTTGTCATCAACAGCTTCAAAGAGATAGTGCAAATGATGATTTTCCAAAATCTGTTGCACGATAAAGAGTCCCAGACCTGTTCCACCATCTTTGCGGTTACGACTGTAATCCGGACGATAAAATGGCTGAAATATTTGCTGGATTTGCTGTTCATCCAACACATGTTCCGCATCATTTTCAATGATTAACCGATTGTCTTTAATCATTAAAAGAATCTCTCCACCGGCTAATGTATAATGGAAAGCATTATCTAGTAAATTTTTAATAGCTTTCAGCAAATAAGTCTTGTTGCCATGCACTTGAAGCTCTTCTAACTGTACAGTAAATTGATAGCCTTTCACATCAGCTAACATCTTATAGCTGCTCAAGTTTTCCTCCAAGAGCTGATTAAGTGAAAATTCTTCCTCTTCCGCTTCTATCCGCATTTCAATTTTAGAAATTGCCAAGATAGACTGTACAAGTTTTGATTGCTCTTCCAAAATTTCACGACATTTATGTAGGTATTTATCTTTATCTTTGAAGTCACCAACACCATAAATCATACCATCCACAATTCCCATCATGCTGGTAATCGGCGTTTTCAGCTCATGAGAAGTCATCCGTAGAAATTCTGCTTTCTCCCGTTCACTTTCAGCAACCTTCTCATTTTCCAATCGCAGCGCTTCAATACTTGTCAAAAGATTATTATACAGACTGTTAATATCTTGAGCGAGTGTGGAAATTTCATCCCGCCCTTTGACAGGACAAGCCACATCTGGAGAAAGAGTTGCCATTTTTCGCGTGCTCTCTGAAATATCTGTAATGCGTTTGGTTGCAAATCGACTATAAAGAAAAGCCACTATACCACCTAACGTTAACGAAAAGAATAAGATATAAGGATAAAGACTTAACAACACGTAAGTAGCATCCGATATTGGTTGGAGCGAATATTCCCCACGTAAGGTCAATGTGGTCCCTTCTGCCGTTCTTATCTTCTTGCTCATACTTTTAGTTTGATTATTCAAACTCATGTCAGAAGGTAAAATTGTTAATTGGAATTCTCCCTTTTCATTAGCTAAATCAATATGTGGATAAATAAGTTTTCCTTTCGCATCTAATATACTAAACCAGACGCGTGTATTCTTTCGATTGTAGTCACTTAAAAGCTTTCCTATATCATCTGACGGTTTTCCTTGAACTTGCTGAGCAATCTGAAAGAACTCACTTTTAGCTTCTCGATGCTTGACTTGCTCATAATAAACAGGCATCACAAAATAGAGTGTTGTTAAAACCGTTGTCACGACAATAAAAATTATTGTTCCTGTCAAAAGAAAATGCTTTTTAGCAATTCTCACTCTTCTTCTCCTCCAAGTTGATAACCCATACCAGTAATCGTTTTAAGAGGTATTCCAGGAATTTTTTTCCGAATATTTTTTACATGGTTATCCAAAACACGACTATCCAGTTCGCTATAACCCCAAATTGTATTCATTAATTGATCCCGCGTCACCAAATGATTTTTTCTTTTAGCTAAAGCTTGGATAATTTCATATTCTTTTTTAGTAGGAGACATTTTCTCTTCTTGCCAATAAACTGTACAATCGTCAATTGAAACACGTAAGTCTCCAATGACAATCTCTGATTCTGTCACAGTACTCCGGAAAATATTTTCAATGCGTTTCATCAAAATAAGTGGCGAAAATGGTTTGGTAACATAATCACTGATAAGGTGATTAAAGCTGACCAGCTGAGTATATTCATCATCTAGTGCAGTTAACATCATAACTGGTACCTGCGACGTCTTTCGGATTTCCTTCAACACATCCAGACCGCTCATAGAGGGCAACATAACGTCCAAAATGATGAGGTCAAACGATTTTTCCTCAAATTCACGTAGGGCTTCTGCCCCGTCAAAAACTGGTGTCACCTCATAATGATTTTCTTTCAAAAATTCACAAATCACTTGATTAATCGTAGTGTCATCTTCTACTACTAAAATCTTATGCATTTCTTACTCCTTAAAATATAGATATAAAATTAAATGACTGCTAATCAATGTAAAGATTACTTTTATTATACAACAAAATAGTGAACTTACAAAGATTGAACCGTGATGCAGGATAAAAACTTTCTTCCCAAAAAACTAAACATTTTTCAGAAGTCAAACAGACAACCTTGATTGTTAGCGCCACCACCCGCAAATCTATTTTCATTGTATCAAAGTCATCTGTTCCCATCCTATCTCGAATCTATTTTTTATCTATTTTTTCATCATAAAACTGACAGCGGCTTTCATTTGTGAAAACCATTTCATCTATTTTTGTGTTATAATAAAAGTATCAAATATTTCGAGGTGAATGATGACACAAACAGTTTATTTTGGAACTTATACACGTCGTAGCTCAGAAGGAATTTACAAAGCTGATTTTGATACTAGCACAGGAGAACTGGCAAATTTAACACTTATTGCAAAAGAGCCAAATCCTACTTATTTAGCTTTTGACAAGCAACAGAACCTGTATTCTGTCGGAACTGAACACGGTGAGGGAGGCATTGCAGCCTTTAATAAAGCGGGACAGTTACTCAATCACGTTGTGGCCGAAGGTGCTCCTCTATGCTATGTGAGTGTAGATGAAGCAAGAAGCCTTGTCTACGGGGCAAACTACCATAAAGGACAAGTATTAGTTTATAGACGACAAGAAAATGGTAGCCTTAAATTAGTTGATTCTGATGTTCATATCGGCTACGGTCCTCATGAAAACCAAGCTGCTGCTCATGTGCATTTTGCAGATTTAACACCCGATAAGTATCTGGTTACGTGTGATTTAGGAACTGATGAAGTTGTGACATATGAAATTAGTGATTATGGACACCTAAATCGATTAGAAACTTATCATGCGACATCTGGCGCTGGTCCACGTCATATTGTGTTCCACCCTCACTACAAAATTGCTTATCTTATTTGTGAATTAAACTCTACTATTGAAGTTTTAATTTACGATGGAGATGGTCAATTTGAACGCCTGCAAACCATCTCCACTTTACCAGAAGACTTTTCAGAATTTAATGGAACAGCTGCTATTCGCCTATCTGCTGACGGTCGCTTCCTTTATGGCTCCAACCGCGGACATAATTCAATCGCTGTTTACAAAGTAGCAGGAGATGGAACACTTGAACTTGTAGAATTCGTACCAACTAATGGAAAAAATCCACGTGATTTTAATATTACACCAGATCAACAGTATATTATCGCAGCCCATCAAGACTCAGACAATGCGACTGTCTTCAAACGTGACCCAGAAACAGGAAAATTAACAGAATTATCACATGATTTCTTTGTTCCAGAAGGTGTTTGTGTTGCTTTTACTCATTAATCTCTTCTTAAGAGACTAATCCCAATCGCCTATGGTTGGGATTTTTTGTTGTCTTATATGTCATCTTCCCAGATTCTATTCGTTTGCAAGTAATTGTATTAGGGAGCACGACCGTCTTGCTTTAGTCGCCAATTTTATACCGAACATCACGATACTGACGAAAAGAACATAATAAAAAGAGGCAAGGGAATGTGTACTGACCCCGAAAAGTTAGACAATTAATTTATCCAAAGGATTTAGTTCTGTATTGCACAGGGCTAAGTCCTTTTAGTTTTACCTTAATCCGTTTGTTGTTGTAATAATCAATATAGTCTACAATAGCTTGTTCCAATTGCTCAAGTGAGTGAAACGTCTTCTCATAACCATAAAACATCTCAGACTTAAGAATACCAAAGAAGGACTCCATCATACCGTTATCTGGACTGTTTCCTTTACGTGACATGGACGGTTGGATTCCTTTATCCTCTAAAAAACGATGATAATACTGATGTTGATACTGCCATCCTTGATCACTATGAAGAATGGTATTCTCGTAATGTTCCTCTGTGAAGGCTTGTTCTAGCATATCTTTCACTTGTATCAAATTCGGTGACGTAGAAAGATTATAGGCGATATTAAAGCCATCTAAGATTGGCGATAAGTAGAGCTTTTGACTGCTTGCTGGAATGGCAAACTCTGTCACATCTGTGTAGCACTTTTTCATTGGTTTGGATGCTTCAAACTGGCGTTGAATAAGGTTATCTGCTTTCTTGCCAACTTCTCCTTGATAGGAAGAATACTTACGTTTACGACGAATTCGAGCACTTAAACCAAGAGCCTTCATCAGACGTTGGACCTTTTTATGGTTCACTACAAAACCACGATTCCTTAATTCGAGTGTTATTCGGCGATAACCATAATTTCCTTTATGCTCAGTAAAAATAGCTTGAATTTCAGCTTTAATATCATGATTTTTATCGCTTTTATCTAGTTGCTTTAGCTGGTAATAATAGGTTGAACGAGCTAGCTTAATAATCTTTAGAAGAATCTCTAAGGCAAACTCTGTCACTAATCCTTGAACAATTTCTGCTTTTCTTCTTGATCCTTTTCGTCCCTCAATCGGAGTTCTCTCAACTTTTTTAGAATGGCATTCTCCGCTCTTAAATAGTCTAATTCTTCCTGAAGTCGCTCTAGCTCTGTCATCTCTTCGGGTTTCTTCTTTGGTTTACGTCCCATTTTAGGCGGTCTCCCTCTTGTTTTCTCAACAATAATATACCCGTTTTTCTTATATTGTGCTATCCAATTAGGCAACATTCCAACACTTGGAAGAGCATAATCTAGAGAGACCCTTATTTGTGAACGACCTTCAAGTAGAACTTCATCAATGATCTCTTGTTTTAGTTCAGGTGAATAGTAACAATTCTTTCCTTTTTTGACGATTTCCATTCCATAACGATCAATCAATTTAATCATGTACTGAAGATTGGTAATTTTTATCCCAAATATATTTGAAAGCTCTTTGAAGCTGCGCCCTTGTTTTCTAAGTTCATAGATCTGAACTTTATCTTTATAAGTTAATTTCATAATAAAAACACCCCAAAAGTTAGATTTTTTTCTGTCTAACTTTTGGGGTCCAGTTCAATGAAACCTTGTCTCTTTATTGTTTTAATTTAAAATCGGATATTTTCTCGCGTTTTTTCATACGATGTAACAAAACGATTGGTTACACCAGGTTCTACTACATCCAATGCTTGCGAGATCTCCTCAAACGATGCTTGATAATCAAAGTCATTTTCAAAAATCTCTAGTGCACGGTTGAAGGCAGTTTGAACTCCTTCATCAAATGAACGATAGCGATTTGAATATTGTAACAACTGCTCTGTCAAAGTGGCATTTTCAACAATCCGGTAAGTCTCATTTTCCAGTTCATTCATATCATTTGTCAAAATCTCTAACATACGATTTACTGATTCAATATTGACACGATACTGTTCCAATTCTGCTACTAAAGCTTCTGTGTTATCACTTGCAGTAAAGAAAGTGGTCAGGAAGCTCCGTGGAATACCCGGCAAATTGCGTTTTTCCATATAACGCTTAATCGTATGCAATTTGTTGATATAAATGTTAACTTTTTGTCGAGCATTGGCATCATCTTTTTCAATTTTAGCCAATTTTTCACTCAACACTAACTGCTCATCTTCAATTTCTTTCACACGTTTTTGAATGGTTTCAAGATTTTCTTGAAGAACAGAATAAGCTTGTTTTCTTTCTGAAGAATCTTCAATCGCTTCTAAAACAACATCATCTAAGCTAGAAAGTTCACTTTGAAGTCGACGAACATGATTCGTATCGCTTTCTGTCAAGAGATACAATTTTGAAAGGCGGGCAATCTCTGTCAAAAGATTTTGATTGTTTTCTTTTGTATGACCTAAATAACCTGGTAAACTATTAACTAATTTGACAACTACTTTATGTGACTTGATTTCACGATTAAACATGTCATATAAAGCATCCATTTCTTCTTGGATTTGCGTATTTTCATATTGTGCATTGTCCAATTCTAAACTGGCAATGTTTTCACTGTTGCGTTTCAAACTAGTATGCAGCTGTTGGAAGCGAGATTCAATATCAGTTTCAATAAAATGATAACCAGATTCTAGCAATTTGCGATGACCAGACTCCAAATCTTCCAACTGTTCTGGTAACTTTTGATCTAATTCTGATACAAGCTCTGGGATTTTTTCAACAATATGCGTTAAAGCAAGGATGTGATCTTCTGTTTTATCCAAAATTTCCGCTGCTTCAACAGGATCGCCTGATGAGTTTAAAGTTACAAATTGAGAGAATTCAGATTGAATTTTTTCTAATTGCTTTTCGATCTCAGGAAGCGCTGAGCCATAACTTTCTGTATCATTTGCCACAGACACTTGCAACTTTTCAAATAAATCCAAAGCATGCAAGACACGACCGCTATTTTTAGACTCTTGCTTTTCTAATTCAGCAAGTGCATTGCGAATAGCAGTAATATCTTCTTCAATCAAGTCAATTTGGCTCTCAATTTTATCAATACCATGCTTTGCTTTTAGAAACCGAAACGAATTATTGTAACCTTCCGTTTCAAAGAGGTTATTTTCGATGTCTGCAAAAGAATTTAAAGAAAGGTCAACCCATTTTTGATTCCATTCACGAAAAGCCACTTGACTTTGTCCAATCAAATGCATGTTTTTAACCGCTTCGACTTCATCGTTTACAGGAAGATTATAAAGTTCTTCTTTGCGATCTTCTAACTTAGCAAGCAAGGCATCATTTCTTTTTCTTAATAAGACAGCAGTTATGTAAGCAACAATCAAGAGAACTGCTATCACTATAATTAGTACGATTAGTCCGTTAGACATGTAAAACTCCTTCAAAATATTACTTGAAAATAATCATGATTATTATATCATAATTTTCTTGGTAAATGTGAATTTTTTCAGATTTTTTTAAACGTCCAATGTACTATATACGGCGTTCTCTTCGATAAATTCACGACGAGGTTCTACACGGTCACCCATTAGCATATCAAAAATCTTGTCCGCTTCTGCTGCATCATCGACTGAGACACGCGCCATTAAGCGATGTTCTGGGTTCATCGTTGTTTCCCAAAGTTGGTGGTCGTCCATTTCTCCCAAGCCTTTGTAACGTTGAATACTTGGTTTAGAACGCCCTTCAGAATAACGCTCCAATGCCAACTGTAGCTCTTCTTCTTGATTGGCTCCGGGCTGGATGTATTCTTTCACTTCACTGCCGACTTTCACACCATAAATAGGCGGTTGAGCAATATAGACATAACCTGCTTCCAAAACAGGCTTCATATAACGATAAATCAACGTCAAAAGAAGGGTTCGGATATGCGCACCATCAACATCGGCATCGGTCATAATGACTAATTTTTGATAACGAGCTTTGCTCACATCAAAATCCGCTCCAAAGCCTGTTCCCATTGCGGTAAAGAGACTACGAATTTCTTCATTGGCTAAAATTTTATCCATGCTAGCTTTTTCAACATTTAAAATCTTACCGCGAATTGGCAAAATAGCCTGAAACTCCCGATTTCGACCAGACTTGGCTGAACCACCAGCTGAATCTCCTTCCACGATAAACAATTCTGTTTCGTGTGGATCATTAGAGGAGCAATCTGCCAATTTACCTGGTAAGTTTGAAATTTCAAGACCTGATTTCTTGCGAGTCACTTCACGTGCACGCTTGGCTGCAATCCGAGCCTTGGACGCCAAAATTCCCTTTTCTACTATCTTCTTAGCAACCGCAGGATTTTCCAAAAGGAAATCTGAGAAAGCTTCGCTAAAGAGACGATTAGTAATTTTAACAACTTCACTATTTCCAAGTTTCGTCTTTGTTTGTCCTTCAAACTGTGGGTTAGGATGTTTTACAGAGATAACAGCTGTTAATCCTTCACGGACATCTTCACCAGTCAGGTTGTCTTCATTTTCTTTCAGAAGCTTATTTTTCTTGGCATAGTCATTGATGACACGTGTGAGCGCTGTACGAAAACCTTGTTCATGCGTCCCACCTTCATGAGTGTGGATATTATTTGCAAAACTCATGACAGTTTCGTGATAGCCTGTTGTATACTGCATAGCTACTTCAACAGTAATATCATCCATTTCTCCGTCTGTATAAATCGGATTTTCAAAGATAACATCTTTATTTTCATTGATATACTGGACGTAGCTAGCAATCCCACCCTCATAATGGTAATCTTTTGTTTGCTCCAAACCTTCCCGTTTATCGGTAATAGAAATTCGCAGGCCACGATTCAAAAATGCTAGTTCTTGCACCCGTTTATTTAATTTTTCAAAATCAAATTCAACCGTTTCTGTGAAGATTTCTGGGTCTGGTGTAAAATGAACAGTTGTTCCTGTGCGATCAGTCTCGCCGATAATCTCCAGATCCGCTACGACGTGCCCGCGACGGTATTCTTGAAAATGAATCTGACCGTTCTTGTAAACCCGAACATCAAGTTGAGTAGAAAGAGCATTAACCACGGAAGATCCGACACCATGCAATCCTCCAGATACCTTGTACCCGCCACCGCCGAATTTTCCTCCAGCATGAAGAATGGTAAAGACAGTTTCTACCGCAGGACGACCTGTTTTTTCTTGAATATCTACAGGGATTCCACGACCGTCATCAACAACGGTAATCGAATTGTCTTTCTCAATAAATACTTGAATATGTGTTGCAAAACCAGCTAGCGCCTCATCAATTGAGTTATCTACAATTTCCCAAACAAGATGATGCAGTCCTTCTTTTGAAGTTGAGCCAATATACATCCCTGGACGCATTCGGACAGCTTCCAAACCTTCTAAAACCTGAATTTGACTGGCATCATAATCTTGTGCTTGCAGTTCTTTATTTTCTTCTGACATACGATTCCTTTTCTATATTTTTATAAATTTCTTGAGATTTTCCATATCATCAAAGAGATAAGTTGCAAAGCCAGCTGATTGACCCGCTTCTGTGTCAATTGAACGATCTCCGATGACTAACCCATTCTCAATCTGATACTTATCTTTTAAATAAAGCATTGACTCAGGATTTGGCTTTCTCTTAAAACCACGATTAGAAGTCACCACTTCTGTAAAGTAGCCTGAAATCCCTGTTTTATCAAGAATCTCTAAAACCTGATCATTCCGATGAGAAATCAGAAAATTACGCCCTCCTTGTGCAACGATATTCTTGAGCAAATCTGCAGCACCTTCAAATAATACTGGATGAGCTAACTCTCTTGCTTCATTCACTTTATAAGTTTGTAAAAATGCAGGAATGTTGGGCGCAAATTGAGCAACTGCATAGGGAGTGGAAATCTTCAGCGCTTTATAAACATCATCATGATTAGCTTGAATCCCAAAACCAGCTAACGTTTCTACAAATGCAGCCGTTGACGTCTCGTAATTATTGAGGAGAGTCCCTCCTAAATCCCAAATATAATCTTGATAATCCATACTTTTTATTATAACATATTTTTGTAAAAAATTGCTGTTAAAACAGATAGGAAAGCCTATTTTAGACATGAATTTTCATAAAAAAACTTACTTGGATCATTCCAAATAAGTTTTAGTATCATAGACAATCAATCACCGTAAACATCATTGTAAAGCATCGCCGTTGCAAGCTGCTCACTGTCTCCGCCTAACTGATGAACCAACTCATAAGCAAAAGCTAGAGCAGTTGCAGGTCCTCGGCTAGTAATCACTTTCCCGTCAACAACGACGGTTTGCTTGATATAAATGCCAGAATCAATATCTGACTCGATACCATCGTAACAGGTAAACTGTTTGTCCTTTAAAATACCTGCACGATTGAGTGCAATCGGTGCTGCGCAAATGGCAGCTATCCACTTGCCTTCTTCCTGCATCTTTTGTAGAGCTGACATCAAACGATCATCATCTCGCAAATTTGTCGCACCAGGCATTCCTCCCGGCAGTACCACTAAGTCATAATCCTCTAACTTTCCAGCCCAAACCTTATCTGCTTGAACTGAAATACCATGAGAACCTGTTACCGCTTTTTCAAATCCAATCATGTCACATAGGATTCCTGCACGGCGAAGAACATCCACAACCGTCAATGCTTCAATTTCTTCAAAGCCATTGGCTAACATAACAGCTACTTTTGTCATTTTTCTTCTCCTTTATTTTAATCGTTTTAAAACCACTTTTTTACGTCTTTGAGGATAGCGTATCTTTTTTTCATCTGTGAGATTATTTTGATAACTCATTGAAAGTAAGAGCCCGACCCCGATTAAATTACTAATAATGGAAGATCCACCTTGAGAAATGAATGGAAGCGGAATCCCTGTCAAAGGCAAAATCCCTGTTACTGCTCCGATATTTTCAAAAATATGAAAGAGCAGCATCATGATGAAACCGGTTGAAATATATGTATAAAATTGATTATTTGATTTCAGCGTAATTTTTAGCATGCGATAAATCAAGAGCAGATACAAGGCAATCACAACCGTTGCACCGACAAAACCAAAATCCTCTGCAATGACAGTAAAAATCATATCACTTTCACGTACAGGCACCAATAGATTGGATACATTAAACCCTTGTCCCCAGAGACCACCGCTACCAATTGCTATTTGACCTTGTGCCTGTTGATAAGTGGTTGTTTGGGCATAGTCAAATGGGTTCAGCCAAGCCAAAATTCGATTAATCTGATAAGTTGGCATCCCAATTTGGTGCAAAAAAGCTCGCCCGTCTTTTGAAATGAAGATAAGTAAAAAGCCACCGCCTACAATCAGAACGGTCAAAACAACTGGTACAATGATTTTCCAAGACACACCTGATAAGAGGACAATTCCTGAAAAGATTGCAATAAAAACTAAAGCTGTCCCTAGGTCACTCTGCAATGCCAACAAAATCAGGACAGGCAAGGTATAAAGTGCTAATTCAAAAATCAGAAAAAAGTCTAATTGAATTGTTCGCTCTCTATCTTTATGGCGCTGTAAAAAATTGACAACAACTCGTGACAACATCAGAATATAAGAAATTTTCATAAATTCAGATGGTTGAAACAAGGTCACATGTCCTATAGTCACCCAGTTTTTTGCTCCTGTTGAAGCGACTAATTCTGAACTATAAAAAATAAGTGGTAGCACCATCAATGCCAATCCGAACACATATAAGTATGGCGTGATTTGCCAAAGAAATTTTGTATTGAATAGCATGATAACCAGACTGATAACTGTCCCTAGAGCAATCCAGGCAATCTGCTGCCCTACAATTGGCCAAACATTTTTTGGATAATCATGACTAACAGCGATATAAATGGCTACAACACCAATAAAAAGCAAACAAAATACCGGTAATATTAAACTATAGTCCACTCGTGAATCAATCGAGCGTTTTTGATAAGGCATATCTCCTCCAACATACGTAATAAATGTCAGTCACTTTTAAAGCACTTTTATGAGAAAAAGTATTGAATAATTAAGCTAGATACAGCAACTGCAAACCAAGCAAATGCTCCTGTCAACAACGGCGCTGCGCCTGCTTTTCTAAATTGCCCAAAGGATACTCTTGCACCAATTCCAGCAAGAGCCATTGCCATGAGCCACTGTGACAAGAACTTCGTTGCAGGAACGAGCAAACTTGGAAAAATCCCAACACTAGTAACAATAGACGCCACAACAAACCACAGAATAAACCACGGGAAAATTTTCTTTAAATCAACTTTTTGATGACTGTTTTGTGAGCGTATATATCGGACTCCTGCAAAGATGAGACAGGCTGGTACAATCATCAAAGCACGACTTAGTTTGACAATCGTTGCCAAATCTCCCGCCGACTGACTGTAAGTGTATCCTGCTGCTACAACAGATGATGTATCATTGATAGCTGTTCCTGCCCAAGTTCCAAATGTCGCATCATTCATATGCATGAGATGTCCCAAAAAAGGGAAAATAAAGACCGCTAAAATGTTAAAAAAGAAAATTGTAGAAATAGATAAAGCAATCTCTTCATCTTTTGCTTCTAAAATCGGTGAAGCTGCTGCAATGGCAGAACCACCACAAATAGCAGTCCCGAACCCAATCAAAGTGGTTAAAACTTTACCCATCCCCAACAAACGACCTACCACATAAGCTGAAAGAAAGGCGATGAGAATCGTTAAAATACTAATCTTTAATGAGGAAATACCCGTAGCAGAGACACGACCAATGGACATGCTGAACCCCAGCAAAATAATGGAATATTGCAGTAATTTCTTACCTGAATAAGCTAAACCAGCATGATAAGTCTTTTTTATATGAAAAAGATTATTGGCTAAAATTCCCAAAAGAATGGCAAAAACGCTGGAGCCAATCAAGGGAAAGAAATTTCCCAAGACGGTTGCTACTGCCGCTAATACAAAAGCAAAACCAATCCCTGGAAGATATTTTTGATACATATTGAACCTTCTTTCTTTGTGTTTCTATTATAACAAAATTTAAAACTAGCAGCAGAGAAAATCAGTATTTTTAACAAAAAAACTCAGTTTACTTTGAACTGAGTCATTCATAAATTGAAGTTACATCGTTTCCTTCTTCAAAAATTGCTCCATCTCTTTTGGAATTTGTTTCATACTTGTGATGGATAGTGGAGCAACTTTTTCCAGAGCTGTTTGAATTTGGCGTCCATATCGTTTGGTTAAAATGCGATTGTCTAAAATAACGACTGCTGATTGCTGCTCTTGGTGTCGAATTGTACGTCCTAAAGCCTGTTTTATCCGTAAAATCGCAACAGGTAAGCTATAATCATAAAAAGGATTCTTACCTTCTTGCCGCAATTTGCGATTGAGCTTCTGCGTAAAGAAATCACTCGGATTATCAAAAGGGATTCGCGTAATAACTTCAATCATTTGTTTCTGACTAGAAAAATCTGTCCCTTCCCAAAAGCTACCCGCTCCTAGTAAAATACTACTTTCCCCTCTATCAAAACGTCGTTTAATATTAGCGGCTTCACCATTCTTATACTGGGCTAAGTGTGGCAAGCGCAAACGTTCCGAAACAGCTAACAACAACGCTTTCGATGTGAATAAAACGAGAAGTGGAACTTCCTGAGTAGCTAATTTATGAACCCATTTGACAATCAATTCTGCATAAGTGTCCACATCCAAGTCTACAACATTTGGAAAATCCTTATCCAACCATATTTTCTGCTGATATTTCTGCTTTTGTGGTAACTGATAAAATGGTGCATTTTCAAAACCAAGTAAATGCGCTAAATGCACTTTTTTACTGATTTCAAGCGTGGCTGAAACGAATAAGACTTGAACTTCTTCAGGCAGCAAAGCTCGAAAATCTAGCACTTCTAGGCAAGCGGCTTCCAACATCGTCACTCGATAGTCATCAAATCGCTCTTCTTTTAACCAGAACTGGTCGTATTTTGTGGCAAAAATAGTGCGTAAATCAGCAAGAGTGCTTTGATCTAACTCTGATAAATCTTGTCGAAGTTTGGAACAAGTTTCTTTCGTTAGCTCATTCTTCTTGTAACATTGGAATTGTTCCATCGCATGAGTCAATTCAAATTGAATGTCCTCTATTAACCGACGTTGCAAAATGGTATCTGTTGTTTCAAGTTCTGATTGAATTTGTTGCAAGCATTTTGTCATATTGAGGGATTTTCGAGAGAGATTTTCCAAAGCTAAAAACAACTTCTGAGCTTCATCCACAATCAAAAGCCGATTCTCCACAATGGATTTATCATCTTCTAACCGCGTCAAAAAATAAGCATGATTGGTCACTAATACACGACTGCGTTTGGACTTTTCTTGACCTTTTTGCCAAAAATCTGCACCATAAAAGAGGGATTTTTTGCTCAACTTTCCATCATGAAGCACCTGTTGAAAATAGGTCTGATAGCGATGCCGTTGACCAATTTCATCCAAATCACCAGATTCTGTTTCTGTGAGCCAAACTAAAAGCAACATCTTGCAACGATTGACCAAACGATTGTCATCTACCCGCTGCAAACTGTCATAAAAGAAGTCAAGCTTCAAATAATTGGCAGGACTTTTCAAGCTATGAACAGAAAGATGAAAGATTTCTTCTAACTTTTGTCCTTCATTTGCCACAATCTGGTCCTGCAACACTTTCGTAGGAACTGTTACCAGAATTTGCTTGCTCGTTTGAGCCAAAGCAGGAAGCAAGTAACCATAGGTCTTGCCTAAACCTGTCTGAGCTTGTAAAAAACTTGGTTGCTGACTTTTCAAAGCCTGTTCCACATCATGTGCAAACTCATCTTGTTCTTTTCGCTCCTCTAAATCCAGCAAATTGATGTTGTGAGTGAAATTTTTAGACAATTTCCTCGCTTTTTGGATTTTTTTACTTTTTCGAAGAAAAATTCCCTGCCACTTCATCAAATCACGGCAAGTTATGTCCGACATTTGGTTAAAAGCATCTTCTATCGCTAAGCGTGATTCGTAAATCAAACTATCCGAAAATTTCAACAAATACTCTACCAATTCTTTTGGAAGTTTTTGAATTTTTTCTTGTATTTTTAAAAATAATGTAGCCGTTGCTGAGGCATCCGCAAGTGCTGTATGCGCATGTTTCAAAGGAATATCTAACTGCTCACATAATATTCCTAGATTGTATTTTTCAAACGTTGGGAAAAAGACTTGTGCAAGCTCTACCGTATCTACCCTCGGAGTCACCAATTCAAATCCTTCCCAAAAGAGAGCTTCTGCTAATAAATTAGCATCAAATTTCACATTATGCGCCACAAAAATGGCATCTTCAATCAACTCATAAATCTCACGAGCCACTTGAGAAAAGTCTGGCGCCTTTCTCAATCGCTTATCTGTCAATCCTGTCAATTGGCGAATATGAGGATCTAACTTTTCATGAGGATTCACATCGGTTTCATAAGTTTTGACAATCTGACCATTTTCAATCAGCACAATCCCGACTTGAATAATCTTAGCGTTGCTGCTGGCACTCGTCGCCTCTAAATCCACCACAGCATATTTTCTTTTTTCTTGTGTCATATTAGAAAAATTATACCATAAATCCAACTATTTCGTATCACGTTTTATGCCTTATTTTCCCTTGATAAATAGCTTGATATTTCTTTTATGTCATTTTTCGTATTTTTTGCTAAACTATGAAGTGAAAGGAGTTCTCATGATAACAATTCATAAAACTTTAAACGCTCAAGCATATGAAAATACTTATTATTTAGAAAATGAGCATCACCTCATCATAGTTGATCCGGGTAGTGACTGGGATAAAATTGCAGCAAAAATCCAAGAAATCAATAAGCCAATTACAGCTATTTTGCTGACCCATACTCATTACGATCATATTATGAGTGTTGATTTAGTTCGTCAATATTTTGGACATCCACCTGTCTATGTCGCTGAAAGTGAAGCAACTTGGCTTTACACTCCGGAGTATAATCTATCTGGACTAGCTCGCCACCAAGATATTGATAACATCATTCTCCAGCCTGCCGATGTCTTTTTTGACTATCATAGTCCTTACAGTCTAGATGATTTTTATTTTTACGCCGTACCAACACCAGGACATTCAATCGGTGGTGTTTCAATCATCTTTCCTAACGAGCACTTTATTTTAACTGGCGATGCTTTATTCTGCGAATCAATTGGTCGAACGGACCTCTATACTGGAAATATAGAACAACTCATTTCTAGCATCAAAAACGAGTTGCTGACCTTGCCTGATTATGATGTTTACCCTGGTCATGGTCCTCAAACCACCATTGTCCATGAAAAAATGTTTAATCCATTTTTGCATTAAAAAAGCCCTAAATGAACTGCATCTCAAAAGTTAGATTTTTCTGTCTAACTTTCAGGTCAGGGTTCAATAGGGTTTTTATTATCACTTCTTTTTTAAATTTTCAAGAATCGTCTCATTGAGAGAACCGAGCCAAATGCTCCGATGATAATTCCTACTACAAAAAGGAAGGAAATCATCAATGGAATAAAGGTTTTTGGTACAATCATTGAAAGATTTTGACTAGCAAGAGATGGATTAAATGACTTGTAGGCCATTTCGTAAATAAAATAGACCAAGCCAGCTGGAACAACTGCTCCAAGCAAGCCAATCCAAGCTCCTTCTAACAAGAACGGACCTCGAATGTAACTGTTTTTTGCTCCCACCAGACGCATGATTTGAATTTCACGACTGCGCGAAATAATCGTAATCCGAATAGTATTTGAAATCAAGAAAACAGCAATAAAGACTAAGAGGAGCGCTCCTACAATTCCCCACGTACGGATAAAATTAGCTAACGCAAAAATACGTTTTGTATTGGCTCCACCGTACTCTACTTCAGAGACCCCTTCCACTTTCTTCGCATTGTTTGCTACAGAGGTAACGTATTTGGGGTCAGTTGTATCGACAATATAAGCGTCATGCAGGGGATTGGCATCTCCTTCAAAGAGTTTCCAATCTTTACCCATGACTTCTGTTAGTTTCTTTAATTGTTCTTGCTTGCTAGAAAATGTTACTGATTTCACATTTGACATTTTGTTGAGGGAATCATATACCTTATGGTAGTCCTCATTTTTGACTGTTTGACCTTCTTTTGTAATGGTCTCTTCATTGTCCGCTGTATCTGGTCGCATATAGACCATAACCCGCACATTATTTTCAATATCTGTTGCTAGCTTCGCCGTGTTTAAAATGACTGACACAAAGATTGCGACTAACCCTAGTGTAATCATCACGGAGCTGACTGCAGCAACTGTCATCCAACCATTTCGCTTCAAACTTTTGAGCGATTCAAGCAGGTGACTTAAAAATCTACTATTCATCGTATCCGTATTCTCCTTTTGCTTCATCACGCACCACACGACCATTTTCGATGGCAATAACGCGGTGACGCAAAGTATTTACAATTTGGCTATTGTGGGTCGCCATTAGAACAGTCGTCCCTTGCAGGTTAATTCGTTCCAGTAGATTCATGATTTCCCACGAATTATCTGGGTCCAAATTTCCTGTCGGCTCATCGGCAATCAAAACTTTAGGATTGTTCACAATCGCACGAGCAATGGCAATTCGCTGCTGCTCCCCTCCTGAGAGTTCATTTGGAAATGAACGGACTTTGTGTTTTAAACCAACCAAATCCAACACTTCCATAACGCGCTTTTTGATATTCCGACGGCGTTCTCCAATAACTTCCATAGCGTAGGCGATATTTTCATAGACTGTCTTTTTGGGTAGCAACTTATAGTCTTGGAAAACGACGCCAACATTACGACGCAACATTGGAATATCGCGTTTTTTAATTTTAGCAAGATTAAAGCCAGCAACTTGCAGACTTCCCTTATCAACTTTCACTTCACGATACAATAATCGAATAAAAGTTGATTTCCCTGCTCCAGAAGGACCTACAATATAGGTGAATTCTCCTGGCTCTACTTCAATGGACACACCACGCAGGGCTGTTGTCCCGTTGTCATACTTTTTGACAACATCTCTCATTTCAATAATTGACATTTATTGTTAAGAGTTCCTTTCGTAAGATAGTTGAGGGAGTGGGAGAGGAAACTATGATTGCATTGCAATTACAATTGTCTGCACCACTCTCGTAAATTTAATGTTTAGTTTAACCGCCATTTCAAGTAGGCATCGATGAAGCCATCAATATCTCCGTCCATGACTTTGTCGACCTGTGCGACTTCAAAGCCTGTCCGATGATCTTTGACCATCGTGTAAGGAGTAAAGACATAAGAGCGGATTTGACTTCCCCAAGAAATTTCTTTTTTGTCTCCCTTTAAGGAATCCACTTCAGCTGCTTTCTTTTCTTGCTCCATTTGGTAGAGTTTCGCTTGAAGCAATTTCATTGCCCGATCACGGTTTCCATATTGTGTGCGGTCAACAGTGGATTGTGTCACAATTCCCGTTGGTATGTGGGTTAAACGAACACCAGTTGAAACTTTGTTGACATTTTGTCCGCCGGCACCACCGGAACGGAAAGTATCCATCTTGATGTCTTCGTCTCGCACCTCAATTTCAATCGTGTCATCCAACTCCGGCATGACTTCCACTGAAGTAAAAGAAGTGTGACGACGTTTAGCTGAGTCAAATGGCGAAATGCGTACCAATCGATGAACTCCCATTTCAGACTTCAACAAACCATAGGCATGAGGACCCTCAAAAGACAAGGTAACAGACTTAATCCCCGCTTCATCTCCCGCTTGATAGTCCAATACTTCAACCTTGAAACCATGAGCATTGCCAAAGCGTGTATACATCCGCAGCAACATATCCCCCCAGTCTTGAGCTTCTGTTCCACCAGAGCCTGGATGAATTTCAAGGATAGCATTGTTATTATCATAAGGTTCCGACAAGAGGAGTGTCATTTCATAGCTGGTCATTTTTGTTTCCAACTCTGCTAATTTTTCTTCCAACTCTTCCTGTACAGAATCATCCTCCGCTAAAAAATCAAGCAAAATCTCTGATTCGTCAAATAAATCAGCCATTTGCTGAAAGTTATCATAGGTTTGCTTGAGTTCGTTTAATTCTTGAGATGTTTTTTGCGCCGCAATATTATCATCCCAAAAATCAGGTTCTGTCATCTTATTTTCTAAGATTGCAATTTCTTCTTCCAGGCCTTCTAAGTCAAAGAGACCCCCTGAAAGAAGCTAATTTTTCACGATTTGCGTCAATTTTTTGACGAATTTCTGAAATATCCATACTTACCTCTTTTCACATATCATTTTATTATATCACAAGTCAGTATTTTTTTCTAATTTCTGACAGAGTCCAATAATAGTTATTGTATAAAATTTCTAATTCTGAATCAAGAAATTTCGTTCTTTGTTACATGATTGTTAGATAGGTTGCCGTCTGGCTAAAAATATTAAGAGGTTAGATACGTCAAAATGACATTCATGATAGTCACCTCTTTACAACCTTTCGCTCTAGAATTTCTAAAACGCCTGATTCTTGATCGCTTGGTGCTTGATACATTGCTGTTTTCTTGACCTTTTCAGGAGCATTTGCCATCGCATAGCTGTGACCTACATAAGCTAGCATTTCTAGGTCATTTCCACCGTCGCCAAAAGCCATCATCTCCTGTGGTGAAATATCAAAATGCTGATTAAGGAATTCAAGAGCAGAGCCTTTATGAACACCTCTTTGAATAATATTAATTGAACCGTGTCCGCTTGAAACTGCCTGAACGAGTTGACCAGTAGCTTGATTCAACTTTTCAAGAAGTTGGTTTGTTTTTTCTTCTGGCACCAATAAGGCTAATTTGACAAAATCATCTTCTGGCAAATCCTGAAAATTAGAAATTTCTTTCAATGCATGGTAATAAATTGCAATTTCTTCTTTGTACTGTTTGGGTGCTGACTTGAGCAAATAAGCAGAATGAAGTCCGCAAAGAGTTGTTGCATTTTCTAAGTCTTCTGACACAAGCACATCTAAAACTTTTTCAATCTCTGTTCTAGCAATTTTTGCTTCTCGTAATAGCTTATCACCCTCAAAAATTAGTGCTCCATTTTCTGAAACAATGATCAACTCCTCCTGATATTTTGGAAAAAATGAAGCCAGTTGGGCATACTGATTGCCTGAAATGACGACCACTTTTATGTCTTTGTCTTGCAATGCTCGATAAATTTTCTCAAAGCGCTCCACATCATAGGTATTGTCAGAGCGAAGAAATGTACCGTCTATGTCAAATGCTACTAATTTTATCATCTGCAGACCTCCACTTACTTCTATTTTACACCAAAAGACTTAAACTTTCCTATGATTTTTGGCGAAAAATTTATTTTTTTCATTATCCCTCAAATATGCTACACTAGGAGCATGACAAATTTAGCATTTATGAGCGATCTTCATTTGGATTCAAACCAATTTACCGATGAAGACATCACCATTTTGATTGATTTACTAAAAAAGAAAAAAGTTGACCACATTCACTTTGCAGGGGATCTATCTAATGACTTTGAGCATATTAGTTTACCTTTTTTACAAAAACTCAAAAAATCCTTCTCCGTTTCTTACAATTTAGGCAATCATGACATGCTAGGAATGACAGAAGACGACATTCAACAGCACAATTTCAATGTACAATCATTTGGACAGACTCAGTTTATTAGCCTAGCAGGTTGGTATGACTATGGCTTCGTTCCCGAAAAAACACCTGAAGAACACAAACGAACTAAGCAATTTTTCTGGTTTGATAGACGATTGAACCGCAACACTGATGACCCTATACTCACTCAACAGACCCTAGAACAACTTGAGAGAATTTTGACTTCTCTGAATGGTCCTATTATCCTAGCTATGCATTTTGTTCCTCACAAAGATTTTCTTTACAATCACCCTTATTTTCAGCGCTTTAATGCTTTTCTGGGCAGTCAAGCCTTTCATAATCTCTTTGTCAAATATGGTGTGAAAGATGTTGTCTTTGGTCATCTTCACCACCGCCACTCCGCTCGAATGATTGACGGTGTCTGCTATCATACAAGACCTCTTGGTTACATCCGCAAATGGCAGTTGACCCAACAATTCTTCGAGGATTATCCTCAATACAAAATATCTCAAATGTACCGTCTCCACAAACGCTATAATGCAGTAAAAGACTTATCTCTTTTCCAATCATATAAGAAAAAGCACCTCCAAAAAGAACTAGAAGATGCCCTTATCATTTTTGATATTTAGTACGAAAACAACTGAATAGCTTCTCTTAGCTCGTCTGAGAGAGCTTTTTCTTTGTCTAACTGAAGATAAACTTCTAACAAGCACGAACGAGCATTAGAAAATTGCAAAAAGTCTGTTGAGTTTTCTAGTGGAAAGTCAAGTGAAGTTAACCAAGCTGCAACTCTGGTTTGTGAGAGTCTATCATTTAAAACAGCCTGATAGATGACTCGTGCCAAACGCCAGTCCTCATCACTGATAAAACGCCAATTCACTCTTTTAAAAATCTTTTCTAATACTTGTAGAACTTCATTTACTCGTGTTATAGGAAAATCTGGGTGACAAATAATCTCAACTAAAAGATCTGCACCATGAGCAAAGGCATGCACCCAACCATATTCTTCAGAATAGCCAGTCCTATCATTTTCATACAGCAAATAAGACATTCCTTGTTCAAATAGAGCCATTCTTTGCTGACTAGAAAGTCTTTTAAAATAAAGTGAATTTTTCTTAGCATCCGCATTTAGCAAATTAGCTAATAATAAAGCCGTAAAAGATCGAGTCAGAGTCGCTTGACCAACCTCTTCTTTTTTATACAAGAGTCCTTGTCGTTTTAGAGCCTCAATCGCTACAAAATCAAACTGTTCCTTTGTAAATAGTTGTTCTTGTATGGCTCTAGCTAGAGTAACGAAAATCAACTCATCTCGTATTTTATAATCAGGATGACCGATATAATCTAACATCCAAAGAATTTCTTCCCTTTCATAACGCACTTGATTATCAAGTAACTTCTGCTGTAAACTATCTTTTTTTCTTACCATTTTATTCCTCGGCTAAGATGAAGAACTCACCATCCTGTTTAGGAAACTGTCCACAAATACTATTATTAATATCATCAGGCGCTAAATACTTTTTTGACCATTGACATATCATTTCAAAAATTGGTATCACAGGCTCTGCTTTTTCTGTCAACTAATAAGTAACGCGCATAGGAATTTTATTATATTGTCGTCTTTCCACCATATTATTTTGCATTAATTCTTTCAAAGTTCTAGAGAGAACAGTATCTGTAATATCTAGCATTTCTGCTTTTAGTTCATTATAGCGCAATGAACCTTTGATAAAAAGAATACAAATAATGCGCGAATTCCATTTTCCTCAAAAGATATCTAACCCATACTCTAATGGACAGCGGAGTTTTCTTTCGATTTTTCGTTGATACATATCTGCCTCCTTACAAAATAGTTAGTTACTCACTAATTTGGTAACGTATTGCATTTAAAATAGCACTATTTTATAATAAATTCAAATAAAAGGAAAGGAGACAAGGAGACTTAATACTATGTCTCAAGTTAAAGCACATTTACAAATCACTCTAGATATTTCGGATGAAAACCGTCCCGCCGCAGCGAAAGTTTATAATGACTATCGCAAACCATTTCTAGATACTATCGAAGGGGCTGTGAGCAAGAACTTACTTATTCGCACAGAAGATGTGCAAGTTTTACATGGTTTTGACTCTGTTGAGCACGCTCAAAAATATCTACAAAGTGATATGTTCAAAAATGATGTTTTTGTTGGACTTCAACCACTTTGGAAACAAGATCCAGATGTCCGTATTTATAGCTTATAATAAGTACTCAAAATTGTCGTATTCACGGCAATTTTTTATTATACTTTGACAATAAAAAAGCCACCCGAAGATGACTTTTCTGTCTTAAATGGCATTTTTATCCATTCCTAATTTACGTTGAACAAATTTGACAATTTCCACAATGATAATCATGGAGAAACTTCCAATGAGAACGGCTGCCCATTGTGAAAAGTCTAATTTTGTTACATGGAAAATTCCTTCTAGTGGCTCAACCAAAATGGTAGAAGCCAATAAAATGAATGAAACAAGAATAGACCAGTTGAAAGTTTTAGATTTGAATGGCCCAACTGTTAGAAGTGATTGATAAACAGATTTTACATTAAAGGCATGGAAAAGCTGGATTAGTCCAAGCGTTGCAAAAGACATGGTCAATGCATCCGCATGAATGGCTCTCATGTTACCAACATGGACAGGATTCATCAAAGCATAAGCATAAACACCGAGTACCAAAGCACCTTGCAAAAGCCCTTGATAAATAATCGAACTCATGATGCCACCTGAGAAGAAGCTAGACTTACGACCACGCGGTTTATGAGTCATCACACCTGGCTCAGCAGGTTCAACCCCCAGAGCAATAGCTGGGAAAGTATCTGTCACAAGGTTAATCCAGAGAAGATGAACCGGCTGCAGCACATCCCAGCCCAAAAGAGTTGCAAGGAAAATCGTCAACACTTCTGCTGTATTGGCTGAAAGCAAATATTGAATGGTCTTTTGAATGTTAGAGAAGACTTTACGTCCTTCCTCAACAGCCACGATAATCGTTGCAAAATTATCGTCAGCCAGAATCATGTCAGAAGCACCTTTCGACACTTCTGTACCTGTAATCCCCATTCCGATACCGATATCGGCTGTCTTCAAGGCTGGTGCATCATTTACACCGTCACCTGTCATAGCAACCACCTTACCTTGACGTTGCCAAGCTTTGACAATTCGCACCTTATGCTCAGGAGATACACGCGCATAGACAGAATATTGACCAACAACTTTTTCAAACTCTTCGTCTGACAATTCGTTAAGCTCAGCACCAGTCATGACATGGTCTTTACTATCATCATTGATAATTCCAAGGCGTTTAGCAATAGCCTCCGCTGTGTCTTGGTGGTCACCTGTAATCATAATTGGACGAATACCTGCTTCTTTAGCCACTCGAACAGCTTCAGCAGCTTCTGGGCGTTCAGGGTCAATCATTCCAATCATACCTGTGAATATTAAATCATTTTCAAGATTTTCAGACGTTAAGTTTTCTGGAATGTCATCAATAATTTTATAGGCACCAGCTAAAACACGCAAAGCCTGATGGGCCATACCTGAGTTATTTTCCTTAATTAACTGAGTCGTTGCCTCATCAATCGGCGCAATATCGCCTGCCTTGTCACGAGCCACACAACGTTTTAAAAGTTGATCTGGCGCACCTTTTACAGCAACCAAGAATTTACCATCTGGCAAAGGATGAATGGTTGACATAAGCTTACGATCAGAATCAAATGGCAATTCTGCGACACGAGGATATTTCTCTAAGAAAGCTTTAACATCATACCCTTTATCAAGTGCATACTGAACAAAGGCTGTTTCTGTTGGGTCACCAATGAGTTTCCCGTCTTGGTCAATTTTAGTATCATTAGCAAGTACAACGGAACGTAGCAACGGTAAGTCGAGTCCAAGGTCAATATCTTGTTTTGCTTCATGCAAACTGCCGTCATAAAAGACTTTTTCAACCGTCATCTTGTTCATGGTCAAGGTCCCCGTCTTATCAGAAGCAATAATTTCAGTCGAACCAAGCGTCTCAACTGCAGGAAGCTTTCTAACAATGGAATTTCTCTTCGCCAAAACTTGTGTGCCAAGTGCCAATACAATGGTCACAATAGCAGGAAGTCCTTCTGGAATTGCTGCCACAGCAAGTGCGACTGATGTCATCAATTCGCCCAGCGGGTCTTTTCCTTGAACGAATACGCCGACCACAAAAGTGATTGCTGCAATGATTAAAATCGCATAGGTCAGCACTTTTGAAAGACCATTTAGATTTTGCTTGAGTGGGGTATCTGTTTCATCAGCATTTTGGAGCATACCAGCAATATGACCGACTTCTGTAAACATACCTGTATTGACAACGACACCCATTCCACGTCCATATGTAACGTTTGAATTTTGGAAAGCCATATTGATGCGGTCGCCAATACCTGCATCAGCAGCTACATCAACAGTCAAATGTTTTTCAACTGGAACGGATTCACCAGTCAGAGCTGCTTCTTCGATTTTTAAAGAATTTGCTTCTAAAAGACGCATGTCGGCAGGAACCACATCCCCTGCTTCAAGCATAACGATGTCGCCAAGAACTAGCTCTTTTGAGTCTATTTCTGTCACATGTCCGTCACGCAGCACGCGCGCAGCAGGACTAGACATGGATTTGAGCGCTTCAATCGCTTCTTCTGCCTTTCCTTCTTGGTAAACTCCAAAAATAGCGTTAATGATGACAACGGCTAAAATAATAATGGCATCCGCAATATCTTCACCACCTGAAGTCACAACCGAAAGAATAGCCGCAATCAGCAAAATAAGAATCATCAAATCCTTAAATTGCTCAACGAATTTCATCAGAAGGGATTTTTTCTCTCCCTCATCCAGTTCATTGCGTCCGTATTCATCTAAACGCTTAGCGGCTTCATTGCTTGATAAACCTTGTTCAGAAGTTTCTAAATTTTTTAAAACTTCCTCCGAACCTTGCGTATAAAACGCTTGGCGTTTTTGTTCTTTTGACAAACTATTTCCTCCTTTGATCCCTTTTTGACAAACAAAAAGAGACCTGTTTATTGCAACAAGTCTCGCTGTTTCATACAAGGCCGGAAATTGCTTTCGTATTGACGACCTTGTAACGGATATCCCGCTAGCTACTCCCTTGAGTGTTTTTATTATACCAAATTCTTCAATTTTTTCAAGCAAAAAAAAGTTCAATTTTTATCTATTTTTTTACCAAACAAATAATAAGACGAGATGAATAAAATAATGGCTATGATGATTGTCCCTGCTAGGTCAAAGAGCCTATCGCCTCTCGTTAGAAAAAACCAAATAAATCTGCTGATAATGAAAATAGCCGTCATCACTCAACTAGGAAGGTTTCTTTTCATATCTTTCTATCTCCACGAAATTTCCATTTGATAATCCGCAAAAGTTCGCTCGCCGTCAGGCGTTCTCAATTGATAATGAAGCTCAAGTGTCTGCTTTTTCAAATCAACTTGGTAATAACTTGTTTTCGTGATAAATTGCTGCATGCCTATTGGTGTCGGAATCCCAACCAAAGCTTCTCCCCCTTTGATAAATCGCATCAAGGATTTAGGAGTAGAGAAGCGTGTCATGACCAGTTCTTCATCATGAAACTTCAGCACAACCTTCTCTCCTTCTTCATTTTTAAACAATAAATAATGATAAGCGCCTTTTTGAGTCCAATCTACATCGTAACTTTGGTCAATTTGCTCTACTTGCTCATCTATTTGAATTCGATTTTGGATTCTAATTTTCACTCTTCAAATTTCCTCGTCTTCCTATTTCTTTTTTCATTTTAGCAGAAAATCAAAAATATTTCTTCCATTTTTTCTTATACTTTTATTTTGCTATAGCTCTGAATGGGAAAATTTTTGAATTAAAACAGCAAGTTTGAATCGCTATTTTAAGAGTTTATAGACTACTTTGTTATTTGGACTGCTAGACGAGATGTGGTATAATAGAGCCATGATTGAAAAAGTATTTCGTGATCCCGTCCACAATTACATTCATGTGGATCACCAAGTCATCTATGATTTAATAAACACCAAAGAATTTCAACGACTGCGCCGCATTAAACAGTTAGGAACTTCCGGCTATACTTTTCACGGAGGCGAGCACAGCCGTTTTTCACATTGTCTTGGAGCCTACGAAATTTCCAGACGCATCACAAAGATATTTGACGAAAAATATCCAGAGGTTTGGGATCGTCATGAAAGCTTACTTGTCATGGCAACAGCGCTCTTGCACGATGTAGGTCACGGTGCTTATTCACATACTTTCGAGCGTCTCTTTGATACTGACCACGAGGAAATTACACGCCAGATTATCACAAACCCTGAAACAGAGATTAACCAAGTTCTCATTCAAGTTTCGCCTGATTTTCCGGAAAAAGTAGCCAGCATTATCAATCACACCTATCCAAACAAACAGGTGGTGCAGCTCATTTCCAGTCAGATTGATGTCGATCGCATGGACTATCTCTTGCGAGACTCCTACTACACAGGCGCTTCTTATGGGCAATTTGATTTAACACGGATTTTGCGCGTTATTTGTCCTGTTGAAAATGGCATCGCTTTCAAACGCAATGGTATGCATGCCGTGGAAGACTATGTCGTCAGTCGCTACCAGATGTATATGCAGGTTTATTTTCACCCTGCTAGTCGGGCAATGGAAGTGCTCTTGCAAAACTTGCTCAAGCGAGCAAAATTTCTCTATGAAAAGCAGAAAGACTATTTTGCACTCTCTTCTCCCAACCTCATTCCTTTCTTTGAAAAAAGAGTGACTTTAAAAGATTATCTTGCTTTGGATGACGGCGTGATGAATACTTATTTCCAGATCTGGATGACAAGCCCTGATACGATTTTATCTGACTTGGCACAGCGTTTCATCAACCGCAAAGTCTTTAAATCCATTATTTTTTCAAAAGAAAACGAGAAATATCTGAATGTTATGCGGGATTTGGTTGCAGAAGTTGGCTTTGACCCTGACTACTACACCGCTATTCACCGCAATTTTGATCTGCCTTATGATTTTTATCGTCCAGATGTCGAAAAACCACGCACTCAGATTGAAATTATCCAAAAGGATGGTAGCCTCGCTGAGTTATCCACTTTATCCCCTATCGTCGAAACATTAGCAGGTACAAGGCATGGCGACAACCGTTTCTATTTTCCAAAAGAAATGCTAAAAGAAGCTGGACTTTTTAGTGAAAATAGTAAGACTTTCTTGTCGTATATCAAAAACGATCAATTTATTTATGGAGAATCACACGAACATGAACATTAAACTAATTGCCGTTGACATTGACGGAACTTTATTAAACAACAAAAGAGAAGTCACACCAGAAGTTTTTTCTGCTGTACAAGATGCCAAAGCTGCTGGAGTAAAGATTGTCATTGCAACCGGACGTCCCATTCCAGGAGTGAGAAATTTGCTCGAAGAATTACATCTAAATGAGCCAGGTAATTATGTCATTACCTTCAATGGCGGGCTGGTTCAAGATACAGTCACTGGGGAAGAATACATCAAAGAACCTTTGTCCTATGAAGATTATCTGGATATCGAATGCCTCAGTCGCAAGCTAGGGGTTCACATGCACGCTATCACTAAGGACGGTATTTATACTGCTAATCGTAACATTGGAAAATACACCGTTTATGAAGCTGGGCTGGTCAATATGCCAGTCTACTACCGCACTCCAGAAGAAATGGTAGATAAAGAAATTGTCAAAATCATGTATATTGACGAACCAGAAATTTTGGATCAAGTAATCGCTAAACTTCCAAAAAAATTGTACGACAAGTACACACTCGTGAAATCTGCACCTTTTTACTTAGAAATTGTCAAAAAAACTGTCAACAAAGGGGCAGCGGTCATGCATCTAGCAGAAAAATTAGGATTGACAAAAGAAGAGACCATGGCGATTGGTGATGAAGAAAATGACCGTGCGATGCTAGAAGTCGTGGGAAATCCTGTTGTAATGGAAAATGGGACTGACGAGTTGAAGAAAATTGCCAAGTATATTACCAAATCAAACGATGAATCCGGTGTTGCATACGCTATTAGAGAGTGGGTTTTAAACTAATGTACACTTATAAAATCGGAATATCTGCTCAAGAACACGATGATTTTGTTAAGGCAAGTTCTCAAACCAATTTGCTTCAAAGCGCTTCTTGGGCAAAGGTCAAAGATAATTGGGACAATGAACGAATTGGTTTTTACAAGAATGACCAATTAGTGGCTTCTGCTAGCATTCTCATCAAGCCTTTGCCACTCGGCATGACTATGCTTTATATTCCTCGCGGTCCTATTATGGATTATCATGATCAGGAATTACTGCAATTTGTCCTGAATTCCTTGAAACAATTTGCTAAAACTAAAAAAGCTCTTTTTATCAAGTTTGATCCGAGTCTTTTCCTCGTGCAGGCTCAAATTGGAGAAGACAGAAAAGAACAGCAAGAAACACTTGACGTGATTCAAAATCTCCAGAAAGCTGGAGCGATTTGGGTGGGACGGACAGAATCACTTGACGAAACGATTCAACCGCGTTTTCAAGCAAATATTTACAAGGACAATTTCAGCGAAGAACTTTTATCGAAGAGCACACGTCAAGCCATTCGCACCGCACGCAACAAAGGTATTCAAGTCCAATTTGGTGGCAAAGAGCTTTTGGATGATTTCTCTGCTTTGATGAAAAAAACAGAGAATCGGAAAAGCATTCATCTACGCGGGCAGGATTACTATCAAAAACTGCTGGATACTTACCCTGAGCATTCCTATATCACACTTGCAAGCATTGACTTAAACGAGCGTCTGGAAAGTCTCCAAGATCAAAAAGTTAAGGCTGAAAAAGAAGCCAGCAAGTTCACTGAAAAAACCAAGCCCGGTAAAATTGAAAATAACAAGCAAGAACAAAAACGACTGCAAGAAGAAATGGACTTCTTAGTAGAAAAAATGACTCAAGGAGCCATGACAGTGCCTCTATCTGGAACTTTGGTTCTCGAATATGGAACTACCTCTGAAAATATCTATGCTGGGATGGACGAAGAATACCGCCGCTACCAACCAGCTCTCCTCACTTGGTACGAAACCGCTAAACACGCTTTTGAACGCGGAGCTAATTGGCAAAATATGGGCGGTGTTGAAAATGATTTAGACGGCGGGCTTTACCACTTCAAATCTAAATTCAACCCGACTATTGAAGAGTTTGTCGGAGAGTTTAACTTGCCAACCAATCCACTCTATCATCTCTCTAACCTTGCTTATACTTTGAGAAAGAAACTCCGCAGCAAACACTAAGAAAGGAATCGTATGACATTCAGACAACTTAGTCAAGAAGAATTTGTAAACCATAGCGCGTCTTGCAATCAACGTTCTTTTATGCAAACAGTAGAAATGGAAAAGCTCTTAGAGAAACGCGGTTTTACTTGCCAATATGTCGGTCACACAAATGAATACGGTGAAGTAACCATTTCAGCTGTGCTCTACAGTATGCCCATGACAGGCGGACTTCACATGGAAATCAATTGCGGTCCTGTTTCAACAAATCCTCACGACCTGCAAGCTTTTTACCGTGAACTCAAGACCTACGCCAAAGAAAATGGTGCTTTAGAGCTAATTGTCAAACCTTATGAAACTTATCAAACATTTGACAGTAATGGACAGCCTACTTCGCTCGAAAAAACAGAATTGATAAAAGATTTGACAGACTTAGGTTATGAATTTGATGGCTTGCAGACAGGTTATCCAGGTGGCGAACCTGATTGGCACTATGTCAAAGATCTGGCAGGTCTTACCGAAAAAGACCTCATCAAATCCTTCAGCAAAAATGGCAAATCAACCGTCAAAAAAGCGAATACTTTCGGCATTCAACTAAAAAAACTGAAGAGAGACGAATTAAATATTTTCAAGGAAATCACTTCTGCCACCTCCGAACGTCGTGAATATAGCGATAAATCATTAGATTATTATCAAGATTTCTATGATGCTTTTGGCAATCAAGCGGACTTCATGATTGCAACGCTTAATTTTCAAGATTATTTGCAACATCTGCAACATGATCAAGAAAAACTAAAACAAAAAATTCAAAAATTAAAAGCGGATTTAGAAAAAAATCCTCAGTCAGAGAAAAAACACAATCAACTGCGTGAATTCTCTAGCCAATTTGAAAGTTTTGAAACACGCAAAGCCGAAGCGCAAGAATTGATAGATAAATATGGAACAGAAGACCAAGTTCTTGCAGGCAGCCTCTTTATCTATACATCACAGGAAGCGACTTACCTCTTTAGTGGTTCCTATCCTGAATTTAACAAATTCTACGCCCCAGCACTTCTCCAAGAATATGTCATGAAAGAAGCTCTCAAGCGAAACATTCCTTTTTACAATTTTCTTGGCATTACAGGAATTTTCGACGGGTCTGACGGCGTTCTCCGTTTCAAACAAAACTTCAATGGCTACATTGTTCGCAAAATGGGTACCTTCCGCTATTATCCACAACCACTTAAATTTAAAATTCTCAGTTTGATTAAAAAATTCCTACGGCGCGCTTAAAAACTCTCAAACGGCTTTTTGAGAGTTTTTAAAGTATTCATATGTTTTATAAGGATTTATCAGATATGCTGAAACGATTTATTTCAAAAAAACTACTGACGATTTACCTTCTGTTTATCGTGCTGACATGGATTGAGTCAGTTTTAAACCCAACGCTCGTTCGGATGATTATTGATAGTTTTCAATCGAAAAATTTAAAAATTCTCTGGCAAATCTTGATGTTGGGAATTCTTGGAAATATGCTGATTGTCTTAGGTTTGGCAGGCAAACGCTATTTCTATGCAAAAATCATTGCAGACTTCAATACAAATATAAAAGGAAAGATGTTTGCGGCTTTTCTTTATGACAATCAACTGTCAGATAAAGACATTCTTTCCGATTTAGAAAATGATGTAAAGCAAATTGATAGCTTTTACCATTCCTCGTTGAATTCCCCTAGAAATAAAATTATTGTGGACAACATCGTTTGAAAATTTTAAAATTCGCCCCGTTGTAAAATAAAGTGTAATAAAAAGGCCAGCATAACTATCCTGACCTTTTTAAACTTCCACTATTATCCATCTAAAAACTTCCGCCACTACCCCCGTGACTTCTGTCTGAGGAAGATGTATGTGTACTACTACCCCCAGAATCACTGGAGCTGCTAGGCTCCGGTTTTGCTTTCTTATCTACATTTGAGTAGAGGAAGAATTCTTGAGCATTGGTAATCTGGAGACTATTTTTCTTGATGTAATCAGCGGCTCCGGTTTTATAATAAACAGATTTGAGCTGACCTTTCATTCCTGTTACGATGAGAAAGGCGAGACCAAAGCCGATAGCCAATGCTCCTGGAATCCAGTACCAACTTAAGGGCTCCTTAGGGAGATTTTTTACATCATAAGGCTGTCCTTTTCGTGCTTGAGTGAGGAAATCATCACACTGCTCAGCGTAGGTTGTAAAAGCAGCATTGTAGTCACCATCTTTTAAATCAGGTAAGAACTGCTTTGACAGGTAGTCTAAGCCAGCATCTGTAAAAGCAGTAATGCCGTATCCTGTCGTTGAAATATGCCACTTCCGATCTTCCATGCTGACTACGAAAAGCACCCCATCGTGATTTTTTCCTTGACCGTAGCCATTGTAGTCGAAGTAGTCATCTGCGAAGTCTTGGGCGCTCTTTCCTTCCAGACTCTTGACGGTCACAACAACGACATCACATTTTTGGCGTTTGCTAATATCTTTGAGCTTTGCTAACAGGGCTTTTTCTTGCTTTGGCTTCAGCAAATCAGCATCATCTACAAGTAATTTATTAGCTGATGTATCTAGCAATTTGACTACCTTATTGAGATAATATCGAACACCACTATAGTTGTTTTTCCCACTATCAAAAGCTTGCCAAAGTATGTCATCACTCTTTGCGCCTAGCTTTTCTTTAGCGTTTCCAGCATAATATAGGATCCATTCATTTTTTTCTTTATCAACAGCAAGGAGAATACCTTCAGCTGTGCCTGCAGATTCTTGATAAACCTTTTCAGCATAGGCCAAAATACCACCTTCACCTACTGATTTTGCTGCCAAAAAGTAAACTTTAAAATGATATTGTTCTTCAATAGCTTTAGCCGCTTTGTTAATCTCTGTTATTTCCTTGCTTGAAAAGGCTGAGACTTCATCACGAATATAGCTGGTTTCTTCTGCACAGACAGTCCCAATCATGAGAAAGGAGAGAAGAAGAGTTGTCAGTAAAATTATGAATTTCTTCAACATAATCTTATCCTCCCTTCTTACAGTAAGTGAATCATCCATACAGCCGCATAACTAACTAAACTTGCCGCCACGGCCAGTCCAATTAGCCAACGTCTATAAGCTTGCTTGTCTAAGGGCAAATCTCCGACGAATTTACCAGTCTGACCATTCATCGCAAAGACAAACTTTTTGCCCTTCCAAGTCGTATTTAAGAGCCAAACTGGATAGAGAACATACTTAGTTGAACCATTTATCAAGCGAATATTCGAAGATTCTGGGGTAACGGTAGAAAACCCCGTAACTGTATCTTCAAAGGCTTCCTCCGTGCTTTGCTTGACACGGCTGTTAGCATGAGTAATGCTCTCCTCGGCTCCGACATCATATTTATCTGCTAGGTATCCTGCTAGGTAAGCTGTCTGAAAATCAACAGCTTCTGAAAAATCAAAGGGTTCAATGGATTCCATTAATTGATCATCCAATTTACTTGAACCGTCTACCGGGATATGTTCAAACGCTAACTGACCGGAACGAATAACTGAAAAATAGCTTGTTTCGGTATAGTCATACTCACTATCACTCCATGTTCTAATCCTGCTTGCTTTATAATGAACATCCGCATCTGCTTCTGTGTCAAAAAGCCAGAACGGAACATAAACCCCCTTTACTTCATCAATATGATTTTGGTCTTTAAAAACTTTTGGCAAGAGGCGTTTCCCCATGAGATGCTTGTTCAGATTCGCCTTTGCTGCCTTTTTATCTAATTTGAATGGAATCACATAATCTGGCTTTAAATCACCAGCAAAGCGTCCCATCATAACAACAGGATTATCGCAGAATGGACACGAAGTGGCTGCTGTTGACTCGTCAGCAACAATTTCACCACCACAAGATTTACAGACATAAACTGATAGCTGATCAATCTCGCCCGTATCCCATTCACCACCAGCCTGCGTACTCCAGGTCATATTTTCATCAGTCTGGGTTTTTAATTGTTCATCCAATTCCTTCAAACTTGACATATCCAATTCGGAATCACAATAAGGGCACTTCATTTTCTGGATTGAACTATTAAATTCAAGAGCACCACCACAATTTGGACATTTATATTCTTGTAAATCAGCCATGATGACCTCCTTTCTACTGTCATCGAGCTATGAGATAGTTAGAAAAGTTTTAAACAAGGTCATTTTCATCAAATACATTGCCACATTCTGGGCAGAATTTAGGTGGATTATAAGCATCTTCTGGTTGCCAGCCACAATTGCTACAACGATATTGACGGCGGGTTTCTGGTTTCGGTTGACCACAGTTTGAACAGAATTTACCATTATTGACAGTCCCACAAGTACAAGTCCAGCTGTCACTCACAGGTTTTGGTGAACCACATTCAGGACAGAATTTACCTGAAGCTTCATGTCCATTTGGACAAGTCCATTTATCCGTAGTAGTTTGGGTTTGAGAGGCTGCACTCGCTGTTTGCGTTTGCTGACTAGCGGCCTGCTCTTGTCCCATCGCAAAAAGATTTTGAGCATTCATACCACCTGCGCCCGCTGCCATTCCTACTCCCATAAAGCCAGTCATTGCACCACCTGGATTTTCAGCCGCCGCTTTCATAGCATCTGCTTGCGCACCGACTAAGGTAGCCGCTGCCATGGTTGGATCCTT
Organism: Streptococcus anginosus; assembly: GCF_001697145.1. GTDB lineage: Bacteria > Bacillota > Bacilli > Lactobacillales > Streptococcaceae > Streptococcus > Streptococcus hominis. The sequence goes on along the minus strand of NZ_CP012719.1, from coordinate 586,976 downwards.
CATAATAGCCACACGTTGAGCCTGCTTAATCATTTCAGCATCTTCGTCTGGAAGAGTTACTGAACCAAGAGCTACACTAATGACTTTCAAGCCACGCAGTTCTCCCCATTTGCTAGAGAGCGCTTCATTCATGGCATTTTCGAGTTCTGTATTATGGCTAACAATTTGATTTGGTCGCAATTCTAAATCAGATAATGCAGCGAATGCTGGTTGAAGAGCACTGATAAATTCTGTTTTCAGTTGTGATTCTAACTCTTCACGCAAATATTCTTTTTCCACATTGCCACAGACATTGGTATAGAAAAGAAGTGGGTCTGCAATCTTATAAGAATAAACACCAGAGCAACGGACAGAAACATCTACATCTAAGCCGATTTTTGAATCCACCACACGAAATGGAATTGGGTTTGGTGTGCCAAACTTATTATCAATCAGCTCTTTTGTATTGAAATAGTAAACACGTTGATCTTTGCCTGTATCACCACCATAAGTGAAACGTTTTCCAATTTGTTTAAAAGTTTCCTTAATGGAATTGCCTAAATTACCTGTAAAAATACTAGGCTCGCTAGACGTGTCATAAGTGAATTGACCAGGCTCGGCACAGACTTCAACAATTTTTCCCTGCTCGACAATCATCATACACTGACCGTCTGCAACAGCAATTCCAGAACCATTCGAAATAATGTTGTCGTTACCTTTCGTGTTGGATGAACGTCCAGATACTTGCTTTTGTCCTTTGACCACCATGACAGACTTGTCCATGGCATCACAGTAAAAGAATTCTTTCCATTGATCAGCCAATACGCCGCCTACGGCACCAATTCCTGCTTTAATGAGTCCCATAAGAATCTCCTTTCTCTCTTTAAAAAACATGTTTCCGCTACCTTAAACTGTACTACTAAACGACATCATCTCCTTTGTCATAAATTTGTGAATTTTTACAAAAAATCATACGCTAACTAGCAATATCTGTCTTTTTATCGCAACACGATTAGCTGTATGAAAGCGTTTTATCTTCAAAACCATTTTACCATATTTTTATAAAATTGTAACTATCAAAAATATAAGTGAATCGTAAGGAAATTGGAATAACTATCTTTTTCAGTCAAAAAATCTTTATAAAACACCACAACCTAACAGTACAAATAAAAAAACGAATAATTCCGATGTTCTGACTAACAGAATATCGAAACTGTTCGTTTTTTTATGCAACTCTCTTAGATTTTATTTTTTGAAATCCTTGTAGAGCCAAGCACAGATCTATCTCGCTTAAAGTAATATGACATTATAATTTTTCAGGAACAGCTGCAAGTAATTCTTGAATAGCTGCTTGGTTGCTTCCTCCAGCCATAGCCATATCTGGTTTACCACCACCACGACCATTTACGATTGGAGCAAGTTCCTTGATTAAATTGCCAGCGTGAATATCTTTTGTTTTGCTAGCTACAAGGACATTGACTTTCTCGCTAATAGCTGCCACAAGGACAAGAACATCTGAATAGTCTTTTTGTTTCCAAGTATCGGCAAACGTACGAAGGGCTCCAGCATCGGATACAGAAACTTGACTGGCAATAAAGCTACATCCGTTAACTTCGTGAACGTTCTTGAAAATTTCACCTGAAGCAGCGGCTGCTGCTTTTTCTTTCAGTTCAGCATTTTCTTTTTGCAATTGACGAAGTTGTTCTTGCAAAGCTTCAACTTTACGAGAAACTTCTTTCATTTGTGGAACTTTCAATGTCGTTGCAATAGCTTTCAAAGCATCTTCTTCCTCACGGTAAGCTTCAAATGCTTCTTTGCTTGTCACAGCGAGGATACGACGAGTCCCTGAGCCAATTCCTTCTTCCTTGACAATCTTGAAAAGACCAATTTCAGAAGTATTCTTCATGTGAGTACCACCACACAGCTCAATAGAATAATCTCCAATTGTCACCACACGAACTTCTTTGCCGTATTTTTCACCGAAGAGAGCCATTGCTCCCATTTCTTTAGCCGTATCAATGTCTGTTTCAATCGTTTTGATGTCAATGGCTTCCCAGATTTTTTCATTGACTTCTTGCTCAATGCGACGTAGTTCTTCTGCTGTAACTGCTTGGAAATGAGTGAAGTCAAAGCGAAGAAATTCTACTTCATTAAGAGAGCCTGCTTGCGTTGCGTGTTTACCTAAAACATTGTGAAGAGCCGCATGAAGTAAGTGTGTCGCTGTGTGATTTTTCATAACACGGTGACGACGATTGTGGTCAATTTCAAGCTTATATTCTTGGTTTAGCGTGAGTGGTGCTACCACTTCTACCGTATGGAGCGGTTGTCCATTTGGGGCTTTTTGAACATCTACAACTTGGGCAATGAGTTGACCTTCAGAGTCAAAAATGTGTCCATGGTCTGCCACTTGTCCCCCCATTTCAGCATAAAATGGTGTCTCTGAAAAAACAAGGTAAGCCTTCCCAGTTGAAACTTCTTCAACTTCTTCGTCAGCTGCCACAATCGCAACCAACTTCGCAGATAAAGCCTCTTTTTCATAGTTAAAGTGGCTTTCAGCTGTAATGTTTTGCAAGGTTTCATTTTGCATGCCCATAGATCCACCTTTAACAACACTAGCCCGTGCGCGTTCTTGCTGCTCTTTCATAGCAGTTTCAAAACCTTCACGGTCTACTGTCATACCTGCTTCTTCAGCGATTTCTTGGGTCAATTCTACTGGGAAACCATAGGTATCGTACAGTTTAAAGACATCCGTTCCTGAAATAACAGACTGTCCTTTTGCCTTTAACTCTTCTACAATGCTTTGTGCAAAGTGTTGACCTGAATGAAGCGTACGAGCAAAGGACTCTTCTTCACTTTTGATGATTTTTTCGATAAAATCTTGCTTTTCAAGCACTTCTGGATAATAGCTTTCCATAATTTTTCCAACAGTTGGAACAAGTTTATAAAGGAAAGGATCATTGATTCCTAATTTTTGACCATGCATCGAAGCACGACGGAGCAAGCGGCGCAAAACATAGCCACGTCCTTCATTTCCTGGAAGAGCACCATCCCCAATAGCAAATGACAACGAACGGATATGGTCTGCAATGACCTTGAAGCTCATATTATCTCCGTCTGGATTATAATTCTTACCGGATAATTTTTCTACTTCGCGGATAATTGGCATAAAGAGGTCTGTTTCAAAATTTGTTTTTGCCCCTTGGATAACCGCCACCAAACGCTCTAAACCTGCACCTGTATCAATATTTTTGTGAGGTAGCTCCTTATATTCACTCCGTGGGATAGATGGATCTGCATTGAATTGGGACAAAACAATATTCCAAATTTCAATATAACGATCATTTTCAATATCTTCTGCAAGCAAACGAAGCCCTTGATGTTCAGGGTCAAATGCTTCCCCGCGGTCAAAGAAGATTTCTGTATCTGGTCCAGAAGGTCCTGCCCCAATTTCCCAGAAATTGTCTTCAATTGGAATCAAATGGCTTGGATCGACACCAACTGAAATCCAACGATTATAAGAATCATGATCATCTGGATAGTAAGTCATGTAGAGCTTGTCTTTTGGAAAATCAAACCAATCAGGACTAGTCAAGAGCTCAAAAGCCCATTCAATCGCTTCATCACGGAAATAATCACCAATAGAAAAATTTCCTAACATTTCAAACATGGTATGGTGCCGCGCTGTTTTTCCGACATTTTCAATATCGTTCGTCCGAATCGCTTTCTGCGCATTGGTAATCCGTGGATTTTCTGGAATAATAGTCCCATCAAAATACTTCTTTAACGTTGCAACCCCAGAATTAATCCACAGCAAGGTCGGGTCATTGACTGGTACTAGACTAACAGACGGTTCGACAGCATGACCTTTTGAAGCCCAAAAATCTAGCCACATTTGGCGTACTTGAGCACTTGATAATTGTTTCATTTTCTTCTCCTTAAAACATTTCTCTAACTGATTTTTCTATTGCCCATGTGAGTTTTAAGAACTACTTTCAAGAGCTTCTACATAGTCAATAGCCACACACAATGAAATCACTAAATCCGCATAGGCATCTTCATAAACTACAACTTGATAAGTGGACATCAGGTGCAAGAGTTCTTTTGAAATCTCTGCAATCACTTGTCCCTGCGCATCCAGCAGACGAAATTCTAAATCCCAGATATTCCCCTCGATGCGCAGACCTAAGTTGTCAAATTCATATTTATCTCGTAAAAAAGTAAGCTTTTTACGGATATAAAAACTCGAACCATTGCGCAATTGAATTTCAAATTGAGGTAAGAAGGTTAGCACAGTCTTTTGAATTTGGCTGACTACTTCACCCTTGTCATCATAAATCGTAAAGGTTTTGGGAATTTTTAAAAAGCTCCCCTCCACTTGATACTCAATGTTTCCACGATCGTCTTTGATGTCAAACTTCTCACCACCAAAGCGAAATTTTTGTTTTACAAGATAGGTCTTCATGACATTCCTCACAAAAAGACAAGTCCACTAGACGAAGGGCGAAAAACCGCGGTACCACCTTCATTCAATGAACTTGTCATTCTCATTATGTATGCAATTTTTTTCTTTGAGTAGCATGATTTTTGTTCTTACATGGCTTGCAGCACCGCCAATTCTCTGGGCTAAGAGGTCAAAAATCAATTCTCAATAGTCCTATTATACTCACTTATGAGCTTTTCGTCAACTTATTTTGATGAAGATGACGAACTAGATGTTGATTTGCTATCTGACTTGACATATTGTGAGAATAGACTTTGGAAAGCTTGATCTTTCACTTTAATATTGGCTGCTTGTAATTCTTTGGCAACAATTTTTTGGATAAAGGTTCGATCATTTTGCTTTTGTGTCAAGATAACATTTTTCAGTTGTTTCTTGTAGTCTTTCCAATTCGCTGATTTTTCAGACTTACTATTTAGTCTCACAATGTAATAACTTGAAGAATAGGTTGATGATTTAACGGTGATAACATCAGAAATACCATTTGCTTCAAGAGCAAAAGCAGCCTTTTTAACAGCATCTGGAACATCTGTTGAAGCCGAGTCAAACTTCACTTCGCCACCCTTATCTTTTGTCTTCTTATCTGTAGAATTTTCTTTGGCAATTTGTCCGAAATCAGCACCTTCGGCTTTTGCTTTTGCCAATACTTCTTTTGCCTTGTCTTGGTTATCTACTTTGATGATTTGAGCAGTCACTTCTGGTGTATAAGATTCGTATGCTTTTTTATAATTTGCATCTGTCAATTCTTTTTCAGCTGCTTTTTTGACAGCATATTCGACCAATTTATTGGTTCTGATTTGTTCACGATAAGTATCTTCCGTCAATCCTGCTCTTGCCAATACTTGTTGGAAAGCAGTTCCGTAAGTGCTCTTACTCTTATTGAACGTTTCATTGACTTCTTTTTCTGTAACATGTTTACCATAACTCTTTTCAAAAACTTCCTGAATGGTCATATTGAGAAGTACTTGTTGAGCGGCTGCATTATTTTTCACTTTGTTATAGAAATCATTGACAGTGATTGTATTTCCTTTCATTGTGATAATATCTTTACCACCAGCTTGCGAGCACGCCGCTAATGTTACAACTGACAAAAGCGTAATGGCTCCTGCTAGAATTTTTTTCTTCATTATGAAAACTCCTTTTTTTAATTCACTTTCTTATTGTACCATAAAATAGATTTAATATCTTAAATTTTCCTAAAAACTTTGAAAGTTTAGGAAAATATTAAGAATCTCATTCTTTTCTAATCATCAGAATACCGTCGCCAAGTGGTAGCAAGGTTGTAGTCAAGTCAGGTTGATCTAGTGTTTTATCAAATAATTGGTGCAAGCCTCGATAAATCGTTCGTTGACCTCTACGCACTTCCTTAATGTCTTTCACTATATCACCACCCTGAAAAACATCATCTATGATGATAATCCCTCCTGAAGCGAGGCGCTTCAGAACTTCCGGCAGAAAGACAACGTATTTGGACTTAGCAGAGTCCATAAAGACAAAGTCATAGCAATCTTTCAAACTAGGAAGAATATCCATTGCGTCACCTTCTAGCAATGTAATTTGCTTGCGCTTATCAAACTTAGCAAAGTTCGCTTTAGCAAAAGCAATCATTTCTGGATTGCGATCAATCGTTGTAATTTGAGCCTGCGGTGCATGTTCTGCCATTAAAAGAGCTGAAAAGCCAATGGCTGTTCCAATTTCCAAAATCTTTTCTGGCTGTAAAGTTTCTAATAGAAAACGAAAATAGGCAACTGTTTCATGAGGAATAATGGGAATATTTTCTGCATGAGCAAAAGTTTCGAGCTCTTTTAAAGAGCCCGAAACTTGTTTTTGCCGTGTCCGCATAAAATCGACGATTTTTTTTTTGACAACGGGACGACGCATATTGTGATTAGCATTTTTACTATAGGATTCGACCATTTTATGCCAATCCTAACTTTTCTACGAGTGCTTCAAATTCATCAAGACGACGCTCAAAGACTGCAAAGGCAGCATTGAGATAGTCTTCTTTTTCCATATCTACACCAGCTTTTTTAATGACATTTAGCGGATAATCAGAATTTCCTGCTTTCAAGTAGTTGAGATACTTCTCTTTATCTTCTTGCGTTCCGTTAACAATCTTATCAGCTAAGGCAGAAGCAGCTGAGAAACCGGTTGAGTATTGGAAAACATAGTAATCATAGTAGAAATGCGGAATCCGTGCCCATTCGTATTGAATTTGTGGGTTGTCCTCTTTCGTCAAACCATAATATTTTTCATTCAAATCTGCGTACAAATCATTCAAAAATTCACTCGTCAAGACTTGACCTTCTTGGTCAGCTTTGTGAATGGCATGTTCAAACTCGGCAAATTGAGTTTGGCGGAAAACAGTTCCACGGAAACCGTCCAAGAAATGATTCAGAATCGCAAAGCGGGTTTGATCGTCATCTACTTCTTCCAATAATTTCTCCGTAAGGATATTTTCGTTGGTCGTAGAAGCAATCTCAGCTAAGAAAATAGAATAATCTCCGTAAACGTACGGCTGATTTTCACGAGTGTAGCTGGAATGCATGCTGTGACCAGTTTCATGAACCAGCGTAAAAAGATTGTCCAACGTATCTTGCCAGTTGAGCAACATAAAAGCATTGGTATCGTAAGAACCACCAGAATAAGCCCCAGAGCGCTTGCCTTGGTTTTCATAAACATCAATCCAACGATCTGAAAAGGCTTCTTTTACTCGACTTAGATAATCTTCTCCAAGGATAGCTAAGACTTCTTCTGCTTTCGTCAAGGCTTCCTCATAAGTAAATTTGTAATCTGCTTCTGACAATGGTGTATAGAGGTCGTACATTTTCAAATCAGAAAGACCTAAAATCTTTGCACGTAGCGCAATATAGCGATGTAAGAGTGGCAAATGTTTGTTGACCGCAGACACTAAGCTATCATAAACACTTTCTGGAATAAAGTTAGCAGACAAGGCAGCTTCACGCGCAGAAGAAAAATTACGAACTTTGGCATTGTAATTATGAACTTTAACATTCGTTTGGAGTGTCTTAGCATAAGTGTGTTGGTATTGCTCATAGACGCTGTAAAGCGCTTCATAAGCTTCCTTGCGGACTGTACGATTTTTCGACTCCACTAGACTGATGTAATTTCCGTGCGTCAATTGCACTTCATTTCCTTCTTCGTCGTGTACGGTTGGAAAGACAATATCGGCATTGTCCAAGATTCCAAAAGTATCACCCGCAGCACTGAAGATTTCACCAGCACCTGCCAACAATTCTTCCTCACGCTGAGAAAGGATATGAGGTTTCTTTTGCAGTAGTTTATCAAAGAAGTGCTGATAGATTTGCAATTCAGGCTTTTCAGCTAAGAAAGTCTGATATTGCTCGTCTGTGATTGCCATAAATTCTGGTTCATAGAAAGCAAATGCCTGTCCGAATTCACTATAAATAGCCATACCCTTGGCTTGGTATTCTTGGTATTTTGCCACGCGCGTATCTTGGTCATTTTTCATGTGAGCATAGGAATAGAGCTTTTCTATGCGACGCATTAAGTCCAATTGGATTTCTGTTGTTTTTAAAAGGCTATCAGCCGAATCCAAAAGATGACCTGCTAAGCTGCTGGCTTCTTTTAATTCTTTTGAAACTTGACTTAACTCTGCCTCAAAAGCTTCATCTGTTGGGAAAATCGTTGTTAGGTCCCAAGTGTATTTTTCTTCAATTTCATTTCTTTGTTTTGCCATAAAATTTCCTCCGTCCTTCCTATTCTATCATAAATATTGCCAAAAATCTTTGCATAAAAAGCTGGGGGATAGAGAATTTGGAGATTTTTATTTTTTTCTTTTTCATAATAAGCTGAAAATTGCTGGTAATAAGGTGTGAGATCTTGAAAAATCTGGCAGAAAGAGCTGGAACGAACAGGTTGAACCTGCGGATAAAAGTCATTAGCTGTTTTGGTTAATAAATTATCACCCGCTTGGTACAATTCTGCTTGCCATTTCATCCATTTGGGCTGCTGATAATAGAGCTGCTGACGCACATAACGGCAAATATTTTTATCTTCTTTTGCCAGAAAACTCGTCATCTCCTGCTTGCAAAATGGCTGACGAAAGATGTCTAAAAGATTTCCTTTGCCAAAAGCAAAATTTTTTTCCTTATACTGAACCTTGCCATGCAAATCTTCATGAATCAAGTATTTAAGCCTCAAAAGCTGTTGCTGTTCATCTACTTCCCACAGATGAAAGCCCATATTTTGACTAAAATAGAGAAAATCCTTTTGTAAATTGGTCAAGGCATTTTTCAGCCAAAGTTTCTTTCCCAAGAGCCAAAGAACGCGATAGCCATACTGACGATAACTGTCCGTACGCTCTTTTAAGCGTTTTTGACTAAGCGAACTGCATTGAACTTCAAGTGCAATTTGTTTTTCAACTAACAAATCTGCGATTTGCTGCAATTCTGGTAAATAAGCTTCCACTTGAATCGCATGATTGGACTTTCTAGCCCAAGTAAACAAAGCAGCTTTCAGATTTAGGTGTTCTACACTTTCATTTTCCGTAGAAAAATGGCAGTTTTTCAAGGAAATATGAGCAAAATGCGGTCGCATCACCTTGCCATTCTTAAATCGTACCGCTTCCTGACAAGCCGGGCAGAGAAACCTATCCAACGGATTTACCGTATCTTCCACAGCATTTAGCATTTTTCCGTTTTCCTGACAAGCCATTAACATAGATTATTTTCCCCTTTTACTTAAATTATTCGTAAAAAAAGAGTAAAACAGAACTAAAATTTGATAATTTTTAATTCTGTCTCACTCTACAGCTTGAGAGACTATTGAGATAGTGAATGACAAAACGATGTTTTCGTCAAAAGTGCTCTTTTGAGCTTAAAAAGCAAACAACGTTAAGACTCGCCTCATGAGCCTTATCCGGAAACTAATTCGTCATTGCTTTATTATACAATATGCTATGAAACTGAAGGTTTTCGTCCCAGCTTTTTTATTCTTCTCTTGTCTTAGCCGAATAAGTTTTGATTCTTTCGCTCTGGAATTTTTAAAAACGCCACAAGAATAATAACAGCAATCATCACACCAGCTAAGAAAAAGCTCATCATTTCATAGCCAGACTGGTCTATCAAATCGCCTGCAATATTTTGGATAAGAATGGTTCCCAAATTTCGGGCTGTTTGAACAAGGGCAATGACTGTCACCAGATATTTCTCATCTACTACGTTAGCAACAATCTTCAAAGTCACCATAATCAGCAACATGCCTGTGGCGTGCTTAGACATCAAAGTCAAGAGAATCTTGGAGGTAAGCCCCAAATCCAACCCATAAATTACATACTGTAAAAGCAAAATTCCCAAAGGAATGTAGAGCAATTTTTTAATTGGAATCTTATCCATAAAAAGATAAGAAAAGAAAATCAACGGCGACTCACAAATCACAGAAATAGCTACCACAGTTGTTGCCATATTGACACTTAAACCGCTGTGCTCTAACATAGAAGGAATATAAGTATGCCCTGTATTTCCCACTCCAGAATAGAGCGCTACAATAACGAGGTAAAACAAATATGTTTTATTTTTAAAAATCTGTCCAATATAGGAATCATTTTTCGTTTGTTTAGTCTTTTTGCGAGGTTGATCGTGTTTCGGATCAATCCCTAGCACTCCAAGAATGCTCACACACATCATGCCGATAAACACGATGAAAATCGCTTGAGGAGAGATGAATTTATAAATCAATCCTGCCAATTGCGAACCCATTGCATAACCAAAAGTCCCCCAGATACGGATTTTCCCATAAGTATAAGGACTTTGAGCCGCCAGCACATCCATAACAGGATTGACACCATTTACCAACATTAAAACAGCACTATACCAAATTGTCAACAGCAAGAGATTATTGGCTTGCATGAAACAAATTGCTCCCACAATAATCAGAAGGAAACTATAAATGGTTACTTTTTTAATGCCAATCGCGTCATTCAAAACACCCATAATAGGCTGCACAATCATTGAAGAAAAGAACGAGACGGAAACAACCAGCGAAACCTGACTAGCTGAATAGCCTTTATCCAACATATAAACTGAAATTAAAGTCGAAAAAAGCGAATACGATAAAAAATAAAAATCATACATCAAAAAATAAGCAAAATAGCTATTTTGAAATTTCCTAAACATGATTTTCCTTCCCCTTAAAAAAGGTGACAAAACTCGACTGGATCAACCAATCGAGCTTTCTATTCTACAAATGAGTAATTAACGTTTCTGACGACGAGATAATTGTGTATCGTTAGTCGTACGCTGTTTTCTTCTTTGCTTACGTTTCGTTGCTTCAAAAACGACAATGAGCAAAAGAATAAGCAACGGAACTGCGACCAGAATGTGATAATCTAAAAAGAGTTGCTTCAAACTTTTTCCGCTAGATTTTGCTGTTGTAGTTTTTACAGTTGATTTAGCTGTACTGTTTTTAATTGCTGTATTTTTTACTTCTGTGACATTATCTCCGTTTGAAATAAGCGAAGAAAGTTGCTCCAAACCATTATCATTTTTCAATACGTCATTTTCCACAACTGCTTTTGCTGCTGTGCCTTTTTTCACTGTTGCATAGAAATCTTTTGACAGGTTATATCTTTTTCCATTGATTGTTTGTTCTCCAGCCTTGAAAAATTTTTTGTACTCATAATCAGCATAAGCTTTCTCAATCAAGGCATTGCCAAATGGATGGCGGTAATATTCTCCGTCTTGGTCAGACCAATTCCCAACTCCCATGATAACACTAATCAAGCGTTGTTCTCCACGCTTAATTGTTGCTATGTAATTAAAAGCCCCTTGTGGACTTGATCCTGTCTTTAAGCCATCAACCCCCTTTATAGCATATCTTGCACCAGGAAGTGAGTAATTATAGGTTTCAAAGGTTTCTTCATACGGCGTTCCCTTTTTTACCGTTACGACTGGTTTATTGGTGTAATTTAAAATATTTGGATAATTCTTGACGAAATGGTACCCTAAAATGGCTAAATCGCGCGCCGTTGTCTGATTGGCAGCATTATTATCATAACGTTGTGGCGTGTATAAGCCTTTAAAAGAAACCGCTGCAGCTCCACTGGCATTAAACCATTTTGTATTGGTCATGCCCAACTCTTTTGCTTTGGCATTCATCATGTCCAAAAATGTATCTGGATCATTGTTTGATAGATAATTCGCCAACATAACTGTCGTTGCATTTGAAGATGGAACAGCTGTCATCGTAATCAATTCAGAGACAGTATAATCTACTCCCGCCACAATTTTATTGTTGGAAATTTCGTAAATTTTGGCAATTGCTTCATCACGTGGTGTTGCTTTGATAACTGTATTTTCGCTCAACTTTCCTTGCTGAATTGCTTCAAAAACTAAATACAAGGTCATCAATTTGCTCATACTGGCAGGATCACGAACTTCATCAATATTGTCTTGCCAAAGGATATTTCCCGTATTAGCATCTACTATCAAGGATGATTTCGGACGATTGATTGGATTGACCTTCTCGTTTGGATACATTTTTTGCGCCATATCAACTAACTCGTCCGCATGAATAGTGGTTGTTCCCACACACAACACAAAAAAACAAAAAATAGCTAACAACTTTTTCACTAGAATCCTCCTGAGTTCTCACTTATCTTCTAGTATAGCATATTTTTCCTGTAAGATAAGGAAATTTTTTTAAATAATAAAAAACCTACCTAAAAATTAGATAGGAAATAGATTCTTATTTTTTTAAAATGCTTAAGGCTTCTTTATCTGCGATAACAACCACATCTTCATGTTTTTGAAGAGCACTTCCAGGCAATTCTTCTGTAATCGGTCCTTCTACTGTTCCTGCAATCGCTTTAGCTTTTGAAGCACCATAAGCAAATAAAATAATAGATTTTGCATCGAGAATATTCCGAATCCCCATTGAGTAAGCTTGCGTCGGTACATCTTCTATTTTATCAAAGAAACGAGCATTGGCTTCAATAGTTGATTGCTCCAAATCCACTACATGAACAGTACTATCAAAGCTCGTTCCCGGCTCATTAAAACCAATATGTCCATTTGTACCAATTCCCAAAATTTGCAAATCAACAGGATGTTCTGTCAAGATTTGGTTGTAACGTTTCACTTCTGCTTCCGCGTCTTCAGCAACACCATTTGGTAAAAAGCTTTCTTTAAAAGGCTTTTGATTAAATAAATGTTCTTGCATAAAATAACGATAAGACTGAGGATTTTCCCCACTTAATCCTATGTACTCGTCTAGATTCACACTGGTTAAACCTGACAAATCAAGGTCACTTTCAACAATTTGCTCATAAAAACTCAAAGGACTGCTTCCTGTTGCCAAACCTATCGTTTTTGCTCCTTCAGCTAATTTTTCTTTTAACAATTCAAAGGCTACTCTGCCACCGGCTGCTTGATTTTCTACTTGAATAATTCTCATCGTTGAGCTCCTTTTCTTTACTTAATCATATTATATGGTATAGACCAATTTTTGTCAAGAGAATTTGTTTCTTTTTAAAAAATCCACGCTTGTTTGCAAGAAAAATCGTGTTATAATAGAAGAATGTTAGTCTATTTATTCTGTTTATTTTTGTTAGGAGTTGCTTTTGTCATAACTGCACTCCTTCTCAAAACCAAGCGAATGTGGCATTATACCTTACTGATTTTAGGTATTTTACTCATGTGCCTGCCACTTGTTGCTTCTTGTTATTCATTATGGATTTTATTTACAGCTTAAGGAGAATGTATGAATACTGCTGATTTTGACTTTCATTTACCAGAAGAGTTAATCGCACAAACACCTTTAGAAAAGCGAGATGCTTCTCGCCTTTTAGTAGTCAATCACGAAACTGGTCAAATGGAAGATACTCACTTTGATGCCATTATCGACCAATTAAATCCCGGAGATGCTTTGGTTATGAATGATACGCGCGTCTTACCAGCACGCCTTCATGGTGAAAAACCTGAAACAGGCGGACATGTTGAATTACTACTGTTGAAAAACATCGCAGGGGATGATTGGGAAGTGCTAGCGAAGCCAGCCAAGCGCTTAAAAGTCGGAGCTGCTATTTCTTTTGGCGATGGACGATTGACTGCAACTGTCTTAGAAGAATTAGAACACGGTGGACGAACTGTACGTTTCCATTACCAAGGGATTTTCTTGGAAGTGCTTGAAAGTCTGGGCGAAATGCCATTACCGCCTTATATTCATGAAAAGCTAAAAGACCGTGAGCGCTATCAGACTGTTTATGCTAAAGAAAATGGCTCAGCTGCTGCTCCTACTGCCGGGCTTCATTTTACCAAAGAGCTGCTGGCTCAGATTGAAGCCAAAGGTGTGAAATTAGTCTATCTGACGCTTCATGTCGGGCTAGGAACCTTTCGTCCTGTCTCTGTAGATAATGTAGACGAACACGAGATGCACTCAGAATTCTATACATTGTCTGAAGAGGCAGCTAACACGCTTCGACAAGTTAAAGCTAGTGGACATCGTGTCGTTGCAGTTGGAACAACTTCTATCCGTACACTGGAGACAATCGGTTCAAAATTTAATGGGGAAATCAAAGCTGACTCCGGCTGGACCAACATTTTTATCAAACCAGGTTACGATTGGAAAGTCGTAGACGCTTTCTCTACCAATTTCCATCTGCCCAAGTCAACTCTCGTCATGCTCGTTTCAGCCTTTGCAGGTCGAGAATTAGTGCTCTCTGCTTATCAGCATGCCATTGATGAAAAATACCGCTTTTTCAGCTTTGGAGATGCTATGTTTATAAAATAATAGGTGAAATATGAATAAAATTGAAAGCCGTCATCGACTCATTCGCTCGCTTGTCCTAGAGAAAAAAATTCACACACAACAAGAATTACAAGATTTGCTTTCAGCAAATGGCGTTACAGTGACGCAATCCACACTTTCTCGAGACATTAAAGCTTTGAACTTAGTAAAAGTACACGAAGCAGATATTTCTTATTACATTATCAACAGCATGGCGCCTTCACGCTGGGAAAAGCGCTTGCGCCTTTACATGGAAGATGCTTTGATTATGCTGCGACCCGTTCAAAATCAAGTTGTTATGAAAACGCTCCCTGGTTTGGCACAATCATTCGGCTCTATCTTAGACGCTTTGGAATTTTCTGAGATTGTTGCAACCGTCTGTGGTGATGATGTCTGCTTGATTATCTGTGAGGACAATCAAAAAGCGCAAGACTGTTTTAACAAATTAAAACAATTTGCACCCCCGTTCTTCTTTAGTAAAGATTAAAAAGCTAAGGCTGGAATTTTGTGGTTCTATAATTTCTGTAGTGGGTGAACTCTGCTTCAGAGATTATAGAGTTATTCTTTTGGCTTTCGGAGCTTTGACAACTTTAAGAAACGCATTCTCATCACCTTAAACATCAAAAGAGAGAGAACGAATCTCGTCCTCTCGCGATGTTAGCTGACATCAACCCACTACAGTTGACAAAGAGCCATGCTTTTTAATCTTCTTTTTTCATATTTAATCGTTTGAAAGCGATAAATCCAGGAATAATCACAACTAATGCTATGATTAGCATGAAACCAAGTTGATTGGAATCAGTCTTCTTCGATTCTGATTTTGTTGTTCCAGCATCTTTTTTATTTTTTTCATATTTTGCCAGTAGGTTTGCTTTGTTATAACCAGTGTAAACAAGATCAGCATCTTTGCCTTTTTTCTCTTTAATTTTTTCTTCCATTTCCTTTTCAACGGATTTGATTTCTTTAAAGATTTTTTCAGAGCGTTCAAGAGCTTCTTTTGTCACTTCAGGTCCAGCAGCTTTAGCTTGTTCAGCTGTATATGCCTCATATTTTGCATCCCTTTCAGCCTGGTCTTTAACCCACTGATCTTCCATTGTTTTCCATTTTTCTTGGATGCTAGTGCCAAAGATTTCCGGATACTTCATCACCATTTGGTCAATATGCCAAACAGACCAATACCAAGATTTACCATCATATTTATCTGATCGTGGTTTAAAGGCTTCATAGGTATCTTCAACGTTACCATAGAATGGCACATACGGTGTATTTCGACTTTGGGCAAGACCTAACCAAACAATACCCCCAAATTCACTTGGAAGCTTAGATGTAATTTGATAAATATGAGCATCAATAACATTTTCGTTACCTAGGGCATATTTGTAAACATTTTCGTCTTTTTTCTTGCCAACTTCTACCAAATCATCTGCCTTAAATTGAGGCAGGTGTTCAAAACGATTCCGTTGTTCCCCAATGACATCCTGAACAGTATATTTTTTACTTGGATTACTTGGAGTACGAAGTAAATCATAGGTTTCATCTTTATAAGTAACTGGAGAATTTGGATCCATCCATTTGATACCAGCAAAAGTCCGAGAACGGTTACGTTCTGCATATTCATCAGGTCCATAAGATTTAGCAATATGGAATTTACCGTCTTTATCCGTCTTATAATGGTCTGCTTTTTTCGCTACTTCCTCCACCCCTTTAGAGGCAATGACGTTTTCCCTATCATTAAAATCAACATTGCCAAGATAATAAGTATTCGCGAAAACAGCATATTTGTCTTCTGGGAATTTAATAGCAACATATTGATGACCAGATAGTATCTCCATATACCAGAGCTCTTTTTGGTCAGCAACCATGATGATATTGCCTTCAGCAGAGCCTTTTTCTTCGATAGCCTTAGCGACAATTTCAATTCCTTCCCGAGCTGTTTTAGCACGAGGTAAAACTAAATCAATCATCGATGCTTCAGGCAGCCCGTCTTTCACAAGCGGGTCAGCCTTCAAGACCTTGTCATTTGGTGTCGCAGAAACGGTTCCTGTCATTGATACACCAACTTCATTAAAACCATGAGCTCCAAAATTACCGTTGCTACCGTCTCCACGCGCTGCATCATAGGTTGCTGTATATTTCATCTCATTGGCCAAATGTGGATAAGTAAATCCATTTGACTCATCTTCGATCTTATCGCCTTCTTTATAAGTTGCAGCTGGCACAACAACATAGTTCTGATTATGTTTACCTCCATCTGGCGGATAAGGATAATCTTCCGTACGACCATAGAGAGTAGAACCATCTGCGGTTAGTCCCTTACCTACAATGAAACCGGAGCAGGCCTGTGCTACCTGAATAGGTAATAAGGACAGCAACATAACACCGAACATCAGTTTTAGTAAAATTTTCTTCATAGTCTATCTCCTTTTTGACTATAAACAAAACTAAGAATATCTTAGCATAAACAAATTGAACCGTAATACCAACATTTCGTCTTAAGTATATCCTTTCAACACAGGAATTGCAAGCGGTTACACAATGTTTACAAAAAATCTTTTTTATGTAGAATATGTATGCTGAAAGACCAAAAGCATAAGAAATATCTATAGATTATATGAAAAAAAATAAAGTTCTATAATTTCTGTAGGGGTCACTCTACTTCAGAAATTATGGAGCTTTTTTAAACACAAAAAATGTCCTATATGACCTATCATGAAAGCAACTAAACTGACAATAAAAAGCATCTTAGGTATAGTCCCTGCCTAAGTAGCCATTTCCTTGCGCTTTCATCATTCTGAATTGTTTCTAAATTATCCAGCAGGACAGTCGGAAATCTTAATCATAAACGGTGTTATAGCCTCGCTTTTCGAATGTATAAATCCTCAACAAATTACTCTGCTATTCTGATTAATTCAGACAGCTCTATAAGCTTTATTCAGCTCCTGCTCTTTCATTTCCAGAAGAAACAAGCCAAGCATTTCTTCGAGCTCGTTGAAGAAACTCTTTCAGACAGTCTTTCGGAATTTTTTAAAAGATAGAATCAAGTTTATCAACACTCTTACCTTGCCCTACTCCAATTTCCAACAACCTCATCAAGGTTATTCAGCTAAACGCATTTAGTTTTAAGAACTTTTGAAGACTTTTCCCATTCTCATCGCTTTCAACATCAAAAGAGAGAGAATGAAGACATCCTCTCTTGTTGTTCGCAGAGTCAACCCACTACAATGACATTGAACTACCTTTGTTCAATCTCAGCTTTTCGCTATCAAAACCACATTGACGCAATGATTGATTGCTAGTTAGGTGGAAAATAAACTCTTGTGCAATTTACAAGTTCTTCTCATTCCCACTTTCTTCTAACTATTTTCCAGCTAAGCGATAAATCGTTTCAGCATAGATATCCATTGCTTTATACAAATCCTCAATCACAGTTCGTTCATTAGCTTGATGTTCTGTTTGCAAAGCACCAGGGAAAAGTGCGCCAAAGGCCACGCAATTTGGCATGGTGCGAGCAAATGTAGCACCACCAGAGGACACAGCAGGTCTGTCATCATTGGTTTTTTCTTTATAGACAGCCATTAACGTGCTGACCAATTCACTATCAAGCGGCACATATAATGGTGCAAGATAGTCAAACTCTTCATAACACAATTGATATTTTTCAGCAATTTGGCTTAATTCTTGTACTAATTTATTTTTGTCTGCAAGAACTGGAATCCGCATGTCAATCCGAATTTCAGACTTGTCTGGATTTATGGTTAATCCAGAGATATTGAAGGACAAGGTTCCTGAAGGCTCATCTGAAATTTCACCAAACAAGCGGCTGCCTGTGGCAACTTCCCCAACTACTTCAGCGATAAATTGAATGGCAGAGTGTTGAACAAGCGGATTTAGTCCTGTAGTCAAACGTACAATGGCGTTCACTCCTTCAGCCGCATCTTTTGAATGCTTAGGAACACCGATGACAGTGACTGTATCGCCTGACCGTTCATATTCAAATGTAGCTTTTTTTAACTCTGCTTCTAACGAATCTGCTAAATTTCCCGTATAGCTTGCTTTTGCAGGTACAACATTAAAGGCTTCTCCTGCCTCGATAGCAAGCGCTTGTGAACCAGGACCATGCAATTTAATTTGCAGCAATCCTTTTTCGGCATAGGTTAATGGAAAAGATGAGTCAGGCGCAAAACCAAGTGTTGCTGTTTCTTCTAGCTCATTGTAACGAGCCATACAGCGCCACAGCGTTTCTTCGTCTGTACCATAGATAAAACGAATCCGCTTGTTAAATGTCACACCCGCATCCATCAGTGCTTTGACAGCATAAAGTGCAGCTAGGGACGGACCTTTATCGTCCTGGACCCCACGCCCATGTATCCAACCATCTTTTATCGTCGCTTCAAATGGAGGAGTTTCCCAATCAGACAAATCTCCCGCAGGAACAACGTCTAAATGGCAGAGAACGGCCAGGAGTTCTTCTCCCTGACCGATTTCTGCATATCCATAATAGCCTTGAGGATCAATGTAAGTTTTAAAACCTAAACTCCTAGTGATCTCTAGCATTTTTTCTAAGACGTTTTGAATAGATTGTCCGAAAGGTGTTCCGTTTTCTCCTTCATTAAGAACTGATGGGTAGGAAACGATTGTTTTCAGCGATTCTAAATAATCAGACTTAATTTCTTCGGTTAAAAATTGTTTCATAAAGAACACCTCGTTATTTTCCTATTATAAGAACGTTCCTAAAATAAGAAGTAGAATACTTACTACAAAGATTCCTGCAACCAATTTTGCAACGAATTTCCACCAAGTACCCAAATCAATACGTCCAAGAGCAAGTGCCCCCATAACGATACCAGATGTTGGAGTAACAAGGTTCAAAAGACCAGAAGCAGATTGGTAAGCAGTGATAATCAAGCTTGCTTGCACATTGACGAATTTTCCAAGAGGTGCCATGATACCCATTGTTGCACTGGCAAGACCAGATGTTGATGGGATAAGGAATGACATTGGCAGATAGAAAATGTAAGTCAATACGATAAATACTTGAGATGATAGACCTTTCAGTCCTACTTCACCCCAGTGAAGGATTGTAGCCGTAATCATACCATCGTTCATGATGACTTGAATACCACGAGCAACAGCTACGATAAGCGCAACACTTAGAAGATCAGCCGCACCATTGATAAAGACAGTGATAAAGCGGCTTTCTTTCATGCGGTAAACAAAACCAATGATGATACCCATTACCATAAAGAGCATTGCCCCTTCTGGGAAGTACCAAGTACCCAAAGCAGATGTTGAACTACCAACAATCTTACCAATGAACGGAAGTCCAACCAACCATTTATTGAAACTTTCAAAAATAGTTACCTTCAAGTCTGTCCATGGAATGAAACTCATAATCATGAGAACAAAGGTCAAGACAAAGAGTACCAACACTTGTTTTTGTTTCTTGCTAAGAGTGGATTCTACATTAGCAACTGCATCTACATTAAAGTGCTTCAAATCTTCTTCACGATGACTGTAAACCAAAGATTTTGTAGGATCTTTTTGAATCTTATCTGCATAACGATATACGAAATAAGTACCCAAAGCTGTCATCACAACAAAGAAGATTAACCGAAGAACGATACCGTCACCAGTACCTACACCTGCTGTCGCAGAAGCTATACCTGTAGCAAATGGATTCAGAGTAGAAGCCAAACATCCAATTTGAGAACCAAGAAGGATAATAGCCACCGCAGTCAAACTATCAAATCCTACTGCCATCATAACTGGCACAAGAAGTGGATAGAAAGCCATGGTTTCTTCACCCATACCATAAGTTGATCCACCAAGGGCAAACAAAGGCATCAAGACTAAAATCAACATCTTTTCGCGACCCTTGTACTTCTTGACGATAGAAGCAATCCCTACATCAAGGGCACCTGTTTCATTCACTACTCCAAGGAAACCACCAACCATCAAGATAAAGAAGGCGACATCAATCGCTGCTGAAGTTGGTTCTTTTCCAAGCATAGCACGAATAGGAGCCATCAAGACATCCCAAATCCCTTGTGGATTTTGAGCAACGGTCTTGTAAGTTCCTGTAATCAGATTACCAGCTTTATCAGCATCGTATTGACCTGCTGGGATAATCCAGGTCAACACAGCCATAATTGCAATGATAATCATCAAAACGGTATAAGATGACGGCATCTTAAACCCTTTTTTTGCTTTTTCACTCATTTGTTTTCCTCCTAAATGTAACAAATTGTAAAAATTTAACCGAATCCCATTTTCAGAAAGCGCTTCCTTTGACTATATTTTAACATATTCATCTGGAAAAAACTAGTAATTTCCAAAAAAATTATCATTTCACAACAGTAAAATAGATCAAAAGAAAGCAAATCTAAAAATAGGAAACACTAACGTTGTTTTAAAAAGTTTTATTACAATTTTAAACGAAGCAATAATAACACTCTGTTATCCTTTTTCAATAATCGTTCCGCTTTCAGACTCAATTAAAGCGCCTAAGTTTTCAAGAGAAGTAATGACCGCTTCACCTTCTGGTCGATCATTTACAAAGGCAATAGCTGCTTGCACTTTAGGTAACATACTTCCTGGGGCAAATTGATTTTGCTTGATGTATTCTTCCAACTGAGCTACATTGACACGCTCTAACTTGGCTTGATCTGGTTTATTGTAGTTGACATAGACATAATCTACACCGGTCAAAACGATGAAGAGATCTGCTTCGACCAATTCCGCCAGACATTGTGAAGCAAAGTCTTTGTCAATTACTGCTTCTACGCCTGCAAGATGACCATTGTCTTCCTTGATGACGGGAATACCACCACCACCAGCAGCCACAACGACGTGTCCTGCATTGATGAGTGTACGAATGGTTTCAATTTCTTTAATTCCAACTGGTTTTGGTGACGCAACTACTTTTCTCCAGCCACGTCCAGCATCCTCTTTAAAAGTAGCTCCGCTCTTTTCAGCTTCTGCTTTTGCTTCTTCTTCTGTGTAGAATGGTCCGATTGGTTTGCTTAAATTTATGAAAGCAGGGTCATTTTTATCAACCACTACTTGTGTCACAACAGAAGCAACTTCTTTTTCAATTCCTTCTTCATGAAGTGCATTTTGTAGAGCGTTTTGCAACCAATAGCCAATACTTCCTTCTGTCATTGCAACAAGCGAATCTAACGGAAATGCTGGATTTTTTTCAGAATCTGCCGCTAAATGTTGCAACAAAAGATTTCCAACTTGCGGTCCATTTCCGTGAGTGATAATCAAGTCATCACCATTTTTAATCAGTTTTACAAGATGACTTGCTGTTTCTGCTAATGCTTCTTGTTGTGCTTTTGCTGACGGATCAGATGAAAGGATGGCATTCCCTCCCAAAGCCACAACGATTTTCCGATTTGCCATAAATAATTAGCCTCCTTAGAGTTTTCTCATTATAGTGTTTCAATTTCATTTTAGTAGTCCAAGATAGAATCCAGCTGCAACAAACGTAGGAATGAGGTTAGAATAGCATTGTCTCAGACTACATTTCTCTGAGAGTGACTGCATCAGTAATTATGGTTGTTTGTTCTATCGCCTTTTTCCTCTATTAACATCATACTAAAATGAACACGAGCACTATCAAAAATGAGGACTGGACTAAAGCTATTAGTCGCAGCCCTCATAGCTGTTGGTAAACGGTTTTGGTTTTAAATTATACTTTTGGAATATAAAGGTTACCAAGAGTTGCTGCCATAACTGCTTTAATAGTATGCATACGGTTTTCAGCTTGGTCAAATTGGCGAGCGTATTTGCTGCGGAATACTTCGTCAGTTACTTCCATTTCTTCAACACCGAATTTTTCAGCAACATCTTTACCATAAACAGTATTTGTATCATGGAAAGCTGGTAAGCAGTGTAAGAAGATCAAATCTTCATTGTCAGCTTTCTTAATCAAATCCATATTTACTTGATAAGGTTTCAACAGTGCAACACGTTCTGCGAATTTGTCTTCTTCACCCATAGATACCCAAACGTCTGTGTAAAGGACATCTGCACCTTTAACAGCTTCATCTGCATTGTCAGTAATTAAGACATGTGCGCCACTTTCTTTTGCATATCCTTCTGCCAATTTCACGATATCTTCAGCAGGGAAGAGTTCTTTTGGAGAGAAGATGTGCACATTCACACCAAGGATAGCACCTGTTACAAGAAGGCTGTTTGCAACGTTATTGCGTCCGTCACCACAGTAGACAAGAGTCAAGCCTTCCAAACGACCAAAGTTTTCTTGAACTGTCAAATAGTCAGCTAACATTTGAGTTGGATGCCATTCGTCTGTCAAACCATTCCATACAGGAACACCTGAGAATTCTGCTAATTCTTCTACCATGCGTTGGCTGAATCCGCGGAATTCAATTCCATCAAACATACGTCCTAATACTTTAGCTGTATCTTCAGTAGATTCTTTCTTGCCAAGTTGGATGTCGTTAGCTCCTAGGTATTCTGGATGAGCACCAAGGTCAATCGCTGCTGTTGTGAAAGCTGCACGAGTACGAGTTGAAGTTTTTTCAAACAAGAGAGCAATATTTTTACCTGCTAAGTAATGATGTTCAATATTGCGCTTTTTCAAATCTTTCAAATGAGCTGCTAAACCGATAAGATATTCTAATTCTGCACGTGTAAAATCTTTTTCTGCCAAGAAGCTGCGTCCTTGGAACACTGAGTTTGTCATTCTAATTATTCCTCTTTCTAATCTTAAAGTTCTTCACGTTCAAATGGCATTGACATACAACGAGGTCCACCACGACCGCGAACCAATTCACTTCCGCGAATCTTAATCAAACGAAGTCCGTATTCTTCAAGAATCTTATTTGTAACAACGTTACGGTCATATACCACTACCACGCCTGGTGCAATTGTAAGGGTATTTGAACCGTCGTTCCATTGTTCACGAGCAGCAGCAACAGTATTTCCACCACCACAACGAATCAAATGAACTTTGTCAATACCAAGATTCTTAGCTAACAATTCAGCCAAATCGCCTTTTTCTTCTGCAATATGAAGTTTTTCATTTTCATAAGTAACAGAGTAAACGCGAAGGTCGCCTTCAATTTCTGGGTGAATCGTAAATTTGTCATAGTCAACCATTGTGAAGACTGTATCTAAGTGCATGAATTTACGATTATTAGCAAATTCAAATGCAATCACTTTCTTGAAGCCAACATTCTTCTTGAAAATGTTAACCAAAAGTTTTTCAATAGATGCTGCGTCTGTACGTTGTGAAATACCTACTGCAAGGACATCTTTAGAAAGAACGAGTTCATCTCCACCTTCGATACGAGTTGTTTCTTCACGGTTATAAACCAAGTCAACATTGCCACCATATACTGGGTGGTATTTGAAAATGTATTTACCATAAAGTGTTTCACGATTACGTGTATCTGAGTACATGTGGTTCAATGACACCGCATTACCAATTGTAGCAAATGGGTCACGTGTGAAGTACAAGTTTGGCATTGGGTCAATCGCAAATGGATAGTCGGATTCTACCAAGTCTGTCAAGCCTTTAGCTTCTTCAGGAATTTCTGGCAATTCTGCTTTTTGGAAGCCTGCCATTGTCTTTTCAACCAATTCAAGGTTGTCTTCTATACCATGAAGAATGTCGCGAATAGCAACTTTGGTTTGTGCCCCGCGAATATTTGCTTCATCAAGATATTCTTCAATAAATTCGTTACGAATTTCTGGAGAAGTCAATGATTCAGCGGCCAACTTTTCAAGGTAAAGAACTTCAATACCTTCTTTACGAAGAGCGTCTGCAAAAGCATCATGTTCTTTTTGAGCGTCTTCCAAAAATGGAATATCGTCAAAAAGCAGACGTTCCAAGTGATCCGGCATCAAGTTTTCCAACTCTTTACCAGGACGATGTAGCATAACTTTTTTCAGTTTTCCTATTTCTGAGAAAACATGAATAGGATGTGTAGACATCTTATGTCCTCCTCTTTTTCTTTGTGACTTAAGTTTCCTTAAGTTCTATTTACATGTTATATTGTAATATCTTTTGTTTGCGCTTTCACAATCAATTGTACATTCAAAATGCCAAATCCTTTGCTTTTTTTAAAAGAAATTCTAATATTATTTCAAAATAAAACGCTTTCTATAAATATTTTATGCATTTTATTGGTTTTATGAATAATTATTTTTTAGAAATAAATCAAATTCTTAAGCTCATATTTGTCTAAATGAAAAAGAGGACAAGAAATTGCATTTTCGACTGCAATTTCGCCCTCTTTTGCATTACATATCTTCAAAATATTTTAAAAAGTATTCTTTATTCAAAAAGACAAGTTTCTTTCGTTTATATTGAATAATGTTTTCTTCTGTTAATTTTTTCAACACTTGATTAACTGTTTCACGAGTAGTTGCACCTAGTTTAGCTAGTTCTTTCATACTAAGTGCAAAAGGAATATCATCTCTATCTTGGCAAAAATCAATACATAAAATTGAAATCGCTTGAATAACTCGCTCTGTCGCACTAGCCAAAACAGAGTTTCGCAAGCGTAATTCATGGAAACGCAAAATATTTGATAACTTATGTGTAATGAATAACGTTTGCTTTATAGTTTGCTTAGAATAATATTCATACAAGTCAACAGGAATTGAAAAATATTCCAAATCTGTCACAGAAATCCCAGAATAATGATAATCTTTATCTTCAAACATACCACCATAAGGAAACATGGTATTTTCTTTCACATAATCAATGTAATTAAATGAATCTGTCTGGTCGTACTGTTCAATCCGAACATAGCCCTTATAAATCAAAAAAAGTCGCTCTCGTTTGTCTCCAGAAAAGAAAATAATTTGCCCTTTTGGCACTTTGCGAAATTGAATCTCAACCGCTATTTTATCAAAAAATTCAACTGGTAAATTTTTAAAAGCAGGATGTTCTCTAATGTAACGATAATGCTCTTTGTTAATCATGATATTCTTGTAGTCCTCTTTACATTCTGTTTTTATTATAACATAAAAGGCCCTCCTCTAAAAGAGAGCCTTTACATTTTTAATAGAACCTTATCTTTTGCAGCACAATTTTTGGAATTTGCGTCCATTCGCTTTAATTCATATTCACACGATGCCATTCATTGATAACATAAGCTAATTGACCAACTTGTGTAATACCAACACCGCTAATTTCATTACTCTCAGGAGTTGTCCCACCCAGCCCCGCTGTATAAAGAGCAATCAAATAAGGCTTTTCTTCACATACAATTGCGTCTATATTCAGGGCTTCTGCAACATAACCTGGCTTTTGATAAATTGGAATATCTCTTACATACCGTTTATAGTATTCGTTTGGAAAAGATTCACCGATATAATACAAAAGATCTTTATACTTTTCCTGATGTTTCCAAAGGTAATCCAAAACCTGAATATAATAGTCAGTCGTGGTTTGATTTTGTTGGTTGATCGTCTCAACGTCCCCCTTGCCTTTTCCATAGTGCTGATACATTGTATAGGCTTTATCCAAGCCACCTAAGCGCTCAGCTAAGGCATAAGCTGGCGTATTTTCAGAATAAAGAAGGGAATACTCCTGCATTTCAGGGATGCTCATGGTCCCATTAAATGCTGCTACATAGTTATTATGTTCACCGATATACTCATAGCGAGTATGGGTAATATCAAACCGCTCGGTCATTGATAAATTTCCTTTTTCTACCTCATCAACGACCAACATATTTAATGGCAATTTGTAAGTCGAGCCCGCTGTCATCGGTTGCGTTTCATTCATAGCGTAGATTTGTCCACTCGTTAAGTCCTTATAAGAAAATGCAACCTGCGAATGCTCTATTCCCATCTCATCTAGATAAGCCTTTACAACTTGAACCAAATTTAGATTAGCATAATCATAATATAAACCATAGGCTTCCATTACAGGCAAATCAGATTCCATGACTTTCTGCTTTTCTTCCATACTCTTTGACGAAACACGAGTGACTAATTTCGATTCTTTTGACGAATTTTTTGGCTTTTCTTGACTGGTAGGATAATTTGCAGCTACTTTCGTAGGATGTGCCTTTCTAGCTTGTCCAGAGTATACAGCACTTGATACTAATACACCACACATCATAAAGCAACCAATCAAACAAAGAATCATTGTCTTTCTACTCACGCACTCCTCCTAACTTATATACCTCATTATATAGGAAGAATAAAAAAATAACAAGATATGATAAACAGAATCATTAACTATTTTCAACTTCCTTTATTGTATATATACAGTATAAACTAATAATTCTAGTTCATTTAAAAAAATCCTAAATGATAGCTCTGATCCCTTGAATGGTAAAACTATCTCAGCTAGTCTGCTAAAAAGTGATAAAAAATCAATTTATTTTAAAATTTTCTTGAACATGATACTCTTTTTCAAATGTTTTTTGAGAGACGACTCGGTGATTGGTTACATCCAAATAATCATCAATATACCCTAGCACATACATGCCATAACCAGCAAATCCACCGCCTACTGTTCCAAGTGCGCCAATTTTTAAATTTTCTAGCGTAGAAGGATTTAGTCCTGCCATTAAAATCCGAAGATGATCATCCAACCAATATAAATAATTTTTAGCAAAAGCTTCTTTCACCCAATCAGGCTGTTCAGTTTCTTTGCCAATTTTCCAAACATCAGCTACTTGATTTTTATATATTGCTTTCATGGTATTCTCCACTTTTTGATTTATTCTTACCTTAATAAAAGTCTTCCATTTTTATAGGATAAATTGAGGTAAAAAATATAAGCAAACAATCATCACTACAACCGACAACATAACAGCCGACAGCAATGTGAGCCTCTCATTAAACTTCAATATTTTTATGCAGATAAATGTATAGACTGAACTCATCACATAAGTCGCAACAATAGCATAAAGCTGCTTTAAATCGTGTGACCAATAGTCTAAAAGCAAGGTTCCTATTAAGCCACCTAAAATCCATAGTTGTAGTTTCTTTAAATAAGTCATATATTCCTACTTTCTAATCATCTCATCTTTTACGTTTCCAGTACATCATTTCACAGACGTAATTAATCATATCACTAAGAGATTGCTATTTACTGTTACAAATCAAACTGTCTATATGAAGCAATGAAAAAGTTATTATTCGTGTTCTAATACATTTTTATATAGGTTTATATTAGCTAGGTTAAAATATATACCGTATATTTGATAAACTTATTAATCTCTTCAACTGATTAGACTGAACTTCTGATAAATGAATATTCTTCTCAATCAGCTTTTGAGAAAGAGCAAGATTCATACGACTTAATATCAATGGAGTTGCTATTTCCTGCTTTTTCAACTCTTCACGATAAGATAACAAGACTTTCTTCAAATCAGGATTCGTCAAATTTGAAAGCAGATCGTCAATAATAGTGACTGCTTCATCTCGTCTCTCTTTGCCACCTGAAAACTAGTTTATCTCTACCATCAGATTTTCCTCTTTCAATTTATAAGATTGACTTTTAAAATTGTTCAATTGAAATTATCTTGAACATAATTTAAGTATAACCATTTTCTTGGTTTTGTAAATATTAAATTCTTAAACAGTAGCTTTGACATCTTGAATGGTATTTTTTAATCATTTAAGACATCAGAACGACCATTTAAGATTAAAATGCTCTTTTTCTTGCGCTTTTTGAGAAAATAACATTACAAAACGAAAGGAAAACATTATAGTGAATTTTAAAAAATCATTTGTTCCGCAAATAGATGCTAGAGATTGTGGTATTGCTGCTCTGGCTTCCATTGCTAGATACTATGATTCAAATTATTCTTTAGCACACTTGAGAGAGCTCGCAAAGACAGACAAAGAAGGGACAACTGCACTTGGAATTGTCAAAGCAGCAAAAGAAATGGGCTTTGAAACCCGACCAATCCAAGCAGACATGACATTGTTTGATACAGAAGAGCTTCCCTATCCTTTCATCGTACATGTCAACAAGAATGGCAATCTTCAGCACTATTATGTCGTTTATAAAAACGAGAAAAAGCACTTGCTTATCGGTGATCCTGATCCAACTGTCAAAATAACTAAGATTAGCAAAGAACAATTTGTAAAAGATTGGACTGGTGTTGCTATCTTTCTCGCACCGAAACCTAGCTATGAACCTCATAAGGATAAGAAGAACGAGCTTGCTAGCTTTTTACCACTCATCTTTAAACAGCGTTCTTTGATTTTTTATATTGTCTTAGCTAGTTTGCTCGTGACCCTCATCAACATTGTGGGCTCCTATTATCTGCAAGGTGTTTTGGACGAATACATCCCAAATCAGATGAAATCAACTCTTGGGATTATTTCAATTGGGCTTATCATTGCCTACATCTTACAGCAAATGATGAGTTTTTCAAGAGACTACCTGCTAACAGTGCTCAGTCAACGATTAACAATTGATGTGATTTTGTCTTATATTCGGCATATTTTTGAATTACCAATGTCCTTTTTTGCGACGAGACGCACTGGGGAGATTATTTCTCGTTTTACAGATGCCAACTCCATTATTGATGCTCTAGCTTCAACTATCCTGTCTCTCTTTCTTGATTTGTCCATTGTGATGATTGTCGGCAATGTTCTTTTACTGCAAAATACCAATCTCTTTTTACTCACCTTGCTTGCAATTCCTATCTACGCTCTCATTATTTTTGCTTTTATGAAGCCTTTTGAAAAAATGAATAACGATGTTATGCAAAGCAATGCTATGGTAAATTCTGCCATTATCGAAGATATCAACGGAATTGAAACCATTAAATCTTTAACCAGCGAAGAAAGCCGTTACCAAAAGATTGATAGCGAGTTTGTTGATTATCTGGATAAGACTTTCAAATTAAGTAAATATTCCATTATGCAAACAGCTCTCAAACAAGGAGCACAACTTATTTTGAATGTGGTCATTCTCTGGGTTGGAGCTTCTTTAGTCATGTCTCAAAAGATTTCAATTGGTCAGCTGATTACTTTCAATACTCTCCTTTCATACTTTACTAGTCCACTTGAAAGTATCATCAATCTTCAAACCAAACTGCAATCAGCTAAAGTTGCCAATCATCGACTGAATGAAGTTTATCTGGTAGAATCCGAATTCAAAACCAAGCAAGTCCTTACGGAGAAAAAATTCTTAGCTGGAGATATTACTTTCCATAACGTCTCCTATAAATACGGATTTGGACGAGATATTTTATCAGATATTAGTTTGACTATCAAGAAGGGAGATAAAATTAGTCTTGTTGGCGTCAGCGGTTCGGGAAAAACAACACTTGCTAAGATGATTGTTCATTTTTATGAGCCTTATCAAGGACAAATTCGCCTCAATGGAAATGACCTCAAGACAATTGATAAGAAAGTTCTTCGGCAATATATCAACTACTTACCTCAGCAAGCTTACATCTTTAGTGGTTCCATTCTAGACAACCTCACATTAGGAGCCGATCAAACAGTTTCTCAATCAGATATTCTTCGTGCCTGTGAAATTGCAGAAATTCGTTCAGATATCGAACAAATGCCCATGGGATACCAGACAGAATTGTCTGACGGAGCTGGATTATCTGGTGGACAAAAGCAACGAATTACACTTGCACGCGCTCTGCTGACGAAATCTCCCATTCTCATTTTAGATGAAGCAACGAGTGGATTAGATGTTCTAACAGAGAAAAAAGTCATTGATAATCTCATGAAATTACCCGACAAAACCATTATTTTTGTTGCTCATCACCTCAGCATTTCAAAGCGTACAAATCAGATTATTGTCCTTGACCAAGGAAAAGTGATTGAAACTGGTTCTCATACTGAATTGATAGGAAGAAAAGGTTTTTATTATCATCTATTTAATAAATAAGGAGTAAATTATGAATCCCAATCTGTTTAAAAGTGCAGAATTTTATCATCGAAGATACCACAACTTTGCGACTGTTCTCATTCTGCCTTTGGCATTCTTCATTCTATTTCTTGTCCTCTTTTCCTTTGTCGGGCAAAAAGAAGTGACTGTCAAATCCATTGGCGAAATCACACCAACGAAAGTCATTGCCATGATTCAGTCAACCAGTGACAATACGGTTCTGACCAATCATTTAGCTGAAAATAAGACCGTCACCAAAGGAGAGTTGTTGGTTCAATATACAAAAAATATGGAAGCTTCCCAACAAACAGCCATTGAAACGCAACTTGCCACTTACCAGCGCCAAAAAGCAGAATTAGAAACATTAAAGAACAGTTTACAGCAGGGAACAAATCTTTTTACAAACAAAGATGAGTTTGGCTATGCCAACACATTTAACAATTTTATCAAACAATCAGAAGATTTAACTATCGGCATTTCAAAAAATAATTCCGAAGTTAGTAAACAAGCTTCTTTAACCAACCATACGATTGCTGCTATTGATGATCAAATGAACGAATTAACAAAACAAATGAATGATTATCATGAACTGTATCATGCCATTTCTAGCAACGCTTCAAATTTGCCCCAAAATAATCCTCATCAAGCAACCTTTAACCTATATAAAAATGAATATCAAGTCAAACCTGATCCGTCAACTACAAATCAATACCTATCTCAGATTAATACGAATATATCCAACCTCAAATCTTCCCTAGCCAATCTAAACATTCAAAAAGCTGGTACTGGAACTGCAACAACCTATGATAATAGCCTTTCGACTAAAATTGAGGTGCTTCGCACACAATTTATCCAAACAGCAGACCAACAGTTAACAAGCCTTACGACCCAAATTACCGATTTGCAAAATCAATTGAACCAAGCAAATGCTCAACTTCAAAATAATCAACTGACTGCTCCCGAAACAGGGATTCTTCATATCAGCAGTGCGCTCAAAGGGAAGTCTTTACTCCCCAAAGGAACGGAAATTGCTCAGATCTATCCAGATATCACGAAAACAAAAGAAGTTCTTATCACCTATTACGTGCCTTCAGCCTATATGACCAATTTAAAAAAGGGACAAACTTCCCGACTTATCTTAGAAAAAATTGGAAATCAGACAATCACTATTATCGGTAAAATTAATAGCATTGACACTTCTGCTACTGAAACAAAACAGGGAAACCTGTTTAAAATCACTGCAAAAGCTTCCGTATCTAAAAAAGATAGCCAGATCTTGAAGTACGGTTTGCAAGGACGAGTAACGAGTGTCATTGCGAAAAAATCATTCTTTCATTACTACAAAGATAAACTGCTCAATAATGTCGAATGACTGTTTAAGGATTTTACTCATCAGAAGATTGTCTTATATGATAAGACATTTTACAAAGAGGAAAAATTATTATTGTCGGAGAAAATATTGATTATGAGCTATTATTTAAAAATCATTATCTCGTTTTTGGCGTGATTGACAGAACAAACGATCATTCTCTGAATTTCCTCAAACAACAAATCTGGTTTTATTTGGAAGAAATTTATAGGTAATTTTACTATAACAGAAAAAACGAACCTTATCAGATTCGTTTTTTCTATCTCATGGCACACCTTATTTTGCTGCTACGTACAATTCATTGACCTTGTTCCAGTTGATGACTGAAAAGAAGGCTTTGATGTAATCTGGACGAACATTGCGGTATTTCACATAGTAGGCATGTTCCCAAACATCAATTCCTAAAATTGGTGTCTTTCCTTCAGAGATTGGTGTGTCTTGATTAGCAGTTGAAGTCACTTCTAATTTGCCGTCTGGATTGACCACTAGCCAAGCCCAACCTGAACCAAAGCGACTTGTCGCAGCTGTTGTAAATGCTGCTTTGAAGTCCTCAAATGAACCAAATGTTGCTTCAAGGTCTGCTGCTAATGCTGCTGACGGCTCTGTCTTTTCTGGTGTCATCAATTCCCAGAAAAGAGCATGGTTGAGATGACCACCACCGTTATTGATAACAGCTTGACGAATATCCGCTGGAATGGTTTCTACATCTGACAAAAGTTGCTCCAAATCCTCACCGATTTCAGGGTGTTTTGCCAGAGCCGCATTTACATTATTGACATAAGTATTGTGGTGTTTGTCATGATGCAAGTGCATCGTTTCTTCATCAATATATGGTTCCAAAGCATCGTAAGCATAAGGTAGATCAGGTAAAATAATTGCCATTGGTTTGTTCCCCTTTTTCATTTTATATGAAAATGATAACGTAGACCAACAAAATTTTCAACTTATTTGCTTATAAGTTGTGGGTAGCAATCTTTAATAAAGCCAAGTCAAAGAGGTAACCTTTCTCATAAACTCCAGACTTGATTTGGTAATCTGTTTCAATCAAGCAAGCAAGTGCTTTTTTCAGAAAATCAAGCTGTAAAGAACGCACATCACGCAAAGCATATTTGATTTGAAAAGGATTCACCTTTCGTCCCAAATAACTGGACAAATCCGCTACAATCTGACTTTTGTTACGTCCATTTTCAAAGAGAATTTTCACTTGTGTGAATATGCGGAACTGTCCCAGCATAATCGCAATCAACTTGATTTCGTCTTCACCTTGCAAGGTCAAATCTCGTACTAGGCTTCTTGCCGCATCTACCTTTTGCTGCAAAATCATCTGGGTAAGATCAAAAATATTATCCTGTAAAGTTTTTGGAATTGCTTCAGCAATGTCATCGCTTGTAATGATGCCATCTTTTTTATAATCCTTTAAAAAAGCTAAGTTTTTACTAATTTCATTAAAATCGGAACCAGACTTAATAAGCAATTCTTCTAAAACTTGCGAACGAAGTTCTAACCCCTGTTCTTGAACTTGCTTACTAAAGTAGGTGCGTAATTCTTGTTCTTTGGGCTCACTTGCTTCAAAAATTTTACCATCTCGCTTGAGCAATTTTACAATTCGCCGCTTACTGTCTAACTTCCCTTCTGCAAAAATGACTAATTTTGTCGTATCTGCAGGATTTTCCAAATATTGCTCAAAAGATTTTAGCTCATCATCCGTCAAATAGCGTTTTTTAGTTGTTGTCACATCCAAAAAATGATCCAAAATGACGATCTTCTCTTCAGAAAAGAAGGGCAAACTCACTAAATCAATCTCCACATCTGGATAAACAGCTTCTTTCATATCAAAATAAGCCATATTTAAATCTGCCGCATTATATCGAATTTGGCGTAAAAATTGTGATTTCATTGCTTCAAATTGACCTGTATCATCACCACTTAAAATCGTCAGATTAGGTAAATTTGTCACATTTACTGTTTTAATCTCTTCAATCGCTAACACAATGACCTCCTTTTATGAGGTTTCTTTTCTAACATACCTTTTATTCTATCAAAAATCTTAAAAATAAGATAGATTAGTATCTCAAACCAACTCCGTCCCAGTCACATCCTGCTTAATCTTACCAGCTTTCATGAGTCCACCAAGAGCTTTCTTAAACTGTCCCTTGGAAATACCGAAAGTGGCCTTGATGTCCTCCGGAGCTGACTTATCATTGAGGGTCATGAAGCCGCCATTGGTCTCCAGATAAGTCAGAATCATCTGGGCGTCATTTTCCAGCATCTCAAAAGAGCGAGGTTTGAGCGAAAGGTTTAAAGTCCGATCCACCTCTCTAAAACCAATGACACGCGCATCCAAGACCTGACCTAAACGCGGCTCTGTGTAACGCTCGCTGGGGTGGATAAAGCCCAGCATATTATTTTCAGGCAGATAGACAAAGGTTCCAGATAACTTCAAACGATAAACAATAGCCGGCCAATTTTGATTTTGCATATTATTATAAGCTGGACGAGCTAATTTCTGGAAATCTTCTTGGTAGGCTAAAAGCCCCCAAATGCGATCTTTTTTGTCTACATCCAGACGAATATAGAGGCAGTCGCCTTTTTTAGGCCAAAGTTCTTTTATTTCTGGCAAAATGTCAAGAGACACTACAATTTGCTTATCTGGAAGTCCTGTGTCAACAAAAACACCTAAGTCCTTGCGAACATCAGTCACTGTTCCCCAGCCAAAAGTCGTCTGGGTCGCTGTTACATCAAGAGTCGTCAAGCGAAGTTTCTGCTTCATGTCGCTGTAGGCAAAGCCCTTGACCGATTCGCCCAACTGATGCTTACCCTCTTCTTTAGCTAAAGCATACGTTTGCCCGTCTTTTTGGACAAAGTAAAAACGATCATTTTCATCGGTTACAAGACCTGTTATAAATGTTGCAAGATTTGTATTCATTTTTTATCTTTCTATCGTTTGAAGTAGATATGAAACATGTCTTCCCACTTCAAAAGAAGAAGCTGGAACAAAAGTGTTCAGCTTCCTTTGTTTATATAGTTATCATTCTAAGACGCAGTAGTTTGGAGAAACTATGTTGACTTTAGTCAATTAGAGTTTCCCATACACAATTAATGGCACTTTAGTGCCTAATCAATCACTGCTGAGTGAGCTCTAACTCATTGATCAATCAACTTTTACAGCCCTACTCGACTTTACGGAGATGGGACGACAAAATCAAGTTTCTAGGAAACGACTGATTTCTGTCCCATTCTCTTTGCTTTCTATTTTTTACTACATATAGAGAAAAGCTTACACTTCAATCAATTCTTTTTCCTTGCTGGCAGTCATTTCATCAATATGCTTAACTGCTTCATCTGTCACCTTTTGAATATCTTTTTCAAGTGTTTTCAATTCATCTTCAGTAATTTCTTTTGCTTTTTCTTGCTTTTTAGCTTCATCCATGGCGTCACGGCGGATATTACGAATAGCAATTTTAGCATTTTCGCCGACTTTCTTCACTTCCTTAGCAAGATTACGGCGAGTTTCTTCTGTCAAAGCAGGAATAACCAAACGAATAACTGTACCGTCACTCGCAGGAGTAATACCAAGGTCAGAAGCATTGAGTGCATGCTCAATATCCTTGATAGAAGATTTGTCAAACGGCGTCACCAAAAGGACACGCGCTTCAGGAATCGTGATAGACGCGATTTGATTGAGTGGAGTTTCCACTCCATAATACTCAACTGAAATCCGATCCAAAAGGCTGGCGTTCGCACGACCAGCACGAATGCTGCCAAATTCACGCGCTAAACTTTGATGTGATTGGGTCATTCTTTCTTTCGCTTTTTCTACAATTGCATTTGCCATAAATTATTCCTCTTCTTTATCTACATTATTTGAAACGGTTGTTCCGATTTGCTCACCAAAGACAACGCGTTTGATATTACCAGGTTCGTTCATATTAAAGACAACAAGGTCAATGTCATTATCCATTGAAAGAGTTGAAGCTGTTGAATCCATGATACGAAGACCTTTGTTAATCACGTCACGGTGAGTTAATTCATCAAATTTCACCGCAGTCTTATCTTTCTTAGGATCAGCGTTATAAACGCCGTCTACACCATTTTTTGCCATAAGAATTGCATCAGCTTCAATCTCAGCCGCGCGAAGGGCAGCTGTTGTATCTGTTGAGAAGTAGGGAGAACCAACTCCAGCACCGAAAATAACGATACGTCCTTTTTCCAAGTGTCGCAGAGCGCGTCCACGAATATAAGGTTCTGCTACTTGCTGCATAGCAATCGCTGTTTGTACGCGCGTATCCACCCCCACTTGTTGAAGTGAATCCGCCATGACCAAGGCATTCATGACTGTTCCTAACATTCCTGTGTAGTCAGCCTGCACACGATCCATTCCTGCTTCTGCCGCAGGCTCTCCACGCCAGAGATTTCCACCGCCGATAACAAGGGCGATTTCAATACCTAAATCATGTACTTCCTTGATTTCCTCTGCCATTTTTTGAACGGTTGAAATGTTAATTCCGATCCCTTTCTCACCAGCAAGAGCTTCACCTGATAATTTGATTAAAATACGTTTATATTTCGGGGCCACCATTTTTATTCTCCTTATTTTATCTGTACTATTTTACCATATTTTGAGATTTTTATATAGTCAAATTCTGTAAAAAATAAAAATTTCGAAAAAAAAGTAACACTCACAGGATTTAAAAAAACTCCATCCGAAGATAGAGTCCCACGATTTGTTTCATGTGTAAAAATCAGAACCTAAGCTAAAAAATCTAATAAAACCTGAGTGAAATCACTCGTTGAAAGCGCAGGAACACCTTCTATCTGACTAGCAAAATCATCTGTCATCTTTTGAAGTGCTAACGCTTTTTCAATCGCTTTTATAATAACTTGCGCAGCTTCGGACCACCCAATGTAATCAAACATCATGCAGGCAGACAACAAGAGTGAACAAGGATTTGCTTTATTTTGATTTGCGATATCAGGAGCTGTTCCATGCGTTGCTTCAAAAATAGCATGACCTGTTTCATAATTGATATTAGCTCCAGGAGCAATACCAATGCCACCAACTTGAGCAGCCAGAGCATCACTAACATAATCTCCATTCAAATTTGTCAAAGCTACTACTTGAAATTTTTCAGGATTTAATAGAATTTGTTGTAAAAAATTATCTGCAATCACATCTGTCACAATCAATTTCCCAGCTGCTAATTCCTTTGCAAACTCCTTCTCTGAAAGCTCATAGCCCCATTTTCTGAAACCACCTTCTGTAAATTTTTGGATA
The DNA here is from genome assembly GCF_001697145.1 of Streptococcus anginosus. Classification (GTDB taxonomy): domain Bacteria; phylum Bacillota; class Bacilli; order Lactobacillales; family Streptococcaceae; genus Streptococcus; species Streptococcus hominis. The sequence continues at coordinate 550,228 of NZ_CP012719.1, read as the reverse complement.
TTCCCTTTATGAACCAGAGTTACGTTTTTTACATTGGCAGATAGAGCATAATGGATCGCTGCACGAATCAACCGTTCACTTCCTTGGCGTGAAATTGGTTTAATGCCAATAGCACTTGTCTTCGGAAAACGAATTTTATCAATTCCCATTTTCTCTTGCAAAAATTGTATCACTTTTTGAGCCTCATCAGACTCACTTTCCCATTCGATTCCTGCATAAATATCTTCGGTATTTTCACGGAAAATTGTCATATCCGTCTTTTCAGGATGTCGTAGTGGGCTAGGAACGCCCGCAAAATACCGTACGGGACGTACACAAGCGTAGAGATCTAGTTCTTGACGCAAGGCAACATTTAAAGAACGAATGCCACCACCAACAGGAGTTGTAAGAGGACCTTTAATCGCAACTAAATGATGATGAATTGTCGTTAAAGTCTCTTCTGGCAACCATTCTCCTGTCAAACGAAAGGCTTTTTCTCCCGCCAATATCTCTTTCCAAAAAATCTTTCTACTGCTTCCATAAGCTATCTCCACCGCTTTATCCAAGACAAGTTGTGCATTTTTCCAAATGTCATGTCCAATTCCATCACCTTCGATATAAGGGATAATGGGATTATCAGGAACGAGCAACTTTTTATTCACAAGACGAATTCTTTCTGCCATTTTATCTCCTCCCAATAGGAATATAATGTAAATTTTGAGCGCCAACATAATGAGAGCGAGGTCTAATCAACTTATTATTTTTGCGCTGTTCTTGAATGTGGGCAATCCAGCCAGACACCCGACTCATTGCAAAAATCAATGTATAGATACTACTGTCAATACCTAAAACATGGTAAACCGTTGCTGAGTAAAAATCTACATTCGGTATTAAATGCTTGGTGTGCTTCATATAACGTTCGATTTCTTCTGAAATCTGGTACCAAATTTCTTTTTCTGTTCCCTTTGTCAATTCCTCTGCCATTTCTCGCAAATATTTTTCACGAGGATCCTGTGTTTTATAAACACGATGACCAAAGCCCATGATTTTTTCATGTGAGGCTAATTTTCGATCCAAATATGCATTCGTATCGCCCTCTGCTTTAATTTCCTTTAACATGTCAAAGACGCATTCATTGGCTCCTCCATGAAGTGACCCTTTTAACGCACCGATTGCCGCCGTCACACAAGAATAAATATCGGTTAAAGTGGAAGCACAGACCCGCGCTGCAAAAGTGGAAGCATTTAGCTCGTGATCTGCATGAAGAACCAAAGCACGATTGAAAACTCGAATTTCTAATTCTGTTGGTTCCTGCCCATTTAACATATATAAAAAGTTCGCTGCAAATCCTAAATCTTTTCTCGGTTCAATCGGAGTTTGCCCCGATCTCAACCTTGTAAATGTTGCAATAATCGTTGGAATCTTAGCCATCAATTGAATACTTTGTTCATAAGTTGCTTCTAGAGACGTCTCTTCAGCATGGATATTATAAACTCCTAAAAGACTAACTGTAGAACGCAATACACTCATTGGATGCAGATGCTTGCGCGATTGGATGAGAATACATTGTTCCACTGCATCACTAATGGCATAATTGGCACGTAAATCGTTCACAAAATGTTTCAATTCAATCTGAGTTGGCAAATGCAAATTCCAAAGTAGGTAAATGACTTCTTCAAAACTTGCATTATTCTCCATCAATTCGGAAATATTATAGCCTGCATAAGAAAGAGTATCATCTATAATCTGACTGATACGAGTCTCACAGGCAATCGTATCTTTTAAACCATTGCTTTGTGTCATTGTTTCACCTCTTGCAATTTCTTTCTAACCACCATTGGTAAAATTCCCCCATTTTCATAATAACGAATATCCGCGTCTGCATCAAAACGAAGACGTGCTTTAAATCGTGTGATTCGATCGCCTTCTTTTGCAATAACCGTTATGATTTGCCCTACCTGTGGCTCTTTCGGCAATTGAATATCAAACGTTTCTTTTCCAGTTAATCCAAGATTTTGAGCATTTTCGCCGTCCAAATATTGAAGAGGGAGAATACCCATCATGACTAAATTAGAGCGGTGAATTCTTTCAAAACTTTCAGCTAAAACCACTTTAACACCCAAAAGATTTGCTCCTTTAGCTGCCCAATCACGACTAGAACCCATACCATAATCGCGACCTGCCAAAATAATCGTATCCACTTTTTCTTTCTTATAACACATAGCAGCCTCATAAATCGGCATCAGTTCATCTTTATACTTTGTATAACCACCAAGTTTTCCAGCTGCTAGTTCATTTTTTATCCGAATATTGGCAAAGGTGCCTCTCATCATCACTTCATGATTCCCGCGACGACTACCATAAGAATTAAAGTCTTGATAGCTTACACCATGTTCCTCTAAATATGATGCTGCTGGACTATTTCTAGCAATATTTCCTGCTGGAGAAATATGGTCTGTCGTAATTGTATCTCCAAATTTTGCTAAAACAGCCAGATTTTTCAACGGTTGAATGCTTGTATCATCTACCAAGCCATCAAAGTAAGGAGGATTTTGTATATAAGTAGAGGCTTGATTCCAGTGATAGATTTTCGATTTTGTCGTTGGAATTTGATTCCATTTTTCACTATCAGTAAAAACATGCTCATACTCTTTTTTAAACAAACTACTGGTAACGTATTTTTGTACATAATCTGCTACCAAATCATGATTTGGCATAAGATCCATGAAGTAAACAGGTAGTCCATTCCTATCATATCCAAGCGGTTCACTTGTTAAATCAATATTTGTATTCCCAGCTAAAGCATAAGCGACCACCAGTGGCGGACTAGCTAAAAAATTTGCTTTAACCAAAGGATTGATTCGTCCTTCAAAATTCCGATTACCTGATAAGACTGCACTAGCAAGTAAATCCGTATCCATAATTGCTTTTGCCACTTCTGGTAACAAATTTCCAGAATTGCCAATGCAAGTGGTGCAGCCATATCCAACAACATTAAAACCTAATTTGTCCAGATAGACTTGGAGACCACTCTCCTTCAAATAAGCCGTAACAACCTTACTGCCTGGTGCAAGTGACGTTTTGACTGTTTTTGAAACACGCAATCCTTTTTCCACAGCACGTTTAGCTACTAAGCCTGCCGCCATTAAGACATATGGGTTGGAAGTATTGGTACAACTAGTAATTGCTGCAATAGCGACATGACCCGTTTTAATTTCTTCTTCATAATCGTCAAACAATACCGTCGCTGTTTTCCTCAATTCCTCTCTCGGCAAACCAAAACCTCGAACACCCGCTTCTCGGATAAGACTCGCTTGAAATTCTTGCTTAGCATTTGTCAATTCAATTAAATCCTGTGGCCGTTTGGGACCAGAAATACTTGGAACAATGGTGGACAAATCAATCTCAACAACTTTTGAATAAATTGGCTCCACTTTTTCATCATAAAATAGATGATTCTTTTGAGCATAGAGCTTCGTTAACGCAATATGTTCTTCTTTCCGATTTGTTAGTCGCATATAACGAAGTGTCTCTTCATCAATAGGAAAGTAACCGCAGGTTGCTCCATATTCTGGCGCCATATTTGCAACTGTTGCGCGGTCTGCCAAACTAAGTGTTGCTAGTCCTTCCCCAAAGTATTCTACAAATTTTCCAACTACATTTTCTTGTCGTAATCGTTGCGTGACTTTTAAAGCTAAGTCTGTTGCCGTTGCAATCTTAGGCAATTTCCCAACTAAGCGTACACCAATCACTTCTGGAACTGGAAAATAAGAAGCTTCTCCCAACATAGCAGCTTCTGCTTCAATTCCTCCAACTCCCCAGCCAAGAACCCCTATTCCATTGATCATTGTTGTATGACTGTCTGTTCCAAACATTGAATCTGGATAAAGCATGCCGTCTTTTTCAATAACAACATCACTAAGGAATTCAATATTAACTTGGTGAATAATCCCAGTTGCAGGTGGAACTGCACGATAATTATCAAAAGATTGCTCAGCCCATTTCAAAAATTCATACCGCTCATTATTACGTGAAAATTCTTTTGTTATATTTTCTTCCAAAGCAGTCTCACAGCCATAACAATCAACTTGCACACTATGGTCAATGACTAAATCCACAGGAATTTCAGGATTGATAAGTTCTGGATCTCCCCCATTTGTTACAACTGCATCGCGCATACTTGCCAAGTCAACAACAACTGGTACTCCCGTAAAATCCTGTAAAATAACACGACTTGGTTTAAAGGGCACTTCACCTCTCGGTTTAACAGCTTGATAGTGCATTAGATTCTCTATGTGATGTTTTCTTACAACATCGCCATCTTCTTTTCGCAAAAGACTTTCTAATAATATGCGAATAGAATAAGGAAGATTGTCTAAGTCTCCACTCATATCTAATGCAGCTTTTTCGAGATCAATATAGCTATATTCTCGCTTATCTTGATATAATATAGATTTATATGTTAGCATGAGAAACCTCCCATTAGGAATAATTATTTTATATTATACAATTTTACGAAAATTCATGCAATAGTTTTTTGAAAAATATGTTATAAAATATAACATAAAAGATTTTTGTTTTAAATATTATTTCCCTGCAAACTTTATTCCAAATATAAAAAGCGATGAATTTCATCACTCCATCGCTATTCGTTTCGTACAAAAGAAAAACTCCATCCGAAGATAGAGCTTTAGATTCTAAATTAAAGTGAGTTAACATCAACCTTAATACCCACACCTTGAGTAGTGGTGATAGTAAGATTTGTCATGTAAGTTCCTTTTACTGTAGCTGGTTTAGCTTTTGCAATCACATCGTGGAATGCTTTGAAGTTTTCAACCAACTTATCAGCATCAAATGAAACTTTACCAATGATAGCTTGTACGTTACCTGCACGATCTGCACGGTAAGTAATTTTACCACCTTTAGACTCTTCAACTGCTTTTGCAACATCCATTGTTACAGTACCAGTTTTAGGGTTTGGCATCAAGTTACGTGGCCCAAGGATACGTCCAAGACGTCCGACAAGTGCCATCATATCAGGTGTAGCAATTACGACATCAAAGTCAAGCCAGCCACCGTTGATTTTTGCAACGAGATCATCTTCACCAACGAAGTCTGCACCAGCAGCTTTTGCTTCTTCTGCTTTTGCACCACGTGCAAAAACAAGCACACGTTGAGTTTTACCAGTTCCGTTTGGAAGAACCATTGCGCCACGGATTTGTTGATCCGCTTTTTTTACATCAATGTTCAAGTTATAAGCAACTTCTACAGTTGCGTCAAATTTTGCAAAGTTTGTTTCTTTTGCAAGTGCTACAGCTTCTTCTACACTGTATGCTTTTGTGCTGTCGATTTTTTCAAGAGCAGCACGAAGTTGTTTGCTTTTTTTAGCCATTTTCTATTCTCCTTGTAAGTGGTTCAATCGATTTTCATCTCCCACGTCCTTCTCGAAATGATGAAGTCTTGCGGGTTTGGGTGTTATTGATTAGTCAACAACAGTGAATCCCATAGAACGAGCAGTACCTTCGATCATACGCATTGCAGACTCAAGGTTTGCAGCGTTCAAATCTGGCATCTTAGTTTCAGCAATTTCTTGTACTTGTGCACGAGTAACTGTTGCAACTTTTGTTTTGTTTGGTGTACCTGATCCTTTTTCAACACCTGCAGCTTTTTTCAAAAGAACAGCAGCTGGTGGTGTCTTTGTTACGAAAGTAAATGATTTGTCTTCATATACTGAGATAACAACTGGGATAATCATACCAGCTTGATCAGCTGTACGAGCGTTGAACTCTTTCGTGAATCCCATGATGTTGATACCGGCTTGACCAAGCGCAGGACCAACTGGTGGAGCTGGAGTAGCTTTACCAGCAGGGATTTGCAATTTTACAAGTTTTTCGACTTTTTTAGCCATCTTTAAATCCTCCTTTGTGGTTTTGGCGGTAATGTAAGATTTTTACCTCCCACAATTATGCTTCTTGCATACCTTTCTATTATACACTAAAACGACTAAATTGCAAGAAAAAATACTAAAAAATTCTCTATCTTTCTCGATTTTTGTGGTAAAATATGTGTATGACATTATTAAAAATCGCATCTATTTTATTTATCTTTTTAACTATTATTTTAACCATTATTATTACTAAATTACTTCGCTTGAAACGATTTGGCTTGAATTTTGCAGATTTGGCTTTTCCACTTTTTGTGTTGGAATTCTATGTCATCTCTGATAGAGCTTTCTACCACAGTTTCTTGCCAGAATTAGCATTAGCCCTTTCTGCCTTAGCAATTGCCATTACTGTCTACTTTCTTCGAGTTAAACGCAGTTTTTACTATCCTAAGTTCTTTAAATTTTTCTGGCGAGCTGGTTTTATTTTGACCTTCTTTCTCTACCTCGCCATGGTGATTGGCTTATTTTTAACAAAATAATAAAAAATATCGGACAGACTCATCTGCTTCCGATATTTTTATATTTAATATTTTGTTGAGAACTTATCAAATAGAGCAAATAACTTATTTGTTATGAATTGGAACAGTCTCATGAGTGATTCTAACATTAAGGAGAGAATGACTGTGAGGATAATGGTAATCGGTGAGATTTTGGATAACAAAAAAATAGAGTGAAATAACAAGCCCGAAATCACTAAGCCGATGATGTTAAAGAGTACGACAATAGTTTTCATTCGATTGAGCGGCTGAATAAGCTTGATGATGATAATGAAACCAACCACTGCTAATAAGATAACAGATGATGTCGCCACTTCTTGCGTGGATAATCGAAAAATCCGACCACAAGCCATGACAATCAAAACGGCCAATAAATCAACAAAAGCTGCTGGTATCGCATTCTGTAAAACCGTTCTGATGAAACGCCCTCGAATGCGCTGCTTGTTGGGCTCCAAAGCTAACATAAATCCAGGTATACCAATAGTGAACGCACTAATCAAGGAAACCTGTGATGCTTGCAAAGGATAGGTAAAAGCAAACAAACTGGACAAAATAGCTAGTGAAATGGAAAAGATATTTTTTACAAGAAATAAACTAGCGGAACGCTGAATGTTATTGACAACCCTACGTCCTTCTGTCACAATATGCGGCATATGCGAAAAGTCAGAATCCAGCAAAACAACTTGTGCAATCTGTTTGGTAGCACCGTTGCCTGACTCCATAGCAATGCTGCAATCTGCAGTCTTCATTGCTAAAATATCATTTACACCGTCACCTGTCATTGCAACTTTATGTTGGTTAGCTTGAAGTGCTTGGACAAATTTTTGTTTCTGTTGAGGGGTTACCCGACCAAAGACCGTATATTTTTCAACTGCTTGAGCGATTTTCTCATCAGTATCCAAGTTCTGCGCATCTACATAATTTTCAGCATGTGGAATCTCTGCTTTGGTAGCAACCGCAGCAACTGTAACGGGATTATCTCCTGAAATAACTTTGACTTCAACACCTTGAACATTAAAATATGAAAAGGTCTCGGCTGCATTTTCTCGAATCGGATTTTCTAATAAGATGAAAAGTAAGGGCTCTACCGTTTGAATCAAAGTGCCTGTAATTAACGGCTCTTTTGATTCAGCAAAAACAAGAACCCTTGAGCCACTTTCTGCATATTGTTGAAAATAGCTGCGATATTCTTCCAACTTTTCTTTTAATACAAACTCTGGAGCACCTAAAATGAAATTACCCTCTTTGAAAGAAATAGCACCAAACTTGGTCTTTGAACTAAACGGAAGGGTCTTCACTACGGTCCAAGCCTTTTCTACTACTTCTGAAGCAAAAAAGTCTCGAATTGCTACAATCGTCTCATTTTCATCTGGACTTGCTACCAAATATTGTTTAAGAGCTTCCTGTGAGGCATTCTTATCTTGCTGAACAGAGAGTACTTGTGCAACTTTCATCGTATTTTCCGTAATGGTTCCTGTCTTATCTACACACAAAACATCTACACGAGAAAGAGACTCAATCCCTTTCATACTATTTAATAAAACCTGCTGTCTTGCTAGACTAGCTGCTCCCAAAGCCAGCGCCAGAGTCATCAAAAGATAAAGCCCCTCTGGAATCATACCGATAATAGCTCCTACCGTGGAGACAATACTAACTTGAAAACTTTCGTGATTGGTCACATAACTTTGGAAAAATAGAAGAAGCCCTAAAGGAATAATCAAAAATCCAATCACTTTAACCAGATTATTGACCGAACGTACCATTTCCGATTCTTCTTTTCCAGAGACTTCTTTTGCTTTCAATGTCAGTTGATTGATGTAGGATTCATCGCCTACTTTTTCCAAGCGAGCATAGGCTTTACCAGATACGACAAAACTGCCTGACATGACAGTATCATCTATTTGCTTTGCGATTTCATCTGCTTCTCCTGTCAACTGTGATTCATTGACTTTCAATTCACCTGATACAATCTTAGCGTCTGCATAGATTTGGTCTCCTGTCGAGAAAAGAACGATATCATCTTGTACTAAATCTTTTGTCTCTAGTTGGATTTCTTTACCGTCTCGCACGACAATCGCTGTATAGTGATGAAGCAACTGCATATTGCTCAATATTTTGCGCGCTCTAAGCTCTTGAACAATTCCAATCAAAGAATTGATAATAACAATCGGCAAAAAGAGTAGATTGTTCCACGATTGTACAATTATCAACAATAGAGCAAGAACAAAAAAGATGAAATTAAAGTAAGTAAAGACATTGGATTGAATGATTTGCCAAGTTGTCTTCTCCGTACTAACCGTTACTTTATTGACGAAGCCTTTTTGAATTCGTTCTTCAACCTCTTGTTGGCTAAGCCCTGTGTATATCTGTTCTGACATATAGCCTCCATTCACAAATCATATTAGTATTCTATCAAAAAAGTCCGGTTTAAGTCATAGAAAACTTACAGAATTGAAAAATGTGAGATTTTCTATACCTTTTCTACAAAACTTTCAAAATAAAACAGCTACAGAAAAAGAGGCTGGGACAAAAGTCCTTAACCTCGTCAGATTTTTATGAGTTTCTTGCAAGTCGCAGTGATTGAGTGGGTTCTATGCGGTTGATAAATCAACCTTTACAGGCCTACTCAACTGTGCGGGGGTGGGACGACAAAATCAAATTTTTTCGAAATTACCGATTTTTGTCCCACTCCCAAGGATGTTACATTTTTTAAACAGCACCTATTTTAGTTATTCAATAAAACTTTTCTTGGCTTGGTGCCTTCTGCTGGACCGATGACACCTGCAGCTTCCAACTCTTCCATCAGTCGAGTCGCACGATTAAATCCGACGGACAATCGACGTTGGAGCATTGAAGCACTCGCTTTTTGCGTCTCTATGACCAAAGCCTTGGCTTCTTCAAAGAGTGGATCACCTTGTTCACTCTCACTACCTGAATCCATATCATTTTCCGATACTTCTCCTGGGTCAAAATTATCATCATAATCTGCTTCGGCTTGATTTTTAACAAAAGTGACAATGCGCTCTACATCTTCATCAGAGATGAACGATCCTTGTAGACGAACAGGATGATTTTCATCAATCGGCTTAAAGAGCATATCCCCACGTCCCAAGAGTTTCTCAGCGCCATTTTCATCTAGAATCGTTCGGCTATCGGTTCCGCTAGATACAGCAAAAGCAATTCGCGATGGGACATTTGCCTTGATGAGCCCAGAGATAACATCAACAGACGGTCGCTGAGTGGCCAAAATCATGTGAATACCAGCCGCTCGAGCTTTTTGTCCCAAGCGAATAATGGCGTCTTCCACTTCTTTGCTGGCTACCATCATGAGGTCTGCCAACTCATCCACAATAACCACAATCAAAGGAAGAGGAATTTGTTTATATTCTGGTTGACTAGCATTGTACTCGGCTACTTTGGCATTGTAACCTGCAATATTGCGAGCACCAACCTTAGAAAAGAGCTCATAGCGATTTTCCATTTCATCGACCACTTTTTGCAAAGCCCGACTCGCTTTGCGAGGATTGGTCACAACAGGGATCAGTAAGTGAGGAATATCATTATAGACAGACAATTCGACCATTTTAGGATCGACCATCATGAACTTGACTTCATCTGGTCGTGCTTTCATGAGAATACTAGCAATAATACCGTTGACTGCAACGGATTTCCCTGAACCAGTCGAACCTGCTACTAGCAAATGAGGCATTTTTGCCAAATCAAACGTCCGAACAGAGCCATTGACAGCCTTTCCTAAAGGAATTTCGAGTAATTTCTTATCATCTGTCTTAGATTGCTCCCAGAGTTCACGGAAAGTGACCATTGCAATCTCGGAATTTGGTACTTCAATTCCGACTAGAGATTTTCCCGGAATAGGTGCTTCAATCCGCACATCTTTAGCTGCCAAAGCCAGAGCTAAATCGTCAGCCAGATTGGAAATGCGATTGACCCGCACTCCGACAGCTGGCTTGACCTCGTACTTAGTCACAGACGGTCCGATTTCAGCACGTTCAACGCTAGCACGAATGCCAAAGCTAGCAAATGTTTCTTCTAAAATCTTGATATTTTCGCGAACAATTTTCTTTTCTTTGGATTGATTTTTAGGCTTGTCTGGCGCAAACAAATTGATTGTTGGAAGTTTGTAATCTAAACTTTCTTTGGGGGTGAAATTAACCTCAACATCTTCATCTGTGTTATCTTGCTGCTCTTCTTTGTGTTGTTTCTCAGACAAACTCTCATCATAATCATAAATTTCTGGTTCTGCTTCTTCAAACTGAATCGGCGTATGAGCTAAGACCTCATCATCTAAAATTTCTCCCGTTTCGGGATCAATTTGTGGCTCGTCTTGCTCTACTTGAATAGCACTCATCGCTGCTTGCGCAGCTTTTTCTTCTTTTTCGATAAAACGTTGCTGACGCCTTGCTTCTCGCTTTTCACTCCAAGCATGATAGGTTTCACTTAATTTTTCAAAAATATCATAAATCGAATATGGACCGATGAGTAGCGCCCCTAGCAATATTAAGAGGAGCCCGATAAAGTAGGTGCCAATATTTGAAAATAAAAAGGCTATAGGAGTATAGAGTGTCGCTCCTAATAAACCACCACCAGCAAAAGCACTGACTTTAACAGCTGTCAAATCCGTTAAAATCCGTGACAAGGTTGTACTTAGAACCTGTCCTTTTAAATTTAAAACATTTACAAAATAAGCTTGAAACATAAGCAGCAAGCCAATAAAAATACTGAAAAAGCCTGATTTATACCCTTCATGCTTATTGACCCACTTAAAAAAGAAAAGATAAATGAGACTGGCTATAATAACTACATAAGCTAAACTTCCTACCAATAAGCGAATGAGATTGTAAAGAGTGATCCCAACGGCACCCCATTTTAATGCTGCAAAAAGAAGCAAAAAAGCGATACCGAAAGTTGCGAGCATCCTCCGAATGGCTTTCTGCCGCTCTATTTCTGCTTTTGTAGGTCGTCTCGTTGTCCGACCTTTTTTACTATTTTTCTTACTTGCCATAAATTTTATTATACCACAAATTGAACACTAATCCAATGCAAGAAAAAAGCAGAAGCTCCATGCTTCCACTTTTGAAACAACATTGCTTACTTCCATATCACATCATCATTCCCATCATCTTCTGGCAAGACAAACCACAAAATCAAATAAGGGATTAGACCGATTCCATATACAAAAAATGCTACTCCCCAGATCAGTCGTACAATGGTAGGATCAATGTCAAAATAATTTGCTATACCTGCACAGACACCCGCAATTTTCTTATTTCGCACATCTCTTGTCAATCGTTTAGCCATTCTCTGTCCCTCCTTTATAAATCTATTATAACATAAATTTTTTACCATTAAATAAATATCATAAAGAATTTCCATGAACCAATTGTCAAACGTTCATCGTCAGCAAGATTAAAAAAGTTGCTGTTGCAGTTGACCTAAAATAAAGCGAGAAATTGGTCCAACAATCAGAAAATTCAAGGGAAAAGCTACAATAAAATTGGTCAACCAAGCTCCAAGGTAATTGGTTACTGAAAGCGGCACGCCGTTAAAAAGCATATCATAAAGAGACATCAATGAAACCATACCACCTGAAACAACGAGGATCTTCTGCCAAGGTTTATGGCGTTCTGTTAAAAATTTAAAAGCAACTCCCTTCACAACTGGTCCTGCCACAAGAAGGTCTAAGAGAAAAGCGGTAATCAATCTAGGAACATATCCCATTGCTAGATGAGCCCATGAAAAATATCCTACAACGGACAGGTTCCAAATGCTCATTCCAAATACCATCATGCTGCACATAAGGGCTGTAAAAAAATAATGATTCCTTAAAATTCTTCGGCATAAAAACTCCATTTCTTTGTTGATAAACGCTATTTTAGCACAAAAAATTTTTTCTCGTAAGCAAATTTACAAAACTTTTCATAAGAAAATGTTTTCATACTTTAAACGATTGAACTATCTTTACATCAAAAAAGTAGCCCGATAGTGCCTTTCAGTTAGCATGGACAAACTCTCAAAAGGTTTGAAAAAGGCTTTTATTTATAGTAAAATGTGAATAGTTCAACATTCAGAAAGGAAATCTATGAAAAAATTACTTATCTTAGGACTGGCTGCTGGTTTATTTTTGACAGGCTGTACAAACTTACAAAGAGCTATTAGAGGAAATGACTATGTAGACTCCAGCCTTGCTTCCGAATCCAGCTCAAGAGCAGCGGAAAAACAAAAAGAAGAGCAAAAAGCTGCTTTGAGCGATAAAAATGCTAACTTTCCACAGCTGTCTGACAAGGTCGCTGACGATGAAGCGGAAGTGAAAATAACCACAACTGAAGGTGCTATTTCTATGAAGCTTTTTCCAAAATATGCTCCACTTGCAGTTGAAAATTTCTTAACGCATACTAAGGAAGGTTATTATAACGGCGTGACTTTCCACCGTGTCATTAAGAACTTTATGATTCAAACAGGAGACCCTAAGGGAGACGGTACTGGTGGTGAATCCATTTGGAAAGGCAAAAATTCTAAGATCGACTCTGGAAGTGGCTTTAAAACAGAGATTTCGTCTTATCTCTACAATATCCGTGGCGCATTAGCCATGGCTCGTTCTTCCAATCCAAATTCCAACGGTAGTCAATTTTTCATCAACCAAAATACCAAGGACAGTTCTAATCAGCTCTCTAGTACAACTTATCCTGAAAAAATCATTGAAGCCTATAAAAAAGGTGGAAATCCAAGTTTAGATGGAAATTACACTGTCTTTGGGCAAGTCATTTCTGGCATGGAGGTCGTGGATAAAATCGCTGCTACCGAGACTGGCGAAAACGACAAACCCAAAAAAGAAATTAAAATTGAGAAAATTGAAGTCATCAAGGACTATACATTTAAGAAATAATCACAAAACGAGTCTGGGCAAAAATGTTCCAGACTCGTTTACTTTCTAGAATAAAACTCATTGAGTGGTCTCTAATGTGCTGATGCTATCAGCTTTTACAGCCCTACTCAACCTTACGGAGTGGTGGGACGACAAAATCGATTTCTTACGAAATACTGATTTTTGTCCTACACCCCGTTTTCTTTACGCCTACGTTAATTGATTAAAATCCCAAATCTGATCTACCCATCCTTTGTAGAAGTCAGGCTCATGGCAGACCATGAGAATACTGCCTTTGTATGCTTGAAGAGCGCGCTTGAGCTCATCTTTGGCATCCACATCGAGGTGATTCGTAGGCTCATCCAGTACTAAGACATTATTTTCTCGGTTCATGAGGAGACAAAGTCGAACCTTAGCCTGCTCACCTCCTGAGAGAACCTGAATCTGGCTTTCAATATGCTTGGAGGTCAGCCCACAACGAGCCAGAGTAGCACGAACTTCCGCTTGATTGAGTGACGGGAAAGCATCCCAAACAGCTTCCAAAGGGGTCTGGCGATTACCACCAGCTGTCTCCTGCTCAAAATAGCCCAATTCCAAATAGTCTCCACGCTCTACTTGACCAGCAAGAGGAGGAATGATTCCAAGCAAACTTTTTAAAAGAGTTGTCTTCCCGATTCCGTTGGCTCCGATAATGGCAACTTTCTGATTGCGCTCAAAGGTTAGATTAAGGGGCTTTGTCAAAGGACAATCGTAACCAATTTGCAACTCTTCTGCTTGAAAAATAAAGCGCCCTGGTGTACGAGCTATTTTGAAGCCAAAGGAAGGCTTAGACTTCTCACCCTGCAATTCAATCAGCTCCATTTTGTCTAATTTTTTCTGGCGGGACATAGCCATATTGCGGGTAGCCACCCGAGCTTTGTTGCGCGCTACAAAGTCTTTTAAACCGGCAATTTCCTTTTGCTGGCGCTCGTAAGCTGCTTCCAACTGAGATTTCTTCATCTCATAAACTTCTTGGAATTGATAATAATCACCAGAATAGCGGGTCAAGTTTTGATTTTCTACATGGTAGACGATATTGATTACATCGTTTAAGAAAGGAATATCATGGGAAATGAGCACGAAAGCATTTTCATAATTTTGCAGATAGCGCTTGAGCCAATCAATATGCTCTGCGTCCAAATAGTTGGTAGGCTCATCTAAGAGCAAGATGTCTGGTTTTTGAAGGAGAAGTTTTGCTAAGAGCACCTTGGTTCGTTGACCTCCAGAAAGAGCGGTGACATCCGTTTCCATACCGTAATCCATAACCCCTAAAGCACGAGCTACCTCATCAATCTTAGCATCTAAAGTATAAAAGTCTCGACTTTCCAATCGCTCCTGCAATTCACCCACTTCTTCCATAAGGACATCAATATCAGCTCCGTCTTCTGCCATAGCTAGATATATCTCATTGATTCGAGACTCAGTCTTGAAAAGTTCATCAAAAGCCGTCCGCAACACATCACGCACGGATTGACCTTCTTTCAACACAGCGTGCTGATCCAAGTAACCAGCTGTCACATACTTGGACCACTCAACCTTGCCTTCATCTGGCAACAATTGACCAGTTACAATGCTCATAAAGGTGGATTTCCCTTCACCGTTTGCTCCAACTAAACCGATATGCTCACCCTTAAGCAAGCGGAAAGATACATCCTCAAAAATAGCCCGGTCACCAAAACCGTGGCTCAAATTTTTCACTTCTAAAATACTCATTCTTATAAAACTTTCTGATTTATTGAGCGTGAGATAGAATCTGCACTTCAAAAATTATATCATCTTCTTGGTCAAATTGGCAAGGACAGAAAAAATAGTCTGGAATAACAGTATTCCAGACTCGATAAAGCTCAATGCACTGTAGTTGAATACCTTCTAATGCTGATACTATCAGCTTTTTCAGACTTACTCAACCTTGCAGGGCTGGGACAACAAAATCAATTGCTGACAAAACGCTGATTTTGTTCCATTCTTATTTCATAATGTTAAACAGCCAACTATAAAGCCTGATAAAGCCAAGCTCTCCATCTACAACTGCTAACTCATTCTTTAAATTAATTCTTTCAAAAACGCTATCAAGGTCTCAGCTGATCGCCTGCCAGCTTCATGGATAAATTCGTCAAAGCTGATATTTGCGTCATGAGAAGCTGTATCACTCATGGCACGAATGACCATAAAAGGCAGACCGATAGAATGGGTTGCTTGCGCAATGGCTGCTCCTTCCATTTCTACTGCTAAAACATCTGAAAAATGCTGCTTAATGGCTTGAATCTTGTCTTGTCCCGCAATAAAACTGTCTCCTGTTGCAATCAAGCCAACGCGACTTGTCTGATGTGTCTTTTCTAAAAGCTTCCTCATCTCAGAAACCAAATAGCGGCTCGCTTCAAAATACAGTGGCTGGCGCGCCATTTGTCCGTATTCATAGCCAAAAGCTGTTACATCTACATCGTGGTACACTAGCCGGTCAGCCACTACAACATCGCCGATTTGCAAGCCTTCGGCTACCGCCCCAGCAGAACCTGTATTGATGACAGCTGTCACTTTAAACTCATTGACCAAAACAGCCACGCTCATAGCAGACATGACCTTTCCGATCCCGCTTTCCACCAGCACGACTTCATGACAACCGATACTTCCCGTATGATAAACATGTCCCAAACGTAAGTGCTTTTCAGCATTTTCCAAGTTTTCCACTAAGATTTTTAGTTCCTCAGGCATAGCCGCAATAATTCCGATTTTCATGTTTTCCTCTCGTTCTATCATAAAAAAAGCGAAAGTCTAAGCTTCTCGCTTTTTTATAGCCAAATAATAGCAGCAATCAAAGCCATCAAAAGCAGGACAATCCAAAATAGAATTTTGTTTAATTTCGCTTGGAATACTCCACGTTTTGCATTTTCAATGCGTCGGCTTTTGGTCACCGTTGGTTCTACATCAATTTGCAGCGTATCTTGATTGAAACCGCTAGTTGGAGAAGAATCACCAAACTGACTTCTAGTCGTTTTTAAAATTTTGGTTTCTTCCTCATCATGCAAAGGTGGACCTGAAATATCTTCACCACGATTTGCCCGTTCAATCATTTCATCTGTTAATAAAGGTCTTCCCATGAGCGTTTCCCTATCTTCGATTCATTTTCATTTCCCAATATTGGAGTGCAATAATGGTTTTTGCATCACAAATATCACCACTAGCAAGGAGAGCTTTCGCTTCTTCCAAGGTCACTTCATAGAGTTCTAAGGTCTCGTCCTCATCTTGTGGACGAGGATTTTCAACTTTTGTTAAATGGCTAGCGCTATAAAGTCTGATTCGCTCATTGCAAAAGCCAATCGCCGAATAGAAATCATAGAGCAATTCCAATTCACCTGTATAGCCGGTCTCTTCTTCCAATTCACGCAAAGCTGCAGCCTCAGGATCCGCATTTTCACCGACTTCTAACTTGCCTGCCGGAATTTCATAAGAGGTTGCTTCAATAGCTTTGCGGTACTGCTTGACCAAAATCAGTTTATCTTCTGGTGTTAGCGCGATAACTGCCACCGCTCCATTATGGAAAATCAAATCACGGTAAGCTGTTCCTTTTCCTGCTGGCAACTGAACTTCGTCTTTTACAAGTTTAAAAATAGGACCTTGGTAAATTTCTGTTCGTTTTAGTGTTTTTTCTTCAAAATCCATAGCAATTCCTACTTATTATCTGGATGATGCGGCAAGCGTTTAGCGTATTCTTCTTTATTGATCTGACGACCACGACCAAGAGCAATCGCATCAGCTGGCACATCCTTGGTAATGGTTGAGCCTGCACCTACAAGAGAATTGTCCCCAAGTTCTACCGGCGCAATAATGGTTGAATTAGAACCTACAAAGACATTGTTCCCAATGACGGTCTTAAATTTGTGCTGTCCGTCATAATTAACTGTAATCGTTCCAGCGCCAAAATTGACATTCGCACCCACTTCAGAATTACCAATATAGGTCAGATGCCCAGCTTTGGTATTTTCACCGATAGAAGAACCTTTCACTTCAACGAAATTACCAACATGTACATTTTTAGCAAGGCTTGAATCTGGGCGAACATGAGCGTAAGGTCCCACCGTTACACCGTCTGCAACTGTAGACTCTTCAATCATCGAATTGGTAATAACCGTTTGTTCACCAATAACAGAGTCAACAATATACGTACCATTTGTCAGAATGCTGCCTGCACCAATTTTCGTTGTTCCTTTCAAGGTAACATTGGCTTCAATTTGGACTTCTGGTTCAATCTGTACGTCTACATCAATATAAGTCGTTTCTGGATTTACAAAACTAACGCCATTCACCATGTGAGCTTGATTGATTCGACGACGCATAATACTTTCTGCCGTTGCCAATGCCACGCGGTCATTGACACCAAGACTTTCATCAAAGTCTTTCAGAGTATAAGCGCCGACTTTTTCGCCATTCTCACGGAAAATGCCGATTACATCTGTGATGTAATATTCTCCTTGCGCATTGTTGGTATTGATATTTTTCAAGGCTTCAAAAAGACGAGCGTTATCAAAAACATACGTTCCTGTATTGATTTCCTTGATTTGCTTTTCAAAATCCGAAGCATCCTTTTGCTCCACAATTTTGATCACTTCTTCATGCTGATTACGGACAATCCGCCCATAACCAAATGGATTTTCCGCTTCTGCTGTCAAAATCGTTGCAACATTTTTGTGGTTGACATGAAAGTTAATCAAATTTTTCAGGTTTTCTCCTGTGATTAAAGGAGTGTCTCCTGCAATGACTAATGTTTGCCCTGCCAAACCTTCCAGCACAGGCTCTGCCATCATCACAGCATGACCAGTTCCTAATTGTTCCGTTTGACGAACAAACTCTGTCTGCCCCGCCAATACCTGCTCCACCAGCTCTGCCTTGTGTCCGACCACTGTCACAGTCTTTTCTGGTGCAATGGCAGCAACACTTCTAAATACGTGTTCTAACATCGAAATTCCAGCAACTTTGTGAAGCACTTTTGGTAAATCTGATTTCATGCGAGTGCCTTTTCCAGCTGCTAAAATAATTGCATAGTTTGTCATAATAGTTCCTTTTATCAAAATAAATTTATTTTATTATAGCATTTTTTATATCATTTGTTAAGATTCTCTCTGTAATGCTTTAATCCGCATCTTTTATATCGGATAAACCTTGCAAAACTCCTCCAAGACCACGCCCGTCTCCTCTGAGAAAGCTAAGCCGGCTTCAGCCATCCATTCCGTGAAGAGTTCCTCATGCACCTGCCGCCAGTAAGCCAAAGATTTATCTCCCTCTCCTTCTTTAAAAGCGTGCTCTGCAAACACTTGATTGAAAGGGACAACCGTTACCTTGGTCACTTTAATGATGCAGACAGCTTGACCTTGACCGTCTAAAATCACATCAAGGGTTCCTACCTGCGGCACGGGCTTATTTTCAAGCTTATAGAGCTCATAGGCCGAAGCCGTCGCTGTCTTTTCACCACGAAGCACTAAGTCGGCAAGCTGATCTGCCAAGGTACCGAAGGCCCAGGCATTAATCTCGTCGCCAATTTCTGGATTGATTTTCTTATATGCCTGCCACATTTCTTTTGGGGTCATCATTTCTCCTGTGTATTCTCATATTTTGTAACATTTCTCCAAAATGATTTAATTAAACGACAATAATCGTTAATCATTTCGGCAAATATTTTTTCATCTTCAATTAATAACGGTCGTTCTGAATGCATAATTATGTTTCTATAACTATTTCCGAATTTATTCTCTTTAGAATAATATCTTTCTTGTATATCCTCCAAAATTTTTCGTAAGTTTATGATATAGCCATTTTTATCAAAACGTGATACTATTAGACGTTCTTTAGGGATACCCCATTCTTGGGAAACATAATCTTTTGCAATATTTATTAGATCTTCAGCATCTGCCTCAGCTAAAATACTCATGGAATTTTTTGAAGTCTGTTCACCAATCTGATAAACAATTTTAGAATTTATATTTTTTAACGGGGAATCATTTGATAGCAATTTCTCCAAAATATTTTTGGGATAAACTTTTTTATTATTATCAATTTCAATTATTTTTTTAAGAATAGATTCCATACTTACCAATATGAATGGAATAAAAATATTATTAGGGTTCCTAATTCCTTCCCACTCTTTTACATACATTTTCTTCATATCTTTAAAATACGTTGGATTTTTTTCAACATTGCCTTCAAAATATAAATTTTTATATAATTTCTCCTCATTCTTAATTATTATATCAAACGTATTATCTAAATCTTGACGCATTTTCACACTCCTCATAAATAATCCATAAAGTCATCACGCTCATAATAGTAAAGCAAAGCCTGTAAACACTCTTGATCAGTCGCTTCTGCTTTCTGCTCCATAACTGACAAGAGAACATCCGCAAAATCTTCACCGTAATAAATCAGCTCCATCTCTTGCTCCCTTACCTGTCTAGGGTAAACATCCCTATTATCCACTATTTGAGGATAATCAGCAAGCAAGTAGCTGTCCTGAAAATTCAGTTCTCCATTTTCCTTAGCATACAAACAGAAATCATCATCTAGCTCTTCCGATTTTACAGCCTCAATGATGTCTTTTAAGAAATAGGTTTGGTTTTTCTTCATTGGTCAAAAGTCCCTTTCCATTCATAAGCCGGATAAACTCCTAGACACTGATAGCCCGAGCTTTCTGCAACCTTCTTGGAAGCTTCATTGTGCGCATCCCAGAGAGGAAAGTGTGAGCGTCTTTGAGCTTCTAAAATCATCTGGGCACCCAAGATTTTGACCAAGCCCTATCTTTGGTAGGTTGGCTTGGTAGCAATTTCAATCTCAAGAGCTCCATGATAGACCAATCCTGTCGATACGCCAGCGATGATTTCCTCTCCTAAATAGAGTAAAAAACCAAAGCCACCCGCCGCTTGAAAATGGTCAAAATCGGAAAAATCACCCTGCAAATCCTGAGACTAGGCTTCCTCAGCCAAACGCTCATAACTCTCCGTATCAATCGGACAAAGGTAGTAGTTTACAGGTAGCCTGCTCTGCCATTTCTCCAAAGCCTCTGTGTCAAAGGCAACCTTGTCCGCAAAAGCATAACGAGTAAACTTGCCCAGCTCACTCTGACTATCTAGAAACTCTTGCCAACTGGGCTCCTCAGAGATAATGACCTTGTCAGCCAAGCTGTATTTTGTGCTATAATCCTGCCAAAAATCCGAATCCGCCTGACCAGCCGGAAAGATGAAATTTCCTAATTGGTATAGGCAGGCTGTCTCAGATTCGTTCATGAAGAGCTTTCCTAGGCCAGCATCCAAGCCGTAAACAACCATGTTTTTAGACCAAGAGTAAAAATACTTAGTCTTCATTGCTTTCACCTTTGATTTCCTCACTTCAAGCTCCAACCACCGTCGATTTTGAGAATCTCGCCCTGCATAGCAGCTGCCTTGCCACTGGCTAGAAAAAGGGTGACATCAGCCACTTCTTGAGGATCTAACCAGCGCTTGATCGGCGTTTCTTCAGCAACCCAATCTGCTAAGCCACCTGGTTCAAAATCTGCCGCAGTCATGCCCGTTTTGACCGCACCGGGAGCAATCCCAAAAACCTGCACTCCCTGCTCCGCATAGTCTAGTGCCAACTGCTTGGTAAATCCTGCTAAAGCATGCTTAGAAGAGGTATAAGCATGCCCGCCACCACCAGCTAAACTCGATGCAATAGAGCACATATTGATGATGATGCCTGACTGTTTCTTCAGCATCTGCGTCAGATAATAACGAGTTAACTCTACTGGTGTTACATAGTTAATCTCGAAAATTTCTTGGATCTCCTGAGCGGATTGCTCAAGAAGTGGCTTGTAATCATCCAGCACTCCAGCTGTATTGCAGAGGACATCCACCTGCGGGCACCAGTTAAAAACTGACTGAAGCGCCAGCGTTAAATCTTGTTGAAGAAAATGAAAATCTCCTGTCAGGTTTGGTTTTTTAGACTGGTCTACACCATAGACGCGCCAGCCATTTTCCAAAAAGAGCTGTGCCTGTGCTCGTCCAATCCCTGAACTGACTCCCGTCACCAGTACTGTCTTAGTCATGAACTTCCACCCAGTCATCTGCTAAGACATCACAAGGAGTTGGGCTCCACATGGAAAAGCCTTCCCCTTCGCCTGACACGTTGATAAGAAAGTACGGAGTCACATCAAGTGTCACTCCATTTTGTTCAATACTGTCAAAAAGCTGGATGTAGTTCTCTGCCCCACCCCAACCAGTACGAACGTATTTCTTCTTAGCTTTCAGACCTGGTAAAATTTCTTCAAATGTCATTGTTTTCTCCTTTATCGTTTATAAACGTTGATTTAACAAGGTTTCTTGAACCATGTAATGAGTTATTTTATGAATTTGTTCCCTTTTTTGTGGACTTATAAATTATTTATAGCCTTTTCGTAATATGAAACGGCTTCTTTTTCTTTGTCCTTTGATAGGTGACTATAAATATCCATAGTCGTAGCTAGGGTAGCATGACCTAAGCGATACTGTAATTCTTTGTAACTGATCCCAGCATTTAGCAATAAACTAGCGTGAGTATGGCGAAAAGCGTGAAAGGTAAATCGTGGACAGTTAATTTCTTTCAAACGTCTATCTAAACTCTCTTGCCTGGTAGCCATATTTTGATATTCCTTTGTTGGAGTTGCAAAGACTACGGTCGGAACTTGTGAATCAACTTCTAGGAATAATTGCCTTTGTCTATTCTTATAAAGGCGTAACATGTTGACCGTTTTCTTGTCTATGCTGATTACTCTAACTCCTGCTTTACTCTTTGGTGTACCTATGAGCTTTAACAGTCTATTATAGTTCTTTGTAATACTAATAGTCTTTTCCTTTAGGTCAATATCTGACCATTCTAGCGCTACCACTTCACCAAAACGACAACCCGTGGCAAGTAAAACACTATATAACACATAGTCGAGATAATAACCATATTTTTGATTAGAAAGACTTTCCATATAATCCATTAAAGCCTTTATGTTCTCTGGAGCTATGAATTTGATAACCTTATTTTCACGTTTTGGCACTTTAGGTAATATAACATCTCTAGCAGGGTTGAATGGCAACAACTGCAGAGATACACCATACTGTAAAACACGCCTATTTATTGAGTGTACTACACTATAATGAACTAACTCCTTTGATAAATCATTGATAAAGTCTTGAATATAGTAAACTGTTATCTTATTAGGTTTCATAGTCCCAAATGCTGGGATAAGATGATTATAGAGCATTCTTTGGGTAGCCCTAAAAGTTTGAGGTTTGACCGTAAGTTGGTAACTGCGTAACCATAAGTCAGCGAGTTCCTGATAGGTTCTGACTTGCATCTCCTTTTTAACTGTTGATCCATTAAGTTTAAAATCTATCTGGGCTTGTTGAGCTTTTGCTTTAACCTCTTTTCTTGTCCGTCCTGTCACGCTGGTTTTTACTTTCTTACCTGTTACCTGGTCAACACCGAGATAAACACTAGCACGGTACACTGTTGTACCGTTTTTCTTTTTGACTTCTGTTATTTTCATGATGATACCCCTTTCCATCAGCAGGCAAGCCGTAAAAGTTTTAGATTGGGTTTACATCATAAGAATGCGTCTATTCTATAAGAAACCGAGGCTTAAATGAGTTTTATGGGGTTATCTGCTTTAGTTATCCTTCTGTGTTTTTTGCTGGCTTGAATAATCTTTATGCATAACTGGATTATCGGCTAGAGATATTATAATTTGACTAACGGCTGCTTTATCTTTATCTTCTAAGGTTAGAAAATCAACAATGGGTATTTTTAATTCATCAGAAAGGGACATTAAACCAGCTAGGAAACGCCCTATTATATTATCTGAATAGTCTTTTAGGCTTTCCAATATTTCAGCCCGTCGTTCTTCATCCCATTTTTCTGCTTCTTTTCTGTTCAGTGCTCGCTCCCCATAGTAGTCTGTGGCGTGTCTAAGAGCTTCTATAACTTTATCCTGCACTTCTGTCCCTCGTGTCAGTGCTAGAAGGCCATACCCACCAAAATCAGCAGGGTTTTTCATGCTCTCTTCGTACTTTTTTATCATTGATGATAAATAGTCATCTTCATACCCCAACAGATACCTAACACTCACTCCGAAATAATCCGCTAGTTGCTGGGCTTTATCTTGTTTTATTTGACGTTCGCCCTTCTCCCAGGCTATTATAGTTCTTTTTGTTACTCCTATTTTATTGGCTAACTCTTCTTGTGTTAGCTTTTCTTTTTGACGTAACTCTTTAATCCTATTCAATTTAATCACAACCTTTCAACGGTCATTTTATCATATTGAGAAGTAAAAGTATAGAAAAAGTGAAAAAAAATATCATAAAACTATTGACAATATTAAAAAAAGTGATATAAAATAACACTATAACTTTAAAGTGATGAAAAACTTCACTTAAAGTTGGGAGGCAGACAAATAAAACCACAACCTTTTAACCGTCTACCTTTTACTTTTTTATTAACTTGTGAGGAGGTATAGAATGCTAATTACCGAAGATATGGCTCAACGTGTACGGGTAAAACGTGCTATTGAGCGTATTACAGCAAAAGAACTTGCTGAAAAGTTGGGAACAACTCACGTCACCTTGTCCAAAGTAGAACGCGGTGATTATGATGCGCCGCGCCGAATTTACACCGCGGTTATCTCATGGCTAGAGGAATAAGAAAGGAGTAGGCACACATGGAATTAGTTTACATGGACGGCAAGAGAGAGCCGTATACACTTTCAAGCATTATTGCAGAATGTGCAGAGGTAAAACATAGGCATTTGAAAATATTACTGAATAAGCACCGAGCAGACTGTGAGAAGTTTGGAAAGGTGACATTTAAAATTTCACCTTCAGAGGCTGGGCAAAATGTACGTGACTATATTCTGAATGAGCAACAAGCTACGTTGTTAATCACTTACTTACGTAACACCGAGCCAGTTAAAGAATTTAAAACAAATCTAGTCAAAGCATTCTTTGAAATGCGGGACGAGCTAGCACAGTTTAAGCTGCAGCGTGCTTTAGAACTGCCCAAAAGAAAAAGCCTACATGAGGCTATAGAACATTGGGAGAATGCCCCTAAGCACGCTCACAGTACAGTAAATAATCTTTTACTAAAGGGTGCTAGCGGTATGAATAAGCGTCAACTTATGGTAGCACGTAATGGACATAACGGTATTAATAGCTTAACTAGTGATGAACTTATCAGATACCAAGCATTAGAAGATATGGCTATCGCTATGATTAACCTAGATATGACCTACCAGGAAATAAAAACCATAGTCTTTAGAAAACAGACACAAGGAGGATAAAAATGTATCTACCAGAAGAACGTGAGACGGTTATCCGTTACGATGAACTAGATAATTGTTGGTATTTTGAAAGTAATGTGCGGCGACACGTTACGAAGATTTTGAAAATGGAACACGCTTTTGAAAGCATCAAAAAAGAATTTGAGAATAATTTTTGCATCTCTGTACGAGCTAAATTATCAAATCTTAATGATTTTTCTGTCAATCCATTTGTCAGAAAAAAAGCAAAAATGACAGAAGAACAAAAACGAAGGAACGCAGAGCGTTTAAAATCGATTTTAAGCTAATTTTCGCCCAAGTAAAATGGGCAAAAACGAAACTGAAATATATCGCAGGTATAATTATACCCCCAAACAAAAATAAATTGTTAAAACAAACAAGAAGCAGCATTACAGAGAAACAACAAAAAAGCCTTAGCAGTCGGCAAACTTACAAGGCTTTTCACACAATCAACTAAAATAATACAGCAGGCAAGCCGTAAGGGTTTTAGTTATTTTATATTTAGATTATACCATAATCTAGCAGATATTGCCATATATAAAAATAAATAGAAAATCTAAAATAAGGATTCCTTAACTTAGAATAGAAAGAGGATTAAGCATGAAAAAAGAAAACATCTCTATATTAGCCAAATTTAATGTTGATAATCAAGAATATAAACCTATTAAAAATGCAATATCAGAAGAATTGCAAGACGTAATTAGTAAAGTTTATCAACTGGATCCCAATACGGGAAGAACACTGCACTTCTTAACTGATATTATGATGAAATATTTTCATGAAGACGTGAAACGGGTGTTACAGGGCGAACTTTCTCCCATTGAGCATGCTTTGAATGGAATGAAATCAAATATTGAAAAAACTCGTTTAGCTTTATTCAAAGACGGATACAATGATAACGGAACCGCAGACAATCCTATGTGGTACTTACAACTGGCACTATTTGACTTTGAACATATTAAAAAATTAGCAAAGAAAGAGAAGTTGCGTCATGAATGAGTTAGATTTAACACCAGAACAAACGATTATACTGATTTTCTTCTTTAGTTGGTTGCTTTGGAAGTTATGGAACTTTGAAAGTTATTTTAAGCTCGATTTTGAAATAAAGACAAAGCGAGAGGAAAAAGATACAGATAAGTTAAACCCTCACTATGGGGCTTATATACAACTTGCAGGGAAAAGATATAACTAGAATACAGCAAAAACTTAAAATCGTTCAACATTGAACGATTTAGAAACATCAGCATTTTACCAAATCTCTCAACGTTGAAACATTTAATTAAGTTTAGAAATTTCCCGACGTTGGGAAATGTAGACAACGTTGTCCACATTTTAGCGATATGTTGGCACATACCAACATCTAGGAATGAACATAAATGCAGGGTTGAATCGGAATGTCGAAACGTTACGACATTTAAAGCTACTTGCTCTCTTTCGAATTACTCAACGTTGAGAGATTTGGTAGCTATTGGTCTTAAAGAAAATCCCCAAAACGGCCACATGGTCGCATTTGGGAAGCTAACAGAATGATGAAGGTTGCAAGAGAACTTCCAAATTCTGACACATGGCAGAATTTAAGCAGTCGAACCCCTATACCTTATAGCCACTCTATCGAACAAAGTAAAGCGAGAATACCTTAAAAAACAAGATAAATATTTGAAAGGCGGTTAATATGGCATTATTTAGCTTAGATACAGAAACACAATTAAAGACGGAAGCCTTAACCTTGCTTTCTAACTTTCTGCAGTCTTACACGCAACCAAAGCCAAGACAGCTCGGACTAATGACAGCCCAACAGGTCAAGGAAGAATTAGGAATAAAATCCAAAACCTTGGCACGTTGGGAAAAAGCAGGTTTAAAACGATACCGCCCGCCACTAGAAGATACTAGAAAAGTTTTCTATAAAGCTAGTGATGTTCTGATATTTTTGGGGGTTGATAACCATGAAAAAAATAATGCACACTTAAAGCATTTGAAAAAGCAAAGAAAGGATTAGATATGTATGAAATTATTGAGTTAACTTTACATACTAATAAGCTAGGATTATTTGGATTTTTGAAGCATAATCCTACCAAAGTTTTAAAGAATGGAGATTTTTACAAATTTTTATACTTTGCCCCCTTAGGTCGTGAGTTGATAGCTTTTTCTTATACGGACATCATAGTAAAGACGACAACCGACGATCCGTCCAAAAGTGACACCAAAAAAGGTTGGATATTGGTAAGGGATAAGAAAATAGCACTGGCTAGTGCTGATCTTTTGGAAATTTTGCAAGATTTGGAATCTACCAGACTGGTAGAGAATCGACAAGGAACATGGATAGAATTAAAAGGAGAGATATTGGATATTGTTTCACAGGGTATCTATACAAGGCGTGAAGTTGCCTATTTTATTCGTTTATTATTTTTACATGGCTATGATTTTGATACCGTCTTAGAGTTATTTACAAATCTTGTAAAACGCGCTGACCTAGCAGGCTTTTTTCTTGATACTATTACAAACATTTATAAGGGGGAGAAAATTGGATAAAAACGGAATTTTAAAAGAAATTTACGGAAATGAAGAGAAAACACAGCTACTAGATAAGACAGAAATACCAGCACCGCAGACTATGAAAGAACTTTATAATACTTTACATGAAGCGGGGAAAAAATGGCGGGAAGCTAACACCGTGACCGAATTTTACACTAATGGAGAGAAAAAAGGACAGGTAAAAAGTAAAAAAACAGCATTACCTAGACCGCTTGATGTGGCTAATATTCTAAAAAAAACTTGTTACTTTGTCTTTATCGGAAGAGGTATTACAACAGATCAGAACTTACTTTACTTGTATAATTTGGATGAGGGTATCTATATAGCTAGTGTTGATATTTTTAACAAGTTATGTATCGAATTTGACAGTCGTCTGAGGAGTAAGCACTTTAGAGAAATTCAGATTGTTTTGCGCACGATGACAAAACTAAAAGAACCGTTATCAGATAGAAACCTGATACCTGTGAAAAATGGTATCTTTGATTTGAAAAGAAAGGCTCTGCTACCGTTTTCTCCTAGTTATATCATAAAAAGTAAAATCAATACAGCATACCATGATAAACCTATGAAGCCAATTCTAGACAAGTGGTTTGATTTTGATGAGTGGTTAAAATCTATTGCTTGTAATGATGAGGATATTGTTACTCTATTATGGCAGATTATGAATGAAGCTATTAACCCTAACTACACAAGAGGAAAGATGGCGATTTTGTACGGTGAAGGAAACAACGGAAAAGGGACGTTTCAATCTCTTTTAATAAATTTAATAGGCGCTAAGAATATCAGCAACCTTAAACCCAATCAATTTGAAGAAAGCTTTCAACTAAGTGCTCTTGAAGGAAAGGTCTGTAATATAGGAGATGATATTTCTAACAAGTATCTTGATGAAGTAAGTGACCTTATGAGTGTAGTCACAGGCGATAGTGTACATGTTAATCCTAAGCACCAACAACCCTATGAAGCAGTGTACAAATGCTTCTGCTTGTTTTCTGGAAACGAATTGCCAAAGGCGAGAGCTAAAAATCAAGGATGGTATAGGCGTTTGTGTATCGTTCCCTTTAATGCAGATTTTAATGGACAAAAAGAGAAACCAGAAATCAAAAACCAATATTTAAAAGATGAGCGCCTGCTTGAATGGGTACTTTATCGCATATTGAACCTTGAAAAGTTTGATAAATTCATAGAACCCCAAGCAGTAAAGGAACTATTAAGCGAATACAAAATAAATAATGATTTTTATTTTTCATTTGTCACCACATTCTACATACCTAACGGCTACCACGAATTGCAACATGTCCCACTAGCAATCATTAAAGATTGGCTAAAAGACTTTACAAGCAATGAAGGCATTAACGACCCCAATCTTTACGGGCATGGTCAGAAAGTAACAGCAATATTGAACAAGGAAACAAAGAATAAATACACTGTAAAGAGTTTTAGAGTATCTGAAAAAGACAAAAAGAGAATAGCCCCTCAAAGCTGGCAAGAAAAAAGCCTGATCGGGTCAGTCAAGGGAATATACAAACAATAAACCGTGACCATGTGACTGTCTTGTTGTCCTACTTGGATAAGTTGGTAACAGGGTAAAAACATTGATTTAAAGACTTTTTCATGGATTATTTTTAGACTTGTGACTTTGTGACTGTGTTTTTTATTATATTACGTAAAAAATATTTTATAAAAAAACATTATATATAAAAAATAAAATTTAAAAGACGGTCACAACATAATAGATTAAAAAAAGTCAGTATTATCAGGGGTTTTCCCCGTGACCGTGTGACTATTGAACATAGTCACAAATTGGATGATTTTACATAATTTAATTAAAGAAAGAGGAAGACTAATGGAAAATGAATTTACACAAATGTTAAAAGAGGGCTTTATCTTATTTATAAAAAATGATAAAATAGATACAGAGTTACCTCCCAAGTTTGGGAAAATAACTTTACATTTTCAAGAAGGGAAATTAACCTATCTTGAAAAAACAGAAACTAAAAAATAATAGTCTACTGAAACAATCAGGGACATCAGAAAGTTCAATACTTTTTGGTGTCCCTTTTATGTTGTAGACCAAAGGAGGAACAATGCAAAAAATAGAAATCAAAGGCGTTATTATCCCTAAAAGTTCTATACCAGAGTATAAAAAAGATGGTAGGGAGTATACTTCACTAGAAGATATAAAAATCCCTTTTCCATCTGAACCTCTTGAAGTCCGAATTAACTCAAGCGGTGGGGATGTGTATACAGCTAATGAGATATATGCAAAATTGAGAGGGCATAAAGGAAAAGTAACTGTAAAAATTGTAGGACTGGCCGCTAGTGCAGCAAGCGTGATAGCTATGGCTGGGGACGTAATAGAGATGAATCCTATAGCACTGATGATGATTCATAATGTATCAACCCTAACTTACGGGAACAGTCAGCAACTTAAGCGTCAAATAGAAACTATGGACGTAGCAAACGATGCATTAGCTACCGCCTATCAAGAGCGAACAGGGCTAGCAAAAGAAAAAATCAAAGAAATGATGGAGCGCGAGACATGGTTATCTTGCGATACTGCCATTTCTTTAGGATTTGCAGACAAGAAGATGTTTGTTAAAGATATTGATACCACAATGGTTAAACGAATTGTCGCAAGTTTACCACCTATAGGTGCATATGAATACACAGAGAAGACCATAAAACCTTTATTAGGGTTGGATAAGCTGGCAAGCATAACGAAGAAGAAAACTACAGACAACTTAGGGGACTATCTCCCTACATTTTAAAACAAAGAAAGGTTAAAAAACACATGGCAATTTTAGAAATTAAAAACACATTGACAATTAAAGAAGCACGCAGTATTTATTTTGATTTAAAACAAGAACTAGGTTTAATTAAAGGAACACTATCCTTTAACAACTCTTTTACAGATAAAGAAATTTTGATATATGTTGTTCCGTTATTATCAGGTATGGATCATCAGGAAGCGAGTTCACATCTAAAAAGTAACAACGTTTTAATTGAAAAATTGATAGAAAAAATCCAACAGGTAACTGTTAATCGTTATCTAACGGATAAAGAAAAAGAAGCATTATATCTGGATATTCGCAAAAAGTATAATCAGCTACTTTCTGATAAAGCTAAAGATTTTACTAAAGCATTTAAACCGAGTGTATCTGACGCACTAAAACGGATACAACTAACAATAGACACATTAAAAGAAGTTTATGATAATAGTTATCTAAAGATATTAAACTCCGTATTTTTGAAACTGCAGTATATCAATAATGATTTTAAAAATAGAGAACAGAATATTTTCTTTAACGGTCGTTTTACTGAAGTAGCTGATGTATTGGATACACTGCTTCCACTTTTTCCTGAATTGTCAGCACGAGACGAAAGTTATTATAATAAACGTTTTGTATATAATAATTCAAAATACTATGAAGCCTTATCAAGTTACTTAAAAGCGCAAGGGCTGCCCGTAAAATATATTTATATTGATACTGAAGCTGAAAAGGCTGGAAAAACTCCAACAGCTTATCGCGCCCAAATTATTGAACAATGGTTAGAGGATAATCAACGTCAAACTATTCAGCTTGAATATGCCAAAAGCAAAATAAACGAAATTGCCAGCGGTTCAAATTTTGAAACACTAGAAGAATATAAAAAGAAATTCAAAGATAGCTTATTAGAGAATGATTAGATAAAAAAATAAATCTTTAGTTTTCAATACATTTTTAAAAACATAAATGATATATAACAAAAAAATGTTGCATTGTATATTTAAAAAATAGACTAATCTATTAGAAAATATAGCAGTTAAGCTGTATTTAAAAATGCAACACTTTCTAAGATATGTGACATTAAAAACGAACGATACACCCCCCTACCAAATAAATGTGCGTTTTTATCCGAAAACCGTAAACCGATGGATGCTCAACTAACCAAAAATGTACGCTATTTTTACATATTAGGGGGGTGGTTTTAGGTAAAACACGAACAAATAAGTTTTAAAGGTTGACAAATTCTTTAGAAAATCATAGAATAATAGCGTTAATATTAGGTCTTTCATCTTCTTTTTTCATCATTTAAGAGGAGGAAAGAAACAAAAAAAGCGCACCTTATGGCTGCGCTAATTTCTTGCCTGCTGAACTCGTGATCAATAGACCTTTTAGGTCTATTTTTATACTCCCTTTTGTGGACTTTGAGAGGTTTTCCAATGAATACTAATGATATATGATATTTTACAAACCTTATAATACCAAGCTTTAGGGAATACAATGGGTTACTAATGACAATGAGAAACGAAAATTTCTTCAAATGTCATGATATACCTCTTTCTGCTTTTCATATAACTAGTATAGCAAAATATGATGTCCTACGCTGTTTTTTCCTTGCTTTTTGCTGCTACTTCTGTTAGACTTGCAAGAGTAAATGAATTTTGAGTGAGTATTTTTGTTTTTCATCTTTACTTTTTCTATTTTTTACGCAACATTTTAGAGAAAGGAAGTAAGATGTATGGCACAAGGTACAGTAAAATGGTTCAATGCTGAAAAAGGCTTCGGCTTTATTTCACAAGAAAACGGACCAGACGTTTTTGCTCACTTTTCAGCGATTCAATCCGACGGATTCAAATCACTGAATGAAGGTGACAAAGTAATGTTTAACATTGAAAAAGGTCAGCGCGGTCTTCAAGCAGTCAATATTACAACATTAGCATAAAACAAGACAAGACTGGGATTTCCAGTCTTGTCTTGTTTTAAAATGACGTTATAATGTCAAGCTCAATTTTTACCATAAACAGTCAAAATTGCAAAGATAATGAAATGTATAGGGACATCTACTTAGTACCTCCGCTTTTTCATTTCACTTTTTACCTATTTTTGATTTCAGCAAACGGATGAACTCTTCATTGGTTCCATTCGTTATAATAGCATTCATCACTATCTTTCTTTGCAACAATTTAGTGAAAGTATCAGTTGGAAGTTGTTCTACTAATTCTTCCCAATTGCGTTTCGTTAAACGGTTCAAATCCTTTAGGGCACTTGCTTCCAACCTTTTTCTTTCCGCTTCATTTTCAGGATAGCCCATACCAAACTCACCATCAAATAATTTATCCAATGTATATTGCAGGTTCAATTCTCCTTGCCAACCAAAATTCAACCCTAATGGCAGGGAAGCAACATTTCCTCCATTGATTCGTCCAAAGAGGAAAGCATCTTGTGGGGTCTCTATATAGCCACACAAAAGACCTGGTAAACTATTACAGGCAAGCATCATCCCTTGACCAGAAGAGCAACCTGTTACAACACACTGCTCCACTTTCTATTAAGAGACTAATCATCATCGCTATCTCAACATAAGAATACTGCTCGTTCTCCTCCTCGAAAATACCAAAATTCAGCACTTCGTCAGACGATTGGACTGCTTTTTTTACAGATTCAAATAGCAACGAATTCATATTTCTTCGAGTAGTTCCTTGGATAACCGCAACTCTCATTTCAACTCCTTTTCCATTTTGACAAAAAGGTAAATATCGCCATTGCTTTCCTGAGGCTGCCGTCCGATTACGTTGAAACCACAGCGAAGATAGAGCTTTTGAGCTCTTTGATTAAAATCTGCAACTGAGAGAGTTAGGCTTTTTACTGAGATATTTTCTTCAATAAACTGCAGAATGGTTTGTAAAAACTCTTCCCCTTGACCTTTACCACAATACTCTGGCTTCATCCCTAAACCTAGCTCTTGCTTGTCTTTGCCAACTGGGAAAAGACAGAAAAAACCATACAATTCATCATTTTTGAGAATTTGATAATAGTGATTGCCACGCGCTTCAGGAGATAAAATTTCTTCATAATCCTCAGGATCCGCTTGCATATCATAAAAAGTATAGATTCCTTCGTAATGCCAATGATTAGCAATTTCTTCTGCATTGCTTTGACTTAATGGTTCAATTTTCATAGATTTCCTTTCTTAAAATTCCCAATAAAAACGTTTCTGATCAGCTTTTTCCTCACAACCCAATTTTCGATAAAACTCATGAGCCTTCATTCGTGAAATACCAGAGTTTATTCGAATACCTGTGTAACCAGCTGCCACGCCCTCTTCACGAATAGCCTGCATCAAAGCTTTGCCATATCCCTGACCTTGAAAATCTGGAGCAACAGCCAAAGCCAGCAAATTGAGCAAAGACGGAAAATATAAGCAATCATAGCTAGCTGCGTGGGCACCGCCGACAATTTGACCTGCTGCATTTTCAGCTACCAAGATAAAATGATCAGACCTATCCAACAGCTCTGATAGTTTCTGACGAGTTTCTATCAAGCCAAAATCATAGCCGAGAGCAGTTGCATTGATTTCCTGAATAGCCACTGCATCTGAAAGTTCTGCAGATCGTATCATATTCGCACCTCTTTTTCTTTCTATGTATAGCAAAAAACAGCGGTAATCGCTATTTAGAGATTATTTCGATATTTGCTCTAGTAACCAAGTTCTAGCATCATTCAATGGTGTGGTTGTAGCAATATCTGGCTCGATTGGAGTATTTTCATAACGATTACCCTTTCGGTCAATAATCCGAGAGACCGTCAGCTGAATTGTTGCCCCGTCATAAAGAGAATAAACCATATTTCCTGTTGTATAGCCAGCTGTTGGCTTGCCAAAAATTTTAACGTTTGGTAAGCCTTTGAAAGCTAATGTCGTCATTTCACCAGAGCTAGCTGTATTACCGTTAACTAGAATTGCTATAGGAATTGTTTTAGAACTATTTTTTTCTTCTGTCTGCTTGCTTGCCAATATTTGTGATAAAGTAGTACCTATTTTTTGCCCATTTGCATATTCAAATTGAAAGAGAGTTCCATTAGACAAAATAGCAGCTAATCCACCAATCATAGGATACATATTGCCACCGCTATTATTCTCCAAATCCACAATTACTCCCTTGTAAGTTTCCTTCGTCAATGCCTGATGTAGCATTGTACGATAAGCCTTAGCCTCTTTCTCGTTTCCCATAAAAGGAGGTAATTTCAAGTATAGAATATCATTCTCATTTTTTATGACAGGAAGCCGGCTCTCTTCCTTTGGTGAAGTTTTAAATTCCTTCGGTGTATAAAAATAAGAATGTTTTCCTCCTGATAGTTTTGTCATTCTCTTTAGAACTGGATAGGTATCTACATACGTTTTGGCAGATTTGACTTCTTTTAATGCTTTTTCCTTTTCTTGTGACCAATTTTCATCAATATAAAGAGCAGAATTCATCTTATTTAGAGCAGATTTTGCGTATTGCTCAGGACTAGGTGGTAAAAGATAGATATCATAATTAGGACCAAAATATAACACTGCTCCTAATACCGCTAAAAACAATACTCCTAGCACACCTAGACAACCAATGCATCCTTTTTTCATTTTTTCCTCCATCACTTACTTTATTATCACTATTATATGGAAAAATAGAGCCAATTGCCTTAGCTCTATCTTACAATTTACAATTATTTCTTACATTTTTGTAAGGTAAACTCATCAATTGATTTCCGAATGTTGATATCCATAGATAAAATAGATAATTGTTCCAACTAGTAAGGCAAGCCCGAATGCTAGCCAAGTATCAGAGCCATATTGGCTCATGAAAGACAGGCAGATAATAATGGATAAGACAGGCGTCAGAGGTACAAAGGGAGTTTTAAATTCCCCTGCTTGAGGAAGTCCTTTATCCTTGCGCAACTTCAAAATAGCCACTGCTAACAAAATCAGATAAGCCAAGGTGCAGATATTTAGAAAGGATGCGATACTGGCTAGCGGAAAAATCCCCGCACAAACTGCTGCGGCTATTCCTACCAAAATCGTAGCATTTCTCGGTACACGACTAGTAGCAGTTAATTTTCTAAAAGACTTTGGCAACAAACCGTCACGCGCAATGCTGTAAATCATGCGCGACAGAGCATAAGTCATGGAAATGCAGACAGTAATCAAAGTCAAAATAGCCACCACTGACACATAATTAGCTGCCCAGCTAAGCCCCGCACTGCGAAGCGCAAACGCGACAGCATCTGCCACATCTAGCTTGCTGTAGTGAACAATCCCTGTCAGAACCAGTGTCACCAATATATAAAGTACCGTTACAATGGACAAAGATAGCACAATTCCTCGTGGAACATTTTTTTGTGGCTCCTTAATCTCGTCCACTGCCATAGAAATAGACTCAAAACCCAAAAAGGCAAAGAACATCAGAGAGGCGCCAGCCATAATTCCAACATTGCCACCATAGAGTTTACCAAAGCCAAACGGAGCAAAATGAGACCAATTTTCAGGCTTAATAAAGAAAATCCCTACAAAGATAAAAAGGGCAAGCGCCGAAAACTTCAAGATAACCAAAGCGGAATTAAATCGCAGAGCTGCTTTGGAATTTAACAGCACTACACCAGTCACAAATACCAAAACAAGAATCGGCAGTAAGTCTACATAAGTTCCTGCCTGCGGATTGAAGGTTCCATTGAGCGCTTTTGGCACACTCAACCCCAATCCGCTTAGCAAGCCTTTCAAATAGGAAGCCCAACCAGAGGCAACGCTAGATACCGCCGTCATAAATTCCATAATGGTCAGCCAACCTGCTATCCAAGCTGGAAACTCACCAAGGACAGCATAGAGATAGCTATAAGCACCTCCATTTGCAGGAATTCTTGATGCAAATTCTGCATAAAAGAAAGCAGAAATACTCACGCAAAGAGCAGAAATAATAATCGAAATTACCAAAGCGGGACCAGCTAGAGTTGCAGCCGCCGTTCCGGTAATCGTGAAAACACCCGTTCCCACCATAGCGCCAATTCCTAACAAAATCAAATCAAGCAATCGTAAATGACGACGCATACCAGTCCGATCTCGACTGACATCTTTTTTCCGAAAAATATTCATCCTAAACTCCAATTTATTAGATTGAATTATTCTACCATAAAAGCAATCAAAAAGGAATCAAACGTCCCTCTTTTTTGTTAAATAAATTGAAAAAGGAGCAAGAATAGCCCTACTCCTTTTCGCGATTATCTATACTTATCACTAACTTACATCGACACAATTCTACGATAACTGCGTGATGTAATCAGAAAGACGAGTATATAGACGATAAGAAAAACAGCACAAACGCCAAGTGTAACTTCCAACATCAATGTAGCATTTAAGACACCCAGAACTTTCAGCATAAGGCTCAGCATATGATAAGCAAAAGCCAGATGAACAAAGGCAAAGATGAGTGGCAAGAAGAACACCGTCAGAATTTGCTTGCGAATGGTTCGCTTGGTCTGCTTTTCATCCAGTCCCACCTTTTGTAAAATCACAAAGCGATCACGGTCTTCATATCCTTCTGAAATCTGTTTGTAGTAAATTACTAAAACCGTTCCTAGCATAAAGACAATAGATAGGAAAATTCCGATAAAGAAAACCCCACCGAGCATGCTCATGATTTCCTGCATACCTTGGATTCTTGTATAACCATACACACCGGCATTATCGGGGAGCGTCGTATTGAACTGTTTCAACTTCTTCTGATAAGTTGTATCCAAATCCCCTTTTTCCTTATCAGAAGCCTTAATATTCAATCCACCATATAATTCTGTATTAATTGTGTAGTGCTCCTTTTGTGCATCTACTATCTTTTGTGGATCATTGACAACCATAAAAAGTGACTGCGGTACAACGATATTATACTGATCCGCGACATTTCCAAGAACAAAGTCATCTTTTAAAAGTTCTTTCACTGTCAATTCTTGCTCAATCAGCTTAAGAGGTTGATCTTGCCTTACAGATATTCCTTTTGCAAAGATGGCTGTCTCATTGTCTTTTAAGTCCAACGTTTTGCCAGTCATCTTTTGATAATCAGCAGCTGAAAACAGAAGAATGTAAGCTTGTGGAGAAACTCGTGTTTCTCCTTTTGGATAAATGTCAAGCTGATTACTGTCTTGTTTTTTAATTCCCATAGAATAATATTGATAGGCATTTTTCTTAGTAACTTTTAGATGATTTTCATTTGCAAACTCTGTCAATGCTTGTTCCAATTGGGCAGCTGATACTTCTCTTCCCTTTATAGTATAGTCTTGAGGATACATCGCTTTTTTCAAATAATCAGCACCTGCATAAATGTTGATACCACCAGCTAAGGTGACTAAGACCATGGTTGACAAAATCGAAATCGTTGCTAAGCCAATCGCATTTTTCTTCATCCGAAAAATGAGATTAGAGACAGAAATCATATTGTTTGGTTGATAGTAATATCGTTTATTTTTCTGGAGCAACTGCAAAAATACCGTAATCCCTGCATTGAACAGCAGATAAGTCCCTAAAATAACAAAAAGAACCGCTATAAAAAATATACCAATTGCTGTCAATGGATTTTTGACACTCAGAGCTAGGTAATAAGCATAGCCTAAAGAAATCGATCCAATAATCGTTTGAATCAGAAGAAATCGTCCTTTTCTTTCACCGCTATTCTTTTCCTTGGCCAATTGCAAAGCATTAAAACGTAGAATCCTCAAACCGTTGACAAGCACCAAGCCCGCAAAAATAACGCCATAGATGACAACAACTGAAATAAGAACTAACCATTGAAACGTGGATACTAGAACAACTTTTAACCCCATCAATTTCAGTAAAAAGGCATAAATCAGTTTATCAAATACAATACCAAATCCAAGACCAATCGTGACAGTCGTCGCTCCTAAAATCAATAACTCAATGAACACCATTGTAAAGAGATGACGTTTATTAAGCCCTAGCATTCCATAAAGGCCTAGCTCTTTCGAACGGTTTTTCATGACGAAGCTATTAGCATAAAAAACGATAATCGCTGCAGCAATCGTCACAATAATCACTCCAAGAGCCAAGACAAATGAAATAGAACTTGCCCCCTGCATTTTTTGTAAATGAGGATTAAACGTTAAAGAATTAAACATATATGAAATAGCGACGACTAAACAAGTTGCCAACGCAAACGGATAGTATAATCTACGATTTTTCACTAGGTTAGAAATCGCTAGTTTTCCTGCTAATCTAAACACCTTGACTCACCTCACTTGCCATGACCGTTAAGGTATCTGAAATTTCTTGGAACATCTGCCGCTCGGTCTTATCTCCTCGGAAGATTTGATTGTACAAAATTCCGTCCTTGATAAAAAGTACGCGCTTAGCACGGCTTGCTGCAGAAGTCGAGTGCGTTACCATGAGAATTGTCTGTCCGCGGTCATTAATATCATCAAATACATCTAAAAGTGCCGCAGAAGACTTAGAATCGAGCGCCCCTGTTGGCTCGTCTGCTAGCAGAATTTCTGGATTGGTAATAATAGCACGCGCTACTGCCACCCGTTGCTTTTGACCGCCTGAAATTTCATAGGGAAACTTTTCCTGCAATTGGTTAATCCCCAATTCATTACAAGTCGTGACCAACTTTTGCATCATTTCTGTAATCGAACGGCGTGATAAAACGAGCGGCAGTAAAATATTGTCTTTCACAGACAAGGTGTCTAACAGATTGAAGTCTTGAAAGACAAAGCCGAGTTTTTCCCTGCGAAAACTAGAAGCTTGATTGTTTTTAATCGTTGCGGTATCGGTGCCATTAAGAAAGACGCGTCCTTCGGTTGGCTTATCCAGCATGGCAAGGATATTCAAGAGGGTGGATTTCCCAGAACCGGATTCCCCCATAATGGCGACGTAATCGCCTTTTTCCACTGTAAAATGAATATCTTTCAGTGCTTCCACTTGATTGCCTTGAAAGCGGGTTTTGTAAATTTTCTTCACATGTTGTACGTCTAATAGTGTCATCATTTTCTCCTAACAAATTCTTATATATCTATCATACTGAAAAGAAAAGCAACTTTCCATACTTTAACCTTTCATTTTTCACTTTTATCTTACATTTTTGTAAGATTGATGAACATGATTTTTTAATTTATCCAATCTTTTAATGACTATACTGCAACCAGAAATAGTATTGACTAGAAGCACAGCCAATTTTTGTCTTTTCAATTTCTTCTTTGGAAATTTTTGCAGTTTTTGGCATTGATTTTTTGTGAAATAAAATTGTTTTCATGATGCTTCTCCTTTATTTTTCTTTACACTTATATAATACAAAACTCTTGGCAAAGCTACCATAACATAACCTTTCATTTGATGCATATAACCTTACATTTTTGTAAGAAAAAAGGCTTGGACAAATGTGTCCCCAGCCCTCTGGATATAACTACAAGACCTAAGCTATTCTTTTGTACGGTTTCTTCTTAATTTTACAAGTGATTCATTGATTTTCTTTGTTTTTAGATAAATGTCTAAACGAACGAACAGCCAAATTAAAATGTAGATAACAATAAAATCCAACCAAAATTCAGTCCGTGCCAAATTAAAAGCCCAACCATTATAGACCATCATGACACTAACCACCATTAAAGTAGGAAAAAAATGAATCGTCAACTGCACTAAATAAGAAAAACGTTCAATTTCAAACAGCAAGGAAAACAAGCCAATCAAAGCACTCATTATCAAAATACTGAGAATGTTAGAAGTCGTAACAGGTGATTCTTGGATTCGAAAAGCCAAAACAAGTAAATACGCTAAAGAACCCGTACGCAGGCCTTCTAACATAGACACTACAATTTTTTTCATGTTTGTTCCTTTCTACAAACCGAGATAATCCATCAACAATCTGACGTATTTTCGACTGACACTTGACTTAATTTTGTTTGTCAATCTAGCCGTCATATTTCCTGAAAAGCTATCCGATAATGATAACAAATGGTCAATATTGATGACAGCGTGTTTTGAAATTTGAATAAAGTTTTTACGATTAACTCGACTTTGAAAATGTGTGAGTGTTTCGGTCGTCGCATAGATACCATCCACACAATACACCATCAATGTTGTCTGATTGATGTCTGCCAAAATAATCTGATCCGTCTTTACCATAACAATTTTATCATCTGTTTTAATGGGAACAGCATTCACATAAGACGACTTGTACTGATGTAAATATTCAAAAATTTCTTTGGCTTCAGCTTCTAACTCGTCCGCTTGAATCACAACAAGTGGATCATTTGAAGGAATGGTTGGATTCATTTTGAATTTAGTCTGCAAAAAATTTCTCTAACTTTCTATCAATTAAGCAGTTTTAGTCCACCGATTGGTAGCAAGCTGTTGGATTGTCCAAATGACAAGCAAGGCAACTAAAACTACTACAACTATATAGTATGTTTCTTTCATTGTCAATAGAGATTCCCACTTTAATTGAATGCCCATCATCTTTTCAAAATAATCTTGCGCTGCTGTATTATGATGAAAAGCAGTAGCTAAGCTATCTTTCATCATTACTTGTCTAAAGAGAGAAGCAATATATGTGGAGGGAGTACATTTCATTATCGTTTGAGCAAATGACGGAAGAACCCCTATTGGAATATAGGTCCCAACTAAGAAACCCGAGGCAGCTCCGATAATCGTTGCTAGCTTTCCAAGCGTATCTACTGATTTGAAGCGATTCACAAGAATACCATTGAAAATCGAGCATAAGAGTGCATTGAGCACCATAATAAGGAGAACCTGAGGAAGCAAAGTCCAATCAAAGATAATCTGATCGTCCCAGATAAAGTAGCCTTCCATGACAGCAAACATAATGATTTGCATCAAAAATCCAATGATGGCAGTACTCAGAAGGTAACTGATAGACAAGCCCCAGCGTCCCAAATCTGTCAGAATTAAATCTTGTGTTACGTTACTTTCTCTATCTTTTGCTAGTTGGGAAAAACTAGAAAAGGTTGTGGTTAATCCTGTAATGGCAAGCGTTCCACCAATCAACCATGAATCCAATAACTGATTAGTGTGAGGGACTTGACTCCAAGAGGTCTTGATATTTGCTTTCAAAAAGACCAAGTACAAAATAAAGGAAATCATTGCCCCAAGAAGGGAGAAAAGAACCCCACTACGATTACGAAAATATAGTAAAAAATTTCTTTTAATAAGCATTATCATTTTAACGTACCTCTCTTCCTGTCAACGCCATAAAAGCATCGTCCATTGTTCCTGGTCGAAATTCAAATTGTCGAATAAAAGAGCGATCACACGTTAGAATCTCTAAAGCCTTTTCTGTCGTTTCTGGGTGAATCAACAGTTCATTCACTCTTACTTCCTCAAAAGGAATCTCTTCCTTCAAAATTTCTTTAAAATCAGCAGTATCAGTCACGAATACCTTGAGAAAATTCTGAGCATACTGCTCTTTAATCTGATTAGCAGAGCCTTTAGCAATCACTTGACCGTGATCCACAATATAAATCATATCTGCATCATCTGCTTCATCTAAATAATGAGTGGTTAAGATAACCGTCATCTTCTCTTTTATTTGCAACTGGTGAATCAGCTCCCAAATGGCTTTCCTAGTTTGAATATCTAAACCCGTAGTTGGTTCATCAAGAAAGAGAATATCTGGGCTATTCAGCAGAGCACGGGCAATATCCACTCGTCGTTTTTGTCCACCTGATAAAGTCCCATATAATTGCGTTGAGAAATTTTGCAATCCCAATTGATTCACTAAGTTATCAACTTTTCCTTTATCAATATCCTTATATTGACCTGCTCTGATTTCTAAATTTTCTTGCACCGTTAGCATATCATCTAAAACACTGTTTTGGAAAACAACACCTAATTTAATAGGGTTATCATACAGTATCTCTCCTGCCGTAGGTTGCAAAAGCCCTGTCAACATTTGAATCGTTGTAGACTTTCCAGCACCATTTGGTCCTAAAATAGCGGTAAAACTTCCTGTTTCAATCTGAAGATTCAAATCATTCACAGCTTGCTTATTATCATAGACTTTGCTAAGATGGCGTGTTTCTAGTAGCATAACGTTCCTCCAATAATTTATTTTACGAACTTATCATACTCCTCACTTTTAAAAAAATCTCGCACTTTTGGATAAGAGGTTCTACTAACTAGATAAGAAGTCAGATTTACAAGATAAAAACCACTCGCCAAAAGACGAATGGTTCAAAATACTTATCGTGCTACAATCTTTTGGTAGCTTCTGGAGGTTATCACAAACACTAAGATGTAAACTAAGAGGAAGACACCGCAAGTGGCTATTGTTGTTTGAATGAGTAACGGCACATTTGTTGCACCTAAGAGAGCGACAATCAGCTGCAACATATGAAAAGCAACAGCGATATGAAGAAAGGCAAAGATAAGTGGTAAGAAGAAAACTGTTAAAATTTGTTTGCGAATCGTTGCTTTCGTTTGCTTCTCATCCAGTCCGACTTTCTGCAAAATGATAAATCCTTCACGATCTTCATAACCTTCTGAAATTTGTTTGTAATAAATCACAAGAACTGTCCCAAGCAGGAAAATCGTAGAAAGGAAAATTCCGATAAATAGAAGAGTCCCAATCACACCCTGATATTCTTTTTCAATGTGATAACGCTCAGAAAGACTGATATTGCCACTTTCCTGACCTTGTTGCTGAAGAGCATTGAAAATACTTTCTTGGAGATCAACCTGTTTATTGGAAGATTGGATACCGATGTAGTAAGTATAGAAAGATTTCAGACCGACTTGACTTGGTTGATTGACAACCATGTACATGCTTTTTTCTGATACCATACCAGATGTATTGACAATCTTGCCATGTGCAAAATCCGTTGTCAAATGCTCTTTGATATTCCACGATTTTCCATTGATGGAAAGAACTTGCTTTTGATTGATTCGAAGATTTTTTGCATATAGAAGTGCTTCATTATCAGCTAAATCAACGGTTTTTCCTGTCATTTTTTCGTACTCTTGACGACTGATGACAAGGAAAGTAGCCATTGATTTTTGAGCTTCTTCTACATTTAATCTGGCTGTATTTTCAGGAATCGTTAGCTGATTGCCATTAATTTTTGAAATAGAAGAGATTTGATAACTATAATCTTCATACTTGGCATCTGTCAAGCCTTTTTCCCGTGCTACTTCTTTGACTGCTTGTAAAATTGCTGCATTTTTATCCGTCTTTGCGCTTGTAACCATGATATTATAATCCTTTGGATACAAAGTTGTCAGATAGTCTTTCCCACCCACATAGATATTAATAGAGCCAACCAAGGTCACCAGTAGCATGGTTGAAAGGATTGAAATCGTAGCTAAGCCTGCAGCATTCTTACGCATACGAGAAATCAAATTAGAAACAGAAATAAAATTCTGCGTTTTATAATAGTAGTTCTTTCTTTTCTTTAAAAATTGCAAAAGCGTAATCGTTCCAGCGTTAAAGAGGAGGTAGGTTGCTAAAACGACCATGAGAACTGCGATAAAAAAATTCAAAATCGCAGCAACTGGTTTCTCAACTGTGAGTGCGATATAATAAGCCCCAGCCAGAAATCCTAACCCCACAAGTGTCTGTAAGCCAAGAAATCGTCCTTTTTTCTCCCCAGCCTTCTTTTCTCTCATCAAATGAAGCGAGCTGTAACGAAGCAGGCGCGTGGAATTTAAAAAGAGAATCAGCGCAAAAGCCACTCCCAGACTAGCTAAAACGGTGAAGATATTCGACCATTGGAAAGTTGAGGCAATCACTACTTTCATTCCCATAAATTTCAGTAAAACTGCAAAAAGCAATTTGTCTAAAAGAAAACCCAAGCCAATCCCAAGTCCGACAGTCACTAAGAAAAAGTAAAACATTTCAAAGAAAGTCATCAGCAGCATGTGCCGCTTCTCCATTCCTAAGATACTGTACAAACCAAGCTCCCGTGAGCGATTCTTCATGACAAAACTATTGGCATAGGTGATGAGGATAAGAACTGCAATTTGAACAACCCAAATCCCAAATTGCAGGGTCATACGAGCCGCCGAGCCACCATAGCTGGCTTCCAGATTTGGACTGTAAGCGAGCGATACAAAACTATATAAAATCGCTGTTGCCACAATCGTTGCTAGAGCAAATGGATAATACAGACTGCGATTTTTTATCAGGTTTGAGACTGCTAATTTATTCGTTAGTTTGAACATAACCACTCACCTCACTTGCCATAACCGTTAAGGTATCTGAAATTTCTTGGAACATCTGCCGCTCCGTCTTATCTCCTCGGAAGATTTGATTATACAAAATGCCGTCCTTGATAAATAGTACGCGCTTGGCACGGC
The DNA here is from genome assembly GCF_001697145.1 of Streptococcus anginosus. GTDB lineage: Bacteria > Bacillota > Bacilli > Lactobacillales > Streptococcaceae > Streptococcus > Streptococcus hominis. The sequence goes on along the minus strand of NZ_CP012719.1, from coordinate 505,922 downwards.
TTGCCGCCGAAGTCGAGTGCGTTACCATGAGAATGGTTTGTCCACGATCATTGATGTCATCAAATACATCTAAAAGCGCCGCCGAAGACTTAGAGTCGAGCGCACCTGTCGGCTCGTCCGCCAGCAGAATTTCTGGATTGGTGATAATAGCACGCGCTACTGCCACCCGTTGCTTTTGACCGCCTGAAATTTCATAGGGAAACTTTTCCTGCAATTGGTTAATTCCTAGTTCATTACAAGTCGTGACTAGCTTTTGCATCATTTCTGTGATCGGGCGGCGTGACAGAACGAGCGGCAATAGAATATTGTCCTTGACCGAGAGCGTGTCTAACAGATTGAAATCTTGAAAAACGAAGCCTAATTTTTCCCGACGGAAACTCGAAGCCTGACTGTTTTTGATTGTCGCAGTGTCGGTTCCGTTGAGAAAGACACGTCCTTCTGTTGGCTTATCCAGCATGGCAAGAATATTTAGCAGAGTGGATTTCCCAGAGCCCGACTCACCCATGATAGCGACATAATCGCCTTCATCTACTGTAAAATGAATGTCTTTCAGTGCTTCTACTTGGTTGCCTTGAAAGCGGGTTTTGTAAATTTTCTTCACGTGTTGTACGTCTAATAGTGTCATCATTTTCTCCTTTTAAAATCCAAAATATAACTGTTGCGCTGATTGACTCACTTCATAGCCAAATTGCGCTTTTTCAATATCTTTTAACACTTGGTTGAAGCAATTGCTTGTCTTGTTTCAATAAAATTTTACCATATTTATCCTCAGCTTTCTTTTTCCAATCTTCCTATTGTAGCCAATTCATCATCGTCCAATTTTTCATCTACTTGTGTACGAGGTAAGCGATACATGTAATCAACCATAAATGTGCTGGATAAAAGATATAAAAGAAATACTTGCTCCACTTGGTCGCAGGACCGCGCTCACCATTATAAAGTGAAATGAAAGGCAGTACTGTAATAAAGAGCCAATCTGAATTATAAAACATCATTAACAGCGTGTCACTCCATGACGGATAAATCTGAATGCTCATACAAAATAGGACAACCGTTAAAATACCATACAGAAGATTGCGTAGGTTTTTCTTTTCTCTGCAAGTATAGGTAATCAACATAAATGGAATAATGACCATACCACCTTCTGTCACAAAACCAGCAAGCAAGCAAACAACAATGCCTAAAATAAAGCGAATGGGCTGGCGTTTAATATCAACTGGATTGCTCGTTTGGTTTATGCCAAAAAAGATATTGAGGACAAGTACACCGCAAGCCAAGGTTAAGAAAATATTATTATATATCTGAACTCCTTTAGACTGAAACAGCAAATTGAGAATCGTATTTCCGACAAACATGATAGCTGACCATAAAAAGAGGCGTATATTATAAAGCAGACGACTTCGAGTATATAAGAAGCCTTCGACCGCTGCAAATGCAAACCAAACTGCTACACAGCGTGTTAAAGCATGAAAAATGCTCACCCATTCACCTGACAGTAAGCCTGGTATTTTTTCAAGGTGATCAAAAACCATTAAAAAAGCCATTAAGAGCTTGAGCTGAAAAGCGTTCAATCCTTTTGTTTTCATGACTGTCTCCTCTGTTAAACATCATTCATTTTCTAAACTTATGATACAAAAAAAGAAAGGCTGCTACCATAACATAACCTTTCATTTTTAGAGGCGAACCTTACAATTTTGTAAGATTGCATTTATTCAAACAATAATTTCTTTTCTTTAAAAGTAATCATAACGGTTGTGCCTTCTCCGACCACCGACTGCAAATGCAATTCATGCCCCAGTTCATCCGCAATTTTCTTAGATAAATAGAGCCCCAATCCTGATGACTGATGCGTCAGGCGCCCGTTGTAGCCAGAAAAGCCTCGCTCAAACACGCGCAGAAGATCGGCATCTTGAATCCCCAAACCAGTATCCTTCATATACAAGGTATCTTCCTTAAAGAAAATCTCAATACCACCTTGGCTGGTGTATTTGAGACTGTTTGAGAGCACCTGCTCTAAAATGACGACAAACCATTTTTTATCTGTAATAATAGTGTGTTTCAAATCATGCAAATTTAGACGAAGACCTTGCTGAATAAAGAATATCGCATACTTTTTGACAACATCTTTGACCAAGTCTTCTATATTTTCTCTTTTCACGACTAAATCATCATGAAAACTTTCCAGACGCAGGTATTGCAAGACTAAGTTTGTATAAGAATCAATCTTAAACAGTTCTTGCTCTAACTGATTTTTCAGTGTCTGCTCTTGTAAATCCTCCACCAAGAGCTTGCTCGCAGCAATCGGCGTCTTGATCTGGTGCACCCAAAGTGTATAATAATCCAATAGATCACTCTGCTTTGCTTGATGCTGTAATTGCAGCTCTTTTTTGTCCTTTTCTAAAGTTTCGATTTTGGAGAAAAGTAATGCTTCCAAGGGAGTTTTTACTTGACTTTCTCCATATAAAACAGCGCGACGAAAAGTTTGATATTGTTTAACAAAGTCAAAGACGAATCCTATCAAGCTAACCAAGAGCAAGAGCAACATGACATACTGTAAAACAGCACGTTCACTTTCAAAAAGGTAAGAAAAAGCAAACAGTAGACTATAAAAAATAAGTAGCAACAAACATAAAAACTGACGCGAACAGAAATAATATTTGAAAAATAGACGCTTATTCTGATGATCCATTGGTTAATCTGTAGCCTATACCTTTCTTTGTTTCAATGAAATTCTTGAGACCGACTTCTTCTAATTTTTTCCGCAACCGTGCCACATTGACCGACAAGGTATTGTCATCAATGAAAAAATCACTATTCCAGAGCTCTTTCATCAGGTCATCACGCGCGACAATACTGCCAGAATGCTCAAACAGCACGCGCAAAATCTGAAATTCATTTTTGGTCAAGGTAATGACTTCACCTTCATAAACCATATCCATGGACTTGAGATTGAGAATAACTCCATGATATTCCAGTAAGCTTTGATCCGTTCCAAACTCATAAGACCGCCGCAACAATCCTTGCACTTTAGCAAGAAGAACATTGTTGTCAAAAGGCTTGGTGACAAAGTCATCTCCCCCCATATTGATAGCCATGACGATATCCATTGCTTGGTATCTTGATGACAAAAACATAATGGGCACTTTAGAAATCTTGCGAATTTCTTGGCACCAATGATAACCATTAAAAAGTGGGAGACCAATATCCATTAGCACTAGATGTGGTTCTTCCTTGGCAAAAATCGTCAAAACCTGCATGAAATCCTCTACTGCAACCACTTCAAATCCCCATTGCTCCAGCATTTTTTTGACTTGTTGGCGAATGACGGCATCGTCTTCTACTAATAATATCTTGTGCATTCTATCCCTCATTTCCGCTTTCTTTCTCTATTATAACAAAGACTTGGGAAAATATGCTATACTAACAATAGATTTTCAGAAAAGAGAGCCTTTATGGGAAATATTTTTAACTATTTAGAAGATGTACAATACGACAGTATCTACGATCAGCCCTTTACAGAGCTGGATATTCTGCTTTTGACCGAGATTACGTATCTAAACTATAACACAATCGTCACGGACGGTCTTGACCTGCAAAAAGCCAGCCGTTTAACTGATGTGCCACAATATATGCCCCAAGAAAACTCCATGATGAATACCAAACACCGCTTGGCACTTTTGCAGCAGGCAGCAAGTGTCAAACGCTATAAGAACATCAAACTCTTAGGTTATGTAAATGATATTGACTTAGATGTGCAAAAACAATTTGCTGCTATGACTTATAAGATTGATTTGGATACCTTCGTCATTGCTTTTCGCGGAACGGATGATTCCATTATCGGTTGGAAAGAAGATTTTCACATGACTTATATGGAGCATGTCCCTGCGCAGCAAACTGCTGTACGCTACGTTCAAAAGGTCATGCAGGCTTTTCCAACAGCGACCTTTATCTTGACAGGACATTCCAAAGGTGGCAATCTAGCGACTTACGCTGGTAGCCAAGTGGAGCCTGCCTTGCAAGCAAGAATTTCTCAAATCTATAGTTTTGACGCTCCAGGCTTGAATCATACAGTGATTGAAACAGAGGGTTATCAAAGCATTGCTTCAAAAATCAAACGCTACATTCCTCAAGGCTCTATCGTCGGGATGATGCTGGAAACGCCTAAACAAGCTCACATCGTTAAAAGCGTAGCCATTGGTGGAATTGCCCAGCATGACACTTTCTCTTGGCAAATTGAAAATGAGCACTTTGTCTTACTTGACACGCTCAACCCAGACAGCATTCAGACAGACAAAACTCTAAAAGAATGGGTGGAAACTGTTCCTAATGACGAGCTCAAAGATTTCTTTGATGTCTTTTTCGGTCTCATTTTAGACGCTCAAATTACGTCCATTGATGAATTTTTCCAACCCAACAGTATCAAGAAAGTGCTAACTATCGTCCAAAATGCCCACGCCCTTACCGAGCAAGAAAAAGAAATGCTGAACCGCTTAACTCGGCTCCTCATTTCAATCCGTTACCAAGCTTGGATTGATGATTTTAAAACACCCAATCCAGCCACTTTTATGACCGATATGCGGGGAAATTGGGCAAGCCTGACGGAGAGATTTTCATTTTTAAATAAAGATGAATAGTGCATCATCATGTTTTATACTACAAAAGGGAGTCCTGTCTCACTCCCTTTTTTTAACTACTACTCAAATAGGTTGTCCGACCCTCGGATGAAGTAAATCTATTTTCGTGAAGGTCGTCCGACCCTCAGACGGAGCAAACTTCTTTTCAGGCAGGCTATCCGAGCCTCAAACGAAGTGAACCACTTTTCAGGCAGACTGTCCGACTCTCGGACGACGTGAACTACTTTTTAGGCAGGCTATCTGACCCTCGGACGGAGCGAACTACTTTTTAGGAAGACTATCCGACCCTCGGACGAAGTGAACTACTTTTTAGGAAAATTATCCGACCCTCAGACGTGGGGAAACAATTCTTAGATAAGCCGTTGATGTAGGTAATAGACTACCAATTTCTTTTATTCCATTGACCGGAACGATAAACAAAGCGAGGCTGAGACATTATTGTCCCAGGCTCATTTTTAATTCTAATCTTCCTGTGGGCTCACCCAATCAAGCTACCATTTGGTACATTTTGATCTACTGTGAGCAGAGTTAGTTGATTACCATATTCTGCTGAGAGGATCATGCCTTGGCTGATACGTCCCATCATCTTGCGTGGTTTGAGGTTCGCTACGATTTGGACTTTCTTGCCAACCAATTCTTGCTCGTTTGGATAGTATTTAGCAATCCCAGACAGAATTTGACGATCTTCGCCGTCTCCCGCATCCAAGCGGAATTGAAGCAATTTATCAGAACCTTCAACTTTAGAAACTTCTTTAACCTCTGCGACACGGATTTCTACTTTGTCAAAATCGTCAAACTTGATTTCCTTGCGGTTGAGTTTGAGTTCTACTTCTTCTGGCTCCCATTCCTTTTCAATGGCTGGCTTATTGGCTTCCATTTGCTCCTTGATATAAGCAATTTCTTCTTCCATATCTAGACGTGGGAAGATAGGTGTACCTTTAGCAACAACAGTCAAGCCTGTTGGCAGTTCTGCCAAATCTAGATTTTCAAGGTCAAAATCTGTACCTAAGCCAAGTTGCTCCATGATAGCATTTGATGTCGTCATCATGAACGGTTGAATAAGATGAGCTACCACACGTAGACTAGCTACCAAATGTGCCATAACTGCCGCTAATTCATCACGTTTGGCTTCATCTTTAGCCAACACCCAAGGTGCTGTTTCGTCAATATACTTGTTAGTACGAGAAATGATATTCCACACTGCTTCCAAGGCTCGTGGATAGTCCACGGCATCCATCTGTTTGTGGTAGATTGCGATATTTTCTGCTACTACTGCTGCCAAGTCCGCATCAAATTCTGTCACATTCTCTTTATAAATCGGCACTTGACCGTCAAAATACTTGTTAATCATAGCAACCGTACGGTTGAGGAGATTTCCAAGGTCATTTGCCAGCTCATAATTGATACGACCCACGTAGTCTTCTGGCGTGAAAGTGCCGTCAGAACCAACTGGAAGGCTACGCATGAGATAATAGCGAAGCGGATCCAGCCCAAAGCGTTCCACCAGTATTTCTGGGTAGACGACATTGCCCTTAGATTTAGACATCTTACCGTCCTTCATGACAAACCAACCATGGGCAATCAAGCGATCTGGCAATTTCATATCCAGCATCATGAGCATGATTGGCCAGTAGATAGAGTGGAAACGCAAGATATCCTTTCCAACCATGTGGAAGACTGTTCCATTATTCCAGAATTTTTCAAAGTTGGCATCTGCATCTTGACCATAGCCAAGAGCTGTTGCATAGTTGAGAAGGGCATCAATCCATACGTAAACCACGTGCTTAGGATTGGAAGGTACCTTTACCCCCCAAGTAAATGAGGTACGCGATACAGCCAAATCTTCCAAGCCTGGCTCAATAAAGTTCTTGATAATTTCATTCATACGGCCATCAGGCTGAATAAAATCTGGATGGGCATGGAAAAATTCTACCAAACGGTCGGCATATTTACCCAAACGCAAGAAGTAAGATTCTTCTGACACCCATTCCACTTCGTGGCCTGATGGGGCAATGCCTCCGATAACCTTGCCAGATTCATCACGAAAAACTTCTTCTAATTGACTTTCAGTGAAAAATTCTTCATCAGAAACAGAGTACCAGCCTGAATACTCACCCAAGTAAATATCATCCTGAGCCAAGAGACGTTCAAAAACATCTGCTACTACTTTTTCATGGTAATCATCCGTCGTACGGATAAATTTATCGTAAGAAATATCAAGGAGTTCCCAAAGTTCCTTAACACCAACTGCCATGCTGTCAACATAGGCTTGCGGTGTAATACCTGCTTCTTCCGCTTTCTGCTGAATCTTTTGACCGTGCTCATCAAGCCCTGTCAAATAAAAAACATCATAACCCATGAGACGTTTGTAACGAGCAAGGACATCGCAAGCAATGGTCGTATAAGCACTCCCAATATGGAGCTTACCGCTTGGATAGTAAATTGGCGTTGTAATATAAAAATTCTTTTCAGTCATAGCTTTTCCTTTCAAGGCAAATGAAACCTCATATTTGATAACACTTTATTATAACATATTACATAGTTTTTTAAATAAAAAATAGAGTTGATTTATGCTACACTCATAGTTATTAGTATATTATTCTTGCTTAAATTTTATGATTAGTATAAAATAGTGATACTGTATTAATTGTTTTACATTAATTTAGTTATAAATGAATTCTAGTTTTCTACACTACATTTTATGAGGAATTATATAAATGGACGAAAAACGAATGAAAATGATAGGATGGATGGCAACATTCATGTCTGTCATGATGTATGTATCTTATATACCACAAATTATGGATAATTTAGCTGGACATAAGGGAAACTTTATCCAACCTTTGGTAGCTGCAATTAACTGTAGCCTTTGGGTTTATTATGGTTTGTTTAAAAAAGAACGCGATTTACCACTTGCTGCTGCAAATGCTCCAGGTATTGTATTTGGATTTATTACTGTACTAACAGCAATGTTCTAACCCTGATTGAATTCTCTTACTGTTCTATCTGACAGTAAGGATTTTTGTTGACAGTTCTTACAAGAATAGAATTACAAACAAAAACTCTGATTTCCTCAAAAACAAAAGCTCTATCTGGATGGACTAGTCGGATAGGGCTTTATTTTTTATATTTGTGCCGTTTTAGAAAAAGATTTTTTAATATTTAATGCTATCTATTTTTAAACTATAATTTCAACAGCAGCTTCATTTTTCACCTTTTTATCTCACATAAGCTTCGCAGTATCTTTATCCTGATTTCATTTTTCTGCGGAACTCCTAGCAAGCTCTTCTTCTCTCTTTTGCTTTTATCTATTCAAAAAGGAAAATAGTCTTAATACGTCACAACGCTCAAGTTACCACTTTCATATTCTGCGATGAAGATATTAGAAATATCAGTATAGCCTTCCTTAGCGAGCCTCTCGATTAACCATTCTTCTGTTTTGTCAATAGACTCTAAAATATCAATCTGGACAACACCGTCTGTGATAATGGGGTATTTCGGATTTTCCTCACCTGCCTGTACGACAATAAGCTGACCGTTTTGTTCCATGACTGCTCGTTTAACTTGCTTTAGTTGAAAAATTCCTTGGCTACGCAACTTCAGAGCCACATCAGCCGCTGAAAGGCCAACGGAGCGGCAGGCTTCAGGGCTCAACTTCCCGTGCTGAATCAGGGTAGTCGGTTTACCATCAATCAAATGCTTGACTGCCCGAACATTGTTATTGAGCCATTTTAGAGTCAAGACCAAGATCGTCCACATAATGAGGATGATCGCATACTGGAGAATGTTAATAGAACTATTGTAAATCACCCCACCAATAATACCACCTAGAACATAATTTTGAATCTGGTCAATCGCGGAATTAGGTGCCAGATTTCCTTTTCCTGTCACATTGATAACAAACACGAGTGAAAACAGCCCCAACGCTAATTTAATCAAGATTTCAAGAAAATTCAATGTCATTTTTTAACCTCCACTAATTTGATATCTGTTGTCTTACGCAATTTAATTTTTTCCAGTAAGTACTTATCTGGCTCACTGCCACTCATAGCTCGATAAAAATCTTTTCCAACTTTTAAAATTGCTCCATCCGTCGCAGCTGAAGTGTTAACATAAACCTCTGACTTATCTACTCCCAAATCTTTTGAAATAACTTCAATAAAATGAAGAGAAGTTTGGAACTGGTTATTAGAGGCTTGATTCGTCTGAAAAGTGCTAATCCCAATCAGAACGATAGCAATCAAAGACAAAATGGAGATAATCGCCAATTCACGAAATTTCGAATCGCGCTTATTTCGATAAGCCTTAAAAGCAAAAAAACCTGTCACAAGTAACAACAAAATAGAAAGTCCAACCGTCACCCAGTTTTGCTGCCTGATTTGACTCAAAACATAATCATAAGAATAAAATTTCATTTTTTCTCCCTCTATTTTCTCGGCCTATTCTAGAAAATTTTTCAATATTTTTCAATATTTCTAGAAATCGTATTTTAACAAGATAATAGGAGCGAGACAAAAATCAGCAACTTAAAGAGTTCAATTTTGTCGTCCCGCTCCCACAACGATAATTAGACTAAAAAAGTTTCAAGCTAAACAGCAAATGAATCAGTGTATCCTTTTAGATAACCAGTAAGAATAAATCATTGGCACTATAATCATAATGATTAGAGTAAAAACAAGCACGAACGTAACTGCAATCTGAACGAAACCATTAAAGAAAATGATAATACCACCAATCACCCAAATTTTACCAGCCAGACGATGTGTCTTTATCCAATTATCATCATTATCCAAAGTCCATGGGAAACGTATACCAACCGTATAATTGCGACGAGTTTTTGGCATGTAATTCCCAATAGCAATAAATAGAACTCCTAAAAACATACCATTCATCAGAGCATGATTAACTGCATAACCCAAGGCTTGCGCGTAAATAGCTGTCATGACTAAACAAGATGTCAAAGGAATAATCCAATAAACCAGATGCCACATTTTCAAGCTAATATTCTTAGATTTAGGATCCTTGCTAGTCACAAATAAACAAAACCAATGTATAAGCAGCAGAAAACTAGGAATCCCAAAAACTGTAAACCCTCGACTACTGAATCCATTTACTTGATTCGAAAAATCAAAATGCGTTGCCATCGTTTCTGGTAGCCGATCCCAAAAGAAACAACCCACAAGCACAGGCAACAGAATCATAACAGTTGTTAGTCCTAATATTTTTTTATTCATTTTCATCTCTTTTACTTCCTTTCAAGTCTGCTAACCACACCATCATATCCTCCAACACAGACGTATTGAGTTCATAGTAAATAAAGTTTTTCTCCCGTGTTTCCACAACCAAATCCGCCTGCTTCAAGACATTGAGGTGATGCGAAATGGTAGCTCCTGTCAATTCAAACTGGTCTGCTATTTCCCCAGCAGACATCTTGCCCATTTTTAACAAATCTAAAATCTCTCGTCTCACAGGATGAGATAGGGCCTTGAAGGTATTAGTAAAACTCATGTTTACTCTTCCTTTCCTTTTGTAAAATGGCTAGCGCAAGAAACAATAAAGGCGAAGATACTACTCTTTTTTGACATCTTCATCACTTCTATCTTCTATTTAGATATTCTTCTAAATAGAATTATACGCTTTATTTTTAAAAAATACAATAGATATTTACTTAACTTTCTAAATAAAAAAGAAGGTTCTACACCTTCAAATGATTTCTACAAAAAGAAAGAGACTATCAAGGCAGAAAGAACAATCAGGACCGAAAGTGTCACAGCCAGACTTACCCAAAAACCAGCTGTATTCCTTGGATTGACCCCAATTCCAACACCAATTTTCTTCGGTACCCAAAATGGCTCAGAAGATGTTTGTTTTCCCCTCAAACGAAGTAACTTAATAAGGTACCAAAGAAAGAATATGAATAAGACGACTTTCAATAATAATAATAGTAATAATAATTCACCCATTTTTATCCCCTTTGACTAATATTATACACCTTACTATCCTTTTTACAACCTCAAACTCGCTTAGCCAGGCATTTTTTGATACAATAGAAAAAATAAATCTAGAAAAGGTATCCGTATGAAACTCATTTCTTGGAATATTGACTCTCTCAACGCAGCTTTGACCAGCGACTCTGCACGCGCGCAATTGTCACAAGCTGTGTTACAAACTTTAGTAAGATTAGACGCTGATATTATCGCCATTCAGGAAACTAAATTATCTGCTAACGGACCAACTAAAAAACATCTAAAAGTTTTGGATGAATTATTCCCACATTATGAAACTACATGGCGCTCTTCTATAGAACCTGCACGTAAAGGTTATGCTGGAACTATGTTTTTATACAAAGAGAATCTATCTCCAAAAATAACCTTCCCAGAAATCGGTGCACCTTCTACTATGGATTCCGAGGGGCGCATCATTACGTTGGAATTTGACAATTTTTTCGTTACACAAGTTTATACGCCAAATGCAGGTGATGGTTTAAAACGTTTAGAAGATCGACAAATCTGGGACAAAAAATATGCTGACTATCTAACAGCTTTAGACATAGAAAAACCTGTCCTTGCTACAGGGGACTACAATGTAGCCCACAATGAGATTGACCTCGCTCATCCTTCTAGCAACCGTCGCTCACCTGGATTTACAGATGAAGAACGATCCGGCTTTACCAATCTGTTAAATCGTGGTTTTACTGATACTTTCCGTTACATTCACGGCGATATTCCAAATGTTTATAGCTGGTGGGCACAACGCAGCAAGACCAGCAAAATCAATAACAGTGGCTGGAGAATTGATTACTGGCTGACCAGCAATCGAATTGCAGATAAAGTAACCAAGTCAGAAATGATTGACTCAGGTACAAGGCAAGACCACACACCAATTGTATTGGAAATTGAATTATAAAAAAAGAGGTTTCTCCTCTTTTTTTCAATCAAAATGATACAGTTGTGGATATTGGTCACATTCAGGATTTCTTGGGTGGCAGATTTCACGACCAAAGCAAATCATAGCTTGATGAGCTGGAAGCCATTCATTTTTGGGCAGAACTTCCATCACGCGTTGTTCAACTTCTAGAGGGGTAGCCGACTTTTTGACAATGTCATGATGTTTGCAAATCCGCTCCACATGAGTATCCACCGCAAAAGCCGGAATACCAAAACCAACACTCATGACCACATTGGCTGTTTTACGTCCTACACCTGCAAGACTTTCCAATTCCTGTCGTGTATGAGGTACCTGACCGTCAAAGTTATCCAGCAATTGCTGAGCACATTTTTTCAAAAACTTAGCCTTATTGCGATAAAGCCCCAGACGAGCAATATAGCTAGCAATCTCGCTTTCTGAAGCCGCAGCCATTTCCCGTGGAGTTGGATAGACTTTAAAAAGGGCTGGTGTGACTATGTTGACTGCTGCATCGGTCGTTTGAGCTGACAGCATGACTGCGACTAACAATTCAAAATGATTGGTAAAATTCAAGCTAGGTTTTGCATCTGGAAATAGGGCAATGATTTCCTCAATTACCTTTCGCGCACGTTTTTTTGATAAAACCATTTTTTCTCTTTTCGTTTTTTACTAATATTCAATGAAAATCAAACAGTCTCACAGACTGTTTAGCAACCTTGCAAGGTGAGACTATACAAAATATCTGACGGAATATGTTGTATCGGATGATTAAATCAAAAGAGCGACAATTAACATTTTCAAATTTTAGATCTATCTCACTCCCAAGCTAACAAGGTTTGAAGAAATTTTCTCAGTGTATAAAAACATTATAACACGAACAGCAATGATACCAAAATAGAGAGCTTAAAAAGAAGTGAGGCAACAATTGCGATTTTAAAGAAATCCATTTTGTCGTCTCACTTCTTTTTTATTTACAAATCTAATATTGCATATTCTGTGCGGTAGCCTATTTGCAGGATTTTTCCGTCTTTTTCTAAGATTGGTCGTTTGATAAGCATACCATCGGTTGCTAAAAGCTCTGCGGCTTCTTCGGCGGACAATCCTGATAGTTTATCTTTCAAACCTAGCTCACGATATTTGAGCCCGCTAGTGTTGAAAAAAGATTTGATGTTTAAATCAGAAGTTTCCATCCAAGTTAAAATTTCCTCTTTACTCGGTGTTTCCTTGACAATATCCACCGCTTCAAAGTCCAAACCCAAGCGGTTTAATTCAGCCTTGGCTTTGCGACAGGTCGAACATTTTGGATATTCAATAAATCGTAACATATCATTTTCTCCATTTGTATCATTTATCTAAAGCTTTCTCGCTAAGCTCTACGCCTTCATGCTCCAAGAGCCATATTTTCTTGTCTAATCCCCCAGCATAGCCAGTTAATTGTCCTTGACTTCCCAGCACTCGATGACAGGGAACGATGATTGAAAAAGGATTTTTACCCACAGCACCACCAACAGCCTGCGCCGAGCGAACATCTAACTCCTTTGCTATCTGACCATAAGTAACCGTTGCCCCATAAGGAATAGTTTGCAGATAAGCCCAGACCCGTTGTTGAAAATCCGTCCCAACAGGAGCCAAAACAAGACTCGAAAAGTCTGGACAATCTCCGTTAAAATAGCAATCTAGCAGATTCTTCGTCTCTTTTAAAACCTCATTTTCTGCTAAGAGTAAATTCTCCTCTAAACCGCGCTCAAAATATTTCTGCTTGAGAAACCAGACTCCAACCAGCCCTGTCTCATCAGCAACTAAAGACATTTCTCCTAAAGGGGAAGTATAAATTTGTTTATAAAAAGTCATTTTTACTCACTGACTTGCTCATGATAACGAGCATATAATTCACTCTTATTCCAACCATATTTTTTAGCCACTTCTTTGATAGCTTGATTTTTCTTTGCTCCTGCTGTTACTAGAAAATCAATCTCTGCCAACAAATCCGCTTCTGACTGCTCAACCACTTCTTCGCTCGCTCCTTCTACAATCAGCAAGCATTCACCCTTGAGCGGATTTTCTGAAATATGGTCTATCACTTCGGAAATCAAGCCACGTTGGTATTCCTCATAAATCTTAGTCAATTCCCGTACCAGAACAACGGAGCGATTTCCATAGATACTAAGCATATTTTCTAAAGTAGCCTTAACCCGATGAGGAGATTCGTAAAAAATCTGTGTCTCTGGGTAGGCTTTTTTATTAGAAAAAAACTCTTTTTGCTGACCGGCCTTGCGTGGCAAAAATCCATAAAAAATATGAGGTTGCGGAGCAAGACCACTAGCTATCAAAGCTGAAATACCTGCGCTGGGACCAGGTACAGTCACTACTGCGATTTCCTCAGCAATAGCAGCCTTGACTAAATCATGCCCTGGATCAGAAATACTAGGCAAACCTGCATCCGAAACCTGCGCAATATCCTGACCACTTTTCAGCAAACGAATCAAATCAGGGATTTTTTCTTTGGCATTATGCTCATGAAAGCTAATCTGCTTCGTAGCAATGTCAAAATGCTTGAGCAACAGACCAGTATTTCTGGTATCTTCTGCTGCAATGAAATCAACTTCTTTCAGAGTATTCACCATACGGATACTCATATCGTCCATATTCCCAATCGGAGTAGCCACCAGATAGAGCTTCCCATAAGGAGACTGACCTTTAAAACTTTTTTGAATCTGCATGCTTACTCCCTAAAAAGCAATTCATCACAAAACATACATTCTGCATCATTTTCACGACGTTGACCATAAAAATCCGTGCACACGTGAAATCCATCTTCATAGAGTTTGCGCAGATTATCTCGATTTCTTTTCGTTTTTGGTGCTGCTGCGTGCTCCACTTGACCTAATCGCTCTCTTAATTTATCATTTTCCAAGCGAAGCGCTACGTTTTCTTCCACCACACTTTTCAGATTTTTCTTAATCGCCTCTACCTCTGCCAAAGTAACAAGCAGATTTTGAGAAAATTCATCAAGGGCATCAAATAATTCTTTTTTATTCATCCTCACTACCATTTCCCTGTGCCAACGTAGCACATCATTCTCTTTCTTGCAACACCATATATTCTAGTGCATTTTGAAAACTAACATTGGCTTGCCACATTTTTCTTGCTGTAAATATACCTTCTAAATAGAAGCGTCCCCACGTTGTTTGCATTTCTTTTGCAAAGAGAAGCTCCAAGAGTTTCAAAACCTGTTCTTGCTTTTCCTTATCATCTGCCAGACTAGCCAACTTCGCAACCTGCAAATAAGCGGTCTCTTTTCGATTTAAACAAAGCGATGCAAAACGCTCACATTCTGCTGCCAAGTCAAAAAAAGCTGGGCTGGCTGCCAAACGTAGGGCTTCTTCTTCTGTTTGACTATAAGCAGTTAACAATTCTGCTTGTGTCTTTATCAGCCCAGCCTGCTCCAATTTTTCAAGCAAATAGGCTTGATTTTTTGGAAAATGAAATAGCTGCGCTCGGCTTTTAATCGTGGACAAAATAAGATTTTCATCCGCTGTCAACAAGAAAATATACACTTCACTTTGCGGCTCTTCAATGACCTTCAACAGCGAATTAGCTGCATTGACATGCATCTTGTCCGCATCACAAATGATAAACACTTGCTTGCTGCTTTCAAACCCTGACTGAGAAAAATTACGCACTAGTTCTCGGACACGCTCTGTCTTGATAATCTGATTGACAGGACGGACGACTGTCACATCTGAAAAATCCTCTTCCTCAATCAACCGACAATTTCGACATTCTCCACAAGGAAAAACGCCATTTTTATTGGTGCAAAACAAGCTCTGTGCCAAACATTGAGCCATTTCAAAACTGCCGAAAGCCCCTGTAAACAGATAAGCATGATTCAGCCGATGTTGCTGTAAAATGTGCTCAAAACGCTCAAACAAAACTGGCTGCAACTGAGCTAATTCTTCTATTTTCATCTTAAACTCTCAACTCGTTCTGCCAATACTGCTAAAGTATCTGCAACGACCTTTTCTAATGGCTGACTAGCATCAATCTTTCTCACACGATTTGGCTCTTTTTCAAGAATAGACAAATACCCCTCACGCACGCGCCGATGCCATTCCACACTTTCACGATCCAAGCGGTCCGCACCACGCTCTTTGCTCTTAGCAATACGAGCCAAGCCTTCCTCTGCTTCAATATCAAAATAAAGGGTCAAATCTGGCTTCAAACCGTCGGTCGCAAAATCATTCAGCCAATCAATATCAGCCACCTTCAAGCCTCGACCAAAACCTTGATACGCCACCGAACTATCAATAAAGCGATCCACCAGCACCATTTCACCACGATCTAAAGCAGGTAAAATACGTTCCACCAAATGTTGCCTACGACTGGCAATATAGAGGAGCAATTCCGTTTTTTCATCGATTTCCGTATGCTTCGGATCTAAAACAACATCGCGAATCTTCTCCGCAACTGCCACTCCACCAGGCTCACGCGTAGTGACAAACGCCTGCCCTTTTGCTTCTAAAATCGGAATCAAGGCTTCTAAAACACTTGATTTTCCTGCACCGTCTGGTCCCTCTAAAGAGATGAATATTCCTTTTGCCATACTAACTCATTTCTTCCTTTTTCTCCTTTCTATTTTAACAAAAAACTCCAGAAAAATCATTGCCAGAAAAAGTTTAAAAAAATTTTTTCAAAATGATACATAAGTTTTCAAGATTTGATACAATAGAATGTACAGAAATTATTAGGAGGTTATTATGTCTAAGTTTAAAAACTATCTAACGATTATTCTAGGAGCTGGAATTTTTGCTTTTGCAATCAATTATCTGATTATTCCGAATCATTTGTATGAGGGAGGCGCAACTGGTGTGACCCTCATTACATACTATCTTTTTAAGATTCCTGTTTCACTGATGAATCTCATCATCAACATTCCTCTTTTCATTATTGCTTGGAAAATTTTTGGATCGCGGCTTTTGTACTCTAGTATCTTAGGGACTTTTGCCGTTTCTGCTTGGCTGGCGGTCTTTGAAAAAATCCCTTTCGTGATTAACCTTGAAGGCGACCTCGTGATTGTGACGCTTCTGACAGGGATTATTGCTGGCGTTGGACTAGGAATTGTTTTCAATGCCGGTGGTACGACTGGCGGTACCGATATTATTGCTCGAATCGCTAACAAGTATACGAATATCTCCATGGGAAAATTGATGTTTACTGTAGACTTCTGCGTCCTTATTTTCGTTATACTTGTTTTTAAAGATGTTCGCTTAGTGACTTATACCTTGATTTTTGTCTTTATCGCTTCACGAGTAATTGACTTGATTGGTGAAGGCGGTTATGCCGGCAAGGGCTTCATGGTTATCACTAGCCGTCCAGAAGAATTAGCAAAGAAAATTGACGAAGATCTCGGTCGTGGAATTACTTTTATCAATGGACAAGGCTACTACAGCGAGAATGATCTGAAACTCATTTACTGCGTTGTTGGACGAAACGAAATGCAATCCATGAAAAAAGTTATTCATAGCATCGATCCACATGCCTTTATTACCATTACAGATGCCCATGAAATCCTTGGTGAAGGCTTTACCTTAGATGTCAATAAGCAACCTATTCAGAAATAATCTTGCTCCCATTATAAAAAACGCATGATCACAGTTAAAAGACTGCTCTCATGCGTTTTTGTTATTTTATAAAGCTTTTGCTGAAGTACGGGTAATGTCTTCTACCTGAATGCTTTTGTCTTCAAATTTCGCTTTTAAAGCCGGCAAATCCACATTGCCATCAATTTGAACTTCAATGATAACCTTGCCATCTTTGCGTGGAATATTAACAGCGTTAGAGATGTTGAGATTTTCTTCGACAATCAAATGCACTATCTTCTCCAACACACCGACTTCATCTTCTGTAATGAAACGCACGCGAATACCTTCTTCACCATAGCCAGCAATTTCAAGAAAGGCTCTGAAAACATCACGATCTGTAATGACGCCGTATACTTGCTGGTTGTCCACCACTGGCAAAATGCCAATTTTATTTTTCAGCATCAAGTAAGTAGCATCTTCCAAGCTAGCAAATTGTGACACCGTCACCACATCACGAATCATGACATCTTTAATTTTGGTCTTGTTTAGCAAATAATTCATCTCATAGATAGACAAGCTGGTCGCTTTTGAAGGACTTGCTTCGGCAATCGTTCCTTCAGTCACCAAACCGACCAATTGGTCATTTTCAATAACCGGAAGTCGGTGCAATCCCTGCTCACGCATAATATCCGCCGCATGCGCTACTGTCGTGTCTGGGCTAATATACACCACTTTTCGCGTCATAAAATCTTTAACTGCCATGGAAATCTCCTTTATCTCTGATTTTTCAGTTCTATTATACTGTATTTTCTAGTTTATTTCAAACGCTTTCAAGGTACTTGCTTATGTTTTCAAGAATACTATTAGTGAATAAAAAAGAAGTAGAAAACCACTTCTTTCTCCTTTTTTCACCCACCGAGATAAGCCTTGCGGACTTCATCGGAAGCTAGCAATTCTTTTCCTGTGCCAGACAAGACGATATTTCCTGTTTCTAAAACATAGCCACGGTCGGCAATTGAGAGGGCTTTGTTAGCATTTTGCTCAATCAATAGAACCGTTGTGCCTTGCTTTTGAATATCTTGAATAATATCAAAAATTTCTTGAATGAAGAGAGGAGCCAGTCCCATTGAAGGCTCGTCTAAAAGCAGAAGTTTGGGAGTAGACATAAGAGCTCGTCCCATAGCAAGCATCTGCTGCTCACCTCCAGAAAGAGTTGCAGCATCTTGATTTTTACGTTCTTCTAAGCGCGGAAAGCGTGAGAAGACTTTTTTTAGATTCGCTTGATTTTCATCACGATTTGTCTTTAGAAAAGCACCCATTTCTAGGTTTTCCAAAACAGTCAGGCCTGGGAAAACATGGCGTCCTTCGGGTACCTGAGAAAGCCCTGCTGCTACAATTTTCTGAGCAGGAACTTTTTGAATTTCATTTCCTAGAAACTTAATTTTTCCTGCACTTGGACGAACCAGTCCTGAAATGGTCCGAAGAATCGTCGTTTTTCCAGCACCATTGGCACCGATGAGAGAAACAACTTCGCCCTCATTGACTTCAAAGCTGACATCTCGGACAGCCTGAATCATGCCATAATGGACGGAAAGATTTTCAACTTTTAGCATAGACATTAGGCTTCACCTCCCAGATAGGCTTCGATAACACGCTTATCATTTTTGATCTCGTCAGGAGTTCCGTGTGCGATCAAACGACCATACTCCAATACATAAATTCGTTCCGTCACTTCCATGACTAAACTCATGTCATGCTCAATCAGCATGATTGTGATTTGGAATTCATTTTTTATGCGACGAATTAACTCTGTCAATTCTGCTGTTTCCTGTGGATTCATTCCTGCAGCAGGCTCATCAAGAAAGAGAATTTTTGGTTCTGTTGCTAGAGCACGCACAATTTCCAAACGACGTTGTTGACCGTAAGCTAAATTCTTAGCAAGTGTTTCTGCTTCACCGTCTAGGTCAAAGATTTTTAGTAATTCCAGAGCTTTCTCACGCAATTCTGCTTCATTTTTATAGAAAGCTGGCAAACGAAAGAAGCTAGCAAAAACATGTGCTTTGTGGTGATTTCCCAAAGCAATCAAGACATTCTCTAAGACTGTCAAATCTTTAAACAATCGAATATTTTGGAATGTCCGACTGAGCCCTAAAGAAGCAATCTTATAAGGAGCCTTGCCATTGAGCAAATGCCCATCCAAGGTCACGCTTCCTTCACTTGGCTCATAAACACCGGTCAGTAAATTAAATAAAGTTGTTTTTCCTGCACCATTTGGACCAATGAGACCGACTAATTCCCCATCATTCAGCTCCAAGCTCACATCGCCAACAGCAGTCAACCCACCGAAATTTTTTGTTAGATTTTTTACATCAAGAAGCGCCATTAGTTGACCTCCTTATCTTTTTTAAAGAAGCGTGATAAGCTCAATTCCCATGTGCCAAGAAGTCCTCCCGGACGGAAAATCATCACCAAAATTAAAGCAAGAGAGTAGATAATCATCCGAATGCTTGCTACATTTTGAAGCACCATGTTTAAAATTCCCAAAACAATCGCTGCAACAATGGTACCAGTCATAGAACCAAGACCACCAAATACCACAATAATCAAGACATTGATACTATTGATAAAAGTATAATCTTTCGGCACAACAGAGCCAATAAATCCTGCTTGGAGTGAGCCTGCGATACTAGCTGTCATCGCTCCAAAAACAAAGGCAATGACTTTGATTTTAGTGGTATTGACCCCCACAGATTCTGCTGCAATTTCATCTTCACGAACTGACAAGGTTGCTCGTCCAATCGGGCTGCGCAAGAAATTGATGGTTAAAATAGTTGTCATAACTACAAAGAAATACACCATTTGCCAATTGGTAAAAGCAGGAATACCCAAGATCCCTGCGGCTCCGTTGGTCAAATCGCCTCCGTTGATGATTAAAATCCGAATGATTTCAGAAACCCCAAGCGTGGCAATTGCTAGATAATCGCCCTTCAAACGAAGAGTAGGAATCCCGACAATCAAAGCGACTGCTCCTGCAATCAATGCCCCTAACACCATAGCCGCAAAAAAGGCAGGATAGGTAGCAGATTTCGAACCAATAATTGCAGCTGCATAAGCACCAATTGCCATGAAGCCAGCATGCCCCAGAGAAAATTGACCAGAAAAGCCGACAATCAAATTCAACCCTACTGCTAAAATAATGTTAATACCGATTTGCTGTAAGATTTGCAAGTAAAAATCATTCAAAACTCCAGCGCTGACAAGGAGAGTCAGCAAACCGTAACCAGCAAGAAGGAGCACAAACCATAGAATATTTACTTTTACATTCTTTTTCATCGCTTACACCTTCTCTTTCACATTCTTACCAAGAATACCTGCAGGACGGACAAGTAAAATCAAGATTAAGATACCGTACACAATCGCATCGCGGAAATCTGACATACCAAAAGCTGTCGCAAAGGTTTCTAATAGACCAATGACAAAGCCCCCCAGTGCTGCTCCGGGGATAATACCAATCCCACCAAGTACTGCTGCGACAAATGATTTCAGCCCTGGTGTCATTCCCATCAAAGGCTCAAGGGAATTATAATAAAGCGCGATGAGTACACCTGCTGCTCCTGCCAAAGCAGAACCTAAAGCAAAAGTGAAACTAATTGTACGATTGACATTGATTCCCATTAGCTGCGCTGCATCACTATCAACAGAAACTGCCCGCATGGCTTTTCCCATTTTAGTTTTTTGAACGATAACCTGCAGCAATACCATTAAAATCAAGGAAATGACCAAAATCATCAATTGGATATTTGTGAGACTAATCGGACCAAAATTATAACGAACCGTTTCAATCACTTGTGGGAACGAACGAGTATTGGCTCCCACAAAATAGACCATCACATATTCCAAGAAAAACGAAACACCAATCGCAGTAATCAAAGCTGCAATCCGAGTCGAATTTCTCAATGGACGATAAGCCAGAAACTCAACCAGCACACCTAAAACTGCCGTCCCAATCATTGCCAAAATCAAGGCAAGGAAAAAATTAAGATGAAGAGAGTTAATCAGGAAATAGCCCATAAAAGCGCCCATCATATAAATGTCTCCATGAGCGAAGTTGATGAGCTTGATAATCCCATAAACCATGGTATAGCCGAGAGCGAGCAAAGCATAGACACTCCCTAAAATTAGACCATTAACAAGTTGTTGGAGCATGGCCACCACACTTTCTAATTATAGTATAGAAGAAAGAACTATGTGATCGTTCACATTTTCTTATCTATTGTGAAAAAAGAGCGAGTCAAGTCATCATTTCAAAAAAATTGATTTTTCTCACTCATCTATTCTAAGTTTGAGCAAATGAGACCTTTAAACCTTTTAAGTCTCATTTCACGGTTGACTGATTTTTAATAGCTTAAAACATATCTAACAATCAATCACTATGTCTTACAAACCTTAATGAAATATATTCTTAAGACTAAGACTTTTATCCCGCCTCTTTTCTTTTAGCCCGTATAAAGAGAAGTAACTATCTACGATGCTTACCATAAATAGTTACTCTTTTATACACTATAAAATATATTTTAAGCAATTTCTTGCGAAGGATTACGGCTTAACCGTTTCAGCTGCTGTGACCTTCCCATTGTTCATGGTCATCATAAAGGCTGTTTTGACAGTATTATGATTTTTGTCAAAGCTGGTATCACCTGTTACACCTTCAAAATTCTTTGTCTTAGCAAGGTTGTCTTTGATGTCAACAGATGTTTTCGCACCTTTGGCAGCATTGGCAACAAGATAAACAGAGTCGTATGCTAACGCTGCAAATGTTGAAGGTTCTTCATTGTTGTATTTAGCCTTGTAAGCTTCTAGGAATTTCTTAGCTTTCGCTGAGACATCAACTGTCGAAGAAAAACCTGAGATGTAGTAGATATTTGAGGCTTTGGCTGGAGTTGCTTGTTGGACAAATTCCTCACCATTAAAGCCATCACCACCAACGATTGGCTTATCAATTCCCATACCACGCGCTTGGTTGACAATTTTACCAGCTTCCGTATAATAACCAGGAATGATAATCGCATCAAAATCTTTTCCCTTCATCTTGGTAAGTGCTGCTTGAAAATCTGTATCACCAGCGACAAACTTTTCATCTGCAACAATCTCACCTTTGTAGGCATTACGGAAAGCTTTTGCGATACCTTTGGCATAATCACTTGAGTTATCTGTATAAAGCACAACTTTTTTCGCTTTTAACTTTTCTGTCACATATTTAGAAATGATTTTCCCTTGGAAACTGTCTTGGAAAGTTCCGATGAATAAGTATTCTTGATTTTTCGTCAAACCGTCTTGTGTCGCACTAGGT
Source organism: Streptococcus anginosus (assembly GCF_001697145.1). Taxonomy (GTDB): domain Bacteria; phylum Bacillota; class Bacilli; order Lactobacillales; family Streptococcaceae; genus Streptococcus; species Streptococcus hominis. Next base: position 483,450 of record NZ_CP012719.1, on the reverse strand, counting down.
GAAATCAAAGGCACACCTGCTTTTGTCGCATTGGGAACTGCCGCTGCTGTTGCACCAGAAGTTGCAGGTCCTACGACTGCATTTACTTTTGATTGGGTTACCAAGTTAGTCGTGACAGAAGCTGCTTCTGCTGTTTCAGATTTATTATCCTTGTCAACAACTTCAAGTTTCTTGCCATCAATACCACCAGCTTTGTTGATTTCATCAACAGCCAGTTGGGCACCTTTTTGTTCGGCTGTTCCATAAGCTGCTGTTGCACCAGTTTCTTCAAAGTTGAATCCGATTTTAATAGTCTTATCAGCAACTTTTGTACCAGTTGTATTGGAGCCACCTGACTTTACTTCCCCACAAGCGGCAAGAAGGGCAACACTTGCAAGGGCAACAAATGATAGAGCAAATTTTTTCTTCATATTCTTATCTCCTCGTTCCGAAATGATATGTTTAGAATATATCGAATTATCTGACAATTGTCAAGTGGTAAATGAGATTTTTTTATATGTTTACGTTTTCTTTATCTCTAAACAAGTTTCCAACAAAGTCTGTGTCCAATTCTTGAATGTGACAAACCCGTACTTGTTTGACATATTTTTCTTTAGATAACTTTTGCATCGTCTCTTCTACTTGCTCTGTCGGAACATACAACTGGAGGTAACGATGCTTTTTAGAATGGTAGACAATATCGCCAATAGTTTCTATTTTTTTCACATCTCGATTGTAATACAAATACACAATCAAACCTGTTCGTTCTTCTTTTTTAAACATGAATTTTCTTTCTAATTTAATTTTATCATTTATAAGTATATCAAAAAAATGCCCATCAGAGGACATTTTTCGTACAGTAATAAACAAATGATTAGTTTAAATTATTATTTGCCATGATTTCATCAATGAAACCATAATCCAAGGTTTCTTGAGCACTCATCCAATAATCGCGTTCTGCGTCTTTATGTACTTGCTTAATGGTTTTCCCTGAATTATCCGCAAGGATTTTCTCCAAGTTATTTCGGGTTTTCAGCAAATGCTCAGCCGCAATCGCCATATCGGTTTGTTGCGTACCGCTACCAGTTCCGCCCATTGGTTGGTGAATCAGGTATTCTGCATTCGGCAACATGAAGCGCTTGCCTTTAGCACCACTTGAAGCAATAATGGTTCCCATGGAAGCAGCCATCCCCATGACAATTGTTTGGACATCTGATTTGATGAAGTTCATGGTATCAACAATCGCTAGACCAGCTGATACAGAACCGCCTGGCGTATTGATGTAAAGATAAATATCTTTGGTATTATCCTGCGCATCAAGAAAAAGTAATTGCGCAATAATGGAATTAGCCATATTGTCCTCAACAGGACCCGTCAGCATAATAATGCGATCTTTTAATAAGCGTGAGTAAATATCGTAGGAACGTTCTCCACGGCTTGTTTGTTCAATAACTACAGGAATCATTGTATTCTCCTTTTCATCTGATATTTTAATCTGACTAACAATTTTTAGTGAGATTTTTCAAATATGAGACTATTATAGCCTTTTGGTCAAAAAAGGTCAAACATAAAACTCATTATTTTGTACCAAAAAGACGATCTCCTGCATCTCCCAATCCTGGAACGATATAGCCGTTTTCATTCAAATGATCATCAAGGGCTGCTGTAAAGATTTCCACGTCTGGGTGAGCTTCTTGTAAGGCTTTCACACCTTCTGGCGCTGAAACAAGACAGACAAATTTAATATTGTGCGCACCGCGTTTTTTCAATGAATCAATGGCTAAAATAGCTGAACCACCTGTCGCCAGCATGGGATCTACCACAAAGATTTGACGTTGGCTAATGTCTTCTGGTAACTTCACAAGGTACTCAACTGGTTTTAGGGTTTCTTCGTCGCGATACATGCCAATATGTCCGACTTTAGCAGCTGGCACAAGGCTCAAAAGACCGTCCACCATACCGATACCTGCACGTAAGATTGGGACAATGGCTAATTTTTTACCAGCCAATTGTTTTTGAACCGTCTTTGTAATGGGCGTTTCAATTTCCACATCTTCTAATGGTAAGTCACGTAAAACTTCATAGCCCATCAGCATAGCAATTTCATTTACTAACTCACGAAAAGCCTTAGTAGAGGTATCCGTACGACGTAAGATAGACAATTTATGCTGAATGAGCGGATGTGCGATCACTTGAAATTTTTCCATGATTGGTTTTCCTTCTTTCAATTTATTCTTCTTATTATATCAAAAAAACATAAAAAAGGCTCGTGACAAACAAGCCTTTTCAAAGATTGTCAATTGCTTACAACCATTCATGGTATTTCTTAATATAAAGATGCTTCACAAACGTAACACTTACCATATACAAAATCATGACAAGGATTAAGAATAAGAAATAAGTACCGTTTAATGGAGCCACTTTTAAAAGCGTAGCAAAAGGACCGTAGGGTAATAAGGTTACAAAGAACACGGCTGCTAGGGTTGTCATGACTACGGACAAAGCCGGCCTGCTTTGAATAAACGGCAGTTTAGGTGAGCGCAGCATGTAGATAACCATGGTTTGCGTCCACATGGACTCAATAAACCAACCTGTTTGGAAAATGGTGATGAACTCGCTAGACATCCCATGATGATAAACAGAACCTGTCATCATCGGTGCAATGATAAAGAACAAAATCAAGAAGGTCATACAGTCAAAAATAGAACTGATTGGACCAATCCAAGCCATGAAGCGCGTGATGGATTTGGCACTCCAAATGCGCGGTTTTTGCAAAAATTCACGGTCGACATTGTCAAATGGTAAAGCGATACAAGAAATGTCATAAACCAAATTCAACACAATCAAATGAATCGGTGCCATGGGCAAAAATGGTAAGAAAATACTTGAGATTAGCAAGGAAAAGATATTTCCGAAGTTGGAACTCACTGTCATCTTGATGTACTTGGTCATGTTGGCATAGACTTTTCGACCTTCCACTAAGCCTTTTTCAAGCACCAATAAGTCTTTATCTAACAGAATAACATCAGCTGTTTCTTTCGCAATATCAACAGCTGTATCAACCGAAATCCCTACATCAGCTACTTTCATAGAAGGTGCATCATTGATGCCGTCTCCCATATAACCAACCTTGTGCCCATTTGCTTTCAGCTGCAAAATGATACGCGCTTTTTGGTCGGGAGATAATTTCGCAAAAACAGTTGTGGTTTCAACAACTTTGCTCAATTCGTCATCCGACATCGTTTCAATCACAGAACCAAGTAGGATATGTTCTGCATCTAACCCAACTTTCTCACAGACCGCTTCTGTGACTTTTTCATTGTCACCTGTCAAAATTTTGGTGGCAACACCATATTCTGCTAAAGCCTTGATAGCAGGCGCTGCAGAAGGTTTTGGCGGGTCAAGAAAGGCAAGATACCCTGTCAAAATCATGTCTGACTCATCTTCTACTGTGTATTCATAGTCAGCATCTAAGTCTGAGCGATAGCTGACGCCCAGCACACGCAATCCTTGTTCATTTAACTGTGCAACTTCTGCTAAAATTTCTTGGCGAATCTCTTCTGTCAAAGGAAGGATTTCCCCTTTGTCTTCGACATAATTTGAAATAGACAGCATTTCCTCCAGAGCACCTTTTGTCACCATGCTGACGACATTCTCATCATCTCGAACCAACACACTCATACGACGACGCTCAAAGTCAAAAGGTAATTCATCAATCTTCTTAAAAGTTTGGTCCAAGTTGCGAACAATTTCGTGCTTTTCAGCTTCTTTTTCCGTCCGATTGATAATAGCACGATCCATCAGATTTTTTAGCCCTGTTTGATAATACGAATTAAGATATGCTCTGCGAAGAACAGCTAAATCAAGCTCTCCATGAATATCAAGCGGATATTCCAAAACGATCTCATCTTGTGTCAGCGTTCCTGTTTTATCCGTACAAAGAATATCAATCGCTCCCAAATCTTGAATAGCATTAAGTTTCTTGATAACAACTTTTTCTTTTGCCATAAGAATGGAACCCTTAGCCAAGCTCGCAGTGATGACCATAGGCAACATTTCTGGTGTTAAACCGACACCAACACTTAATGCAAATACACCAGCCTCCAGCCAATCTCCGTCTGTCAGACCATTGATAAGAAAGACAATGGGTACAAGTACCAACATGAGACGAATGAGCAACCATGAAATGCTGTTCATTTCCCGCTCAAATGAAGTTGGTTCATCATAAGTATTGAGCGTTTGCTCAATAGCACCCATCTTGGTATCATCTCCAACGACCAGAACAAGGGCAATGGCACGACCAGAAATCACATTAGTTCCCATAAAGCCAAGGGCTTCAGATTCAAGCAAGCTATCTGCCTCTTTTGCCTCGCATTTATCCAGCGCCATTTTTTCAACAGCATCACTTTCGCCTGTCAAGCCTGACTGTTGCACGAAGAAGTCGCGCGAATCCAAGATTAGCACATCTGCTGGCAACATATCTCCTGCACTCAAGCGAATAATGTCTCCTACCACTAATTCTGTAATTGGAATTTCTTGCTCTTTTCCCTCACGAACGACTGTCACTGTATTGACAATCATACGTGAAAGATTGCTGGCTGCTTTGTCACTCCGCAATTCTTGCACAAAGCGAATACTCCCAGACAACAAGACAAGGACAACAATAATGATAAACGTTGTCGGATCTTCCTGACCTGGTTTTGCCAGCCAAACATTGGTAACCAAGGACACCAATGCAATGAGTAAAAGAATAACGGTAAATGGGTTGATAATAGACTCATAAATTTTTTTAACAATTGAATCTTCTTGCCCTTTTGTCAATTCATTTTCACCGTATAGATCACGATTTTCTTCTACTTGCTCCTCTGTCAAACCCAATCTAGATGTGTTGAAAAATGTCATCGTATCCACTACAGACATACGAAGAGCATCTGTTAATCTTTCTTTTGCTGTTTTCACTGATTTTCTCCTCTATCTAAGATACATCCGAGTGACAAAATAACTGCATACAGCCTTTTTACTCAGATGTCATTCATTTGCTAGAGTCGATTCCAAGGGAGCGTGAGGAATGCTCAGATATGGTAATCGACTGTTTTCCTGTTGACTCGGGTGATCATCATTCGGCATATTCTCCACCCCTTTCCCTTGCATTTTTTCTTTAAAAAATCAGCTCAAAACGATAAAATCCTACCATGAAAAACATGGCAGGACTGTATGTCTTGTGTTACCGTTCAAGCTTTAACTCCGTAGGGCAGTGAAATGACATTAGTCAAAACCTTAGCGATCTCAACTGCTAACCAGCGCATAGTGTCTCCACTACTTTGCGGTAGTCATCCGTATCCCTATGGTAGCCTCACCTACCGATTTTTCATACTAACTATACTCCTCTTAAGAACGATTGTCAACCAAAAGTGACTGTTTTCGAACATTTCTTTTTATTTTATTTGGGCAAGCAACACACGATTCTCTTACAAATCTCTTCTACCAGTGACTTAGGCGCCGCAATATTTAGTCTCGCATGCAGCTCACCCTCACTTCCATAATCACTTCCCCGATTGAGAATGACTTTTGCTTGGTCATGCAATAAAGTAAAGAGTGCATCATCTGTCAAACCATAGTCACTGAAATCAAGCCAAATCAGATAGGTCCCTTGTGGTTTCATAACCTTTAAACGCGGAGCTTCTTGGGCAAAATACTCTACTGCAAATTGAATATTTTCTTCTAACACAGCTTTTAATGCCACTAACCAAGGTTTCCCATAACGATAGGCCGTTTCTGTCGCAATGTAGCCTAAACTTGACACCTCATGGTGGTTATTAACAAGTTGCTGGTGTTTAAACTGTGCACATAGCGTAGGATTTTCAATAATGGCATAGGAATTTTTGGTGCCTGCAATATTAAAAGTCTTGGTAGCACTAGAAAGTACCAGAGCAAAGTCTTTAAAATCCGGTGAAACAGTGTTAAAGGAAACATGTTCATGGCCAAATAACGTCAAATCTTGATGAATTTCATCTGATACCAAGATAACATGGTGTTTTTGACAAAGATGACCTATCTGTTCTAAAACTTCCCTTTCCCAAACACGTCCCCCTGGATTGTGCGGATTACAAAGAAGATAGAGTTTCACATCATTTTCAACAATATCGTTTTCCAATTGTTCAAAATCAATTTGAAACAAACCATTTTCTTCTTTGAGAGAATTAGATACCAATTTTCGATTGTTTAAGCGAACGCTACGAGCAAAAGGTGGATAAACAGGAGAATTGATTAGGACCGCTTCTCCTTCTTTGGTAAAGGCTTGAATCGCAATGGAAATAGCTGGCACAACACCTTCTACAAAAACGATATCTTCTTTATCAAACGAATATTGATGTTCGCTCTTTTCCCAATCCAGCACCGCTTGGAGCAACTCATCACTCGCATAAGTATAGCCATAAACCAACTGCTCTGCATAGTCATGAATCGCTTGTTTTACTTCCGGCATGACCTCAAAATCCATATCTGCAATCCATGCCGGCAGTAATTGAGGATCAGTCTCTGTCTCTTTCCACTTATAAGTGTGATGAGATAAGCGATTCGGTGCTGTTTGAAAATTGTATTTGCTCATATTATACCTCCAAAGCAAATTTTAAATCTGTGATTAAGTCTTGGCTGTCTTCGATTCCAATGGATAAACGCAACAAGTCATCTGTTAAACCGTAGGATTTCCGCACTTCTGCTGGAATATCTGCATGCGTTTGTGTCGCAGGATAGGTAATCAAGCTTTCTACACCACCTAAGCTTTCTGCAAAGGTAAAGACTTTTAGTGTGTTTAACAAATGTGGAATAACTGCTTCATTCTTGACTTTAAAGGAAATCATGCCGCCTTTTCCCGGATAGAGAACCTCTTTTACTGCTGGCGAATCTTTCAAGAAAGCTGCTACAGCTTGTGCGTTTTTTGTTGAACGCTCCATACGCAGAGACAAGGTTTTCAAACCTCGAAGCAAGAGATAACTATCAAATGGAGACAAAACAGCTCCTGTCGTATTGAGATTGTAGAATAGATTCTCATAAAGCTCTTTGTCACTCGTCATAAGAGCACCAGCCAGAACGTCATTATGTCCTCCTAAATACTTGGTCGCCGAATGCAGCACAAGATCTGCTCCATTTTCCAAAGGACGTTGATAAATTGGAGTATAAAACGTATTATCTACAATAACCTTTGCACCTTTTGCATGAGCTTTTTCTGCGATAAATGCAACATCAAACTCAAGCATTAACGGATTGGTCGGGGTTTCCAGATACACTACATCTATATCCTCCGTTAAAGCCGCAAGCAATTCTTCTTCCGTATTTGCATATGTAAAGTGAAAGCGCCCTTCTTGCTCCACTTGATGAAACCAGCGAAAAGAACCGCCATAAAGGTCACGAACCGCTATAACTCTACTCCCAACCGGAAAAACGCTAAAGGCTAGCACAATAGCACTCATTCCTGAACTGGTCGCTAACGCATAATCCGCACTTTCAATAGCAGCTAAGGTTTTTTCCAAGCTACTTCGCGTTGGGTTTTTCGTGCGCGTATAGTCATATCCAATGGATTTTCCAAATTCTGGATGCTGATAGGTCGTTGAAAAATGCAAAGGTGTTGTCAAGGCACCTGTTGCTTCATCCGTTTTAATACCAGCATGAGCTAAAATCGTGTCTAATTGTAACTTTTTATCCATAATAAATAACCTCCACAAGATAAGAGCGGAATCAAGCAATTCTTATATTTTCTAAGTGATTCTATTGTATCATCTTACGAAAGCACTGTGTTTTGTTCTTTTCAAGACCTAGATATAGTTTTAAACTATACTGACTATTCAAAAAATTATAGAACTTGATTGCAAGAATAGCTATTTTCATTATAGCTTAATTTTTATAATTTTTCTACAACATTAAAAAGCCTTACAGCCTTTTAATGAATATGAAATTTTTGACGTAAGGTTTGAGCTTTCTCACCAATAAAGCGGTCTAACAAACGGACTCGCAAAGCCATTGCTCCATAAATAGCGATGCCCAAGCCACCGATGATAACCAAATAAAGCATACTCGAAATGCGTCCACTTGGATGAAAAACAAAGCCAAGTACGACTTCCACAATGGCAATCAAAAGAGCCATAACTGCCGTTAAAATTCCAATCAACAAACTCCGTTTGAAGAGAATGGTTTGATTGAGCCCAGTTACTTGACGAATGTGTTGGTACATCAGAATGATTGGAACAATAAGTCCAATAGTAGTCGCAAGCAAGGGGCCGTAAGCTCTGAACAGATAAATAAATGGAATTTGCAAAATGAGCTTAACAAGAACTCCATAACCAAAATAGATAATTGCTTTACGATTTTGGAAAAGCGCCTGAATCATTGGCGATAAGACAGTATAGATGCCAAGAATAGTCGTCTGTAACATAGCAAAAATGAAGAGCCCCAAGGCCAAACTATCTGGTCGTCCGTAGAAAATCGTGTATAATGGCCGCGCTACTAAGACAGAACCAATCGTTGCTGGTAAAAGAAACAGCAGTAACATACTCAAATTATCTTGAACTAAGCGCGCAGCCGCCTTTAAATCACCTTTGACATAGTTTTCTGTCAGCAAGGGAATCCCCACACCGCCGATCGAAGTTGCTACTGCAATCAAAATCATGGTAATCTTATTTGGATTGGCAGAGAAATAACTGAACATAACCACCAGCTGAGAATTGCTATAATTGGTGAACCATTTCATCGTATTGATAAATGTCATCTGGTCAATGATTTGGAAAAGCTGAATAGCAGAACCCGTGATGATAAAAGGAATGGCTTCACGAATCGTATCCACCAGCAAAGCACGGCTGTTGATTTCAGCACTATTAGCCGGTTTGTGTAAGATAGATGTCAAGAGATTGGTCTTCCAAAGAAAATAAACCAAAACCGCCATACTGGCAAACATACCGACAAAGGCTGCAAAAGTAGATTGGGTCACTGCAGCAACATAATCTTTAGTGCCCAATTTCATAATGAAGAATGTTGCAAGTAACATCCAAATCACACGAATGACTTGTTCAGCAATCTGGCTCATGGCATACGGTTTTAAATTGTTAAAACCTTGGAAAAATCCACGAATAACACTCATGGCTGGAAATACTAGCACAGCCCACGACAAACTTTGCATGACCGGAATCAGCTCTTTCCCAACTCCTGATACATGCGCAAAGAACGGTGATAAAAGATACATCACAACTGCAAAAATGACTCCCAACAAGAGCATGAATTTCAAAAATTCACGAATGAGAGTAAAACTATGATCTTTTTGATCAATCGTATTGTACTTGGCGACTTGCTTGGCGACTGCAACTGGAACTCCTGCCGTAGAAATCAGAAGAAACCAAGCATAAATATTGTAGCCCATAGTAAACAATCCATTGGCTTCTGCACCGTGTTTCCCCATCCAGATATACCAAGGAATAATATAAATTGCCCCTAAAAGGCGGCTGATAAAGTTACTAGCTGTCAGCCACGCTGTCCCTAGAAGCATTTGTTTTTGTTGATTTGTTGTTTGTTGGTCCATACATAACCTCTAAAAATAGTCTCATCTTATTATAAACTTTTCCTTTCCGCTTGTAAAACCTCGCCATTAAGTTTACAATAGAAGTATGATAACAATTGAAAACGCATTAAACATTTTAAAAAACGATCACAATTTCCGCGAGATCATCGACAAGGGACAATATTTTTATCATTATCGTGATCTTGTTTTTGAAAAAATCAGCTACGACAGCCGTGAAGTGGATGCTTCCACTCTTTTCTTTGTCAAGGGTGACAATTTTAAAAAAGAATTCTTGGAAAAAGCAGTGACAGCGGGTCTACAGCTTTATATCAGTGAAATGGATTTTGAAGTGGGAATTCCTGCTCTCATAGTCAATGACGTAAAACAAGCCATGAGCCTTCTTGCCATGGAATTTTATGGCAATCCACAAGATAAACTCAAGTTACTCGCTTTTACAGGAACCAAAGGAAAAACTACTTCTGCTTATTTCGCCTATCATATCCTCCAACAAAGTCACAAGCCAGCTCTCTTGTCTACCATGAACACGACGCTGGACGGAGAACATTTCTTCAAATCTGCTTTGACAACACCGGAAAGCTTGGATTTGTTCAAAATGATGGCGACAGCTGTTGAGAACGGACGAACTCATCTTATCATGGAAGTTTCTAGTCAAGCCTATCTGAAAAAGCGGGTTTATGGTTTGACCTTTGATGTTGGCGTTTTCCTCAATATTAGTCCTGATCACATCGGACCAATTGAACATCCAACATTTGAAGACTATTTTTATCATAAACGGCTTCTCATGGAAAATAGCCTAGCTGTGGTGGTCAATAGCGAAATGGACCATTTTGAAGTTTTGGCTGAGCAAGTTGCTTCCATGGAGCATGATTTCTACGGACAGCATTCAGACAATCAAATTCGTCACTCGCAAGCCTTCTCTTTTGAAACCAGCGGAAAGTTAGCAGAGAAATTTGACATTCAGCTGATTGGTCGTTTTAACCAAGAAAATGCGCTTGCCGCTGTACTTGCTTGTCTCCGCTTGGGTGCTTCCGTTGCGGACATCAAGAAGGGAATCGCAAGCACACGTGTACCTGGACGTATGGAGGTGCTGACCCAACAAAATGGTGCCAAAGTATTTGTGGATTACGCACACAATGGTGTCAGTCTCGCTAATCTCCTATCGGTCGTTCAAGAACATCAAAAAGGTAAGATTATTTTGGTGCTCGGTGCAACTGGAAATAAGGGCGAGAGTCGCCGCAAGGACTTTGGCCTCTTGCTGAATCAACATCCTGAACTAACGGTGATTTTAACCGCAGATGATCCAAATTACGAAGATCCAATTGCCATCGCAAAAGAAATTGCTTCTTACATATCCTTTGATGTTGATATAATTGCTGATCGCAAAGAAGCCATAAAAATAGCCCTTAGCTTAACTAACAGAGAAGGCGATGCTGTCATTTTAGCTGGTAAAGGCGCAGATTGTTACCAAATTATCAACGGAGAAAAAGCAGACTATCTAGGTGATTATGCCATCGCTGAAAAATATTTATAGAAAATAATAAAGGTCGAGACAAACGTTTTCGACCTTTAATTATTTAAGAAAATTTATACTAGCAAGGAGAGATGAGCACAATTCTTCAGAAATCAAAATCTTGCTTTATGACTTTACTTTCTCCAACTAATCAAAACATACATCAGACTTGACCCAAACATATCTGCAAGTGCATGCACGAGGAAGAATGGTAAGAGGTTTTTAACATTATATTTGTAAAGAAAATAATAGAGAATTCCAAAGCCAACACCAATTGTCAGTGCCCAGAGCATTCCTTGATAGGTATGGAAAGAAACGCGAATAATCGTCGAATAAAGAAGAACCCACCACTTATATTTATCTTTCACTGAGGTCAATAAACCTAAGAAGAAAAATTCTTCATAGAAGCCATTGAGCAAAGCATAGAGAATAGCCATAGGTGTCAAATCAATAAATTTGCGGAAAATTTCCGTCAAATCAATATATTTCCACAATTGCGGATCAAAATAATTGTATTCTCCGCTAAGGGTCGTCACTGTATCCGCGAGAATCCCCATAACCGCAAAGATAAATGGAACCCAAAAGAGTACAGACCACGATAAACGAATTGGCAACTGCTTAAAGTCAAAACGGCGAAGTATTAAATAGGCTATCGTCAAAGCTAACATGAGAAGCTGCAATTCTAAATTACTGGAATAAGCTGCTCCGTCACTTGCTATTTTACTAGCTGTATCTGTTACTGCTGCCGTAGTGGACGGTGACAAGCTCGCAAGATAAAGTTCTGTTGAACGATAAATAAATTGTCCAAACAACAGAGCTGTCACAATGACAATATCAAACCATTTCAAATACTTCAACGGCTGAGACGGACGAATTTTTGCTAAAAGATTCACGATACATTCCTTTCATGAAATGATTTAGTGACTACCAAATCTTGCTAAACTTAAACCTTATACTTATAAATCTATCAAATAAACCTTAAAATTTTATTATTCTAAGGTTTATCTAATGCTTTCTTTACACGAAAGGTCAATGTTTCCTTATCAAAATCCAATTTTAATTCATATTTCCCTGCTTCGTTAGGCGCAATATAACCTAAAATCACTAGAGCATCTACAAAAATATCACGCCGTTTCTGCATCAGCTCAGTTTTGCGACCATATTTTAAGAGGAAGGTCGTCATATATTTTAAAGCATACTCAGGATTCACATCTCCTACCAAATCATAGAGTTTTTGTTGCTGATTGGTCAATGGATATTGTTGTTTCAACCTATAAAAATAATCGGAAAGCGTCAACTGCTCTCTGAGAAAATCCGTTTTTTCTACTAAAATAGCTTGGTTTGTTTGATTGGTTAAATGTGTCTCAAAACGCATATTCAGCAATTCTTGATAAAGAGGACTGTCATCTCGCACAAAGACTTCCTGATCCAAAGACAAATCCGTCACATTTTCCAATAGAGGAACGCTTTGACGATAGCGTTTATTTTCCCGAAGTACATATCCTGCTTTGATATATTCCTCCATGGAGCGATCAATATTGGAAAAGTTTGCAAATTCATGCTTTATCTCTCGCAAAGTAACATCGTCATGTCGGTCTAAGTAATTTATCAATTTATGAAAAAAGGGCTGACGTGTCAAACGACTGGGATTGATTACTTTAATCATCTAATCTTCCTTTATAAACTAATTTTTCGGATTGAGCCAATTGACTAGGATTGGTTCCCGGCTGATGAAGAGGAACAGCTAGCCCCAATTCCTTGTAATACTGCTGCCAAAAAGGAGCAATTTTCTCATCTTCATCACCGAACTGCATAGCAATAGTTTCAAAAATGGGGAGAATTTCCGCAATATATTCAGAACAGTAAAAACCTGTCGCATTTGGATAAAAGCTATTGTTATAAGGCTTGTAAAGGTGTTGTTCTGCTCTTTTCCAGACAGCTTTCGCATCTATATCAGGGAAAACATAGACACCATAACATTCATCGTCCTGTAAAAATTCCTCTATCGGCAGTTTTATGACTCCCCGCTCGCTTGTCGCATGGTAAATCCAGCCGTCAAAAAAGATCGCCACATGATTATACCGCCCAGTTGATCGCTGAATAGCTTCTGCCATATCAGATTGACTGGACACAAAAAGCAAATCCCCATTTTGTAAATCTTGAATTTTCATAGAACTATTGTATCAAAAAAGGAGCCGAAACTCCTTTTTTATTCTATTCTTAAGCATTAAAACTTTCTGTTAATTGCGGAACGACTTGTTTCTTACGAGAAACAGCACCAGCAAGGAAAGCGTGGTTGTTTTCAAGAACAAAATTGAAAGCTGCTTCTACCTTATCCATATTGCGACCGATTGCCAGGATTTCTGAGTTTGAGTTGACAATGTCGGTAATCATCAAAACGAAGTCAGAATAACCATTAGCTGCGTTTGCTTTTTCAATAGCTGCTTCCAGTTCACCTTGACGTTCCAAAACTTCTGCAATATCAACTGTGTTGACCTGTGCCACACGAACTTGATTTCCGTTTAATTCAAATGTTTTAGCATCAATATCAATCAGTTCTTCTGCTGTTTTGCTGGCTAAGTTCGTTCCAGCTTTAAGCATAGCCAAACCGTATTCTTCCAAATTCACACCAGCCAATTCAGCCAATTCTGGAGCAATGACTTTGTCACTTGGATGTGTAGTTGGTGATTTCAAAAGAAGGGTATCTGAAATCAAACCGGAGAGCATCAGACCAGCCAGTTCTTTTGGTACAGCTACGCCAGCTTCTTTAAACATGCGGTAAACGATAGAAGAAGCTGAACCGACAGGTTCCAAACGCATATACAATGGACTTGCCGTTTCAAAATTCGCTACACGGTGATGATCCACAACACCGTACACTTCTACTTCTGTAATGTCAGAAATAGATTGTTGAAATTCATTGTGGTCTGTTAAAATGACTTGCTCAACTCCTTCTGCCTTTGCAGATGTCACCACACGCGGTGCTTTTACACCAAAAGTATCCAAGACAAACGCTGTTTCTTCATTTGGTTCTCCCAAAGCAACCGCTTCTGTATCCAATCCATAAGCCTCACGTGCAAGGTAAGCAAAGGCTACAGCTGAACCAATCGCATCTGAATCTGGATTTTGGTGACCGAAAACTAAAATTTTAGACATGATAGTACCTCATAAACTTTTTATACACCCTATTTTAGCACAATTTTAAGATTTTCACAAAGAGAGTAATAGAAAAGCACCCAATTGTCAGCTTTTCTGGCTAACTCCTTGAGTGCTTATTAACATTTCACTTTTTTGTATCAACTATTGTGTACGCGGTTCATGTACTCGGTATAGGATTCTGTTTTCATAAGCTCTTTGGCATTTTTTACTCGATCAGCAGTTGGTGGTTTTATGCCTTCTAATGGATAAGGAATACCCAATTCACGCCATTTGAATTCTCCCATTGTATGATACGGCAGCACTTCAAATTTATCAACTGTTTTTAAGGTTTTGACAAACTCACCTAACTCTTTTAAGTCGTCATCACGGTCTGTCAAAGTCGGAACCAAAACATGACGAATCCACATTGGAACACCTTTATCAGATAGATATTTTGCACATTCCAAAATATTTTTATTGGTATGTCCTGTTACAAATCTATGCTGGGCATCGTTGATTTCTTTAATATCCAGCAACACTAAATCAGTCACTTCAAGCAGGCGATCAAAAACTTTGAGATACTCTGGCGTATTGCGGAAAGGCATCGCACAAGTATCTAAAGTGCAATGAATCCCCAGCTCTTTAGCCTTGGTAAAGAGAGCCGTCACAAAATTAATCTGCAAGAGGGCTTCACCACCACTTACTGTAATCCCACCTTTTTTACCCCAAAAACCACGATAACGAAGCGCTTCTTGCAAGATGTCTTCCACCGTTCGCTCTCTTGAATTATTTGTTTCCATTGCCCATGTATCTGGATTGTGACAATATTGACAACGCATCTTACAACCTTGTAAAAAGACAATGAAACGGATGCCAGGCCCGTCAACAGCTCCAAAGCTTTCAGTTGAATGGACCATTCCTGTTACTTTTCCATAATCAATTACTTCTTTTTCCATCGTCTTATCCTCTTGAAAACGTTTTATAATACTATTATAACACTTCTTTTCTAGATAGAGGGACAATTTGTCTATTTTTTAGAAAATAATCTGTTTTTCAGTTTCATTTTCAATATTTTTCAAAAAACGAGAGAAGTCTAAAACTCTATCGTTTATCATCTATTCCTTTTAATCCGCCACTTTCTTTCGCCAAAGGAGGGTTGCGTTTAAGATGACACTCCCTACAACAGCGACTTCAGCGCCTGTTGTTCCTGTAGATGGTAAAATCCTCTTTTTAGTTAGTTTATCATCTTTATTTGGTGGCATTGTGGTGTCACCAGAAGGTTTTGGTTCATTTGGTTGTGTCAGTGTCGTATTACCTTTCTTCTGACTAAAATCAAGCTGTGCAATAACGGGATCGTGATCTGACGCCCGACCGTGTTCTTCCATAAAGGAAGCATTGATATGAACTGGTGAGAATACTGTTTTATCCGCAATATTTTTTGAAACAAAGATATTGTCTAAACTTTGATTGCTGCCACGGTAGAAGTAAGAATACCGATCAGCTGCATCATGATTGAGCATCATATTTACCAATTCATTACCAGCAACTGCTTTTGCTGTCTCTGAAAATTCAAAATCATTGAAGTCACCAGTCAAAACAAATTTCAAATTAGGATTTTGTTTCAACCCTTCTTTGACAAAGGCATTCAACAACTTAGCTTGCTCAATCCGCTGCGCTAATGTATTTTGCACTGCAGGCTGTTTTGAACCATAGACCGCATCGTCCCCGAGCTTGGATTTCAAATGATTGGCGATCACGACAATCCGTTCGCCTTTAAATTCAAACTCTGCTGCTAAAGATTTTCTAACTTTTTCAAAGACTGGATTAGCTGGGTCTATTCTGGCAGGATTTTTCACCAAATGACCGTCCTTGAAAGCAGCCGTTTCTGTGCTACTTCCTGCTTCACGTTCTACTAGCTTCACTCGTTGAGGATTGTACAAGAAAGCTACACGAATATTGGAGCCAGGTTTTCCTCCGTCTGCACCGTCAACAGGAGCTACTTCGACATACTTATACTCTTTGCCGCCTAATTGTTTAATCTTAGCAGCTAACTTTTCCCCACTTTCAACACCACTTACTGTGCCGTCATTGACACTTCCGTTATTATCTTGAACTTCTATGAGTGTGATAATATCTGGACTATGGATTTCATTGATAAAGGATTTGGCAATTTTCTCCACTTTTGCGTCAGGTGTTTCGCCCGTTGCATTGTTCGCCGAGAAGTTTTCGATATTGTAAGAAGCAATCGTCAATTTATCTTCACTTGGGTAAAGTTTAGAAACCTCTCTTTGCAAACCACCGTCTTGCAAAGCTGGCAATTGGGTTGGCTCCAACTTAAAGACTTTACTGCGATAACTCACGACTCCAACAACATCTTCATTAAAGTAATCTTTGGCTTTGGCAACAAACTTATTTCCCACATAAACTGGAATGGTTGCCGTATTTTGTACATTCGGACGTAAATTGACGCCACCGATATTATTTAACGGTAATTCTTGATAGCCAGCAGGCAACAGGTAGATATCCCCGCGATATTGTGGTCCAAGCACATGAGGTTTTTTAACTGTTGTCAACATGCCTTCAAGACTTTCCCAATAGTCCAAGGCGTCATGCTCTGGATCATAGACAGTCGGAGTATTGTCTACGATATCTTTTGGCATACGCTCTGAAATATTGACAGGAGCTGGCAATACCGCTGTTCCGTCTTTTGCTACCTTTGAAGCTATCAATTGCGTGACAGTCAAGCTACCAGCCGGCTTTTGAAATTGTTGTCCCGGACGGATGCTGAGCGACTCCATGTAACCTTCTTTAACTTCACCTTCAATCGTCAATCGGTCTCCAACAGCTACTTTTTCCTTTGAAACTACATAGATAGCATCTGAAGTCTTTGTGTTCCCGTCAGCTTTGATATCTTGTACATAAAAGCCATATTGATCCGTTTTAGTGACGACTACATTTGACACACGCACCTTTTTCCCATTATAAGGCGATTCATGCGCTTCGCCTTGAATTTGACCAATATTGGCTACCTCGGTAAATTCAGAAGTAGTGGCTCTTGCTTCACTGCTTGAAGCTTCTGTCTTAGGTGTTTCTTCACTTGTGCTACTCGGCTCATTCGTACTACTCGTACTGCTTGCTGAACTTTCAGAAGTTATTTCTGATGATTGCGACTGTGTTGTCGAAGCAACAGAACTAGACTCTGAAGTCATTGTTACAGAAGTTTCTGAACTTGAAGAGCTCGCCTCATTTGCTTGAACAACAGGACTTAGAACGCTACTAGCTAACAAAATAGCTGTCGCAAACAATACAGGCAATTGTTTTGAAGTTTTTTTCATATATTCTCCTTTACATCATAATTTAGAAATCAAATTTCCTTGAGATGTATTTCTACCGTAATTATTATAAATAAAACAAAAGGATAATACAAGCGCTTTCTCTCGGGTTTTAAAAAATCGGCTGAACAATTCAGTCGATTTTAGGATTTATTGCTGCATTTAGTGTTTATTTACAATAATTGCCAAACTTTCATAAGGTCTTAAGGTTACAACTTCTGCTGTTTGAGCTTCTTCATAATTGGAAAGGAGCACTTCGCCATTTTGATACTCTGGTAAAATATCTATCGTAATCGGATCTGGATAAAAGTTATTGAGTACCAGAAGTCTTTCGTCACCTAATTGACGCTCGAAAGCATAAACTTGCTGACTGTCTTCATAAACTGGTCGATAGCTGCCTTCGGCAATGATAGGAAGCTCCTTGCGAAGGGCAATCAGTTTTTGATAGAAAGTGAAAATCGGTCCTTGCATCTCATTTTCAACATTGATTTCAGGATAAGATTTCCCTGCTTTAAGCCAAGGACTGCCTGTCGTAAAGCCAGCATTTGCTGAATCACCCCACTGCATGGGAGTGCGAGAATTATCGCGAGATTTGGCCTGAATAATTGCAAAAGCTTCTTCTGGTGTTTTGCCTTGCTCCAGCAGCATCTGATAGGCATTGATAGACTCCACATCCACATAATCTGCCATAGAGTCATAGTCTGGATCCACCATGCCGATTTCTTCTCCCATATAAATATACGGCGTGCCGCGAGATAGATGAATGCTGGCCGCAAGCATGGTTGCTCCTTCATTGCGGAAATGCTGAACATCAACAAAACGATTTAAGGCACGTGGCTGGTCGTGGTTGTTCCAAAATAGAGCACTCCAGCCATCATGGTCACTCATTTCCTTGCCCCACGTATGGAAAAGACGCTTGAGTTCCTCGAAATCAAATTTTTTCAAGCTCCATTTTTGACCATTTTCATAATCCACCTTCAAATGATGGAAATTGAAAGCCATAGACAATTCGTGACGTTCCGGATCTGTATAGAGAATGCAGTTTTCAATAGTAGTCGCACTCATTTCTCCGACAGTTATAAATGAGTCAGCCTGTCCGAAAGTCGCTTCATTCAGCATGTGCAGGTAGTCATGTACAATGGGCTTGTCCGTATAGGCAGGCTTACCATCATTTTCCGGACAGTTTTCCAACACCTCATCTTTTCCAATCAGATTGATGACATCAAAGCGAAAACCCTTGACACCCTTGTTCCGCCAAAAATTGACAACTTTGAAAAGTTCTTCACGGACATGAGGATTGCGCCAGTTAAGATCAGCTTGCGTCACATCAAAAAGATGCAGGTAGTACTTGCCCATTATTCCAAAAGGTGCCCAGGCGCTGCCGCCAAACTTAGACAGCCAGTCTGTTGGCTCATCGCGCAGAAAGAAAAAATCTTGGTAGTACGGATCACCAGCTAAAGCTTTTTGAAACCATTCATGCTCGGTCGAGCAATGATTTAAGACCATATCCAGCATGAAGTCAATGCCGTATTCTTTCCCAACTTGGACCATCTCTTCAAAGTCAGACATCGTCCCAAAAAGAGGGTTGACAGCCGTATAATCTGAAATATCATAACCATTATCACGCTGCGGGCTGGGATAGAAAGGATTGAGCCAGACCATATCCACTCCTAATTCTTTGAGGTAAGGAATTTTCTCAATAATGCCTTGAAAATCTCCTATCCCATTGCCGGTCGTATCTTTAAATGATTTTGGATAAATTTGATAGACGACTTTTGTCTTATCTAATGCCATTTGTCTTCCTTTTCTATTTCTAAAAGAAAGAGGCGGGGCTTGCGCTCCTCCCCTTTATCGTTACTTTTATTCTTTGCTACGAGCCTTTGTGCCTCTCGTTAAGAGATTGCTGCTTGGATTTCCAGCAGTGAAGCAAATGGATTACTGAGATAAATTTGTCTATTCGTTAGATAAAATCCTGCTCACCATAGCTCGTATCAAACATTTTACCCGATTCGAGTAGCTGTCATCAGCTTATCTCCACGTCTAACAGTTCGCGGTAATGTTCCCTGTTCATCAGCCTGAAATTGCTCTTGATTTGTGATAATCACAGGTGTTTCAGTCACTAAGCCAGCTTCCTGAATAGCTGCTATATCAAAACTAACCAGTTTCTGACCTACGCTCACTCTGTCTCCTTGAGCCACATGAGCTTCAAAACCTTTTCCGTCGAGATTAACAGTGTCCATACCGATATGCATGAGCAATTCGACACCTTCATCTGACACGATTCCAACAGCATGATTGGTTGGGAAAAGCACTGATACCGTCCCGTTCACAGGGGCCACTAGTTCTCCCTCACTTGGAAGAATGACAACTCCTTGTCCCATCACGCCTTGAGCAAAGACAGGGTCGGTTGCTTGGCTTAATTCTTTGACTTCTCCAGCAAGCGGGCTGACAATTTCTGCAAAATCCACTTTTGCTGCTGCTTCTTTAGCTTCGTCAATGGCTTCAATTTGCGGTGATTTGACACTTTCATCTTCTGTCTTTGTAAACATGCCTGTCTTGCGGAAGAAGAAAGTCAAAATCATCGGTACTGCAATAGCTACTAACATAATAAGGAAGAATGGAAGCATGTATTTAGCTTGGATAGATAAGATACCTGGAATTCCACCGATTCCGATAGCATTGGCTGTTACGTTAAAGGTTACGGATAAGAGACCTGCGATAGAAGAACCAATCATCCCTGCCACAAATGGGTAGACGTACTTCACGTTGACCCCGAAAAGGGCTGGTTCTGTAACACCTAGATAAGCAGAAATCGTTGCTGGCAGAGAAATCTGTGCTTCACGTTCATTATGACGGTTCATCAGATAGTAAGCAAATACAGCTGAACCTTGAGCGATATTGGACAAGGCAATCATTGGCCATAGCGCCGTACCGCCTGTATCTGCAACCAGCTGTGTATCAATGGCATTGGTCATGTGGTGCAGACCAGTGATAACAAACGGAGCATAGAGGGCACCAAATATCGCACCAAAGAGCCATTTAACAGGACCAGTCAAACCAGCAAGCACCGCTGTTGACAGCCATTGTCCAAGTGTCCAACCAATTGGACCAAGGACTGTATGCGCTAGAATCAAAGCTGGAATCAAGGATAAAAATGGCACAAAAATCATGGACACAACTTCTGGAATGCGTTTGCGCCAGAAGATTTCAAGATAAGATAGCGACAATCCTGCAAGCAGAGCTGGAATAACTTGTGCTTGGTATCCAATTTTTCTAACTGTGAAGAAACCAAAATCCCATACCCAGTTTTTAGCAATTTCTGAAGCTGGCGTACCAGCTACTGCATAAGCGTTAAGTAACTGAGGAGACACCAGACAGATTCCCAAAACGATACCGAGGATTTGACTGGTTCCCATTTTACGAGAAACAGACCAAACAATACCAACAGGTAAGAAGTGGAAAATCGCTTCACCCGGTAGCCACAAGAATGAGTTTACCCCGCTCCAGAACTGTGATACATCCACAATTGTATTGTAAATCGGAGTACCGTCTTTAGCAAACTGAGCAACACCGTCAACCATTTTTTGACCGAGTGCCTGAATCTGTACACCTTCCAGAATATTGCGGAAACCGAGAATCAGCCCCCCAACGATAATGGCTGGAATAATTGGAGTGAAAATTTCCGCCAGCATTGTCATGACACGTTGTACTGGATTCTGATTGCTTTTGGCAGCGGCTTTAGCTGCTTCTTTTGATACTCCTTCAATCCCTGAAACAGCTGTAAAATCATTGTAGAAAATCGGCACATCATTTCCGATAATGACTTGAAACTGCCCTGCATTTGTAAAAGTTCCCTTTACAGCTGGAATGGCTTCAATTGCTTTTACGTCTGCCTTCTTTTCATCTGCCAATACAAAGCGCATCCGAGTTGCACAATGGCTGACAGCTGAGACATTTTCCTTGCCGCCGATAGCCTCTAATAGGGTCTTGGCGTCTTTTTCAAATTTTCCCATTTTCTGTTTGGCTAGGCTTAACCTAACACTCTCCTTCTTTTTTCATCATTGTACAATTGATTGATACATTTATTGTAAACGATACCAAAGATGTCTGCAAGTTGTTTGTGCAAAAAAGAGCCTTTTTTGGTAAAATTTATTTAGTTGTATGCTAAAAAGAAAACAAGTGAGGATATCATGAAAAAATATGAACAAATTTTTAAACTCTTAGAACAAGATATTCTAAACGAGAAATATCAGATGAATGATTATCTTCCTAGCGAACACGAACTTGTCCAGACCTACAAGGTCAGCCGTGACACGATTCGTAAATCGCTTGATTTGCTTCAAAAAGCTGGTCTCATTCAAAAAATGAGAGGTCAAGGCTCTAAAGTCATCCAACAAGAACAGATTGACTTTCCCGTTTCCAACCTAACTAGTTACCAAGAACTTGTCCGGCAACATGGAATGAATTCTAAAACCAATGTCATACAGTTAGAAAAAATTACAGTTGATAAAAAATTATCCAGTCTTACTGGTTTTCCTGAATACCGTCTGGTGTGGCGGATTATTCGCCAAAGGGTCGTTGACGGGATTGCCTCCGTCTTGGATATTGATTACCTTGATAAGAGTTTTGTCCCTTCTATTAGCCGTGAAATTGCAGAGCATTCAATTTATGCTTATTTAGAAGATGAACTGGGACTACACATTTCTTACGCCCAAAAAGAAATCACAATTGATCCAGCCACCAATCGCGATAAAATATTGATGAACATTGGAAATGACCACCATGTCGTCTCTGTCAAATCCAAAGTTTATCTTGCAGACGGACAGCAATTTCAGTTTACAGATAGTCGTCATAAACTCGAAAAATTCCGTTTCGTTGACTTTTCCAAACGGCAAAAATGATCATGACCCTTCACAAAATTCACTCTTCAATATTAAAAATAAAGGAAGAATGTCGTTGTCATCAATCTGCTTCCTTTATTTTTAATGTCATTCACATATTTATAAAAAGTAAAGTAAACTTATCAATTTTTGAAAAACGAAAGAAGCTGAGACTATTTCTCAACTTCTTCCTCTTCTTCTACTATTTCAGAAACTTCTACTTTGAGCTTTGTCACACGTCCATTTTTTACCTTATCATTGGTTAAAATGAGCTTTTTGCCCTGACTTTCCACTTCATAACTCAAACGCTCTTTCACGTCGGGTATCGAACCTACGCCCGTCAAATAATAACCCGCAATGGTATCAACGTCATCACTTTCCAGTTCAACTTCAAAATACTCGTTAAAGTCATTCAAACTCATGGTTCCAAGGACGAAATAAATATGGTCAGAAACCTGATACACCTCTACTTCAGCCTTATCTGTTTCATCATCTATCTCACCGACAATTTCTTCCAGTAGGTCTTCCAACGTTACCAGACCAGACATACCACCATATTCATCTAACAATATCGCCATTTGATTTTGCGTATTCCGCAACTCTGTCAGCAAATCATCCACGAAAATTGTTTCTGGCACAAAGAGCGGTTCCTGCAAAATTTTTCGTAGTACAATATTATCAAAACCATTAGTAAACGCCTCATTTAATAGACGCTTGGTGTGAATCAGTCCAATAACATTGTCTTTATCATCATCATAAACCGGAATCCGTGAAAAGTTCTGCTTCAAAATGCTTTCAATAATTTCCTTGGTATCATCATTGATGTCCACCATAAAAGCATCGGTACGAGGAACCATTACCTCACGCGCCATCATCTCATCTAGCGAAAAAATCCCCTGCAGCATTTCAATTTCATCTGCATCCAATGTTTCTTCACTATTGGTCAGCATATACTCAATCTCATCACGTGTCATTTTCTCATCTGCATCATCAAAGGTCATGGGAGTGATTCGACTGAGCAGATTGGTAGAGGCTGATAAAAGCCAAACAAAGGGACTGACAATTTTTCCCAAGAAGATGATAACTGGCGCTGTACGAACCGCTAAGGAATCTTTGAGGTTCAGAGCGATTCTCTTTGGATACAATTCACCAAAAACAATCGAAATATAAGTCAAAATAGCAACAGATAAAAAGCTTGCAATGGCTCTTGCAGTCTCGGAATTTCCCATCCAAGAAGCAATTTCCTGACCGAGTGTATTGGCCAAACTAGCCCCTGACAAAATCGTAATCAAAGTAATCCCAACTTGAATAGTGGACAGAAAATGATTAGGATTTTCCAAGACTTTTAACAAACGAATGTATTTTGCATCGCCTTCTTCAGCTTTTTGCTCTACACGAGCGCGATTTAAAGATACCATCGCCATCTCTGCTGCTGAAAAAAAGGCATTTAAAAGTGTTAAAACTAGTAATAGTAAAGCTTGCAGTAACAAGGTCTGACTGCTAGGGTCTTCCATGAATGTTCTCTCCTCATATATAAGTAATCTTAATTATAGCATACTTTTTGACTTCTTGCACAGGGAGTGTTAAAAAGAAAAATTTGGAGGGAAATTACAAAGAAAATGATTTATTAAGATTCTAGATTTTGCAGAACTGTTTCCAAGCGTGAAATTGCATCAACAGGAAGTGCCGTTTTAGGGTATTTTTGATTAAAGGCAAGCAAGAAGTTCAGCCGTACTTGCATTCTTTCTCTAAGTAATTGTTTGTAGCGAGCATCAAAATTCGGAATCGGATACCCTTCACATTCCATGTATTCAAAACCCTCCAATGGCCCAAATGGTTTAAATTCTGCTTCTTCATCAACAATTTTTTCAATAATACTCAGACTAATCTCTTTTGAAATCCCTTTTCCCATATAAAATCCAGTATTAATGATATAACAGTCGACACCAGATTCAAAAAGGCTGCAAAATTTCCGATAGTCTTCTACCAATGGATACACTCTAAATGGATTAGCATAAGGTTCAATAACCAAATCATCATGCTTACCAGTCACATTTTCAGCATTGGAACGCTTGGTCATCAATGTACACCCCATCGTAGAAGCCATCAGCGGATCATTGATTTTAACTAAAGGCGGGAGAGAATCGTCTTTCATAATCCAGAAAATGGCTTGGATAGGTTCATCAATTCGATCGACCCGATTTGGCGTTGCAAAACGAGACTTAACTGTCCGACCATTTCCATTTCGAATATCCTCTGTCACCAATTTTTTTAGACCATTGTCATCCAGTGTCACACCACAATTCTGAACTGTTACAAAAAAGTCCTGCTCCCTATGTCCAATGGAATAGTCATTCGTTTTATCAAAATAGGATGGTTCCAAAGCAATGGAAGACCCATCTTTGACAGAAATAATAAAGGCATCATCATGCAAAACCTTAATATCATATTTTCCATTGTGTTTGGCATGTGTCAGTGTGGATTTCCCTGAACCAGATAAACCAAAGAAGGAGGCTACATAGTCTTGCTTTTCAGCCTCTTTTTGTTTAAAGATTTTCAAGCCACCGTGACAAGCTACATATCCATTTCTAGCAGCGGTTGCCCAAGCTAAGGTTAAGGTCGCTTTTTTCAACTCACCAAAGTAATTTAAACCCAAAATAATGACACAATTGTGCTGAGTATCAAAATAAACCAACCCTTCAGGATAATCTGGATGCTTCCATTTGGGGTCAAAAAAGACAAATATATCATTTTCATCGTACTTTTTAGAAACTCTCAAACGATTTTTAAACTCTTCATCCAAAATTTGAAAGTTTAAAAGCCAAGAATAAAGATTGTTGATTTCATCCTCAGGAACCATGAGATGAGCACAAGCCATAAAGTCTTCATCTAGCCCTACAACTGCATCTGCCTTATAAAATTTTCGATGATGAGCCTGATAAATTGCACTGCGTACTATCGAAAGCAACTTTTCATCTTCCTCACTGTCCCTACCAAAAATCCGTCGAGCTTTAGCCGTTCGACCAACGACTGCTCCAGAATTCGTTAATAAAACGCGAGCATAAGAAGGCAAGCCCAGTTCCTTTGTATGAATGACAGGCATATCTAAGACAACTGTCCCAGCAGCTGCGGAAGCCAATTGATACGCTTCTTCCACCGTTTTTATTGCAACAACCTGATTTTCATAAAAAGCTGTTTCAATGATTGCCTTCAAAGGAGAGAAATAAGAAGAATCTTTTCTTATTTCCTGCGGAGAATATTTACGACGTGTTACCATAGGTGTACCTCCTCTATCTTATTAGTTCTATTTTAGCATAAAAATACACTTATGGTTTTAATAAAACGTATTAGAAAAAAAGGAGTGGAATTCCAAACTAAATTTTTGTTGCATTTAGTTTGCTTCCACTTCCCTATATTCATCATTCTAAAACATTAAGACATAGTCCTTCTGAATGTCTATTCATCTTTCAGACTTTGAAATTATTCAGCGTCCTGCTCTTATTTATTAATAATTCCGTACTCCTCATTTTTCTTTTGCTCCTGTGCAGCTCGATGATTATCATATAAATTCGCTAGGAATTTTGCAATTTCTTTCAAAATAGAATAAATCGGAATCGCTACAATCATCCCAACAATCCCATAAATATTACTTGACAAAAGCAAGAGAACCATAATGGTAATTGGATGCACCTTCATCACGCCACCTACAATCCGTGGATAGAGAATATTTCCGTCAATTTGCTGCACAATTAACATATATATAACTGCAATCACCATTTTTTTCGGATCAGCAATCAGATAAGTGATAATCATCGGAATCAACCCAATGCTTGGACCCACATAAGGAATAAGATTAGCAATCATAGAAAAAATAGCAAATATCAAAGCATATTTCAGACCAATAACACTATAGCCAATGAAAGCCAACGTTCCAATAATAAACGCATCAATCGAAATCCCACTAATATACCGAGCAATCGTTGCATTAAGATTGGTCAATAATTTCGTGATGTTGAGCTTATCCCGCTTCAAAACAGTTCTTTCCAACATGGGCAGTAATTTATCCCCGTCAATTAAGAAATAGACCAAAAAGATCGGCGTCATGATGAGAATCAAAAATGTATTCACTACTGCTGAAACGACACTCCCCAGACTATTGGTGACACTATTTAAAATATTTTGCAAAATATCCACATAAGACAAATTTAACTGCTTAATAATAGACTGGATATTCAGATTTTTAAAGAGAGAGTGCTGCGATAGCTGGTTAATCCAATTTTGCAATTCTCCATAAACATTTTGACTAGAAGAAATCAAACTTGTCAACTGCGTAATCAAAATAGGTAGCAGATAAATAATGCCCAGAGCAATAATCCCAAACAAGAGAACCAAGGTAATCAAAATTCCAAAAATCCTCTTAATTTTCAGCTCTTTCTCCAGGAATTTCACTAAAGGATTCGTCACATAGTACAAAAATCCCGCAATTAGAAAAGGAATTAAAACCGTATTTAAAACGCTCACAAAAGGGGAAATCAAGCCGTCCATTTGCCGCCAGATAAAAAAGATAATGGTTAGTAGTAAGACTTCTGTTGTCCAAAAAAATAACTTACTTTTATGAAACATACTGTTCCTCCTATCAGCTATTCTATCATATTTTCCACTAAAATAGAGTGCTTTTCTTAAAATGGCTTAAATTATTTTAGGAACAGACTCTTTCGTTTCCCATTATCAAAACTTATTTTCCCATTTATTCTCGTTTGTAAACCATTTTCACATGTACTCGTGATTCTAAGATGAAGGGTTCACTAACAGCTTCAAATCCAAATTTCTCATATAAGCCCACCACCTGCTCTTGCGCCTCTATGTAGATCTCTTTTTCAGGCCATTTTTCAGCACAAGTCTCCATAATAGCTTGGACCAACTTACGACCAAGCCCTTAACCGCGAGTAGAAGCCGCTGTTACGACACGTCCAAAATGAATAGTAGTGCCCGTTTCAAATACTCTCGCATAAGCATCTACCTCGCCTACTTCATTTTCATGAAAAATATGGATAGCTTCTAAATCGTGCTCGTCCAAATCATTATAAACACTATTTTGCTCTACGACAAACGTTTCCAAACGCAATTTTAAACATTTATAAAATTCTAAGGTGGTTAATTCCTCAAATGTCCTTTTATACCACATACTTGTTTTCCCCTCTTCTTTATTATATAATAATTGTAAATGCAACTATAAAAGGAGCCTTTTATGGATTATCGTCATCTCTTTCGTCAAATGGGCATAATTTCTCGTCAAGCCATGATGAATATGAATCATGAAGCCAGCCAATACAACCTAGATAATAATCTTTTTCTTATCCTTATCCGCATTGTTGAGCATGAAGGACTGAATCAATCTCAACTTTCTCATATGGTAAAAATTGATAAAACAACACTTAGTCGCTCCCTTAGAAAACTAGAGGAAAAAGGATTTATCACAAAGAAAGTCAACTCTCAAAATAAGAAATTTAAAGAGCTTTTCCCTACGACGAAGGCTTTGCAAATCTACGACCGATTGATTGGATTTGAAACGACCTATATCCAGACTGTCATGAAAGATTTGACTTCCTCTGAACTCTTTCAATTAGAAGCCATCCTCAATAAAATAGAAAATTCTCAATGAAATCAGTATAACATACATTAGTTGCATTTGCAACTTTAAAATTAAAATCTGACGAGGCTGGGACAAAAGTCCTTAACCTCGTCAGATTTTTATGAGTTTCTTGCAAGTCGCAGTGATTGAGTGGGTTCTATGTGGTTGATGAATCACCCTTTACAGCCCTACTCAACTGTGCGGGGGTGGGACGACAAAATCAAATTTCTCCGAAATTACCGATTTTTGTCCCACTCCCTTTTGATTATTTCGTTTCAAATCCTTCTGCAACTGCTTGCGCAAAATGTTCTTCAACGATTTCTGCACAGTGGTCACAAACAATTGCATGATAGCTACGTTCTTTGACTGTTTCATCTACCCGACGGCAGCGTTCACAAACTTGTCCCTCTGCATGCTCAACTGTAAAAGCTACATCCTCGAAAGCAACAGCATGCTCAGGAGCTGTTTCATCTGCGATTGTTAATTTAGAGACAATGAAAAGTTGCGCAACGTCGCTATTAACCGCTTCAAGTAGCATTCTCACGACTTCATTTGGATAAACAGTCAAGTGAGCTTCCAAGGATTTTCCAATCACTTTTTCGTTACGTGCTTCTTCCAAAGCTTTTTGAGCTTGACTGCGGAAGTTCATAAAGGCTGTCCAAGTATCTAACAGTTCTTCCTCATTAGGGAAAGTCAACGCATCTGGCAATTCTGCTAATTGAACAAATTCTTCTGGCTCATGATCTAAGTAAGACCAGATTTCCTCTGCTGTATGTGGAAGAATTGGGGTCAACAATTTTGTAATTTTTACTAAAATATCATAAAAGACGGTCTGCATTTGGCGACGTTCCAATGATTTAGCTGCTTCAATATAGACAACATCTTTTGCAAAATCAAGATAGAAAGCTGATAAATCAACTGTCACAAAGTTTACAAGCGCTTTGTAAATATCCAAAAATTCAAAATCTGCATATGCTTCACGAATCGTCTTGACAAGTTGGTTAAAGCGAACAGTCATGTACTTATCAACAGTGCGAAGGTCATCATAGGCAACAGCGTCTTCTTTTGGATTAAAATCAGAAGTATTAGCAATCAAGAAGCGCAAGGTGTTACGGATTTTTCGGTAGGTTTCAGACACTTGACCAAGAATATCCATAGAGATACGCACATCGTTGCTAGAATCCACACTCGTCACCCAAAGGCGCAAGATTTCAGCTCCAAATTGTCTTTCAACATCACTTGGAGCAATGGTGTTGCCGAGAGATTTCGACATCTTTTCCCCTTTGCCGTCCAAAGCAAAGCCTTGTGAAAGGATTTGTTTATAAGGAGCCACTCCATGATTTGCAACAGATGTGATGAGAGAGGAGTTAAACCAGCCACGATATTGGTCAGAACCTTCAAGATACAGGTCGGCAGGATAAGTCAATTCAGGACGATTGACCACTACACCATTCCAAGAAGAACCTGAATCAAACCATACGTCCATGATGTCTGTTTCTTTAGTGAACGTACCATTTGGTGACCCTGGATGAGTAAATCCTTCTGGCAACAAATCTTTCGCTTCTCGTTGCCACCAAATGATAGAGCCATGTTCCGCAAAGAGCTCAGCCACATGCTCAATTGTTTGCTCTGTCATAATCGGTGTGCCGTCCTCCGCATAGAAGATTGGAAGTGGCACTCCCCAAGCCCGCTGACGCGAAATGACCCAATCTCCACGGTCACGGATCATATTGTAAAGACGAACTTTACCCCATTCAGAGTGGAACTTCACTTTTTCAATCTCATCAAGAATTTCCTGACGGAATTTTGAAACTGAAGCAAACCATTGCGGTACTGCACGCCAAATAATTGGCTTTTTCGTCCGCCAGTCAAATGGATAAGAGTGAGAGATTTCTTCTTGCGCAAGGAGAAGTTGACCTAACTTTTCAATTACTGTAGGAACTACCTTGTCATAAAATTGCCCTGCAAAATCTGGACCAGCATTTTCCATCATGATACCACGTTCATTGACTGTAACGGCTACTTCTAAGCCATTTGCAATCCCAACATTGTAGTCGTCCTCACCAAAACCAGGAGCAGTATGGACAATTCCTGTACCGGAATCTAGTGTAACGTGGTCACCAAGAATCACCAATTCATCTACTTCCTCATCCCACGGGTGCTCTGTCACGATATGATTCAATTCAACACCGCGATGAGTTGCTAAGACCTCTACATCTTCCCAGCCGAATTTTTCAGACAAGCTATTGAGCAGATCAGAAGCAACGACAAATTTACGACTTTCCCCAGCTGGCTTTACCACAACATAATCAAAGTCCGCACCTACTGTCAAACCGCGAGAAGCCGTAATAGTAAATGGCGTTGTCGTCCAAACTACAATATAAGTATCTGTATCCAGCACATTTTTGCCGTCTTTCACCTTATTTGCATAGTAAAGAGAGGTTGAAATCAAATCATGATACTCAATTTCTGCCTCTGCAAGAGCTGATTCAGATGACCATGACCAATAAACTGGCTTCGCACCGCGGTAGATATAGCCTTTTTTCGCCATTTCTCCAAATACGCGAATCTGAGCAGCTTCATAATCCGGAGTCAACGTCACATATGGATGCTCCCAATCACCAGAAACACCTAAACGTTTGAAATCTTCTCGTTGTTTGTCTACTTGGCTGAGTGCGTAATCTCGACAAAGTTTTAAATACTCTGCCAAATCCATTTCTTTTCGCTTCACACCTTGCTTTGCCAGAACTTGCTCAATCGGAAGACCATGAGTATCCCAGCCTGGAATGTAAGGCGCATAATAGCCAGACATCGATTTTGAACGAACGATAATATCTTTAGAAATCTTGTTCATGGCATGCCCAACGTGAATATTTCCATTAGCATAAGGAGGGCCATCATGAAGTGTAAAGTGTGGTTTACCTTCATTCAATTCTTGACGGCGATGATACAACTTTGCATCTTCCCACTCTTTTTGCCAAAGAGGTTCTTTATTCGGCAAACCAGCACGCATTGGAAAAGCTGTTTTTCCAAGATTAAGTGTTTCTTTTAATTTCATAAGTTCTCCTTTTTCATATTAGTAACAAATTAAAATAAAAAAACCACAAATTCATCCAAAGGACGAAAATTCGTGGTACCACCTTCATTTAGATAAGAATAAGATTCCTATCCCTCTTACTCGTAACGTGAGTTAAGCGTTAAATCTTACTATTTTCAGATCTAAGTTTGCAAAATGATAATCCTAACAAAAGGGATTACAGGTCTCTCACCATCACCTGCTCGCTGCGAATATTTTGTTAGCATCTTGTTTTTACATTCTCTTATAAAATATCTACAGATTCTGTTGAAGTAGCTTCTGAATCATCTGTTGAAATCTCAGCATTTGTCAGATTTAATCCTAAGACAGACTCATCTAATGTTTCAAACGCTTGTGTTTCGGCTAATTCACGATTTGCTTCTTCAATGCGTCTTTGTAATTCTTCCATTTCTTCTGGAGAGAACTGACGCGTCACATCCACTTCATCTTCTTCTGGAGTCGTTACGACTTCACCCAAAGCAGACTGAACAACTTCTTTAAAGGCTTCATCACTAGTCTGCAAGTAAGTAGCTGTTGGGCGAAGAATATCTTCCCATTCTGAAGAATTCACAATGCTTAATTGACTTTCAATGGTTGATTTTAAACGTTGGTGGAAAACACGCGTTTTATTTTTCAACTCTTCTGTTTCAACAGCCACTTTCTTAGCATTATCAGTCGCTTGACGAAGAATTTCATTAGCCTTGTATTTTGCCTCATCCAACAAATGTTGGGCCTCTTGCTCAGCCTTATGAACAATGTTTTCAGAACGGTCATTTGCTGCTTGTTTTACACGTTCTGCCGTATCTTGTGCAATCAATACAGACTGGCTAAGGGAATCCTTCATCTCGTCAAAATAGGTCAAACGTTCTTCCAGATTTTTAATTTTTGACTCTTGTTCATGATTGACACGAACTAAATCTTCGTAATCTTGGACAATGATATCAAGAAATTCATCTACTTCATCAACATCATATCCTCTAAATTTGTGAGCAAAAGCTTTATCTTTAATTTCTAACGATGTAATAGCCATATTTTCTCCTTACTTACTAGACAATAATTCAACAGTTAACTTGTACTTCCCATTTTTTGAAAAGCCATTTTCTCTTAAAACTTTTACTCTCCCATATCCTCGTACACTAATTAAGTCATTCAATAACAAATGATGACTGGGATTATCCAGCATGGAATAGTTTACCTTAACTTGCTTTGTTGCTATCAGCCGAGCGGCAATGCTTCGTGACAAATGAAATGAGGCAGCTACCACTTTATCCAAACGCATACTAGAGACAAGCACATCTCTTAGCTTTGAATCAGTTTGAGCGATAATTTGTTGTGAAAAATCTACTTGCTTTAATTTCACAGGTGTCTTTGCTATCCTTGAGATATGATCGATGAAAAATTGAGTGAATTTCTTATCTACCATAATTTGTGCTCTACCTGAAGCTACAAGAATATCACCAAAAACTTTACGTTCAATCCCTAATTGATTCAATAACGTTCCCATTATTTGCGAATGAGTTAAATGGTGAAATTTATTCGCATAGCTAATTTCTAACAACTCCATTTCAAAATCACTTAATTGCAACTCATAGTAGAGAGGAGCAATAATGACTTTAGCAAATTCACTCGTATAATAATCCGAACTTGAAAATATTTGCAATTGTAAATGATTTCCAAGATTGCGTAAAACTTCAACTTGATATGGATTTACAAACGAAGTTACTTCAAAAGAATAAGAATCCTCAACTCGCTGCATCTTTTCTAAGCTTTTATCAACAAATTCACGATCTTCTTCTGTAAAATGTTGGTATAAATGTTTAATATTCTTCATGAATTTAAGCTAAAAGCAAAAGAGCATTCAAAATGATGCCAGAAACCAAATTCAAAAGAAAGATAACGATAAGAATCGTCCAATCAAGACCAGCAAATTGTAAATTGAAACGTTGAAATGGTTTCAAAACAGGCTCTACTATCCGTAAAATCAACTGACCAAGTGATGTTTGATAGGCACCCGGAAACCAAGATAAGAGAGCATACACCACTAAAATAAATGAATACACTCTTACCAAATTATAAAGTATGTTTACAATCCAAACCATGTTTTTATCTACGTTTCATATCAAAATCAAATTCGCCACTTTGCAAATCATCAGGCAATTTTAAATCCTCAATATTTACAATAACATTGATTGGTGTTAAAAGGTACATTGTACTCGCAACTTTTTTTATGTTCCCAGCAAGCACATAACGCGCACCATCCAAATAATCCAAACAACGACGAGCTTGCACTTCTGTCATATATTGAAAATCAATCAAAATGCTTTCATTAACAATTAACAAATCAACAATTTCAGTTGTTTCTTCATATTTTCTTGGATAACGAACATTGATTGTCACTTTGTCATCTGAAATTGTCCGATGTTGTGCCAATTCTTGCTGGCGCGCATGAAGACGAGTGATATTCTCATTTGCTCCTGACCTTGTAGAAGATTGTACAGAACTACTTGCTGTATGTACTGTTCTTTCTTTAGTAGGTGTTACAGATTGACTACTCGCACGTGGTGGTAGCTCAGGCGTTTGAACGCCAGCATCTTCACCATCTTCCGTAAAGTAATCAATGAATTTATCAAATCTATCTTTAAGAGACATAATACTTTCCTATTTAAAAAATGCGGTACCAATTCTGACAAAAGTCGAACCATTTGCAATAGCTATTGTATAATCACGGCTCATTCCCATACTTAAATCAGTAAAAGGCATATTAGGTAACTGTTTACGTTGTAATCTTTGCTGTAATTGATAGGCTTGTTGGAACATGACATTTAATTCCGCTTCATCTGCTTCAATTGGTGCCATTGTCATCAAACCTACAATCTGAATGTTTTCAAGTTTTTCTAGCTCAGGTAAAATCGTATCTATTTCCTCTACAGCAAAACCATGTTTACTAGCTTCTTTGGAAATATTTACTTGTAAAAAGCATTTAATGATATGTTCAGCTCTTTTGTTGATTTCTTGAGCTAATTTTACTGAATCTAAGGCATGGAAATAATCAACATAATTGATGACGTCTTTCACTTTCCGCCTTTGAAGTGTACCAATTAAGTGCCAAATTACACGTTCATCTTTCAGAGCCTGATATTTCTCTAGAAATTTATCAACTCGATTTTCACCGATATGATGAATTCCTGCTTTAACCAGCTCTTTAGCAGTAGAGCTGTCAACATATTTGGTGACAGCTATTACTTCTACTGAATTTTTTGAGCGATTAGCTTTTTGAGTAGCTTGTGCTACATTTTCTAAAACTTGATATGTATTCTTTGCTAAATCCATTTTATCGGTTTTTAAAGAATGGTGGTGTTTCTAATTCATCGTCATCAGAACTGGTGTCTTCATAACGTTCCACAGCTGGTGCGGCACTCGCATCTGTTGAGCGAACAATATTCTCACGACGCAAATCCCAATCACCAAATGCTGAAGCCTGTGGCGCTTCTGTCCGTTGACGACTTGGCTTTGGAACTTCAAGATTTTCAGTCAAATCAAAGTTACGGTCATAACCTTGGCTTCCTCTAGAATTACGATTTTCACGAGTTCCAGCTGCATAAGAATTTTGTTGAGCAACTGGACGAACACCACTTACTCGATCAATTTTTTCTTGACGAACACCCGTTGCAACAACTGTCACACGAATTTCATCTTTCATGCTATCATCAATAGAAGTACCTAACCAGATATTAACACCATGACCAGCTGCTTGATTGACAATTTCTGATGCTTCTTCTGCTTCAATCAAGGTCATATCAAGACCACCTGTAACGTTGATAATGACATCTTCAGCTCCATCAATCGTTGTTTCAAGAAGCGGTGAATAGATAGCCTTACGTGCAGCTTCAATAACACGTTCTTCGCCACTACCAATACCGATTCCCATAAGAGCATCACCTTTATTTGCCATAACGGTTTTTACATCGGCAAAGTCAAGGTTAATAAGTCCTGGGCTTGTAATCAAGTCCGTAATTCCTTGTACACCTTGACGAAGGACATTGTCTGCTTCGCTCAATGCTTCAAGAAGAGGAGTTTTCTTATCAACAATTTCAAGTAAATTATTGTTTGAAATGATAAGAAGTGTATCTACATGCTCACGAAGTTCATTGATTCCTTCAATCGCAAAGTTACCACGCTTACTTCCTTCAAAGCCAAACGGACGAGTAACAACTGCAACAGTTAAGGCACCAAGACCTTTTGCAATACGAGCAATAACTGTTGCAGCACCTGTACCAGAGCCACCGCCCATACCAGCAGTAATAAAGACCATATCAGCTCCCGTAAGAGCTTCCGTCAACACTTCTTCGCTTTCTTCAGCCGCTTTACGACCGATTTCAGGCTGTCCTCCAGCACCTAGACCGCGCGTCAACTTTGGTCCAAGCTGAATAACTGTTTCTGCTTTTGAGCCACTCAGAGCTTGCACATCTGTATTGGCAGCGATAAATTCAACGCCTGATACTCCTTCATCAATCATGCGGTTAATGGCATTACCACCACCACCACCGATACCAATAACTTTAATTACTGCTCCTTGTGCCGCAGCTGTATCAAATGAAAATGTCATAATGTATTACCTTCTCCTTTAATCAAACATATTACCAAGTAGATTTCGAACACGATCTGTCAATTTTTCTTTTGGTTGTTGAGATTGTGTCGGAAGTGGTTCGGGACGTTCAACTTCTTCTGCTGGTTCAGCAATCGGAGTCACAGTTGTTTGTTGCGGCTGAGTAAAGCGCTGCAACGGATTGAACGACTGACTTTGTTGAGTCGGACGAGAAAATTCAACCGGTTGATGACGCAGAAGTTCATCACCGTGAACGGCAGCTTGTGCTAAAACATCCACTTCAGATAGATTTCCAGCATATTCTGATAAGCTAATGACATGAGCAAAAGCTGGATTACGAATACCGATTTGATTTGGTACATATAGTTTAACAGGAACACCGAAAACTTCTTGCGCCAATTCCACCACACCTGGTAAAATTGCACCACCACCAATAATAACAAGTCCACCTGGAAGTTCTAATAAGTGTCTTCTTTCTAAATCTTGCTTGATTTGTTCAAAGATATGCTTAACACGTGCTGAAATAATTTCTGCTAAATAGCGCTCTGTTACTTCAACTGGCTCCACTTCTCCAATCACTTCCACTTGGAATGACTCATTGCTAGCAGCCGGTACATAAGCCTCTCCGTAATTAAACTTCAAACTTTCGGCAAGTTTTTTAGAAGTTTTTAAAACTTTTGAGATGTCTTTTGTGACGTATTCGCCACCTTCTTGATAGATATTAGTGAATTGCAATTCTTGGTTGCGGACAGAAGCAACTGTTGTCTGTCCTCCACCCATATCAATAACAGTTGCACCAAATTCACGTTCGCCTTCATTTAGAACAGATTTGGTCATAGCAAGCGGAGAGATGATAATATTTTCAACTTGAACTCCTGCACGCTCAACTGTTTTTCGTAAATTGTGAAGAATGGTACGTGGTCCTGTGTAGAGAAGTCCACGCATTTCTAAACGAATGCCCATCATTCCACGAGGATCACGAATTCCTTGGAAGCCATCTACAATGAACTCTTCAGGAATAAAAGTAATAACTTCTCGGTCTGGAGTCATACTTTTTGTCAAAGCAGATCTCACAACATTTTCAACATCTGCATCTGTGATTTCTTTTGTTTCGCTTGTTACAGGAATCATACCTTGCGTTGGCTCAATCTGCAACAAGTTAGCAGGCAAGCCAACATTCACCAGCTTAATGGAAATACCTGCTTTTTCCTCTGCTTGTGAAATTGCAGATTTTATAGCACTTGCTGCTGCTTCGATATCTACAATGATACCATCTTTTACGCCAGCACTTTTGGCATTACTAACCCCAATTACATTTAATTCATTGTTTACGTGTTCTGCTACCAAGACCTTAATGGAGCTTGTTCCGATATCTAATCCTGTAAAAAAGCCATCTCTAGCCATTAGACCATTCCTCTCTATCTACCAAGTTTCTCACTTATCAATTTAACTATCAAAAAAGTATAGTTATTCAAAGCATATTATAACATAAAAAAATAAAAATTGGGTAGATTTTCTGCATTATTTTAGCTATTTCTATAACTAAATATTCCTGCTTCCATATCCACAACGCTTGTTTCCGTCAATTGTGGTTTAATTTTTTCATAATAAGGCAATTTTTTAGCTACTTCTGACAAAGGAACTAGAATTTTATTTCCATCTGTCATAGTGATTGTCAGCAAATCTTCAGTCGCTTTACTCGGTGTATGCTGAACCGTTTGAATTTCTGATTTGATTGTATTAGAAATACCTGATAATTGTTGCACAAATTTCTTAAGCATTGCTTTATCTGAAAAATCAAGTGTTATATAACTTTTTGGCAACTGGGATTTTTTAACCGGAGTAGCAATTTCTTCTCCACTAGATAATACTGGGAAATACTGCTCCCCAGAATAATCATAAGCAACAACCGTGTATTCTGTTACTTTTATTTTAAATGTAATTGGAAATTGGTAACTTATCTCTGCTTTTTTCACCCATAGACTTGACAATTTAATATTTCTAGCATGTGCCTTTTGACTTAAATATGTCGTCAAGGTGTAAGCCTCTTTTTGAATACTAGAAGCATCCAGCACCTCTGTTTTTGAAAGCTGTTTATTGCCCGTTACCTCTATATTCTTTAATTTTGAATAGGGGCTTATAAAATAAATAGCTAAAATTAACAAAATAGAACTTAGAATCAATATTGGCAAAGCACGGTAGATATGGCGAGGAGCGATTTTTTCTCTTGTCTCTTTTGCTTCCCGCTTAGCTTGTTTGCGTTCTGCTTTCTTCTTTTTTCGCAAGGCTGCTTTATCAAGAAGAGGTTCATCTTGTTCTTCCTCAGAAGTTTCTGTCTCGGTAGGCTTTTCCGCTTCCTCTGACTCGTTCTCTTGAGTATCCGCTGTCACTTCTTCTGTATTTTCATCATTCTTTTCGACATTCTCTTTTTCAGAACTTGGCAAATGCTGCTTTTTTTGCTCTGCTAGTTCTTTCTCTTTTTCAGCTTCTTCTTGAGCCTTTTTTTCAAGGTATTCCTTGTTTCTTTTTTGCCACTCAGAAAGTTTTTCTGTTTCTTGCTCTTTCTGATCCTCTTGCTTCTTTTTTGTCATTTTCTTCCTTTGTCCATGTCATTTTTTAAAAGGTTATAAAATTCATCTAACGATTTTATTTCGTGGGACTGTTTCATGTTTTCTTCATAAAATTCTTTCTGTTCAAGCAACTCTGTTATCATTTTTTGAAGATTTTCCAAATTCAATTGAGACTCGTCTAATTTTTTAGCATAGCCTTTTTTTACAAAATAATCTGCATTTTCAATCTGGTCACCGCGACTTGCTTCGCGTCCCAAAGGGACAATTACATGAAGCTTTGCCATAGCCAACAATTCAAAAATAGTATTAGATCCGCCACGTGTAACAACGACATCTGCCAAGTCCATCAACGGTTGATAGAGGTCAGTCACATAGGCAATTCGGTACAGATGATTTGATAATTCGTCTAAGCTAGCATCGCCTGATAAATTGATAATATTGTAATGCTGAGTTAATTCTATTTTATTTGCCGTTACAAAATCATTAAAAACCTTTGCTCCTGCTGATCCACCAACAAACAGGAGTGTCGGAAGGTTTTCATCAAAATACTGCTGAATGGCTTGAATCTGATCATTTGGAGCAGTTATTTTTTCTCCTACCTTTGTTACAGCTCCCACATGCTCAATTTTTGTCAACGCATGGGCTTGTTCAAAAGTAGAATACATTTTTGTCGCACATTTGTAAGCAATTTTATTTGCTAGACCAATAGAGAGGTCTGATTCATGTACATAAACTGGAATCCCAGCTAAGCGAGCTGCAATGACAGGAGGAACTGATACAAAACCACCTTTAGAAAAGAGAGCTTGCGGACGAACCTTTAACATAATTCCTAAAGATTGCAAAATGCCCCAAGCCACTTTGAATACATCTAACATATTTTGCCAAGAAAAATAACGGCGTAATTTCCCCGTTGCTATAGAATGAAAAGTGATATCCAAACCTGACTTCTGGATTTCTTGGTATTCAATCCCATGCTTGTCACCAATATAGTGGACTTGCCAACCTGCTTCTAGGAATTTTGGAATGAGCAAAAGGTTTAGAGTCACATGACCAACCGTTCCTCCACCTGTAAATACAATCTTTTTCATCTTAACCCTTTAATTCTTCAAATGTTGCAATAAATTCATCGCCACGAACTTCAAAATTTGGATACATATCCCAGCTAGCATTTGCAGGACTGAGAAGAACAATATCACCTGCTTGAGCTTCAGCAAAAGCTTTTTGCGTCGCATCTTTCACATCAGCAGCATCCATATAACTAACACCTGCTTTATCTGCTGCTCTCTTGACACGTGCTGCAGATTCTCCAAGAATAACCATTTTCTTCACCCCTTGAATATCTGGCACCAATTCGTCAAATTCATTGCCACGGTCCAGTCCACCAGCAATCAAGATAACCTTGCTATTGTCAAAACCAGACAAAGCCTTTTGCGTTGCAAGAATATTTGTTGATTTACTATCGTTATAAAATTTAACATGGTTGATTTCACCGACATATTGAAGGCGGTGCTTAACGCCACCGAAACCTGCCAATGTTTCTTTGATGACTTGATTTTCAATGCCACGCAGTTTCGCAACTGCAATAGTTGCAAGGGCATTTTCAACATTATGGCTACCCGGAACGCCAAGCTCATCTGCTGCCATAACAGGCTCTCCACGGAAGGTCAACATGTTTCCCTCTAAGTAAGCGCCGTCTACCTTTTCTGTCGTTGAAAATGGTACAACGGTCGCTTGCGTCTTTGCAGCCAGCTCTTTCGCTAATGTTTGATTGAAATTCAATATGAGGAAGTCAGATTTGCTCATATTTTTTTGAATGTTCCATTTAGCAGCGACATAATTTTCAAAAGAGCCATGATAATCAATGTGAGTTGGCATCAGATTAGTAATCACTGCAATCTCTGGGTGAAAGGTTTCAATGCCCATGAGTTGGAAAGAAGACAACTCCATGACCAATGTATCATTTTGGGTTGCGGTTGTTGCAACTTGACTGGCTGGAAAGCCAATATTCCCAGAAAGCAGACCATTTTGACCACCTGCAGTCAAGACTTCCGCAATCATCGTTGTCGTTGTTGTTTTTCCATTAGAGCCCGTAATCCCAATAATTGGAGCATCTGAAATCAAATAGGCTAACTCCACTTCAGTGATGACTGGGATTTTCTTTTCCAAAGCTCTCGCTACCATAGGATTGTCGTAACGAATACCGGGATTTTTGACCATCAGTTCAAACTCTTCGTCCAAGAGTTCCAAAGGATGACCACCTGTTACCACTTTGATACCTTCCTCAAGAAGAGACTGAGCAGCAGGATTTTCCTCAAATGGCTTTCCGTCATTCACTGTAACAATCGCTCCCAACTTATCTAGTAAACGAGCAGCGGCTTCACCAGATTTGGCCAAGCCTAAAACTAACACTTTTTTATTTGCAAAATTTGTAATGTGCTTCATAATACGCCTCTTTTTTTATTCTTCCTATCTATTTTACCTTTTTTTCAGAAAATAAAAAAGCCTTTACGGCTTTTTATTCTTGTCTGTTACGAAGTTTTGAGCAAAACGATACTTTTTTATCTTTTTGTGATAATTTTGAAATATCACGTAGGGAAAAATATGCTACGCCTATCATAAAAATTCCTATGAAAAACTCAGACGGTAATTGAAAAATCTGAAATACTGCCAATCCTAGTAAAATGATAAAAGCGACTAGGGCAATCACTAAAACTACTACATTTAAAGTTCCTTTAATGCTCTGTGGAGCAGCAAAAATGTAAAATAACAGAATGAGAATTCCAAAAATCAAATAAAACATTTCTGCTCCTTTCTAGCCCATCCGCTTCTTTAATATATTAACAACTAAGCAAACCGTTCTTTCATTATTCAGCTGATTTTTTCTTTTTAGCAGCTTTGGCACGTTGGTTTTTATCAAGAATTTGTTTCCGCAAACGGATTGATTCAGGCGTCACTTCCATGTATTCGTCATCGTTCAAGAATTCAAGTGATTCTTCCAATGTCAAAATACGAGGCGTCTTAATAACCGCTGTTTGGTCTTTCGTTGCAGAACGAACATTGGTCATTTGTTTGGCTTTTGTAATGTTGACCGTCAAGTCATTTTCACGTGAATTTTCACCAATAATCATCCCTTCGTATACTTCTGTACCTGGATTGACAAAAATCGTTCCACGTTCCTCAATAGACATGATAGAGTATGTCGTTGCCTTTCCTGTATCAATTGACACAAGAGCTCCACGACGGCGTCCTCCAATCTCACCTGGAATCAATGGTAGGTATTGATCAAAAGTATGGTTCATAATCCCATAACCACGCGTCATAGAAAGGAATTCAGTTGAGTACCCAATCAATCCACGCGCAGGCACAAGGAAAATCAGACGTGTTTGTCCGTTTCCGGTAGCCACCATGTCTAACATTTCACCCTTGCGCTCAGAAAGACTTTGGATAACCGAACCTTGGTATTCTTCTGGGGTGTCAATTTGCACACGCTCAAATGGCTCGCATTGTATACCGTCAATTTCCTTGACGATAACCTCTGGGCGCGACACTTGTAACTCATAACCTTCACGGCGCATGGTTTCAATTAAGATTGATAAGTGTAATTCTCCACGACCTGATACAATCCATTTATCTGGCGAGTCAGTCGGATCCACACGAAGCGAAACATCCGTTTGCAATTCAGCCTGCAAGCGTTCTTCAACTTTCCGAGATGTTACCCATTTCCCTTCACGACCAGCAAATGGTGAATTGTTCACTAAGAAAGTCATTTGAAGTGTTGGTTCATCAATATGGAGAATCGGCAATGGTTCTACTGCATCTGTCGGAGTAATCGTTTCACCAACGAAGATATCTTCCATACCAGATACGGCAATCAAATCGCCCGCTTTGGCTTCGTCAATTTCACGACGCTCTAGCCCAAAGAAACCAAATAACTTGGTGACACGGAAATTTTTCGTTGTACCGTCTAATTTAGAAAGCGTCACTTGGTCTCCAACTTTCACAGTCCCGCGGAAAACACGACCAATCCCGATACGCCCCACAAAGTCATTGTAGTCCAAAAGAGAAACTTGGAATTGAAGGGGCTCATCTGAGTTATCAACTGGTGCTGGGATATGATCAATAATTGTATCAAAAAGTGGTGCCATAGTGTGTTCTTGGTCAGCTGGATCATCTGACATAGAAGATGTCCCATTAATAGCTGAAGCATAAACAACTGGGAAATCTAATTGGTCATCGTCAGCACCGAGTTCAATGAAAAGTTCCAAAACCTCGTCCACTACTTCTGCAGGACGTGCAGACGGTTTGTCGATTTTATTAACGACAACAATCGGCACCAAATCTTGCTCAAGAGCTTTTTTTAACACAAAACGAGTTTGTGGCATGGTTCCTTCATAAGCATCAACAACCAGAACAACCCCATCCACCATTTTCATGATCCGCTCAACTTCTCCACCGAAGTCCGCGTGTCCTGGAGTGTCCATGATATTGATACGAACACCGTTGTAAGCAACAGCTGTATTCTTAGCAAGAATGGTAATTCCGCGTTCTTTTTCAAGATCGTTGGAGTCCATTGCGCGTTCTTGCAACTCTTTTCGATCGTCCAAGGTATGTGATTGCTTCAATAATTCATCTACTAGCGTTGTTTTCCCGTGGTCAACGTGAGCGATAATAGCGATATTGCGAATATCTTCTCTTAATTTTGTCATTTTATCCTCTAAATCTTAAGTTTTATTTCTAACTGAACAATTATACCACAGATTAAGGCAAAAAACACGGTTAAACTGGGTGTAAATGTTTTCATTAGAAAATCAATGTCCTACAAATTTATTTACATTCTTTATTGCAAAATTATGATATGATAAGAAAAAACAAAGGAAACTGTATGCGTTTAGATATTCTACTAGCTCAAGCTCACATTAGCCGTAAAAAAATGAAGCAAGCTCTACTAAAAAAGAAAATCTTAGTAGATGACTGTCCCGCTCGAAAACTCAGTCAAAATGTTGATACAGGTTTGCAGACGATTACGCTAGAAGAACAACCTGTCCTTGGCAAGCCTCATCAGTATTTTATGATGAATAAACCCCTTGGCGTTGTGACAGCTAACTCCGATGCCAAATTCCAAACAGTTCTAGATCTCATCAGGCCTGAAGATTTCAGTGAAGATCTATATTCTGTTGGACGGCTCGATCGAGATACTTCTGGACTGCTGTTAATCACTGACAACGGTCCGCTTGGTTTTCTACTACTTCATCCTCAATATCATGTCACAAAAACATACGAGGTTGAAGTTAATGGTCTCCTAGATGACCAAGCAGTACAATCCTTTCAAAAGGGCATCGTTTTTCTTGACGGAACAATTTGTAAACCAGCCACTCTTACAATTCGTTCTTCTAGCTCAAACAAGAGCCGTGCTACTGTCACTATTTCTGAAGGAAAATTTCACCAAATCAAAAAGATGTTTTTAACTGTTGGCGTCAAAGTTACTTCTCTGAAACGAATTCATTTCGGAGATTTTGAATTAGAACCAAACTTAGCCACAGGAGAATACCGAGTATTGAACCAAGCAGAACTCGAAATAGTGAGGCACTATCTAGAAAAAAGCTATTAAAAGTGAGCAACCCGCTTGGATTACTCACTTTTGATTTTTCCTTTCCATCCATCTAGTCCTGTAGAGAGGATGTAAATATCTTGATAACCTTGTTTTTTTAATAGAATAGCTGCATTCATCACACGTTGTCCACGACTATTTTCGTACAGTAAAACAGCCTTGTCCTTACGAATCGCTCCTAAGCTTGTTTTTAATTGCTGTGACGGAATATTTCGTGCCCCTAAAATATGTTTACGACGAAAATCGGCTGGATCTCGTAAATCAATTAACTGACCTTGACGAATCATATCACCAAATTCTGCATTGTCTACTACCTTAGCCGCACGACGAACACGAATATAGTTAAAGCCCATCCAGCCTAACGTTCCAACAATAATTGCAAATAAAATCCAGTTTAACATGTTTTCTCCTCATTCTTCTTCAAATATTGTAATTCCAACTGATGTTCCTTTCGCAAGACCCGCTCAGCTTCTAGATAGTCCATTCTTTCTATCAAGCCCGCATCATAAATCCTCTCTAACTCAATTTTCATCATTTCAATATCATACAAGCGCTTACCCATATAGATAATAATGCCAAAACTTTTGAGGTATTGCTGCACATCATAAAGTGTTTTCATGAGGCTTATTTTACCAGAATTTTAGGAGTATTTCAAGGTTGAAAAGAACTCATTTTGTAAGTAAAACATTCTTCAAGTGCTCAAAAACAACAAAAAAGCCGCCGATTGGGCGACTCTTATAGGGAGATTATTATGAAAAAGAAAAGTTTAGGATTTTTATCAAATAAAGTTAGGAGGTCTTCATCTGATGATGTTAGTATAACGCCACCTCCTTAAACTTATCTTAAATTCTAAAAGATTTTAAAAATTTATTTTCTACTCTCAAAAATTTACTTACAAACCCGGAGTTTGACCGATTTCTGCTGTTAACATCCAGATATTCTTTTCAAGTTCTGCTTTTGCACCGACAAAAATATCGTTGGTCACATCATCCCCTTCTTCATCTGTTACATCCAGAGCTTCTTGGTAGAGGCCTACCAAGTAACGGAAGATTTCGATGACACGTTCCAA
Organism: Streptococcus anginosus; assembly: GCF_001697145.1. Classification (GTDB taxonomy): domain Bacteria; phylum Bacillota; class Bacilli; order Lactobacillales; family Streptococcaceae; genus Streptococcus; species Streptococcus hominis. The sequence continues at coordinate 438,485 of NZ_CP012719.1, read as the reverse complement.
ACTTTCTGCAACATTCTTACTGAATTTTCCTTCTTTTTCTTCAATATTGCTGTGTTGGATAAATTCACTCAAAGTTGAATACGGCGTTCCACCTAAAGTAATCAAACGTTCACTTACTTCATCCAAAGTCGTATCCAAGGTTTCCATGTACTCGTCCATCTTAGGATGCCAAACCATAAAACCAGCTCCACGCATGTACCAATGTACTTGGTGAAGAGCAATACGAGCAGTGTATAAATCTGCTACTGCTTGGTTCAATACCACTTTTGTTTTGGGAAGAGACTTACTGAAAGACTCAACACTTGAGAAAGTTGCAACATCTTTTGCTGCTTCATTTTTTAGATTAACCATTATCCTACCTCGCTTTTATTTAGAATGATTCTAATCTTTTTGATTATAATTTAATTATAATGTTTCTAAATAAGAAAGTCAAATGATTGAACTCAGAAATTTCTTTTATTAGAAAAGTTGCAATTTTTTAGAATTATTTGCGAATAAAAAAGTATGATTCATTTTTATTTTTTCTTGGTTGGAAGCATTGTGGCTTCCTTTTTAGGGCTGGTCGTTGATCGTTTCCCTGAACAGTCTATTCTCGTTCCTTCCAGTCATTGTAATGCTTGTGGACAGAAATTAGCACCTCGCGATTTAGTCCCTGTCCTTTCTCAGCTTATCAATCGACTGCGTTGTCGGTTTTGTCAGTCAAAAATTCCCATTCGCTACTTGATATTAGAGTTGGTAGGTAGTTTACTCTTTCTCGCAACTTCCTTAAGCTACTTAACTATCAGCCAACTTGTCTTGCTCATAATGGGAATTACACTAGCTCTTTATGATCAAAGAGAACAGGAATATCCTATCCTCATTTGGTTGTTCTTTCATCTTCTTCTCCTATTTTTGGTAGGTTTTAATCTTCTAATGATTAGTTTTTTAGCCCTTGGAATAGTAGCTTTTTTCTTTGACTTACGAATTGGCGCAGGAGACTTTCTTTTTCTATCTTCTTGTTCAACTGTTTTCAAGTTGACAGAGATTCTTTGGCTGATTCAAATTGCCAGCTTAGTGGGCTTATGTCTCTTTTGCTTCAAAAAAAGAAAAGACAGGATAGCTTTCGTTCCCTGTCTTTTGATTGGAGTGATTGTTCTGCTTTTATGCGAACTGTTGCTTCAATAAAATTAGAATAATGTCCTATCATGAGTCTGGGATGAATGTCTCCAGATTCAGCGGAGCCTCGAAACAAGAAAGCGATGATTACAATTTTCAAATTTTAGTTTTTTTACGTCATCTTCCCAGATTTCATATTTCTGTAGGTATTTGTACTCATGGGCGTCTATTTCACTCTTGATTTTTCGTGTTTCTTTTTTCTAAGTGATCAGCAATAGCGGCTACATCTTTATCACCACGCCCAGATACATTGACGATAATAATATTGTCCTTACTTAGCTGTGGCGCGCGTTTAACTGCTTCTGCAATAGCGTGGGAACTTTCAATGGCAGGACAGCCGCAAGCTTAGCCATAAGCGTTTTTACAGACCAGCCTTCCGCGCTCATTTAACCAATCAAGAGATTCTCCATCAGCTACTCAGCTATTCGGACCAACTCCGACAGCACTATGAGCTTTACCAGCTTCTGCTCTTTCACTTTCAGGAAAAGCAAGCTGATTATTTCTTTGACCTGATGGAGGAGGTTATTTCGGATGTTCACCCGATTTTTCAAACCGTCTTTCGGACTTTCCTGAAGGACAGAGACAAGATTACCAACGCCTTGGAACTACCCTACTCCAACGCCAAGCTGGAAGCAACCAACAATCTCATCAAGGTCATCAAGCGAAACGCTTTTGGATTCAGGAACTTTGACAACTTTAAGAAACGCATTCTCATCGCTTTGAACATCAAAAGAGAGAGAACGAATCTCGTCCTCTCTAAAGCTTAGCTGACATCAACCCACTACAGTTGACAAAGAGCCGAATGTAAACAACAAAATACCCCCACACAAAAACTGTGTGAGGGCGTATGAGTGCGGTGTCACCTCAGTTATGGGAAAAGTAGACCTTATCCGCATATCTCTATCTTGTCTATCAACAAGTTACACTGTAAGGTGTGCACACCGAATTTTTATTGTTTCAAATTCATATCATTTACATCAGCTCATTTCATAAATATCTACTGCTTGTTTACACCTAACACAATCTCTCTGGAAGCATCAATTTACTACTTTTCTGATGTTTGAGCATTATTATAGAGTTTTTCTACCATTCTATCAATAAAATAGTGAAAAAACCATGGAAAAGCATCCTAAATCCGAACAATGACTCTTATTTTTATTTAGAAGTCAGAAACTTATCTTTCCAATGGCTGACACAAGTTTTATACAATAGAAAAGCCAGATATCCGCCTAATGTATTTGTCCATAAATCATCTATTTCAAAAACACGATTGGCATCAATTAAAATATCTAACAAAATCTGCGTGCATTCGATAAAAAGGCTTATCACAAAGCTGACAGAGAGTACACGTTTGGTATTTCGCAAGTTCGGAAACAACCAGAGAAGCTGAAAAATTAGTGGGCTAAGCAGAAAAATATTCATTATATTTTGCACAAAAACCTTAATTAATTGAAAGAAAGAAGTAATTTGCCCAAGATTGACCAAAGAATTAAAAGGAATGAGAAGCACTACAATACGACCAAACTGCTGAATTCCTGGTGTTTCCATCCCTTCTTCTGTCACCTGAGGGAGAAAACACATTAGACATAATAATAAAATGTAGAAAATGCTTCCCCAAGTCAGAATTTTACGTCCTTTAACTGTTAATTCTCCATTGGATTGCAGCCACACTTTTAACCTAGGCATGTTTCGCAAGTGCCTTCTCCTTGTCTTTCTTCATCGTATTGGAGCGCAATTGACCGCAAGCTGCATCAATATCTGTACCATGCTCTTGACGAACAACACAGTTAATGCCATTCTTTTTCAGAGTATCGTAGAAAGCCATTACACGTTCTTTGGGACTGCGACTATATTGATCGTGCTCACTAACCGGATTGTAAGGAATCAAATTGACATACGATAGCTTTTTGATGTTTTTGAGCAATTCAGCTAATTCCAATGCCTGCTCTACTCCGTCATTGACTTCATTTAGCATGATATACTCAAAAGTAACCCTGCGGTTGGTTGTTTCAATATAATATTCAATCGCCGCAAACAGCTTTTCAATTGGAAAGGCACGATTGATTTTCATAATGCTAGAACGCAATTCATTATTGGGTGCATGAAGAGAAACAGCTAAATTAACCTGCACTCCTTCATTTGCAAAATCACGAATTTTATGTGCTAGACCGGAAGTGGAAACCGTAATGTGACGAGCTCCGATAGCCAGCCCTTTGTCATCATTGACAGTTCGCACAAACTTGAGAACATTGTCATAGTTATCAAAAGGCTCGCCAATCCCCATAACCACAATATGGCTGACGCGCTCACCTTGTCCACGCTCATCAAAATATTTTTGCACCAGCATAATCTGAGACATAATTTCCCCATTATTCAAGTCACGCTGCTTTTTAATCAGCCCGCTAGCACAAAAGGTACAGCCAATATTGCAACCCACCTGAGTGGTTACACAGACCGACAGACCATAGTGCTGACGCATGAGAACTGTTTCAATCAACATACCGTCTGGCAGTTCAAAAAGATACTTTACTGTGCCGTCAGCCGATTCCTGCACCACTCTTTGCTTTAGCGGATTGACAACAAATTCATCTTCTAACTTTGCTAATAAACCCTTTGAAATGTTTGTCATTTCTGTAAAAGACTGAACCCGTTTGCGATAAAGCCACTCCCAAATCTGAGTAGCTCGAAATTTCTTTTCTCCTTGACTTTCTACCCAGTCTATCAAATCCTGACGGGTCAAACTATAAATTGATGGTTTCATTTTCTTCCTCTCTGTTCCCATTCTCAATTTCCACTATTTTTGACGAATGACAAAATGGCGCTGGCTGCTTGTTTGTTGTTGCTTCGTTGAATTTTGCTTTCTTGCTCTTTGCTTTTGATTTTGTCGCTTACTGCGCTGGCGATTTTCTCGCTTGGGTTGCTCTTCTTTATAGGAGTGAGCTTGTTTAGAACGACGTGGCTTGTTATCACTTTCTTTCTTGTGATGTGATTTTTTATCAAACGATGCGCGACGCGGCTGTAAATTTTCCAAGACAAAATAAGCACAACCATAATTGCAGTATTCTAACAAATAATCTTCTAAGCGACTGATTTTTTCCTCGCTTTCATTTGCCTTGTCATCTTTATAAAATCCACGCAAACGTAGCTGCTCGTTCCCCCAGTCACCAACAATATAATCAAATTTTGTTAAAATATCGGAAAAACGCTGATTAAAAGCCGTTATATCAAAACCTTCCTTGAAATTATCTACCAAGTCAAATTCAATTGTCTCAGTCAAAATTTTGGTTCCTATTTGCCGAAACTCCGGTCCAGGAAATTTATTGTAATTGTATAATTCAGGTGCAATTTCTTTTCGCATAGTCATCCTTTATCATCTTATTTCTTGTATTAAACTTATTTTACCATAAAAAGAAGTGTTTTTGATAGTTGAAATAGAGAAAGAAAAAAGGAGCAAAGTCAAACTTCTATCATTAACTTGCTCTTTTATTGAACTATTTTTATGACTTCTTTGTGTTCTTGAGGTAATCAATGGCATCTTGTAAAGTTTTCACGGGTACAATTTTCATATTGGTCTTAATTTTTTTAGCAGTTTCCAAAGCGGTCTCATAGTTAGTTTTCGCTTTAGAATTAGCTTTTTTAGCTTCCTTAGTAACTGGATTATTTGGTGCAAAGAAAATTTCTGCACTATTTTTTGCTGCTGAAACAACTTTTTTGTCAATCCCACCAATGTCGCCAACTTTTCCTTCGCGGTCAATTGAGCCCGTCCCAGCAATATTTCTGCCGTCTCTCAATGTTGGATCTGCAATTTGCGTATAAATTGCCAAACTAAACATCAAGCCCGCACTTGGTCCACCAATACCGGCTGTTGAAAATTCAATTGGTGTGTTGCTTGTGACTTCTGTTCGGTCGATCAAGCTAATACCAATCCCGTTTTTCCCATTTTCAAGTTTGATGATTTTACCTGTAGCAGATTTCTTCTGACCGTCTTCTACATAGTTCACCTTGACTTTGCTGCCAATCTTTTGCGCTCCAACATAGTCTATCAATTCTTTTGAACTATTGAAAGTCTTGTCATTCACACCTGTCACAGTATCTGCAATATTTAAAATGCCTTTAAAAGTAGAATTCTTTGTGACTTGCAAGACGTAAACCCCTAGATATTTCAGAGTAATATCTTTGCCAGCTTTTTTCAACCCTTGGTATTTAGCTAGGTTTTGCGATGTTTCCATATAAAACTGATTGATCCGCATGTATTCTTTATCAGAAGTTCCGCCAGTCAACTCCTTCGCCGAATAAATATCTGTAAAAGGTGTCAACCAAGCATAAACCAAATGAGCAAAGGTCGCATGCTGAATCCCAACCGTTACAAAGTTGTAAGAACCTTTTTCCTTATCTTCTTTGTTGTCCACGCGCAATACCTGACGGACATCTGCTGCACCACCTGGCACCTCAATATAATAAGGCAAGGGAACTACAAAAGATAAGAAAAGCAAAATCAGCCCTGCTATTGCAATTATCGGCCATTTTTTAAATTTATTTCTTGGTTTTTCCATACTGTTTCTTTAACTCCTTTACGACACTTTCAGGCACATACTTTAAAATATCCTGCTCAAAGGAAATCAATTCACGAATTCTTGATGAGCTGAGATGCTGATAAGCTGGTTTGCTAATCAAAAAGATGGTATCCAATTCAGGTGCCAATTCATGATTAAAAAAGTTGAGATTCCCCTCATAATCCAAATCTTGACTATTCCGTAGTCCCCGTACAAAAGTTGTCACTCCTAGCTTTCTAGCTACTTCCACTGCCAATTCGTCATGAGAAGTAACAATTTTTACATTCTCCAAATGAGCTAGAGCAGCTGTCACCATTTTTTCTTTTGCTTCAATACTAAAAAAACTCTTTTTCTCAAGATTATAAAAAATACCAACATATAGGCAATCAAAGAGCTTACTAGCTCGTTCAATCAAGTCAATATGCCCCTTTGTAATCGGGTCAAAAGAGCCTGCAAATAATCCAATTTTATCTGACATAAACCGTCACCTTTGAAATTCCATATATTTTTTGCTTCCAGATGCCTAGTCCTGCGATTTCTTCTGGTAAATCCACCGACTTGTCTGTCTCACAAACAACCAGTACATCATCGCTCAGAAGCTCTCGTTCAACCAATTTTTCAATATCTGCAGCAATCTGTTCTTTTGCATAAGGTGGATCCAATAACACTAAATCAAACTGTCCTGTGACCAATTCAAGCGCTCGATTGGACTCCATTTTCAGAAGTTCAAATCGTTCTTTTTCCTTAGTCATGATGATATTTTGGCTGATAATCGTTTGCGCCCTGCGGTCTTTTTCAACCAAAACAGCCGAAGCCATGCCTCGCGAAATAGCTTCAATCGCTAAACTGCCACTTCCGGCATACAAATCCAACACTCGTCCTCCATCAAAATAAGGACCAATCATATTAAAGATAGCTCCCTTAACCTTGTCTGTCGTCGGTCTAGTTGTTTTGCCTTCTAACGTTTTAAGAGGACGCCCCCCATATTTCCCTGCAACAACTCTCATAAAGAATATTATAACAAAATCTCGAAAGAATGTATCAGTTTTTCTTCTGTGATAACTGTAAGTCAATTGTTTTTTTTGCTGTCCAACTTTTGAAATGCCGTTCAAACATGATGATTTTTCAATACAGTTTTTTGCAATTATCTTGAGCTGATTGCAGAGCAAATAAAAATCCCCTGATATAAATCAGAGGACTGATTGATTATCTTACTTCAAGCAAGCCAACGTCACCATCTTCACGACGATACAAAACATTGGTTGTGTTGTCTTCTACATCAGTATAGATGAAGAAGTCATGTCCCAATAAATCCATTTGAAGAAGAGCTTCTTCTAAGTCCATTGGTTTTAAATCAATTTGTTTTGAACGAACGACTTTTGCAGGTGCAACTTCCACTTCTTCAACGACAGCATCTGTAAATAACTGGCTAGTCGATTTTTTATTACGGTTTTTACGTTCAATTTTTGTTTTATTTTTACGAATTTGACGTTCAATTTTGTCTGTCACCAAATCAATCGAACCATACATATCTTGAGAAACATCTTCTGCACGAAGAGTGATCGAACCAAGTGGAATAGTTACTTCAACTTTGGCTGTTTTTTCACGATAGACTTTCAAGTTTACACGCGCATCCAATTCTTGATCAGCTTGGAAATATTTTTCGATTTTTTCAAGTTTAGAAACTACATAATCACGAAGAGCTTCCGTCACTTCTAGGTTCTCACCACGGATACTATATTTAATCATATAAGTACCTTCTTTCTAAGCATTTTTTGTTTTTCTTTATTTTATTATAACGCTTTCATTCTCTTTTTGCAAATTTTTTGTTATCTTGCCAATGAAAATGTCATAATTTCTTTCACTCCCGCTTCCACTAACATTTCCTTGGCTAATTGTAGGGTTGAGCCAGTTGTATAAATGTCATCTATCAAAAGAACTTTTGTCGGAACTTGAACATTGTCTTTTACTTTAAAACACTGCTGACTTTGCAATCGTTCCTCTCTCGTCTTGCTTGATTGAGCAATTGTATCATGCTTTTCTAAAACTTCCTTAAATGGCAACTTTGCGCCCTCAAGGAAAGCTGTTACTTGATTAAATCCTCTTGTCTGATACTTTTCGGCACTTACAGGAATGGGAACAAGCGCATAATCACGGTAAACTTTTAATTCCTTTTGCAAAACTTCAGCAAATACAGAATAAAGAGCATAATCTCCTTGAAATTTATATTGGCTGAAAAAGTCTTTCATGGCTTCGTTATATACAAAACAACTTTTATGACAAACTTCTTTTCCTTTTTCTATCCACACTTGGCAATCCATGCAGACTTCACTTGCCCCGTCACGATAACACTTCGGGCAATGCTGCCCTGAAATGCGTTGAAATTTTTCAAAACAAGTATCACAGGCTCTTGCTTTTGGCTTCGTCAAAGTCAATAAATCACAAAATGTTAGTTTTTCATCCAGTAGACTATCACATAAAACACATGAATTCATAAACCGGCCTCCTGATTCATCTCCTGAATTTCTTTAATCGCTTTTTCTATCGCCATAGTCGCACCGTCATGAAAAAAGATTAACTCGCCTGTCGGTCGATCCATACTGCGACCGACGCGTCCAGCGATTTGTACCAGAGCGCTGCGACTAAACAAACGGTGGTTAGCCTCCACCACAAAAACATCTACACAAGGAAAAGTTACACCACGTTCTAGAATTGTCGTTGTTACCAAAATCGTGATTTCTTTTTGACGAAATTTCTCTACAATTTCCAGTCGATTTTCAGTCGTCGAGGCTACAAAGCCAACTTTTTCATTAGGAAAAGTGCTTTGAAGAATCTCTGCTAATTCCTGCCCCTTTTTAATCTCAGAAGCAAAAATAAGAAGTGGAAAGCTGGTTTTTCTCTGCTTTTGAATAAACTGTCTTAACTTAGGAACTAGCTTCTTTTGACCAAGATATTTTTGAAAATCTGCCAACCAAATTTTTTGAGGAACAATCAAAGGATTCCCATGAAAACGTCTAGGTAGACTCAAACGAGTTAATTCTCCTTTAGCCACTTTTTTATCCAACTCATCTGTGGAAGTTGCTGTTAAGAAAATCTTCGTTCCCTCTACTTTAACTGCCTGATGAACCGCATGATAAAGCATCGGATTGTCCACGTAAGGAAAGGCATCTACTTCATCAACGATAAGAAGATCAAAGGCTTGATAAAATTTGAGAAGCTGATGCGTTGTAGCAATCACGAGAGGACTGCGGGAATATGCTTCTGATTCACCGTGCAGGAGTGAAATATCGCAAGTAAAATCTACTTTCAGTCTGCGATAAAGTTCTAAGCAGACATCAATTCTGGGGCTAGCCAAGCAGACGGCTCCACCTTGATTGATGACTTGTGCCACCACCTGATAGATCATTTCCGTCTTTCCGGCTCCTGTGACTGCGTGAACCAAGCTATCTTTGCGTTTGGTAACCGCCTCTACAAGTCCTTGAGAAACCTTAGCTTGAAATTCTGTCAACTTTCCTTGCCATTTCAAAACATTCGCTTTGGGAAATTCTTCCTGTGGAAAATAGTATAGTTCTTCATCACTCCTAACCCTTCCTAAGATCAAGCAAGACCTACAATAATAAGCACCAATTGGTAGTTGCTGTTTTTCTTTGTCAATGGCTTGTCCACAGCGATTACAGCTTAACTTTCCTTTCTCTTCTACCATTCCAGCTAAGCTTTGTGCTTGCAATTGCAATTCTGGTGACAATTGACTTTTTGTAAAAATACGACCTAAGCAATCTTGTAATTCCGTCATATCTATTTATTCGGAAAAACTTTGGCAAAATAAAAGTTTTTTTGTAAAATGAAGATATGGAATTTAGAACAATCAAAGAGGACGGTCAAGTCCAAGAAGAAATCAAAAAATCGCGCTTTATCTGTCATATCAAGCGTGTGACAACAGAGGACGAAGCACGAAATTTTATTCAGGCTGTCAAAAAAGAACACTACAAAGCTACTCATAACTGCTCTGCCTTTATTTTAGGAGAGCGGAGCGAAATGAAGCGAAGTAGCGATGATGGAGAACCAAGTGGGACTGCTGGTGTACCTATGTTAGGCGTTTTAGAAAATCACCAACTAACCAATGTCTGTGCTGTCGTGACGCGCTATTTTGGGGGCATCAAGTTAGGAGCAGGTGGACTCATTCGGGCTTATGCTGGCAGCGTTGCCCTAGCTATCAAAGAAATCGGAAGTGTCCACATAAAAGAACAACTTGGACTAAGGCTTACTTTTTCCTACAGTCAATATCAAGAATTGCCAAATTTTCTTAAAGCCAAACAGTTGCAAGAACAAGATACAGCTTTTACAGATCAAGTACAAACGACTATTTTCGTTGACAAAGACGATAAGGACAGCGTTATAGAAAGTTTGATTGAACTGTTCAATGGAAAAATTGACATTGTTGAGCAGGGATTGCGGAAAGTTGAGGTTCCCATTTCTTCATCCTAAATATTAAAAAAAGCTATCGACTTGATAGTTTTTTTATATTTTACAAAGACTCTTTTTCGTTTTATACTGATTGTATCAACAGAATTGAGGTATTATTTTATGGCACAAATTTATCATAACATTACAGAACTCATTGGAAATACTCCTATTGTGAAATTGAATAAGCTGGTTCCAGAAGGCGCTGCTGATGTCTATGTCAAGCTAGAAGCTTTCAATCCGGGGTCGTCTGTCAAAGACCGCATTGCTCTCAGCATGATTGAGACCGCTGAGCAAGAGGGCTTGATTCAGCCGGGTGCAACCATTGTCGAAGCAACCAGCGGAAATACTGGAATCGGTTTGTCTTGGGTCGGTGCTGCTAAAGGTTATAAGGTCGTTATTGTTATGCCAGAAACCATGAGTGTGGAGCGCCGCAAAATTATCCAAGCTTATGGCGCCGAATTGGTGCTCACTCCCGGAAGTGAGGGAATGAAAGGTGCGATTGCCAAAGCTGAAGAAATCGCCAAAGAACGTAACGGATGGCTACCACTACAGTTCAACAATCCAGCTAATCCTGAAGTACACGAAAGAACAACAGGAGCAGAAATTATCTCTGCTTTCGGTGAAAAAGGATTGGATGCCTTTGTCGGTGGAGTTGGCACAGGTGGTACAATTTCTGGCGTTTCTCACGCTCTCAAAAAAGTCAATCCAAATATACAAGTTTACGCAGTTGAAGCCGATGAGTCCGCTATCCTGTCCGGTGAAAATCCTGGACCCCACAAGATTCAAGGAATTTCAGCTGGTTTTATCCCAGAAACACTGGACACTCAAGCTTATGACGGTATTGTCCGTGTTACCTCTGATCAAGCACTTGACCTTGGACGCCGTGTCGGTGGACAAGAAGGCTTTCTTGTAGGGATTTCTTCTGCCGCAGCTATCTATGCTGCACTTGAAGTAGCCAAAAAACTAGGAACAGGTAAAAAAGTCCTAGCTCTTGCTCCAGATAACGGCGAGCGCTACCTCTCAACCGCTCTCTATAATTTTGAGGTTTAGAAATCAAGGCATATACACGTACAAACTTTAAATTTGGATTTGACAACAGTTTAAAAAGAACAGCTCAATAATAGAGCTGTTCTTTTTTGATGGGTGGGGATGGATTGTATGTTGGAAAATATCGGTAACTTTCTTATTTCAGGTACTCCACCTAAAATATATACACTAAGTAAGAACCTTTCTGACCTCGGATGTTGATGTAAGTTTTTATTAAAATCAGTAAGAAAATAGTCCTTTTGTAAATTCTTTTAAAGCGATCAACTTTTAGTTACTATCCTAAAATGTCAGAATTAAAAGAACTAGTGTACAGAAAAACTCACTTGTACTGAAAAAGTTTTTAAATAGAATAAGCTAACCTTTAAAATTAGCCTTTGTAACTAGATATTTTATTTCCTTTATAAGTAATTACAACGTTTTAGAAAGTATTTGTTTAATATCTGTACGTATCTTCTCAAAAATTATTGCTATTTCAATATCTATCTTGTCACCAGCAATCTCAACATGTTCATTTAAATATACTTCTAAATTTCTAAGCAGGAAATCACTAAAGTAATCCTCTTTAGCAAGTAAAATTAGATCATCAATATAATTTGTCATAATATTAGCATCAACTGATTTATCAAAAAGAGTACTATATTTTTCAAGAAGCGGAGTATTAGGCAGATTTCCTTTGAAATAATATCTGCGTTCCTTACTAAGCTCTGTACATTTAGTATACCAATAATCATTGAGATATTTTTTTATTACTTCTAATAACTCAATAATAATTTCATTTGAAAAATCTTTATTGTGTTCTCTTAAGTAAGTAATCGAGCTACCTAAAATCTCTCCAATACTATCCTTTTCAATGACTCCAAGTATTCCTAAATTTTTATTCCCTGTAAAAATTCTATCTGCTGCAATTGATCCTAAAATCTGAAACCTATATTGAGAAAATCGCTTCTTCGCAACTTTTTCCCAAGCCACACTATAGATATTTTGCTTGTATATCTCCGTGATCTCATCTTTAGGTTCGTAATTTTCTTTCTTCTCAATTAAATAATCTGAAAGATATGACCGTCCTAAACTTTTACTATAATTTAGATCTTCATTACCCTCAACCATACGATAATGAACCGTTATATCACCTGTGTAATATTGAAAATAGATCTCTTCGTTAAAATATGTTGTGCATTTCACTACTATCATTTCTAAATCTTTTAAAGAAAATTCATAAAGGTAATCGCCTGAGTTTTTCGTCCCTAAAATTTTAGACGTAACCTTAGCCTCTTCATCAGATAGTTTTCGTTCACAGACTAAAATATTTTCTAACGGGACATTATCTTCCATAAAAATTTTAATTTTTGCTTTTGCTGCAACATTATCTTTTTCAATTATAAAATAGGGGCGTACTGAAGCAAAACGCTTTTCTCTATTTTCGAGATACTCTTTTTCTTCACGATTATTCCTTCTTTGCTCATCCTCAAAACGTAGATTTTTTTCTTTCTCATTTTGACTATTGAAAATCAAGAAAGTTATAAGAATTGCCAAAGCTGACAGAACAACTCCATAGTAGTCCTTATTTGCTACAGATATAAAGTTATATATACTTGTAGCCAGAGGATTGTGATTTCTAAATAATGGTAAAAGAATAGCTGCTGCAATGACAAATAAATACAATAAAACTTTGAAACTCTTTTTAAACAATATCTACCCTCCTCTATTAATTTAAGTTCATTATACCAAAAAACACGACCTTTAGATCGTGAATTTCTATTATGACATTATAAAAAGGGACTTAGAATGGTAATCATATTTGCTGCAAATCCAGCTAACTCTGAAGTTGATCTCGCAACATTTTTCAAAAATTTTAGATTTTCATCAGATGGATCTTTTTCTGCTTCTAATTCTTCAAGGATCTGATTCAACACATTAAGTAATTGAGTATTATTTAATTCATCTGCATACATAAATCGCTCAGCTTTAATTTGTGCAATCGAATCACTATAAATTGTCACTTGATTAGCAGAAACTGTTACCTCACCAGCCGATACCCTAACTTGAGTGGGTTCTTTTAAATATGCTCTGGCATAATGGACACTTAAAAAACTATCGATTACTCCGCCGTCATAAAATCCATATCTTCCATTGACTACTTTATATTCGATATCATTAAAAGTGACTGTCTTTCCATGCTGACCAAAAATTAAATTGAAAGCGTCTAAAAACTCCTTCCCCCTTCTTCCTATAGGAAAATATGTATATTCAACCACAAACTGCCCATCTTCTGAGTAATATTGATTTTGATGTTTGTTTAAAATTTGATATGCAATATTTTCATCCATTTTCTAATCTCCTATAATCATTTTTATTCCATTATACCATAAAACACAGCCTTTCGACTGTGCTTATAAAATTCGCTAACCAAGTAATTTTCTAAGGGATTCCTCTGAGATGTTTTTATTAAATCTTTGCAAATCTAATCTCATAAAATTGATTAACTTTAAATATTCCAAATATTTTTGTTCATTACTTTCAGTAAAATTTATAGGTTCAATTTTTCCTGCTAATTCTACAATTTCTTTAGGAGCATAGAGAACTAATTCCTGTTTTGCAAGAATGTGTTTTTGTACTAACTGAATTTTAGTCTGCTTTTCTGGTGATAAAGTTGATAATGCGACTACTTCAAGATAATTTTTATAGACTCGTAATTTTTCATCGAACCTTTTTTGCCAAAAATATTGTAGAATTCCAAAAATTAGAGTAAATAATCCCAATAAGATTGTTATCAACTCAACTAAATTCTTCACTTACTACTCTCTCCTCCAACTTCTCCATCTCTTCAATCCGTTCTTTTGTCGCATCATACTTAGCTTGGTAGTCGGCTTGCTTTTGTCGTTCTTTGGCGACAACTTCTGGTTTGGCGTTAGCGACGAATTTTTCGTTGCTGAGTTTCTTGGCAACTATATCTAATTCTTTTTGCCATTTAGCAAGTTCTTTGTCAAGACGTGCCAATTCTTCTTCAACGTTAAGAAGGTCAGCAAGTGGCAAGAAGATTTCAGCACCTGTTATGATGCTGGACATAGCTAATTCTGGCGCCTCAATGTCAGAAGCAATTTCCAAATGCTCTGGATTGGTAAAACGCTTGATGTAGTTGACATTGGCATTGAAGAAACTTTCCAATTCTTTATCGCTGGTTTTCACCAGGATGGTGATTGGTTTGCTTGGAGCAACATTCACCTCGCTACGTGCGTTACGGACAGCACGGATAAGGTCTTTAAGACTTTCAACACCTTTATGCGCAGCTTCATTTTCAAACGTTGGGTTAACAATTGGGTAGGCTGCTGTTACAATTGAATCTTCAGAAATTTGTTCAAAGATTTCTTCCGTCACAAATGGCATGATTGGGTGAAGGAGACGAAGGATCTTGTCCAAAGTGTAAAGGAGAACAGAACGTGTGATGACTTTCTCTTCTTCGTTATCGCTGTATAGGACTTCCTTGGTCAACTCAACATACCAGTCCGCAAACTCATCCCAGATGAAGTTGTAAAGGATGTGACCTGCCACACCGAATTCAAATTTATCAAAGTTTTCAGTAACTTTGGCAATTGTTTCATTCAAGTTGTGAAGAATCCAGCGGTCAGTTACGTTACCAGCCGTACCAGCAACAACTTTTTCAACATTTGTACTAGCTTGGTCAAGCGTAAGGCCTTCATTGTTCATCAAAATGTAACGAGAGATATTCCAGATTTTGTTAATGAAGTTCCAGCTGGCGTCCATCTTTTCGTAAGAGAAACGAACGTCTTGACCTGGGGCAGAACCGTTTGACAAGAACCAACGAAGCGCATCAGCACCATATTTTTCGATAACGTCCATTGGATCAATACCGTTACCAAGTGATTTAGACATTTTACGTCCTTGTTCGTCACGGATAAGACCGTGGATAAGTACGTTTTCAAATGGACGACGTCCTGTGAATTCCAATGATTGGAAAATCATGCGTGATACCCAAAAGAAGATGATATCGTAACCAGTTACCAGTGTAGATGTTGGGAAGTAACGTTTGAAGTCTTCTGAGTCTGTGTCAGGCCAACCCATTGTGGAGAATGGCCATAGGGCTGAACTGAACCAAGTGTCAAGCACATCTTCATCTTGAGTCCATCCGTCACCTTCTGGAGCTTCTTCACCAACGTACATGTCACCTTCAACATTGTACCATGCTGGGATTTGATGCCCCCACCAGAGCTGACGAGAAATAACCCAGTCATGAACATTTTCCATCCATTGAAGGAAAGTATCGTTGAAACGTGGCGGGTAGAATTTCACTTCGTCATCTGTGTCTTGATTGGCAATAGCATTTTTAGCTAATTGATCCATTCTAACGAACCATTGTGTTGACAAACGTGGTTCAACCATAACACCCGTACGTTCTGAATGACCAACAGAGTGTGTCATTTTTTCAATATTAACAAGGGCACCGATTTCTTCCAATTTTTTAACAACGGCTTTGCGAGCTTCAAAGCGATCCATGCCAGCAAATTCACCAGCAAGGTCGTTCATCGTACCGTCATCATTCATGACATTAACTTGAGGAAGATTATGACGCTGACCAACAAGGAAGTCATTAGGGTCGTGAGCTGGAGTGATTTTAACCACACCAGTACCGAATTCAGGGTCAGCATGTTCATCAGCCACGATTGGAATAGGTTTATTGACAATTGGCAGGATAACATTTTTGCCAATCAAGTCTTTGTAGCGAGGATCTTCTGGATTGACAGCGACAGCCGTATCTCCAAACATAGTTTCAGGACGAGTTGTTGCCACCTCAAGAGCGCGTGATCCATCTTCCAACATGTAATTCATGTGGTAGAAAGCACCTTCGACATCTTTGTGGATAACTTCGATATCAGAAAGAGCTGTACGAGCTTTTGGATCCCAGTTGATGATAAATTCACCACGGTAAATCCAACCTTTTTTATAAAGTTCAACAAAGACTTTACGAACCGCTTTTGACAATCCTTCATCAAGGGTGAAACGTTCACGAGAGTAATCGACAGAAAGCCCCATTTTACCCCATTGCTCCTTGATAGTGGTAGCATACTCGTCTTTCCATTCCCAGACTTTATCTAAGAATTTTTCACGACCAAGGTCGTAGCGTGAGATACCATCTTCAGCAAGACGTGCTTCAACTTTTGCCTGTGTTGCAATCCCCGCATGGTCCATACCAGGAAGCCATAAAGTATCAAAACCTTGCATACGTTTTTGACGGATAATAATATCTTGCAAAGTCGTATCCCAAGCGTGACCAAGGTGGAGTTTCCCAGTTACGTTTGGTGGTGGAATCACGATAGAGTAAGGCTTAGCCTTCTTATCTCCAGACGGCTTGAAAACATCCTCATCTAACCATTTTTGATAACGCCCAGCCTCAACCTTAGCTGGGTTATATTTTGGTGAAAGTTGTTTCATTTCAATTCTCCTTTTTATTATAGTATTGTTCTATCCTTTTTATTGCATCTATATAATCTAATTCCAAATTTCTATACCCTGTTAAATATTTGTAAATGTAACAAAAAATAGGGGAAATTAATAGTAATATTAGTCTATTTGTTAAAAAATTTGCATGAATCCCAAATATTGTTGGTACATTTATAAGTTTATTCCCTAAAACAATGATATGAATAATGCAACATACATATGGCAACCAAAATTTTATGTATAAGCTTAATAGAATACGTAATTTACTCCCATTAATTTTATTAATATAAATTTTATCTAAGATGCTTTTTTGCTTAATTGTGAAGAGTATTAAGATAGGAAATAATAATATTAGGCCTAATTTTATTAAAATAATTAAATTTTCATATTTTATCCCTAACACATAATCACAAATATCAAAAGTTATAAAACTATATAAAATAAACAATATTGTTACAGCATTTAAAAAAATTAATATAACAGTGCTATAGTTATTTCTCACTTCAGACTTACTTCTCTCCCAATCATATTTCAAAAGTAATTCAATAAAAGCAGACAATTTATTATAATCAATATTCTGTTCCTCTTTGTTCAGCTCATTCCAAATATATCCATCCTTCATATAATAACTATATTGGCCTTTACAATCACAATTAATTCCATATGGATTTAATTGTGTCTTTAATTGCTCAATAGCACAAGATTTTTCCCTTTCTCTATCATCGTTTAAGTTAACTATTACAGATTTCAATAATTTTCGCCACTCTGAACGTTCCCTTGTTATAAAATCTAAATTATTCCTTTTGTTAGCTTGAACAAATGCAAATATCGTACTTATAATTGTACTTACTCCGACAGCACTTATAATAGATATTATCTGATCCATACTTAACTTCATTCTTTCTCCTCCCACTCACTCCTCAGCAATCCATAACGCAATAAATCACAACGTTGTCCTTGTGCATCTTTGCGGTCACGGACGCGAGATTCGAGGGTGAAGCCAAGTTTTTCAGCAATACGCTGGCTTGCTTTGTTGTATCCATAACATTCAATTTCGATTTTGTGGAGATTGAGTAGGGTAAATCCAACTTCCAACAGCGCACGCGCAGCTTCTGTCACGATCCCTTGCCCCCAATAATCTGGGTGAAGCAAATAGCCCATTTCAAGAACATCATCAGCATGGCGCTTATTAAAATCAATCGAGCCAATGACTTTATTTGTCCCTTTTAAGCAGATACCATAACCAGACGGTATTTTTTGCTCAATCCAGCGTTTGGGCATAATGTTTTCGAGATAATTTTCCTCTTCTTCCACGCTTTCCGCAGGTGGAAAACCAGCTGGCCAAGTCACTTCTGGTAAGCTCGCATAAGCAAATATCTCTTTAGCATCTGAGACTAGACGTTGGCGCAAATACAGCCGTTCTGTCTCAATATTAGGAAGTTTATTGTCTTCAATTTGACCTAAGATATTTATCATAATTCCTCTCCCCGTTCCGCTTATAAAAATTCGTCCCTGCCATACATGACAGGGACGAATCTCTCCGCGGTACCACCCAATTTCGGGCAGATGCCCGCAACTCTGATCTTCTTGTTTATCTTTTATTACATCGTTAGCTCGCTTAGGCGTACGCCAGTACAGCCCGTAACTCACTGCCTAGTCCTAAAAGTAAACAAAAAGACACCATTATTTCAATTTTAGCCTTAGCAACCAGTTTTGACATTTGTGCGGATTTCTCAGCAACACCGCTTTCTGTGACAAATGGGATTCAAAACACCTCTAATGCATTTAGTTTAACATGTTTTCTAGAGAAAATCAATAATTTCTCTGTCCAAAAAGTCCATCTGGTAGGTCATGAAATCCCTTGCCCTCTTGATAATTGGCAAATTTCCCCAATAGAAACTGATAGGCATCTAGGCGGCTCTCATAACGAATCGCAGCTTCTTTAGCGCGTTCATCTTTATCTTCCTCATAAACTTTCTGACTTTCTTCAAGAGCCATTTCGTTGATAGTCACCTGAGTTTTGACCCAAGCTTCAAAATCCTTTAAAAATTCCTGTTCGTACGTCATCATATTCCTTCTAATCTACTCCTCGGTAGAAATCTTCTTCAATATCACGGAAAGGCTGAATATCTTGGACATATTCCAGCACACCTTGAAATTCTCCTGCTTTATCTCTCACTGCTGCATACGTCACATGGACAAATTTTCCCCGCGACTCAGACTTGAACCACATAACAAACTTGTCTCGCTTACCTTCGCGCAATTCCTTAAAAATAAAGCGAACTTTCTCCAAAAACTTAGGCGGGTGGCACAGCTCGACATTGCGCCCCACTTGACTCGGCGTCCGTTTAAAAATCATCTCATCAGCTGGCACACTGTCATTGTAGTACTGGAAAATATCCTCCTTATTGACAAAGGTAATCTCCATCGGCAGATGATTCAAGATTAGATTTGCCTCTTCCACTGACAAATAGCCATGTCCAAAAGACTGTTGGGTCTGTCGATCAAAATTGTTTTCTGCCTTTTTCTTTTTTGGCTTAAAAGAAATGGTGACCTGCCCATCAGGTGTCTCAATGACCTGCTGAATAGTACCGTCTGACACAAGCTCCTCACTAGCTGCCGCTTCGCTTTCAGTCTTCTCAGCAGCCTCTTTTTCTGCCTCCGTGAATGATTGGCGAGCTGGCATCCATTTCTCAGCCGGCTTGATAATCGCATAGCCGTAAGCATCACTTTCTTCTGCAATTTTCAGCCAATCGTCCTGTGTGAAGGATTCCAGCAAAATCATAAGCAAGATGGATTCTTCCTTGAAAATCATCGCTTCAAACTCAGCCGCAAAATTTTCAAATGTTGCTCGAGCTTGCTCGATACCTAGGTTAGACAAATCTTCAGCAGCGGTCTTTGCTTCGCAAAAAAGCTCTCGAATCTGGTCGTCCACACCCCACATGACTTTGGGCGGTGAGTCATGACCGTATTTCTCCATAATCGGAAACATCAGCTCTTCCTTGCGCTGATAATGAATGTCAAATTGACCGACCAAGCCCAGCTGGCGCATCAGTCCCTTTTCCAACTCTGTCTTCATTTCTGCCTCATCTGTTTGAGCATAGGTATCAAGGAGGCGCCGAATCCGCAACAGAGCAGCTCTAAGAGCTAGATTTTCCTGCTTAAAAATTTGAACTGGATGCCCTGGATGATCTGTGTCAGCCACTTCTACATTTTTCACTGCTCCCTTAAAAAAATTCGCATGAACATTGCAAAGCGACATAACATCCTCAAAGGTCACACCCGTATCCGAGTTCATCAGTTCGTGCTCCATAAGACTGATCTCAATAGCCGAAACGCCTGTAAAATGCTTGTTAAACTGCTCTTGAACCTCTTCTGCTGTTGCACCATGATGCAAATCCAGCAAAATAGATTTCAAAATTTCAATTCGTTCATCTGCCATTAGTCTAGCCCCACGACTTCATAGCCATTTGCTTCCAATGTCATGACAATTTTATTCATAGGGGTTCCCTCTAACTTAGAGCCTTGCTTTAATGACACCTTGCGACCAACCGTATTGCGCATGATTGGATTGGCAAGCGGTTTAAAACCAAGCTCCACCAAAATTTCTAATACTTCTGGGTGCTTGTCAACTACTTCTGCCACAGGAATGGAGACATCAATGATATTGTCCATTTCTCACCTCATGATTCATTTTCTATCATTATAACATAAAAAATTAGTTACTCTCTAAGTAAAAGCAAAACTCTCTTTATCTTTAGTTGATTCCATTTTTCTGAATTAAGTATCTATAACTATTTTTAATATAGTATAAGTAATTATTATAATAAAACGATTCTTTATTTTTCACAATTAAAATAATTGATAAATCCTCTCTTCAAAGCAAAATATTTCACAAACAAAAGAAAAGTTATTAAATCACAGATTTGAAAACGCTTTTATAATCGTGATATAATAATTTTAAAAATAGGACTGAGGAGATAGTATGTCTATTACAACTTTATTAAACATTAAATATCCAATTTTTCAGGGTGCTATGGCGCAAATTTCTCACTATCCATTGGCTGCTGCTGTTTCAGAAGCAGGTGGCTTGGGGATTATCGCTTCAGGTGGCATGACTGGCGACCAATTACGCGACGAAATTCGTGAATTGCGCAAACTCACAGACAAACCATTCGCTGTTAACGTGATGCTGATGTTGAAAAACGTTGAAGAGCTTGTGAATGTTATCATCGAAGAAAAAGTTCCTGTTGTGACAACTGGTGCTGGCACCCCTAAATTCATTCTGCCCGCTCTCAAAGAAGCAGGTATCAAGGTTATTCCGGTCATTGCCAGCGTGAAACATGCTAAAAAAATGCAAGAATTAGGTGTTGACGCTGTTATCGCTGAAGGAGCTGAAGCGGGTGGTCATATCGGTAGCACCAATACTATGGCTTTGCTGCCACAGATTGCTGATGCGGTTGATATTCCCGTGATTGGTGCAGGGGGTATTGCAGACGGTCGTGGACTTGCTGCTGCTTTCGTTTTAGGCGCACAAGGAGTTCAACTCGGCACGGTATTTCTCGCGTCAGAAGAATGCCCAATCGCTGAAAGTTATAAAGAAGCCGTTCTCAAGGCAAATGATACAGATACAGCTGTCACAGGTAGGAGGGCGGGTGCCCCCGTTCGTTGTATTCGAAACGAAATGACAGATCATTATATAGAACTTGAAAATAAAGGTACCAGCCGTGAGGAACTGGAAGAGATTACTATTGGAGCTCTCTCAAAAGCTGTATATGACGGAGATACTAAAAGCGGATCCATGATGTGCGGTCAAATTGCTGGTATGATAAAAGAAATCCGACCATGCAAAGAAATCATTGAAACAATTGTCTCAGATGCACAAAAAGTATTGGAAAATACAGAGATTTCCTTGTAAAATAAAAAAACTTGTAGAGATTGTTTTCTACAAGTTTTTCTATTGCTGAAGTAGTTGAAAATATTTGCGTTTCATTTTATTACTCAACTTCTGTCGCCTATTTATCATCTGCTTCAAACTAGACTCACTCATGAACAAGTCATTCTATCCCATTTACCAAACGCTATAAAATATCAATAGTATTGCTAAAGGATACCTTCTTTGCAATTTTTACATCCTGATCCTTTGAACTTTCGTTGTTAGGAGGCGCCTTGCATATTATTCTAACATACAGTAAAAGTGCTTCATATCATTTTCCGTCATTTTCAGCACGTTCTTGTCCCCACCAGTAAGGCATGAGTTCTCCCAAAGTAATCGTTTCTCGTTTTTCAAAATCCAACATAAACTCCAGATGACGATTTTCAGGATTCAACTCCATTAGAAATTCTCTACACGCCCCACAAGGCATACCAGAACCTCCGCCATAAGGCGGTTTATCACGAAAAGCCAATACTCGTTTCATTTTTGTCTGTCCAGAATACTGATACATATTAAAAGCTGCTGCCCTTTCAGCGCAGAGATGAAAAACACCACAGGTTCCTTCAAAGCAAAAGCCGGTATAAATCTTTCCATCCTCTGCTTCAATAGCTGCTACAACATGATTAGCGTACACAAAGGGCGATACCTCATGCGGATCATAGAGCTTCTTGGCTTCTTCATACATTTTTTTCCAAATATCCATTCTAATCCTCTTTCTTTACCAACTTCACTACAGCCTCGGTCCTGGCTGTGTGTGGAAACATATCCACAGATTGAATATAATGAACATCGTAAACCTTGCTCAATTGCACCAAATCTCTAGCTAGAGTAGAGACATTACAGGAGACATAAACCATTTTCTTCGGTGCATAGCGAACAATCGTTTCAAGCAGTTTTTCATCCAAACCAGTCCGTGGCGGATCCACAATCAAGGCATCTGCTCGATAGCCTTCCTTATACCAGCGAGGAATAATACTTTCAGCAGTCCCAGCCTCATAATAAGCATTGTCAAACCCCATTTTCTTGGCATTTCGCTTAGCATCCTCAATAGCTTCTGGTATAATATCCATGCCGCGAAGAGATTTCACTTTTTTAGCAAAAGCAAAGCCAATCGTTCCCACGCCACAATAAGCATCAATCAAACAATCCTCTGAATCGACATCCAGAGCCTTAACTGCTTCATTGTAAAGCACCTCTGTTTGCTCTGGATTGAGCTGGTAAAAAGCTCTAGGCGATAAGGAAAACTCGTAATCCAAAACACCTTCCTGAATGGTCTCTTTTCCCCAGATGATCTCCGTCTTGTCTCCATAGATTTCACTTGATTTTGTCGTATGGTAATTGACCGCTACTGTTTCTAACTCTGGAAATTCTGCTGTCAAATCGCGAATGACCGGAGAAAAGTCCAACTTCTTTCCCGTGACAAAAATCATCTGCACCTGACCTGTTTTCCGAGCTCGGCGAATCATAACTGTCCGAACGCCGGCATTTTTTCGCTCATCATAAATAGGAAAATTGTACTTCCCCAAAAGGAGAGCCACTTTATTGATGATTTTCTGCGTTACCTTATCCTGAACCAAACAGTTTTTCAAAGAAATCAGATAATGAGAATTCTGCGCATAAAGACCCGCTTTTACATCTCCCTTAAATTTCCGTGTTTGAAACTGCAACTTCGCTCGATAATATTGAGGTTCTTGCATACCAATCGTTGGACGAATCTCGTAGTTTTTATAACCTTGAGGTGCAAATTTTTTCAAAGCCTGTCGCAGCAAATCAGCCTTAAATTCTAACTGTTTGTCATAATGCAAGTGCATAATCTGGCAGCCCCCGCATTTTTCATAAATCTCACAAGGAGGCTCTACTCGATACTTGGAGCGTTTGTTAATCGTCAACAGTTTTGCTTCGACAAAATTACGCTTAACCGTCGTGATTTGACAAAAAATATCCTCACCTTTTAAAGCACCTGGCACAAAGACCAATGTCTTTTTATAAAATCCAATCCCTTCCCCGTTGATTCCCATTTTTTTGATTTTCAAGGGGATTTTTTGTTTTACTTTCAGATTCATAAGCCTATCTTACCATATTTTGAGGTATAATAGAATCATGAAAATTACAAAAATTGAAAAGAAAAAGCGGCTTTATCTCTTAGAGCTGGACGAAACGGAAAAACTGTATGTCACCGAAGATACCATTGTTCATTTTATGTTGTCAAAAGGTATGAACATTACTGAGCAAGATCTGAAAGAAATCCAAGAATATGCTCAATTTTCTTATGGAAAAAATCTGGCACTGTATCATCTTTCTTTCAAGCAGCGTACTGTAAAGGAAGTCAATGATTATTTGCGCAAGCACGACATGGAAGAGGAAACGATTGTTCACGTTATTGACAACTTAAAAAAAGACAACTGGCTAGATGATGCCAAATATACTCATTCATTTATCCATTCCAATCTTCTCTCAGGAGACAAAGGTGCGTATGCGCTCAAGCAAAAGTTAATGCAAAAAGGAATTGCTGCTTCTATCATTGATGATGAGTTGCATCAACATGATTTTACAAACCTAGCAGAAACAGTTGCTCAAAAATTACTCAAAAAATATCAAGGGAAGCTCCCGACAAAAGCACTTCACGATAAAATCTTACAACAGCTCATCAATAAAGGCTTTTCCTATGAAGAAGCAAAAATAGCTTATCAAAGCCTTACCATAGAAAACGATGACGAAAAACAACAAGAATTGCTTTACAAAGAATTAGACAAACAATACCGCAAGTATTCCAAAAAATACGACGGCTATGATTTAAAGCAACGCCTTACTCAAGCACTCGCACGCAAAGGCTTTGATTTTTCTGATATTGCGAGCGCTCTCAAAGAATATCTATAAAAAATGTAAGGTTTATTTATGTTTTTTCATGAAAATATGTTACAATAAAAGCGATAACCTGATAAATTGTAGAAAGTTGGTAGATTATGAAGCTTCCAAAAGAAGGCGACTTTATTACAATTCAAAGTTATAAGCATAATGGAAGTCTGCACCGCACTTGGCGCGACACCATGGTACTAAAAACAACTGAAAACGCCATTATTGGTGTCAACGACCATACCTTGGTCACAGAAAGTGACGGGCGGCGTTGGGTGACACGTGAGCCAGCTATTGTCTATTTTCATAAAAAATATTGGTTTAACATTATCGCTATGATCCGCGAAAATGGGATTTCCTACTATTGTAATCTAGCCAGCCCCTATTATCTTGATGCAGAAGCATTAAAATACATAGATTATGATTTAGACGTCAAAGTCTTCACCAATGGTGAAAAGCGATTGCTGGATGTAGATGAATACGAGCGCCACAAACGGCAGATGAGCTACTCCAATGATTTAGATTACATTCTCAAAGAAAATGTAAAAATCTTAGTAGACTGGATTAATAATGAGCGTGGACCTTTTTCACAGGCCTATGTCAATATTTGGTACAAACGTTATGTAGAGCTAAAGAATCGCTAAAGTTGTCAAGGGACCTCTGGTCCTTTTTGATTTTCAAAGAACAATTTCTTGCAATTCAAGCTTATTTTATGTATCATATAGAAAATACTTTGATGAATGAGCACAGAAAGGAAGAAACAATGGCTTTTACAAATACACGTGGACGTTATGCCAGCTTTGGCGTTGTAACAAGTTTGCCAGATGACATTATTGATTCTTTCTGGTACATCATTGATAATTTTTTAAAAGGTGTGTTTGAATTAGATGAACTTCTTCGATTCGAACTCATCAACCATCAAGGAAAATTAACATTTCGATTTTCCGAAGCAAGTCTGTCAACTACTGTCTCTTTTGATTTTAATGACGCTTTCGATCCATTTTTTCCACGAGAAATCTTTGTGACTGACAATAATGGCAAAGAAACCATCATGCTGCCAGATGAATATGCTTTAATGTGATAGTGGTTTGAACAAAGAATACAGAATTGATATCCACCTGAAAATGTATGAGAATAAATAACCCCCTCAATAAGATACAATGCTCTCTTATTGAGGGGGTCTTTTATATGAAAATATCACAATTCTTGTCATTTGGTTTCTTCTTTTGATTGATTCAGAAAATCCATTGCTTCCTTGGTCCAAGTCGGCAAATTTTTAGCGAGCGGTGCAAAACCAATCTTGTAACGGTCATTTGAAAAGCGATGGCGTTTAGGTAAATGATGCTTCTCTTCTTCCAGAGTTCTCATTGACAAACTAGCCTTGCCTGAAAATTCATCATAGTCCATCACTTGCACCAAGACCTGATCGTCAACATGCAGAATTTCATGGATATTTTCGATATAGCCTGTCCGAATTTCTGAGATATGAATCAATCCCATGGCACCCGTTTCTAGTTCCACAAAAGCACCATAAGGCTGAATACCAGTAATTCGGCCTTTTAGTTTTTCACCAATTTTCATCTCAATCCTCAATTTCAATGGTTTCAATCACGACATCCTCAAGCGGTTTATCCATTGCACCAGTTTCAACTGCCGCAATCTTATCTAACACTTGATAAGAAGCCTCGTCTAGCAATTGACCAAACACAGTATGCCGGCGATCCAAATGCGGCGTTCCACCTTTGCTTGCATAGATTTCAGCAATCGGTGCTGGCCAACCACCTCGTTCTAGTTCCTTTTGGGCATAAGGAATCTTGCTATTTTGCACGATGAAAAATTGACTGCCATTTGTATTTGGACCTGCATTGGCCATTGAAAGTGCTCCACGGATATTATACAATTCTGGTGAAAATTCATCTTCAAACTTTTCTCCATAAATAGATTCGCCACCCATACCCGTACCAGTTGGATCACCACCTTGAATCATGAAGTCCTTGATAATCCGGTGAAAAATGATTCCATCATAGTAGCCATTCTTTGACAAAGCGATAAAATTAGCCACTGTCTTCGGTGCCTGTTCTGGAAATAATTGAAATTTCAAATCACCGTGGTTGGTTTTAATAGTCGCTTTCGGTCCTTCTGCTGTTTCCATCGTTACTTGTGGAAAATGCAATTCTTTTTCTACCATTCCTAACTCCTCTAAGGCATAAAAAATGCCGTCTTCTTCTACTGTTTTTGTCACAAAATCAGCCTTTGCTTTGATCTTTTCGTGGGAAATGCCCATAGCAATACTGATACCTGCATAATCAAACAATTCTAAATCATTAAGCTCGTCTCCGAAAACCATGACATTTTCAGGTTTCAATCCTAGATATTCTGTAACTGCTGCAACTCCAGATGCTTTTGAACCATTTGTTAGAACTACATCTGATGAATGCGGATGCCAGCGAACCAAGCGCAGATGTTCTCCCAAGTCTTTTGGTAATTGCAAACTATCTCCGATATCTTCAAATGTCCACATCTGATAAACATTGTGGTCTTGATAAAAATCCGGCTGAATAGGTAAATCAGGATACACAATATCAATCGCTTCATTGATGAGAGGTGTCCGTGTCGAAAGAGCGGCTTGATGGCTACCGACAAGTCCAAAGTCAATTCCAATTTTCTTCGTCCACGCAATGTATGCCTCCACCATTTCCTTGGGAATGGCATGCTGGACAACTACATTTCCTCTTTTATCCTCTACATAGGAACCATTCAAAGTGACAAAGAAATCCGGCTGCAATGCTTTCCGCTCTGGCACTACACCAAAAATCCCTCTCCCTGAAGCAATTCCTGTCAAAATTCTTTTTTCTTTTAGCTGTTTAAACACCGTTTTGATAGAGTCCGGAATATAGCCAGTATCTTTCACTCGCAACGTATCATCAATATCGAAAAAGACGATTTTGATTTTCTTGGCTTTATACTTTAATTTTGCGTCCATAATCTCCCTCTAGCAATTATTCTGTTTTCTATTATACCACTAAATGTCATCTTGTGGGACAAGGTGATGTTGGAAAGCATAAACAACAGCTTGTGTACGGTCACTCACCTCTAGCTTTGATAAGATATTGGACACATGTGTTTTCACTGTCTTTAAAGAAATAAATAATTCATCTGCTATGCGTTGATTTTCATAACCTTTTGCCAGTAGTCCTAAAATATCTCGCTCACGCGCAGTCAAATCTTCGTGCAATTCAATATGATTTCGATGATATTCTACTTTTTGGCTGACCTCTGTTTCAATAGCAAGTTCACCCTTGGCTACTTTTCGGACCGCTCGTAAAATATCATCAGCACTAGAAGTTTTTAGCATATATCCTTTAGCACCCGCATCTAAAACTGGATAAATTTTTTCATTATCCAAATAAGAAGTCAAAATGAGAATTTTAGCTTCAGGCCATTCTTTTAAAATGGCAAGCGTCGCTTCAATCCCATTCATTTCAGGCATGACAATGTCCATCATAATCACATCTGGGTGCAACTCCAAAGCTTTTTCAACTCCTTCGCGACCATTTGAAGCTTCTGCCACTACATCCACATCGTCTTGTAAATCCAAATAACCTTTCAAGCCAAGTCTTACCATTTCATGGTCATCTACTAATAAAATCTGCATCCTAAGCTCCTTTCAATAATGGCACACGAATGTCAATTGCCACTCCCTGCTTCGGAGCGGTTAAAATCTGCATTGTTCCTGCCATGTCATTTACTCTTTCTTCCATATTTTTCAAACCATAGCTCAATTCATCAGATGAGGTATGCTCAAAGCCAATCCCATCATCTGTCATTTTCAACTGCAATTCATTCCGAGTTTGATACAAATAAACATCTAAATGATTCGCATTGGCGTGACGGAGCGTATTACTGATAATTTCCTGAGCAATTCTAAAAATATGCTCCTCAATCTGTTTCGGTAATTTTTGAACATCATGGTGAAAACTCACCTCAATATCGCTTTTATCTGATAGCTCTTTCAAGATGAGGTTCAGCCCTTCAACTAAGCTCTTCCCCTCCAACTCTGTCGGTCTCAAATGTAGAAGCAAGATACGCAAATCCCTTTGGGCAGTATTTAAAATTCCTGATACGCCTGTCAATTGTTTTGATAAGCTATCCGTATCTAAGTTCTCCACTTGACATGTCACACCTGACAAAATTATATTAGCAGCAAAAAGCTCTTGACTGACCGTATCATGTAAGTCACGCGCAATTCGCTTGCGCTCTTTCTCAATAATCGTCTCCTCATTTTGCAGGGCACGGTTCTCTGACTTTTGCAGATTTTCTGTCAAATGAGTCAATTTCTCTGAAACCTGCCGAAAAGAGGCATCAATTTCAGGCTGATGAATTTCTTGCAATTCTCGACCTTCTAAAACATTTTTCAAGTTTGTCTGAATGGCCGACAAAGTGACCATTTGAATCACTTTAACACCTAAAATCATCAGCATCGTCAGAGATAAAGTCAGCACAATTACAAAGAAACTGAACTTTTCCAACCGCTCTACATTACTAAAAATCAGTTGCCAGTCAAAATTAAATAGACTAAAAATATAATGAATAATGATTCCTAAAATGAGTAGGGAATAAAAGCTAATCAAAAGATAGTAGACTTTTTTCATTTGCGAACCACCTCAACATTCCCTACAAACGTTGACAGGACAATTTTGACGCTTTTATGTGCTCGCTTGAAGTCCGGTGTCGTTAGGCTGATACTTTCATTTCGCAATTCATAGACAGGTTGATCTAAAAACTGCAATTCACCATATAGATTATTCACTTTCAGGCTGACTGCCACATCAACTGGCACAATGATTTTTGTGTTACCGAAAAATTTACGAAAAATAATCACATTGTCATGGTTTGTGATAATGACTTGTTCCAAATGAATCGTATCTTTCCCCATGAGACGGAAAAGATTGATGTCATCAAATCGACAGGTATCCGATGAACCAAAATGATGAAGATTTCCCAACCATTGATTTTTTTCACGTTTTTGTTCTACTGCATCATCAAAGATGAGAGTTGTCACTCCATTTTCTTTATAAATATAAGGATAAGCCACAATCATGCCATAAATGACCGCAAAGAGCAAGGCAGCAATAACATAAGGATTGAGCATGATAATGAAAAAAAGCAGTATGGTAGAGGTTACTAGCAGAAAATTTCCTCTTTGTTTTCCAAAATAATAATAGAGCAATAGCAAGAAGAGCACCAAAAAAAGAATAACACGCGAAAAATGACCAGACAAAATGGTCACTAATGCAAATGTCAGTAGAATAGATTCAACAAAGATAAAAAATTGGATCTTTCTCATAGCCTCGATACCTTTCTTACTCTATTGTATCAAAAACTTACAAAAATTCCTCCAGCTAAGGTATGAAAAGAAGGTAGTGAACTGAAAGAAAATATTTTCAAGTTCTAGTTTGTAGTCCTAGAAGTTAACATTTTTAATTACAATATACTGGATAAACTTGATTGAGCAGAAGCAATGTTTACCAATGATGTAAAACGAGTGCAAAAAAAGAGGGAGGGAAAATCGATTTAACAAAACTACGATTTTATCCTCTCTCTTTTTTAATTACTTGCACTAGCACTTGTGTCTGGTGTTTTTGAGCTGCTTCCATCATTACCACTAGTTGACGAACTACTAGAGGATGGGCTAGTTTTACCTGAGCTACTATCAGATTGTGAACTACTTTCAGATGTTGAAGAATCTTCGGTTTTTGGCTCATATACATATAAGACAATGCGATCACTCTTCAAATTCAAAGACTGACCAGCTTCTGGGTTTTGTCTGATAATCGTATTTGCCTGTGTACCCGCTGGAGCTGTTGTAACCGTACGTTTTTCAATATTCGCACCTTGAATACCAATCACTTCCGTCAAATTATTATAAGCAAATTCATAGGTTGAGCCGATATAGCTTGGCATCGTGACACTTGAAACGGACTTCGCTACTTTTAACGTAATACGTGTCTTTGAAGTCAAATCATAAGAGCTGCCTGCTGCTGGTGTTTGATCAACAACTGTTCCTGCCGCATACTCACTACTTTCAACTTCTTCTGTTTTAATTAAGCCTTTTGAAACCTTGTATTTTTGTACCAGATTGTTGATAGCATCTGCTCTTTTCTGACCTTTATAATCTTCCATAATAAAAGTTTTAGTCCCTTTTGAGACAATCAGATCCACCGTACTGCCCTCACGACGTTGCGTTCCCGCTTCTGGATTGGTGCGAATAACTGAATCTTTTTTAACAGAATCACTGTATTCGTCTTTTTCCTTGCCAACTTTCAAACCTGCAGTTTCGATTGCAGAACGTGCTTGGGCAATAGTTTTTCCAGTAACATCTGGGATTTTTACATTTGACGGACTCAAATAGACTAAAGCCACCAGAGCTACGATGACTAAAACCACCGCTGATAACAAAACTTTATAGCGCGTTCTTAAACGGCGCTTCTTTTTTGCTTTTGGCGTAGGCGTAGGCGTACTACTGACTACTTCTTTTGTAGGAGCAGGTGTTGACTTCGTCGCAGAAGTCAAGGTATTTTGTGATACTTTCGGCAGTGTCTTTGTGTCTGCTTTAGCAGTGTCATCAAAAACTAGCTTTTTCTCATTTCGACGGTCAGCAGATAAACAGCTTGATAAATCCACATACATTTCTGCAACTGACTGATAACGATCCGTCAATTTTTTTGCCGTTGCCTTGATGACTACATTTTCCAATGCTTGTGGAACGTTTGGATTTTCAGCAATAATGGACGGTAGGGGCTTTTGGAAATGTTGTAGGGCAATCGTAACAGCACTATCTCCATCATAAGGGATGTGTCCTGTCAGCATTTCATAGAAAATAATCCCCATGGCATAAATATCGCTCTGAACGGTCGCTTTTGAACCACGCGCTTGTTCTGGTGATAGATAATGTACAGATCCCAACATAGAGTTGGTTTGCGTTAAGCTCGTTTCTGCAAAAGCTACTGCAATCCCAAAGTCTGTTACTTTTGCATCGCCATCTGGAGTTAAAAGGACATTTTGAGGTTTTAAATCACGGTGAACAATCCCATGCGTATGCGCCAAACGCATCGCCAAAAGGATTTGTCCCATTATTCGCACCGCTTCTTCATTGGACAAAGGAGCATGCTCTTTGATATAGCGTTTCAAGTCAAGTCCAGCCACATACTCCATTGCTAGATATTGCTGGCCTTCTTCTTCTCCAATGTCGGTAATCCGGACAATATGAGGATGATCCAAATCTGCCATGGCTCGCGCCTCTCTTTGAAAACGTGCTACAGCAATCGGATCTGTCTGGTAATTGGTTCTTAGAACCTTAACCGCGACTTCTTCCCCGTCTAAAATCAAGTCTTTCGCCAAGTAGACATCTGCCATGCCTCCTCGACCAATTTGTTTGATGATTCTATATCGTCCGGCAAATATCTTGCCGACTTGAATCATTCTGCATCCTCCTTATGATAATGAATCAGGGCAACTGTAATATTGTCCAAACCACCTGCATTATTTGCAAAGCGAATCAAGGTTTCCGCTTTTTCTGAAAGAGCAATATCACTTGTCATAATATCATAAATTTCACTTTCTGAAATCATATTGGACAAACCATCGCTATTCAAAATAATGTAATCATCATCTTCTAAGCTAATCATGCCAACATCAGGCTGCACTTCGCCTCTTTGACCGATTGATTGTGTGATGATGTTGCGTTGTGGGTGACGTTCTGCTTCCTCAGGCGTAATTTGTCCTGCTTTGAGCAATTCATTCACCAAGGAATGGTCGCTTGTCAATTGCTTGTAACTGTCACCACGCACCAAACCAATACGAGAATCCCCTACATGAGCATAAATTGCTTGATTGCCAATAATTGCTAAGGCTTCAAGCGTCGTTCCCATGCCTTTATATTCTTCATCTTGACCAAATTGGTGAACTTTTTGATTTTCTGTTTCGAGATGTTCTGCGAACCACTCACGGACACCATTAATAGAATCAATTTGAGTATCCACCCAAGCGGCACCGAGGTCTGTTACTGCCATTTCACTAGCAATATTACCGGCACGGTGACCTCCCATACCATCTGCTAAAAGAATCATTGTCATACCAGCACGATTAACAAATTGATTGGCATAATCTTGATTATTTGTACGCTTCTGACCAACATCTGTTAATAATGAAATTTCCATACTGTCAGTTTCCTCCTTTAGGATATTCGTTTGAATTGACTGATGAAAAATCCGTCACTTCCATATAATTCTGGCGTAATTAAAATACAGCCATCTTTTAGAATATCCTGTCTATTATGTTCTAGTTTTACCTGTTTAAAATCTGGATGAGCTGTTAAAAACTGCTCAACAACTTGAAAATTTTCTTGCGAAACAATCGTACAGGTACTGTAAGTTATTATACCACCTTTTCGCAAGCTTTGACAAACACTATCCAGTATCTCAAGCTGAATTTTTTGCAACGAGGCAAAATCTGCATTTTCTTTATTGTATTTAATATCTGGTTTCCGTCGGATCAGGCCAATTCCTGAACATGGTGCATCGACTAAAATTTTATCAAAGGCATCTGCCCCAAAAGTTTCAAAAACCTTTCTCGCATCTAGCTTTTTCGTAATCACTTTATCTGCCACACCTAAGCGCTGTGCATTTTCTTTTATCAGAGCCAACTTATGCTCATAGAGATCTAATGCCGTGACCTGCCCTGTCGTTAAGTAAGAAGCAATGTGCATGGTTTTGCCACCCGGCGCACTGCATGCATCTAGCACTTTTTCATCGCCGCGCAATTCAAGACTTGGCGCAACCAATTGGCTAGACTCGTCTTGAATAGTAATAGCTCCTTCTTCAAACAAGGCATGCCCTGCAAAATGACCGTGGTTTTTCACCAGCGCACTCGGAGCTAATAGCGAATCTTCTGCCTGCAACACTTGTTTCAACTCTTCTTTACGGCTTAAATCCCCCACTCGAACACTGGCTTTATTCCGAAGAAATAAACTCTCAAAAATGGCTAGAGCTCGTTTTTCACCGTACTCTTCAATCAGCACTTTAACCAGCCAAACTGGTAGAGAATACTGAATGGAATAGCGTTTGTTTTTACGTTTAATACTGCCTATATCTGCCACACCGTCCCGCAATAATCCTCGCAGTACTGCATTGGCGAACTTTTCGCTTCCCTTTTTTCGCACCTTTGCCAACTCTACCGCTTCATTGACGACCGCATGCGCCGGAATTTTATCAAGATACAGTATCTGATACAAGCTCATCAGTAAGAGAAAATAAAGCCAAGAATCTAACTTATCTCGATCTTCAATAACATGAGACAAATACCATTCTAAAGTGATTTTACGTGCAACGGTACCATATACGATTTCTGTTACAAGTCCTTTGTCTGCAGAACTTAAAGGCACTTCTAGCAAAGCCTGATTGAGAGCGATATTGGAATAAGCTCCTTCTGAAAAAACTGCTTCTAAAACTGCAAGAGCCGTTTGCCGCGCTGTTTTTGTTTTATTGACCAAAGAAATCACCTACTGATAATTGCCGTCCCAGACCATTCAGAAAATCAACGATAGTCATTTTGGGCTTTCCAGCTGGCTGTACTGTTTTCAGAGAAAGTGCACCCTCACCAGCTGCTACAATCAATTCTTTTTTCCCAATAGCAAGAATTTCTCCTGGTTGACCAGCTCCTTCTACTGGAGTGGCTTCGTAAATTTTAAAACGGTCTCCATTTAAAAGCGTATGCGCGACTGGCCATGGATACATGCCTCGAATCTGATTAAAAAGTTGTCGATTGGTCTTGGTCCAGTCAATTCTCTCCTCTTCTGGTGAAATATTTGGTGAAAAAGTAACTTGATTTTTGTCTTGCGGAACAGGCTTTATATCCCCAGACAAATAGCTCGGCAAAGTGTCCAGCAACAAATCGCGTCCTACAAGTGCTAACTTTTCAAACATCGTCCCAACATTGTCTGTTTCCTCAATAGGAATCGCTCGATGCGCAATCATATCCCCCGCATCCATCTCTTTAACCATTTCCATAATAGTCACACCGGCTTCTTTGTCACCGTTGATAATGGCGTAGTGAATGGGAGCTCCTCCGCGGTATTTGGGTAATAGAGAAGCATGCACATTAACGGCAAAACAAACTGAATCTAGCAATTTGCTTGGTAGAAATTGACCGAAAGCTGCTGTGACGATACCATCAGCGTTTAAATTCATCAAACTATCTAATTCAGCACTTTTAGACAATTTCTCTGGCTGATAGACGGGTAAGCCATAGTCTAAAGCCAGTTCTTTAACAGGCGTCATACGGATTTCTTTTTTGCGCCCTACTGCACGATCTGGCTGGGTTACAACTGCCAAAATCTCGTACTGCTTGCTTTCCAATAATCCTTTAAGCACCGTTGCAGAAAAATCTGGCGTTCCCATAAAAATAATGTTTGTCATGGTTTCCTCATATTCTTTTTTACTATTATATCAGAAGAAGTCGTGTATTTCTTTAAAAAAGGCTACATAAAACTTTGTGGCTCATGATCAATACTCAAGCGTAAGTCTTTATTGACCTTTTCTTGCGTCCAATCCAAAATCTGATTCAACACATCTTGCAAGTGTTCTTCAAAACGGTATTTAATAATCAATTGATAGTGATAGAGGTTGTGAGTGCGGGCAATCGGCTTAGGAGTTGGTCCCAATATCTGAACCTTATCTGACAAGCCAGAACGTATCATATTCAAGACTTCGTATGACTTTTTGACGACCTCTGCTTCTATTTTATGAGACAAGGTAAGACCCACCGTAAAATAATAAGGTGGATAGGCCAACTGCTTTCTGATACTCATTTCATAAGCATAAAAGCCCTCATAATCCTGATTTTTCGCAAAAGTAATCGCATAATGCTTCGGATTGTAACTTTGAATAATCACATGACCTTCCTTTTCAGCTCGTCCTGCACGCCCAGCAACCTGAGTTAAGAGTTGAAAGGTGCGCTCAGATGAACGAAAATCTGGCAAATTCAAAGCCGTGTCTGCATTGAGCACTCCAACGAGAGTGACATTCGGGAAATCCAGCCCCTTTGCAATCATCTGCGTTCCCAGTAAAATATCTGCACGCCCTTCCCCAAATTCTTTTAAGATTTGTTCGTGACTGCCCTTTTTACGAGTGGTATCAACATCCATTCTCAAAATTCGAGCTTGCGGAAAGGCTTCTGCTAATTCACCGTAGGCTTTTTGTGTCCCAGTTCCATAGTATCGAATGCTCCGACTGGAGCAATTCGGACAAGTATGAGGAATCCCTTTTGAGAAACCACAATAGTGACAATTCATACTTTTCGTATCCATATGCAAGGTCAAGGAAATATCGCAGTTTGGACAGGTATCAACCGTTCCGCATTCACGACACATGACAAAACTAGAATAGCCCCGTCGGTTCAACATCAAAACAACCTGTTCTTTCTTATCTAGTCGATCTTGGATTGCCTCTAACAGAACCGGAGTGAAATTACTAGCCTCATTTTGCCCAATATAATCACGAAAATCCACAATTTCCACTTCAGGAATCTGAGCTTGCGGCTTGGCTCGCTTGGTCAATTGCAAAAAGTGATACACACCTTTGCCAGCCCGCGCTCTGCTTTCTAAACTCGGCGTCGCCGACCCCAACACCAGAACGGCTTGATTGTACTTTGCACGTAGTAAAGCGACATCTCGTGCATGATAGCGTGGATTGGAGTCTTGCTTGTAACTCGCTTCATGCTCTTCATCAATGATAATTGCACCAATATTTTTTAACGGAGCAAAAATGGCAGAACGGGCGCCAACAACAACTTGCGCTTCTCCTCGCTCAACTTTGCGCCATTCATCATACTTTTCTCCATTTGAAAGGCCTGAGTGAAGAATGGCAACTTTCTTTCCAAAACGCGCAACAAAACGATTGGTAACTTGTGGTGTCAAGGAAATTTCAGGCACTAACATAATGGCTGTCTTGCCACGGCTGAGCGCCTCTTGAATGACCTGCAAATAAACCTCTGTCTTACCGCTACCTGTCACTCCTTCTAGTAGAAATGGCTTACCACCATGCCCGATTTGCTGCGTGATAGCTTGAACCGCAACTCCTTGCTCTTCATTTAGCACCAGTGCAGAATCCGTTGCAACATTTTCAAAATAAGCCTCAGAACGACTAACTTCTTTTTCGATGATTTGTACAGCCTCTTGCTCCACAAAATAATGAATGACCTCTCTTGAAAAATGCTCTTTCAAATCCGCCAAACGGTACATGTCAGTCTGACCTTGCAAAACGTCTCGCAAGGCTTGCTTTTTTTTCGCCCGTTGGGGAATGACTAGCTGCTCCAAAATTCCTTGATTAACTTGATACCATTTTTCTGTTTTAATATGCTTTTGATCTATCGCTTGGTATTCTACCTGAATCGCCCCTTGCCGTGTCAAACGCATTACCTTAGCTTGCAGCTCTTTATCAAGCGATGAGAAATGTTGCTGCTCTGCATTGCCAAAAATAAGCAGTCGATCTTGTTCATTCAAAGAAGGTTGCGCATGGAGAATCTTATCATAGCTAGAATTCAAAAATCCCGGCAACATAGCTTTTAAAATTGAAATTTTGTAAGAAAAGACAGATTTTCTCAATTCTTCTGCCAACCACAGTTGCTCCTCATTTAAAACTGGCGTAAAGTCCAAAACCTCTACAATCTCTTTCAATTCTGGTGTCGTTTCTTCTGTCAGCTCTACGGCAATCCCTTGAATCAAGCGATTGGCTTTCCCAAAAGGCACATGCACACGCATACCAACTTCTAGCATAGTTGAAAATTCTTTCGGAACCGCATAACTGTAAGGTTTATCGGTCTGCATTAAAGGGACATCCACAATGACTTTTGCAAGTTGCACATTCTCACCACCTCTCATTTCTCATTAAAAGAAAAAATAAGATTGAGCTGACCCAACCTTAAATCTTTTCACCCTCTTCTTTTTCCTTGGCAATTTGTTCTTTAATTTTACGTTCTTCTTCTTCTTTGCGTAAGCGTTCTTCTTCAGCACGTCGACGAACTGCTTCCCGCTTGCCCTCAGGATCTGGGTGAATCCCGACATTGCCAGATTCGATTTCTTCTAAAGCACGAAGTGTTGATTTGACGGACTTAAACTCTTGAGTCGGAGCTGCTCCTTCTTCCAATTCATGAGCACGTTTTGCTTCAAGAATTACCAAGGAGTATTTTGAAGGCACCTTATCAAGCAAGGTGTCAATTGAAGGTTTTAACATCATAATTCTTTACCTAATTTCTAAATTCTTATCTAACTGAAAGTTGTTCTGACAGCATATCTTGATAGTGACCGATGACACGTTCCACGCGGAAATGCTCTGCTTCAATAACGCGCTTGACACGTTCCGCTGCTAACGGAACTTCATCATTGACAATGGCATAGTCATATTCGCGCATGAGAGCAATTTCTTCTCTTGCTTTGGCAATGCGTTTGGCAATTACTTCAGCACTATCTGTTCCACGTCCCACTAAGCGATCTTGTAATTCTGCCAAATCAGGTGGCGTCAAAAAGATAAAGACAGCATCCGGCACTTTTTTCTTCACCTGAAGCGCCCCTTGAACTTCAATCTCAAGGAAAACATCAATCCCTTTATCCAAAGTTTCATTCACATAGGTCAAAGGAGTTCCATAGTAGTTGCCAACATACTCTGCATACTCTAACATCTGACCTTGCCGAATCAACTCCTCAAACTCTTCGCGCGTACGGAAAAAATAGTCAACCCCGTCCACTTCACCAGGACGTTGAGCACGAGTTGTCATGGACACAGAGTATTGAAACTGATTATCCGAGCTTTCAAAAATCTCACGTCGAACCGTTCCCTTCCCCACACCTGAGGGACCAGAAAAAACGATTAACAAGCCACGATCCGCCATCATATCTCCTTCATTGTCTTTCTATCTAGTGTAACAAAAAAGCAGTATTTTTTCAACTGCTTTTTCGCATAGATATGTGCTTGTTTTTGAAAATCAATATAGGTATCATTTGCTTACAGGGAGCTGCACATCATAGATGAGTAGCTCATGTTAAGCAAGGTCTATTTGGCATAATCTACAGCACGCATTTCCCGAATGACCGTTACTTTGATATTTCCTGGATATTCGAGGTTGTTTTCAATCTTTTCACGCACATCATGAGCCAAGATAGTAATCTTATCGTCTTTGATTTGACCAGGATTGACCATAATCCGAATCTCACGACCTGCTTGTAAGGCAAAACTATTTTTCACACCTTCAAAACTATTGGCAATTTCTTCCAAATCTTGCAGGCGCTTGATATAGCTTTCAAGGGATTCGCTACGAGCACCTGGACGAGCCGCACTAAGCGCATCGGCTGCTGCAACAATAACTGCAATCACACTTTCAGGTTCTACATCACCATGATGACTGGCAATTGTATTGACCACAATTGGATGTTCCTTATACTTACGAGCCAATTCTGTCCCAATTTCCACATGGCTACCTTCCACTTCACGGTCAATAGCCTTTCCAATATCGTGAAGGAAGCCTGCACGGCGAGCTAAGTTAGCATTTTCACCGAGTTCACTTGCAATGACACCAGACAACTTAGCAACTTCAACAGAATGACGCAATACATTTTGCCCATATGACGTACGGAATTGCAAGCGTCCCATAATCTTCATCAAATCCGGATGTAAGTTTGGTGCACCGATTTCATAAGCCGCTGCTTCACCATATTCACGAATCTTATGGTCAATTTCCAGACGATTCTTCTCCACTAATTCTTCAATGCGAGCTGGGTGGATACGACCGTCTTTCAGCAGGGCTTCCATTGTCATGCGTGCAATTTCACGTCGAATAGGATCAAAACCAGATAAAGTCACCACTTCTGGTGTGTCATCAATAATGACATCAATACCCGTTAAACTTTCAAAGGTTCGAATATTCCGACCTTCACGTCCAATAATGCGACCTTTCATCGTATCATCCGGCAGATGAACTGTTGAATTGGTTTGCTCCGCAACATAGTCACCTGCAATCCGTTGCATGGCTTGGACTAAAATATCCTTTGCCATTTTATCAGAACGTTCTTTGACTTCTTGCTCTGCTTCACGAATACGCGTCGCAATTTCCTTTGATAACTTATCCTCAGTCTGAGTGAGAATGATATCTCTGGCTTCAGTTTGTGAAAGTGAAGCAACACGCTCTAATTCTGCTTCTTTGTGCTGCTCCAACTCTGTCAGTTTGTTTTCACGCGCCTCAAGGTTTTTGTTTCTATCAGAAATACTTTGTTCTTTCTGCTCGAGTGTTTTTTCTTTGTTGGTCAAATTGTCATCTTTACGATCAAGACTTGTCGCACGTTCTGTCAAACGACTTTCCAATTGCTTCAATTCTTGACGATCAGATTTAAATTCTGCCTCAACTTCTTCTCGATATTTTCTGGCTTCTTCTTTTGCCTCTAACAGTGCTTCTTTTTTAAGGGATTTACTTTCGCGCTTCACTTCTTTTAATAACAAATCCGCTTCGCGCTCAGCTTGTCCACGTAAATTAGTTGCTTCTTGTTCAGCATTTAAAAGAGTAAGTTCCGCAGCTTCTTTCGCAGATTTCATGCGAACTGTGATACTTACATATCCAATGACTAAACCAATGATGACGGCAAAAACACCTGCAAAAATCATTTCCATGTTTTTACCTCAAATTATTGATATTGAATTGTAAAATTCTTAATTATTTTATCATAAAAATCGATTTTTCACAAACTAAATTCTTATAAATACGTGACTGTTTTCACATTCTTTTTCGCGAATCCTTTTTCCTGTCTGGATTTGGTAAGCAGAATTTTTTTCTTTGCTAGAGCAAAATATGGTATAATTTATTAAAAGTAAAAGGAGTTCTATTTATGGTCAAAGAAGTCATTGTTGAAAGTTTTGAGTTGGATCACACGATTGTCAAAGCCCCCTACGTACGCTTGATTGGCGAAGAGGCGGGACCTAAAGGGGATATCATTTCCAACTTTGATGTTCGTCTGGTACAGCCTAATGAAGATGCCATTCCGACCGCTGGACTTCATACGATTGAACATCTGCTAGCTAAGCTCATCCGCACTCGGATTGACGGTATGATTGACTGCTCACCTTTTGGCTGTCGTACTGGCTTTCACATGATTATGTGGGGACGACATAGTACAACCGAAATTGCCAAAGTCATCAAGGCAGCTTTAGAGGAAATTGCTGGAGAAACCACCTGGACTGATGTTCCCGGAACAAGCATTGAATCCTGTGGAAATTACAAAGACCACAGTCTCTTTTCTGCCAAAGAATGGTGCAAGTTAATTTTAGCTCAAGGGATCTCTGACGATCCTTTTGAGCGGCATCTTGTATAAAATAAAAAAACGGACAGGAAATGCAAATTCTCCTGCTCGTTTTCTTTTTTATTGACGAATTAAGTAATCAAACGCTCCCAAAGCTGCTGTCGCTCCTGACCCCATTGAAATAATGATTTGCTTATAAGCACTATCAGTACAATCACCTGCCGCAAAAATTCCTGGAACATTTGTTGCACCATGTTTGTCAACAATAATTTCACCACGTTCATTGAGAGCAACTGAACTATCTTTGAGCCAGTCTGTATTTGGTAAAAGACCAATTTGAACAAAGACACCGCTGAGTTCGATTTTATGTTCTTCATTGTTCGCACGATTGAGATAAGTAATGGCTTCCACTTGATCAGAACCTTGAATTTCTTTTGTTGCTACATTGGTTAGAACCGTCACGTTTTCAAGTTGGTGTACCCGATCTTGCAATACTTGATCGGCTTTCAAAGTTGGTAGAAATTCTAACACATAAACATGCTCTGCCAGACCAGCCAAGTCAATCGCTGCTTCAATACCAGAATTTCCTCCACCGATAACAGCTACTTTTTTACCTGTAAAAATAGGACCGTCACAATGTGGACAATTGGTTACACCTTTTGTTCGGAATTCTTCTTCACCAGGAACATTAACATTTCTCCAGCGAGCACCAACAGAAAGAACTGCCGTTTTCGCTTTCAGAACAGCTCCATTTTCAAGTTCCACTTCAATCAATTCCTTTTTCTCAATGTTCTTCACACGTTGATTCTTCATGATATCAATTGGATATTTCTTGGCATGTTCTTCTACTTGCGCCATCAGCTTAGGTCCTTCTGTATAGGGAGTTCCAATCATATTTTCAATACCAACGGTCTCCATCACCTGTCCACCGAAAGTTTCAACGACCATACCTGTACGAATTCCCTTACGAGCAGCATAAATAGCTGCGCTATTTCCTGCAGGTCCGCCCCCAACGACCAACACATCAAATGGTTCTTTTTTGTCAAATTCTTCACTTGAAGCAGGTCCAGAAATTTTGTCAAGCAGTTGCTCAATGGTCATACGACCATTCGCAAATTCTTCACCATTTAGAAAAACCGTTGGAACAGCCATAATCTTTTTGTCTTCAACTTCTTGTCTAAACATGCCTCCTTCGACCATTGTGTGGCTGATATTAGGATTCAAAATAGCCATCACATTGAGAGCTTGCACAACGTCTGGGCAATTATGACAGGTTAAGCTGACATAAGTTTCAAAATGAAGTGATTGCTTAATAGCTTGAATTCGGTTTACAACAGCATCTTCTACTTTTGGTGCGCGACCAGAGACTTGTAGCAAAGCAAGCACAAAAGATGTAAATTCATGCCCCAAGGGAAGACCTGCAAATTGAACACGACCTGCTTGACCAACTTGTGTCACGATAAAACTTGGTTTACGGTTAGTTTCTGTATTTTCTAGTGATAAACGTGGAGACATTGCTACAATTTCCTCTAGAAAAGCCCGCACCTGCTCAGAACGCTCA
Source organism: Streptococcus anginosus (assembly GCF_001697145.1). GTDB lineage: Bacteria > Bacillota > Bacilli > Lactobacillales > Streptococcaceae > Streptococcus > Streptococcus hominis. The sequence continues at coordinate 396,120 of NZ_CP012719.1, read as the reverse complement.
TCTTGACCTAAAGACGCTTGAAATACAACATCAGATTCTAAAAGTTCCAAGTATTGCTTCAGTTGTGCTTTAATTGTTTCATCTAAAGCCATATAAGCCTCCTTAAATTTTACCAACTAAATCAAGACTTGGAGTCAGCGTTTCAATTCCTTCTTTCCACTTAGCTGGACACACTTCACCTGGATGGCTACGTACATATTGTGCAGCATGGATTTTGTCAATCAAGACAGAAGCATCACGCCCAACACCGTCTGCATTGATTTCAAGTGCTTGTACAACTCCATCTGGATCGATGATAAAGGTACCACGTTGAGACAGCCCGCTTTCATCTAACACGTCAAAACCAAGTGAAATAGTGTGAGATGGATCTCCAATCATAATGTACTCAAGTTTTCCAATGGCATCTGAATGATCATGCCAAGCTTTATGTGTAAAATGCGTATCTGTTGAAACAGAATAAACTTCCACACCTAGTTCTTTAAGAGCTGCATACTGCTCTTGCAAATCCTCCAACTCAGTCGGACAAACAAATGAAAAATCAGCAGGATAGAAGCAAACGACGCTCCAATGACCTTTTAAATCTTCACTAGAAACTGTGATAAATTTCCCGTTTCCAGCGTGATAAGCATCTGCTGTAAACTCGACAATTTCCTTACCAATAAGTGACATAAGATTACCTCCAAAATTAGTTTTATAATAAAATAAAAATCTTATAAGCCCATTATAGCCTATAAGATTTTTAGTGTCTAATATCTTGCTTGAAAACGTTTCCTAATAATCCAAAGCATCTGCGTAACCCGCGCCATTTCCTACAAAATAACCCGTTTTACAGTTAATACTAAAGAGGTAGGTGCCGTCCGTTCTAAATAAATTGTAATAACCATTTCCGTTGATAATATTCACACGTTCAAGAATATAATTATCTCCTGTGAAATAGCCACGTTCCCGTGAGGTTGCTAAGATTTTTTCTAACACACCAGGATTGAAATTCCAAGCTGGATTATTACTGTCGTTAATTTTAGTTTGGTCGTACGGCACTCGGCTCAACTGACGCTGTAAATTCGTGCCTGACGCTGGTGCTGCTGGAGCAGTTGTTTGCGCTGGTACAGAAGCTGGTTGTTCTGCTACAGGTGGTTGAGCGGAGCTTTGTGACGGTGCAGCGGCAGCCTCAGATTGAGGAGCTGGCGTTGCTACTTGCTGGCTCTTGCCTAAGCTAATCGCAGATTTCAACACCTTATCCAAGTCCGTATTTCCAGTTGTGACATCTGTAAATTTAGCATCAGCCTTAACCTTTGCTTTAGTATCCAAAACACCATCTGTAATAGCTGCTGAAGTGAATTGCGCATTCAAATTTTGAACAGCTTCAACTTGTTTGACCAAGCTATCGTATTTTGCTTTGGCAACATTGTACTCGTTGGTATTTTTTAATTTTTCCAATGCTGCTTTTAGTTTGTTTAAGTTTCCGAAACTGCTGTTTTTCAAAGCCAATTTATTGGCATCTGTAAAGAATGAATCATAAAGGCTATTGAAAGCTTTCAAATCCTTATTTTCAGAGCTAGAAGCGGTAGAAGATTTACTTGTTTGGCTCGTCGAAGTTGTGGTTGTTTTCGCTTGCTTTTTGTTCAAAGACAGATAAGCTGTTCCGCCGATTAAAGCCAGTAAAATAACACTTACTGCTGAATACACGACTTTTTTATTTTTATAAAATGGAACTTTCTCCGTTTCCATTTCTTCATCCAGCGCTGTAAAAGTCGGATAGTTTTCCGTTGACTCAGTTGAACTCACAGGAATATCATCCATTTCAGGCTGAATTGGTTCCATTATTTTTGTCTCAGCCTCTAGCTCCTCTGGAGTTTGTGTACTGTTTTCTTCCGAAGTTTCTTGCGGTTCTGCTTCGCTGGCTGCAAGTGCAGCTACTGTTTCATCAAAGGCAGACTCCTCAGACGCTACCTCTGCAGATTCTAGGTTTTTTTCCTCTTGAACCTCCTCGTGCATCTCTTGGATAAATTCTGCCAAGTCTAACTGGCTCAGTTGTTTTTGATCTTCTGCTTCAGGCATTTCTTCTGCAGATTGAGCCGAAAATTTTCCAGCTTCAATTTCTTGACGATGCTGTTTGATGTATTTATCCAGTACATTGTCCTCTTCCGTCACTCCTGCTTCAAGTTCTTCACTTTTTCGAGCAGCCTGACCAATCGTCATTTCTTTAGCTGTTTCAAAATCAAGAATTGATTCTTTTTCTTCTTGTTCTGGCAAATGTTTTTCGTCTTTACTCACGGCAAATCCTTTCTAATCTATTTGGCGTTTGACTCTCTGACCAAAATATTGGTACAAATCAACTTTTAAAGTCCCGTTATAGAGTTTGCGTTTTTTATCGGCTTGACTGCCAAATTTTGTTTCAAATGCATCATCACTCGTCAAGATAAATTTGCTCCACGTCTTTAGTGGCGCAAAAGTCTGTCCCATTTCTTGATAAAGCTTGGTCACAGCATCATCATCCAACAATCGCTCGCCATAAGGCGGATTGGAAACGATGACACCATTTATCTTGTCGGTGTGCAAATCTTGCAAACGCATTTGCTTGAAAACAATCTGCTCAGAAACACCTGCTTCTTCGGCATTTCGCTTGGCAATCTCCACCATACGTGCATCAATATCAGTCCCTAAAATATCAAGCTGAATGTCTTGCTTAATCTGTCCTAAAGCTCTAGCACGAACACGCCTAATCAAGTCTGAGTCAACCCAATTCCACTCTTCAAACGCAAAATGGCGATGAAGCCCCGGTGCTATATTCATGCCAATCATAGCTGCTTCAATACAGAAAGTTCCTGAACCACAGGTTGGATCAATCAAAGGCTTATCTGGATACCAATTGGACAAGAGCAAAATCGCAGCCGCCATATTTTCTTTAATCGGTGCACCACCTTTTTCAGTCCGATAACCACGTTTAAAGAGACTAGAACCTGTCGTATCGATTAAGACAGTTGCCACGTCTTTCAAAATAGAAACTTCAATTTTGAACTCTGCTCCATTTTCTATTAAGGGAACACCTTCGGGTCGAGCATAATGCTTTTGCAGCTTCTTGGCTACTGCTTTTTTAGAAATAGCCTGCACACTTGGTTCATTGTGAAGTTTTGATTTGACACATTTTACCTTGGCAATAGGAAATTTAGCTCCCAGCGGTAGATAATTCTCCCAATCCAGCGCAAAAACTCCCTGAAATAATTCCTCAAAGGTCTTAGCCGGAAAGTTGCCAACAACAATTTTAATACGGTCTGCCGCGCGCAACCAGAGATTCGTTTCAATAATGGTTTCAACAGTTCCGTCAAACCGCACGCGCCCATTCTCTACTAGACATTCTATGCCAAGATTTCTGATTTCACGACCAACCACAGCCTCTAAACCAGCCGCAGCAGTCGCAATCAACTTAAATTTTGTTTTCATTCGTCCTCTCAAAATAAAAGCTAGCATAATACGCTAGCTAAACCTATATGCAACTTTCTATAAGCCATGTTTTGTTCCAGAAATAACTAGGTATCATTTCCTTCGATAATCATCTGTCTACTGTTACCAGTCAGAATGCTGCGTTCGTTTCCACGCATTCCGTGCCCCGACCAAAGTTTGGGTTGCTAGCTTGAGGGGTTTACCGCGTTCCACTTCTTGCGTTTCCGCAAAAACTACGTCACTGTGGCACTTTCAGACCTATTTTGACTTATCAAAGACTTAGCCATTTCAGTCGCCGTAACGGATACTTCCGTCCCTAGGCTTATTGTTTCACCTAGCACAAACACTACGGGCATCACAGCCCGTGCTAGCATGGACTTTCCTCATGAAAAGACGAACTCTTCACGCGATTATCCAAAAATTGCACATTACTGATTAAATTTCGTTATTTAAGATTTGCTTGCCGAATACTTCTTTTTCCAAACGATTTAAGCGTTTTAAAATATCAAAATTTGTCAGCGTAGCAGATGCCGCTTGATGAGGGGTTTCCATGATAGATTGCGTCAAAGGTGAAGTCGCCGCCTCATTTGACTTTTTAGCGAGTTCTGCTTTCAAACGAGCATTTTCTTCACGCAGTTCCTTTACCAAAGCAGCATATGTCTCGTAATCTTTAATGACATCATCTAAAAATTCGTCCACTTCAACCTTGCTATAACCACGGACACCAACTTTAAAATCTTGATCAAAAATATCTTTCGGTGTGTAAATAATACTAGCCATTTCTCTCTCCATTCTCGTTCATTACTTTAATTATATAAAAAATGAACCGCAAAAATCAAGGTTAAACATCTAATTTTCGGAAAAATTTTCTGCGACCTCATTCAAGTCATCAAATGTTAATTGTTTGATAAAGTATTGTTCTTGTTTCTTCATCATTTGGTAAAGATATTTTAAATTTGTTTCATTTTCTTCATCGTAAAAAATATAAGCCCCGTCTGTATTACTGAGTAGAAAGTGATTGTAATCACGAAATTGGCTGGGATTTTCATAATGAGGATAGGCGTATTTAACAAAATCCACCTGTTTGAAACGGTTTAATTTTTCTTGATTGACTTCATTCCAGTTTTCACCTTGATTCTCAAAAGTAAAAATCGTTGCAATTTGAAAATCGTAATCTTGCTGCAATTCTTTTGCAACCTCTAGTGCCCAAACTTCAAAACCTAAGTTCCCAGTGAAAATCAGCCACTCCGCACTTTCTTCCAATAAACGCGTCAAATCTCGCTGAATGGCTTTTTTAATAATCTTGATTCGAGGGTCTTTGTCATTAAAAATTCCCAAATCAAAATTCCGATAACCTACTATTAACACGCTAACCACTTAAATTATCCCTTTATTTCCTTTTTTATGTTATAATAGAGTGATGTTATTGTACCAATAAGGAGATATATGGTCAACTATCCACATAAAGTTCCCTCTCGAAATTCATTAAGACTTCCCAAAAAGAAGTCCGTTGACTTTGCGAATCGGGGAATGTCGTTTGAAAAAATGATCAATGAAACGAATGATTATTATCTTAGTCACGATTTAGCGGTCATTCACAAGAAACCAACCCCTATTCAGATTGTAAAAGTGGATTATCCCAGACGTAGTCGAGCAAAAATTGTTGAAGCCTACTTTCGACAAGCCTCTACAACAGACTATTCTGGTGTCTATCAAGGACATTATATAGATTTTGAAGCAAAAGAAACACATCAAAAGGCTTCCATGCCGATGAAAAATTTTCATGCTCATCAAATCAAGCACATGGAACAAGTCGTCAAACAAGGAGGAATTTGTTTTGTTTTATTGCACTTTTCAGCCTTAAAATCGACATATCTACTTCCTGCTCCTTATTTAATTAACTTTTTCAAGATTGACAAGGGGAAAAAGTCCATGCCGCTTGACTACATTCAAAAGCATGGATATTCTATCTCACAGAATGGTCTTCCTAGCATTCCCTATCTTGAAATCATTCAACAAAATTTACTAGGTGGTAAAATAAATGAATAAGCAATCTTTACTGACAGCTGCAAAATATGTAGCTATCGGTCTCATTACATTATTTATGCTTGGAGTTGTAGCTGGTGGAGGAATTTTTCTCTATCAAGTTCACAAGGCACCTGCCTTGTCAGAAAAGAAACTAGTCGCCACAACTTCCAGTAAAATCTATGATAGTGAAAACAATCTTATTGCTGACTTAGGTTCTGAAAAAAGGGTCAATGCGGCAACAAGTGATATTCCAACTGACTTAGTACGAGCTATCGTTGCAATTGAAGACCACCGTTTCTTCAACCATCGCGGCGTGGACTCTGTTCGTATTTTGGGTGCTTTCTTGAATAATCTGCACAGAGGAAATCGACAAGGAGGGTCAACGTTGACGCAACAGTTGATTAAACTGACCTACTTCTCCACTTCAAGTGCCGACCAAACACTATCACGGAAAATTCAAGAAGCCTGGTTAGCTATTCAATTGGAGCGCAAAGCCACTAAGCAAGAAATTATTACATACTATGTAAATAAGGTCTATATGTCAAATGGTAACTACGGTATGCAAACAGCTGCTCAAAGTTATTACGGCAAAGATTTGAAAGATTTAAGCTTGGCTCAAACTGCTTTATTGGCGGGGATGCCTCAGGCACCAAACCAATACGACCCTTATACAAAACCAGAAGCAGCCAAAAATCGTCGCAATCTTGTATTGTCAGAAATGTATAAACTCAAATACATCTCTGCTGAGCAATATGAAAAAGCAGTCAATACACCCGTCACAGATGGTCTGCAAAGCTTAAAAAATTCAGCTTCTTATCCTGCTTACATGGATAATTACTTAAAGCAAGTTATTGAGCAAGTCCAAGAAGAAACGGGTTATAACTTGCTGACGACGGGAATGGAAGTGTATACAAACGTAAACAGAGCGGCTCAAGAACGCCTTTGGAACATTTATAATAGCAATGAATATGTTGCTTATCCAGATAATGAATTACAAGTAGCTTCTACCATTATAGATGCTACAACTGGTAAGGTAATTGCTCAACTAGGAGCCCGAAATCAAGCTTCAAATGTTTCTTTTGGTACTAACCAAGCAGTTGAAACCAATCGCGACTGGGGATCAACCATGAAACCAATCACGGATTACGCTCCAGCCATTGAAAATGGCATTTACACTTCTACAGCTGCTTATATTAGTGATGCTCCTTATAATTATCCTGGAACAACTACTCCAGTCTACAACTGGGATATGCGCTATTTTGGAAACATCACCATTCAGTATGCACTTCAAGAGTCTCGGAACGTTCCAGCTGTCAAGACGTTAGAAGCTGTCGGACTCAGCAAGTCTAAGAAATTCCTAAGCGGACTGGGCATTAATTATCCAGATATGGTATATGCAAATGCCATTTCAAGTAACACGACAAAATCCGATCGAAAATATGGTGCCAGCAGTGAAAAAATGGCTGCTGCCTATGCTGCTTTTGCAAATGGTGGAACTTATTACAAACCACAATATGTCAGCCGTGTTGTCTTTAGCGATGGAACCTCAAAAGATTTCTCTAATCAAGGTACAACCGCAATGAAAGAAACAACAGCTTACATGATGACAAATATGCTGAAAACAGTTCTTACATCTGGTACTGGGACCAATGCAGCTATATCTGGTGTCTATCAAGCTGGTAAAACAGGAACTTCCAACTATTCCGATGATGAATTGGCGAAACTAACGAAGCCTTATGGTGGCTCTAGTGTTGTGACTCCTGATGAACTCTTTGTTGGTTATACGCAGAAATATTCAATGGCGGTATGGACAGGTTACACTAATCGTCTTACTCCTGTTCTGGATGACGGTGTGAAAGTTGCAACAGATGTTTACCGTGCGATGATGTCTTACTTGTCTGAAAGTGGGACAGAAGACTGGGAAATGCCTAGCGGCCTTTATCGTAGCGGAAATTATGTCTTTTTAGCCAATGCAACTAATAGATATCAACAAAATTATTATAATTCTACTTCAAGTTCTATCTTAGAAGAATCGTCTACATCTTCAAATAGTCAAGAAAGCTCTACTCAAGAGTCATCAAGTAGTTCTTCATCAAGCAGTTCTTCATCAAGTACGGAACCCAGTGCTTCCACATCTACAAATTCTCCTAATAACAGTAGAAATTCGGAAACTCCTCCCGCACGAAATCGATAATGAAGAAGTTTCTGAAAGCCAAGCCGTTTAGAAGTTAACACCTTCAAATCAGAGTTTTGTAAAAATTAAAAAACACGAACAATCTTATAGCCAGTTATTTACTGGTCTTGATTGCTCGTGTTTTTAATATTTCATTCTCTTGCAGAGTCTTTTGAAGCAAGATTAAAAGTTTTATCTCGCTTCTTTTTAATTCTTATTATTTGCTAGCCAAAGCTCCCATTGGATCCCACGGAGCAAGTACTTTTGGTTCTGCTTCATAAGCAGCTAATTCTTCAGCCGTTAAAAATTCTTTGCGGACAACGATTTGATAAGTGTATTCGTCCATCCAGTCATCACTGGCAACAAAATAACCTTTGTCTCCAACTTTATCTCCCCAAGAATTTTCCACTTTCCATTTTGTTGATTTTCCATTTTCATCCAAATCAACACCCGTCAAGACCATAGCATGGGTCATGAGACTTTCGCTGTAATCCAAACGTCCCGCTTTATCTTGTGTCAATTCAATATCCATGCTTGATGTGAAATCGTACATATCGTTAACCATAACGCCTGCTTTGCGGTTGCTAGATTGACCGACATCAGAACCAAACCAAACAGTTTCTCCAGCCTGCATTTGAGCAATAGCCAGCTCTTTCAAACGCTCCATATTAACATTCAAATAACGGACATCGCGCGCTCCTACGACATTTCCTAACATCTCAACAGTGTAAGATTTACCGTACGGTTTGTCAGTTGTAGGAGCATTGATGATTGAAACGTAATCATCTAATTGAAGATCCACGTATTTTTTGTAAAATGCTTGTGGTGTTAAGCCATTTTCACTGTGGAAATTGTTGTCTTTATCACGATAAGCAAAATCAAAAGTACGAGGTGGAAGTCCAAGTGACATTGCTAAGAAATTAAAGATTTCTTGCAAAAGCTCTTCTTTCTTAGCTTGGACAGCTACTGTGTCTGCTCCACTAGTAACCAAGTCACGCAAGATTTGTGCATCTTGACGGAGTAATTTATTGAGATATTGGTTGAGCTCACGACTATTGCTAGATGAAATGGATTCTGGGTAAACTGATTTTGGAACAACTCCATATTTTTCAAAAAGTGCCACAACCATATCCCATTGTCCGCCGTCTTGTTGAGGCGTATCTAAGAGGAATTTCACTTTGCGGCTAGTTAAGTCTTGGTCAGCTGTTGCTAAGACTTGCTCTAAGAACCAGTTGGATTTTTCATATTTATCCCAAAAGAATGTATGTGCTTGCGACAATTCAAATTCTTCCAATTGAAAGCCTGCAATCATTTTATGACGGAAAGTATTGAGTGCTGCAAACATCCAGCAACGTCCAGATGCTTTTTGATTGCTGACTTTATCTTTGGTTAAGTCAATAGAAAACACAGGATTGTTTTCAATCGCACTGCTGCGCTTTTCAAGCGATGTTAATAAACCATTGTGGCTAACTGCATTTTCAATTGCAGCATACTTAGCAGTTGCTTCATAATTTGCATATAATTTATCTGTAAATTGTTGATCTATAGAATTCATAGATACCTCCTTCTAATTCTAAACACTATTATAGCTTATTTTCAAAATTCTTCAAACAAAAAGTTAGGCGCACCTAACTTTTTGTTATACAACTAATTTTAGTAGTCTTCGTATTCTAAAAAACGTGAGTCAGAACAATTCTCCTGCTTATTTCCAAAAATCATCGAAGATTGTAATCGGCAAATGGCGTTTATGCTCCCCTTTATGCCACCAAGATTCAATCCTTGCTTTCGTTTGGTCAGAAATGGTCTTACCTTCCAAATAGTCATCAATTTCGTTATAAGTGACACCGAGAGCGACTTCATCTGCAATGCCTGGCTTTTCTTCTTCCAGATCCGCAGTCGGTACTTTCTCATAGAGGGCAGGATCAGCGCCCAAGGCAGCCAACAGTTGCTTACCTTGCCGTTTATTGAGACGATAAAGGGGCAGAATGTCTGCACCACCATCACCAAATTTCGTAAAGAATCCCGTGACGTTTTCTGCGGCATGATCCGTTCCAACCACTGCTCCTTTATAAGAGCCTGCTAAAGCGTATTGCGCAATCATGCGACTACGAGCTTTAATATTGCCTTTATTGAAGTCTGAAACAGTTGCTCCTGTAGCCTCAACCGCTTTTGTCATAGCGTCTGCACTTTCTTTGATGTTAACCACAAGACTGACATCCGGCTGGATAAAAGCAAGAGCTCGCTGTGCATCGTCTTCGTCAGCCTGCACTCCATACGGCAAGCGCACTGCGATAAATTGATAGCTAGCATCGCCAGTCTCAGCTCGCATTTCCTCTATTGCTAATTGCGCCAAACGTCCTGCTAAAGTGGAATCTTGTCCGCCCGAAATTCCCAAAACATAGGTTTTCAAAAAGGAATGTTTTTTTAAATAATCCTTTAAAAAATCAATGGATTTACGGATTTCTTCTTGTGGATCAATGACAGGTTTCACACCTAATTGCTGGACAATCGTTTCCTGTAAGGTCATTTTGTTTCTCCCATTTGGCTTGCTTTTTTGCGCATTTGATCAATCAAATCCACCTTATCTTGCCATACATCACGTGCCAAATCCACAGGATAATCTTGTGGATTGAGAACCCGTTTGTATTCATCCCACAACTTATCAAACTCTTTGCGAGCATATGTTTGGATTTCTGTTAAGGTTGGCAATTGGTATACGAGTTGGCCTTGTTTAAAAACATCTACCAAAAGAGGCACTGCATCAAAATTTGTCACTGTTTTATTGATGTAGGTGTAAGTTGGGTGGAACATTTCTAACTCGGCAATAGCATTCACATCTACGCCATCATAAGTGATATAGTCTCCTTCTGACTTGCCTTTTGCACGGCTAGTAATCCGCCAAACTTGTTTTTTACCCGGCGTTGATACTTTCTCCACATTATTAGAGAGCTTGATCGTATTACGCAAATTGCCATGTTCATCTTCGATAGCCACAATCTTATAAACGGCTCCCAGTGCTGGTTGGTCATAAGCCGTGATGAGCTTAGTTCCAACGCCCCACACATCAATCTTGGCCTTTTGCATTTTTAAGTTGAGGATTGTGTTTTCATCCAAGTCGTTAGAAGCGTAGATTTTAGCATTTGGAAAACCAGCTTCATCCAACTGCTGGCGGACTTTTTTAGAAATATAAGCCAAATCCCCTGAGTCAATCCGCACTCCAAGGAAATTGATTTTATCCCCCATTTCACGCGCCACTTGAATCGCTGCAGGCACACCGAGACGAAATGTATCATAGGTATCCACCAAGAAAACACAGTCATGGTGCGTTTCAGCATATGCCTTAAAAGCTTCATAGTCATTTCTATAAACTTGAACGAGAGCATGCGCATGCGTTCCTAAGACTGGAATATCAAAGAGTTTTCCAGCCCGAACATTACTGGTTCCATTTGCTCCACCAATCACTGCCGCACGAGTTCCCCAGATAGCCGCATCCATTTCCTGTGCTCGACGTGTACCAAATTCCATTAAAGGCTCATCTTCGATAACTGAGCGAATCCGAGCTGCTTTTGTCGCTACCAAGGTTTGATAGTTGACAATGTTTAATAAGGCGGTTTCCACTAATTGACATTGAGCAAGGGGACCTTCTACTTGAACAATGGGTTCATTCGCAAAGACCAAATCTCCCTCTTGTGCAGACCGCACTGTTAATTCCAATTTTAAATTTGCTAAATAGTCTAAAAATTCTTCATCATAGTCAAGAGAACGAAGATAGGCAATATCACTATCTGAAAATGTCAAATGATTTAAATAATGAACCATCCGCTCCAAGCCAGCAAAAACTGCATAGCCACTATGAAAAGGCTCTTTCCGAAAATAAACTTCAAAAACAGCACGTTTATTATGAATATTTCTTCTAAAATAAACTTGCATCATGTTAATTTGATACAAATCCGTATGCAAGGTTAAACTATCATCTGGATACATAACGACTCCTTATAAGATGTATTTTCACTTATTATACCACAAATCAAACAAGCAAGAGGAAATCTTGTTCAACTTTAGGTGTTTAAATAACTATTCTCAAGTTTTCCGTTGTATTGCGGTGTTTAAATTTTCAGTTTTAAAACATCTTAAAAACCAAGGTGCATTGGGTACAACTTTAAAAAGTCGCAAATTTATCCTTGGTTTTATTATATTATTATTTATTCTTAAATTTCAATTGGCTATAAATACCAAATACAAGTATCCAAATAGCTGAACCGATTGCTCCTACAACGGTTGATTTTTGTAAAAAGAGGGTTATAAATACAAAGGCAAAGAAGAGCAAAGTAAGAGGATTGAGAAACTTATAGGCTGGCATTAGATAGCCATCTGCCATAAATTCTTTTGATTTTCTGTATTTCAGGTGAGCAATCATAGTGAGTGCATAGATAGCAATATAAACTCCTGATGAAGAAGCAGTAATCAAAGCAAAGGAGTCTGATACTCCTGGTAACACCTGAATAAAAGCAGCTAATGCAATCACTACCGCTGAGGTCAAAATAGCGTTTTGCGGAACATTTTGTCTGGATAATTTCCCAGCACCGATTCCATTCAAAAAGCGATTAGGTGAATCATGTGCAATTTGATACAAATGACGCCCAGTCGAATACAGAGTAGAATTCAAAGCTGAAGCAGCTGAAGTCAATACAACAAAGTTAATCAAAGCTGCAGCCCATTTGAGACCTGCCAACTTGAAAACAATCACAAAGGGGGAATCTGTGGTCGCCAAATCCCGCCAAGGGATAATCGCCATAATTGCAAGCAGAGAGCCTCCGTAGAAAAGAACGATCCGCAAGGGGATTTCTTTAATAGCCTTTGGCAATACCTGCCGAGGATTTGCCGTTTCAGACGTTGTGATTCCAATAAATTCAATAGCTTGATAAGCAAAGAAGACCATTTGAAAGCCCATGACAAAACTCATAAAACCATTAGGAAATAATTGGAAATTTTGACTGATATTGCTGATGCTGGCTACACCATTGGGCGCTTTAAAGCCTGTCAACACCATAAAAATCGCTGTCACAATCAAAGCAATAATCGCTACAATCTTAACCATAGCAAACCAAAATTCAACTTCACCAAAGACTCGGACTGCAATCAGATTGACCATACTCAAAACAGCAAGGAAGACGATTTGAATCAACCATGCCGGCCAAGTCGGAAACCAAAATTGGACATACTGTGCAACTGCCGTGATTTCTGCCATACCAATAAAAATGAGGGAAATCCAATAGGACCAACCGGAAAAATAGCCCCAGCCATTCCCAAGATACTTGGTAATGAAGTTGATAAATGTGTGCTGGTCTGGATCATAATACAACATCTCTCCAATCGCCCGCATCATCAAATACATAAAGACACCGGTCAACATGTAAATGAGGATAATAGATGGTCCTGTCAAGCTAATCGAACGTCCTGCTCCCAAAAAGAGACCCGTTCCAATTGTCCCAGCAATAGCAATGATTTGGACATGACGATTTTTTAAGCCACGTTCCATTTTATTCTTATTATTTTCAGAATTCTTTTCACTCATACGAAGCCTCCTTTTCACATGAACTTTTCTATTGTACCACAATTCTGACAATTTCACTAGTCATTTATGAGGGCACGAGAATTGAACAAATCAAAAGAACCCTTTCCTTTCCTAATCCTCCAATGCATCACTGTGTTTTTATTAAACGAAAAGAAGCTGGGACAAGTGCTCAGCTTCTTTTCGTTTATATCGTGTGTTTTGGAGAAACTCTGTTGCCTTTAGGCAATTAGAGTACAATTGAGGCTTTACGAAAGTCTAAAGGCGATTCGCTTTGCAAGTTCAAATAAGTACTTTTGTCAAACACTTCGTTTTTTATCCACAACCTAAACAGTCTGAGAGATTAGTGAAAATCCTTGCGTGGCTGAGACTATGAATTAAAAATTTTCAAGATGATTTTGGTCTTTCGCTCTAAAAATTCTCTGTGATATACTTGTAGACTTCTTGCCCTGCGACTGCTCCGTCACCGACAGCTGTCGTTACTTGGCGAAGGTCTTTTTCGCGAACATCTCCAATAGCATAGATGCCAGAAATAGCCGTTTCCATATGATTATCGGTTACAATCCAGCCTGCTTCATTGGTAATGCCCAAATATTTGGCAAACTCACTAACTGGGTCTAAACCAACATAAATAAAGACACCGCCAAATTTACGCTTCGACACTTCACCTGTTTTGACATTCTCTACCACAACGCTGCTAACGCGGTTGTCACCTTTGATTTCTTTTACCACTGAGTCCCAGATAAAATGAATCTTTTCATTGGCAAATGCACGTTCTTGCAGTAACTTTTGGGCTCGCAATTCATCCCGCCGATGAACAATGGTCACCGTTTTTGCAAAACGAGTCAAAAAGATCGCTTCTTCTACCGCAGAGTCGCCTCCACCCACGACAAGTAGGTCTTCATCTCGGAAAAAGGCGCCGTCACAGACTGCACAATAAGAAACCCCGCGGCTGTTTAATTCTTCTTCACCAGGCACTCCTAGATGACGGTGAAAGGCACCAGTCGCAATAATAAGTGTCTTCGTTTCAAAAACCTCATCTTCTGTAAAGACTTTTTTTATTGCTCCTTGGTCTTCGATTTTTTCAACAGAGCCAAACAAATGCTCCACTCCCAAATTTTCGAGCGGTTCAAACATTTTTTCGGCTAGCTCTGGACCACTGATATTAGCATAACCGGGATAATTTTCAATATCTGAGGTATTGTTCATTTGGCCACCGGGGATGCCTCTTTCTAAAAGACCAACTTTGAGATTACTTCTAGCAGCATAAAGCGCAGCTGTCATGCCTGCTGGTCCAGCTCCAATAATAATTGTGTCGTACATAAAATTTACTTCCTTTATTGTAATCACTGTTATTCTAACGTTATTAAGCTCTTTTTTCAAACATTATGCTCTGAGGATAAGCAGAATTCCCATCATTGCAAAGGATAAAATCGGAATCGTCATCACTGCAATCAATAGCATATCATACAGATGAGCTTGTCGCTCTTTGATTGTTTTATCAACACGTCGAACGGCACGAAGCCCAATCCATAATCCGAGAAAACTCCCCACCAATAGCGCCGTAATCAGTAAACTCTCTAGATAGAGTAAAAAAACTTGAGACAGCATAGCCACTCCCCTATTTCATAACTTTATGATTGAAGGCATTCAAAACGGATGCCGCAAACTTGAAAATAAACCCAGCTAGCAAGGCCAACTGGGCTTCTTTTCCTATTATATCAAATATATGTCCGTTTGTAACTGGCAAAAAATTCTTTTGTGCGTTCTTCTTTAGGGCGGTTCATTATTTCATCAGGGGTGCCTGTTTCGATAATGTGTCCCTTATCCAAAAACAGCACTTTATCTGCCACTTGCGAAACAAAAGACATATCATGACTGACTAAAATCATGGTCTGACCAGCCTTGGCTGCATCTGCAATGGATTTTTCAACTTCCCCTACCAATTCAGGATCAAGTGCTGATGTTGGCTCGTCTAAAAGCAGAACATCTGGCTTCATCGCAAGCGCACGCGCCAAAGCAACACGCTGTTTTTGTCCACCTGACAAATGACGCGGATAGTGATTTTCACGGTCTGACAGACCAACTTTTGCCAATTCTTCTTTGGCAAGACTCGTTGCTTCTTGGTCTGAGAATTTTTTTACAATCAATAAACCTTCTTTGACATTGTCCAAAGCCGTTCGGCGCTCAAAGAGATTAAACTGCTGAAACACCATAGCTAACTTTCGTCGCAAGTTTAGGATTTCTTCCTTGCTAATCTTAGAAAAATCGACAGTAAAATCATCAATGACAATCGTGCCGCTGTCTGGCTGTTCCAGATAATTCAAGCTGCGTAAGAAAGTAGATTTTCCCGCACCAGATGAGCCAATTAAAGCAACTACTTCTCCTTTTTGAATCTCTAAACTAAGATTGTTTAAAACCATTTGTCCAGAAAAGGATTTGCTGAGATTTGAAATACGAATCATTATCGAACATCTCCTTTCGCCTGTATTTGTGGATTGAGATTATCAGGCGCTTCAATCGCCATTCTCTTTTCGATAAACCGCCCAAGTGCTTCAATCACAATATTCACGCCCCAATAGACAAGAGCAACTGAGATAAAGCGCTCAAAGTAACGGTAATCTGCACCACCCAAAATCTGCGCTTGAGCAAAAATCTCAACAACTCCTGCACTAAAAGCCAGAGAAGTTCCCTTGGTCAAGCCAATCAAAGAGTTAATCAAGGTCGGTGTGGCAACCACAGCTGCATTGGGGATAATAACACGGCGGTAAACCTGTCCGTTTGTCATTCCCAAACTACGAGCTGCTTCAATTTCTCCAGCATCAACAGACAAAATCGCCGCTCGAATGGTTTCACTAGCGTAAGCCGCTTCATTAAAAGCAAAAGCTACAATGGCAAATAGATAGGCTGGAATAGCATTGATATTCAGGCCCGTTCCAAATCGCAAGTTGATGGCCTTCAGAAGCAAAGGAATCCCATAATAAGTCAGCATGAGCTGAACAAGCACTGGTGTCCCTCGCAAAAAACTAACGAAAAAAGCCTGCAAAGGATACAAAACTTTCACACGGTTGATTTTGACAATAGCAAAAATAAGAGCCAAAATCAAGCCAAAAAAAGCTCCTCCCAAAGTCAATAGCAAAGTTGTCGGTAATTTTTCAATAATTCTGGGTAGTCCGTCAAACACAGATCGCCAGCTAAAAAGCTGTCCGTCTGGAATCTTCTGAACCAATTCTTGATACCAATTAGAGGCTAAAATCACTGTTGTAACAATCATAGTAACTTCCCTTTCTCGATAATGTCTAATTCTATCACAATTTTTTTATTTTACCAATTATTTGCTACGATAAAAATAGACTAGCAAGACTAGTCTATCACATTCATTCTCTAAAGAATAATTGTTTTTATTTATGGGAGTGATAAAGAAATTTTAAGACTAAAACTGTTGACGTTTGGCTTTTCTTTCTGCACGACCGCGTGCTCGATTTTCAGCTCGCTTCGTTTTTCGACGTTTTTCATTGACAGCCCACTGGATTTTCTTCTTATAGCCCGGTTTGATTTTCTTCTTTTTCTTTTTAACCAGACCAATCATTTCCGTATCCAATTTTTCCTGCGTTTTTTCACGATTGGCACGACGATCGCGGTCATAGGTATCTTGAAATTCTCCGTTTTTAATCATCTTGGGAATGAAGTGAATGCCCAATTTTTCTAGCTCACGAATATCTGAATCATCGCTCGGTTGATAAAGTGTAATGGCTGTTCCCGGTAGACCATTTCTGCCAGTTCGTCCCACTCGGTGAACGAAGAAGGACAAATCTTGCGGAATCGCATCATTGATGACATGACTAACGCCTTCAATATCAATTCCCCGCGCAGCTAAATCTGTCGCAACAATGTATTCAAAATCTAGGTTCTTCACCTGATTCATAATCCGTTTTCGCTCCCGCGGTGCAATATCCCCATGAATCTTTGCCACTTTGAGACCTTGCGCTGTCAGATAGCTATGCAATTCATCCGCTCGTGTCTTAGTATTGACAAAAATCATAGCTAGATAAGGCTGTAGGAGTTGTGTGATTTTATAAATTTGCGCATTCTTATCACGTCCTTTTGTTGAAATCAGCCAATTTTCAATAGTATCTGAAATAACCGTTTTGATTTTGATTTGCTCAATGACCGGGTTGGATAGATATTTTTTTAAAAATGGCTGCAATTTTTGCGGAATGGTCGCAGAAAAGACTAGAAATTGCAAATCCTTCGGCAAACTGGATGCAATCTTATCCACCGTCATTAAAAATCCCATATCAAGTGTCATATCAGCTTCGTCAACGACAAAAGTATGCGCCTTATGAATGACTAAGTCACCAGATTCAACCAAATCATAAATACGTCCCGGCGTACCAATGACAATGTGCGGCTGACTGGAACTCAATTTCCCAATCTGACGATTTTTATCAGTTCCACCAACGTAATGAGCCACTCGGATTTCTTTATCAGAAAAAGCAGCAATTTGACGCGCAGCCTGATAAATCTGCCTAGCCAGCTCACGACTAGGGGCGGTAATGACAACCTGAACACTATCTGCATCTTCATTCAGCTTTTGAAAAATCGGCAGTAAGAAAGTGTGGGTTTTCCCTGAACCTGTTTTGGACTCTCCCACCAAGTCACGACCAGCAAGCACAACCGGAATGAGTTTTTCCTGGACTTCTGTCGCCTCAACAAAGTTCAAATCCTTGAGTGCCTCTTGGATATAATCTTTAAACTTAAATTCTGTAAATTTCATGTTTTCCTCTATTCGTCTCTTATCCTATCTATTATACCAGAACTTGCTTTAAAAATAAAAATGAATCATGTTTTTCTCTTCTTATTTCCTCCCTTTTCTATGAAGCTCTCCTTATTTTATGATACAATAATAATAAGTTTACAAAAAAGGGATGACCATGAAAAAATTTATTATTACTCTTGTAACGACTCTCTTGATCTTCCTAGCTCCTACAGTTTTAGCGGACAACTTTGAAGTAGGTGCTAAGCATGCTATCGCAGTTGACGTTGCAACCGGAAAAATTTTGTATGAAAAAGATGCTAATCAGCCAGTTGAAATTGCTTCTATTACTAAACTACTAACAGCCTATTTAGTCTATGAAGCGATTCATCAAGGAAAATTCACTTTACAAACTTCAGTAGATATTTCTGACTACCCTTATCAACTAACCGTTAATCCAGATGCCAGTAACGTTCCTTTGGAAGCTAGAAAATATACTGTCGAAGAACTGTTAGAAACTTCTTTAATAGCAAGTGCCAATAGCCCCGCGATTGCCTTAGCTGAAAAAGTCGCTGGCAGTGAGAAAAAATTTGTTGACTTGATGAAAGCTAAATTGCAGCAATGGGGAATCAAAGATGCTACTATCGTTAATGCTTCTGGGCTGAATAATTCTGTTTTAGGAGAAGAACATATTTATCCTGGTTCGGGAAAAGAAGACGAAAATAAAATGAGCGCCCACGATGTTGCAATTATTGCTCGGCGTTTAATCCTTGATTACCCAGAAGTTCTAGAAATCACCCAAAAAGCTACGTCTAACTTTGCAGGCATGACGCTTACATCGTCCAACCACATGCTCAAAAACATGCCCGCCTTTCGAGCTGGAGTAGATGGCTTCAAGACTGGAACTTCTGATAAAGGAGGCTCTTCCTTTGTCGGAACAATCCAGCAAAGAGGGATGCGTTTGATTACGGTTCTCCTCAATGTTAATCATGCAGATGAGGATGAGAATGCCCGCTTTACGGCTACCTCTAGATTTATGACCTATATTTATCAACAATTCACAGTCCAAACTATTGTGAAAAAAGGCGAAGCCTACAATAAAAGCTCTGCCCGCGTCATTAACGGGAAAAAAGATGAAGTCACTGCTGTTGCAAGTAAGAAACTCACTATTGTGCGGAGATACAATCATAAAAAACCTACTGTCCACTTTACAACCGATAAAAACGGTTATCCCACTCCTTTAAAAAAGGGTGTCGTTGTTGGGAAATTGACCTATACTGATAATGATTTGATTGGAAAAGGCTATCTTGACAAGAAACCACCAACTATTTCCATGCTTTCAGCAGAGAAAATTGGTCGTCCTTTCTTCCTCAAATCATGGTGGAATGAATTCGTCCAATATGTCAATGAAAAATTATAAACGAGCGAAATAAAAATCAGTATTCGTAGATGCTTGATTTCATCGTTCATCTCCGCATAGCTCGAAAGACTTGAGGAACTTTTATAGTTGGAAAGCAAATGTAACTTGATGGCAAAATGGGCTGTAAAAGTTGATATAGCAACATATTATAGCTCATTCAATAGTAATTGGGAATGTGACAAAACTCAAAATCAAAAATTTTTAGTTTGTAGTCTCATTCCCACAAGGTTGCTCAACAGCTTGAGAGACTGTCGAGGTGGCAGATAAAGAAAACAAAGTTTTCGTCAAAAGTGCTCCTCCAAGCTTGAAAAGCGAATCGCCTTGAGACTTCTATCCGTAACCTCAACGCTGTGCTTTGAGCAATTAGCTACTGCGTCTGTAATGCTAACGATATAAACAAAGAAAGCTGAGCACTTTTGTCTCAGCTTATTTATTTTAGCTTCATTTACTCAACTTTTCAGAATTTCCAGCTTCCTCAATCGCCTTTTTAAGAGCGTTCCAACCTAAGGTTGAGCATTTGATGCGTTGAGGGAACTTAGCAACACCAGCTAAAAAAGCTGCGTCTCCTAGCTCCTGTTGCTGCTTATCTTCCTTACCTTGAACCATTTGTGAGAAAATTTCTGCCAAAGCTAGCGCTTCTTCCTTCGTCCTCCCTAGGACTACATCCGTCATCATACTGGCTGAAGCTGTAGAAATACTGCAGCCAGAATTCACAAAGGCAATATCTTCAATCACGCCCTGCTCATCAAATTGAACCGACAAGCTGATGACATCACCGCACGTAGGATTGTTGAGACTAACTTGTTCTACGCCCTCCAATCGACCTTGATGATGAGGGTGAGCTGAATGGTCCGTCACAACTGCTTTATAAAGGCTATTTAGTTTAGAAAGTGCCATTGAAAAACTCCTTTGTTTTCTGCAAAGCTTCAAAAAGCTTATCACAATCGGCTTTGGTATTATACAGATAAAAGCTAGCCCGAACAGTTGCTGCTACTCCTAGGTAACTCAACAAAGGTTGAGCACAGTGATGTCCGGCCCGTACAGCCACGCCTTCATAATCCAGAGCTGTTGCTACATCATGAGGGTGAAGCCCAGCTAGATTAAAAGAAATAACACCTGACCGCTGAGCCAAATCCTCCGAACCATAAATGGTGAGACCCTCAACAGCTTGTAATTTGGGAAAGACATAAGCCAGCAATTCTTGCTCATATTGGTGAACAGTTTCCATTCCAATCTTGTCCAGATAGTCAATGGCGGCAGCTAGACCTATAGCACCAGCTATATTGGGTGTGCCTGCTTCAAACTTCCAAGGCAACTCTTTCCATGTCGCTTCTTGTTCATAGACAAAATCAATCATTTCCCCACCAAATTCGACAGCCGACATTCGCTCAAGTAGCTCTTCTTTGCCATAGAGAACACCGATACCAGTCGGACCTAGCATCTTGTGACCTGAAAATGCAAAGAAATCAACGTCCAAATCTTGTACATCAATCTTCATGTGAGGAACTGATTGAGCTCCGTCCACCACTAAAAGAGCATTTGCCTGGTGCACCAACTCTGCTATTTCTTTTATGGGATTCACCACACCTAGTACATTAGAAACATGCGCCAAAGCAACAAATCGCGTCTTTTCAGTCAATTTCGACCGAAAGTCAGCGAGATCTAACATACCGTCTTTCAGATAAGCATAAATCAATCTAGCACCTGTTTTCTTACAGGCTTCCTGCCAAGGAATGATATTGGAATGGTGCTCCATAACGGAAATCAGCACTTCGTCGCCTGGCTGCAAGACACTTTCGGCATAACGCGCCACCCAATTAAGCCCAGTCGTCGTTCCTCTCGTAAAGAGAACTTCTTTCGTTGAAGCGGCATGGATAAAGGAGCACACTCGTTCCCGCGCAGCTTCATAAGCTGCCGTTGCCCGTTCTGCTAGTGTGTGAACACCACGATGAACATTGGCATTGTCTTTCTCGTAATAAGCTGCAATCGCCTCTAATACCTGCGTAGGCTTTTGGGTTGTAGCCGCATTGTCCAAATAAACCAAGGGCTCATCATTGACGATTTGATCCAAAATTGGAAAATCCCTCTGAAGGATTTCTACATCAAGTTTAGACATTTCTTTTCCTATCTTTTATTTCTTAGCCAAAATTTCATCAATATTTTCAATCATCTCAGCACGGACTTCTTTAACTGGAATTTTAACGATAACAGAACCTAAGAATCCACGCACAACCAATCGTTCTGCAGTTGCCTTATCCAGTCCCCGACTCATGAGATAGTACATATCTTCTGGATCTACCTGACCGATAGAAGCCGCATGCCCTGCTGTCACATCATTTTCATCAATCAAAAGAATAGGATTGGCATCTGAACGTGCTTGGTCAGATAGCATCAGTACTCGACTTTCCTGTTGAGCATCTGCTCCCTTAGCTCCCTTAATAATGTGTCCAATACCATTGAAGGTCAAAGTTCCCTTTTCCAAAATAACTCCATGTTGGAGGATATTTCCGATTGAATTGCAACCGTAGTTGGTGACGCGACTGTCAATCCCTTGTATCTGTCTACCACGAGAGAGAGCCACCACTTTCATATCCGCATGACTGCCACGACCAAACAAATCACTGTCAAAATCAGCAATCACATTGCCTTCATTCATGACCCCGATTGCCCAGTCAATCATTGAATCATCGTCCAACTTACCCCGACGACTGATATAAGCTGTGACATTTTCACCCAATCGATCAATAGCTGAAAACTTAATCTGTGATCCTGCTTGGGCAATGACTTCCACCGTGATATTAGCAGTCACGGGAACAGTCCCAGAACCATAGGTCTCCAGACACTCTAAATAGGTAAACTTGGAGTGTTTCCCTGCAATAATTAGAATGTGCTTGTTAAATGGCACATCGCTCTCACTGTCTTGGTAAAAAATGCCTTCAATGGGCTGATTGATTTCAACATTATCCGGGATATATAGCACCGCTCCACCATTGAAATAAGCTGTATGATAAGCAGCAAGCTTATCTTCGTCATATTTGACAGAAGACATAAAATGTTTCTCAATAATTTCTGGAATTTCCTCAAGAGCAGAATAAAAGTCTGTGAAGATGACACCCTGCTCCGCCAAGTCAGCCGGCAATTGCTCTAAAACAGTCTGCGTTCCAATCTGAACTAATTTCAAATGATTATTCAGTGCTGTAAAATCAGGCACATTTGCAAGAGCCTCACTTTCTGACAGCGTGCCGTCTCCCAAGTTCCAACGATGAAATTTCACACGCTCAATAATCGGTAACTTCAACTCTTCTATTTTATCAAAAGCAGCTTGACGAAGATTCGCCAACCACTCAGGCTCCGCATGCATTTGTGAAAAATGTTTAATAGTTTCTTTTGTCATTTCATTCTCCTATCTTTTTCAAGCAAAAAGAAGGGGTAACTAAACTTCTTCTTGGTAATCAAAACCAAGTTCTTCAGCCAATTTGGCATAACCTTCCTGCTCCAAACGAACAGCTAATTCCGAACCACCAGAAGCAACTACACGCCCATCCATCATGATATGGACCACATCAGGCGTAATATAATTCAACAGACGTTGATAGTGCGTAATAATCATAGCACCAAAATGTTCACCACGCATAGCATTGACGCCCTTAGACACCACTTTCAGTGCATCAATATCTAGTCCAGAGTCAATTTCGTCCAGTAACGCAAAGGTTGGTTCCAACATCAACAACTGCAAGATTTCATTACGTTTCTTTTCACCACCAGAAAAACCTTCATTCAGATAACGTTCTGCCATTTCCTCTTTCATATTGAGCAATTCCATTTTTTCATCCAATTTCATGATAAAATCACGGATAGAGATTTTTTCATCATCTTCTTTACCTGCATTCATGGCTGCACGCAAAAATTCTGCATTGGTAATACCTGGAATTTCACTTGGGTACTGCATAGCAAGAAAAAGCCCCATGCGAGCTCGTTCGTCCACATCCAGTTCTAAAATATTGACACCGTCAAAGAGAACTTCTCCTTTGGTTACCTCGTAATTTGGATTCCCCATAATCGCTGCTGATAAGGTGGATTTCCCTGTCCCATTTGGACCCATAATGGCGGCAATTTCTCCTGTTTTAAGAGTCAGATTGACTCCCTTTAAGATTTTCTTTCCTTCAATTTCTACATGGAGGTCTTTGATTTCTAACACAGACATGGCAAACTTTCCTTTCTTTGTAACCATTCATTTACCTTATAAGTATAGCAAAAAAAAGCCAAAAAGGCTTTTATTTTGTTTAAGTGCGAGTCTACTTCTTTTTTCTATTTCTGAACTTTGTTCGGATTTCTTCCCGATAAGCAGAATTTCCGATAAAACGAAGGATATTGAGTAGCGGTGTTCGATTTGGCCCCAGAACACCAATTAGTTCTACCAAAAGTTCCACTCCAAAAAGTAGTCCAATAATTAACAGTATCCCACCGATACGGCTCGAAACATTTAGCAAAAGAGAAATCATGGCAAAAATCATAGAAATGCCATAAATAACCAAGACTGTCCCACGATGTGTTAAGCCCAAGGATAACAGCCGATGATGAAGATGTCGCTTATCTGGTGTGTAAAACTTTTGCCCAGATAAAGTTCTACGGACAATCGCTAAAAAGGTATCTGTAATCGGCACACCCAGAATAATCATCGGAGTAATCACAGCGACAGCTGTCGCATTCTTCAAACCTTGAAGTGATAAAACCGCAATCATAAAACCGATAAACAGTGCTCCTGTATCTCCTAGATAAATAATAGCTGGATGATAATTATAAGGGAAAAATCCTGCAATAGACATGACCAAGACGAAAATAGTTAAGGTTAGAAAAACATTGTGATCTGGCAAGAAAAAGTAGGAAACAATCCCCATTGTCACCAGCGAAATAATGGATACACCACTCACTAATCCGTCCAACCCGTCAATCAAATTAACAGCATTGGTAATCGAAATAATCCAGATAACGGTTAAGATGAAAGACAACCAAGGAGCAAAGTGCAGCAGCGGCCCACCAAAAGGAATTTTAAAATGATTCAAACGGAAATCCGTCAATAGCCAAATCAAACTGGCAGCTAACACAATTCCTGACATCTTGGCTAAGGGCTTCAACTCTTTTACATCGTCAATCAATCCTGTCAGAGCAATGATTCCGCCTCCTAAAACAACAGGCCAAATATAATCAAAATAACTTTTTCCATGAAAGGTCGCCTGTACAATCATCGGCATAAAAACAAGCGTAGCAACCGAAAAAGCAATGACAATAGCTAAACCGCCGCTGCTTGGCATCGGCTTTTTGTTGATTCTTCGTGCATTTGGATAATCAACCGCACCTATCTTAAATGCTAATAGACGCACCAAAGGTGTGAGAATCACACCAATGAAAAAGGTTCCAAGCAACACCAAAATGAATTTTAAAGGGAAGGGAATCATAAGCATTTAACCTTTTTAAGACTGGCAACTGCCTCGTTGACAAGCAATAAATAACCATGCTCTTGTAAAACAGCTCTTGTCACATCTGTGTCTTCTGCATGTTCACGCATAGAAGCCAGAAGCCAAGCTGGATAACGCTTAGGATGTCCTTCAATATCAACCAAGATTGTTAAATAATAGTAACCATCCATTTTGTACAACTCCGAAGTGTTAACAGCATAGTCTACTGTTTTAGAAAAGACAATCGCTTCTTTCAGGCTGGAAAATTTCAAAATGTAATAGATATATTTTTGCGTTAGCTCGTCACTATTTTCCTCTTGTTCTTCCATATCAGAAGTGCTTGTGTTATCGTCTGCTTCCGCCGTTTCCAAAGAACGAACAGCCTCCATATCGTCTTTACTTTTCTCAAAAATATTTTTTTCTAATGTCTTTAGAAATTCATCAGGAGACATTTGAGACAGCTCTTCTACATCTGGTAAATCTGCCAAATCATCAAAATTCAGATTCTTATCAATCTTAGACTTGGTGACAAACACATCCAGTCGGTCTGGTTTAGGAGTTACACGAAAACTGAGCATACCGCTATCCAAAAAACTCTCTGGCATTTCCAACTCATCTAAAATTGCATAGAAAAACTCTTCTGTCTTTTCTTGCGGAACAAGAAAATCTGCCATCTCCATTCCACGTTCTTCTAAATCTTCTAATTTTATTGTGATTTTAATCGTTGTATCACTAATTTGCTTCATTTCCATAGCATTACCTCATACTTCTAGTCTTTTTATTATACTAAAATTTCGGATTTTTTACAAAAAATAGACAACCTCATTTTCTTTTACCAATAAAAAACTCAACAAAAACTGTTGAGTTTTGAATACTTAAAAAATAGCTTTAAAGATTCCGTACACGATAAGCAAAACACCGAGCCCGATACGATATTTCCCAAAGATCGTAAAGTCGTGCTTTTTCACATAATCCGTCAAGAAACGAATCACATAGAGACTGACCCCAAATGCAACGCCCATTGCTACAAGCAGCAAGAAGAATTGCCCAAATCCAAGTGTGTTTCCTTTGATGATAAACTTCAAAATCTTCCAAGCACTTGCACCAAACATAACAGGAATCCCTAAGAAGAAGGTGAACTCTGTCACCACGGAACGACTAGTACCATTTAAAAGCCCCCCTACAATCGTTGCTCCAGAGCGACTAGTACCAGGAAAGAGTGACAATACTTGAAATAACCCAATGTAGAGAGCAGTTTTATAAGGCAATCGATCTAAGCTGGTAATTGTCGGTTCTACGTTTTTATTGCGTTTTTCTAACAAAATAAAGGCAACACCATAAATTATTAACATACAAGCAACAGAAATGAAGTTATAAAAATGAGCATCAAACCAATCATCCAAAGGTAAGCCAATAATGGCAGCAGGTGCAGCCGCAACCACTACTTTTGCCCACAATTGCCATGTTTTTTGCACTTCACGCGCCGTCTTTCCCGACTTAAATGGATTTAATTTATCAAAATAAATCACTACAACCGCCAAAATCGCTCCTAATTGGATAACGACATTGAACATTTCCATAAAGGCAGCATTCTGATTTTTATACTTGATAAACTCCTGTATCAAAATCAAGTGACCTGTGCTAGAAATAGGCAACCACTCTGTAATTCCTTCCACAATCCCAAAGATGATGGATTTTAAAATTTCAATGATAAACATTTTCTTCTCCTAAGGTTGATTTGTTTCATTATAGCATAATTTCAAGTGAGAGAATAGAGGCACTTTTTAAAAAGCACCTCCTCCTCCGCCTCCGCCACCACCAGAGAAGCCGCCACCGCTACTGCCACTTGATGAAACAGAGAAACTGCTAGCCGAATTAGCTGCTGCCCCATAGCCAACAAAAGCATGTGAGCTCGCATGGAAATCATACACCATATCCTGATAAACAAAAGCATTCATCGATGGATTATCAATTGTGATTTTGCGTAGTTTCATGGTCTTGGTCACCTTATCTGCACAATTAAACATAGCAGCATAAACCAATAATCTGTTCCACAAAATCACTCCCTCTACTTCTGTATCCTTTAAATGAGCAATCTCATGCAGCATATTAGCAAAACTCTTCCAGTAATAATAGTTTTCTGCCCCTTCTTCATTTAAAACGCCATCACGCTTCACCATTTTGCATTTTCTCAAAAGGTAATACAGCATTCCGCCAGCAATGAAGAAGCTAACTACAAATTGATAAAATACGAGTCCATACTCCAAGAAAATCCAAGCTAAGATGCCAAGAGAAGCAAACACAATAAGATTCATAAGGAGCATTGAAAGATATAAACACAAGAGCTCCTTTTTAGCAACAGGGCGATAATTATTTGGTAATTGCTCACGCTCAATAATTTCATGTATATTTTCTGTAATAAGTTTTAAATAGCATTTTAATAGTTGTCTCACTCTGTTGCCTGCGCTACGAACAGCTTTCTCGCCACTATTATATATCTTATCGTCAATTTTAAAATCTGAAAATAAATTTTTCACAAGCAACTGCTTGTTGTTTCCCATAGCCATTTTTAAAAATTCTTTTTCAAAATCAGCTAAACCCTTATCTGTCACTCTTTGTAATTTTGGCTGTTTCGTATCATCTGTAAAAACAAGATTACCTCGATCAATCAAATCTAATAAAGTAGCTTGGACAAGATTTTCAAATTTCAGAGATGTAGCTTGTCGCTCAGTCGGATCCAATTCTGTCAAATCTACTGAATAAACATTTGAAGCAATGACCATTGGTGGTAAATCTTGCGGTATTTCATACAAACGAGCATGCTTAGGAAACGTTACACGGGATTTTGTTCTAAGATGAAAAATAATGTAAAAAGCCAAACTAATTAGGCCAACCAATACCAAAGCAAGTGGTAAGTCCCAGTCTACTAATCTCTGGTATTTTTTTGTACTGGTGGCAACTTCCTTTTCAACTTGACGAAACTCTTGCAACCGATTGCGTTTTGTAACAGCTAAACTATTTTCAGGAACAGTTACTAGCGATCGATCCCAATATGCATGAAATTCTAAATTTCTATTTTTAGCAATACTAGCGACACGGATCAGATAGCTATCTCCCTCTCGTGTCACTTGAGCTGGCTTCATAAAATAACCCGTGTGAGCATACAATTCAGTCTGTTGTGAAGTAGCTGGAGGAGTAATCCGAAATTCTACATTATTTAATTTTTTATCCCAATCACTGATTGGAATCCAGTGTAATTCTACAATATCATTGTAGACAAACAACATATTCTTCAACTTCCAAGTAACCGTAATGGTTACACGGTCTCCTTTATTACCGGCATTATAAATTTTATATTTATAACCACCCGCAATGTATTCCTGAACAGCAGTAATATCCGTTTTTGGTTGTCCATTTCTTAAAGCTAGAATCGTCGGCTTTCCTTCCACATCAAAGCCCAGAGGAACTTTACCAGATGTCCCCAAAGTAATGATTTGTCCTCTGTAGCCGCTTGAGAAATGGTAATTGACTGTTTCAACAAATGTCGCTGTATTATCAGAATGAATCTGTAAATTGCCTTTATAGGATTCAATATCGTAACTCACTGCCAAAACTCGCTGGCTAATGAACAAACACGAGAAAAAAATCACCACACTCCAAAAGAACTTTTTCATCTGACAACCTCCTTTTACTGGTTAGATTTATTATACCATTTTTTCAAGTAAGGGTTTACCCAATATTGAAAAGCATTGCTTTTTTCGATATAATACAAGGAACCTATTTTAAAATTAGGAGAATAATATGAAGAAAATTTGCTTATCTCTATTTACATTTTTTCTGTTCAGTCTAGGATTTGTAAATACCGTTCATGCCGATGAATATTTACGTATCGGAATGGAGGCAGCTTACGCTCCGTTCAACTGGACGCAGGACGATGACAAAAACGGCGCAGTCAAAATCGAAGGTACCAATCAATATGCCAACGGTTATGATGTCCAAATTGCAAAACAAGTCGCAAAAGAATTAGGCAAAAAACCGTTAGTGGTCAAAACGTCTTGGAATGGTTTGATTCCTGCTTTAACATCAGGAAAATTGGACATGATTATAGCAGGTATGAGCCCAACTGCCGAGCGGAAAAAAGAAATTGCTTTTTCAAATAGCTACTATACTAGTGAGCCAGTGCTACTTGTCAAAAAAGATAGTGCCTACGCCAATGCAAAAACCTTAAATGACTTCAAAGGGGCAAAAATCACGTCCCAGCAAGGTGTCTATCTTTATAATCTAATTTCACAATTGACTGGTGCTAAGCAAGAAACTGCAATGGGAGACTTTGCTCAAATGCGCCAAGCACTTGAGTCAGGAGTGATAGACGGTTACATTTCTGAGCGCCCTGAAGCCCTCACTGCAGAAGCTGCGAACTCAAAATTTAAAATGATTCAGTTCAAAAAAGGTTTTGAAGTGAATCAAGAAGACGCTACCATTGCAATTGGAATGCGCAAAAACGACAATCGTATAGAGCAAGTTAATGCTGCTATCGCTAAAATCAGTGCCAAAGACCAAATCGCTTTAATGGATAAGATGATTCGAAATCAGCCTGTTGAGACAGACTCTAGCCAAGATAAGACAAGTTTCTTTGGACAAGTGACAAAGATTCTAAAAGATAACTGGCCCCAATTTCTGCGTGGAGCTGGTTTAACTCTTCTCATTTCCATTACTGGCACAATTGCAGGACTCATCATTGGACTCTTAATCGGTGTCTATCGCACAGCTCCTACTGCCAAAAATAAAGTTCTAGCGATGTTACAAACCTTATTCAGCTGGTTCTTGAATATCTATATTGAAATTTTCCGTGGAACACCTATGATTGTTCAATCGATGGTTATTTACTACGGTACAGCACAAGCTTTTGGGGTTTCTATTGATCGGACAATCGCTGCTATCTTTATTGTTTCAATCAACACCGGCGCTTATATGAGTGAAATTGTCCGCGGAGGAATTTTCGCCGTTGACAAAGGACAATTTGAAGCCGCAACCGCTCTAGGAATGACACATAATCAAACCATGCGCAAAGTTGTTCTTCCACAAGTCGTACGCAATATTCTACCTGCTACAGGGAATGAATTTGTCATCAACATTAAAGATACTTCTGTACTGAATGTTATCTCCGTTGTTG
Organism: Streptococcus anginosus; assembly: GCF_001697145.1. Lineage (GTDB taxonomy): Bacteria > Bacillota > Bacilli > Lactobacillales > Streptococcaceae > Streptococcus > Streptococcus hominis. The sequence continues at coordinate 366,101 of NZ_CP012719.1, read as the reverse complement.
AACTTTATTTCTCAGGAAATACTATTGCCACCCAAACTTACCAATATTTCCAAACCTTTACGATTATTGCCGTTATCTACTTTGTCCTAACATTTACTGTCACTCGCATTCTCCGCTATGTAGAACGCCGTTTTGATACAGATGATTACACAACGGGCGCTAATCAAATGCAAACGAAAGGAGTAAAGGCATGAGCGATACCATTTTAGAAATCAATCATCTTAAAAAATCCTACGGACAAAATGAAGTCTTAAAAGACATTTCTCTCACTGTCCACTCCGGCGAAGTCATTTCTATCATCGGAAGCTCTGGTAGTGGAAAATCTACTTTCTTACGCTCTATCAATCTCCTTGAAGAGCCAAGTGGAGGAGAAATCCTTTATCGTGGTGAAAATGTACTAGAAGAAAACTATAACCTCACTCATTACCGTGAAAAACTCGGTATGGTGTTCCAAAGCTTTAACCTTTTTGAAAACCTTAATGTTCTTGAAAATACCATTGTCGCACAAACAACTGTTCTCAAGCGAGAACGAGCAGAGGCCGAAAAAATCGCCAAAGAAAATCTTGAAAAAGTTGGCATGGGGCAACCTTACTGGCAAGCAAAGCCAAAACAACTTTCTGGCGGACAAAAGCAACGGGTTGCTATTGCACGCGCCTTATCCATGAACCCAGATGCCATTTTATTTGACGAACCAACATCAGCCCTTGACCCTGAAATGGTCGGCGAAGTGCTGAAAATCATGAAAGACCTTGCTCAAGAAGGCTTAACCATGATTGTTGTCACGCACGAAATGGAGTTTGCGCGTGATGTCTCCAATCGTGTCATTTTCATGGACAAAGGCATCATTGCTGAAGAAGGCAAACCTGAAGACATTTTTACTCACCCTAAGAAAGAACGCACAAAAGAATTTTTACAACGTTACTTACGATAATCTACAACCGACGAGACTAGTACACACTTCTAGTCTCTTCTTTATTGTCTCAAACTCTATAATTTTCTCTCCAAAATCTTTAGGAACTCAATTGAAAAACTAATTTTTATTCAAACAAAACAGAATGTTTGAATACACATTCATTAGAACATTTTCTTGTGAAAAATAAAACTCTAATTTTTAAGAATATTTTTTAAAATAGATTGTATTGTAGAAAGCAATTTATCATTTTTTTGTAAAAATATTCATTCTAAAGAATCAGTCATCTATCAAATAAATAAACTTTATATTTTATAATTATTTGTTATTTCCATATAAAATCATACTATTTTACAATCGCAAACAAAAAAAACAGGCTGATAGCCTGCTAAAAATACAACGATTAGTTTTCAAACTTTTCGTGGTTTTTATCGTAAAAATCAATCAATCCTAGAGCGGTTTCAAATGAAATATTTTTCACTTTAGCACGTCCTTGAGCAAGGGCAATGATAGACATTTCACGAGCGTTCGTTTCTTTACTGATGCGATAACCCGTGATTTTCTTATCACGAACCCAGCTAACAACTGATTCTACTTTTTCAAAGTTAGATTTAGCCATTTCCTTCTCCTATTTTATTATTTCTAACTAAATATTGTAAAGGTTTTTGTTTGTTTTGTCAACGGAAAAGGATGCCTATTTTGATGAATAAAGCAATTCAGAATATTCTTTATTTAGCTTTAAGTGCTGATAATATTTGTGTTCGGATACTTTCCACTCCGTCAGGATTTGCTGGTAGGAAAATTGTATTATTTCCCTTATTGTCTGCAAAATTATTCAACGTGTCAAGGTATTGGTTGGTTAAAAGAATGGACATGATTTGTTCTTCCTTCAATTCAACATTCGCACCTTTCAGCTCTTTGATAGAATCTGCCAAACCATCCACAATCGCTTTCCGTTGCTCTGCAATCCCTACCCCATGAAGGCGGTCTTTTTCCGCTTCTGCTTCTGCGGCAGTTACAATTTTAATTTTATCAGCTTCAGCCAATTCTTGAGCAGCAACACGTTTCCGTTGAGCAGCGTTAATCTCGTTCATTGATTGCTTGACTTCTGCGTCTGGCTCAACCTTGGTAATTAAGGTTTTTACGATGATATAACCGTAAGTAGACATTTCTTCTGCTACCTGTTTTTGTACTTCAAGTGCAATTTCATCTTTTTTTTCAAACAATTCATCCAATGTCAATTTAGGAACAGATGAGCGCAAAGCATCTTCAATATAAGATTTGATTTGAGCTTCTGGACGAATCAATTTATAGTAAGCATCTGTTACGTTATTTTCATTAACACGGTATTGTGTAGCAACATTCATCATGACAAATACATTATCTTGTGTCTTCGTTTCAACCACAATCTCACTTTGCAAGAGGCGCAATTGCACACGCGCTGCGATATGATCAATACCAAATGGCAAACGCAAATGAATTCCACTATTACTTAACTTTTGATATTTCCCAAAACGTTCTATAATCGCTACAGACTGTTGACGAACGACATACAACGAGCTAAAAAGAATGAGAAACAGCACGACAATAATAATTGGCACTATTAAAAATAGCATAATATGAAACTCCTATCTTCTTTTTCAAAATTATAGCATACTTATAAGAGTTTATCAAACAAAAGCGATAAAAACTAGTTAAATCACTATGTTAAATTTCTCTTCAATATCTCACAATATCTAGTTTATATCCAACCATTTTCTTGCGCAATTCGAACCGCTTCCAATCGATTTTCCGCTGCTAATTTCGTTAGAATGCTTGACATATAATTACGAACGGTACCATTTGACAGATAAAGCTTTTGAGCGATTTCTTTGCTAGATAGACCTCTTGCTGCCGCTTGCAAAACCAAAATTTCTTGATTGGACAAGGGATTTTTACTTGTCATCATGACTTCCATCAACTCAGGAGAATATTCTTTTTTTCCGTCTAACACAGTATGAATCGTTTTCATAAGGTCGGCTATACTGCGTTCTTTTAAGACATAAGCATCTACATCTGCTTTAATCGCTCGCTCAAAGTAACCAGGACGTTTAAATGTGGTGACAATAACGACTTTGACAGTTGGCTGCTTCTCCTTGACCCATTCCAACACATCTAAACCTGTCTGCTTAGGCATTTCCACATCTAAAATAGCCACATCTATCTTTTGAGATTGCAGCAGATTCATTGCTTCCTGCCCATTAGAAGCCTGATGAACCGTTTCCACGTCTGATTGCAGTTCTAGCAATTGACACAAAGCATCCCGTAGCATGCTTTGATCTTCGGCTACTAACAATTTCATTTGTATCCCTCCATTGGTAAGTTTATTCGAATCTTAGTTGGCTGTTTACAGCTTAAAATCTCTACTTGTCCAGACAATGATTCTACACGCTCCCGAATAGAATGCAACTCTTTTCCTGTGGCAATTTTGAAACCTTTCCCATTATCCTCAACATCTGCTATTAACCTATTTTTTTCAGAATACAGATGAATTTGGCAACTGCTTGCTTGAGCATGCTTGATGATATTCGTTGCTAATTCTAGTAAAACCATACTTAAACTTGATTGAATATTCGGTGCGATGCTAGCAATATTGAGTTGATACTGTACTTGTACCCGAATCCCACTCATTTCCAGCATAGCCTGAATAGTCACTAACTCCTCATCCAAGGTTCGTGTTTTTAGATTATCAATAATCCGTCGCACATCTGCCATAGACTGCTTGCTAATCTCATGCACTTCCTGCAATTCTTTACCAGCTTTCTCATAGGCTTTCATTTGAAGAAACTGTTGTGCTAATTCTGTCTTAACACTGAGCATAGCAAATGTATGTCCTAGACTATCATGTAGGTCTCGTCCAATACGATTGCGCTCATTTTCAGCTAGAAACAGATTGAGTTGAGCATTCTGCTTTCTTTTTTCCTCCTGAAGCAATTCAGCCACCTGCATGCGATACAATCCGAATGTGAGTAAATCCACAAAGATAAAGGTCACAAGCAAAAATATCAGATAGGATAAATCACTCGGATTTTTCAGAAAAATAGAAAACAGAATGATTGGCTGTAAGGTAAAAAAGGTCCAAAAGCGCCAAGATTTAAATGGAATTTCATTAAAGTGATAGATTAGTAGATTTGATAGATAAAAGATGTACCAAACAAAACTTGGATTTAACCAAATAGAACTATAAAAAATGTAGGCAATCATTATCCACCAAGACAACCACTGGTGAAACGGATGATTATCGAGTAGAAGATTGTAATAAGCTCCGATAAAAAATGCTGTCCACAACAAGAGCAAAAGCGAGTAGTCCCCACCGATGACCCCCGCTATTGGAAAGACAATAAAAACTAAAGCAATATGAAACAGATAGTGAATATTTTTTAGTTTTTTCCACATGAATTTATTTTACCTCAATCCGTTTTTTGAGTTGAAGAACCACTAGGCTGACACCGACTGTGTAAACCAGAACAATCAGTGCTGCAATGGCATTAAACTCGCGATGTTCCAAATAAGAAGATACAATCTGCATGAGTTGATAACTAGGAGTCAACTTACCGATTGGTTGGAGCCATTTTGGAAACATGGTCAAAGGAAACCAAAGACCACCCAGGACTGCCAAAGCCATATAGGCAATATTCCCCACAACAGACATAAGCTGAGCGCTGGGAAGCAAACTCACTAGTACTCCCATAGCAATGAAAACCAAACTTCCAAATAAAATAATTAGGGCGATGATTAACCAATCCATTGCAGGAAGATTGACTCCACGAACGAAATGTCCAACAGAAAATACAACGACTATGGAAAGAAGGAAAGTCAGTAAAGCACTGAAAAGTTTGGATATATAATATTCTACCATAGAAACAGGTGAGTGTTGAAGCATTTTTTGCCAATTATTAGTTTTATCAGACTGCAAGGTGCTTGGAATACTAAAGAAAGCACTGGACATAATACTAAAAACTGTCATAGAAAAGAGATAGGTTTGGAGTACAAGTGTAGGGGTGGCACTCCCAGACATCATACCTGAGAAAATCAGATAAAAGACACTAGGCAATCCAATAGATAATAGATAATAAGCCGCTTGGCGCTTCATTAAAATCAATTCAACCTTCATTAAACTTCTCATATTTTTCATGATACATCTCCTTTTACTCTTGCGTTGTCTCAAAAATACTATCCAATAGTGTCCGGTTGCGCACTTCTACTTCCTCAATCGTACAACCATTCTCTACCAAGACTTGCCACACTTGACCAGCCTTTCTAGTTGCAAAGGAGAGAGCATTTTGCTTGATTTCAATTTCGGTCACTTCAGGTAACCTTTCCAAAATAGCTTGGTAAGAAAGCGGAATAGTAAAGTGTTTTTCTTGTTCTTCGCTGCGCATAGCGTAAGGCGTCGTATCACGAATCAATTCACCCTTATGCAAAACCAAAATCCGATCTGCTGTATGCTCTACTTCCTCAATATAGTGAGAAGAGTAAATAATGGTCACACCCTTTTGCTTCAATTCATCCACAATTTCCCAAAAATGCTGCCGAGTGGAAGTATCCATAGCAGAAGTCGGCTCATCTAAAAAGAGAATTTTAGGTCGGCCAATAAGAGCTAAAATAAAAGAAAACAACCGTTTTTGCCCACCAGATAATTTGCTGGCTAGCTGATCTTTTTGCTTATCCGTAAATGTCAAAAGGGCATCAACTTCTTGATTAGTTAAACTACGTGGGTAAATACTTTGAAAAAAGTTCAGTAGTTCTTTTACCTTCAAATCTGCCACAACTGTATTTTCTTGTGGTAAAATGGCAACAATCTGCTTTAATTGCTCATCTGTTGGCTTTAATCCTCGAACACTAGCCTGCCCACTTGTAAGAAATTTATCGCCTAGCAAACAATCCATGAGCGTGGTTTTCCCAGCTCCATTTGGACCAATCAACGCCACACATTCTCCCTCGTTAATAGTAAAAGAGATATCTTTCAAAATTTCTTTCCCACGAATCTTTTTAGATAAACGGTTCACCTCAATCAGCTTCATCTTTTTCTCCTCATTATTTTTATTGGTGGAAATGCAACACATACAGAAGTCCTAGCAATTGGCTCAGGAAGTTTCTGGTCAACGATTAGATTACCACAAAGTTACTTGCATCAAGAAGAATAAAACAGGTTGTAGACTCGGTTTCTAACTCTACATTTCCTCTTGTTACTTTCATTATATCTCAACTCTTTTATCGCCACTAGATGATTTTGTCATCACTCAACATGACAAATGTCATAAAAAAGACGACTCCATCGAGTCGCCCTTCGCAATAATTCTTCTGTTTTATTCAACACTAAAAAGGTATGGATAAACTGGCTGTCCGCCATTATGTATTTCTACTTCTACATCTTCAAATTTTTCAGTAATATCTTGCGCTAGTTCATTAGCCAAGTCTTCACTACCGTCTTCACCGATATAAATCGTTACAATCTCACTATCTACATCTAGCATTTTGCTAAAAGTTTCATTCAATGTCGTCAACATGTCTGGATTGGAAACAACAATTTTTCCATCCACCATACCAAGGTTATCGTTTTCATGAATTTCAAGACCATCAATCGTTGTATCACGAACAGCTGTCGTCACACTACCACTGACAACATCAGCAAGAACAGCAGTCATACGATCATGGTTGTCTTCAATGGATTTGCTTGGATCAAAAGCTAGCAAGCTAGTCAAACCTTGCGGAATCGTTCTTGTTTCAATCACTGCAGCAGGTTGTTCAATCACTTCCGCCGCTGATTGCGCCGCCATGAAAATATTTTTGTTGTTTGGCAGAATAATGATATGACGAGCATTCACATGTTCAACAGCCTTGATGAAATCTTCTGTTGAAGGATTCATCGTTTGCCCGCCAGAGATGATATAGTCCACACCTTGTGCCTTAAAGATATCTGACAATCCTTCTCCTGCAACAACTGCAATGATAGCATATTCTTTTTCTTCTGTTGGCTGGCTATTTTCACGTTCTTCTTTTTCAACCTGCGCTTCGTGCTGATTGCGCATATTATCTACTTTGACCTTGACAAGGCTTCCGTATTTCAATCCTTCTTGCATGACCAGACCAGGGTCTTCCGTGTGAACATGAACTTTTACGATTTCATCATCGTTTACGACAAGAAGTGAGTCGCCCAGTTCATTCAAATAGTTGCGGAATTCATCATAGTCAAATTCTTTTACATACGTTGGACCTTTTTTCAAAGCGACCATGATTTCCGTACAATAGCCATATTTGATGTCTTCTGTTGCCACATGACTAGCTACCGACTTATGGTGTTCTGCATTGATCATTTCTGTCATAGTTGCAGGCGTTGCTTGAAATTCTTCAGATGCAATGTATTCGCCTGTCAATGCTGACAAAAAGCCTTCATAAATGAAAACAAGACCTTGACCACCAGAGTCCACAACACCAACTTCTTTTAAGACCGGAAGCATGTCTGGTGTTTTAGCAAGAGCCACCTTAGCACTATCAAGGGCTGCTTTCATGACTTCAACAGCATCATTAGTCTCTTCTGCTTTTTTCTTGGCACCAATTGCAGCTCCGCGAGAAACAGTCAAAATCGTTCCTTCAACCGGTTTCATCACAGCTTTGTAGGCTACTTCTACTCCAGATTGAAAAGCAAGGGCTAAATCTTGTCCTGTTAATTCTTCCTTTTCTTTTACACTTTGAGAGAAACCGCGGAAAAGCTGAGACGTGATAACACCCGAATTCCCACGCGCACCCATTAAGAGACCTTTTGCAAAAATTCCAGCTACTTCACCAACAGTAGAAGCAGATTTGTCCGCAACTTCCTTTGCACCATTTTCAATGGTCATTCCCATATTGGTACCTGTGTCACCGTCTGGCACAGGAAAAACATTTAAAGAATTGACATATTCAGCCTGTTTATTCAAACGAGTAGATGCAGACTGCACCATTTCTTGAAATAAACTAGTAGTAATATTTGACACGATTATTCTCCTACAACTTTAATATTTTGGATATAGACATTTACTGTTTCAGCAGTAATTCCAAGCTGATTTTCAAGACTGAATTTCACACGCTCTTGAATATTTTTAGATACTTCGCTAATCTTGGTACCATAGCTCAAAACTGTATAAACATCAACAGCAATGCTACCTTCTTCCGTTGTTTTTACTACAACGCCTTTCGCATAATTTTCTTTGCCCAACAAAGCTTGGAAATTATCTTTAATGGCATTTTTGCTGGCCATTCCGACTACACCAAAAATTTCAGTTGCTGCCCCACCAACAATTGTCGCAATGACATCATCTGTCAGTTCGATTTGACCATCTTTTGTATTGATTTTTACAGTCATAGTTTCTACCTCAAAAGTATTTTATAGTTTATTTTACCATATTTTACGCAGACTGTAAAAGAGAGAGTACATAATTAGAAAGTATTCAGTCAATGTTGGGGGGTTCCTTGTCGTAAAAAAATCTATTTTCTTGTACAAAAAGAAAAAGGACCCCAGAGGTCCGATTCTTCATAAATTAAACACGTTCAACTTTGCCTGATTTAAGGGCACGTGCTGAAGCCCAAACTTTCTTAGGTTTACCATCAACTAAGATTGTCACCTTTTGAAGATTTGGTTTCACAGTACGTTTTGTTTGGTTCATTGCGTGAGAGCGGTTGTTTCCTGATACAGTTTTACGACCTGTAAAGTAACATACTTTTGCCATTTATACTTGTCCTCCTGATTAGTTTCACGGGCTTTATACCACATACCGTAAAATTTTATCACAATTTTTAAGATTTTGCAAGACTATTTTCCTTATATTTCAAAATTTAGCAAGGCAGTCCAATCCATCCGTCTTAAATATAGATAATTCCCAAACGACCGAAAGATACATCTCCCTTTACATAGAGGGTCTTGTCTTTCTCATTGATATTACGGGGATTGGTAACTGTGCCGAAAGCATTGTCTACGTCCAACTCCACACGCCAATTACTAGGCACATATAACGTTGCATTCCCAAAAGATACATCAACATCAAAGGTAGCGGAATCGCCTTTTATCGTGGCATTGTCAAAATAAACTGTGGCATTACCAAAGGTACAATCTAGCGTTTCATAGGTAAAATCTTCCGAATTGATGTAGCGCGTACCACTTCCAAAATTAATATCCCCATTTATAATGCGATGAGCATTTGAACCACGATAAACACCCCAAATTCGTTTTGGTTTGAAAATTAAGCCAATACCAATAGAAGCCAGAATCCCTGCTAAGAAAATCGTTCCAGATGAGATTGGCAAAAAGTGATAGCTACTATTTGCAACGATTAAGGAAATAATGGCTAAAATAATCCCGCCAGATAAATTTCCTCTCCAAAAATTTTCAATTGCAAAGTAAGCAAATCCAAGCACAACAAGCATTGGCCAAAAATTGAAATCAATAAGCGGAATACCAAAATTTCCTTGTAGCAGCACCCAGCCCGCCAATACCAAAAGCCCCACTCCAAACAATGTCTTTCTCATAATATTTACCTCATTTCACTTAATTTTTCTTTTAAAAATTGAAAATAATGCCGAGACACATGCACTTGTTTATGAGTATCATAAAAGCGAATGCTGCTGGTCCCTGAAAAAGACTTTTCCAATGAATAAATTGCTTTAATATTCGTAATCGTTGACTTAGAAATACGACAGAAATAGCGTGGCAAGCATTCTTCCAGCTCATACAATTTCAGCTTTACTTCATAAGCATTTTTTCGAGCATGTGCAAAAATCTTATTTCCCTCTGTCTCAAAAAAGAGAATATCTGCTAAATCAACATAATATTCGCTCGTATCTTTGTAAAAAAGAATAGACGGCTTAGCAACTTCTTCCAGAGAACGCTGAATGCGCTCTATCTGTTCATCAAAGCGAGGTGCCTTAATGACAATTTCTGCTTCTTCCAGATTAGAATCTAGCTCAACTCGAATTTTCATAAACGCTCCCCTCGTTTTTCTTTATTTTATTATAACAATTGGTTCGTGAAATTCAAGTGATTTTCAGTAAGTGGTTCCTTTCGAGACGCAAGTGGTTGTAAAATTTGGATATCCTACTTGTTTTTCATAAGCTGGTCAGATGCGATTAGCTTTTTTTACACAACAATGCTTAACAATAAACAAAAAGCCTTCAATCAATGAAGACCTTCAATGATGCCGATTATAGTCAATCTGACGTTAAATTAAATAAAAATAAAGTTTAAAAAAGGCTTTAAATCAAGGTTTTGTCACATGCTACATAGCATAAAATTTTAATTGGTTGACCAAAAGTTGACCAATTTTTTATTTAACAGTTTTGGACAAACTTTAAAATATCAGCATACGATAATTCAAGAGAAGCTACACCTAGCCTAAGCCTCCTGTAGTAGTTATCAACTGACTATGCAAGGCGACAATTTGGTTTACTGTTAATCGTTTCATTTAGCCAATTCCTTAAAAGCGTCTAGATGACGTGACAAAATAGAATTAGCAACTTCATCAATTGTTGACCGTTCTGCTACTGCTGTTTCTTCTTGCTCAACCTTTATCAAGTTATTATAATCTACTAATACATATTTAGGTTTATTATTCTTCAAGATGACCACTGTACCCTTCCTATCAAGTATACAAGCTACTTTAGAAAAATTTCAGTTGGCTTCTGTAATCGTAATCAAGTTTTCAAGATTAATTTGCATAGAGTTTTCCTCTTTTCTCATATACTAGCATTATTTATTAAAACAAGCAAGTTGACATGCTACGGTTGTTGCCTGCAAAATCCAACTGGATGAATACAATTTTAAAGCATCTTTAGTCATAATGTAAAAACTATTTCTGAATAGGGCAACTTTTTGATGATTAAAAAATTAGTTTTTATATAATTAAAAGACTTCGATTAAATTTTTAAAGCGAAGTCTTTTAAATTATTCTCAAATTAATCTAGCTGTTAAATGAATAAAATTCCCCTTAAGCCAAAGCGGAAGAAAATTCTTTTCTTCTATTTAGGGGTTAGTCTGTACAGACTAACCCCTTTCGCTTAGCTTTGCTAAGCGAACATTTAATTCTTAATACTAAATGTATACTTTTTTAAATTTAGTGGTTCTAGCTCTAAATTTCGCGGCTTCAGGCTGTACAGCCTGAAGCATATGAGCTTCGCTCAGACTCAAAGATTTTATTTTTGAAAAAATAGATTAAGTATTAAGAATTAAATTCTTAATCTATATTATATATACCTAATTCAAATTCACTTGTCAAATAATTTGCTTGTGAAGTTTGCACAAGGTGTTAGAAGGGAGCAAAAAAAAAAAACGAAAACTTAGTTAAATATGTACAAGCCGCTTGTATCTTCTATAATATAGGTGGCTTTTCATGAAAGAATGGGGAATTCGGCACAAGAATTCCCCATTCTTTATTGTATATAAAGCAATGAACTCTATTTCATCTGTTTCATCAAGAGGCTCATAGCCTGAATAACTGCTTCTTGCTGTTCTTTAGTTAACCTTTTAAGGTTTGTGATTAACTCAATAATATCAGGATTTTCATCACTCACGTTAAAGTCAAAAAAGGTCGCAAGATCAGTATCAAGTGCCTTGATAACCTTTTGAAGTGTGTTAACCTTGATATTAGTATTGAGATGCTCTAGTTTATAAGCATAGTTTGTTCCAAGGTCTGCTTTTTCTTCTAGTTCCTCTTGAGTCATCCCTTTTTTCAGCCGCAAATGGCGGATCCGCTTAGCAATAAACATTTGTAAGTCAAATTCTGTCATCTTTTTTCCTCTATATCATCATACAGATAAAATAGAGATTTTGTAACTTCTTTAAAGGTTTAAATATTTATAATCAACTTTACAAAGTTGTCAAAATATGCTACAATTCTTACGTTAAGAAAAAAGCAACCTTTAAAGGAGGGTATAAATTGAAAGCACTCACTAAACAACTCACAAGCGCTACTGCAATTACACTAGCTGCTGCATCTGGTATCGGTGTCGTCCACGCTGATGAAGCAACCGCTTCTACAACTCCGACAACAGAAGTTGCTAAAGAAGCAAAAGCCATTACGAACCAACAAATAGAAGCTGCTAAAGTTGAAAAAGAAACAACCGCTAAAGCTGCTGTTGAAGCAGAAGCTCCTGTTGCAGAAGCAAAACAAAATGTTGCCAAAGCTGAAACGGAAAAAGCAACGGCTAATAACACTGTTGCCAAAGAAGAAGCACATGTCAACGAAGTCGCAAAAGAAAGCGACGCAGAAGATGTGCAAAAAGCACTCGTTGCTGAACAAGAAGCCAAAGCTCAACAAGAAGCTGCTGAACAAGCACAAGCAAAGAAAGCGGCTGAATTAGAAGCTGCAAAAGCTACCGAAGCTGCTAAGAAAGCCGAAGTAGAAAAGAAAACGGCTGAATTGGAACAAACTGCTACTGATGCCAAAGCTCATCCAAAAACCATTACAAAAACTGTCGATCCAACTAAAGATTCAAAATTTGAAGATGCAAATGTTAACAGTTACCGTAAAGCTGACACTCCGAAATCAGAAGCGGAAGGTATTCGTGATATCCAACCAGCCGAAGGTTCAACAGACATCAATGTAAAATTGAATAAACAGCAAACAAAAGAATTAAAAGAATCTGGTGCTGTTAAATCTTACACACCAAACATTCAAAACATTCAACGTTTGATAACAGAATACATCAACAAAGCTCGTAATCTCAATGGAAACAATATTGAAGCTCAACAAAATGAAAACTTAAATGCTGCTGCTAATCTTCGTGCAAAAGAAAATGCAGATCGTGATTTACTAACTCATCAATCTAATCTCAAACCAATGGATTACTTTAACGGAGGAGTAAAAGCACCACAATGGCTCATTGATTGGTACAAAGCACATCAAAATGACCCAACAGCTGACCCTACTGACGCTCTTTATGATGAAGTAGAAACAGAATTCCGTGGCAAGAAAGTTAAGTACAAAAAGCTCAATAAAGAACGCCAAGAAGAGTTACAAAAACTCGGCGCTTTGTGGCAAGGAAACGAAATTGCTTACAACTTTGACATTACCACAGGTACTACAGGTGATTTGAAATTTGGTGAATTTTCAAATCATATGAACATATCTAGTGATGAAGAAATGGCTTATCATATTGTTCAAACCTTCTTAGCAGACGCAGGTGCCACTAACAAACCAATGGGTCACGCAAAAACATTACTTGGTGCTAATGACCTTGCAGGTATTGGTATTAGTTTAAAAGCTGAAAAGCTACCAAATGGACATACCATTTATCATGTTTACATGATTGGTCGTTTTACAGATTCTCATGCTAACCAAAAGAACTATGTATTTCCAAAAACTTTCACCAACATTGACGGCTTCAACGAATTGCACTTGCCAAATAATTTCTCTGATGCTTCTAAGGGTTATCGTCAAGAAAAGGCTAAGATGCTACCAAAAGCAAACATCACTTACTCTTATGACGAAGAAATCGTAGATAATACCGCCCAAGAAGCGCTAGACGCTTACAAAGCTTCTTCTGCTAAAGAATTGCAAACCCTTGCTGAATCTGTTGCAACAGCCCAAGTTGCTAAAGACCAAGCTGACCAAGAATTGGCTAAAGCGAACAATCGCCTAGCAATTACCAGTGCAAACCTTACTGCTGCAAAAGCAAAAGCTGGTGACGCAGCTAACCGCTTGAAACTAGCTCAAGACAAATTGGACTTGGCAAAAGTCGCTCAAAAACAAGCAAAACAAAAACTAGCTGCTGCAAAAGCAACCTTAAAAGAAAAGGAAGCTGATTTGGCTGCTGCTCGTGAAAAGGCTGTTAAAGCAGAGAAAGATTACTTGTCTCTTGTCAACGCCAAAGCAAAACAAGACTTACAAGATAAATACAATGATATTGTTGCTCGCGGCAATCTCCCTGTTCCAGTCTTAAAAGACGGTGTAGTAATTGATTATACAGAAGCAAAAGTTCCAAACGATGCTCCAATCAATGACAAGCCAGAATACAAGCCAAGCCAAGCAGACTTACTAGAAGCAAAGAAAATCGCTATTGAAGAACGCGGACACAAAGCTGTTCCTGTTTACAAAGACGGTGTACTGATTGATTACAACGAAGCCGCTATTCCAAACGATGCTCCAATCAACGACAAGCCAGAATACAAACCGGAACCAGAAAAACCAAAAGATGACAATAAGCCATCTAACCCAAACAAACCTTCTGACAAACCAAAAGACGAATCTAAGAAACCAGAAGAAAACAAACCTTCTGACAAACCAAAAGATGACAAGCCATCCAACCCAAGCAAACCTTCTGACAAAGCAAAAGATGAATCTAAGAAACCAGAAGAAAATAAACCTTCTGAACAACCAAAAGCAGAAAAGAATCAAGTACCTCAGCCAAAAGCAACTGAAACAAAAATTTCTGCACCTTCAGTAAAACAAGAACCTGTTCCTGTTGTTTATGCAAAAGATACAAAAGAAACTCTTCCTCAAACAGGAGAACACAGCTCCCTGTCTATGGCTGTACTTGGTGGAATGCTTGCCTTAACTGGTTTAGGAGTAGCAGGTACAAAGCGGAAAAGAGAAAAATAAATAGAAAAGAAAAAGTTATGAATAAAGAAGAAATACTACAATATCTTATTGATTTAAGACAAATTACAGCTCCTATGGCTAAAGCTAGACAGCGTTATGCAGCTGCTGAACAAAAACTAACAAAAGTAAAGAATAGTTTCGGAAAATCCATTATTATCTTTCCAATTTTATCAGTACTTTTCTTTATGATGGACTCAAGCGGAGTACGGACTGCATTAATATTTGCAGCTATTGCTATCGCTCTTATCGTTTTAAAATATGTTATTATGCTACCACCTGCTCAACAAGAATTTGATGAAGCAAATAATCAGTGTAACACCGAAGTATCGAATCCTGCTTACATTGAAGGAGCAAAAGGTTTCCCTGAGCGTTTTTATAACTACCATGACATCTATCGCTTATAAACATTAATTGATGAAGGGCGTGCAGATAATTTGAAAGAAGCCTATAACGTTTTAGAAAATCAACACTTTCAAGAAGACCAATTATCTGTTCAAGAAGAAATTCGTTCTTTACAGGAAGATGTTGCCCGTTCTGCCCGTCAAGCAGCGGCCAGCTCAACTATTTCAGCGATTAATTCTTTTCGTAGAAAATAAAGGTTTATTGATTTAGCAAAACTACTTAAAAAGGAGATTTTATGGATAAAGCAAAAGAACAACTTCGGGTTTTGATCAGCTTTATAAAAAAGCATACTATATCGGTGGTAATTGGTGCTACTACTATTCTTGCAATACTTGTCTTTTTAATTGTACAATTCAATAGCCCAGTTAGCGTTATAAACAAAGTTAAACCAAGCTTTGTCGGCTATTCGGATGATGGTGAAGTTAAGATGAATGATACAGCCTTAAAAAATGAAATCAGTAGAATTGTCTATCAAAAATCAGGTTTTGATAAGCAAACGATTGATAGTATTATGCAAGGAACAAATGTTAAAGCAATCGTTGAAACTTCACTCGAAAATGCGGAAAAATTTGTAAAAGCTCAAAAAATTTTGCTGAGTATCACAACTGGTTTTGATAAAACGGAAAATCTAAAAAATGGTGATACTGTTACTTATACCATTTCGTCTTCTCTCAAAGATTCACCTATAAAATCAGAGAAAAAAACCTTTAAAGTATCCGGTCTGAAAGAGTATGCAGATGCAACCTTAGAAAAAACGATGAAATACTATCCAATCACATTTGAAGGATTTGAAGGCAGTAGTAGAGTCAACTATAACCCAAATGTGCTTGCGATTCAAGAAGGCAGTGATACGCTAAATAAACTTAAAAATGGTGATAAGATTACTGTTACTTACTCACATGTAGCAAGAAGCCACGTTAAGAAGTACGGTCTTGCAATTCGCAACATGAATGAGAAAATAACTCTTAAGGTTAAAGGGCTAAAAAATATCTCTGATTTAAAAAATCTTGCAGAAATTGAAAAGCGCGCAACAGAGCTTATTCGGAAACGAAATAAGGATTATGACAGCTCGGTGGAGCGCATCACCAATCAAATTGAAAAGCTTTCTTCGTATGTAAAAAGTGATACTGACAATCTGATTTCTATAAAAGTCGTTTTTAAAGTGGTAACAACAACAAATAGCAAGATGGCAGATCGCATTAAGACCGATGTCGAATATAGGTTTGTATCCTTTGATAATCTTACACTATCAAATAATACAATTAATATTAGTGATTTAGAGCATCTTGGAGAGTTAGATTGGTGGATGCACTATAACAATCTTTCTTCAATAGAAAAAGAGTTAACTGGTTATTCAAAGATTGAATAACTACCTCTTTTGATGGATGACAAAAGAATAATCACACGTTACTATAAACAGAAGAATGTAGCTCTATATTTACAGCAAAACTATACCAGTCTGTTTTTTAAAATCAACTCCTTTAATTGGGAGTATAAAGCTGTTAGAACTATTTAGTTCTAGTGGCTTTTTTATATCTAAAATTTTATTTTCATTTGATTTCGTGTGCTGCTCGTTAACACTCGCAGTATATTATTTTGCGCTTTACGCTTACGGGCTCGCTCACGCGAGCCTGATTATGAGGCTACGCCTCACACTCCTGAGTTGTGTTTGTGAAAGAAACAAATCTACGTTTCGCTTATGAAAGGAGTTCCTAATTATGTTGAAAGAAATTTATTCTTCCATTGGTAACTCTCAACCTCTACAGTTTAAAAAACTATTTTATCATTTATCACAATTATCAGAAATAGAATTACAAATTCTAATCGGATATGAGACTGATGAAAAAAGTTTTTCAGAACTAGCAGGGATGTTAAATCTCAATTACAGAGAAGTTGAGAATACTTATAACAACATTATCAAATATCTAAAACAACTCTAAGCACGTCCAGCTCATGACGTTAAACCGAGCATATGACTTAACACAACGAAAATACAGAAAGGAATTAAAGAAATTATATGAAAACAAAATTCAGAAAAAAAGGTGGATATTCAAAACAACTCGCTAATGAGATATTTAGCCCTGATCTCCCATTCTTCAGCCTTAGTACAGAGACTGAAGAAAAATATGATTATGTAGATGGAAAACGTACAAACAAGGTTGTAGGTCATGCCGCTTGGTTCGTCCAAGAAGGGCTCCCTCCTTTTGAAGTAAAATTCCCAGAAGACATAGCCTTACCAGCTTTTCAAGCAATCGTCACCTTTGATGAATTAGTGGCTTGTGAAGTTAGAAACAATATCTATTTCCGTGCCAACGGGTACAACGAGGTAGAATAATATGGCTGTGCTTCAAGAATATCTCGAACGATGTTTAAACATGGCATTGGGAGCTTCTACCCAAGGAGAGACGACTTACGACAACAGCTTCAGTTGCGAGATTAGGGAAGAAGGTTTCATCTTTCTTCCCCGCTTTCCTGCGGGTTATGTAGTTGATGATGACTTATATCAAAAAATTTTTTCAATTGCTAGCGCTGCACTTTATCCTCAATATACTTTGTTAAAACAAAACTCCGCCTATTTTATCCCCCTAAACAATAAATCAATCAGCACCCAACGTGCTCTCTTCTTCCCTTGGAAAAAAGGAATATCCAAACGATTGGTCATTACTGACTTAGACAGTCATGCCGCTTCCCATAAAGAAAAGAAAATTCCTCTTATGGATAATCTATCACTCAATTATAATGCGGTCACATCTATCCTTATTGCAGGAAATAGCGGGTCAGGAAAAAGTTATATGTTGACTTATTTACTTAGACAACTAAAAGAACGGTCTGATTTAGTTATTGTAGATCCAAAGTTTGATACTCCTAGCCGTTGGGCAAGGGAACACGGACTTCCTGTTATTCACCCCGATCCCAATCACTCCAAGAGCGACTTTGTTTCTGAAATTAACTCATATTTGAGTAAATGTTTAGAAAAGATTCATCAACGTCAAGCTATTTTATACGATAAACCCAATACACTGTTTAAACATTTGACGATTGTGATTGATGAAGTTTTGGCTATTTCTGAAGGAACAAATAAGGCTATCAAAGATTCATTCTTTGCCCTCTTATCTCAAATTGCTTTACTAGGTCGAGCAACTAGGATTCATTTAGTCTTGGTCAGTCAACGATTTGATCATACTGCAATCCCTGTCTCTGTTCGAGAACAAGCAAATGTACTAATCCAGATTGGAAATATTAACCGAAACACAACTCAGTTTTTATTTCCTGACTTAGACCCTAAAGGTATTGTCATACCAATCGGTAAAGGTACGGGTATTATTCAAATTATTGACAATGAACATCCGTATCAAATCTTACCGCTTCTATGTCCAACATACTATACTACACGAAAGGAATTATAAAGAATGAAACTAAAAGATTTTATTCACTACACCATCTTAAATGGTGTTCTTTTATTAGTTACTGAAACAGTTATGCTCCTCATAGCAATACTAACAGCTCCATTCCATTTGCAATTTCCAACACTACAATTCTCTTTATTCGGAATAACATGTATTTCACTGCTGTTCGAATGTTATTTGGTGATACAAGGAAGTAAGAAATGTACATTCTCTTATTTCTTATTCTCAGTTGTTGATACAGTACGAATGTGGCTTTTTCTCATCCGAAAGGACGCAAGCCCACAAACATCTGCTCAAGGTTTAACATCCCCAAAACCAAGTTATTTACATAGCTATAATAAAGCTGCTAGAAAGGTAGTTTTAATCAATACAAAAGACAGAGTTACTTTGTATCTAGCTATCCCAAACGATGAACAAGCCTATAGCTTGTTGAAACAGGAACTTTCTACAATTAGATCTCGAGTAAGCAATAGCTACTCTGCTTTTAGCTTTTCAGATTTTGAAGAAAGAAAGCATTATTTCATTTTAAAAGGGACCCGTTAGTAAGTCGCCTTTTCTCATTTCTGTCTTTGTCTCAGAAGTGGGGAAAGGGTAATACTAACCTTTCCCCACAATATATATTTATACTGGCTAGTTATTGCTGGTGGCTTTCACTTCGTGAGCCACCGCATAACTAGCTTTTTTATTTTTAGGAAAGGAAACATTCCATGAAATCAACACTAAAATCAAGATCTTTTTGCGCTACTTTAAACAATGTAGATAAGCTATTTGATAAAGAATCAGATTTCTTTGACGATACTGAACGTTTTCAAGAGAAAACAAGAAAACTCATTCACGATTTCCGAGAAAAGTTAGATGAAAAAATAAACTACTCACCTGAAGAAATTGTACAACATCTTATACAGCTTTGGATGCAAGGAAAAGAAGAACTGCGAGCCTGCGCTATTAATTATGAAATTGGAGACAAAGGAGTTCATCATTGCCATATGATTTTAGAAGATAAGCAGCAAGTTCGTCTGTCATCCATTCAAAAGCTTTATCCAACTATCCATGTGGATATAACTAAAGGAACAAAAGAAGAAGTTAAATCTTATCTAAATAAAACAGGAAAACATGAAGAAAAAGCCCATACAATCATCGTTCCCATGAAAGAGGCGGGAAATATTCTTGCCAATGAACAGGGGAGACGAACAGACTTAGAACAAATTCAAGAGTTATTAGAGACAGGATTTAAACCAGAAGAGATTATGGAGACCAACCTATCTTTTCGGCGTTACTCTAAACTTATCAAAGAACATTTTTATCAGACGAGATTAAAAGCTGTTCCTACAGAAAAACAGATGACAGTCTATTGGCATTATGGAGAATCTGGTACGGGCAAAAGCTACGCACAAATTCAACTCCAACAAGAACATGGGCGTGATGAAGTATATGTTTTATCTGATTTTCAAAATGGTGGTTTTGACCACTACCAAGGGGAGCAGATTCTGTTCTTAGATGAATTTAAAGGAGAATTGAGTTTTAAGCAACTTTTGACAATACTTGATAAATACCCTCAACAAATCCATGCACGATATACCAACATCTATGCTTTGTGGACAGAAGTACATATCACCTCTATTTTCTCACCAGAAGAAGCATATAATAAAATGGTACGATTAGAAGACCGTCAGCGCGATCCAATTGAACAGCTTTATAGACGAATTTCAACCGTAGTCTATCATTTTGTAAATGCCTCTAATGATTATGCGACCTTAAGTTTTTCTACAGAGCAATTTAAGAAATGGGCACAAAATGACATTAAGAAACTAGCTGTACAAACAAGCGAGAACGTCCCTCATGAGAAAGCTCTGATTTTTTCAG
Source organism: Streptococcus anginosus (assembly GCF_001697145.1). Classification (GTDB taxonomy): domain Bacteria; phylum Bacillota; class Bacilli; order Lactobacillales; family Streptococcaceae; genus Streptococcus; species Streptococcus hominis. Next base: position 345,909 of record NZ_CP012719.1, on the reverse strand, counting down.
AAAAGACTACAAGACTAACAAAAAATAAAGAACTGGAGACTAACCAATGACAGAAACAACTGAATTAATTGTAAACTTGGAACACATTCATATTTCTCTTCCAGAGACGATGATTGTCGTCAATAAAGAAAAATATCATGAACTAAAAGAACAGGCTGATTTAGGGCGTTATATGACCTTATCAGAGGTTTTGAACCTACTTTCAGTTAGTCGTCCTTGGCTACTTGAGAACGTCCTCTATAAGCCCGCTATCCGCAAAAAAATTGATATTGAACAAAATCCGAATGGTTTTGTCAAGTATCCAGAAAATCAAGGTGGACGTTATTTCTTCCTTGCCAGCAAAACAAAAGTATTTTTTGAAAAAAATTTTACAGAAATTTTTAAAGAAAAGTGATATAATGACCAAGACAAAATCTTGGTTATCGCTTTTTTATCATAGAAAGAGGTAATCAAATGGCAGTATCATATAGAAAAAGAGGAAAGAAAAATCTTTGGGACTATCGCGTCTTTGACAAACATAAGCAAGTTGTCGCTAGCAATTCAGGATTTCGTACCAAAAGGGAAGCGGAAATTGAAGCACTAGAAATTGAGTTGAGGCTGATGAGAGGAGTTACGATAGACAAGCTAACCCCCTTGTATGAACTTTGGAAAAAATGGTTTGAACTACGTGTAAAACCACTTAATAAAAGTGAATCAACTATGCTAAAACATGAACTAAGAGGAAAAGTAATCAAGCGTTATTTTGGAAATCAACCAGCCAGCTCAATTAAATCCAGTGATTATCAGGCTGCAATCAATGACTATGCTAAGCAGGTTACAAAAGATACCATTCGCCGTTTAAATGCGGAAGTGCGGAAGGTCATTCAGTTTGCAAGACAAGATAAAATTAAAATAGACGATTTTACAAAAGGGGTTATCATTACAGGAAAAGCCCCAGGTAAACTAGCTAACAAAAATTACTTATCTAGTCTAAGTGATTATCGTACTTTTTTAATTGCAGTTAAAAATAAATTTAATTCTAAAGGTGTAGTTCCCTATTTATTATATATTCAATCTAAAACGGGAATGCGCTTTGGTGAAGTTGTTGGATTAACTTGGGATTGTATCAAATGGGAAGAAAAAGTTATTTATACTTATAGGCGTTACGATAGTACCAAATATCAATGGCGCCCTCCTAAAACTGATACATCCGTTCGTGAAATTCCTGTAGATGATGAGACACTCCACATTCTTTGCGCAGTGAAGAATGAACAAGAACGGTATTTTAAGAGAATTAATTTTTCAAATGATGAGAACTTCATCTTCATCAATCCGCATTACGGAGTTCCGAGCAATACCGCAGTTAATAAGTACCTACGAGCACTATTACGAAAAATCCAAATTCAACCCTACGACTTGACTTCAACAGGCTTACGTCATACCTATGCAAGTGTTCTGTTAGGACAAGGAATTGATATTTGGGTCATAGCTAAGAATATGGGACACAAGGACATTAAGCAAATCACAGAGACTTACGGTCATCTTATTAAAGAGAAAGCAGATAGAGAAAATGACAAAGTTAGAGAGTTTCTAGCAGGAGAGGGCGTTTCAATAGCTTAAAAAGTGTGGATTACTGGTTGACCAAAAGTTGACCAAAAACAAAAGAAACCTTGATTTAACAAGGTTTCTAGCACACAAATATGCCGATTATAGGGCTTGAACCTACGACCTACGCGTTACGAGTGCGTTGCTCTACCAACTGAGCTAAATCGGCATTCAACACATTCTTATTCTAACACGTCAAATTTTTTTGTCAAGAAGTTTTTAGGAAATTTTCTTGATTAAAACCATGCAGGGATTATGTGAATCCCACAGCCGAGGGAAGATTTCTAATTTTTTAAAACCTTGAGCCTGATAGAAAGCATTCGTTCTATCGTAGGTTGGATAATGACCCGGTGCCACTGTTTTGACTTGTAAATAGTCAACCTGTTGTCTTGCTGCCATTTCCAAGATATTCACTAACTTTGATCCAATCCCTTGTCTATGATAGTCTTTCTTGATAGCTAGGCAGTCAATCTCTGCACAGTCTTCACTGGAATAGGACAAACTAATAAAACCAAGCGGATCATCACCTTCATAAGCTCCCCAGACACGAAGTTTCCCAGCCGCCTCAATATAGGCTTGAGTACTATCTGGAATACCAAACCACTCTGGTAAATCAGCCAAAATCTCAGCTGCAATCGCTAACTTCTGCTCCTCTTTCTTGATTTCTTTAATCTGAGCCATTCCTCTCTCCCATTCCTGCCAACAAATTTTTATCTTTTATGTTTATGTATTCAACAATCAACAAAAATCCCGCACAAGGCGAGATTTTCCTGTTTATTTGGTAAGCGCAATTAAGCTTTACCTTCTGAACCGAATACGTCGATACGTTCTTCAACAGCTTCTGTAATTGCTTCGAAACCTGGTTTCAAGAATTTACGTGGGTCAAAGAGTTTCTTCTTATCGTATTCTGCTTCGTTTGCTTCGTATTCAGCAACGAATTTACGAGTAGCTTTTGCAAAGGCAATTTGACATTCAGTGTTTACATTTACCTTAGCAACACCAAGTTTAATTGCTGCTTGGATTTGGTCGTCAGGAATACCTGAACCACCGTGAAGTACGATTGGGAATCCAGGAACAGCTTCTGTCAATTTTTGCAAGTGGTCAAGGTGAAGACCTTTCCAGTTAGCTGGATATGGTCCATGAATGTTACCAATACCTGCTGCAAGGAAGTCAATTCCAGTTTCAACCATTGCTTTTGCATCTTCAATTGGAGCCAATTCACCATCACCGATGATACCATCTTCTTCACCACCGATTGTACCAACTTCAGCTTCTACTGACACGCCATTTGCATGCGCAAATTCAACAACTTTGCGAGCTTTTTCAAGATTTTCTTCAACTGGAAGATGAGAACCATCAAACATAACTGAAGTGTAACCAACTTTGATACATTCAAGTGCATCTTCATAATGACCATGGTCAAGGTGAATAGCAACTGGTACAGTAATTCCCATTGATTCTACAAGGTTTTCGATGAGAAGTTTACATACTTTGTAACCACCCATATATTTAGCAGCACCCATAGAAGTTTGGATAAGAACTGGAGCTTTTTTAGCTTCTGCTGCACGCAAGATAGCTTGAGTCCACTCAAGGTTGTTTGTATTAAATCCACCAACTGCATAACCATTGTCACGAGCTGCTTGGACAAATTTTTCTGCTGAAACGATTGCCATTAGTATTAGGCCTCCTATTTATTTTTATGGGTTTTCCCATTTACATTGTTTATTTTATCACTTTTTAGGAAAAAATACCAGCATTTCCTAATCTTTTAAGCGTTTTCTCTTATAAAACTGTTTTTCCTGCTTCATATTTCAAAAATGACAAAACAAAATATAACTATAGTAACAAAAAAGCCGGCAAAAGCCAGCTTGTCTGATGCGGAGAGAGGGACTTGAACCCTCACGACCTAAAGCGGTCACAGGATCCTTAGTCCTGCGCGTCTGCCAATTCCGCCATCCCCGCGATTGGGTACCTTATTAGTATAACAGGATAGAAACTCCTTGTCAAGAAATTTTTTTGAAAAAATGTATCTGTCAGCACTTAAAATCACTCCCTAAAGCCAACTCTTATTTGAGACTTCTTCGATATAGGTTCTTTAGATAGGAACAACAAAAAGAAACTCCTACGAAGCTTATCGTTCATAGAAGTTTCTTACATTTGTTTTATTTCACATGATTTTCGTAGTCATCTTGCGCTTTTTTATTAGAGGTTTCTTTTTCTTTTAGCCATTTCTTTTTAGCACTTTCGTATTCTTTTGTTGTTACAATTTTGTCTTGCAGTTTGACATATTTGAAATAACTGCTTGAAGCACCTTTGATTCCAACTAATGAATAAGAACGGCTAAATGGAACTGTTTTCGTCACGGATGGTGTTCCCCCAAGAGACAGGTTTGGCATTGTCAAGCCACTATCAATTAACCACGCTTGTGCTTCGGCATATTTTTCATAGCGCTTCGTTTCATTGGTTTCGGCATTTGCTTCTGCTAACATCTCTGTATACGTGTCCAGTCCAACTGCCTTAATCTTATCATTTTCTTGACCTGGCTCCAGACCAAAGTTTTGTAAACTACCACCATTTTTTGTATTCAAAGTATCTAAATAAGTAGATGGGTCTTGATAGTCACCAGACCAGCCACCATTATACAGATCATAGTCCTTTTGAGCAGCTGTATTAGCAAAATAACTGATATTATTTAATTCATCTGAACTCATTTGTTGAATATCAATGACAACATTTTCTGTGCCCAAGACAGACTCAACAGATTGCTTCATGGAACTTTCCGATTGAACACCAATTTTGCTTGTCTGATCAGTCGGTACATCTAAGTGAATAGGGAACTGAACACCTTTTGCTTGCAATTCTGCTTTAGCTTGAGCAAACTTCGCCTTGGCTTTTTCTGGATTGTAATAAGCATCTTGTGCATCGGCCAAATTCATATTTGACCATTCTGAACCATAGTTTACCAATTTAGAAGACACAACATCACCAAACGTTTTATCACCGATAGAAACAAATGTTGGTGGCACGAGTGTGTTCCGCAATACCTTTGTCGCTCCGTCTTTCCCATTACTTTGTGCACCATAAGCAGTACGATTATAGGCAAAGTTGATAGCTTGGCGGAAAGCTTTATTTAGCACCGCTTCTTGTGTCGCAGCCTTTTGAGCATCTGTTTTCTTAGATGTATGGTTGTAAGACTGACGATTTAAATTAAAGTTATAATAGTAGCTGGTCGCATCTTGCAAACTATAGATGATATTGTTAGCATATTGTTTCTTAACAGAAGCAAAACTAGAGCTATTTGGATAAAGACGAGCTGCACTATAGGCACCATCTGTGAAGTTACGGATAAGAGCTTCTTGGTCAGAGCCGTCATAATATGTCAATTTAATGTTATCCAAATGAACATTCTTTTTATCATAGTAATGAGGATTTTTAGCAAATTCCATAGAAGACTTGGCTGTCAGAGACTTCAATAGATAAGGACCATTGTATAGAATGCTGGTTGGTTTTACAGAACCAAAATTTTTTCCTTGTGATTTCAAGAAATCTGCATTAACTGGGAAGAGGATATTATTGGTCGTTTTTGAATTCCAATAAGTCTCTGCACGGCTGGGTGTATACTGTACTGTATAGTCATCTAAAGCTTTTACTCCAACCGTTGAAAAATCTTTCGTTTCACCCTTGATGTAAGCATCTAAACCTTTGACAGAATCTTGAACGAGGTAAAGGGCTTCTGATTTATTATCTGCGGCGTATTTCAAGCCAGTTACAAAGTCTTGCGCTTTTACACTTGCGTACTCTTCACCTTCTGATGTGTACCATTTAGCATCTTTACGTAATTTATACGTATATGTCAAGCCATCTTTGGAGACTGTCCATGACTTAGCAAGCGCCGGAACTAAATTTCCGTACTGGTCATTTTCCAATAATCCATCAACTAAGTTAGTCACAACATCTGAAGTTGTCGCACGGTTCGCCATCAGATAATTTAGCGTATCTGGATCTTGTGTATACACGTATGAATAAGTTGATGTGCTAGAAGCTGACTTGCCACAGCCTGATAATAGGATTCCAGCACTTAGCACAACTCCTGTTGCAATAATCCATTTTGATGATTTCATAGATAAACCTCCTCTAATGTCACATCTTATTACATTGAATATTATACCGAAATATTCTCAAAAAGTAAAGAGCTGTTTTTGACAGAAAATATTATTTATTCAAAATACTAGTTATTCACTGCATAATATGATTAAAATAAGCCGCAAAATACATAAAGAAGCAAAAATAATAAATTTATCTTTTGACTCAAATTGAATAAACATTCTTTTAAAGTTAAAAAATAAGCCATTCTACTTTATGAAGATAGCAACTACTCCCCTCCTTCAACTAAATATTGAACCTATTATACACTTTTTTCGTATAAGTACAAGAAAAATCATGATTTTTTAATATATTTTTCGGATTTTCTGCTATTTAAAAACAAAAAAAGAGACATCCAGAGATGTACTGACCCCGAAAAGTTAGACAATTAATTTATCCAAAGGATTTAGTTCTGTATTGCACAGGGCTAAGTCCTTTTAGTTTTACCTTAATCCGTTTGTTGTTGTAATAATCAATATAGTCTACAATAGCTTGTTCCAATTGCTCAAGTGAGTGAAACGTCTTCTCATAACCATAAAACATCTCAGACTTAAGAATACCAAAGAAGGACTCCATCATACCGTTATCTGGACTGTTTCCTTTACGTGACATGGACGGTTGGATTCCTTTATCCTCTAAAAAACGATGATAATACTGATGTTGATACTGCCATCCTTGATCACTATGAAGAATGGTATTCTCGTAATGTTCCTCTGTGAAGGCTTGTTCTAGCATATCTTTCACTTGTATCAAATTCGGTGACGTAGAAAGATTATAGGCGATATTAAAGCCATCTAAGATTGGCGATAAGTAGAGCTTTTGACTGCTTGCTGGAATGGCAAACTCTGTCACATCTGTGTAGCACTTTTTCATTGGTTTGGATGCTTCAAACTGGCGTTGAATAAGGTTATCTGCTTTCTTGCCAACTTCTCCTTGATAGGAAGAATACTTACGTTTACGACGAATTCGAGCACTTAAACCAAGAGCCTTCATCAGACGTTGGACCTTTTTATGGTTCACTACAAAACCACGATTCCTTAATTCGAGTGTTATTCGGCGATAACCATAATTTCCTTTATGCTCAGTAAAAATAGCTTGAATTTCAGCTTTAATATCATGATTTTTATCGCTTTTATCTAGTTGCTTTAGCTGGTAATAATAGGTTGAACGAGCTAGCTTAATAATCTTTAGAAGAATCTCTAAGGCAAACTCTGTCACTAATCCTTGAACAATTTCTGCTTTTCTTCTTGATCCTTTTCGTCCCTCAATCGGAGTTCTCTCAACTTTTTTAGAATGGCATTCTCCGCTCTTAAATAGTCTAATTCTTCCTGAAGTCGCTCTAGCTCTGTCATCTCTTCGGGTTTCTTCTTTGGTTTACGTCCCATTTTAGGCGGTCTCCCTCTTGTTTTCTCAACAATAATATACCCGTTTTTCTTATATTGTGCTATCCAATTAGGCAACATTCCAACACTTGGAAGAGCATAATCTAGAGAGACCCTTATTTGTGAACGACCTTCAAGTAGAACTTCATCAATGATCTCTTGTTTTAGTTCAGGTGAATAGTAACAATTCTTTCCTTTTTTGACGATTTCCATTCCATAACGATCAATCAATTTAATCATGTACTGAAGATTGGTAATTTTTATCCCAAATATATTTGAAAGCTCTTTGAAGCTGCGCCCTTGTTTTCTAAGTTCATAGATCTGAACTTTATCTTTATAAGTTAATTTCATAATAAAAACACCCCAAAAGTTAGATTTTTTTCTGTCTAACTTTTGGGGTCCAGTTCAAGATAAAATTTGCATTTTTTAGTTTCTAACCTCATCTCTCAGAGGGGTGGTTATTCAGCAATCTAGAAGACTAGTGAGGTAGGGACGAAGTTTTCGTCATAAAAAAGCGAGGCAGAAATAATATTGTCCCCGCCTCGTTTCTCTTATAAATATAAAATTGCAAGTGTTAGTAAGCTAGCTACAAGACCAATTCCCCAGAAAAAGAAATCGACCTTCCATTCGCTCCAAGCTTTACCATGTCCTGACAAACCACCTAATTCAAAATGATGATGAACTGGTGTCATCCGGAAAATCCTTTTACCACCGGTCAATTTGAAATAAGAAACCTGCATCATAACCGAAGTTGTCTCAAAGACATAGACAATTCCAATGATGAGAAGCGTCCATTCTTGATGAAGCGCCATCGAAATGGCTGCCAACATACCACCGAGAGCTAAACTTCCTACATCACCCATAAAAATTTTAGCTGGTTTATGATTGAAAATGAAGAAGGCAAGCAGACCGCCAATCATACTCAAAATGACAATTAAAATATCAAAACGATGCTGAACAGTCGCAATAACTGCATAAGCTGCTAAGCTGATTGTAACAGAAATGCTAGCTAACCCATCAATACCATCTGTTAAATTGACTGCGTTGGAAAAACCGACCAGCCAAAAGAGTGCAAAAGCGATATAAAGATAACCTAAATGAACTGGGAAACCAAAAACATTGAGTAAGTCACCGCCACCATGAGTATCAAAGAAAAAGTAAAAAACAATACCACCAATAATTTGAAGAACTAATTTTTGTTTGGGATTTAAGCCTTCATTTATTTTGCGAAAAATCTTTAAAAAGTCATCCAAGAAACCAACAATACCGTACAAAACAAGAATAAACAATATCATCAAAGCAGCGCTTGAGAGTTCTCTTGATATAAGTGCAATCACAAAACTGGACAAAACGGAAGCTACCAAGAAAACAGTCCCACCCATGGTTGGAGTTCCCGCTTTTGCTTGGTGCTGCTTCACATCCTCGTGCATTTGTTGCCCAGAAATATGAGCTTTATGATAAAAACGAATAAAAGCAGGTATTCCAACCAGAGTTAGAATAAAGGTCACAACACCTGCAACGATAGCTTGTAACATGCTAATCTCCTAATGTAATTGTTATTTCTTTTATTTTCTTGAGTGATGCGTTGGTTTTGACACTTTGGGCAACGACCTTAGAGCCTTTACCCTTAACATGCACTTTTATGCCCAACCATTCACCGAATGTTTCAGCATTTTTCTTGGTCCAACTGTACATATCCGGCATTTCAGTAAAGTGATCTGTTAAGACAAGGATTTGCTGATTGGATTTCAGTGCTTCACCTGTTCTTACAGAAACTTTCTTAATATTTTTACCAGTACCTAGGATAATAGGTTGTACAAGATTGCGCCGTAACTCATCTGCTAAATCACCAGGGCTGGTATTTTTAGTAGATGGCATTTTATAAGTTATTTCTTTTGAAACTGACTTTAAAACAGGTGATTGCGTCGTCAAGTTCAACGTATCCTTCATCGCTGCAGCTTCTTCTAACACCGGATTGACTACCTCTTTCCAGAAGATTGGTTGGAAAGATTCTGAGGGCTGTTTCAGAGTTACATACATGATAAAATCAGGATTTTCTGCTGGTGTCATTGCCACAACAGAATAGATGTAATCATTTGCCCCTGTCAGATAACCACTGCCATTTTCTCCGGCAATTTGTGCTGTACCGGATTTAACTGCCACATTTTGATTAGGCACTTTGATAATCGGACCTTCTGCCTTGCTATATAATGTTCCGTAAATAGGATCTGTACCGACAGTCACCATATGGTCTCTCGTTGACTTAGCGGCATCTTTGGAAACGGGGTGCCCGACAATTTCTGTAGAAGCCTTACGCGCACTCCCGCTTTTGGAATCATAAATGGCACTGATGAATTTTGGTTCAACCATTACACCATCATTGGCGATAGAAGAAAAAGCACGTAACATCTGTATTTGAGTAACCGAAATTCCTTGACCAAAAGCACTCATTGCATACGTAACGATATTATCTGCTGGAAGACCGCCGTAATCTTCATAATTCATTCCAAAGCGTGTAGGTAATCCAAATTTAAACTTGCTAAGATAGTCTAGCCATTTTTCGTCACCCATCTTTTTCTCAAGAGAAGCCATTCCCACATTACTAGAAAGAGCAAAACCTTGAGCATAGGTTAATGTCTGTCCTTCAGAAAGTCCCATGTTGACATTCCAGTCTCGAATCGTTACATCCGCAATTTGTAAGCCACTATTATTATACGTTTCATTTTCTGGGAAAGTGTTATTGTCTATAGCTGCAGCTAGTGTCATGACCTTCATCGTTGAGCCAGGTTCATACTGATTTTGATAGAGAGCACTAGACCAAGCAAAGTCTTTTGTCAGATCTTGCTTTGTATCAGCATCAAAACTTGGACGCTGCGTCGTTGCAAGGATTTCTCCAGTTTGTGCACTGACTAATGTGGCACTGGCATAAGTTCCCTTAGCTTTTTCCACAAAAGCATTCATCCGCGTTTCAAGGAAAGACTGTAAGTCTGAGGATAATGTTGTATAAACATCTTTTCCATCTTGTGTTTGCCTTGAAACCTTGTCTGATCCCGGTACTATATTTCCGTTTTTATCTTTTTCATAGGTGATGACACCATTTGTTCCGGCTAACGTCTTGTTTAAAGCAGCTTCTAAACCTGTTGTTCCAGCAAGTGTTTTACTACCATCTTTATTTTCTTGTAACTGAGCCAATCCAATAAAAACAGAAGCAAAATTCCCATTTTTATAGCTTCTATTTGGACTAGTTGTGAAATCAACTCCCTTTACTTTTGCTTTTTTCAATTCCTCACGAATGGTATTCATATTGCTATAACTGATACCATTCCCTTGAGCACCAAACGAAACTTGTTGTAATTTTTTTCGAGATAGTTGTTTTTTGACGTAGTCCTTATCCATACCAAGATACTTGTTAAATACATCAGCTACCTTATCGTATTGAGATTCTTCTACATAGAGAATTTCTCCTGTTGCTGACTTATAACTTTTATCAATAACAGCATAAACATTATAGGAAGTTGCATCTTCAGCTATTGGCAAACCATTACGGTCATAAATAGTTCCACGTTTAGCTGGGACAATCTTTGTGATTTGATGCACTTGACTTGCCTGTTCAGCTAAATTCACGCCAAATTTCTTTCCCGTTCCAATGATAATTGCAAAATTGATTAGGAAAACAAAAAAGACAAAAACCGTCAAAACGCTTAGATTTTTCCCTACTCGTCTACGGTTGTAACTAGGATTCCTACGATTTTTCAAAGCATGGTTTAAAATTCGTCTTCTGAGTCCATTCATGCTCTACTCCGCCGTTCTGATATTTTCATTATTCTGAGTCATTTCTTGCGAACTCGCTAATTTTGACAAACGTTCACTACGGATCAATTCATTAACCTCTTGCTTGGCATCATCTAACTCTGTTCGCTTCGCCTCGATTTTTGAATTGACAGTTGTTAAATCACGCTGCACTTGCAATAATTTTGTCTGCATAAATACGACACTTGTCGCTAAGATAACTGCCGTCAAGACTATAGCGCCATAAAATGCCTTTTCAACACGAGAAAATCTTTGAATACGCGCCTGAAGTATCTGACTAGTCGTTCTTGGTCTATTATTTGCCATCTCAATCCTCACTTATGTACTTTTTGTGCCACACGCAGTTTGGCTGAATGCGCGCGATTATTGTTATCTAGTTCTTCTTTACTTGGTAAAATAGGTTTCCGAGTAACCAATTTCATTTTAGGTTGTAAATCCTCTGGAATAAATGGTAAACCTTTCGGGACCTCCACTGTTGAAGCTTCTTTAAAAAGCTGCTTGGTCAAGCGGTCTTCTAACGAATGAAAGGTAATCACAGAAATCCGCCCATCAACTGCTAACAAATCCATCGCCTGTTGAATGGACTCATCTGCTGCGCCCAATTCATCATTGACCTCAATACGAATAGCTTGAAAAATCTGTTTAGCTGGATGACCTTTTTTCTTTAATTCCTTGGCAGGCTTAGCAGATTTAATAATCTCCGCCAACTCCGTAGTGGTTTCAATCGGTTTCTTTTCACGCATTTGCTCAATTTTACGAGCAATTTGTTTTGAAAATTTATCTTCTCCATACTTAAAAAAAATCCGCACTAAATCATGATAGCTATATTGATTAACTACTTCATATGCTGTTAGCTTTGCCTCACGATTCATTCGCATATCAAGCGGAGCATCTTGTTTATAGGAAAAGCCACGCTCACGCTCATCAAGTTGCGGACTCGAAACTCCTAAATCATAACAAATACCATCAATTTCTTCAACACCCAGCTCATTCAAGCGAGCTTTTAAATGACGAAAATTATCATTGATAAAAGTCACCATTCCTTGTTCAACATACGACGCTAAGCGTTTTTGAGCATGCTCAATAGCAGTCTGATCTTGATCAAAAGCATATAGACGACCGTTTTCCCCTAATTTACTCAATAAATATTCACTATGTCCTGCCCCACCTAATGTTGCATCAACATAGACTCCATTTGGTTTTATATCAAGTTGATCAATGGTTTCGTGCAGAAGAACTGTCACATGATGAAATTCATTTGTCATATCTTTACTATTATACCACAAAGATTTAAAAAAAGAATTTTAGAATCATGTAAAGTTTTTTGTCAATTATACTTGACATATCAACCAAGGATTTTTATAATAAAATCACAAACGTCAGTTATATTTGACATCAAAATAAGGGGGAATGCATGAATCATGTGAGAGAATTCCGAAATAGTCTTGGGCTATCACAATTAGAACTTGCTAAAAAGACCGGCGTTTCGCGGCAGACAATTAACATGATTGAAAACAACAAATATAATCCCACACTAGAACTTTGCATTAACCTAGCACTAGCTTTGAAGACAGACCTAAACACACTTTTTTGGAACAAGTAAAAAATAGAAAGACTAAATTCAAATGAATCTTCAACAATACAAAAAAATTATCTTACCTCTTCTAGCTATTCTCCTTATCATTTCCTTCTACTTTTTCTTCACCTTGACAGATCCAATCTTGTTCTGGGTAGATGTGGCAGTGATTGCTGGTTGCATATTTTTCGGTCGAAAACTTTTAAAAAAGGACTAGACTTCTTACGCCTTCCTTCTCGTCTTTTAAGCTGCTTTGTGGTAAAATAAAGTCATTATTCTATGAAGGAAATTACAAATGTCACGTTTCTTATCCAGATTATCTCCTGCTAGGCGCATTTTATTGAGCTTTGCCCTTGTGATTGTGGTAGGCTCTCTTCTTTTAAATCTGCCTATTATGCAGACAGCGACCTCTAAAGCTAATTATTTTGACCACCTCTTTACATCAGTTTCAATGGTTTGTGTGACGGGGCTTTTTACGCAGTCTGTTGCAGATACTTACAATATTTGGGGGCAAATCATCTGCATGCTCCTCATTCAGATTGGCGGATTGGGGCTGATTAGCTTTATTGGGCTGATTTATGTACGTTCCAATCAAAAGCTCAGTTTTTCCAATCGTACTACTTTACAAGAAAGTCTTAGTCGAGATGAGACAAATTCTATTCGCGACTTTCTTCGCTCCATTTTTCTTATTACTTTCAGCATTGAAGCTCTTGGAGCATTTATCCTCAGTTTTCGCTTTGTCCCCCTTTTAGGATGGGGAAAAGGACTTCTAACCTCCATTTTCCTTGCTATCTCTGCATTTTGTAATGCTGGATTTGACAACTTAGGAAGCACTAGCTTATTGGCATATAAAACAGATGCCTTGGTCAATTTGACCATTGCTGCCTTGATTATCATGGGAGGCTTGGGTTTTTCAGTTTGGTTTGACTTAAAAACAAATATCCAGACAAAAGGACATAAGCGAAAATTGCGCTTTCACACAAAATTGGTCCTTGCTTTAACAGCTCTCATCTTAATCAGCGGAACCTGCTTGACATTTCTAACAGAATACCAAAATACAGCTACGATTGGTCGACTTCCCTTTGAAAAGAAACTTTTAGTCAGCTTCTTTCAAACCGTCACCATGCGGACGGCTGGATTTGCAACAATTGACTATACACAAGCTCGCCCAGTTACATTGCTCCTTTACATCATTCAGATGTTTCTAGGAGGTGCTCCCGGAGGAACGGCAGGGGGACTGAAAATCACTACTTTTTTGGTCGTATTAGCCTTCGCCCGAACGGAAATCCTTGGCTTGCCTCATACTAATTTTGGCCACCATACGTTTTCTCCCTCTACCATTCAAAAAGCCTTTAGTGTCTTGATTGTCTTTACAACAACCTTTATCATTGGCTTGACTTTTTTGACTATGGTCGCTGATAATGGACATCGTTTTATTTACTTAATGTTTGAAGCCATGTCTGCTCTTGGAACGGTGGGCGTAACGGCAAATCTAACACCTACTTTAAACCATGCCGCCTTAACGGTGATTATGTTTTTGATGTTTATCGGACGTATCGGACCATTGACCTTAATTGTCAGTCTTTCCAATCGAAAACCGAAGAAAAAAGACACAATTAAATTTGCCAATGCAAATATTATTATTGGATAGGAAGGAATTTTATGGATAAACGAACAATCGGTATACTGGGGCTGGGAGTTTTCGGTCGCAGTATCATTAACACACTTCGCAAATACAACTGCGATATTATAGCTGTCGATGACCATGAAGATGTCATCAATCATTTTGAACCTATTTTAGCGCGAGGTGTGGTCGGCGATATTACAGACCATGATTTGCTTCAGGCGGCAGGGATTGATACCTGTGATACGGTAGTGGTCGCTACTGGAGACAATCTAGAATCGAGTGTCCTTGCTGTTATGCACTGCAAATCGTTAGGCGTTGAAAAAGTAATTGCCAAGGTGAAAAGTAAAACAACCAGAGAAGTCTTGCTAAAGGTCGGAGCAGACCGCTGCATCTCCCCTGAGCGTGAAACAGGGATTTCACTTGCAAAAAATATCCTGCATCAAGCTACGACTGACGTCATTGAACTAGATAAAAATGTATCTATTATTGAATTTTATCCACCTCAGTCTTGGATTGGTAAAAATTTAGCCCAATTAAAACTTCGTCAAAACCACAACCTCAATATCATTGGTTTTCGAGAAACACCCGACGGTGTTCTCAACATTGATACATCACCTGACTATACCTTTAAAAAGGACGAACTGTTGATGGCGGTTATTGACAGTCAAACATTTGACCACTTTGAAGATATTACAAAATAGATGAAAACATCGCTGAGAATTTTTCTCAGCGATGTTTTGTTACCTTTATTACGAATTTGGATCATCCAAACTTCGACCGTGCAAGCCTTTTTCACGTTGGACTTGACGGAGCTTTTCCGGTGTGATGTCATTACCCTCTTCATCCACAATTTTAATCCCTTCAATGTGGTGGCGAACGCTACGACGATAGCCTTCAATGTATTCTTCACGCAATTTAGCTTGCTCTACTTTTTCTTCTGGCGTTAGGCCAACTGTTTTTTTCTTTTTGGCAAGTTCGTTGATACGTTCGATTTTCTTTGGTTCCATTTTTCCCTCCTTGGATTATTTTGTATTGATTTGGTTAAATTGTGCCACTTTTTTGGCTTTCGTCATTAAGGCAGCTAAGAGTGCCAAACGATTTGCTCGGATTGCTTCATCTTCAGCCATAACCATAGTATTGTCAAAGAAAGCGTCAATCACTGGACTTAAAGCGAAGAGTTGCTCAATATTATCTGCTAAGTCATCAGATAACGTTAAGTTTTCTACTGCTGCATGAAGAGCTTTTTCTTCGGCATTTTCAAAGAGGCTCTCGTCCACAACACCAGCCGTTTCTGCTTTTTCTGCCAAGTTAAAGACACGTGCTAAACTTTCGACCGACGATTTGAAAGAATCTTCTTGTGCTTTTTCTGCCAAAAGACTTGCTGCTTCAACCAAGTCCCGCACAACAAACGTTGAACTATTTAAAACAGAAGACACGATATCTTTTGGAACATCGCTGTCCATCATTTTTTCAATACGTGCACGGAAGAAATCAAGCACTTGTTCTTTATTGCTATATGTGAGACTGTCAAATTGCAGCGCATAAATCTCTTCTATCAATTCATCTAAAGCAATGTGCCAACCAAATTTATCCAAAATGCGCACGACACCTTGCGTTGCTCTACGAAGAGCATAAGGGTCATTTGAACCGCTTGGAATGAGTCCGACTGAGAAAAAAGAAAGAATCGTATCCATCTTGTCTGCAATGGCTAAAATGGCACCAATTTTCGTGTCTGGCAATTCACCATCACTGGCAGTTGGCAAATAATGCTCCCGAATGGCTTTAGCTACTGCTGTGTTTTCTCCTGCAAGCAGGGCATATTTTTCCCCCATGATACCTTGCAGCTCATCAAACTCACCAACCATACCAGTCAACAAATCAAACTTGTAAATAGCTGCAGCTCGCGCTACGTCTTTCATTTCTTGCTTAGATAACTGAGCTTTTTCTGCTAAAAGGGCTGCAATTTTTGCTGTTCGCTCCATGTGCTCTGCTAGAGAGCCGATTTTTTCATGGAAGGTCACATTTTTCAACTTTTCAACCAAATCAGAAATAACCAATCGTTGGTCTTCGCGCCAGAAAAATTCTGCATCTTCCAAACGAGCTACCAACACTTTCTGATTCCCTTTGACCACATTTTCGAGATGTTCTGCATTTCCGTTACGTACCGATACAAAATATGGAAGTAGCTTGCCATTTTCGTTACGAACAACAAAGTAGCGTTGATTGACTTTCATGGAAGTCACAAGGACTTCCTCAGGTACATCTAGGTAACGCTCGTCAAAACGTCCGATAAAAGCGGTTGGGTATTCAATCAAATTCAGCACTTCATCCAGCAAATCTTCGTCAATCTCCACATGAACATTGTGCATTTTCTCGATTTCTTTGATTTGATCCAAAATCATGTTTTCGCGTTCCATTGGGCTGGCAATGACAAAAACTTTGCGCAAGTCCTCTTCATAAGAATCTGCTGACTGAATCTTCACTTCATGACCGAGAAAACGATGACCCCGACTTGTCCGTCCGCTTTCAATATCGAACAAATTCATCAAAAAGGACTCATCGTCCAACAACACAGTTAGGGTATGAACGGGACGGATATATTCAAATGTATTGCTCCCCCAGTGCATATTGACCGGAAAGCTTAGTGAAGTCAGCACATCAACAACTCCGTCAATCAATTCTTCAACAGGTTTTCCGATTTCTTGCTTGGTCACATAGACATATTCTTCGCCTTTGATGTCACGAAATGTGATATCTTCAACCGTCAAGCCTTTTCCACGAACAAAACCTTGCGCGGCTTTGGTGAAATTTCCCTCTGCATCCAAAGCAATCTTCTTGCTTGGACCTTTAAAATCTTCTGTTAAGTCCGTTTGCTTCTCACTTAAATTGGACACGCGCACAGCCAAGCGACGAGGAGTTGAAAACATTTCAATCTTATCAAAAGTTAAACGATTGTCTGTTAAAAAGGCTGCCATTTTATCACGTAATTGCTTCATACTTGGTGTTACGACATAGGCCGGCATTTCTTCCAGCCCTAACTCAACCAATAAATTCTTTGTCATTTTTATTCCTCCTCAGCCAATAATTTCTCACGTGTTGCTTCATCTAATAATGGATAGCCTAGTCGTCTGCGCTCTGCCACAAAAGTTTTAGCAACAATACGTGCCAAATTGCGAATCCGAGCAATGTAACCTGCCCGCTCCGTCACCGAAACAGCTCCACGAGCATCCAATAAATTAAAAGTATGAGAACATTTCAATACATAATCATAAGCAGGATGAACGAGATTGTATTCTAAACAGCGCTTCGCCTCTGCTTCAAAATGATCAAAATTTGCTAAAAGCAAAGCTTGGTCGCTCACTTCAAAACTGTATTTTGAATGTTCAAATTCTGGTTGGCGGAAGATTTCTCCGTATTTTACGCCATCAGCCCATTCAATATCATAAACAGAATCCACCTCTTGGATATAAGATGCCAAGCGCTCCAAACCATAGGTAACTTCAGATGTCACTGGGTTGGTAGGCAAACCACCGACCTGTTGGAAATAAGTAAACTGCGTGATTTCCATACCGTCAAGCCATACTTCCCATCCTAGACCTGCAGAACCTGTTGAAGGATTTTCCCAATTGTCCTCTACAAAGCGAATATCATGTTCCAACGGATTAATTCCCAATAACTCCAAAGACTGCAAATACAGCTCTTGAATATTACTTGGACTTGGTTTCATCACAACTTGAAACTGGTGGTGTTGGTAAAGGCGATTCGGATTTTCACCGTAACGTCCATCTGCTGGACGACGTGAAGGCTCTACATAAGCTGCATTCCACGGCTCAGGACCAATGGCACGCAAGAAAGTATAAGGACTCATGGTACCAGCACCTTTTTCATTATCGTAAGCCTGCATAAGCATACAGCCCTGATCATTCCAGAATTGCTGCAACGTTAAAATAATTTCTTGAAAAGTCAACTTCTTTGACATAAGATACTCCATTCTTTTTATGATAATATTCTTACTAACCTGAGTTTATAGTAGAAATAACACTAGCGTCAACAAGTGAATCAATTTGACTGACAAAACAAAAAGCAGAACTGCACTTGACACGATACCTATACAGATTTGTATAGGGGCGTCAAAACGCGGTTCCACCCTAGTTTATTACTTCATTGTTAATATAGCCTTAAGATAACATCAAGGACTAAAATTTACCGAAAGCTCCATCTTCATTTAGCTCTTATCTGGCTTCCACCATCCCAGACTCGCTAGCAAGTAATTGCATGAGACTTCTTTCATACAAAACATTATAGCAAGAAATAGGAAATTTGTAAAAGGAAAATATTTTATTTTACATTGGGTATCAAAAAAAGTCAACAAAAGTGTCTAATTTTTCTTTCTTGCACTCTTCACTAAAGTTTTCAAATCTATTTTTTACCTTGTTCATTCATTTCTTGCTTTCTCACAATTTCAAATTGAATTTTTGAATTTCCCGTTGTTTGTTTTAATATCTTTTCAGCCATTTTTTCTGGGGTTACTAATCTAAATGTACTATCCCTAATATATTTAGTTAAGTAGGTTTTAAATTCATCACATTTTTCAATTAATCTCGTTTTCTCCGAGAATTCATCGGCAATTTTTGTATATTCATCAAAGTTATTTACCTTAGAAATTTTTTCAAAAAAATTACTAAATAGGACAACTTCCTCATTAACTGCTGTTTTTAACTGAGAAAGTTTGACATCATCTTGAATGACGATACTTAATAACAAATCATCTCTTAAATCTATATAGTGATAATATTTATTAATTAAGTGTTTATAATAATATTTAACGAACTCAGTTTTGAAATCCAATTTCTTTGCAACATTTTCGACAAACCATATCCCCTCATCACGAAACATTGTCTCAGCCTTTTTCAACTCATTCAAAATTTGATAAGATCTTTCAGCTCGTTCAATCGTAAATTGTAAGAAGATGCGTTCTCGTTCGTTTTCCTCTTGTTTATCAAAATATTCTCGTTGTAGCTTATGTTCTTCTTGTAATTGCTTTGTTTGTTGTTTATTCTGGATATGTGCGACATACACAGCTATCCCACCACCAACCAATGCTCCAAGCGTTGAACTGATAAACTGTGAATTTAAAAAATTACCCAAGTTTTGACAAATATCTACCTTATCCATAATAATTTCTATCACCTATACTCCAAATTTCATTTAATTATCAATTGATATACCCTTTTCATCTAATAGTTTATTAAATTTTGAAGAATATTCATCGTTTAAAATATTCAATATATCCTGAGATTTATGTTGTATATCAGGACAAATAAAGCCTTAAATTATTTTCATCCGAATCTTTTTTAGAAAATAATACATACAAAATAGTAAAATTGTACCAATAAATCCTCTAATAGTCAATAAATTCATCTCTTCTCCCTAACTTTTCAATTATCTTCTAGCATTCTTTCGTTTAGCACACATAAAGAAAAGACGTTTTTCGTACCATCACAATATCAAAACCATTCCCAAAATCCAAATAGTATCAACCACAATAATTCTCCTTTATCTATATTTTATTAATTCCTCAACAACTTCATTAATTTTATCTATCTCTTCATCAACTATTTTCATGAAATTGTCAAAATTAATATCTACATAATACTCAATAAAATCCCTAAAATAATTGTCCGGAGTTGAAAACTGGGAATAAGGAATTTCTTTAATAGAATAATGAAAAATATTATTTCTAAATTGACTATCTCTAAGAAAATATTACCTTTTACGTAAATAGTAGTTTGTATTTTTTCTGCTAAACCAGAATTAATACTTTTGGAATATTTACTTAAAATTTTTGCTAAAGAATTGACGCTAACTAGATAAGATTGGATTTTTGAACGATAGAATATATTACCTTTATTTTAGAATACTTTCGGGAATAAGCTATTTAGAAAATTGTTCTGACATAGAATATTGAATAACTGTAATTGAACTTCAAGTGGCAGATTCCCTAGTAAAATATCTTGCCTTCTGTTATCCATTAAAAACTTATCAATATGTCTTAATTTACAACTTGAAATATCCAGTTTCATTGCTGGATCTAAATTAAAATCTTTTTCAAAATTTGAAGTGACCGAATTGATAAAAGCAGACAGATCACGAGAATAATCAATAAAAATTGGTTCTATTTCTTGTTCCCACTTTTCTATAGTTGTAAATTTATTTAACCTCAAAATATATACTCATTTGACTAATGTTTCCATAAGGAATATCATCAATAGTAAAACTCCCAAATCGTGCTGCACAAAGCAATAAACAAAAAATTTTTGATAAAAATTATAGTTCGACTCTAATAGGCGCTTTCTTTCAACCGCACTATTACTTAACTTATTACAAGCTTTTGCAAATTTATTATCAGAATAGAGCTTCACGCCAATTCTAATTTTTTTCATCATGGTTACAAGGTTTACATCTCTGATGTTTGGTAATTCTAAAATGATTCCTTGTTCTTGAAACTTCTCAATCCAGCCTAAACAAATTGATGATAAAAACGGGAAAAGTGGTATGAATATCTCAGAATTATCAAAATTGTCGGTAAAATTAGTTATTATATATAAAATTTGCTTTGCTTCCATCGTTTCTTGTAATAGAAAGTATAAATGATATATTTCCCAATAATTTTTCTTCGTTCATAATAATTCGCTTCCCATTTTTCACTCACCTGCAGTTTCATCAAGTTTGTGTAGGTTTCTTTTGATAGAATTATACCACGAAACCACCAAAAATCCCCTAGAAATCATTCTAAGGGATTGACTTTACCCTGCCATCTCTGCCACTTGTTCCGTTTTTGCTTTCTTGCTTGGACTGGATAGGCGGCGCTTGCTGTCGCGGATGGTGTTGAGGTCTTTGAGGAGTTTAGCAAAGTGGAGTTTTTCGGGATAGGCTTCTGCGGAGGCTGCGGTATAGCGCATAAAGAGGTCATAGATACGGGAGAGCTCGGTACGCAACTGCTTGGTTTTGCCGACTTCTTTGCTGGACTTGGCTGCACGCGCCAGAGTTTCTGCCCGGTCATAGTCTTCCTGAGCTGTTGCCACGGCGGTAAGCATCGGCAGAAGACCCAAGGTAGTCACTGCTGCATCATAAGGTTCCTCCTTGAGGGTTTTGAGGAGACTCTTGATTTCAGCAGTTGCGACATCGTTGGTATGCTTGGTGATGTCCTTATACTTCGCAAGGACTGGCGTTAGGGTTTCGTGGGCAGCTTTGAGATTGGGCTCCTTGATTTTGGCAAAGCCCCTATGCAAGGTAAACAGTCCGACTAGGGCACTGTCCCGCTCCTTATCCACTTCTGCTAGACTCAAGGTTTGTTTATTTTCTACGCTGGCCAACTGGGCTTGGAATTGCTCCAGCTTACTGTCAAAGACTTCAAGATGATCATCATACATAGCCTCATCCTTGTAGGACTTGGCAAAGCTAGTAAGAACCTGATGAGAGTCCGTCATCAAGCTCTCAAACTCACGGTTAGTAAAGTTGCTGTAAGGCAGGGGGCGAATGGTGTAGGTTTTTGTCATAATAATCCTTTCCACAAATATGATAAAACAAGTATAGCATGTGGTGATAAATCTTTGGCAAGGCTACTCTGAAATGTTGTTTTTAAGCTCCGAAAAGGCATTTTTCTCTTTTTCAAAGAAAAAAGGCAGCAAAAATCCCCATCTGATTGCTAGTAAACCTTCCGACGGGGACTATTTGTCTATAAAAAACGAATCATCCGATCATTCAAGACTTAGAATACCTAGAAACTTTAGTGATTAGTGTCATCCTAGACATAGAATGCCAATCAATTTTAGTAAATCCTGTCATTCGAGGGATAGATTATTTGGAAATTTTCATAAATAGGACTATCTGAAAGCTAGATTCCCTCCAAATTTTAGTAAGGAAGACGATTCGACTCCTAGATTGGAGTAGGACGTTGATAAATGATATTGACTGAAGCCTTGACTGCTTCTTTTCTTCCTTATCTTCCCACTCCCAGTAGCTCAATAACCTCCTCAATCAGCCCTTTGATTTCTTTATCGCACAGAAGAGAAAGTTTTGATTACAGTTTCAGTCAATCATCATCTAAAAATCCATCTTATCTGGATCTGGAGCGCCGCCTTCAAGACCTTGAATGTTTTTCAACACTTCTAGGTCTGCTGGACTGAGGGTAATGTCAAAGCAGTCCAGATTGCTCTTGATTCGCTCAGGCGTAACCGACTTGGGCAGGGGCAGGAAGCCCTCTTGCAGGCTCCAAGCCAGAGCGATTTGGGCGACAGATTTGCCGTATTTATCGGCCACAGCCTTGACTTCTTCATTGCGGAAAAGTTCCCCTTGACCGAAGGGACCCCAAGCCTCTAGGAGAATATCATGCTTACGACAATAGTCCACTGTTTCAGCTTGATAGACACCAGGCGCCAGACGAATTTGATTGACCGCAGGCAAAATACGCGCTGTCTCAAGCAGAGGCTCTAGGTGGTGAGGCAGGAAATTGCTGACACCGATAGCTCGGATTTTCCCCTCCCGATAGAGGTCTTCCATAGCCCGCCAAACCTCCCGATTGCGCTCCTTCCAAGCTTCCTGCTCTCGCAGAGGTTTTGGATTGGGCCAGTGGATAAGATAGAGGTCCAGATAGTCCAGCCCCAAACGCTCTAAGGAGCGGGCAAAAGCTCCTTGAGTCTCCTCATAAGTATGATTACCATTCCAGAGCTTGGTCGTAATAAAGAGCTCTTCTCGCGGTATACCACTGTCTTTGATTGCACTACCCACACTTCCCTCATTCTTATAAACAGCCGCAGTATCAATGTGTCGGTAGCCTGCTTCAAGTGCTGTTAGCACCGCCTGATAGGCCTCTTCACCATCTTGAGCCTTCCAAGTTCCAAAGCCCAAAACCGGAATCTCTACACCATTGTTTAATTGATAACGTTCCATCTCCGTCTCCTTTATTAAGCAAGCAGGCAGCCCAGTCAACTACCCCTTCCAACAAAAAATCTATTTCTTAGCTTTCTTTTTCAAGGATTTGGGTTTAAAGACATTCTCCTTGGTTGGTGCCATTCCCCTGCCGAGAAAACTATAAGTAATAAAAGTTATGCCAACTACAATCATGAGCATACGACTCAGATAACCTCATTATATCACGCCCCTTATTGCAATTCAAATCCTTAAAAACCTTTTCTTAACTACATGTATTTTAAAAAGTAAAATGAAAAGAGTCGGTTTCCCAACTCTTTCAAGATAAAAAGATTCTATTTAGCTTCGTATCTCTTTTCGCCATCCAAGTAGGTCGCAACCAGTTCCAAATCCTTGTCCAACACAATGAAGTCTGCATCATGTCCTTCCTTGATTTGACCACAAACATCCTCAATATGAACGGATTTAGCCGGATTGAGGGTTGCCATCATAACTGCTTCGTGTGGGTTAGCAATCCCCCATTTGACAACGTTCTTTAACCCGTCTTTCAATTTCAAGATAGAACCGGCTAGGTTACCTGTTGATTTGAGTCGAGCAGTTCCATTTGCGACTACTACTGGAAATTCTCCCAACATATAGTCACCGTCTTCCAAGCCTCCTGCAGTCATACAGTCTGTGATGAGCGCAACATTTTCATGCCCTTTTTGCTTCATCAAGATGTCACAAGCCTTTGGATCCACATGGTGTCCATCACAGATTAATTCAGCATAAGTGTGTGGCAATTCATACATAGCGCCAACCATCCCCAACTCACGGTGGGTTAAGCCGCGCATACCATTATAAGCATGCACCCAGACACTGGCACCTGCATCTACCGCAGCCTTTGCTTCTTCAAACGTTGCATTTGAGTGCCCAAGTGCAACCGTAACCCCTTCATCAGTAATAGTTCGAACAAAATCTTCCACACCTTCTCGTTCTGGAGCTAGAGCGATTTTATTGAGCAAACCATTCGATGCTTTTTTCCAAGCACGAAATTCATCCATTCGAGGATTTTTCATGTAAATTGGATTTTGGGCTCCTTTATATTTTTCTGTGAAATACGGACCTTCAAAATATAAGCCACGAATCTTAGCACCTGTCGCTTCCTGATAATGAGCACCGATATTTTCTGTCACAGCCAAGAGTTGTTCATAGCTTGAAGTCAAAGTCGTTGGCAGAAAACTAGTCACCCCCGTCGTCAAGAGACCTTCACTCATCGTATGAAGGGTGCCCTCAATATTGTTATCCATGACATCGACACCGCCAAAACCATGAATATGGGTATCCACCAGTCCCGGTGCGATAGAATAACCTGTATAATCTATCACATCCGCACCTGCCGGAATAGCTTTCGTCCATTTGCCAAATTTACCATCTGTGATTTCCAAGTAGCCACCTTGACGGATACCATGGGGATAGAAAAATCGATCTGCTTGAATATATTTAGGCATAATAAAACCTCCTTCTTTCAGTGAGAGTTTATATAAGCTGTCACTTTAGACAACTGTAAATGGTATTTTAAATCACTCTCGCATTGTTCATTATGTCTCTTTCATTATATCGCTTTCTTTTCTTTTTGTAAATGGTATAGACCTATCTTGCTAGATTTTAAGTGATTGTATAAACACTACTGTTTATACTATTTTCTATACTGTCCATTTAACAAACTTGTAGTACACTTCGTTTAAAAGAGTGATCTAAATTCCATATTGGCAGGAGCTGACTTTGATGCTGCTTATTTTAGGACAAATACTAGTACTCATTCCATTTGCAAGTCTTGTTTGCTAGATATTTTTCGATATTAAATTCAGACCAACCTTATAGTCGTCTTGTTTTTTCTTGTTGTTTTCATATTTTTAGTACTAAATAGATAATTTCTGTCAAATGAATCAATTAAGGCACTCAACCTAAACCATCAAGTTTATATTCGACTTTCCGGTTACTACCTTATTTAAGTCTTTATGTTCTATCTTTTATTTGAATAATTGTCTGTATTGTGTTATAATAAATATGGAAAAAGTATTTTGTGTTGATTTTTGTCGCAAGGAGCTGATTCCCAATTTAAAAGAGACAAATCGGCTTTAAACGACTTTAGTCTGCGCCTAGCACACTTATCTTTGGAGGTGTATCATGAAAAAGAAAGTCTTTACAGTCGCTGTCTCCTTACTTACCATTCTGCTTTTAGTTGCTTGCGGTAATAATAAGAAATCAACAGACACATCATCTTCTGAAATACCCAAGACCAGTTCTAGTCAAAAAGCAGAACAAAGCTCAAAAACCATTGAATTTTCTACCACAGCTATTGACACAGTTATTTACGAAGGCAAAGGTGTCACACTTACCTATAAAGGGCTAGAAAAAGATGATTACGAATATACCCTTAAGTTAGCATATAAAAATACTTCCAATAAAGAATATGAAGTGCAAACTCGTAATGGTAAAGTCAATAATATTTCCAATAATGATGACCACAAAATTATCATTTGCTCTGATACCTTAAAAGCTTCTGCTACTTCTGAAGGTAGTATTAAATTACCAATAAATGCTTTAGAAGCAGCTAGTATTACCAAACCAAAAGTTTTAGAATGCAATTTAGAAGTCATTTATGATATTACAGAAACTGTTGCCAAAATACCAATTAAGGTAACTTTTGAATAATGCAGTAGGGCTAATTTATAGGTTTTCTTACATTATTTATGTATACCATTCAGCACACAGTGGTTAAACTAACTTTTGATATATTGTTCTAATAACAAACTAAACAACTAGCCAGTCCTCGCTTAATGAGGACTGGTTTTTATATGACTAGTTTCAGAGCAGATTTCGTTACCACTAGTTATGACAAGCCCTCATCACAGTGATGTTTTCATCAAAAACATAAGTTTATCTTACAAAACATACCAAAAACTTTTCTAAACCAATATCCACAATCCACTGATAACTAGCAATAAGAGGTTCGAATAGTTTAACAAATGCAACTTTACAAGAAAGATTTAATCAAAAGTAAAAAGTATATTTCGAAATTTATATTTTTCTCCTTGATGAACTGGTTTAGAGTTTGTAAGTTTTGATAAAGATAAACTGTGACATCTTTCAAGTTCTACTCTACCTCTATTTGCTCTATCACATTGGATTGATAACAGAGTCAAGCCAGTATTACAGCACAGATGTTCCACTTTTTCTTGTGTACCCAACTTGATCTCACAGAGTCATTATTAATAAACTTTCTACTTGATCATAAAAGATAAGTAGGGTACAAAAAAACAAACCACCTCAGCAGTTTGTCTCTCAATCTTAAATTTGTTCCGCTTGGACCTTTTCCGCTAAGTTCATGGCGTGATCCGCTACTCTCGTATAGTGAGAGATGATATCAATAAAGTTCACCCCAGCTTGCGTAGAGCATTCACCTCTGTTCAGACGATGAATGTGCGTTTTCCGTAGCTTTCGTTCCATTTTATCAATCGCTTCATGCTTAGCCACCAAACTATTGGCCAATTCAATATCATTATCTTCTACAGACTTCAATGATTCTTTTATGAAGCTGAGCGTCATATTGTAAATCAATTCCAACTCTTGCAAAGCTGCTGGAGAAAATTCCACCTTTTTCCGACGGATATAATCAGTCAAGTTAATCAGCGCTTCACCATGGTCCCCGATTCTTTCTAAATCTCGAGATGAATCCAAAATATTTGTCAGCACTTCACTTTCTTTTTGGCTAAGAGGCTCACTAGATAAATCAATGAGGTAACGTGTGAGATCTTCATCAATCTTATTGATTGCTTCTTCTACCTTGTGTCCCTTGTCTGCTGACTTTTCAGTATTGTTCACAATATAATCATAAGCCAACTCAAATGAACGCATCGCATAACGTCCTAAATGCAGCAATTCTTTTTTGGCATTTCCAAGCGCCAAAGACGGAGCTTGTTTGATTAAAATCGGATCTAAATAAAGCGGTTCATATTTCACAACTTCATCTTCACCTGGAATCAGTTTTGTTACCAAGGTAGCTAACAAGCCAATAAATGGAAATTGAATAATGGTATTAGTAACATTAAAAGTTCCGTGAGCAAAGGCAATAGTCATTTCTGGGCTTAAATGGAGAGCTGTTTGAAACCACTGAATCAAGCTTGTAAATGGTCCTAACACAATCAAACACAAAATGGTACCAACCACGTTAAACATTACATGAGCACTTGCCACACGTTTTGCTGCAATATTGGCACCTAAAGATGCAATAATCGCTGTAATCGTTGTCCCGATATTATCCCCAAAAAGAACTGGCAAAGCTCCTTTTAGCTCAATCAAGCCGCTCGCATATAGATTCTGCAAAATCCCAATGGTAGCAGACGAAGCTTGAATGAGCAATGTAATCCCTGTTCCTACAAACACACCAAGGACTGGATTTCCACTTAACTTTATCATATATTCACGGAAAGCGTCTAAATCTTTCAATGGCTCCATAGCGCCACTCATCAGATTTAAAGCAAAGAAAATCCCACCGACCCCAAATAAGACACGACCAATATTATTGATAGAGCGCTTTTTGGTAAAGAAGAGACAGACTGCTCCTAAAAAGAGAATGGGTAAGGCATAATCACCTAGCTTAAAACCAATAATAAAGGAGGTCACTGTCGTTCCGATATTGGCTCCCATAACAATCCCAATCGCTTGCTTCAAAGTCAATAGTCCAGCGCTTACCAGTCCAACCGTAATAACTGTCACACCTGAACTTGACTGAATCAAGGCTGTTAGACCAATTCCAACTAGAACACCAAAAAATGGATTGCTGGTATATTTGTCAATGAAATAACGAAGCCGATCACCCGCAGCTTGCTGCAAGCCATCTCCCATCATTCGAATACTATATAGAAAAAGTCCTAAACCGCCTAAAAAGCTAAATATAATTTGCTGCCAATTGATGGACATCTTTTCTCCTCCGAAAAATCTGTAGCGGATTATCTCCTTTTCTATTTTAAAGGATAAGTGTAAAAGTAACAAGCCTTTTTTAGCATTTTTATCAAAAAAAGAAAGAAAAATAGAATTTCCTTTCTTTTTAAATATATTGATATAGCTAAAATCACGTCTTATTTTTGATCTAAATCACGGAGCATTTGATCAATTTTGTTCCCATATTCAATCGATTCATCTTTGATAAATGTCAAATCAGGAATTTTATACATCTTCAAGTTGTGACCCAATTCACGTTTGATCGTTCCTTTGGCTTTTTCTAAACCAATTTGAGCTTTTTCTTGCTCAGAAGCAAGGTTGCTCATCAGCGTGTAGTATACTTTTGCCATTGACAAGTCGCCCAACATTTGCACATCTGTAATGGTAATTCCTTGAACACGTGGATCACGAACTTTTTTTTGCAAAATTTCATTGACTTCGCGTTTGATTTCCATCCCCACACGATCCACACGAAATTGATTTGCCATGATGTCTCCTTTCACTTATTTTAGAAAAAGGTTGAGGCAGACTTCAATATATCACAGTCTGTCTCCCTTTCATTTATATTATTTTGCGATTTCTTCCATAATGTAAGCTTCAATCATGTCATCCACTTTGATGTCATTGTAATTCTCAACCATGAGACCGCCTTCTTGTCCATTTCCGACTTCTTTCACATCATCTTTATAATGTTTAAGGCTGGCAAGGGCACCATCAAAGATGACAACACCATCACGAATGACACGAACCTTAGAATCACGAGTTACTTTACCGCTAACCACCATAAATCCGCCGATGGTACCGACTTTAGAAACCTTAAAGGTTTCACGGATAACAGCTTCACCGATAATTTTTTCTTCGTATTCTGGATCCAACATCCCTTTCATGGCATCTTCTACTTCTTCAATCACTTTATAAATGATACTGTGAAGACGCATTTCGACGTCATCCGCTTCAGCTTGTTGACGAGCTTGTGGAGTAGGACGAACATTGAAACCAATGATAAAGGCATTGGAAGCTTCCGCAAGAGTAACATCTGATTCGTTAATCGCACCAACTGCTGAGTGAACAATCGTGACTTTAACACCTTCCACTTCAATCTTTTGAAGGGAAGCTGTCAAGGCTTCGGCAGAACCTTGCACATCTGCTTTGATAATAACATTGACAGACTTGACTTCGCCTGCTTTAAGGGTATCAAAGAGATTTTCAAGACTAACACGGTGAGTTGCTTGACGTTGCTTCATGAGAGCACGTTTTGCACGTTCTTCACCAGCTGCACGCGCTGCTTTTTCATCTTCATATACTGCAAAATGATCACCAGCCATCGGTGTTTCATTTAGACCTGTGATAGATACTGGTGTAGACGGTCCAGCAACTTTCACTCGGCGTCCACGGTCATTGGTCATGGCACGTACACGTCCAAAGGTATTTCCGACAACGATTGGATCCTGCACATTCAAAGTACCTTGTTGAACGAGCAAGGTTGCAACTGCACCTTTTCCTTTATCCAAGCGCGCTTCGATTACTGTACCAATTGCGCGAACATTTGGATCGGCTTTTAATTCTTGAATTTCGGCTACAAGGAGAACTGTTTCGAGCAACTCCTCAATATTTTGGTTGAACTTAGCTGAGATTTCAACAAATTCAGAATCACCGCCCCATGCTGTAGACATAACTCCATATTCAGCTAATTCACCGATGACACGTTCAGGATTAGCACCTGGCTTATCAATCTTGTTAATCGCTACAATAATTGGCACATTGGCTGCTTTTGAATGGTTAATCGCTTCAATTGTTTGAGGCATGACTCCATCATCTGCTGCTACGACAAGAATCGTAATATCTGTGACAGAAGCACCGCGCGCCCGCATAGAGGTGAAAGCGGCATGCCCTGGTGTATCAAGGAAGGTAATTTTCTTACCATTTTCTTCAATCTGGTAAGCACCAATATGTTGTGTAATCCCACCTGCTTCACCTGTAGCAACACGAGAATTACGCAAGGTATCCAAAAGTGTTGTTTTCCCATGGTCAACGTGTCCCATGATGGTCACAACTGGCGGACGTTCTACTAAAGCATCTGGATCAAGATAATCTTCATCCACAAAGAAGCGTTCGATATCTGCATTATCGACTTCAACTTTAGCATGTGCTTCAATGCCATAATCTACCATCAGAAGTTCAATAGTATCGCCGTCCAACGATTGATTCTGCGTTGCCATAACCCCCATCATAAAGAGTTTCTTGACAATTTCGGCTGGTTCACGTTTAATCCGTTTTGCAATTTCTGCAACGGTCATACCTTCTGTGTATTCAAATTCTTTAGGCAATTCATGGAACTTGCGTTCTGTAACTGGTTTTGGAGTTGGAGTGTTATTCCGATTGTTCTTGCCTTTTTTATTTTTTTTGTTATGATTCCAATTACTATTCTTTTGATTTCTCACTTGATTTTGACTGCTTCGATTCTTTTGTTGTTTTCTTGGACCATCTTCTTCGCGATCAAAGTCATCACGTTTCTTGTCTGGTCGAGCTTGTTTTTTCCGACGAGTATCAACTGCAGGAGTTGGAACCGCCTCAGGGGCAACTTGAGACTGTGGAGCCGGCTTCGTAGCCTCCACGATAGGCGCTGCTGCTTTGAATAATTCTTCTACCGGTTCTTTCCGTTTCTTCTGCTCACGTTGAGCTGCCTTTGCGGCTTGAGCTTGCTTGAAACGCTCCTCACTTCCACGAGCATATTCGGCATTCTGTTCTGCTTTCAGAGCCGCTGCACGCGCCTTGAAATCAATGCGTGGTCCTTGATTTGTTTGAGGGCGATTCTGATTTGCAATATTTGAACGATTTTGTTCTTGACGACGATTGTCTTGGTTTCGATGATTGCGGTTGTCGCGTTGTTCGTTGCGATTTCCTCGGTCATTGCGATTTTGATTGCTTCGATTATTACGCTGATTACGCTCATCTCGATTTCGTTTATCGCCATTTTGTTGTTTTTGCGGACGATTGTCTTGCTGTTTATTCCGTCGTTCTGCTTGCTCTTTTGCTCTTGCCTCTCGTTCAGCCTTAAAATTACGACTTTTTGGTTTTGCAGGCGCCGACTTCATTTCCACTTCCGACTTTTGCTTCGGAGCTACTGCCTTCGGCTCTGCTTTCTTCTCAGCCTCGGTCGTTTCTTTTACTGCCGTTAAAGCTGACGGTTGCTCTTTAGGCAACGATTGAGTCGGCTTTTGAGTCGTTTCTTTTTTAGGAACTGCTGCTTGAGAAAAGCTAGCTGTGATACGTGTTGCTATTTCACTTTCCACGCTGCTGGCATGACTTTTCACCTCAATACCAAGCTCTTTTGCACGCGCCACAATTTCCTTGCTTTCTTTTCCCAGTTCTTTCGCGATTTCGTACAATCTTACTTTAGACAAATCTTGTCCTCCTCTTCTATTCCATAAGAGACCTCATTTTCTTTGTAAATCCAGCATCAGTGATGGCAAGCACTTTTCTTGCCTTGCCTACTGCGGTGCTTAATTCCAGTGTTGAAAACACGGTTGATACTTCTACTTTGTAATAATGACTTTTATCAGTAATTTTCTTGGTCAAATTTGGAGCAGCATCATTGGCTAAAAAGACTAACTTTGCTTTCTTATCTTGTATTGCCTTAACAACCAATTCTTCACCCGATATGATGCGACCTGCTCGTTGTGCTAAGCCAAGTAAATTTGCTAGTTTTTGCTTATTCAAGACCTAACTCTCTTCTTTTGACCTTGTGATCCACATAAGCAATCAGCTCATCGTAAAAATCGTCTTCCACTTCCATATTGAAACTGCGATTAAAGACTCGTTTTTGCTTAGCTTGAAGCGCTTCTTCATTATCAAGCTTGATATAAGCTCCTCGTCCATTGGCCTTTCCTGTCGGGTCAATAAAAATTTGGCCTTCTTTATTTTTGACAATCCGAAGCAAATCACGCTTGTCAATAACTTCATTAGAAACTACTGATTTTCGTAAAGGGATTTTTCTTGTTTTTGCCATTTCCCCCTCCTTAGTCTTCTGCTTCAACTTCACTTTCTAAAAATTCTGTTTCCACAGGACTTTCAATTGTTGCAAATTCATCTGCTTCTTCAGCAAATCCACCAAGCTCACCTGCTTCTTCCATAGCTTCAAATTCACTTGCAGATTTGATATCAATTCTATAACCTGTCAAATGAGCTGCTAAGCGCACATTTTGCCCTCGACGCCCAATAGCAAGTGATAGCTTATTATCTGGTACAACAACAAGAGCATGCTTGCTATCCTCACTATCAAAGATAACTTGATCGACTTCTGCAGGAGCAATCGCATTGTAGATAAATTCTGCAGGATCTGCCACCCACTCAATGACATCAATATTTTCCTCTACAGGAATCATACGGCCAGATTTGGCATCATATTTAGCCGGATGAAATTTGCTGGTAATTTTCTTAATATTTGCACCACCACGACCAACAATTGTACCGATTGCATCTACATTGGGATTGTGACTGCGTACAGCAACCTTAGTCCGATCACCTGCTTCACGAGAAACACTCATGATTTCAACTGTTCCGTCATAAACTTCTGGAATTTCCTGCTCCATTAAGCGTTTAATCATTTCTGGATGGCTGCGGCTGACAAAAACATTGACACCGCGAGGATTGTCTTCTACCTTATAGACAAAGACTTCGATGCGGTCATGAGAAGCAAATACTTCACCAGGAATCTGGTCTTGCTTCGACAACTGTGCTTCAATGCTACCTAGATTGACATAGATAAAACGATTGTCAAAGCGCTCGACTGTTCCTGACATGATTTCATTTTCATGTTCTTTATACTTATTGTAAGTGATTGCGCGTGTCTGCTTGCGCATTTTTTCCATAATCGTTTGCTTAGCAGACTGAGCTGCTACCCGTCCAAATTCAGTTGGTGCCTCTTCAAATTTTATTTTATCACCAAGTTCATAAGCCGAGCTAATAGCAAGAGCATCTTTTAAACTGATTTCTAAACGGCTATCAAAAACTTCGTCTACCACTTCACGAACGGTATAAACACGAAAATCTCCTGTTTTTTCGTTGAATTCAATGGCTGCACTATCTGCTTGACCATAGCGACGACGATAAGCCGAACGAAGTGACTCCGTCACCGCTTCGATAATATCTTCTTTTTTGATCCCTTTGTCTTCTTCCAAAATACGGAAGGCCTCTAGCATTTCTTTACTCATGTTTTTTCAGCTTTTGTGGAAACAAAAGCAATCCTTTCTTTATTATATTCTTGCTAAAATTTGACTGCTAATCTTGCTTTGGATACTAGCTGGTAAGGAATTTGAACAACTTTCTTACGAGTCTTATCCATATATTCCATTGTTAAATGATCTTCCTCGAAAGAAAGCAGTGTCCCTTCAAAGACTTTACTTTTATCAAGTGCTTGATACAGACTAACATGGATATATTCCCCAACTGCAGCTGCTAGTTGTTCTTTCGTTTTCAGCGGACGTTCCAACCCTGGGCTCGTCACCTCAAGGAAATACTGCTCAGGAAAAGGATCCGGCTTAATCGTGTCCAAAAGCGGACTGATGATGTCCGTCAAATCTGCCGTATCATTTACGGTAATCCCTCCCGGCTTATCTACAAAAATACTGAGAACATGGTCGCTCCCCATCTTACCATACTCAATATTCACTAATTCATACGGCTCTTGGATGACTGGCTCGACAACCTCTTTTACCAATTCTACAATCGTTGCGATAAGACTACACCTCCTCACAGATAAGAGGCGAAGATACTTCCTCGCCTCTCTTTCATATTCATTACTTGTATTATAGCATAAGAAAAAATAAAATGCAAGAAAATATATTCCTGTATTTTATTTGATGCTATACTTATCAATCGTAAGAAAATTGATTGATTTCAGCATTGTGGTTGACAAATAATTCTAAAAAGAATTGACTATAAAGTCAAATAGAATAACCTACAATCAAAATCACTCCTCATAAAGGTTTTTTATTTCGAAATTAAATCGCAAATAATTGACCTACAAGATAAGTTACTGTCATAGTCAAAAGTCCAATGACTAAGTTTCGAATCATGGCATTTTTTATCGGTGCTTTTCCTAACTTGGCGCTGGTGTATCCCGTTCCCAATAGCGATAAAGCAACGATGACTACTGTCGCCGGAATTCTATAACTAGCAGAAAAGAAGACAATGCTCAGCATGGGAAAGATAGCTCCTGTTACAAAAGCGATAAAGCTGGAGATTGCTGCATGCCAAGGATTAGTAAATTCTTCCACTTCAATACCATACTTTTCCGCTACCAAAGCTTTGAGAGGATACTTTAAAAAAGCTCGATTGGTTAAAAGCTGGGCAGAAGTCTCACACTCGCCATTCTGGATATAAGCTGCATAGAGCGACTGCCTAGCAATATCTGGATTTTTCATTAAAAGATCTCGCTCTCTGACAACTGCGGCCTCCTCCGTATCCTTTTGAGTGGAGACAGATACATATTCACCACCTGCCATGGAAAAAGCTCCCGCAAAGACTGCTGCTAACCCAGAAAGAAAGATAATCCAAATACTTTCTGTTGCACTTGCTACCCCTATTACCACACCCGCGATAGAAATAATACCATCATTGGCCCCCAATACTCCAGCTCGCAAAATATTAAGCCGACCGCTAAAATTCTTATCAATCTCTTGTTCTCTCATCATCGTCAACCTTCTCTTTCCTCTTTATTTAGAATTATTATAAATAAAAGCTTAATCAAGCACAAGAGAAAAGAACAAAATGAGAAAAGTTCTACTATTTTAATAAAATTTCTTGAACATCTACTTGGACAGCAACGTTTTACTTTTTAGTAAACTCAAAACAAGACCATTCTACCAAATCGCACACATATATATTTATGATAAAAGATCATCCGATTGATACCACAATCTTCTACAATGTCCTGAATCGTAAATTTTGTTAATAGCTTTTATAACAAAATGTTTAAATGAAACTTCTAAAGTTCATTTTGTCGCTTGAGACATTCTTTTGCTCCTCTTGTTTTTTAGCAATCTTTTCTCCTGAAAATCAGAAAAGGGAGTGGAGGCTGGGACAAAAGTCCGACCTCAAATATAAAAAGCGAACAAAACTAGTTTTCTGGTAATCAGAATTCTGCTTTATTCGCTTTTCGCATTTAATTATAGATTAGAAGGGCTTAATAATTAAGATTTTTAAAAATTGAAATCTTTTTGTCCCAAACTCACCCCCGCAAGGGTGCTTAAACAGTTATCAAGCTGTTTAAGGTTGCAGATGAAGAAAACGAAGTTTTCGTCAAAGGTGCTCTTCCGAGCTTAAACAGCGAATAAAGAGCCCAATCACCTACTGCGTTATTCGTTTATTACTAAATCTGATAGAAGCTGGGACACTTTTTGCCCAGCCTCTTTCAATTATCTATTTCACCTTAAAACTCCGCCTCGACCCGATAGATGACTTGACCTTTGTTGACAAATTTTTTCTCGTACTCTGTCAGCACATTATCTTCAAAGTCGCTCGCGTGTAAATCTAACCAAACACCATTTAGTTTCATCCCGTATTGAGAAAAGCTCACTAAGCTATATTCAAAAAGACCACGATTATCTGTTTTGAAATGAATCTCACCATGTTCTGGTAAAATTTGCTTAAAGGTATCGAGAAAAGATTTGTAGGTCAAGCGCCGTTTTTCATGGCGTTTCTTGGGCCAAGGATCAGAAAAATTCAGATACAAACGATCAATCTCTCCATTTTCAAAGTAGTTGGTCAAATCAGAACCATCTACCCAAAGGAGCTTGATATTGGGAACATCAGTTGCTAAAACCTTATCCAAAGCGTAACTCAAAACGGATTTTTGAATATCAATTCCGATATAGTTAATTTCTGGATGAGCTTTTGCCATTTCTGAAACAAACGCACCCTTTCCACTTCCCACTTCAATATGAATGGGGTGCTTATTCCCAAAAATCTCATGCCACTTGCCCTTTGCTTCAGCAGGATTTAAAATTACATATTGTGGGTTTGCTTCTAGTAATTCCGTCGCCCCTTTACGATTTCTAACTCTCATGACACCTTTTTCCCGTATTTTGAACGGAAGTTACGTAGTGCATAAATCTCCCGATTCACATTTTCCAAGTCTGCATTTTCATAATACTTAGCAATCTGACATAGGTAAGCATACTGACCATACCAGTACAATTTTTTCAATACCGTTTCATTATACCGATAGCCATAGTAGGTCAACCATTCTTTCCAACGCACCTCTGGAATATAATGGCTTAATATATGAGCCACATCAAACATACGATCTGTCAATCGAACAGAATCCCAATCTACTAAATACACCAATCCACTATCTGTCTCAATCCAGTTACTATGACGCACATCGCCATGCACAATTGTTGCATGATCCTCGCGAAATTGTGGTAAATGACTACGCATATCATTTAAAACCGACCGCAAGTAATGATTATTTCCAATTGCCAATGGTGCATGTTCTAACCAAGATTCCAATAAATCTGCTGGCGTCTCCAAAGCATAACCCAGCCGGCGCAGTTGTGTCATCAAGGGACGTGAGCGATGCAAACGCGTCAAAATATTTACAATTTGCTTTTTGTCCATTTCAGCTGGTGTCAAAATCTTTCCTGACAGCCACTCTTGCGCACTCATAACGTTGCCATCTGCCATGCGACGACTCCACAATAGTTGCGGTGCGATTTGTTCTCTAGCTAAACCTACTAAGATTGGGGTTGTATTCATCTTGACGAAAACGCGCGCCCCATCTGGATAGGTGCCCATGTAGGCTTTTCCACTCTTGCCTGCAATTGGTGTCAGAGTTAGCTCATTATCAACCAAGTCCATTGTTCCCCTCCGTAAAAAGTTTCCTATCTATTTTACTAATTTTACTTCCTTTAGTCAACCAAACTTCTTAATTTGAATGGTAAATAAATGACATAGAGTAGCAATGTGATTCCTATCATAAAAAGCAAAGCTACTCTATCTTGGAAAAACAGCAAAGCCATCATTGTTTCCACAAAAAGCACGCTGTAGCCAATAAGAACAATCACTTGTTTCACTCCTTTTAACTTTGAGTTGATTTCTAAAGGGAATAAGAACGTCAAATATTGGTAATCAAAGGCATGGTACAAGGCTGTCAACTGAAATAGCAGGAGATAATTTAACAATGCCACAAATATGGCAGCAATCCACGATTGACTGATAAAACCAATTCCCAAAAGAGACAGAAACAGCAACCGTATAGTCAAGGCAAGAAAATCACCATTGCGCAAATAAGAACGCAAATACATATTTTGCCAAGTAGTTGACTGTCTTTTTGGTAGAATATTCGTCAAACCATCAAGATATGCTCGGCGTTTTACGCTATTGGAAATTCCCTTAACATTGGTAAAGAGAGCAAAGAAACGCAGGATTGTCTGTTTTCGTCTTTCTTCGTAAGCAATGAGATAGCTCCAATTCACCCCTGCACCTTGGTAAAATTTTTGACTTTTCTGCAAAAATACGAACCATTTTGCTAGCAACATAAGAAATACAAGAATAAGCCATCCCAAAAATGGCAGACCTAAAGCAAGAAAAAGTGGCGCAGCTAGCAATAGAATAGCCGTTTGAAGCAAGGCCCATAATCGATAAGATGAACGCATTTGTTCTTGTAAGTAGCTGTTTAGTTCCTCTTCTTTGACCAATAAAAATAGACTATCTGGTTTTTCCATATATGTCGCGATTCGTCCCAGAGGCAACAATAAAATCAAAAGAACTGCTAAAGCAAGAATGATTGGCAGGTGATTTGAAGGTAAATTTCGCAACAACTGACTGTATTGAACCGCTAAAAAGCCAGTAAAAACTAATAAAAAGAGGACAAAATGGTCGTTAAAAACATAGCGCGAATACTTCAAACATTGATTGCGAAATACTTGTTTGCGCTTTTGAAACAGTTCTCTCATAGGCTCGCCTCTTCTGTCAAAGCTAGATAAATGTCATTGAGACTAGCTTCTGGCATGGCAAATTCTGCTCGTAATTCTGCTAAATTGCCTTTAGCTCGGATTTCTCCCTTATGCAATATCACGAATGAATCACACATCTTTTCTGCCGAATCCAGCACGTGCGTGCTCATGAGAATTGACTTGCCTTTTGCCTTTTCATCCTCCAAAAGCTCTATCAAGTCAGCAATGGCAACTGGATCAAGTCCCAAAAATGGTTCATCAACGATAAAAAGGCTGGGGTCAACCACAAATGCACAGATAATCATGACTTTTTGCTTCATTCCTTTAGAAAAATGCACCGGAAACCAATCTAATTTTTCTTTCAAGCGAAACATGGTCAATAATTTCTCCACGCGCGCAAAAGCCACCTTTTGCTCCACATCATAGGCCATAGCAACCGTTTCAATATGTTCTCTTAAAGTCAATTCTTCGTACAAACTAGGTGTTTCCGGAATAAAACCAATTTTCTCACGATAGGCCGTAGGACTATCTTGCAGTTTGGCACCGTCAATTAAAATTTTACCCTTATAAGGAGTTAAAAGTCCGATAATTTCATTGATTGTAGTGGATTTACCCGCACCATTCAAGCCAATCAACCCCACCAGTTCCCCATTTCCTACTGTGAAACTGATGTCTTTTAAAACAGGGATATTCACATAGCCCCCTGTAAGCCCTTTTATTTCTAACATATTTTCTCCAAATTCTGGTATAATGTTCTTATATTATAACAAAATCTAGCAAAGTAGAGGTAAATTTGATGGCAGATTGCATTTTTTGTAAGATTATTGCAGGAGAAATTCCAGCTTCTAAAGTATATGAAGACGATGAAATTCTAGCATTTTTAGACATCTCACAAGTAACGCTCGGACATACCTTGGTTGTCCCTAAAAAACATTTCCGCAACATGCTTGAAATGGACGGTGAAGCTGCCAGTCAACTTTTTGCACGCATTCCAGATATTGCTCGTAAAGTGATGAAGGCGACTGGTGCAAAGGGAATGAATATCATCAATAACAACGAAGAAATTGCCGGTCAATCTGTCTTCCATACACATGTCCATTTAGCACCACGCTATACAGAAAATGATGATTTAAAACTGACTTTCGTGGCGCACGAACCAAACTTCCCTGCTCTTGCAGAATTAGCCGAAAAAATTTCAAAAGCATAAGGAGAAACCATGAAACTTAGTAATCTATTGTTATTCACCGGTGCAGCTGCAGCCAGCTTTTGCCTTGTTAAAAATAGAGAAAAACTCATGAACGAGGCTGTTGAAAGTTATGAGCTAATGGACAGAATTCAAGACAATCTACAAAATATTCAACGAAATCTCCAAGTTGTTCAAGAGCAAAAAGACAATCTACAAACAATTTCACAGGATTTGACTTACCAATTCAAACTTTTTGAGCAAGATACTACTGCTCGACTTCAGCAAATTCAAGACATCTGGAACACTCGCATCAACTAAGAAATAAAAAAGAATTTAGACACACGCTAAATTCTTTTTTATCATGTCATTGTCCGTATTGACCGTAATACTGTCCATTTTGATCTGTTCCATAAGAATTGCTTGAATACGCAGAAGAATCAGCAGCACCAGTTGTTGTGCCATTTCCTGACTGACTGGAACTAGGAGCAGCACTGCCATACAATTCTTCATATAAAACCACATTGGTTTCCAATTCAGTCACTTCGTCCAAGCCAAGCGATTTTCTCAGAACATTTTGCATTTCCAACATATGCTCCGAAGTGACGATTTGGTAAGAACCCCCATCTGCTAAGGTGGCATCTTCACCTTTTAATTGCTTGCTTTCAATCTTTTTGAAAGCATCTTGGTAACCTAATAATTGCGGAATACTGCCAGAAGACAACTCTACATTGGTCTGCATATTGTTGCTAACAGCTTTTAAAATAGCCTGATAATGGCTGACACTATTTAAACTCAGCACTTTTTGGACTACTTTTTGAATGACTTCTCGTTGACGCTTTTGACGGCCATAATCCCCTTCTGGATCTTGATAACGCATGCGAGAATAAACCAACGCCTGATCTCCGTTGATGTGTTGCTTACCTGATTCAACAACTGCTTTGTATTCTGGTTCATTTTCTTCAATCGAAATAGGGAAACCAAGTGTGTTATTGACCGTGATACCGCCAACAGCATCAACCAATTGTACCAGACCTTTCATATTGATAAGCACATAGCGGTCAATGTGAATATTCATCATCTTTTGCACTGTGGAAATAGCTAGCTCAGCTCCACCATTTGCATAAGCCGCATTGAGCTTTGCTTGCGTTGTCCCATCAGCGGTTTTAATTTTGGTGAGAATATCCCGCTCCAAACTCATCATCGTAGTCTTTTTCGTCTTAGGATTGACCGTCATGAGAATCATGGAGTCACTATTTCCAGCCCACCGATCTGAGCGTGAACCACTACCCGTATCCACCCCCATTAAGAGCAAGGTAAGCGGTTTGGTAGCTGCAATAACATCTGTATCTTTCCCAAAGCTCTTGTAAGTCTTAGACAATACATCCGTTGATTGGTTATAAATCGTAAATCCATAAACGCCTAGTCCTGCAACCGTTACAAGACACAAGCTTAAAAACATTAAGATAATTTTTTTTAACATATTATTCTAATCTATCAGTTTTCCCATTAGGTAAACATCAAGAAATTTCCCTTCTGCAAGATAGGCCCCTCTTTTTTGAACGCCCTCAATCTCAAATCCAAATGCCTGATACAAATGAACAGCACGTTCATTTCTTGCTTGTACAGTCAATTCTAATCGCCGAATCACTCCAGAATTCTCTACCCAATTTATCGCCTCTTCTAAAAGAAACTTTCCTAAGCCTTGATTCCAAAATGCTCTTTTAACCACGATAAAGACCTGCCCGATATGACGAATTCGCTCATGAAAATCAGCTGTAATGCTCACAAGCCCAGCAATTTCATTTTCTAATAGTGCAATTAGATAAATCTGATTATCTGACGCAGCTTGATGTTGAATGAAAGAGCTCATCTGCTCTTCTGTCATCAAAATCCCTGCGTCATCTAATGTCATGTAATCTGACTCTTGCCCAACCTGATTAAGAAAATCAATTAAAGATTTGGCATCTTGAGGTTCTGCTTCTCTTATAACTAGCTCTAACTCAGCCATTGACAAATTCCTCAAGCAGTTTCTCAGCTCGATGTCCTTTTGCGTCAAAGACCAATTCTCGACCATCACTTTTTCTTAAAATTGTCAATTTGAGATAGTCACTTGGCAAACTATCTCCCAACAATTCGCCCCATTCAATAACCGTCACTCCATCTCCAAAGAGAAAATCGTCTAAATCAATAGAATCTGGATCTTCCCCAATGCGATAAACGTCCAAATGATAAAGCGGCAGGCGTCCGTCATATTCTCGTACAATAGTGTAGGTCGGACTTTTAATCATTTGTTTGATACCCAGTCCACGCGCTAAACCTTTGGTGAAGGTTGTTTTCCCAGCACCCAAGTCACCCGTTAAAATCAAAACATCTTGTTTTCGGAGTAAAGCGCCTAATTTCTCGCCCCACGCCATCAACTCATCTTCATTATGGCTAAACATTCTTTTATTATACCAGAAGTTTTCATTTTCTGCTGAAATTTAACAAAAGAAAAGAGGCTGGGGCAAAAGTCCTTAACCTCGTCAGATTTTTATGAGTTTCTTGCAAGTCGCAGTGGTTGAGTGGGTTCTATTCGGTTGATAAATAAACCTTTACATCCCTACTCAACTGTGCGGGGGTGGGACGACAAAATCAAATTTCTTCGAAATTACCGATTTTTGTCCCACTCCCGATTTTTCAATCATTAAGCCAAAGCTAGACTGATAAAATTTAGGATAAACAAAGCATCCAACACCCAGATAATTGGATGAACTTCCTTGGCTTCACCTTTGATGATTTTCACAAAAGCATACATGATGAATCCTGCGGCAATACCATGAGTAATACTATAAGTAAAGCCCATGAAAACGGATGTAAAGAATGCTGGTACTGCTTCTGATAAATCGTCCCATTCAATATCTTTCATGCTAGAGAGCATCATAATTCCCACAATGATAAGAATAGGTGCTACCGCTACTGTTGGTACAATAGCAAGAAGTGGACTAAAGAAACTTGACACAGCAAACAAAGCTGCAACGACAAGCGCTGTCAAGCCAGTACGACCGCCCGCTTCAATTCCAGCTGCACTTTCTACATAAGTCGTAACATTTGAAGTCCCTGCAATCGCGCCAATCGTTGTCCCAACCATGTCTGAAAACAGCGCCTTGTCCATTTTAGTCTGAAGCCCAGACGAATCTTTAGCAGCTTCTTCATCTGCAATATTAAAGATACCTGCTTTACGCCCTGTACTAATCAAAGTTCCAATATTATCAAAAATAT
The DNA here is from genome assembly GCF_001697145.1 of Streptococcus anginosus. Taxonomy (GTDB): domain Bacteria; phylum Bacillota; class Bacilli; order Lactobacillales; family Streptococcaceae; genus Streptococcus; species Streptococcus hominis. The sequence continues at coordinate 303,467 of NZ_CP012719.1, read as the reverse complement.
CTGTTAATGAAAAGGCCAAAATGGCAAGAAGTACTTCTGGAATGCGAGCTGGTTTTGCAAACAAAGCCAACAAGCCATCTTTACCTAGTGCCGCACCAAAAATCTTTCCTAAATCCTGAACAGCAGCACCGATATTATTGGAAGCAAAATTGATTTTTGAAAGATCTACAACTCCCACCAAAATGGCTACGATTGTGGTTGCCGCAATAGATAACACAATACCTCCGCGCACACGTTTCAAGACAAAGAAAATGGTGATGAAAATTCCAAACAAAGCGACAAGAACAGCTGGATTGTTAAAATCTACCAAGCCCGGTGTTGCCATTCCATTAGCCGTAATAGCTGCTTGTGCCTTATCAGCACCTTTTCCTGCAACAGTATAGGTTCCTGGATCAATTGAGAATTTTAAAAGTCCAGCTTTTTTAACTCCAATATAAGCTAGAAAAATCCCAATTCCACCAGAAATCGCATATTTTAAACTCTCTGGAATTGCGTGAATAATAATTGTACGAACCCTAGTCAGCGTGACAATAATACTAATAATCCCACAAAGAAAAACCATCGCCAGTGCTTCTTGCCAAGTATAACCAAGCGCAAAAACAACGGTATAAGTAAAGAAAGCATTCAGTCCCATACCAGGCGCCTGAGCGTAAGGAATGTTGGCATATAAAGCCATCATCAGCGTCCCTGCAACAGTCCCAATGATAGTCGCTAAGAAAACACCTTGTGCTGGCATGCCTGTTTGACTGAGCATTTCAGGGTTGACAAAGAGGATATAACTCATTGCAAAGAAAGTGGTTAAACCAGCAAGAACTTCTGTACGAACAGTCGTACCGTTTTCTTTTAGTTTAAAAAACTTGTCCATTTTTAAAATCTCCTTAAAATTTACGAACGATAATAGATATAATACCACAAAATATTCATGATTTCAACAGAAGTTTTAAAAACAAACAAATTAATTCAATGTTTTATACATAAAATCTTTATTTAGACTGACTTTTACTCAAAAAGACCAAGGACATGATTTGAATAAAGGTAAACCCTAAAATGAATAACAGGCGCTCCCTCTGCAAAGCAGCTGCCAACCGCTCAAAGACTAACGTAGGATGGCTGACTAGATCCCAAGAATTGAGCCGATCATAGCGACCAATGTAAATTGCGAGACTCGATAAAAATGAGACGGTTCCAATAGCCAAATATTCCAGCCACCATTTGAGCTTCAAATAGCCCGAAATCAAATTCCAGCTCTCTATTCCGCATAGAACCCCAAAGAAAATACTTGGAACAAAGGCCATAAAAAGATGCAGACTTTCTCGGTTCCACAAGGTGTCACTCACCCAGTGCATGTGTACCAAGTCCGTAATCATATAGAACGTATTGGGATAAAACACTAGCCAAAGAATTGCTACAGGTAAGAAAAACCATTTTTTCTTAAATTGAATGGCTATAAAAGCTACATCATAGGCAACCAAAGCTAGAAACATATTCCAAATCAAATCTGGACCTTTTGTCAAAATTCCTTCAGCATAAACGATTGCAGAAATAATCGCAAAGAAAATATGAATGATAATTGTTTTACGCATACTCGATTTCCTCCTTCGTTATATAAGAAAACATTATATCACAAATTCTGCACTTTCATCTTAAAATCTGCTATAATAGAAAACAGCACAAATGAAAGAGTAGACTATGACAAAAAAAGTAATTGCAGTAGATTTAGACGGAACCTTGCTCAATTCTGACAGCAAACTATCTGAATTTACAAAAGAAACCATTAAAAAAATTTCTAAAAAAGGACATCATGTTGTCATCACAACCGGACGCCCTTATCGAATGGCTCGGGAATTTTATAAAGAATTGGAACTGCACACTCCAATGATCAACTTTAATGGCTCTTTGACCCATATCCCGGAGAAAAAGTGGCAACAGGAAAGATGTATCACCTTAGATAAAGAATATCTATTAGACATTGTCAAAAGGAAGGAAGAGATTGAAGCAGACTTCATTGCTGGAGAATATCGGAAGAAATTTTATATCACAGCCCCCAATGAAACGATTGCCGACCCGAAATTATTTGGTGTAGAATCTTTTCAACCTGAAAATCAATTTAATCCAGAATTAGTTACCAAAAATCCCAACTGTATCCTTTTGCAAACGCATGCCAATGATAAATATGCTTTGGCAGATGAATTGAATCAATTTTATCAACAACAATTATCTATCAATACTTGGGGCGGCCCGCTCAATATCCTCGAATGCACTCCAAAAGGCGTCAATAAAGCTTTTGCTTTGAAATATTTATTAGAGGTTCTGAACGTGGATCGGAAAGATTTGATTGCTTTTGGTGACGAGCACAATGATACAGAGATGTTAGCTTTTGCCGGTACTGGCTATGCCATGAAAAACGCTAGCCCAACACTTCTTCCTTACGCAGATGAACAACTGCCACTGACCAATGATCAAGACGGAGTCGCTCATCAATTATTGAAACTATTTTTATAATAAGACTTAGAGTTGGATAGGTTTTCTGTCCGACTTTTTAATATTTACACGTCATCTTCCCAGATTTCATTTTTCTGCAACTGATTGTGCACTAGCAATCATGGGGGCAGTCTCATCAGCTATTGATTTTCAATTATTTTCTATCAGTTTATTTATGCTATAAATTGAATATTATAAATTTTGTTTTTTTAAATTTAAAATGTTCCTAGATTTTTTATTGATTTTCCTCTTTCTTATTTAATAATTCGTGTAGATAGAATTATTTTTTCAAAATTTTCATTATTTTTCCAAGTGCTTTTCAAGGTTAATATATTGTTTAAATGGCTAGTTTTGTCCGTTTACAATCTGTCAAAAATATGAAAGATTTTGATTTTTTTAGCTCAAACTATTGCATTTTTCATGAAAACGTTTTATACTTAAGTAGTCTTAAATTTTTCTTAAACTTAAGTCAAACATTTTATAAGGAGGAAAGACAATAATGAGTATCGGAATCATTATTGCAAGCCATGGTGAATTTGCTGCTGGTATTCATCAATCAGGTTCTATGATTTTTGGTGAGCAAGAAAAAGTTCAAGTTGTAACTTTTATGCCAAACGAAGGTCCTGATGATTTGTATGCTAAGTTCAATGATGCTGTGGCTGCTTTTGACGCGAACGATGAAGTTCTAGTTTTGGCTGACCTGTGGAGTGGTTCTCCATTTAACCAAGCTAGCCGCGTAATGGGTGAAAATCCTGACCGTAAGTTCGCGATCATTACAGGTTTGAATCTGCCAATGTTGATTCAAGCTTATACTGAACGAATGATGGATGCCAATGCTGGCGTTGACGCTGTTGTCGCAAACATCATCAAAGAAGCAAAGGATGGAGTGAAAGCTCTTCCTGAAGAACTAAATCCTGTAGCTGAGGTAACAAGTGCACCAGCTGCACCAACTGCTCAAGCTGCTATTCCAGAAGGAACCGTTATCGGCGATGGCAAGTTGAAAATCAATCTTGCTCGTATTGATACACGTCTTCTCCACGGTCAAGTTGCAACTGCTTGGACACCAGATTCTAAAGCAGACCGTATCATCGTTGCTTCTGACTCCGTATCAGCTGATAAACTTCGTAAAGAGTTGATCAAACAAGCTGCTCCTGGTAATGTCAAAGCAAATGTTGTCCCAATTGACAAATTGATTGCGGTAGCAAAAGACCCTCGTTTTGGTAACACACATGCACTGATTCTTTTTGAAACTCCTCAAGATGCACTCCGTGCTGTTGAAGGCGGTGTTGAAATCAAAACACTTAATGTTGGCTCAATGGCTCACTCAACTGGTAAAACAATGGTCAATAACGTTTTGTCAATGGACAAAGATGATGTTGCAACCTTTGAAAAATTGCGTGACCTCGGAGTGGAATTTGACGTACGTAAAGTGCCAAATGACTCCAAAAAAGATTTGTTTGACTTAATTAAAAAAGCCAACGTTCAATAATGGAAAGGATTTAGAATATGTCAATTATTTCTATGATTTTAGTGGTCTTCGTTGCCTTTCTTGCTGGACTCGAAGGAATCTTGGACCAATTTCAATTCCACCAACCACTTGTTGCTTGTACCCTTATCGGTCTAGTAACAGGACACTTGGAAGCAGGTGTCATCCTTGGTGGTACACTTCAAATGATTGCTCTTGGTTGGGCAAACATTGGTGCTGCCGTTGCTCCTGATGCTGCACTTGCTTCTGTAGCATCTGCAATCATCATGGTACAAGGTGGCGACTTCACTGATAAAGGTATCAGTTTCGCTTATACAACTGCTATCCCTCTTGCAGTTGCAGGTCTCTTCCTTACAATGATTGTTCGTACAATTTCAGTAGGTCTTGTTCACGGTGCTGATGCTGCTGCTAAAGAAGGTAACATCGGTGCTGTAGAACGTACTCACTTAGTTGCACTTCTTCTTCAAGGTCTTCGTATTGCTATTCCTGCTGCTCTTCTTCTTGCAGTTCCAACATCAGTCGTTCAAGGTGTCTTGAATGCTATGCCTGCTTGGTTGTCAGGTGGTATGGCTGTCGGTGGTGGTATGGTCGTTGCCGTTGGTTACGCGATGGTTATCAACATGATGGCAACTCGCGAAGTATGGCCATTCTTTGCTATCGGTTTTGCACTTGCAGCTTTATCAAACCTTACTCTTATTGCTATGGGTACTATTGGTGTCGCAATTGCCTTGATTTACATCAACCTTTCTAAAAAAGGCGGAAATGGTGGCGGCGGTTCTGCTACATCAAATGACCCAATTGGTGATATTTTAGAAGACTACTAAGAAAGGAGCTACTAATACCATGACAGAAAAAATTCAATTATCAAAATCAGATCGTCAAAAAGTTTGGTGGCGTTCAACTTTCTTGCAAGGTTCTTGGAACTATGAACGGATGCAAAACTTAGGTTGGGCGTACGCACTTATCCCAGCTATCAAAAAACTTTACACTTCTAAAGAAGACCGTGCTGCGGCTCTTGAACGTCACTTGGAATTCTTTAATACTCACCCATACGTAGCTGCTCCTATCATTGGTGTGACACTCGCCCTTGAAGAAGAAAAGGCTAACGGGGCTGAAATTGACAACACTGCTATCCAAGGGGTTAAAATCGGTATGATGGGACCTCTTGCTGGTATCGGTGACCCAGTCTTCTGGTTTACCGTTCGTCCTATCCTCGGTGCTCTTGGTGCCTCACTTGCTATGGCAGGTAACGTGATGGGGCCAATCCTCTTCTTCGTACTTTGGAATCTTATCCGTATGGCCTTCTTATGGTACACTCAAGAACTTGGCTACAAAGCTGGTTCTGAAATTACAAAAGACATGTCAGGTGGTATCCTTCAAGACATCACCAAAGGAGCTTCAATCCTTGGTATGTTCATCATCGCCGTTCTTGTTGAACGTTGGGTAAATATTGCCTTTACGGTAGGACTTCCTTCTAAGACTTTGTCTAAAGGTGCTTACATTGAATTCCCTAAAGGAAATGTTACTGGTCAACAATTACATGATATCCTTGGTCAAGTAAATAGTGGTCTTGGACTTGATAAAATACAAGCTCAAACACTTCAAGGACAGTTAGATGCTTTAATTCCTGGCTTGATGGGGCTTCTTCTTACATTCCTATGTATGTGGTTGCTTAAGAAGAAAGTTTCTCCAATCACAATTATCATCGGTCTCTTCATCGTTGGTATTGTGGCACGCTTCTTCGGAATCATGTAAATAACAAAAAGAAGGTTTCGGCCTTCTTTTTTATTGACAATAAATGTGCTATAATAGGGAGGATAATAGATAAACGAGGATTGAACATGGCACAGTCACAAAATACAAAAATTGATTTTCAAACAACAGGAACTTCTTATCTGGGAATTGGAGGGAAAGTTGGAAAATTCTTAGTTGGAGATAAAGCGCTCGAATTTTATGCAGATGCCAATGTCGAAGACTATATTCAAATCCCTTGGGATACTATCCATCAAATCGGTGCCAATGTGTCTGGCAAACGAATTAGTCGTCATTTTGAAGTCTTTACCAATAAAGGAAAATTCCTTTTCGCTTCAAAAGATGCTGGAACTATTTTGAAACATGCTCGAAATCATATCGGCAATGAAAAGGTTATTAAATTACCGACACTGATTCAAACAATTGGTCAATTTTTTAAAAATCTATTTGCAAAAAAATAAGAATTTTTGTATAATCGTAAGAAACGGATAAGTAAATCTAGTATCTCTTTCAGAAAGTCTGCGGCAGCTGTGAGCAGATAGAGAGCTAGCTTGAAATTCTACCGTAATACTAATTTCATAAATAATCAAGTGCACTTATGTGAAGTTGGATGGAACCGTGGCCCTGCCACTCCAACAGTTTCACAGGTGCACTTTTATTCTCTAGGAGGTCTTATGTTAGATATTAAACGCATTCGCACAGATTTTGATACTATTGCACAAAAACTAGCAACTCGTGGCGTTGATGCTGTAACACTTGATAAAATGAAAGAGTTTGATAGCAAACGCCGTGAACTCTTGGTTAAAGTCGAAAATTTAAAAGCAGAACGAAATACGGTGTCAGCAGAAATTGCCCAAGCAAAACGTAATAAAGAAAATGCTGATGATAAAATTGCTGCCATGCAAACATTATCTGCTGAAGTTAAAGCATTAGACGCAGAGTTAGCAGAAATTGACGCTACATTAACCGAGTTTACAACGACTTTGCCAAATATTCCTCACGATAGTGTGCCGGTAGGTGCTGACGAAGACGATAATGTAGAAGTTCGCCGTTGGGGGACGCCACGTGTGTTTGACTTTGATGTAAAAGCTCACTGGGATCTTGGGGAAAATCTTGATATTCTCGACTGGGAACGCGGGGCAAAAGTAACTGGCGCTCGCTTCCTCTTTTACAAAGGATTAGGAGCTCGTCTAGAACGCGCTATTTATAATTTCATGTTAGACGAGCATCAAAAAGAGGGCTACACAGAAGTCATTCCTCCTTACATGGTTAATCACGATTCTATGTTTGGGACTGGTCAATATCCAAAATTCAAAGAAGATACGTTTGAATTGAGCGATACAAATTACGTTCTCATTCCAACTGCTGAAGTTCCTTTGACAAACTACTACCGTGGGGAAATTTTAGACGGAAAAGACTTGCCAATCTACTTCACAGCCATGAGTCCGTCTTTCCGTTCTGAAGCTGGTTCTGCCGGTCGTGACACCCGTGGTTTGATTCGTTTGCATCAATTCCACAAAGTGGAAATGGTCAAATTTGCCAAACCAGAGCATTCTTATGAAGAATTAGAAAAAATGACCGCTAACGCCGAAAATATCCTTCAGAAATTAAATCTTCCTTACCGCGTTGTTGCACTTTCTACAGGGGATATGGGCTTCTCTGCAGCGAAGACCTACGACTTGGAAGTCTGGATTCCAGCACAGAATACCTACCGTGAAATTTCTAGCTGTTCCAATACCGAAGATTTCCAAGCTCGTCGTGCCCAAATCCGTTACCGTGACGAAGCAGATGGCAAGGTCAAACTCCTACACACTTTGAATGGATCCGGTCTTGCAGTTGGTCGTACCGTTGCAGCTATTCTTGAAAATTATCAAAATGAAGACGGCTCCGTCACTATTCCAGAAGTACTTCGTCCATACATGGGCGGTGTGAAAATGATTGCTCCAAAATAACATAAAAACTCTGAGATTTTCAAATCATCTCAGAGTTTTCTTATCTCTTCATTTGATTGTTTCGCTTTTTAATCATTGCACTTCGAACCACACTTATCACAGTTGGGAGTAAGGTGACAATGACAATTCCCAAAATAATCGCTGAAAAATGAGTTTTCACAAAGGGGATATTCCCAAAAAGATAGCCTGCCCCTGTCGCAATCAAAGACCAAGACAAAGCTGCGATAAAAGCTCGTTTCAGAAAAGACTGAACTGGGAATTGGCTAATGCCTGCTACAAATGGTACAAAGGTACGAATAATGGGAATATAGCGTCCTAAAATAATAGAAGTAGAGCCATGTTTTTCAAAATACACTTCTGCTTCTTTGATATTTTCTTCTTTTATCAATTTACTGAAAAATTTATAATGTACAAAACGATAACCCAAGGTTCTGCCAATGAAGAAATTACAGGTATCGCCAACAAAAGCTCCCACAAAAAATAGAAGCATAAAAAGTAGAACATTAAAATGCATTGCTGGATTAGCTGATAGAGCGCCTGCAGCAAAAAGTAAGCTGTCTCCCGGCAGGAATGGAAATACTACCGCAGCTGTCTCAATAAAAATTACCAAAAACAAAATCAAATATGTCCAGCCACCTACAGCATGAGCAATATTATAAATGTGTGCATCAATATGCAAGATAAAATCAATAATAAACATCTCTTCTCCTTTTGTCCATTCTCTATTATAGCAGAAAATATTACAGAAAAGCGTATTTTAAAAATAAAAAAACAGAAGTGAACGGTACAAGCCAATCCACTTCTGATTTTTATTAGTATTTTCGAAATCGTTGGTAACGTGCTTCTAAAAGTTGTTCAAGTGGTAGCTGAGACAAATTTGCTAATTCAGCAACTATTTCTTGCTTCACAGCATACAATAAATCCTGATTGCTAAGCCTTGCTTCTGGAATCACCTTGTCCACTACTCCCATATCAAGAAGCTCATGAGAAGTGATTTTCATGAGTTCTGCAGCTTCCATAGCACGACTGCCGTCTTTCCACAAGATAGAAGCAAAACCTTCGGGACTAAGCACCGCGTAAATTGAATTTTCTAGCATCCAGACCTTGTCTGCAACAGCTAAAGCTAGCGCTCCTCCAGATCCGCCTTCACCGATAATAATAGCGATAATCGGCACCTTTAAATCGCTCATCTCGAGCAAATTACGCGCAATAGCTTCTCCTTGACCGCGCTCTTCAGCCCCAACTCCCGGATAAGCACCGGCTGTATTGATAAACGTAACGATAGGACGACCAAATTTCTCTGCCTGCTTCATCAAGCGAAGTGCTTTTCGATAACCTTCTGGATGAGGTTGTCCAAAATTCCGTTGCAAATTATCCTGTAGATTGCGTCCTTTTTGAATCCCAACAACGGTGATGGGCTGACCATCTAAAGTTCCGATTCCACCGATAACCGCTCCGTCATCTCGAAAAGAACGATCGCCATGTAATTCAATAAAATTCTCGCAAATTCCTTGCGCAAAATCCAAAGCTGTCAATCGTGCCTGATCTCGTGCTTCTTTAATAATTCGGGTAATCTTTGTCATTGTTCACCTCCATGGAAAGCCAATAACATTGCAATGGTAGAGCGCAATTCCAAGCGTTTGATAATGGCATCAACAAAACCATGTTCAAGCAAAAATTCTGCCTTTTGGAAGTCATCTGGCAATTTTTCACGAACGGTTGTTTCAATTACTCGGCGACCTGCAAAGCCAACAAGCGCTTGCGTTTCAGCCAAAATGATGTCTCCTTCCATGGCAAATGAAGCCGTCACCCCACCCGTGGTCGGGTCTGTTAAGATCGTCAAATAAAACAAGCCAGCATTAGAATGACGTTTCACCGCTGCGGATACTTTAGCCATTTGCATCAAACTCATAATTCCTTCTTGCATGCGAGCGCCACCAGAAGCTGTAAACAAAGTGATTGGCAACTGATGTTCTGTAGCATATTCAAAAAGACGAGTAATTTTTTCTCCAACGACCGTTCCCATAGAAGCCATGATAAAGTTGGAATCCATGATCCCCAGTGCAGTTTTTTGACCACCGATTGTCGCAATTCCTGTCAATACCGCTTCATCCAAACCTGTTTTTTCACGGACAGTCCTTAATTTTTCACGATATTTAGGAAACTTCAAGGGGTCTGATGTTTCAATTCCTGTAAATAATTCCTCAAAACTATTGGCATCTACCGTTAAATTGAGGCGTTCAAAAGCTGAAATACGAAACGTATAGCCACATTGCGGGCAAATCCGTTCACTTCCCAAATCTTTTTGGTAAATGATATGCTTACATCCTGGACATTTTGAAAACAATTCATCCGGAAACTCTGGTTTCACTTGAGGTTTCTCACGACTGGAACGGTTTGGATTGATCCGAATATACTTATCCTTTTTGGAAAACAAAGCCATGACTTATATCCTTTACTCCTCTACTTTTTCTTTTGATAAGCTGGTAAAAATTTCTCCATAAGAAAAGCTGTATCATAATCGCCAGCAATGACATGTGGGTCTGAAATCAAATCTAACTGAAAACCGCTATTTGTCACAACGCCGTCGATTTCTAACTCATAGAGCGCACGCTGCATTTTCATTAATGCATCAAAGCGATTTTCACCATGAACAATAATCTTGGCAATCATGCTGTCATAATACGGCGGAATCGTGTAGCCAGGATAAACTGCAGAATCCACACGCAACCCCACCCCACCACTCGGTAGATAGAGATTGGAAATCTTTCCCGGACTTGGTGCAAAGTTAAATGCAGGATTTTCCGCATTGATTCGACACTCAATCGCGTGACCTGTTATATGAATATCTTCTTGGTTAAAAGGCAGCTCTTGCCCCGCAGCAATTTTGATTTGCTCCTTAACAATGTCCACCCCCGTTACAAATTCCGTTATCGGATGCTCCACTTGTACACGAGTATTCATTTCCATGAAATAAAATTCTCTTTTGCCTTCATTAAATAAGAATTCAATCGTTCCAGCGTTTTCATATCCGACAGATTGGGCAGCTCGTACAGCAGCTTCCCCAATTTTACGACGAAGGGTCTTGCCAATCGCAACCGACGGACTTTCTTCCAGCACTTTTTGATTATTTCTTTGAAGTGAACAATCGCGCTCGCCTAAGTGGACGACATGCCCGTGTTGGTCAGCCAAAATTTGGACTTCAATATGCCGGGCTGGATAAATGACCCGCTCCATATACATGGCACCATTTCCGAAAGCCGCCTTGGCTTCACTAGAAGCTGACTCAAAAGCAGCTACTAAATCCTCTGCTTTTTCAACCTTCCGAATACCTTTGCCACCACCGCCAGCAGAAGCTTTCAGCATGACTGGATAACCAATTTTTTCTGCAATCGCAAGTGCTTCGTCTGAAGTATGAACTTCGCCATCAGAACCTGGGATTACAGGCACATTAGCCTTAATCATCTGAGCACGCGCATTGATTTTATCACCCATTAAATCCATTACCGCTCCCGAAGGACCGATAAATTTAATACCAACTTCCTCGCACATCGTCGCAAACTTAGAATTCTCACTCAAAAAACCAAAGCCTGGATGAATCGCCTCTGCTCCAGTCAAAACTGCGGTAGAAAGAACCGCATTCATATTGAGGTAGGATTCTGTCGACTTTGCCGGACCTATACAAACCGCTTCATCTGCCAGTAAAGTATGGAGAGCTTCTTTGTCAGCAGTAGAATAGACTGCGACTGTCGCAATCCCTAATTCTCTAGCTGCACGAATAATTCTGACCGCAATTTCCCCACGGTTGGCAATTAAAATCTTACGAAACATGGTGAAATCTCCTTTTTTATTGTCCGAGGGCAAAAGTTAAAGTACCACTCGCTGCCAACTTCCCGTCAACTTCTGCTTTCGCTTCCACAACCGCAATGGTGCTACGACGCTTCACAAACTTCGCTGTCATGATGAGCTGATCACCAGGAACAACTTGTTTTTTAAATTTCACCTTGTCCATTCCGGCATAAAAGACCAATTTCCCTTTATTTTCTTCTTTGGATAATTCCAAAACACCGGCTGTTTGAGCCAAAGCCTCCATAATGAGAACTCCCGGCATAACAGGATATTCAGGGAAATGTCCGTTGAAAAAAGGCTCATTGATTGTAACATTTTTAAGCGCTACAATCTCATCTTCTTTCACTTCCAACACACGATCAACCAACAGCATAGGGTAACGATGTGGAAGAGCTTCTTTTATCGCATTGATATCAATCATTTAATCCGCACCAAACCTTTCCCAAATTCGACCATTTCTTCATTTTGGACAAGGATTTCCGTCACAATACCGTCCTTAGGTGACGGAACTTCATTCATCACTTTCATGGCCTCAATAATCATCAAGGTTTGCCCTTTCTTTACTTGGTCGCCAACGGAAACAAAAGAAGGTTTATCAGGCCCAGAAGCAAGATAAGCAACTCCAACCAAGGGACTTTCTACTACATCGCCTTCAGCTGTAGGTGTTTCTGGACTCATCGTTTCCTCCACAATTGGAGGAACAGTTGGCTGGGGAACTTCTACTTGTGAAACAAGATTGGTGTTCACTGTTGAATCCTCTGCAGAAGGAGCAATTGATTCAACTGTTCTTTCATTTTTACTGAACGTTAATTCATCACTTTGATTTTTATAAGAAAATTCACGCAGACTTGATTGGTCAAATTGAGCCATCAAATCTTTGATTTCATTGATATTCATTTAAGCCTCCCAGCGCTTGAATGCAAGTACAGCATTGTGCCCACCAAAGCCAAAGGTATTTGAAATCGCATACGGAATATCATGTTCTTGCCCTTGACCATAGATGACATTCGCCTCGATATCATCTGAAAGTTCTTGCGTTCCTGCAGTCATCGGTACAAAGTTATGACGCATTGCCTCAATCGTTGCAATAGCTTCTACTGCACCAGCTGCACCAAGAAGGTGACCTGTGAAAGATTTCGTAGAAGAAACTGGTACTTCTTTTCCAAGAACACTAACAATCGCTTGACTTTCACCTTTTTCATTGGCTTGTGTAGAAGTTCCATGAGCATTCACATAGGCAATGTCTGAAGGTTGTAACCCTGCTTCTTCAATGGCTAGTTTCATAGCTTTAGCAGCCCCTGTACCAGCTGGTGATGGTGTTGTCATGTGATATGCGTCACAAGTATTTCCATACCCCACAATTTCTGCTAAAATCGTTGCCCCACGTTTTTCAGCATGTTCTAGACTTTCAATTACTAAAACACCTGCCCCTTCTCCCATTACAAATCCATTTCGATCTTTATCAAATGGAATAGACGAACGTTTTGGATCTTCATTTGTGGAAAGAGCTGTAAGAGCTGCAAAACCGCCGATGCCAATTTCGTTGATAGAGCATTCAGAACCACCTGCTAAAATAACATCTTGAAAACCAAATTTAATTTCACGGAATGCCTCTCCAATAGCATCATTAGAAGACGCACAAGCAGTTGTAATAGATTTACACACCCCATGAGCTCCCACACGAATAGCGATATTTCCGGCTCCCATATTTGAAAGTGCTTTAGGAATGAAGAGCGGTTGGATACGATTGGCTCCTCTTTCATGCATTCGGATAATTTGATCTTGCAATTCTTTTAAGCCACCAATCCCACTAGATACAATGACACCAAATCGATCATGGTCAACTGTCTCGGTATCTAGATGAGCATTTTCTAACGCTTCTAAAGCTGCATGAATGGCATAAATGGAATACATATCCATACGATTTTTGTCTTTTTTAACAAAATGTTTTTCTAGCGGGAAATCTTTAATTTCTGCTGCATTATGTACACCAATCACACTAGGATCAAAATTCGTAATTGGACCAATACCAATCTTCCCTTCTTTTAGACTATCCCAAAACTCTTCGGGTGTGTTTCCAATAGGTGAAGTTACTCCATATCCTGTTACAACAACTCGATTTAGTTTCATTTCGAACTCCTTTATTAAGAAAATATATCACATGCTTAAAACTCATAAGTTTTAGTCATCTTCTACCTCATGGTTAACCCGCCATCAATAGCAATGACTTGCCCAGTTAAATACTCTTGACGAGCTAGAAAGACTGCCACTTCTGCTACTTCGCTGGTATTTCCAAAACGTTTCATCGGAATTTGTGCTAACGTAGCTTCTTTCACTTTATCAGACAAAATATCGGTCATATCTGACTCAATCATACCTGGTGCAATAGCATTCACTCGTACATTGCGGGCTGCTACTTCACGCGCTACAGACTTAGTAAATCCGATCAGTCCAGCCTTAGAAGCCGCATAGTTTGCTTGACCGACATTGCCAATCAAACCAACCACACTTGATACATTGATAACAGCACCTTGACGAGCTTTCGACATTGGCTTCAAAACCGCTTGAGTCATATTAAAAGCACCAACAAGATTTACTTTCAAGACCTGCTCAAAATCTTCCTCTGTCAATTTTAGCATGAGTTTATCTTTTGTAATTCCTGCATTATTAACCAGAATATCCACGCTTCCAAGTTTTTCGATAGTTTCTTCTACCATCCGCTTGGCATCCGTGCTGTCTGACACATCACCAGAGATAGAAACCACTTGTACACCATAATCTGAAAATTCAGAAACGAGCTCCTCATCAATCTCACGGCGACCGTTTAAAACAATGTTGGCACCTAGACTCGCAAACTTATGTGCCATTGCAAGACCAATTCCACGTGTTGAACCAGTTATAAAAACATTTTTACCTTTAAGTTCCATACCTATTCCTTATTTTCTAGAAGAGTAGATAAACTTCTAACATCTTCAACGTGAGCAACCTTTGCTGATTTATCAATTTTTTTAACAAAACCAGAAAGAACCTTACCTGGACCAATTTCAATAAAATTAGTTACACCAACTTTTTGCATCGTTGCAATACTATCATAAAAACGAACTGGTTCCATAACTTGACGAGTCAAGAGTTCCTTAATTCGTCCTTGTTCCATGACAGTTGCTTCTGTATTTCCTACCAAAGGAAGTTTGAAATCAGCAAATTCAACTGTTTCCAAAACTTTTGCCAATTTATCACTTGCAGGTTTTAGCAAAGCTGTATGAAATGGACCGGAAACATTCAAAGGGATGAGACGCTTAACGCCAGCTTCTTTTAACAATTCCACTGCTTTGTCAACCGCTTCAACTTCACCGCCAATAACAATCTGGCTAGGTGTATTGTAGTTTGCTGGTGATACAATTCCCAGCTGGCTTGCCTTTTGACAAGCTACTTCAATTGTAGCTAAATCGGCATTTAAAACCGCAACCATTTTACCAGAGCCAGCAGGAGCTGCTTCTTCCATAAAAGCACCACGCTTTGCCACCAAATCAACCGCCGTTGTAAACTTCAAAGCACCTGCTGCTACCATGGCAGAGTATTCCCCAAGAGAAAGGCCTGCTACCATATCAGCTTGCATTCCTTTTTCTTGCAATAATCGGTAAATAGCAACCGAAGTGGTTAAAATTACTGGCTGAGTATAGCGTGTCTGATTGAGCTTTTCTTCCTCATTATCTATCAGATATCGTAGATCATAGCCCAATACTTGACTTGCTTCATCATAGGTTGCCCTCACTACATCAAACTGATCGTAAAGGTCACGAGCCATTCCCAGATACTGAGCACCCTGACCTGCAAATAGAAAGGCTGTTTTAGTCATTTCTAGTTACTCCTGCCCAACGGCTAGCTTCTTTTTGGATTACCTCTGCTGCACCGTAGTAAATATCTTTTAAAATTTCTTCAACTGTTTCTTCTTTGCTGACAAGCCCCGCAATTTGTCCTGACATGACAGAACCATGTTCAACATCACCGCGAACAACTGCATTTGCAAGAGCGCCAGCTCCTAAATTCTCAAAAACAGTTAAATCAGGATTTTCTTGCTTAAAAGCATCCTTTTCTGCTTGGTCAAATTCTCTAGTTAGTTTATTTTTCAAAGCTCGTACCGCATGACCAAAATGTTGAGCAGAAATAGTGGTATCAATATCCCGAGCCTTTAAAATCATATTTTTATAATTTTGGTGCGCATTTGACTCTTTTGCAACGACGAAACGTGTTCCCACTTGAACAGCCTCTGCACCAAGCATAAAGCCTGCAGCTGCACCGCGACCATCTGCTATTCCACCCGCTGCAATCACAGGAATATCAACTGCTTCAACTACCTGACGAACCAAAGTCATGGTGGTTAATTTTCCAATATGCCCACCTGCTTCCATTCCTTCAGCAATGACTGCATCTGCACCAATTTTTTTCATTCGCTTAGCCAATGCTACACTTGGTACCACTGGAATGACTGTAATCCCAGCGTCATGAAATCGTTGCATATATTTACTTGGATTTCCTGCACCAGTTGTCACAACCTTGACACCTTCTTCAATCACTAAGTCAACAATATCTTCCACAAACGGTGACAACAGCATGATATTCACGCCAAAAGGTTTGTCTGTCAATGACTTAATTTTATCAATATTAGCTTTGACAACTTCTTTCGGTGCATTACCACCACCGATAATGCCAAGACCTCCCGCTTTAGAAACTGCACCAGCCAAGTCACCATCAGCAACCCAGGCCATTCCTCCCTGGAAAATAGGATATTTAATATTTAACAATTCTGTAACACGTGTTTGCATAATACCTTCCTTTATATTGCTTAAGTAATAGCTCAATCATTTCAATTATACCCTTTGTATAATTTGAAAATCAAACTATTACCTAAACAAGAGGGAGTGGAACCTATCATCTTTAAATTGATTTTATCGTTCCACCCCAGCAAAATTGACTGTCTACCTCAATACCTTTTTTAAAAGAGGGCGAGAATCCTCTCTCAGCCCCGTTTCATTTTTTATTTTGTTTTTTCTTCCACATAAGCGACCAAGTCACCAACTGTGTTCAATCCTTCTTCAGTTTCAATTTGAATATCGAATGCATCTTCGATTTCTGAAATAACTTGGAACAAATCCAATGAATCTGCATCAAGATCATCAAAAGTTGACTCAAGAGTAACTTCTGAAGGTTCCTTACCAAGTTCTTCCACAATAATTTCTTGTACTTTTTCAAATACTGCCATGATAGACTCCTTTAAAAATAAATATTTATATTCATGTGTTTACCACATAATAACTAAATTGTAACAATAAGTGTGCCCCATGTCAAACCTCCACCAAATCCTGACAGCAAAACTGTTTGACTGCCATCAAGGTGAATGAGTCCTTTTTCAACACACTCAGATAAAAGAATTGGAATGCTCGCTGCACTCGTATTCCCATATTCCATCATATTTGCAGGAAGTTTTTCCCTCGCTGCACCAATCTTTTTCGCCATTTTATCTAAAATACGAATATTGGCCTGATGTAATAATAAATAGTCAATATCCTCTACTTGAATATCACTGGATTCAATCGTATTTTTTATAGATTTTGCCACATCTCGAATAGCAAAATCAAAAATTTTTCGACCATCCATTGTCAAGTAAGGCGCTACTTCTCCCTTTTCAGAATAAGGTGAAGATAAACCAACTTTACCACAAGTCAAGCTTTCCCCACGCGAACCGTCTGTATATTGACTTTCAGCTAAAAAATGCTGCTGCTCTGAGCTCTCTAGCAAAACACCACCAGCACCATCACCGAAAAGAACCGCAGTTGAACGATCAGACCAGTCAAGAACTTTTGATAAGGTTTCACTTCCTATAACAAAGCCCTTCTGGTAATGACCTGAAGAAATTAACTTTTCAGCTGTCGACAGAGCGAAGATAAAGCCACTGCAAGCCGCTGTCAAATCAAAGGCAAAAGCATGATTTGCACCAATATTTGCTTGAACTCGTGCAGCCGTTGAAGGCATCATAGAGTCTGGGGTGATAGTTGCCACAATGATAAAGTCTAGCTCATCTGCATGGATATTCGCCTTTTTCAACAATTGACTTGCCACCTTTGTAGCCAAATCACTCGTTGATTCTGTTTGTGACAGATGACGGCGTTCTATTCCTGTCCGACTTGAAATCCATTCATCGCTCGTATTCATTATTTTTGCCAAATCATCATTTGTAACCACCTGACTTGGAGCATAATGAGCGACTTGACTAATTTTCGCATAGTTCATTATTTCAAATCCTCTAGAAAACGATACAGATTAGTCAGACCTTTTCCCATGACCTTCATCTCTTCAGCATCCATTCCTTCAATGATTCTTTCAACCATTCTCTTGTGAAATCTTCTATGCAAGCGATAAATTAGGCGACCATTTTTTGTCAAATTCAGATGAACAACACGACGATCAACTTCTGAACGTGTCCGTTCAATATAGCCTTTTCTTTCAAGGTTATTTAAACTAGTTGTTACGGTTCCTAATGTCACCATCAATTCCTTTGCTACGCTACTAGGAGTCGCATTGGGATTTTTTCCAACAACATCAATCGTGTGCATTTCTTTGATAGAGATATCTTTGAAGCGACTGCCTCTCAAACTAGATTCTTCAATAACCAATACATTATTGAAAATAGATGTTAAATAATCATTGACCAATTGGTAATCCAAAAATCTATCCTCCTCTAACAAAAAAACTTTCAACATCAAAACATTTGACTAGAAAAGTATATCAAATATCAAATTAAATTGCAACTACTTTTTTACTTCCCAGAAAATTTTGGTCGACGCTTCTCAGCATAAGCTCGCACCCCTTCTTTGAAATCTTCTGTGAAAGCCAATGTCTTCTGCAACTGTAGTTCGAGTTTTGCATACTCATCCCAACCAGTAAACAAACTCTTCCATACCAATTCTTTAATAGCACGATAAGAATTAAGTGAATGACGTTTCAACTTCTTAATCACTTGATTCGTTGTAGTTTCTAACTTTTCAACTTCACAAACTTTATACAAAAGACCGTAATTTAAAGCTTTTTCTGCGTTTAACGGTTCACCTGTCATTGCTAATTGAGTTGCTCTCGTCACACCAATCGCTCTAGCAAGTAAATACAGACCACCCGCATCAGGAGCAAGACCTACCCCCACAAAAGCTTGAATAAAACGAGAACGCTCCGTTGCAATACAGAAATCTGCAGCTACCACCATATTAGCTGCCGCACCAGCAACTGGTCCATCTACACTCATAATGATCGGCTTAGATAGTTGTTTCATTGAGTAAGAAATTTCATTGACTAATTCAGCAATTTTCACCAAAGACTGAATATCATCTGCCTCCACTGCTCGTTGCATTTCTGCCAAATCACCACCAACAGAAAATACTTTTCCATTTGCATTGATGAGCAATATTTGGACAGCTTTATCCTCAGCAGCCAATTCAATGGCTTTTAAAATTTCCTCACACATGGGAACATTAAACCCATTGGAAACCTCCGGGCGATTCAATGTTAAAGTCGCAACACCGTCATTGACACTATATAAAATATTTTCAAATTGCATTAAATTGCCTCCAACAATTCTTTTCTTTGCCAATTAAATTATTTGAATATCAAATAATATGGTTACATTCTAACATAAAATATTTGCTTTAGCAAGTAAGTACAAGCAGATTTGAAAAGATTTCAGAATTTTGCTATAATTTAAACAATCAGCCTATAGGAGAATTTATGAAAGTTGTTAAATTTGGAGGAAGTTCACTTGCCTCCGCTGGTCAATTAGAAAAAGTATTACAGATTATAAAAGCTGATCCTGAACGTCGCTTCGTGATTGTCTCTGCGCCTGGGAAGCGAAGCACTCAGGATACAAAGGTAACAGATGCCCTCATTAAATACTATAGAGACTATGTTGCTGGTAATGACGTAACAAAACACCAACAATGGATTATTCAGCGTTATCGAGATATGGCGTTAGAACTGCAGCTCAAACCAAATATTCTAGAGAGAATTTCAAAAAGTTTCCAAAAGCTCGCAAGCCTTCCTATCGAAAATAATAAGTTCTTGTACGATACTTTTCTTGCTGCAGGTGAAAATAACAATGCGAAACTCATTGCGGCTTATTTTGCCCAAAATGGCGTAGATGCTCGTTATGTTCACCCTAGAGAAGCAGGACTCATTGTATCCAGCGAACCAGGAAATGCTCGACTTCTCCCTTCCAGTTATGATAAAATCGAAGAACTAAATGAAGCTGACGAAGTATTGATTATCCCAGGATTCTTTGGAGTAACAAAAGACGATCAAATTTGCACCTTTTCTCGTGGTGGATCCGATATTACTGGATCCATCATTGCGGCAGGTGTAAAAGCTGATCTTTACGAAAATTTCACAGATGTTGACGGTATTTTTGCAGCACACCCTGGCATTATCCACATGCCACACTCCATTCCAGAATTAACTTATCGCGAAATGCGCGAATTAGCTTATGCAGGTTTTACTGTATTACATGACGAAGCACTCATTCCAGCTTACCGTGGAAAAATTCCACTCGTTATTAAAAATACAAATAACCCCACTCATCCTGGTACAAAAATTGTTTTAAAGCACAGCAACAGGGACTTCCCTGTAGTAGGTATTGCTGCAGATGCCCATTTCACCAGTATCAACATGTCTAAATACCTCATGAACCGTGAAATCGGTTTTGGTAGAAAAGTTCTGCAAATATTGGAAGATCTAAATATCCGCTGGGAGCACATGCCTACCGGTATCGATGACTTATCTATTATTCTTCGGGATCGTGAATTAACCCCCATTAAAGAGGAAGAAATCCTTCGTCAATTAAGACAAAAGTTAGAAGTCGACCACGCAGAAATCGAACATGATCTCTCAATCATTATGATTGTCGGTGAAAAAATGAAAAGTCATATTGGTTTGACCGCTACTGCAACAAAAGCATTATCAGATAATCATATTAATATCCAAATGATTTCGCAAGGATCTAGTGAAGTTTCAATCATGATTGTTATCAATTCCGAACAAGAAAAAGCAGCTATAAAAGCACTGTACAAAGCTTTTTTTGAATAAAAATTGAGAGTCTGGATAAAAATTCATAAAATAGTCAAAAAGCTTAAAAGCAACGTTTTATTAACTTGATTTTAAGCTTTTTTGCTATGGGAGATTATTACACTTTGACCATGAATGAGTTTTTGCTCAGCCACTTGCATTATATTAACCCCAAAATCTTGATGTAGTAGCTGATGATGAAGGCAATAGCGTAAGGGTAGGAATACGAACTAAAAATTTTCAAATTTTGATTGATTGCTACGCGCAATCTCCCCAGAATGCATTATTTATAGGTGAACTCGTCAGCAAACATAGGCATCTCACCTATCTCACCCTGAAATCTAT